>CAVUDH010000001.1:0-604380 GCA_963740185.1 uncultured Verrucomicrobiae bacterium
TGAACCCTCGCATGTCAGCCAAACCTCGATCTCGCAATGGTATCTCGTGCCGGCGCTTGGCGCGGTGGGTACGGCAACGCACCCGCCAGCTCGTTCGCGCCATTACAGGTCTTGATCGCTCATCCACCTTCGCCGACCTCCTTTTGGTTGGTATAGGTGGCGCACTTGGCGGGATCGCCAAATATCTTGTCACCGGAGAGCCACTGGCGCACGTCCTCCCCCAACCGTTCGTGGTCCTTCCGATAATTGGTATCCTGGCCGCGTGGGTCGGCCTTTACATCGTCGCCGGTAGCGACGTGGAACCCAACCCTCGCCGACTCGCCATCGCCATCGTGTTCGGCTTCGCCGGTATCATTGTCGTCGAAAAAGCTCGGAAGCCATGGGTCACGAATCCACCGAACGCGTCTCCGCAACTTCTGAGAAAATCATGGCGCAACTTGACCGGATTGAGCACCAAATCGAAGCCTTCACGAACCCAGGCGAAGTCGAGGGAGACGCGGCCATCGGAGCGGACTCCGGAGACGGCAAATACCGGGAGATAACTAGGACAGTCGGCGACCTTCTGCTCGCCTGCGCACGCGGAATCGCACCTGAAGCCAACCTCCGCGCCCGAGTCCACCTGGCCAAAGTCGCCGATTCTCTCGCCCAAGTGCCATCAAAGTACACCCTGAGCGTCGAACAAGAACTCCAGAAGATTAGGGACGGGGAAAAAGCGCTGAATTACTCCCTTTATGTCCAACGCCTACTCGACCACGTCGAAGATGCCATTGAGCGCAGGATCGAACGCGACAAGTTTGGAACGTCCTCCAACCCTGTTAGAGCCTTCACAAAGGAAGAAATCGTTTTGGCTCGCGAGACGGCTATCCCCTCCTTAGCCGCCGCCGACACGCAGAGTCTACAAGCAACACCCAACGTCTCACCGCTCGGCGATTCCGAAACCCCGTCCCTCACCCCCGGAGTCACGCCCATTCCCGCAGGTTCCTCGTCCGTTAGCGATTCGCCACATCCCCCCCCCGCCGCGCCGGCCCCGCCTCGCGCCGAGCCCACGCCATTCGAAGGATTCGTACGCTACGCGAACTGGCGGGCTCCAGATGGATGGAAAGGCCACCTTTTCAACATTCCTGCCGGATCGATGGATGGCCTGATTGGCAAGGATTTTTCAAGTCCCGAAACTCCAGAGACTTTCACGGACCAGATCACGGCGATCAACGGTAAGATCCCTGAACAAACGAAGGTCAAAATTACCGCTTTGGCGAATGTGTTCCTCCGATCCGAAGCGCCTCGCAAGCGAGGTGACGAGCTCATACTTGCCCCGGCGACCGCCTATGTTGTGAAGGGAGCGACGGTCCTTATTCGGAACGTATCCTATGTCCACGGTGACAAAGGCCTGTATCAGATTTGGTTCGAGGTCGCAGTTCCCGCCGACAGCATCGGGCCTCTCTCGGAGACCTCAGAGCTCCAACATGCCACCGAAACCCAAATTCAATCCTCAAACCAAAACCCAACCACACCATGAGCACACCCAACACCATCGACGCCAGCCTCACCCCTGAAGACCGCACCGCCATCGAAGGCCATCTCACCGCCATCCAGGCCGCCCTCCCCTTCCTCGCCGACCTCACCCCCGACGAGCGCCGATCCCTTCCCAAGATGGGCGACAAAAGCCGAGCCTTCGTCGAGCGCACCCTCGAAGTCGCCCGACAGGACGACTCCTTCCTCCCCCGCAACCTCGACATCGAAGCCTTCGGCCGCGATCTCGCCCTCTGGATGCAACTCGAAAGCCTCCGCTCGCGCGTCGCCCGCCTCGCCGAGCTCCTCGACGACACCCAGCTCGCCGCCGGCAGCGAGGCCTACCTCGCCGCCCTCGAAGTCTACGCCGCCGCCAAGCGCTCCGGTCGCGGCGCCGGCCTCGACGACCTCATCGACCGCGTAGGCCAACGCTTCACCGCCCGCCGCACCGCCGACCCCGCCGCCACCCAATAAGCCGCCCCGGATAAGCACGCCAGCCCACGCTGATTCAATGAGTATGTTCGCAGCTTCGCCCAGCGTGCTCGGAGCACCCTAAAGAGAGTTCCGAGCACCCGCCGCGGAGCTCGAGACCTCCGGTACTCGTTCCGAGCACTCAGCAGGGTGCGACGCACACCCCTGAGAATGTTCCGAGCACGATCCACCCCCATTCGGGACACCCTCGAGGAAGCTCTGAGCACCGTCGGGGACGTTCCGAACACCCTTCACCTCAACACCATCACCCCAGCCCATAACCCGACCCATGAAAAAACGACTCATCGTCTGCTGTGACGGCACCTGGCAGGACCTCGAAACCCGCCACCCCACGAACATCGTCAAGCTCCTCCAAGCCATCCTTCCAGAAGGCGTGATCAGTGGAGAACCCGCCCCACAGATCGCCTATTACGATTCCGGCGTCGGGACCCGCGATCTCGCCAACCGCCTCGCCGGAGGAGCCTTCGGGCTCGGGCTTGATACCGACGTCGCCGAAGCCTACCGCTTCCTTGTTCTCAACTGGGAACCCGGCGACGAAATTTACCTATTCGGCTACAGTCGCGGAGCCTACACCGTCCGCAGCCTCGCAGGCCTCATCTATAACTGCGGCCTGATCAAGCGCCCTTTCATCCGCCAGACCGACGCCGCCATCGGCCTCTACCGTGACCGTGAAAAACGCCCAAAAGCCGACGAAAGCCGCAACTTCCGCAGATCATTCTCTCGCGACGCCCGCATCACCGCGATCGGATGTTTCGATACCGTGGGCTCGCTCGGGATTCCCGACCTCGTTCGTTTCCTCCCGTTCGATAACTGGGCCAATGCCCGCTATTCGTTTCACGATCAAGAGCTCTCTCCCATCGTCGACCACGCCTTCCACGCCATCGGCATCGATGAGCGCCGGAAAGTTTTCGCCGCCACTCCCATGGAGGCCCATCCCTCCCCAACCCAACCAACTCGATCAAAAGTGGTTTGTCGGCGACCATGGGTGCATCGGCGGCGGCTCCATCGAGAAAGCTCCCCTTTCGAACATCACCCTGACTTGGATGGCGGACTCCGTCGCGTCACTCGGCCTCTCTCTTGATCAAACCCTGATCCCTGGCGGCACCAACAGCGATGAATCAAGCCCCTTCGACGAAGACGGCGGTCTAATGGACATCCTCGGATCGGGGCCTCGAGTCATCCCGGCCGATGCAATTCTCGACCAAACCTTTCATTCATCCGTCCGCTCGCGCTGGCAAAAACTCGGCGGAGCCTACCGCCCCGGTAATCTCACTTCCTTCCAAAGCTGGATGAATGCCTGAACCACCTCGAGTTTCACTCAACAGGCCATGGCGCAACCGCATTCAGGAACGAAGAAGATCACGGATCAAGAGCGCATTGATCAGCCGATCAACAACATCTACCGGGCACTCCCCCACTGGCCGAACAAGACCGCGCAAAACGACGCCTATTGGGTCGGGCTTGCTCAGGCCTTCTCGTTTTCTCACCATCCCGCCGACTCTTCGCCCCTGAAGAGGAAAACTCCGAAGACATCCACTTTTTGCGAGCCCTATCAACAGGTCGAGCAACTCGTTTCCATCCTCGAGAAAAGCAAAGGCGGCAGCATTCTGGTCACCGGCTACCGCGGCTGCGGAAAGTCCTCCCTCGTTTACCGCAGCCTCGAGAAATTCAAGAAAAGCGCAAAGGGTGGGGAAACCATCGAGTTCCACCTCAATCTAAGCTCCCCCCGCAACGGTGCCGAACTAGCTAAGATGGTCCTCAACGGACTCCACCAAGAGAAACGTAAGATCTTAGCACTGACCAGCCGAGCCGAGAGCGGGAAAAAACTCGTCGATAAGTTCATTCACCTTGAAAAACAATCTTGGGTTCCGAGAGCTCGGGCTTTCGGGATCAAAGGCCTGGTCGGGCTTATTTCCCTCGTCTGCGTAATTCTTTTGCTCGTCGATTTTTTTCCCAACCAGATCTTGGAGGCCGTTGAATTCCTGGGTTTGCAGGACTTCGACTTGCTCGGATTTTTACCGGGGCATCTTATTGGCGCTATCGCCACCGGCGTCCTTCTTCTTACAGCATCCCTTTGGGCAATCTGGCGCCGCCTCATCCCTCCGCGCTCGGGAAACAGGATCGCGGCACAAGTCGAAGACCTGTGGAAGGAATCGCACTTTAAATCCTCAGCGACTCGTTCCGCTGAGGCCACCATCGGGGCTAAGAACCTGTCCGGCTCCGTTCGATCCCATCGCGAAGAGACGATCGAGGCCCATCCGCTCGAACTCCACGACCTCCAGACCAGGCTCAAAGCCATCATCAGCGAAATCAGCAAGACCGGGACGACGCCGATTTTTGTCTTTGACGAACTCGACAAGCTCACCCCGCAGCGGGGCGATGACGCTGACACCAGCATCGACCTCATTCAGCTCAAGCAGATCGTTTCCGACCTCAAGTTCCTGCTCACGGAAGCGTCGGCTCACTATATCTTTGTAGCCGGGAAAGACGCCGACGACTCATGGCAGGAAGACCAGAACAAGGGAGAGGGCATCCTCGAGTCCGTCTTCGTCACAAACATCTACGTCCCCAGTCTGTTCACCTCAAAGCTCGCCCCAACGCTCGGCCCCAACGCTCGTTGGTTCGAAAAACGTTGGCAGCCCGAGCTCGAGAAGCTCGCCTCAAAGGATCGCGACCCGACACTTAGACGGTGGACTCGCGAACTGGTCGACGGACTGATCAAGGAGATCGGTATCGACAAAGACAGCTGGGGCTACAACACCGCCACGCTAAATCATTCCCTACCTCGCCCGCTACGAGATCCTCGGCTTCCTGACGCGTCTCGAGTCAAATCTCAAATCCCAAGCACCAAAAATTGGGGTCAGCGGCAGTAGTGTTCGGCAGAGAAAATGCTCGGGATAGAAAACAAGCAACAGGGGCGTTGGAGGGCGAGGAAAGCGGGGTTGGGAGGGGGGAGGCCGGGGAATGATCGGACTGGATGAAGGCGAGCGCCGCCCGTCCCGACGAGCGGAACAAAAGGGGGCTGAGCGAAGCGATCAGGATTTTTTGCGAGGCAGCAAAGCGGCTTGGAGTTCGTCGAGGGAGATGAAGTCCATCCAATAGAACTGGAGAGCTTCCCACTGACGCTTGGTGGGTCGGGAGCTGGTCCAAAGCACGAGCAGAACCGAGGCGATCAGAGCGCAGTCGACCTGAGTGGTCACGCCAGCCTGAACTCGGCCAGCCAGTGTCGGCATCCGAGCACACACTTGATCCATTTGAAGAAGAGTTCGATCTGCCAGCGGGATCGATAGATGAGGCTTACCAATTGGGCCTCGATGTCTTCGAGATTGGTGAAGAGCAGGAACGTGTGACCGTCTTTTTCCACTCGCACCAATCGCCCTTGGGGACCGTCCTCAGCCTTGCCCAAGCGCACGTTGCTGTCCTCGACAACGCCTGCCTCCCGGTCCGCTTCGCTCAACGAGCGGGGCTCTTCCAGGCGGGTGATCAGGCTGTTGTTGTGAAGGCGCAGAACGTAACGCGCTCCCGCTCGCTGGACCTCTTTGATGACCCGGTAATCGTGACTGTAGTTGCGGTCATTGACGTAGCAGGCTCCCGCTTTGAGTTTGCTCTTCCAGACGGTGCGTTCATTGCCGTTGCCATCACTGACGGTGAACTCCACGGGGATCTGTCGCCAGACGTTGAATTCAAGATGGAGTTTGCCCGCGCGATTCTGCGGGTTTTGCCAAATCGCCCAAGCCATCCGCGGCAGGGCGGCAGGAGCGTCCCGTCGTTGGCGATGAGTTCACCGATTCTTTCACGGTCTTTTTCGTTGCCAAAGCGCGGCACCGCTTCTTTTCCCAGCGAGCGCAACAACCCGGCCAGCAACTCCGGGTCGACCACGTGCTGCATGGCCGAAAAACTGCCCAAGCTCACCGACTGGCCGCAAACTTCCTCCTGCACCCGCTGGAAATGGCTGCCCGCGCAGAGAGCCCGCGTCGTTTTCAGCACGGGATTGAGCATGGCGAAGAAACCACGCCAGTCGCCGCCCGAATCCAGTGTGCGACGCGGGTCTTCTTCCGTCCTCTTGCTCGGTGCTGCTGCCAGAATTGGCTCGAGCCGCGCCAGAAAATCTTTCAGCAGCTTCCAGTTGGCCAACTGCTTCTCGTCCAAACCCTCGGCTTGGGTTTTCGCTGCTTTGATCTTGGCCACATCCCCATTTAAGCCGAATAGTTAGGGTCGTACAAGTGACGATTTCGTCACATTCAGCATTTTTTCTCACCTCTTTCCCACAGCATTTTCCCTGCCGAACACTACTGGGTCAGCGGCCACTACGAGTGGCTACTCCCGTTGATTCCCGCTAAAGGCTCGCCCTACGACACTCACGTGCAGGCCGGCATCGGCCCGCCGCTTCCGACGTTTCCACACGCTCATTCTTTACCTCACCTACAAAGGCCGCGGCATTCCTCGGAAAATCCTGCGTGAATTTTACGGAATGGTCGGGACGCGGCAGGCCGTCGAGCGCCTCACCGACCGCTCGACTGACGACATGGATCCGTATCTGGGCTATCGCAACGACGAGCTCCCGGCCGATCTCTCTTCGAGAAATCGAGCGATAAACCGCCCCCCTTTCAGGCCAAGAACGCCTTTCCAGCCCTTGTAATCCGCAGTCTCACCCAGAAAAAGATCACCTTTTTCTCCGAAATCGTCGCCGTCTCGAATACCACCGCGATGTCTTTCGCAGCCTCGACGACAAAGCCTACGTTTCGACGTTCCACATCCTCGACTACATCTTCAAACACTACGAGACCGGCTTTGAATGGTCCGACATCGAGCACGCCAACTTCCTCACCCGGCGTAGGAACTTTTCCCCGGTCGCTACCTCATCAGCCAGATCATCGAGATCCTCGAGGGCACGGTCATCCTCCGCACGAATCGTCGGGAGCCCGTCTATCGACTTTTGCCCAAGGTCCGCTCCGATCTGCACCACCTCTTTCTGGCGTTCGGACCCGACCAGATCGAGCTCCGCTTTACCAAAGCCGACTACCACGAGGAACTCAACGATCTCCGAAAAGAGATCGATCGATCCACCGTCGGTTCCGACGAAGCAGCGTTGCTCGCCGAGATCCGCCTCCGCATGGCGACAATCTACGAGGGGATGGGACGCATCTTCCTCGCCAAAAAACTCTTTATCGAAGGGCTGCGAGTCATCGAAACCCACATCCGGACCGCGCTCGCGAGCCCCGTCCCCGACGAGAACGAATTGTTCCGCGTCGAGCCTCTCCGCCGGATGCTCTCGGTGAAGATCGACATCCTGCATCGCATCGGCCACATCCACGAACACTCGCGCAACTTTTCCTTGGCACTCGAAAGCTACATCCAAGCGCTCCGTTGCTACGAGGCTTTGATCCCCCTCATCGCAAAAACCGAGGGCAAGCCAATCTTTCACGACGAGGTCAGTAATTTACTGTTTCGAGCCGACCCGGACCACATACCAAAGAATTACTGGTCAATCAGCGAAGATGAACGCCCTTGGTTCGGTGACCCCAACCATGAAAAGACTTTCGGGAAACGCGACTCCAAGCGTGTCTACACCGGCCTCGACACGAGCAAGTTGCCTCACACGCTGCAACATCTCGCTTACATCTTCGAAAAACTCTCCCAGCGGCAGACCGCACTCCACTACTTCGAACTCTCCTACCAGTTTTGCCAATTCACCGGCGACCGCCACGCCGCCATTGATACCGCGACCCAGATCGGCCACCTGCTCATGCGTCGTCGGAACCTCCCACGGAGCCCGGCTCTGGTATGGGCAGGCCCTGAAGCTCGCGAATCGCCTCGCCGGTCACGCCGACCACTCGCCCGCATACGACACAACAGGCCAATTACCAGACCACGATGACGGCAAGGATTTGGGAATCCCTCGGAGACATCTACTTCGCCACGGATGGCCACATCCTGCTGCCGCCAAAGTCTTCGGCAAGACTCGACGTGCGACTCGGGAGCAGATTCGAAACGCACTCCGTCAGTTCCTGCTCAACCTCGGTGTTCTGCCAAGCGGGAAAATTCCCGTCTCGACCGCAGAAAAAAGCCTGCGTGAATTTCGAAAATACGAACTCTTTTATACCCGGGCACGAATCCTTCACTCCTCCTGCGGAGACCGCCAGGCATCAACGAACATCTACCTCAAGAAGCTTGTTGTCAGGCGAACTCGGCTGGTCGAGTTCCTGAAGGTCGAGCCCGGCCACCAATATTCCGATTACGACCCCGATCGCTGGCGAAATCACCTCGATTTCCTTTTCGCATCTTTCTGGCGCGGAGCCCATCGTTCCCTCCAATCGATTCTCCTAGAAGCACCCAAGGTATCCCGAGTCGAACCCGTGGGAACCGGGAAGGTCCTCTACCCGGCTTCCTCGGCCCTCTCTTCTCCCAAGTCGGTCACTTACTCACCGCGTTGGCTCGCGAAGTGCATCCTACCTCGACTCGCGACTGCGCAAATGGCTCCACACACGCTGAAAAAATCGCCGACCGCCTCCTGCGAGCTTTGTTCGGCTCCGTCGACCTGAATTCAACCGATGCCACCGCTCTGAAAGCAGACGCAGCGACATACTCGCTCGTCGCCCTTGAGTCACTCAGCACGGATGAATTCCGGAGAACACTATCAGCCAGAGTCTTTCGCAACACGCTGTCGACAGATAATCTTCGCACGTCGTTCAACACGCTTTTCGGCTACTTGATCAATACGGAGTTCAACGCTGGAATCCCTATCGGTGGAATCCAGCCGGAAAGCGAAGTCCTTTGTGGAACTTGAGCAGATCCGATCCGCCTCGAAAAAATCCCGAGGGCAAGCCGTCGTCTGAGCCTCCGTCTGAGCCTCCGTCTGAGCCTCCGTCTGAGCCTCCGTCTGAGCCTCCGTCTGAGCCTCCGTCCCTCGCGCATGCGGTGCGCGAACTTCTCGGCGGCAACCTTCGGCTCGACACGTGGGAGATTGCCGAGCTGTTTCTTCTCAACGCGTATCTGCAGCAAAAGAACATGCTCTCGGGTCTTGAGCTGGCACAGACCTGCCACCAACTCGGACGACTCTACCTTGAACTCATCCGTCATCTTACTGAAGCAGTGCTTCCTCTGAATGGAGATAAATCCAAGCGCTCAGACAAAAGAGCTTACCTCTATTTCGACCTCCACCTGGCGGCAAAGCGCTTCCTGGCCGTAGCCAACCAGATTGTCTACGACGAGGGTTCCCAGCAGGAACGGCGAGGCCGCATTCGCTGCGACATCAGCGCGGATCTGTGTGAGCTACTCCTGAAACGTGGGAGGATCCTCGAACTACTAAAGGACGAAAATCCGGGCCACTTCGTAGAGATTTTTCAATCCTGTCAGATCGACTCCGCGAGTCTGCGGGACTACTTTGGGGAGCGCACCAGCGAAATTGCTGACCATCGACTCGCCGACGTCTCGAGGGAATGTCTCCGCTACGCCCGCGAAACCGTCCAGAGTATCGTCGAGGAAATCGAAAACCACACCACGCAATACCGTCTCGCCAGCGAAGTATTTTATCGGCACGGCAACCTGATGGACCGAGAATTGCAGTTTGACCTCGCGTCCCGAATCCGCCGTCGATTTAACCCAGCAATCGAAGAAATGGATTCCGAAAGCTACGACCGGTTCCTTCTCGACCTCCGCGCTCGGCTGGCCGATGCGCTCACCATTCCCGTCCCGATGGAATCCTGGGAAGCTGGAGTCACGCGTCTTCTCGATACCGTCAATCCTTTCCTCCTTTAGGACCGGTCTCACCTGAACACCAAGATCAAGTCAAACAAGGATGGTCGGGGAACTTGTGGATTCTTCCGTCTCAAACCGAATTGAGTCGTCCCCGGAACCAGAAAGAGCCGCTTCCACACACCCACCCTCGACGACACCGACCGGGATCTCACCGCACTCCTCACACTCGCTGAATGACTGCTCATGCAATTTTTAGTAGAACGACCGAGAGTTTTTCGATCAATCACAACCTGCCTTTTGCGAAACGGCCGCCAGCCCCGAATTCAGTAATGTCCCGCCCGCGAGCTTCACCGGGCCGATCGCCAGCGGAGCCGGGATTCCCGGCACGAACGTTACGAATATCGAGTTCCCCCTCCGCCATCTTTGCAACCTTCGGTTCAACCCGCAATCCATCCGTCGTCACCCGCAATCCATCCGTCAAATCGACCAATCTTTCCGAACTTGCCACCTCAGCCGACAGGGATTTCCCGCCCACCAGGATGCGCTTCATCATCATTCCACTCATCTCACTGGTAGTTTCACCGAGCGCCGGTGCCGGGGACGATCACACGCTCAATAGTTTCGAGCGAACGGCGACCGCCGCGCTGCAATCCGCAAACCATGCCGACCTCGAAGCCCTCTACCACACCGCAGGAGCCTCGCCCTACCAACTCGACCTCTCGTGGGAGTCCATCGTCACCAATTTTCGCAACCACCGGGACGACTCTCCCGACAACTCCTTCGAAATCCACACTCTCGATGATCCCACGCTCAATCCGAAAGCCGTCGCTTCCCTGAACGAGCCCAAAATCATGAACGGCCACCGCTACGCAATCTCCCCGTCGAATTCATTGGCACCTTCCCGGCGGCTCCACGGTCGCAATTGGCAGAAACCCCAACGGTGCCTACGGGATCGCAATGAAAGTCCCGAGCCCGCCCTCCCCCGTTCGCCCGCCCGACCCGCCGACTCCCTCCGTCCCGAACGCGGCCAGCCAGGCCGCGCGGCTGGCAAGATTCAAACTCGATCTCTGGTCAGCGCTTTCGGACTCCAGCCTGCTCGGCCTGGACTCCCTGCTCTACACTCGGGACGCTCCCCCTGACGCCGTCGACTCTTTCGTCAGCCTCCTCGAGTCCATGCTCCTCAACGAGCGTCTCGATACGATCAAAGTCCAACCCATCGGATCTCTGGTCCCGGAACCCTCCGAACCCCCGCAAGCCGTCGATTCCACAATCCTGAATGGCCGCCGCTACCAACGGAATCTCAGGTCCAGCGGCATCTGTTCTGTCCGCGCCGTCAGTTCCGACGGAGGCAGCAGCGGCGGTATGACGTTCCGAATCGGAATCGATCCCCAGGGCAATTACCGAATCCCCTTCTTCGTCCATCAACCCATCGGATCGACCCGCGAATAACCCAATCTTCCCCGTCAGCGAACCGGCGAGACCCGTCCCCGCGCCGGCCAGACCTCGGCCCCGCGTCGCCCCATCGAGAGATCCGTTAACCCGGATGGTGTCGGCGACACTCATCGGCGGGCGCGCTCAAAACATCGCCCAACGTCCTCCCCGATTTCGTCCCCGGACCTCGAAACCACAGGCTCAAATTCAACCGCCGATCCGCTCGCCAGCACCGTCACCTCACGCCCGTCACTCCGGGAGATCCCGCCCGCAATCACCCGCGGCACCTCGTCAACTCGTCCCGAGAAAAACAGTTGACCGGCCACCGCGAACGGCCACCCGGCGGGAGACGTCACCGCGACATCCGATAGGGCCAGCTCGCCGACCAAACGAGGGTCCGCGACCGCCCCGACTAACGCCAGCTCACCCGCGAGACGACCCCCGCCAAATTCCGTCTCCGCCGGCACAGTCACCTTGGTCGAGAATCCCCAGCCGCCTTGACGGGGCTTTGGGCCAACGGATTCGCCAAGCTCCTTCCCGTCCACATCCAGCCGAAGGTCATACGATTTCGGCCCACCGGCCAACTCGACTTCAGCTTGGCCTGACACCACACCGGCACCCCAATCTCCCGCGCCGTCCAATTTTGCAGCCAGGATTCCGTTCATTCCAAACACCGGGTAGGGAACCTTCGAGCCGCTCAGTGAAAATTTCAGCGGCACGCTCGCCGCCTCGTCCCAGATTCCATCAAACGACACCGGCCCGCCCCCGATCATTCCCGCACCATCGACGACCTCCACCCGGCTTCCCTCCAGCAGGATCGTCGCTTTGATTTCCGTCACCGCGGGCAACCGCTCATCGGCCAAAGTAAACTCTGCCCCGTTCACCTCCAGTTCGCCCGAAAAAGCCGGATCACCGATCGTTCCCGCCACCTTCAGCCCACCGACCAACTCCCCGCGCGACGACCGCACCCCCGGGATCATTCCCCCGAGCACCTCGAGACTGCTACTGGGAACGTCCACGCTCGCCCGGATCGGCGTCGTCGAATCGATGAACCGAACCTCCCCGTCCTCCGCCGTATCGAAGGCAAAGGGCATCGACGCCCGCACCACCATCGGTTCGAACCCCTGCGAGTTCACCGCTCCCGCTGCGGTCAGCCGCCGTTCAGCCGTCGATAACTCCAGATCGACCGATGTCTTCGGTACCCGCAGCCGACTCGTGTCGAGCGCCAGATTCCGCCCCTTCAGCTCCCCGCTCAGCGTCAGCTCCGGCAACCGTCCTGACGCCTCCAGCCGGAAGCTCACGGCGCCTTTCGCGACCGCGTCCTGACCCGCCATTGCGACCAGCTCCGCCAACGGCAGATCGCGCGACTCAAATTGACCGTAAACCGGCTTCCCCAACTCCAACGCATCCACGAAACGTTCCCCGCGCAGCAGCGCAAACACGTTCACCGGCGCGAACCCCTCGCCCGCGATCAATCGCGTCTTCCCCCGGCGCAATTCGAGGTCGGCCAGATTCACCCCCGCGCTCGCGACCGTCAGCCGGGTGTTGAGGTTGAGCGGTCCGTTTCGCAGGCGCAGTCGGCTGAAATACAGATTGTCCGGCGAATACGAGCCCTCGAACTCACCGGTGATCCCCGCCGGAGTCCACACCGTCGCAGCATCCGTCAGCGCCGCTTGGAACGCGCCGGAATGCGCACTCCACGTCCCGTCACCCTGCCAGGTCAGAGTCAGCCCGCCCGACTTCAAGCTCCTCGCCGCCGCCTCACCGAGCTTCTCCGTGTAGCGCGATACGTCCGCCACTGCCACCGCGACGTCCCCCGCGTAGCGACGCGAACCGCTCACCGCGAACGAACCCTTCGCCGTCGCCCGGTCCTCGCCGCTCCACAATTCCGCCGACCGCACCTGCACCTCGCGGTCCCTCACCACTGCTGAAAATTTCATCGCCATCGCGGGAAGGTCGCGAAACGTCACCTCACTCGCCTCGCCATTCACGTAGCCATCGAGCCGCCCGCCATCTCCCGAGATCGCGCCATGCAGCGAAAGCTGGCCCGCCATTTCGCCCCACCAATCTCCCGTGAACGCGGCCAGTTTCCGGATCTCCCGCAGCTCCGCCGACAAATTGAGTAGGAAGTCGGAATCCAACCACGCCTCCCCCCCGCGCGGCACTTTGATCTCGCCGTTACCCACGATCCGATTCTCCCCGGCTTCCAGTTGCACCGTGGAAACGTAGAGCCGCCGCCCAATGAAGTTGACCCCCACCCGCATCGAATCCCAGCGCTCGCCCCGCCGCTCCAGGCCATCCACGTCGAGCCGCAGCGCGATCTCGGAATCCAACAGCCGCCCCGGGTTCCCTCGGAATGTCATCCGGCCCTCGCGAAGAAACCCGTCGATCTGATCCCAGGTCGGCCCCAGCACCGCCAGCGACCGGAGCGGCAGGCTCGACGCGGCCAACGCGAGGTCAACCCGCAGCAGCCCCGCGTCCTCCGTCCAGCCCACGTCGGCTCGAAGCGAACCCCCGTCGATCTCCAGATCCAGACTCACCGCCGGACCCTCGGGGTTCACCAGGCTCGCCACGATCGATCTCGCCAGCACACCTTCCGACCACTGCAGATCGCTGAAATACGCCACACCGTCCTTCCACGCCGTCGTCGCCCGCAGCCCGGTTCGGCGAAATCCGCGGCTACCCACCGATCCGCTCAGCGAAGCAACGTTCATCTCACTGGCCGTCTTCTCACTCCACGCCCCGTCGATCCCAGTCAGCCGCGCCGACCCGTGGGCACCGTCGACCGCAGCCCGCCCCGAGCGCACCGCGACCGTCTCCGGAAGAAATCGCAGCCGCCGAGCCGCCGCTGCCTCCCGCGCGCTCTCCCGGGTTCCGGCTTCAGCCCGCCGAATTCCGACCTCCCGCTCCCGCCCATCCCAGACCAGATCACCACCCTCGCAATCCAGACGGGAAAACACCCGCCCGCCCCCGAAGAAAATCTCGCTCAGCGGATTCACCGTCAGCGCGACCCGATCCGCACCAAACCGCACGTCCACCGTACCGCCATCGAGCGAGCGCATCCGTAACGCCTCGAAAACGACCGGTTCGAAAAATCGCACCCGCACCCCTTTCGCCCGCACCTCCCAGCCCGCGCGCGGAGCCACGCGGACCATGGCCTCCCGCACCGCCCATTCACCGATCACCCCGTGAGCCGCCAGCAGTCCACCCACCAAAACGAGCAGAACCAGCAACCACCAGCGCCGCCGCCCACGCGAGCGGCGAGGGGTCGGGGTGGAATCAATTTCGTCCGGGGCCGCGCTCATGGTTCAAACTCGAGGACGAAAATCCAGGCAACCGCCGGGGGAACCAAAGCAAAATAATTTGACCCTGAAAAGGATACAGCCCGCCGCAGCCGAATGGCGCGACGGGCTGTTGTTCCCCCCAGAACAATCTTTCGATGCGGAGAAAGTAACAAAACGAATCCGGCGCGCAATGAAAATGTCGATAATCTTGAAAATAGTCATAACCACCTCGTCGAAATGGCCTTACTGACCAAAGCCACCCCAATCCGCTGCCCAGATCACGTGTTTCGAGAGCATTTCTTCCAAATCGAACTCGAAATAACCCCGAAAACACCGCCCCTCCAGCATGCCCGGCAGCCAATGCACGTCGTCGGCCCACATTTCGCCGAACGGGATCTCCTCCAGCCGAGTCCAGATCGGCTTCGCCTCGTCGGTCTCGATCAGCTCCCCCTCGCAATCCGTCGCCACGAACACGCTGCACTCCAGCGCGTAACCGTCCTTGAACTGAAAAAACAACTCACCCCGAAGATCGACCCCCATCGGTGTCACCCCGACTTCCTCCCGCGTCTCCCGCACCGCCGCAGCCAGCGCCGTCTCACCCGGCTCCAACTTACCGCCCGGCGCGTTGATTTTACCCGCTCCAAGACCCCGCTTCTTTCGGATCAGCAAAATCCAACCGTCCCGCACCACGAAACAAAGCGTCGCGCGCTCGGTCGGATTCCACGCGTCCCACGGAGCCCCGGAGGGCCGGCCCATCGAAACCTCCGCCACTCAGCCGAAGCCCGGTAGGAGCTGCTGACTCACCGCCCGATCCAGCGACAGTCGACCGCCACCCAGAAACAACAACGCCAACCCGATCATCCCCAGCGTCAGTGGAAACTCGTTCGCCGCGATCCCGTCGCCCGCGTGCACGATCACGATCGCTCCCGCCATGATCGCCATCACCCCCAGAGCCGCCAGCCGCGTCAGCAGCCCAAAGAACATCGCGACCGCAATCACAACCTCGCCAATGATGGCCAGCCCGGCGATCAACACCGGCAGCCCCAATCCCTCCGGCGACGTCCATTGGCTCATCGTCTTCGTCCACCCCTCACCGCCAAACAGGCCAAAAGCCTTCTGCCCCCCGTGGAAAACGAACACCGCCGCCAGGATCATCCGCAAGACAAACGGCCCAAAGCTCCGGGGCGTTGCGAAAAATTCGTAAACCGGGTTACTCGACACGCGCCGGGATATACCAGCCCCCCCCTGCCCCGAAAAGCAAAACCACCGCCCGGCAACCCAATCGAAAATCCAAAATCCAAAATCCAAAATGTCTAGGGGCGGCGGGATTCGAACCCGCAACCAACCAGTTATGAGCCGGCTGCTCTAACCATTGAGCTACACCCCCGAAGAGTGCCCCCTTTTACTACGGCTTGCTCCCGTCTTGCCACGCAATTCCAGCACCTCGTCGCCCACCACCGCAAACGTCCGTTCCCCAACCCCACGTCGCTGCGCCACCGCACCCGTCATCCCGCCAAACGCCGCCAGGATCATCCGCCGCTCCCCGATCAGGTGGCACGGCAACGTCATCACCTGACGACCCGCACCCCTCACCCGCACCCCCGGATGCACGTGCCCGCAGAGCACGTAGCCGCCAGCCGCCTCCATCGGCTCGTGCGCCAGCCGCCAGGGGCCGCGTTTCGCGCCACCCGGCAGGACCCGCATCCCGAGCCGCTCCGTCAATCGATCCACCCGCCGATCGTGATTGCCCAGCACGATCTCCACCTCCAGCCCCGACCACCGCTCCCGCCACGCCTCGAGCACCGCCATCGTCCGCGCCTCCTTCGAGAATTCAGAATGAAACACGTCCCCCAGAATCCAAAGCCGCGCCACCGCGTGCCGCGCCACCAACCCATCGAGCCGGGCCAGGTCCGCCACCGTTGTTCCTTCCGGCACCGCCGCTCCCACCGCCCGCGCCGCTGCATCCTTCCCGAAATGCGTGTCAGCAATCACCAGCGTCCGCTCCCCCGGCCACACCAGCGCCCGCCCATCCAACCGGACCTTCTCTCCCGCAACGTCAAGCTCCACCATTCACCAATCACTATTCACCAATCACGCGCTCCCCTCCATCACGACCTCCATCCGCCGCACCCGGTCAGCCAACGCTTCCGACGAGAGCTGCTGACGCAATCTCGCCACGAACAGCGGATAAGCAAACGGCGTCGCTGCCCCGACGCCCACCACCACCCGCCGCAAATCCCGCATCCGCTCCAGCGCGCCCACCATCCGGGTGAACTCCAGCTCACTCTCCATCACCTCCCGCGTCGCCTGCGCCAGGAGCAGGTTTCCGGCATCGTATTTCTGAAAGACATCGAACAGCAGAGACGACGAGATCGTCAGCGCCCGCGCCGATTTCCGAGCCCGACCCACGCCCTCCTGCACCAACCCCGCAATCCGCGCGATTTCCCGAAACCGCCGCCGCGCCATCTCCGTCGAATGCACGCTCCCCACGATATCCTCGGTCAGCCCCTCCGCGCCAAACAACCCAGCCTCCAGCGCCTCCTCCAGCGGCGCCTCCTCGGCCGACAGCAACTCGAACCCATAATCATTCACCGCCAACGAAAACGTCAGCGGACGCAGCCGCGCAATCCGGTAGGCAAACAACGCCGCCAATCCCTCGTGCGCCAACCTCCCCTCGAACGGATAGAAAAACACGTGCCACCCCTCCCTCGACTTCAACCGCTCGACCAAAAGCTCCCCGACCCGCGGCACGCGCGACATCTTCGCCTGAATCTCCAGCACAGGCCCCAGCCGACTCATCTCATCACATTCCTCATTCCGCATTTCGCATTTCTCATTCCACCCATCCAGCTTCGCCCGCACGCCCTCCGCCAACTGCGACGACAGCGGCATCCGCCCGCCCATCCACCGCGGCACCCCCGTCGTCCGCTTCCCCCCAGCCCGCACCGTCGCGCGCAGATCTCTCACTCGCACCAACTCCAACGACCGCCCCGCAAACAAAAACCGATCCCCCGGGCGCAGCTTCGCCAGAAACGACTCCTCCACCGCTCCCAGCCGTCCGCCATTGGCAAACCGCACCTCCACCGTCGCCTCGCCCGAGATCGTCCCAATCCCCATCCGGTGCCGCCGCGCCATCGCCTCCTCCCTCAATGAAAACACCCCCGCCTCGTCCGTCATCCGCGCGTACTCCGGATACGCCCGCAGCGCCGCCCCACCCCGCGCCGCGAAGTCCAGCGCCCAATCCCACTCCGCGTCCGTGAGTTCACGATAAGCGTGGGTCGTCCGCACCTCCCGCCGCAGCGCCTCCGCGCGAAACGGACCCGCCGCCGCCACCGTCACCAGATGCTGACACAGCACGTCCAGCGCCCCGCGAACCGACGTTCGCGCCTCCACCCGCCCCGCCAAAGCCAGGTCCCGCGCCGCCGCGATCTCCACCAACTCGAACGTATTCGCCGGCACGCACACGATCCGGCTCACCGCCCCCGGTTGATGACCGCTCCGCCCCGCCCGCTGCATCAGCCGCGCCACCCCCTTCGGACTTCCCACCTGAATCACGCACTCCACCGGCGCAAAATCCACGCCCAGATCCAGACTCGACGTAGCCACCACCGCCCGCAGCGAACCCGATCTCAGCCCCTCCTCCACCGCCACCCGCACCTCGTTCGACAACGACCCGTGGTGCAGCCCCAGCTTCTCCTTCCATTCAGGCATCGCCGCCACCAAAGCCTGAAACCACAACTCCGCCTGCGACCGCGTATTCGTAAAAACAATCGTCGACCCGCTCTCCCGCAACCTCCCCACCACCGACGGCAGCAACTGCAGCCCCAAATGACCCGCCCACGCAAATCGCTCACCCACCGGCGGCAGCAACGTCTCGATGACCACCTCCTTCGCCTGCGCCCCCCGCACGATCCGCATCGGCCGCGCCTCACCCGTCGCCGCATCGTATCCACCCAGCACCCGGCCCGCCTCCTCGGTATTCCCCAGCGTCGCCGACAGCCCCCACGTCCGTGCCCCCGAAGCCAGCGCCCGAACGCGGGCCAGCGCCAGCTCCGTCAGCACCCCCCGCTTCGACGAGATCAGCTCGTGCCACTCGTCGACCACAACCAACTCCACGCTCGCAAACTGCGCCTGAAACGCCGGCTGACTCAGCAACACGCACAAACTCTCCGGCGTCGTCACCATCGCATTCGGCGGACGCTCGAGCTGCTTCTTCCGCGTGTGCGACGACGTGTCCCCGGTCCGCCGACCCACCGTCCAATCCAAATCCAACTCCTCCACCGGCGCCCTGAGTGCCCCCTCCGTATCCGCAGCGAGAGCCCGCAACGGCGTCACCCACAGCACCCGCAGCGCGCCCGCAGTGTCCGCTCGGGCCAGCAGCGCCGCAAACCACACCGCGTAGGTCTTCCCCGCCCCCGTCGAGCAATGCACCAACCCCGACTCCCCCGCCGCGAACGCGTCCCACACCTCCCGCTGAAACGGAAAAACCTCCCACCCCCGGCTCGCAAACCACACCTCGACCTCCTTCAACATCACATCAAATACGAGAGATCCGCCGCCTCAGAGCGCGCAAAATTGCCACCAATTCCTCCCTCGTAATCCCGTTAATCCAAAAAATCCTGTCAATCCTGTTTAGTTCCTCCCGAACCGCCCCCTTTCGGAACCAGTCATTCCTCCGCCCCTCAGTCGCTGACGCGCCCGCCTACGACACCACCCGCACCCGGCTGATTCCACCCGAGTCCTTCTCGACCACGATCTGCGTCGCGATCCGCTCCTTGAGCAGCGCGACGTGGGAGATCACGCCGACCGTCTTGTGATCCTGACGCAAACTCTCCAGCGCCGAGATCGCAACTTCCAGCGTCTCCGGGTCCAGCGTGCCAAAGCCCTCGTCGACGAACAGGGAGTCGATCCGAACCGTCCGCCCAGCCAGGTCCGAAAGACCCAACGCGAGCGCCAGACTGACCAGAAAACTCTCCCCGCCCGAGAGGCTGGCCATTGGCCGCCGCACCCCCGCCTGGTGCAGATCCTCGATCTGGAGATTCAGCGCCTCCTCCTCGTCCCGGCAGATCAAATAGCGGTCGCTCAACTTCGCCAGATGGCGGTTCGCGTGACGCCCAAGGATGTCGAGCGAGATCGATTGGGCGTAGCGCCGAAACTTGCTCCCGTCGTGCGATCCGATCAACTCCCGCAACCGCCGCCATTCCGCCAGAGCCCGGCGCTCGTCTTTCAGCGACCGCTCGCTTTCCTTGCGCCGGTTCCGATTCTCATCGTCGGTCTGCAACTGATTCCGCCGGGTGACCTGCTCCGCCAACAATTCGTCACTCGCCTCCTGCAGTTCGGCCTGGACATCACGGAACCTCACCGCATCGTTTCCCTCGAAGACCTTTTCCTCGACGAGCTTTCCAATGTCCTGCCGGGCCCGCTCGAGAAGCGCGTCCGCCGCCGTCGCCCGCCGACCGAGTTGCTGATCGAGATCCCCGATCTCCTTCGCCACCTCGGTTGTCAGCCGCGCGTTCCGCAGCGCATCGAGCGTCGCAAATTCCGATTCGGCCAACGCGACTTCCAGCGGCTTCCGGAGCTCTTCGAGTGCATTCGCCGCATCGTCCGCGTCTTTCCGCCGATCAACCAACTGCGATCCGGTCGTCTTCTCCCGAGTCACCGCAGCAGCATGATCCTCCTCCGCCTCGCCCACTGCGGGCAGTTCATCGGGCAGATCCTCGGCACCCAGTTCCTCCGGCAGCTTTCCGAGTTTCGAACGCATCATTTCCGCCTCCTTTGCAGCGTTCCGAACGAGCAACTCCGCCTCGCCTTTACGCCGAAGGGCGTTCTCCCCGTCTTTGAGATGGACGCGATAAGTCCGTTCCCGCTTCTGCAATGAAGTCCGCAGTTCGTCCTCAAATCCGGATGCCGGGATGGGAATCGCCAGCGCCTCGAGCAGCCGTCCCAATTTCATCCGCCAAGTCTCGCTCTCCGTGATTCCGGCCAGCACTTTAACGCGCTGGGAGGTCAGTTCTTTAAGCGCCCGGGAAAATTCGAGAAACTCCTCCCGATCTTCATCGAGCTTCTTGTTCGCCCGCTCGACTTCACCCTGAAGCTCGGCGAGGGGAGCACCCGGAGGCAGTCCTTCGGCAAAGGGATGCTCCAAGGCACCACAAAGCGGACACGCTTCACCGCGTTTGAGATCGTGACGATGATCCTCCAGCTTCGCCACCAAAGTGGCCGTTTTGAGATGGTCTTCGCGAAGCTCGAGCTGCTTTTTTGCCTCCTTGCCGTTCGACGCGAGCGCATCGCGTTTGATCTCGGCTTTTGTCAAAAACTCGCTGATTCCCTCCTCAATTTGCTCCGCCTGCGTGCCTTCCAGACTTTCCGGAAATCCTCCGGCGGCCTCGGGCAGAATCCCGACAGCAGCCTGTCTCCATTGCGTCCATCCTCGGGCGCTGGAAATCCTGGCGTTCTTCAACTCACCGATCGCCGCCGCCAGGTCCCCGACCTGATCAGAAAGGTCCGCGTCAGCTTGGTTCGCCTTCAGCCAGGCTTCGGTCTCAGCCGCCGCTCGAGCTTCCTTCACGACAGCTTCACCAGCCTTGGTCGATTCGCGCTGACAAGCAGCCACGGCGACTTCCACCGAACCGCGCAACAACCGCGTCGCGAGCCGCAGATCGGACACCGCCTTCGCGTGCGCCTGCTCCGCCTGATCCCGATTGGTCGCAGTCGTTTTCGCGCGAGCTTCAGCCGACTCCAAAGTCGCGAGCCTTCCGGCGAAGGGCACCGTCAGACGATGCCGCCGCAGACGTTCCAGATCAGACTTCGCCGCCTCGAGCTGCTTGCCGAGCCCAGCCCGTTCGCCGAGCGCCTCGTTCTCCTGCGCTCTCGCGCTTTCCAAGCCGGAGATCCTGGTCAACATTTTCGCGCCCACGCCAATTTGCGCCTTCAGTTTCTCCCGCTCCCCGTCGTTCCGTTTGACGATGCCCTCGAGCTCACGTCGCTCCTCGTCACCGAGGACGACGATCTGCTCCATCGCCGCCTCCTTGATTTTCAAGCCCCCTTCCCGCTCGCTGGCTTCGGTGTGAGCGAGGCGGCCCAGCCGCGAGTAGATCGCCGTCCCGGTCAGACTCTCCAACAACTCTGCGCGCTCGTCCGCCCTGGCCTTCAAAAACCGGGCGAAATCACCCTGCGCCAACAAAACGCTGCGGAGGAATCGGTCGTAGTTCAGTCCCAGCAAATCCTCGATCTTCTGCTCCGCCCCGCGAATCTGTTGAGCCAACGGCTCCCCGGCGGCGTCGTAGATGTAGCGTTTCGGCGGCTGGAGTTTTCCCGACGCCTTCTTGCCCGCACGATGGCGTTCCCAGACCGCGCGATAAACCCCGGACGGCACCTCGAACTCCACCTCCGCCGAGCACTCCCCGCAGTGGCGGCTCATCACGTGCTCGGGATTCGACTCATTGCCGTAGCGCGCCGCCTTGCCGTAAAGCGCGAGCGTCACGGCGTCGAGTAGGGTCGATTTCCCGGCCCCGGTCGGCCCGGTGATCGCGAACAATCCCGCACTCGCCAAGGGCTCCGCCGTCAGGTCGAGTTCGTGGGTGCCTTTCAGCGAGTTCAAGTTGAACAAACGGATCCGCAGAATTTTCATGCCGCCCCGCCCCCTTCCGATTGCGCATCCAGATCCATCAAGACGGCAAAGGCTGCCTTCAATTCCGCGACCTCGTCTTCGGTCAGCGACTCATGCTCACCGAGCAGATGCTCGAAAACCTGATCCGGCCGATCCAGCAACGACTCGATCGCCTCGTCATCGGTCGCATCCCCCGCGCTCATCCCCGCAACCCCCACCGACCGACCGCGCAGGACCTTCAACACGTCAAAATCCCGCCCGTCCGTCAGCGCACGAACCCTCTCGACGAGATCGTCCTCCAGCGTGCCGTCTTCCACCACCACCTCCACCCAGGAACGCAGGGGAGCCGGGATCGGTTTGAATTCTTCGAGGACTCGCTCGAGATCCGCCCGGCTCGTTCGGATCTGCGCCAATCTCCGACTCACCGGAATCGACACGCCGGATTGCTGGATGACGTCACTCGTCACGTCGAGAATCCGCACCTCTTTTCGTCCGCCACTTCGCTGAAGCTCAGCGCGATCGGCGACCCGGAGTAGCGCACCCGCCCGCTGGCGTCCGTCGCTTGGGGGCGATGCAAATGCCCGAGCGCCACGTAAGAAAATACCTCCGGGAAGCTCCCCGACGTGACCGCTCCCAACCCGCCAATGTGGATGTCCCGCTCACTGTCGGACGTCGACGCCCCCAAGACCGTCAGGTGACCCGTCGCGATCACCGGGCACTTCAGGCCCACAGCCGCCGCAGCCGCTTCTTCGTAGCGGCTCGTGATCCCGGCTAACACCTGAGCCCGGATCTCGTCCGCACTTTCGCCCGCCTTCCCGACCCGCAAATCCCGGTCCCGCAGAAACGGGATCATGGCAACCGCCACGCGCGGATTTTCGTCGGACGGAAGACCCAGAATCCGCGCCTTCGGTTCCTCCGCCAAAAACCCAACGACGTGGGTTTTCAAAGAACTCAGCACCCCCTTCGGCGCCTCGAGCTGAGCGGCGGAATCGTGATTCCCAGCGATCACGACCAGCGCGCAATTGCCCTGCCGAAACAGCCCCGAAACAAAATCGTAATACCGCGCCAACGCCGACTGCGGCGGATTCGCCGTATCGAACACGTCCCCCGCCAGCAGAACCGCGTCGACCGAATTCTCTGCGACGAACTCCAGCAACCAATCGAGAAACCGCTCGTGCTCCTCGTCCCGCGACTGGTCATTCAGCAGCTTGCCGAGATGCCAGTCTGCCGTGTGCAGAATGCGAAAAGCCCCCGCCGGCTTCGCCGGGCAGACCGCCTCATCGCCGGGCTCCGTCTTCAACGCGAAAAATCCGCGCCCGCATTCCCACCGAACATCTCGACCAAGGCCGCCAGCGCCCCAGTGAAGCCCGCGTTGTAATCCAGCGCGACCTCGTTCGTGATGTAATTCGTCCGCTCGTCGGAATACGAGTCGTCGTCCGGTGCCGACGGCCCGCCGACCAATGCCCCGTAGAGAACGTGCCGATTATCCGCCGGCTCGGAGATATTGTTCGAAGTCGACCCGTGCGCACCGCGATGATGCGGATTGCGCGGCGGGTTATTGCCAAATCCCACCACGTAGCTCCGCCCCGCCGGATTATCGCCGAGGATGTAGCGGATCTGCCGCACGGCAAATTCCCGGTAGCGCTCCGCGTTATCGGCTCCCGGGATGTTCGCGTAGATCAGAGCCAGAAAAGCCGTGTTCGCCGCGTAGCGCAACGAACCCCACTGATCCAGCCACGCCAACCCGCCACTTGTCGTCGCAATCCGCTTCCCATTTTCGCCGACCGTCCAGTAGTTCAGCCACCGATTCACGTCCTCGAAATACTTCCGGTCACCCGTCAGTTCCGCCAACAGGATCGCCACGCCGTAGCGCTTATCGTCCCACGTGTGCGTCCACGTCATCGGCTCGCGATCGCGGACGTTGGCGTAAAATTCGCGCGCCTTCGCCAGATAACCAGCCTCGCCCGTCGCCTTCGCCAACCACGCCGCCGACCACGCCAACTCGTCCTCGTATCCGCTGTAGGAATTGTAATACGCCCGCGCGTCCACGATCACATCGGTGTAGGTCCCACGAAACCGCTCCGCGAAACTGAACAACCGCTTAGCATGATCCAGACACCGCGCCGCGTAGGCCTCCTCGCCCGCATCACGGAACAAAATCGCCGCGCTCGCCAACGCCGCCGACGCCTCGCCCGCCACGTCCGACCCCGGATTCTCCGCGTCGACCTTGAACGCCGGCCGCGCCATCCGCATCTGCTCCGGCGGCCCCCAAAAGGCATGATCCAGATCACCCCGCCCGACTTGCGCGTAGAAGACGTTCGCCTCCGGATGCGCCTTCATCAGCCAGTCCGTCCCCCATCGGACCGCGTCCCGCAATCCCGCCAACTGCCCGCTCCGCTCGAACCCCTCCGCAAACTCGATCCCGCCCCACGACAGCAACGTCATCGAACTCGCCATCGGCAGACCGAATTTCACCCCATCCCCCGCGTCGTAGTAACCCCCCGTCAGATCCACGCCCACGTCCGCACCATCCTCCAGACCCGAGTCCCCCCGCCACTCCACCCGGAAATCCGACGGCAATCGCCCCGACCTCTGCGCGTCGTAGAAATACAACGACTTCTGCAGAGCCTCCGCGTAATCGAGCTTCTCCGCCGACGGCGGCACCGGGGTCGGCATCACGATCCCGGGTGTCATGCCCGGGATCGCGGGCGGCATCGTCGGCGTCGGGACGGCAGCAATGGAAGGAGCTTTCATTTCGTTGAGGGCAATATTCTTCGGCCCGCCCGTGATCGCCGCCCGGCGCTCCGACGAACCCGAACATCACTTCGCCACCCGGAGGAATCGTCGCGTTCCACGGCGCGGTCGATGCATCGATCACGTAGCCGTCCCGCGTGATGTCCGCAATGTGCGCGTTCCACATACCCGTAATCTTGGCGGGAAATTGAAATTTCAAAACCCAATTCGAGATCGGCTGCGACCCCCGGTTCCGGATCACGACCTGCGCCTGAAAACCGCTGGACCAATCCGACACGACACGAAAACTCACGTCCGCGTCCCCCAGCGAAACGTCCGCGTCCGGCGAACCCGCGTAGATCGGCTGCTGCGTCACCCCACCACTCTCCGTCGCCGGAGCCTCCGCCGGACCGTCCCCCGCAATCACCGGCTGAAAGACAATGTCCCGCGGATCCACGCCACCCGGCGAAGCCTGAAACCCAATCGTCAGCTCCTGGCCCGGACGCAGCAGCCGCGACCAATCCTCCGGCGCCACCAGATAAGTCGACCCCTTGTGCTCCACCACCTTCGCCCCCCACAGCCCCTCGATTTCCGCGTCCAGGCGAAACTTCAGCCGCCAATCCTTCACCTCATCGCCCGAGTTATTCTTCAGTTTGATCTCCGCGATGAGCCCCTGCCCCCAATCACTCTGTTTCTCGAAAGAAACCCCCACCGGCCCGGCGATCAATCCACCACCCGAAAAAAGCAAACCCGCCACCAGCAATCGCATCATCCGGCCATCCTACCCCCGGAGCCCCCTCGCATCCAGCTCATCATGGGGAGAACAGGCTTCCAGCCTGTCGGGCCGGGCATCCCTGCCCGGCCCACCCGGCAATTCCCGCGCAGCGGGAGAGCCGCCCGCATCTCACCAATCCAAAATCGAAAATCCAAAATCCAAAATTCCTTCACTCCTGCCACCGGCACGCGTTCGGCGCATCCACCCCGATCTGGTCCAGAATCCGCCACACCACCGTATCCACCAGCGCCTCGATCGACTCCGGTCGCGAATAAAACGACGGCATCGCCGGCAACACCCGCGCCCCCGCCTCCATCGCCGTCACGACGTTCCGCGCGTGAACCAGATTCCACGGCGTCTCCCGGGGAACGAGAATCAACTTCCGCCGTTCCTTCAAAAAAACGTCCGCCGCCCGCAGAATGAGCGAGTCACTCGTCCCCGCCGCGATGCGCCCGATCGTCCCCATCGAGCACGGCACGACCACCATCGCGTCAAACCTCGCCGACCCGCTCGCAAACGGCGCGTTCATGGTCTTATCGGAATGCTCCACCGTCCCCGGCGGGACCGTCAGCGTCCCACCCAACTCCTCGTTCACCACCTGCCGCGCGTAGCCACTCATCACCACATGAATCTCGTGCCCGCCATCCGCCGCGACGTAATTCAGCAACCGCTGCAGATAGATCGCCCCACTCGCCCCGGTCGCCGCAAAAACAAATCTCATCCCAACAATCCCGCACCGACCAGCGACGACCGCAACAAATTCGTGCGGTCAATCGCCTCACCGTACCGCTCCACCGCCGCTGCGTCCGGCTCCACCCTCGTCGATTCGTCCGGCACCACGCACAGATCGGCCAGATCGCGCATCGACGCATCCGACCCATTCTCCACCGCCACCTGCCAGGCCGCCTGCACCGCCGCTCCCAACCCCGCGCCTTCCCCCGTCTGCAGGCAAACAACCGGCACGCCGAAAATGTCTGCACAGATCCGCCGCCAGGCCGCACTGTTGCTCCCGCCACCGGTCAACCGCACCTCCGTTGGAGTCAGACCCAGCTCCGTCAGCCGCCGCAGCCCGTAACCCAGCCCGAGGGTCACGCCCTCCATCGCCGCCCGCGCCAGGTGCCCCGGCTTAAAGTTCCGATTCGTGATCCCGTGGAGCGTCCCCGTTCCGTTCGGCAGGCTCGGCGTCCGCTCGCCGGTCAGATACGGCAGCAACAAAAGCCCGTCCGCTCCCGGCGACACCTTCGCCACCTCGGCGTCGAGCGTCCCGTGATCCCAGCCGAAAAGCTCGCGCATCATCTCCGTGACCAGCGTCACGTTCATCGTGCAGAGCAGCGGCATCCAGCGGTCCGTGCTGTCGCAGAACGCCGCGATCTCGCCCGCCGGATCGATCACCGGCTCATCCGCGCTCGCGTAGAGCGTCCCCGACGTTCCCAGGCTCGCCGTGACAACACCGCCACCCACGTTTCCCGTGCCAATGGCCCCCATCATGTTGTCACCGCCGCCCGCGCTCACGACCACGTCCTTCGGCAAGCCCAACGACTCCGCCAAGTCCGGTTTCACCCGCCCCACCGAGCGCAGGGAAGACCCCAGCGGCGGCAACTTGTCCCGCAGCCCGTCCGCCGTCGCCTCGAGGATCGGCTCACACCACTCCCGCGTCCGCACGTCGAGCAGCGCCGTTCCCGACGCATCGCCAAACTCCATGCGCGCCTCGCCCGTCAGCCGAAAATTCAGATAATCGTGCGGCAGCATCACCACCCGCGTCCGCCGCCAATTCTCCGGCTCACGATCCTGCAACCAGCGGATTTTCGGTGCCGTGTAACCCGGCAGAATCCGGTTCCCCGCCAACGCCAACGTCCGCTCGCCGCCCCCGACCGCCTCCTCGATTTTCTCGCATTCCGCCACGGTCGACGTATCGCACCACAGCTTCGCCGGACGCACGACCTCCCCCGCTTCGTCGAGCGCCACCAATCCGTGTTGCTGACCGCTTACCCCGATCGCCCCGATTTCGCCGGACCGGTCCCCCAATCCTTTCACGACCTGACTGATCGTGGCCTGCATCGCATCGACCCACTCCTGTGGGTGCTGCTCGGCCGCTCCCGGAGGCAGTCCCGCGATCAAATCGTACTCCCGCTGGGCCGACCCGACCACTTTTCCAGTCTGCACATCGAGAGCGACCGTCTTCAGGCTCTGCGTCCCACAATCAATTCCAAGGGAAATCATACGCCAACCACCGTCCCCCGAAACCTCCCGCCCCGCGAGCCCAAAAAGCCCCACACGGACCAACTCCGCCAGTCGCCCTATCCAAGTCTCCGCTAGCGATCATCCTCCGATCACTGGCCTTCGGAAACTTCCGATCGACCTTGATCTCGTCCAGCACCCACTGGTTATGAAACCGCAGCTGGATCAGCACTGCTGCCTGATCCAGTTAGCCCACGATCCCGAGAAGCCCCCCCGTCGTGATCGTTGGTCATATCCCGACGCCCCGCTGGCATATGGAGGTCAGCACAACGTGGGGTCGGCCTCGTTCCTACCGTCCCTCGGGCTGATGCCTCCCGGATCGAGTCACCTTGACGACTTTGCGAACGCGTTCGCCCCGAACGTTCCGGGCAATGACCACGACCTTCGTCTGACCCCGTTGGAGCCTACGAACCGTGATCCTATATGGGTTATTCCCCCGGACTTTGGCCACCGCTTGGCGCTTTGCCCGCACGTTGAGCGAGGTTATTGGCGACTCCGATTCGACCTCAACCATCAACGTGGTGCCGCGCGAGGCGGCCTTGATCACGCTCGCGGTCGACACGGTCATCTCCGGCTCCACCTCACGGCTGGACGAAAGCACTACGGCGTTCGAACCGACAACAGCCGTAACGAGCGGAAGCGCGGTCAACGCCCCCGGTGCCACCTGCAACCCGAACTCCACCGCGCCACCGATCGGGACATGCTTCTGCCAAGCGGCATCGGTCGCGTCGATCGTGAGAGCGGATCCGTCTCTTGAGCGGACAGTCGCGTTCCAGATCGACGACACGGCGCGATCAAAGATCGCGGCCAGCGTCCAGTCCGTGATCTCCACCCCGGATGTATTCTCGATCCTGAACTTGAGAACAGCTCCCTGCTGCCAATCCGATTCCCGCCGCACCGTGACGCGCGCACTGGCGAGATCGTAAACCGCGATTTCCTGAGCCGACGGTGCCACGTCCAGCGTCGCCGTGACAATGATATCCTCCGCGGCAACGTCGCCCTGAGTCCCAAGGAAACCGATTTCAACTTGCGCACCGGGAGCAATTCGGGCGTTCCAAGCCTCTGGCCGGATCGAATAGGTCGTCACGATCCGTCCCGCTTCGACGCGGGTCGCCACCGCCTCGATGGTCCCCCCCCACAGAGAGGCAATTCCGGTGCCGACGAACTCCACCTCGATTGTCCAGGTTTCGACGGACGACGTTCCGGGGTTCCTCACCACGATCCCGCCTTGGAATCCCGCGCCCCAATCCGAGACGATCGACGGCACCGCGTCGATCTCGGCCGCCGTCGGGGTCGGCGTCGGCATCGGGGTCGGCGTCGGATCAGACCCCGCGCCCGCGAACTCGTAGGCTCCAATGTCCACCGCGTCTCCGATGATCCGCACGGCACCCGCGAGATCGGTTAACAATCCGGCCGCCGCGGGATCCTGCCCACCATCGACCGCCACGGACCCCGCAGTCAGTCGGAAATTGCCGAGCACCGTCGGAAGCACCGTCGGATCGACCGGGCTGACGAATCCGGGATCGCCGACGACGTTCCCACCAGCATCGATGAACCGCAAAGAGGGCGTCCAGTCGTCGCTCAAGCTGTGCGAGAACGTCGTTCTCGAGAGCAGCGAGACGTTCACTCCATTACCGCTGATGATTGTATTGGTCACTACGGGCCCGGCTGCGAGCAGACCCGAACCGTTCCCGGCAACCGTTGAATTGACGAGTGAAATCTCCGAATCCTCGTTGTTGAAGAGGCGAAGTCCGAACCCAGTATTGCCGGTGATCAGGCAGTTCCGGATGCGGGCCACGGATCCGTCTGCCGACGTCATGGACAGTCCGGCATCCTGGTTGGAATCGTTCCCGGCAATGACCGATCCTTCCAACTCGAAAAAGCCGCCGTCATTTACGAGACAGAAGATCGAGCCTAGGCCATCGGCGTTTAGGTTCCTCTCGAAGGTCGACCCGTGGACAGAAAGGGAAGTCGACCCGTGAAGGTAAGCGTAAATGGCTGCTCCGTCCTCGTCAGCGACGTTGTCGGAAACCTGACTCGCGTCGATTTGGATCGAGCCCGAACGATTTCCGCCAGTGCTCGCGTAGAAGCCACCACCGTGGACCTCTGATCGATTTCCCGTGATCGCGCTCCGGGTAATCCGGAAGCGCCCCTTGGACCGCAAAACGCTGACTGCACCGCCAAAGCCCGTGGCACGATTCCCACTAAAAACACAATCCTCGACCCGCAGCTCGCTGCTCGCTTCGATCGCATCGCCGCCGTCGACATCGAGATGAAGCGCACCGCCCGTTCCCGCCGAGTTCCCCAGAAAGTCGCAACGGATAATCTCTACGCCAGCTCCGAGTCGGGTAACCTTCAGACCGCCACCCACTTCGACCCTCGTCGCTGCGGTGAGTGTGAGTCCTTCGAGCCGGACGCTGCCGGCGTCGATCTGAACGAGCGAATAGCTCGTATTGCTACTGCGGATGTCATCGACGGATTCGGCGATAAAATTCCCATCGTCGTTCGCGTCGTCCCCATCGATGTCACCAGATAGAACTGTCGGCACCCACGGTTCTGGTCGGTCAGCGGGGGAGGATTCGTTCCCAACAAAACCGCCCGCCACGGTGATCCCAGACGGGATGACGAAATTCCGAAACGACTCATCTGTGTCCACACCCCCACGAATGTCCGGGTAGTAAATTCCACCCGCGATCCAGATCTGATTTCCTGCGGTCGCAATGGCCAAGGCATCCTGCAGCGCGGGGAAAGCGTTCCGCCAGGTCGTCCCATCGCCCGCTCCGGTCGCCCGAGAGTCGACGTAGATGACCCCCTCCACCCCGGCCTCATCGATGACGATGGTAAACTCCCTCGAAGTCGCCCCGCCCGCGTTGGTCGCCGAGACGACGAACGTAAATTCGCCCGCCTGCGCCGCCGTCCCGCGAAGGACGCCCGTCGGCGAAAGCGACACACCGGGGGGCAGCTCGCCGCTCGCAACCGACCACGTGACGCTCGTTGAGTCACCTCCGTCGAGCGCCCACTGGTAGCCAGTGGAGACGGTCCCAGTCGGGAGGGCACCGGCAGGCGTCTCGATGGAGGGCGGTTCGATCGTCGACGGAGTTCCTCGGATCACTCGATTGTCCGCTGCATCCACCACGTAAAGCGTGCCATTTGAAGCGACCGTGATGCCGGTCAAACCGTTGAAGACCGCCTGGTCACCCACGCCATCCGCCCCCCCAAAGTTCTCCGGCATCCCCCCGAGCGTGATCACGTCGCCTCCCGGGCTGATTCGACGGATCGTGTGATTCCCCGTGTCGGCTACGTAAACGTTACCGTCAGCGTCGACTTCGAGGCCGTAGACGTGCGAAAATCTCGCCTGACCCGCCGGGCCGTCTGCGTAGCCCTCCCCACTCCCCGCGAGCGTGCTGACCGAGCCCGCCGGATCGATGACGCGAATCACGCCGTTCACGTCCGCGACGTAGACGTTGCCGCCACCGTCCACGGCGACGTCCCAGACGGCTTCGAATTTTGCCTCTCCGCCCACCGCGTCGACGTAGCCGCGCCCGTTACCGCCGGCTAAAGTGGAGACCACTCCGGCCGGAGTGATCTTACGGACGGCGTAGTTAAACGTGTCAGCGACAAAAACGTTACCGCTCGCGTCGACCGCGAGGCCCGCCGGGTAGGCAAATCGTGCCGCGTCCCCCGTCCCGTCCTCATTCCCGCGGAAGCGACCAGCCAGAGTGGAAACGGAGCCATTCGGGTTGATCTTCCGAATGGTCCTGGCTTGCGGGTCCGCCACGTAGACGAACCCATTCCCGTCGACGGCGACTCCCGAAGGAAACCAAAATTGCGCTTCGGGCCCAACACCATCCAATCCTCCGTAGCTGCCGCCCGCCAGCGTCGTCACCTGTCCGCTTGGACTGATCTTGCGAACCGCATAGTTAAATCGATCCGCCACGTAGACGTTGCCATCGGCATCGACCGCGCAGTCCCAAGGTGAAGCGAAACGAGCGTCGTCACTCGGTCCGTTCACAAAACCTCGCCCCGGGGCACTCCCGGCCACGGTCGTCACCTCTCCGGAGGGCGCAATCTTGCGAATCGTCTGATTCCCGGCGTCGGCCAGATAGACGTTCCCGGCGGCGTCGAGATCCAGCTCACCGGGCAAATTGAATCGGGCCGCCGCACCCAACCCGTCGGAATATCCTCCGCCCGCAGGGTCGCCCGCCAAGTGAGAAATTACTCCCGCCGGACTCATGGTCTTCACGTCGTTCCCAATCAGGTAAAGGGTCCCGTCCGCGCCAGCCTCCAAGGCGCGAAGATTCGAAACTTCATGACTTACTCCATCCGCCGCGATCCCCGTGGGTTCGATGGTCGTGACCAAGCCCGCTGGGGTGACCTTCCGGATCGTATCACGATAATATTCTGCAACGTAAACGTTGCCAACTGCATCGACCGTCAAAGCTCGCGGGGAATCGAACTGAGCCGCAGCTCCTTGCCCGTCCACCGACCCCTGGGAACTTCCGGCCAGGGTGCTAACGACGCCAGCGGGCGAGATTTTACGGATTGCGTGATTGAGAAGCTCCGTCACGAAAACGCTTCCGTCCGGCCCCAAGGCCAGTCCATTCGGGAAGTTAAATTTGGCTTCGGCCCCGGTTCCATCGGCGAACCCCGGCGAGCCGCCGGCCAGCGTCGTGACAACTCCGGTGGGACTGATCTTTCGGATCCGGTGATTCCCGTGATCCGCGACGAAGAGACTGCCGTCGCCACCCGAGGCGATACTCGTCGGAGTGCGAAATTTCGCGGCGATTCCCACGCCGTCCTCGAAGCCAAAGTCGCCACCCGCGAAGGTCGTCACAATCCCAGCCGTGCTGATTTTCCGAATCTGGTTGCCCGAAATCACGTAGAGCGTTCCGTCCGCCGTTACCGCCACCGAATTGGGATTGGAGAATCGGGCCTCGGAAGCCGTCCCATCGGTATTCCCTGAACCGCCGCGCTGACCGGCGAAATTCTCCCAGAAGTAATTCGCACCTTGGGCCGAATCCAGCGGTCCAACTAAAAGTGTCGCCACGAGCCCAAAAAACGAGAGCACCGAGACCGAAATCCGAGGACAAATAAACTGACATGCGTTTTGCACCATGAGCTGAATCATAGCGCAACAATTCCTTCAAAAACAATTAGGCGAACCCCTATTTCGCCTGCCGGAGGACTGCATCGTCGCATCGCCATCCTGCCGACGGATCCCCTCAGGTGACTCGTAAAATCACTCCGTCCCCGCCGCCAGCCCGGACACCCGGGGATCGCTCGCACCGGTCAGTTCCCCACTTTCCGGGTCCATCGCGATCATCTGCGCCGCGCCGAACCGCGATACGTCGTTCAGCTCGTGCCCCATCGCCTCGAGCTTTTCCCGCTCGGCCTTCGGGAACTTCCGCTCGATCTTGATCTCGTCCGGCACCCACTGGTGATGGAACCGCGGCTGGGCCAGCGCCGCCGCCGGATCGAGCCCGAAATCAATCGTTCCCACGATCCCAAGCAGCACCTGCGTGATAATCGTCGGTCCTCCCGCCGCGCCGATGGCCAGCACCGGCTTGCCATCCTTGAGCACAATCGTCGGGCTCATGCTCGAGAGCGGACGCTTACCCGGCGCGACCGCGTTGGCCTCATCCCCCCCTTCCACTTGTGACCCGTTCTGAGCGATATTCCGAAGCTCTCGCACAACTCCACCATCGTAAAGCGGTCGCTCGTCAGCAGGCTTACAAATCTCTAATTTTTGTTCCATCGGCGACTCTTTTTCCCAGGGCATTTACCACCCTGACTATCACCCTTATCCTCGGTCAATCTGTCACCTATGTCCTCGGTTCATACCTGGCGCGAGCCGTGCGCGCCCGCTCGGGGGCAGCCATTCTCATTGTGGGCTAGCGGCAGGCGTGGTGTGCATTGAAGTGGGCACCGCAATGGGATGAGCTGGGAGCCGTCACGCAGTATTTGAGGGAGGCGGGGCGGGACCGGTACAGGCAGCGCCAGCGCGCGAGGCTGACGCGCGATTTTCCGGAGGTTAGGGGGTAGAGTTTGGAGGCGGGGCGTAGGGGCCGATTTCGAGTCTGCGGAGCATGAAGTCCATCAGGTGGTCCCAGTTCTCGAAGTGCAGGTAGGTGGTGAGCGTGCGGATGTGCTCGAAGAACTTGCGCCGGGCACCCACGGCGGAGCGGATGAGCCGCTAGTTGCCGTCGGTGAGTTCGAGCAGGGTGTGCAGACCGAAGGCGAGCAGGTTCATGGTGGCCAAGCAGGCTGGAGAGGTGCGCCTTGCCGTGGCCAAAGTTGTGCTCAAGGTGGTAGCCGCGATTTTTGAGCACGTTGTTGTTTTCGTTCTCGATCTTCCAGCGCGAGCGCGCGGCGGTGAGCAGTCCGGCGACATTTTTGGCGGAGATCTCCCAGTCCGTGACAAAACTGCTGCGCGGAAGGGGTCAGCCGATGGTTTCTCACAAATTCACGCCTTATTCCGGGCAGACGCCATCCATTAATTAGCGACCACGTAATATCTTCATTTACCGCCGGCCCGGGACCCACTTCCTTGCCCTGTTATCAGAATTCATCGGCTGACCCCTTCCGCAGGCTAGTTGCCGTCGGTGAGTTCGAGCAGGGTGTGCAGACCGAAGGCGAGCAGGTTCATGGTGGCCAAGCAGGCTGGAGAGGTGCGCCTTGCCGTGGCCAAAGTTGTGCTCAAGGTGGTAGCCGCGATTTTTGAGCACGTTGTTGTTTTCGTTCTCGATCTTCCAGCGCGAGCGCGCGGCGGTGAGCAGTCCGGCGACATTTTTGGCGGAGATCTCCCAGTCCGTGACTAAACTGCTGTGGTAGAGTCGATTGTCGGCCGAGTCGGTGACGGTGAGTTCGCACCAGTTGACCTGGAGGGCGTCCTCGCCGTCGGCCAGGGGGACGCCGTTGGCCCACCGGTAGCGGTGATATTCCCAGCGGTTGGACTTGCCTTTGAGGCGTTGGGTGAGGGTGCGCAGGCCGTTGCCCTCTTCCAACTCTCCGACCCACTGGCTCAGATAGGTGTGTGAGCCGGGCTTGCAGGTGAACAGGAAGTGAAAGCCGTGCAGGAGCACTTGGCGGCAGAATGGCTGGTGGGCGTAGAGGTCGTCTCCGAGCAGGGTGTCGTTGCCGGTGTGGTAGCGCTCGGCGTTGGCGGCCAGCCAGCGTTTGGCGGCGGCAATCAAAGCAGTCCTGCTTGGAATGTCCGTCCTGCGGGACGACGAACTCCGGGCGCAGCGGAAGGCGGAAGGGGTCAGCCGATGATTTCTCACAAATTCACGATCGGAAGGGGTCAGCCGATGATTTCTCACAAATTCACGCCTTATTCCGGGCATACGCCATCCATTAATTAGCGACCACGTCATATCTTCATTTACCGCCGGCCCGGGACCCACTTCCTTGCCCTGTTATCAGAATTCATCGGCTGACCCCTTCTGCGGCGTGACGGCGCGGGCGATGGCAGAGGCACGGTGGTAATTCAGGCGAACAAGTCGGAATGCTTCTCTTTGACCTGCTCGGAAAGTTTTTCAAACCAATTCTTATCTTTGTAACTTAACCCGTTGATCGCATGTTGCGGCTTCTCCCATAATCCAACTCCAGGGACTGATTCACCAAACACAAAATTTGTCCACTTATGCTCCGATGCAAGATCGATAAAACGCTTGCTGCAATAATTCCGCTTAGTTCGCCAATTACGAATCTTCGTAAAGTCGGAGCCATCCCACGTATCCAAGTCTGGAATAATATTCTTCGTTTTCCAGCGATAGCGATTTCCTTTGATTGCATTACGCGCGAAGCAAGCCGGGCAAACAGAACCTCCTAGGTCATCGAGTTGAGTTACATCTACATCAATTCTCCCTAAAATATCGATCAAGTAATATTTTGGGGCAGAGATCGATGTTAGTTTGTTGCTATTCACTTTATTGATTTTAACAGGGTATGCCTGAAACCCAGAGATGCCGCTTCTTTCCAGAACCTCAACAACTCTCTCGTGCAACAAAAGGCAATCGATATTCGAAATGATGTCAGTCCATCTGGAACCATTTCCCACCCATATCGTCGCCTCCGAAGGCGATTCTTTCGAGTTGAGCACTCCACAAGCAGGGCAGTTTTCTTCGCTTATTCCTTGCTGAAAAACATTCGCGCTCGGGTTGGCATATCCTCTTATCTCGAAGACGCTAAGAAGCGGATGATTCGCTACCATTTTCAATTCCCGTTTGGTCGATGCGGCCAATCCATTTCATCGACTGGTTTCGTCGCATCAGATATCACAGCCTTCAGTTCATCAAGAAAATCCATAACTTCCTCCGCAGTTCTCGTCTGCGCAGCAGTAGCAAAGAAACGACGCCATTGATAGTTCCACGGTCCCCCAGGCCCCCATCCCTGACCGCTTAGACCTTTTCCATGAATCCGTAAATGAAACTTCTTATCCATCCAAGTCCCAAGCGAGACATCATTTGGATCAAGGCCAGTCATGAGGAACTTTAATTCTAGATCCTCGGAATAGTGGATTGGAAGATAATGGTGAGCAGCTGCCTTAGCTGGCTGCCGTCCATCTACTTTTGCTAACAGCGCCCGCCTGAGCTGACCCCGACTTTCGGTCAGCAAAGCGGTATTCTCATATGCCCACCGAATAAAGTCATCGCCTAAATCTCCAGAAGCTACCAATGGACGGAGCTTGGCCATTTTTTCAGCTCGGTTTGCCGCTCCCGTTACGTCGATAAGAGCCTCTTGAACGCGAGCCGTAATTTCGAAGGTTCCCTCGAGCGATTCGATGACAACTTTCTTGCCGGTGCGTTTGGCAAGTTTCATAACCGGACCAACAAAGACCGCACCCATCGCAAGCGTAGTTCCGGCTTGTTTCCATTGACCGGCTTGGGCGTGCGTCGCCACGTCGTTCAAGGTGAAGACGACATCGGCCCCAACGTTTGCAATGGAGAGACCGATCTCCCCAGCCAACGCGCAATCGCCGAGAGCCTCGGCAATCGGCGCAATGTTGCCTTGGTAATAAGCGTTATAGAGGTCGGCGCCATCGGCGTCCCCGTTGATCGCGTCCTGTAGCACACCATCGAAGACGGCAAGATTGAAGTCGTAGCGCGCCAGCCAGCTCCTGCAATCTTGGAACGCGAAAAACAGCGCTTGGGCGGCTTGGACGGCTGACTTCTGGTCGTTGTCGAGTCGGATGATCAGCGCTTTCCCGTCATTGGCGTCGCTCTGCATCCAGTTTTCGACGCGATAGCGCTTCCAGTGCCAGGGAATGAGATTGTCGAGCGGTTCGACGGTGATCGTGCCGGTGTAGGCATCGAGAAGCTCTTCACCGTAACGACCGAACAAAAATTTGAACCACGTGAGCACTTCCTCTGGCGAGTAGTTGCCGCCTCCGGTGCTCCCCCCCGATTGCGCAATGGCGAAGTTGGGCATCATTAGCGGCGTGGTATTGAGCGAAGCAAACCGTGGCGCATTCTCCAAAGTGCGGTCGAGACGGGCGGCGCTTTGCTGTTGTTGGGTCGGTTGTAGTTCGACTCCGGCGCTGGCATCGTAAACGACTTCGTCATTGCTGCTTGTCACCAGTTCCAGCCGGAACTCCTCGTCGTCGAACGCCTCGTTGGGGGCGAGGCTCCCCTTGAACTCCTCGACGAACGCATACAGCTTCGGCTTGTTGCTGCTTGCAATGTAGAGATGCTTCATCCCCGCCGATGGCTCGTCATCGGGAATGAACGTGTCGTCCTCAACGAGCGTAACGTCTTGATCGAACAACTTAAGCTTCAGCCAGGCGTCCGGTTCCAGCATCTGATCGGCAATGCTGTCGGGAACTGTCAGTCGAACCACAAAAGGCTGAAGGTCATCTTCGGGGGAGGAACTCAGCGGCGTCGTTCCTGCAACGTAGAGCGTGCTCCGATTCGCTCCGTCGACTTCGTAAAGTGTGCTGACGCTGTAGGTGCCGCCCGACTCTTGCCATAGGCCGATAATGCGGTCAGGTTCTCCACTCAGATCGAGCGTGGCCCGCATTTGGCCACTTTGCAAAACGCTCGTCGGTTGCCCGGTTTGGCCCGGCTGCACGGCAACGGTTGGAGGGTTGCTCTCCAGCCATAAGGTCGCCGTTCGATTTCCGTTGCTGGTCGCAACCGTTCCAACAAATACGTCCGAACCCGCAGACGACTCCGTGGAACCGAGCCGGATTGTCCGGTTGTTACGGCGAGTGTGACCTGATTGACTTGCTTACTGGAAAGCGAGCCGCTGATGCTGAACGTAATTGTGCGGCTCTGCGTAGCATTTTTAACCTTGGTTTCCTGCTTGGCGAGCGTCACGGCAACGCCGCCCCAACCGACATTGCCCGCAGCGTTCTCGGCCGTCTGAACGCGAATGCTCACAACGCCCGGGGAAGCATTCGGAATCGTGATCGTGCGATTCAAAGTGACCTTCGATTTGTAGGGCTGCCAGACGGGAACGATTTCGCCGGTCGCCTGCGAAGCAAGGTTGTTGACCGTTTCGTAAGGCTCTTCGTTGACGTAGATCGTCAAGCTGTTTAGCCGGTTGGTCTGGGTAATCTCCGAGAGTGGATCGCGGACATCGATCTTCAAATCAACCGTTAGCGTCCCATTGGCGGCAAGGCTCACGTCCTCGGCCTCAACCTCGACCTCCGGCATCGGCTGGGCCTCAGCTAAAAGTCCGCCTAAGTTCTCATAATTGCCCGTATCGGGGTTTCTGGAGAGATAGCTTAACTCAAAGGGGAGGAGGAGAATTGCTCGTTTCGAGAATTCATAAGAGCCATCTGGATTCTCTTCGTAGCGATCAACAGACCCACATAGCAGCCCCAGATCGTTGATTTCCGAAATACGAACGTTACCCCACTGATACAAATCCTCTTTTGGGAGGGAAATGAGGTCTGCAAACCGATGGCGTCTCCCGTTTTGCCAGATTGCATTTGGACTAATATACCAAGAATCCGAATTGGTGAGAATCTGACCGCGATTATTCACAGACTGAACTGCAACCACTGAATTTTTTTTGATGGGATCGTTGTATAGGGTGACCGAAGAACCCCTGTATTTGACGCTGTTACCGGGCGGTTGATTCGAGAAAAACGCTGGCGCTTTGTTCCAAATAGCAAAGTCTGTGAGTCCCTCGATGGTTGCGATAGGTTGGCCGTTGAATCGAAGCCTCGAATCGATAAGCTCCCACTCGTTTGTGGGCTCACCATCAGAATTTAGCTTCGGACCATAAGTGGAAATTTTTTCGAGAAAATCACTTCCCCTGACTTTAATTGGATCAACTGCTATCGAGCGAGCCGAAAGGGGCAGTGTGACGGGAGCAGGCGAACCAGTCAGCTCTTCAAACGCCGGATCCCTACTAGAGTAAATCGGAGGTCCGTAACCCCCACCTGAGAAAGAATCAAAAAAACTCACTCCGGTAGGTCCGATATAATAAAATTCGTTACTGTAGAATCTTCCATCATCGAGTAAGCCGCCGACGCTTCCATTGATTCGCACGCCAAGGGCTTCGATCGCAGCGATATCTGAATAAACAAGATGAAACGGAGCTTCACTGAGATACGGAATTGCGTGATAGTAGTCTGGATTTCCGATTATCTGCGAACCTCCGACCCTTCCGTTTTCGTTAATCGTCTCGATACGTCCACCAACTTCACCTAAATCTATCTCTTCTCTGACGCCCGCTTCCCATAACCAATACTTATACGATAAAGCGATCTCATTATCAAAGTATCGAACTTCTTGTCCTCGTAAGACAACATGATTATTTGAACTTAGAAGGGTCGCGACACCTGGAGTCGAGTCACCCACTTGCGGGCCCGCTTCGACTTCGTGCTGTTCAGTCAGATCGATCAAGGCGTACGTTGTTACCGGAACGGCAGGGTGAGTGAAGATCGCTTCATAAGGGATAAAGTCAGCTCCATCGGGAACACCATCGCGGTCGGAATCCCGCGAATTTGGAGAAACATCAAGTTTGTATTCCTCAATGAGGATTAGCCCATCACCAACGCCCTCGTCGTCATCGCTGAATGGATCCGCCTCGTTCGGATCGATGTCATTATCAACCAACCATTCATCAGGAATGCCAATATTGTTCGTCGACCAAACATGGGGATTGAGGTCGAAGGCGATCTTCTCGCGGTTGGTGAGGCCGCCGGGAGCGGGGGTGTCGAGCCAGGTCTGGAGTTCGACCGGATCGGTGGGGATGGTTCCGTTGGGGCCGCCGGGTGGGTAGTAGAGATTCTCCCATTCTGGGGGGATGCCGTTGTTTTGCTCTCGTGCCGTGAGGGCGGCGCGGGTCGTCATGTAGTTGCTGGTGATCTCGGAGGCAGCAAGCGGGTAGTTGAAGGTCTCAAGTTCATCGATCTGGCCATTGATGCGTTCACCGGCGACACCCGCGTTCCCGGATCGGTTGGTGCCGACGGCAAAGCCATGGGATCGAACGGTCGCATTCGGCACAATCGTAATTCCTGGACCAGTCACAGGAGCTGCATCATCGAGGTAGAGCTTGGTCTCTTCTGGAGAGTAGGTGAGAACGACTTGGTGCCACTGGCCAGCGGTCCATTCAATCCCCGAACTCAGCCAATCAAATGATTGGCCGTTCTCGTTCTGGCTACTGAATCGAATCTCGTTACCGTCATGTTTGAAAAATAGGGAAAAGAAGCCGTAACTGGCGGGCCAACTATAGCTGCCGACTTCGATCAGCCGAGCCCACGAGCCTGGACCAGTGCCAGCAATTTCCTGACTGGTCCAACTCGGTTTGACCCAGAACCGGATCGAGCCTCGAAGGAGGTTGATATTTGCAGAACCATCAGCGTTTCGGTCAGCGATGGTCAATCGTGACGAGGGGGCAGACTGAACGTCCAACGCGCGACCGGCGACGCCTGGGACGGAAAGGACGTTGTTGTCGTTATGAAGTGGCGCTTTGCCGCTATCGCTAAGGAAATTTAACGCGTTCAGACTCCAGTGACCAAGGCGGATGGGAGTAAAGACACTTTGATCGAGCGGGTCGGGGTCGGTGCTGTCGTTGTTGCCGTCGTAGTCGGTGTCGGGGTCTTCGGGGTCGGTGCCAGCGGTGAGTTCGTCGCGATAGATCAAGCCATCGTGATCGTAGTCGCTGACGAGGAGCAGCGGTTGAAGAGCATTGATCTCTGCCCCAGAGAGAGCTGTCTCGTAAATCTCCAGATCATCGTAGGCGGCGAGGGCTGGGTAGTGGATTTGTCTTCCGATCACGATGGAGCCATCGTTACCGATGACCGGGTGAGGTAGGTCGGCCTCGGAGTCCTGAACGCCGTTGATGAAAAGCCTGAGCTTGCTGCCGTCCTTTACGTAGGCGACGTGGCTCCACTGTCCGATGGGGAGCGACGCGCTGCTGCTAGGGATTCCCATGTTGGGATCGGAGATGCCGGAGATGCGGGCGTGGATCCGATTGGTATTTGGAATCAACCAAAGGGCGAAGGTCCGGTCGGTATCAACGGTGCCTTTGCGGATTAGCTGCCGCCAGTCGCCGGTGGGCGCTACCTTGAGCTTGACCCAGAAGGCAACGGTGAAATCACTGTCGTCCTGGCCGACGATGAGGTCATTGGCCGGAATGGTGATGGCGGAAGTGTTGTTGGTCGTTTCGAGGTATTGCTGACCGGACGTTTCCGCATTCCAGGCGACAGTTGGGGAGAGGGTTCCCGGATGACCGCCGCCAGAGCTGTCCGCGACTGTCGAACCGCTTCCTTCGTTAAATTCCCAACGGCCAATGAGAGCCGCATTCAGCCCGCTGGCCGGGTCGGTTGGGTCACTGCCGATCTCAAATTCGCGCTCATTACTCAGCCCGTCGGAGTCGAAATCGTCGCCAACCGAGACGTCACGGATATCGATGATGCCGTCGCCGTTTTGGTCGGTGAGGCCAGCCGCAATGATTTGCTGCTCCCACGAATCGGGGAGGTCGTCGATGTCGATGTCGATCTGGCCGGTAGCGGTGACGGCAAAATTGAAGACGTTCTTGAGCTGGCCGAGGTTGGCGGGGGCGTAGTTGTCGTCGTCGGCGGTGGTCGCCGTCCACGGGTAAGGGTGAATGGGGTCGGCGATGCTGTTGATCCAGTCGTAGAAGGGCTTGGCCACGGCCTTGAGCTGGCCGATGTTCGCGGGGGCGTAGTTCTCGGCGATTTCGGCGGGGGTGTAGGCAATGCCTGCGTCGGGGGCGAACTCAGCCAACTTGGTTTCGACTGCGGTCTTTTGCGCGTTGGCCGGAAGCAGCGGGTCGAGGTAGAGCTTGGCCTGGGTGGCGACGTTTTTGAGCTGGCCGAGATTAGCGGGGGCGTAGTTGTTGACCGGGGCCCCAGGCTCAATGATGCGAGTGGCGGGATCCGTCCACCAGTCAGGCTCGGCCAGGGCGGAGCCGCTAGCGAGGAAGAGCCATGCAAGGCTCGCGCAGAGACGCAGAGACGCGGAGTATTGCGAGAGGAAAAGCATTTTTGGCGGCTTCAACTGGTGGGAGGGAGCGGAGGGATTGAGATGACGTATTCGGATGGTCAAGCGGGAAGTTTGCGCTGCCTTATTCGAATTCTCCCATGAGGATGTCGCCTTGGGGGGACATCAATATCGTGCCGTCGGCGTGGACTTCGAAGGCGTTGGCCCGCTGGAGTTCCGGGGCGTCGTTTGGGTTGCCGGATCCGACTCCAACGGCGAAGCGCAGTGGGTCAGGCCCGCACCGCGTAGTTATAGGTTCCAACGACCGTGGCGTAGGAGGCTGACGAGGCCCGTCCGATGGCGGCAGCGGCATACGTCCCGTCCCAAGCGACGTTGTTGTAGCCTGCCAAAAGCGGTTCTGGGCACCGAAGGCGTAATTGCTCGAGCCGGTGAGGGCATTCGGCACACATTCTCGTCCGTATCCGGATGAGGTTATTTGGGCTATGTTTCCAGAACCCAAGCAGACGTTTCTGGACCCGAGCGGTGGCGTTCCAAATTAGTCGGTTGTTCCGCAACGAAGCCGCTATCGCCGTGGTAGATCGTGTTGTTTGAACCCAAAGCCATGCGCTTCCCCGCGCCGACACCGGTTTTCGCTTCCGACTGCAAGGCTGATTGCTATTGATCACAGAATTGCTGGTCCCAATGGCGCCGGAGTAGTTCGACCGTGTAGTTCGATACCTGGTCGGAATTGGTGGGGCCGATCTCCAACTGGTTGGCGGGATTCTCGTCTGGGCGGGAAGGGTTGCCGCCATCAAGGGCAGTCAGACGGAGGTGACGATGGGAAGAGTTCGGAATTTCATGGTTGGGTGATCGGAGACGGCTTGGGATGAATCTGAGGTCTGGCTACAAACGGTTTTGTGTCGACGCGGGTAATGTGTTGCTCGGGAGTCTCGGTGACGGGCGGAGCGGGACGTCTGTCGATGGCAGATTGCATCTTGCTCCACTCGCGACGCAGTTGTTCCCGCGATTCGATGAGCGCGCGATTGGCTGTGACTGTCGCGTCGACGCTGCGGATCATTTCCTTGGCGGAGACTTTGCCTTCGCGAGCTTGGCTGACGGCATCCGCTAAGTCTGCTATCCTGGCGCTGAAGGGCGGCCTCGGCGGGGTCGGCACTGAAGATGCGGGGGAGAGCGGGTGGTCCTGTGAGGCCGATCTGGCGCGTTTGTAGAGCAAGTTGTCGGGTGGCGTCGTCGAACTGGGCGCGTAGCGAGGATAATGCGGACTGGTGGGCGTCGACGCGGCGGATGAGCTCCTCGGCGGTGAGGTCCTCGTTCGCGAGGTGCTCACGGAAGACTCGGGTGTCGTCGGCGATTGCGCGGTCGATCCGCTCGCGGCGGGCCTCGGCGGCGGCGAGGGTTGGGATTTTCGATTTTTGATCTTCGATTTCCGATTGGTGAATCCCGTGCCCGGCGGCCTGGGCGGCGGCGGAGGCCACGGTCGTGAGCACGGCGGCGAGAAGGAGCCGGATGCATTTTCGCAGGTGGGTGGCGGCGGACATTGCGGATCAGCCGAGGTAGGCCCGGTTGGCCGGGAGTTGGAATTGGCGGCGGGTCGGGGCGTTGGCTGGGTCGGTGTGGGGCCACTCGGCGTCGGCGGCGAATTGGATCTGCATGCGCCCGGCGGTGGCGGCCCGGACCAAGGCGTCGCGGTCGATGCGTTCGCCTCCGGCGGCTCCGCTGGCTCCGGTCTGAGTGGTCTGGGCCGCTTTGTAGTCGGCGATGGCGGTCTGCAGCTCGGCTCGCCTCGCTTCGGTGACCTTGGGGAGCTTGTCCGTGGCGGTTTTTTCGTGAATGGCCTGGGCGTATTGCTCGAGGACGGCGCGGCTGACGTCGATGTCTTCGCCGATGCCGTATTCGCGAAGGACGCCGGGGTTTTTGAAGAAGTGCTTCTGCCGGGCGCGGGCTTGCACGAATCGCAGGTGCTGTAGGAGCTTGGTTTCGGCGGCGTCCTCGGCCTGGGTGGTGCGGCGTTTCTCGCCGGTGGCTCCGATGGCGCTGGCAGACTTCCCGCGGGCCTCGGCGCAGAGGGAGAGGGTGGCCTGAATGCCGGCCTCGGTGATGTCATCCTCGCCGGGCTCTTCGCCGTCGTCGAGGGTGGTGAGCGGGGTGAGATACTCGGGCCGTAGCGCGATGCGGCAGACTTCCTCGGTCTTGGTGAGTGCGGCGGCCTGGGCTTCGTTCAGCAGCGAGGGGGTGTCCCGGGGTTCGGTCGGGGCTGCGGGCGTGGCGGGGTCAGTGGAATCGGGCATTGTCAGGCGGGGGTGGATGGTGGGTTGCGGTGAGTGAGCGGGCGGGGTCCGACGAATTTTGGGACTGGTCTGAAGCTTTTTGACTGCAGTCCGATGGTTTCTGGAGCCGCTCCGATGAATTTCAGGAGCGGTCTGACGAAATTTCGTCCCGCTCCGATGCTTTTCGCCACCGGTCTGACGAAATTTCCTTCCGCTCCGACGAATTCGCGCGGGGCTCCGTCGAAAAACGCCTTCGATCCGATCACAAGGATGGCCGGTCTGGAGAAATTCCGCATGGGGGACGTGCTAACCCGAAAAGCGCGGCGTTGTCTTCCAAACCATTTTCCAAAGTGATTTCCAAACTTCCAAACTCCCCGCCGGTCGCCGCATTTCGGATTGCCCGGGACGGGGTGTGGGGATATCCCGTGGGTTGTCTTCGAGTTCGCCCCGACACGATGAAGGACCAGATCGAATTGCACTTTACCAATGGCGGGAGCCCGCGCCTCGTCCGCACGGTCCTCCGATCCAGCCGGGGCTGCCGGGTGTGCGACGAGCGGCGGGAGACCGCGCCGGGCGGACCGTGTTTTACCTGGGGTCGCGGGATTCGGTCGCTCTCACTGGCGCTGCTCCGGCTACGCGTCGCGAACGAGTCACGGGGCATGCCCCTCCTGGTCGGGGGGCGGGGCAGCGCGGCCAGCACGGTGGACAACCTCGTTCACAAAGCCGACGGCCTGGCTTATCTGCGCGACATGCTGGAAGTCTCTCCGGGGGACTCCCCGAGGAGGCGGCTCCAAATGTGGTTCGACCGCAGGAATTCCCAGCTCAACGATCCTAGCCTGCCGGTGGAAATTTTCCGCGCGCGCGGGAGCCACGCTCTGCTTCCGGCTCAGATCACCGTGCTGATCGACGGCGGGGAGGTCGACCACGAGACGCTCACCCGATTGATCCTTGCACTGCGACTCGACCTTGCCGATCCCGATCCGACTGTCTTGAAGATCTTCGGGACCCTCCCTGCAGGTCACGCCAACCACGCGGCGACCGCCTTCCACCGCGCCTCCCTGCACGCCGCGCTCAGCCACTCCGTGGCGCGCGGGGTGGAGATCATCGGACCTCCCGCCTCGGGGAAAACCGGGCTCGTAGCGGACTGGATCCGGCAACTTGCCGACGCTGGTGGCTGGTCGTTCCGGCGCGTTGTCATCTGCGCGCTCGACCGCTGCGGGGTGCGGAATGCGGATCCCTACGCCCAATGGGTCGAGGTGATGGAGGCCGCGCTGGGGGTCCGCGTCCCGCTCGACGTTTCGCCCGCGGATGCGTCGCGATATTTACTCGCCCTCGCGGCCGACATCCCGACGCTCTACGTCTTCGACGGCCTGGAATCCGTGATGTCGGAGCCGGAGGCCGGGGTCGGTCGGATCCAGTGCGATGCATTGGTCGCGCTCCTGATGCAGTTGCTGTTTTCTGGCCCGAAGAGTTTTTTCGTGATCACCACCCGCGTGCCGGTGGCCGATCTGGCGTCCGTCCCGCAGAACGCCGTGGGGCGAATGCGCGTGGGTGAGTCGTAGGGTCGGGCAGGGGATTCGCCGAACCATCGTCGGCGACCAGTGTTCCCCGATTTCCGACACCACCGTCCTCTCGTGCGTCAGCACTGGCTGCGACCTCATGGACCACGTCCGAACCCAACTCATCCCCTGCCTCGTCGCCGGAGCCCTCGCTTGCGCGGTCTGGACCGCCCTCAGCTTCTTCGCGTGAAAATTGATTCCTTTAATCCCCCCACGCCCCTCTGCTAAACAACGCACCTCCAGCAATCGAAACTCCAAAATCCAAAATCGAAAATAAAAAGATGGCTCTCTCAACCGGCACCCAAGCACCTGACTTCACACTCAAATCCGCCACCGCCGACGGGCTCACCGATGTCTCCCTCGCCGCTCAGCGCGGGAAAAAGCCCACCGTTCTCCTCTTCTTCCCCGCCGCCTTCACCGGCGTCTGCACGCAGGAGTTGTGCGACGTCTCCGCCGGACTTGGCGCCTACACCGACCTCGACGCCGAAGTCATCGCCATCAGTGTCGACACCCCGTTCGCCCAACAGGCCTGGGCGAAGCAGGAAAACATCACCCTCACCCTCGCCAGCGATCTCAACAAGGAAGTCACCAAAGCCTACGACGTTCTCTTCCCGATGCTTGCCGACGTCGGCGACACCGCCGCCCGCGCCGCCTTCGTCATCGATAAAGACGGCACGATCGTCCACAGCGAGCAGACCCCCACGCCCAAAGACCTCCCCGACTTCGACAAAATCAAGTCCGCCCTCGCGGCACTTTAGTCTGCCCGGTGGGGCGTTTCGACCAAACGCCCCACCTCTTCCCGAGCGTCGGCCCGATGTCCGCACCACCCGCGACCCCGCCGGCTCCCATTGCGCTCGTCCTCGCCGGAGATCGCTTCGTCCCCGGCGCCATCCCGCTAACCGACCGTGGCTTTCGCTACGGCATGTCGTATTTTGAAACCCTCGCCCTCCACCGCGGGCGAACGTTGTTCCTGACCGAGCACCTCAGCCGCCTCCAGCGAGCCTCAGCCCCCTTCCGCCCGCCCGAAACCTGGCGAGCCGCGGCGGCGACCCTCCTCCGCGAACCCCCAATTCCCGACGGCGTCGCCCGCCTCTACATCACCGCCGGCGACGGCTCGCCCTCCGATCCAGCAACCGAACCACGAGTCGCAGCCCTCCTGGAGTGCATTCCACCAATCACCAATCACCAGTCACCAATCACCCTCACCGCTGCCAACTTCACCCCCCTTCCGCTCGAAACGGTCAAAACGGCCAACTACTGGCCCCACATCCTCGCCCAGCAAACCGCCCGGGCCGCCGGCTCCGACGACGCCATCCTCGTGCGGCCCGACGGACGTATCATCTCCGGCAGCATGTCCAACGTCTTTTTCCTCTGCGGCAACGAACTCCTCACCCCGTCCCTCATCGACGGCCCCCGCGACGGCGTCATCCGCGCCTGGGTGATGCGAAATTTCCCCACCACGGAAGCAACCCTCACCTTCGACGACCTCCCCAGCTTCACCGCCGCCTTCCTGACCAACAGTCGCATCGGCATCCAGGAAGCCACCCGCATCAACGAGCACCCCTACCCACCCTCCACCCTCATCGCCGATATCGCCGCCACCTACCACCGCGAGGTCCTCGATGCCCACTAAACCCTTCGACCCGCTCGACACGATCGAGTCCGCGCTGGCGCTCAATCGAAAATCGAAAACCGAAAATCAAAAATTCGGCTCCGTCGCGACCGCAGCCCAACCCGCCCTCGCCACCGTCCTCGTCCGCCGCTCACAAAAAAGCCGTCTGGATCGTCACCCCCGACGTCCGTCGTCAGGAGGAAGTCGCCGCCGATATCGCCTCCTGGGGAGCCACTCCCACCCTTTTCCCCGAGCTCGAGCAGATCACCGCCGACGAAGGCATCGCCGACCCCGAGATCCTCTCCGAGCGCCTCGACGTCCTCGGTCGACTGGCCAACGGCGAGCCGCTCCGCGTCATCGTCACCGCCGCCCAGCTCGCCCTCCCCGTTCCATCCCGCGATACCTTCCGCAGCCACGGCCTCACCCTCGAAATCGGCGACCGCCACGACCTCGCTGCCCTCGAAAAAAAGCTCACCGCAGCCAGTTACGAAGAGGTCCCGAAGGTTTTCGCCCGTGGTCAGTTCGCCCGGCGCGGCGGCATCCTCGACATCTTTTCGTGGCAACAAGCCCGGCCCGTCCGGATTGAATTCTTCGACGAGGACATCGAATCCATCCGCAGCTTCGGACTCGACAGCCAGGTCTCGGTCGAAAACTTCAATTCCACCGAAATCCTGCTCGGCGACCCCGAAAAGAAGCACCTCCCCCTCCGCACCTACGTCGGCAAGACCGACCTCACCCTTCACCTCGACCCCCCGGAAGAAGATGCCGAAGGCATCGTAATAACTTCCACCAATCACCAATCACCAGCCACCAATCACGAAGGCGACTCCGTCGCCTTCCTCCCTCCCGGAATTGACGTTTTCGAAGCCGGCGACCTCGTCATCGACGAAGCCAAGCGCAGGCGCTTCTTCGACCAACTCCGCGAATGGACCAACCACGGCTGGTCCGTCGTCCTCGTCTGCAACAACGAAGGAGAATGGGAACGCTTCAGCGAACTCGCCCGCGACAACCAGCTCGACCCCGAAACTCTTCACTTCCGCGAAGGCAGCCTCACCGCCGGCTTCATTTGTCCCGCCGCCCGCCTGGCCGTCCTCTCCGACGCCGAGCTCTTCGGACGATCCGCCAGCCAACGCGCCCGCCGCGCCATGGTCCGGCGGGAACGCGCCGCCGCCGCCCGCGGCGGCACCGACTACACGGAATTCGAGCCCGGCGACCTCGTCGTCCACCTCGACCACGGCATCGGAAAGTATCTCGGTCTCGAACATCTCGACTCCGCCCCATCGACCTCACCCACCAGCCGAGCGCAGCGAGACAGCCTCTCAAATCCCAAACCCACCCAAAGAGGCAATCACCAGTCACCAGTCACCAGTCACATCCGACCTGCCGATCAAGTCCTCACCCTCGAATTCGCCCACTCCAGCAAACTCTACGTCCCCCTCGATCAAGCCTGGCAGGTTTCCCGTTACGTCGGCCTCGGCAAGCGCAATCCCCCGCTCTCCACCCTCGGCGATGGCAAATGGCAGCGCGCCGTCAAGAAAGCCGAGCGATCCATTTTCGAATACGCCGCCACCATGCTTCGCCTCCAGGCCGAGCGCGACACCAGCGTCGGCCACGCCTACGGCCCCGACACCCACTGGCAGCACGAATTCGAGTCCTCCTTCATCTTCTCGCCCACCGTCGACCAGGCCCGCGCCATCGAGGAGACCAAGCTCGACATGGAATCCTCCCGCCCCACCGACCGCCTGATTTGTGGCGACGTCGGATTCGGCAAGACCGAGGTCGCCATCCGCGCCGTCTTCAAAGCCGTCATGGGCGGCAAGCAAGCCGCCCTCCTCGCCCCCACCACCGTCCTCGCCCAGCAGCACGCGCAAACCCTCCGCGAGCGCATGAGCGATTACCCCGTCACCGTCGAATCCCTCCACCGCTTCCGCACCCGCGCCGAACAGACCGCCACCGTCCGCGGTCTCGCCGCCGGCAGCGTCGACGTCGTCGTCGGCACCCACCGGCTCCTCAGCGAAGACGTCCAATTCAAAAACCTCGGCCTCGTCGTCGTCGACGAAGAGCAGCGCTTCGGCGTCAAGCACAAGGACATCCTCAAGGACCGCTTCCGCCTCATCGACGTCCTCACCCTCTCCGCGACCCCCATTCCCCGCACCCTTTACCTCGCCCTCATGGGAGCCCGCGACATGTCCCTCATCGAGACCCCGCCGCCCAACCGACAGCCGGTCGAGACCACCATCTGCGCCTACGACGAACGCACCATGCGCGACGCCATCGTCCGCGAGCTCAAGCGCGGCGGCCAGATCTACCTCCTCCACAACCGCGTCCGCACCATCGACAAGCTGGCCGCGCGCATCAAGGAACTCGTCCCCCAAGCCACCGTCGCCGTCGGCCACGGCCAGATGGGCGAGCACGAACTCGAGCCCATCATGCGCTCCTTCGTCGCCGGCGACATCGACGTCCTCGTCTCCACCACCATCATCGAATCCGGCCTCGATATTCCCAACGCCAACACCATCATCATCGACCGCGCCGACCGCTTCGGCCTCGCCGACCTCTACCAACTCCGCGGCCGCGTCGGACGCTCCCACCACAAGGCCTACGCCTACCTGATGCTCCCCCGCGACCTCATGACCTCCTCCGGCGACGCCCGCAAACGCGTTCAAGCCATTCAGCAATACTCCGAACTCGGCGCCGGGTTCAAAATCGCCATGCGCGACCTCGAGATCCGCGGCGCCGGCAACATCCTTGGCACCGCTCAATCCGGTCACATCCTCAACGTCGGCTTCGATCTCTACTGCAAAATGCTCAAGCGCTCCGTGTCGACTCTCCAGGGCGAAACGGTCGGATCCGCCGCCCTCGCCACCGCCCGCATCGACTTCCTCATCACCTCCGAGCCCGAGTTCATCGCCACCCCCACAGCCTCACCCACCAATCACCAATCACCGCTCACCAATCACGCGCCCGCCTTCCTCCCCACCCACTACGTCACCGACCCCCGTGCCCGTATCGAGGCCTACCGCAAGCTCGCCGACGCCCCTGACCGGGCTGCCCTCGACACCCTCCGCGCCGAATGGCTCGACCGCTACGGCCCCATCCCACCCGCCGCCGATCACCTCCTCACCCTCCAGCACATTCGCCTCGCCGCCGCCACCGCCCGCATCCGCTCCGTCGAAGTCCGCGACAACAAACTCATGCTCATGCAAAAAGGGCAGCCCGGCGACTACCTGCTCTTCGGCAAAAAGTTCCCCCGCCTCACCTCCATCACCCCCGCACGCCGCCTCCACGAGATCCTCACCTTTCTCGAGAAACACCGTCCAGCTTAGCGCGGGACGCCGTCCAACCACCCTCCCCCCTCCTGCCGCGCTCGGGAAAGGCTCGACCTATCCCAGATGATGTGCTTCCTTCCTGGCAGTCTCATGAACCTGCTGAAGCCCTCCCTCCCGCTCCTCACCGTCCTTCTCGCATTTACCGTCGGTGCCTCGTCTCTCCACGCCGCCCCCCTCGACGGAGATTACCCAGGATTTGCCAAAGCCAGGATCCAGGGACAAAAAATCGACGTCCCCATCGCGTTCGAAGTCAAAGGCAGACGCCTCACCGGCAACGTCATCGTCCCCGGAGCCGGGGAAGTCGTCCGCATCGTCGGAACCGTTAACCAGCGCAACGGCAAATTCGAGGGCGAAGTCCAGCTTCAGAATGGCATCACCGGCACCTTCAAGGGAAAAATCAAAAACCGCCGGGGCGACTTTGCCCAAATGCGTGGCAACGGACGCATTGACTCTCCCGTCGGCGGCCAGATCGCCTACCGTATCAAGGCCGCTGCCGCCGACAGCAAATCAACCTTTTCCGGCGTTTGGGTCGCCGACCGCCCCCAGCCTCAATCCGTCCGTCGCGTGGACGTCGGCGTCACCCCCCAGGGAGTCGCCACGATCAGCTTCGACACCGCCGCCAACCAGACCTTCACCGACAATCTTGTTCTCAGCCCGGACGGCCGCGGCGGGAGCCGAATCAACTTCAGCAAAAACATTTTCACCTACTCGTTCGATCTCGATCCCGACGGGACTTTCAGCGTGAACTACTCAGGTGCCTTGGGCCGCGGAGCCCTCACCGGCACCCGCAGGTCCCGCGGCGGGGTCAACGTCACCCCGGCCGGAAAATACTCCGGAAAGAGTCCCCAACGGACCGATCCCGTGACCAAAGTGAAGTTCACCGTTCGCAAGGATCGCACCATCAGCGGCACGTTCCGGGTCAATCCCGGCTCCAACACGCCCTTCAGCAGCGTCGTTGGCGGTGCCAACGACTTTGGGGGCACCACTGCCTCCAGCGGTCCCAACACTTTCCTGACCTACTTCGGTCGCATCGCTGCGGACGGCACCTTCACCATCGACTATCAGGTCGGCACGACCAGCGGCACCCTCAGCGGCTCGAGCCGCTGATTCCGGCCTTCCTACCCGGTGCGCGGACTGACCGGGAGGTTCCCCCGCTTGACTTCAAACACCCCCGAAAATAGGTTGCGCGAAGTTTTGACCTTTCTGGAAAAACGCCTGTCCGCATGAAACATTTCCTCACCGCGTTGCTGCTCATCCCGGCCATCCTGGCCGCACCGACCCGACTCCAAGCCCAGGCCGAGGTCGTCGATGGGATCGCTGCCGTCGTCAACGGCGAGGTCATCACCTACTCCCAGGTCCGCGAACTCATCGGAGCCCGCGAGCGCGCCCTCCGGGACAGCTTCAGCGGCGAAGAACTCTCCAACAAGCTCAAGGAAATGCGCCTCGCCGCGCTGAAGGACCTCATCGACCGCCAGCTCATCCTCCAGGAGTTCAAGGACAAGGGCCTCACCATTCCGCCCTACCTCATCGACGACCGGGTCAAGACCATCATCCGCGAGGAATTCGGCGGCGACCGCGCCGCCTTCGTCCGCACCCTGAAATCCCAGGGCTACACCATCACGAAGTTCAAGGAGGTCGAAATGGACAAGATCATCGTCCAAGCCATGCGCCAGACGTTCGTCAAGGACGACTTCGTCATCTCGCCCACCCAGATCCAATCCTACTACGACAAGAACAAGGTCGGCTATTCCACCCCCGAACAGATCAAGCTGCGCATGATCGTCATCCGCGAAGGCGGCGGCGACGGCCTTCCCGGTGGCGAGCAGGCCATGGCCGAAGAGATTCGCGGCAAGCTCATCGAAGGCACCGATTTCGGCACCCTCGCCCAGATGTATTCCGAAGATCCCACCACCAAGGAAACCGGCGGCGACTGGGGTTGGATCGATAAAAAGACCCTGAGCGAACCCCTCACCAATGCCGCCTTCAACCTCCGGGCGGGCGAAATCAGCGAGGTCATCAATATCGGCAACAGCTATTACGTGATGATGGTCGAAGCCCGGAAAAACGCCGACGTCAAATCCATCACCGACGTCCGCGACGAGATCGAGCAGAACCTGATCCAGCAGGAAAAAGGCAAACGCGTCCAACGCTGGCTCGATGGCCTCCGCGAAAACGCCTACATCAAAATCTTCAGCTAGGGGAGCGCGGGCATCCTGCCCGCACCGGGAGGCATCCTGCCTCCAGAAACCAAAATCAAATTTGCCGCAGGCAACACTTCCAACCGAAAACCACCTTCGCGACATTCGCGAAAATTCGCGGGCCCTCATGAGATCATGAAACTCGCCCTCACCCTCGGCGACCCCGCCGGCATCGGCCCCGAGGTCATCGCCGCCGCCCTCGCCACCGATCCCTTTCCCCTCGGCGGCCCCGACCTCGAGATCATCGGCACCACCACCGGCCACGCCCCCGGCCAGCCCACCGCCGCCTCCGCCCGTGCCAGTTGGGACGCGCTCGAAGAAGCCGTCGCCCGCACCCTCGACGGTGAGTTCGCCGCCGTCGTCACCGGCCCCGTCAGCAAACACCACCTCCACGAAGTCGGCTTCCCATTCCCCGGCCAGACTGAATTCTTCGCCACCCGCTGCGACACCGCCAATCACGCCATGTGCCTCACCGGCGGTTCCCTCACCGTCGCCCTCGTCACCGCCCACGTTCCTCTGGCGGAAGTCCCCACCGCCCTCACCACCCCCGAGATCATCCGCGTGGGAAAACTCCTGGCCGCCCACTGCCACCAACGCGGCATCGCCCACCCCCGCATCGCCGTCGCGGGCCTCAATCCCCACGCCGGCGAAAACGGCGACCTCGGGCGCGAGGAAATCGAGCTCATTGCCCCCGCCGTCAGCACGCTGGCCACCTCCGGCCTCGCCGCCGACTTCGCCGGCCCGCTCCCCCCCGACACCGTCTTTTTCCGAGCAGTCGAAGGCGACTTCGACGCCGTCCTCTGCATGTACCACGACCAAGGCCTGATCCCGCTCAAACTCCACGCCTTCCACTCCGGGGTCAACGTCACCCTCGGCCTCCCCATCGTCCGCACCTCACCCGATCACGGCACCGCGTTCGACATCGCCGGCCAAGGCCTCGCCCGCCCCGACAGCTTCCTCGCCGCCCTCCACCTCGCCGCAGAACTCGCGGCCAGTTAGCCCGTCACCGCGCCTACCATCCCTATCGAGAAGCAGCCGAGACAATGAGCACGTCTCGCGATCTCCAATCTTCGATAATGCAAATTGACCCGGCAATCGGGCTCCACTCCTCGGGAACACGGCATCATCGCCTCGAGCACCTATGAAAGCATCGGAGTTGTTGCGTTGTGGTCCGGATAGATCATCGACTTCGACAGGTTGTGATCAGCATCGCTTCATTCGGTCATACTCCGAAACGTTCCTCCGAGATTTCTTCGACCCAATTCCTCGCGCAGCAAGCCGAGATCAATCTCACCACCCGAGAGGTCCAGCATCCGGCGGATATCGCGAACGTGTTTTTCCCCTCCGCCTTCGGCAAAATACGCAACCTTCCAGACAATGATATATTCAGGCGGTGCGAAGTGGATGTCGGTGACCGTCCGCCGGTTCCGCCAGGCCCATCCGAAAAATGCGTCCCGCTGCGAGGGATAGAAGTCGGCTTTCATACCGGTCGGGACGTGAATGACATTGAAATGAGCTCGGCATTCACGCGCGTTCTCAGCCGAGATGATTTCCAGTGGCGGCGTGTAGAACTCGGGAGGCGGAAAAAGTTTGCCGAGGGCCTTCAAATCCGCAGCGACCAAGGCGACCGCGAAATCGACGTCAATCGTCAGCCGAGGCTCGCTGTAGAGCATGGAACCCAGCGAACCAGCCACCAGATATCGCATTCCCGCCGAATGCAGCGGACGAGCGAAAATGGCCAAGAGATCAGGTTCTTGCACAAGCGGTTTCCCGGGCTAGCTCACGCTCCACCTCGTCCGAATTCCAATCCGGATGGACCCGCTGGATGGCCGCCCGCCTCACCCTTCGGGCAGTGGCGAGAAGTCCGCGAGCGATACCAAATTTCTCGGTCGGCGTCATCGCGCGAAACCGTTCAATCTGGATCGGATGCAAAGGTTCGAGCGTCATCCCGAAAACTCTATTACCGAAGCTGCCCATCGCTCAAACGCCGAATCCCACCTCAGTCAACAATCCCGCCCCGCCTTTACTCCGCGCCGTAATGCAGCGCCACCAGGCAATGACACGCGAACCGGTCGATCGATAATCCGACCACCCCATCCCGCTCCCGCAGCTCGACTTCGCCGCCTTCAGGCTCGACGGTCGCCCGCACAATGCGGCGCGGCAGCTTCAACTCGATCTCGATGTCGACCAACGGCGGCAGATCCTCGATCAACTCCACGCTCTGACCGTCGCCAGCCAGGTTCCCACCGTGGAGATCAACCGGACTGCCGCGCTTGATCATCGGCGCGTAGAGCAGGTGCAAAACGTAGCGGTTCTCCCCCGGCTGATCCCGCAGACTCACCCGCGCTCCACTCGGAAGATTGCTCTTCAGCGACCGCCCGTCACCCAGCAGCTCGTCGATGCAGCGCGTCGCCCAATCCTTGTAGGCCACCGCGCCGATCTGATTGTAGATCGTGAAGATCGGGTGCGCAAAATACAGCGTTCGATCCGTCAGCACCGCCGCGTCGAAACCCGACGGCTCCGGGCGATTCGGCGTGTGACGATGACTGCAAAAATGCTCGAATGTCCGGTTAAAATACGGATCGAAGATCATTCCCAGGGAGCGCCCCGAAGTCGCCCGGACCCGCTGACTCCTCCCGTAGACGACGACCGGCTGATCGACAAAATCCGGCGCCACCTCGGCCGCCGGCTCCAAGTAATCCGGGTTGTAGGGACTCTCGCCCTCGAATGCCGCCCCGACGTCGAACAAAAACGCTGCCTTGTCCGCGTCGAGTCCACTCCGCCCGGAGAAAACAACCTTCCCGCCCCCCGCGAGATACGCCGCCAGCTTCTCGCGCAGCGGCTCGCCGATCACGAACTCATCCGGCAACAAAATCGCCCGATAACTGTCGAATTCATGATCCGCATTGATCACGTCGAACAAATAATGCGCCTCGAGCAACATCCTCGCCGTCCCGGTATCGCTGGCATTGCTGAACTCGTTTGGCGGGTTCCCGTGATACGACTCGTGCGACAGCAACGCAATGTCGGCGACGTTCGTCGTCTCCACGCACCAGGATTCCTTCGCTTCGACCTCGGCGTAGGCCTCACCGATGATCCGGTACGTGCTCGGATTGATCGTACCCGTGGGATGAAGTTGGTCGCCAACGCTGCACTTCGCCCCGAAGGCGATCATCGCCGCGCATTCGTACCTCAACGCGTTCGGGTGCTTGAACCCGCCAAATTCCCCCCACGTGAAGTGAAACTTCCCGGTCATCCCCAGGAAGTCGTAACCCAACGTGCTGCAGTATTTCGCCGACAGCGGGAAATGATCGTAACCCCACCCGCCCGTCGGCAACGACTCGAGCTCGAGGTGCGAAAAGTATTTCAGACATTCCGTCTGATCTTTGAAGATGTGGCCACTGTTGTGAAAAATCGGCATTTCCGCGTCGCGCCCCTGCACCGCCGCCGTCGTCCGGTCGTAGTATTTCGCAATCGCGATCTCCGCCGATTTCAGACGGTCACTCTCGACCGTCGGATCGAGCCCGTTCGCCGCCATCGACTCCCGACACCACCGGCAGCAGCATTGATTCTGACTGATGATGTCGAAGAAAATGCCGTCCGCGTCGGGGAACATCTCCATCACCTCGTCAATCTGCGCGCAAAGGTAATCGAGATACGGAGAGTTGAAGCACATGCTGTGGAAACCCGGCGCCAGAATGCTCGGCGTCCACCCGAGATAGCGACCATCCGCACCGATCGCCCGCCACTCCGGGTGTGCCTCCGAGGCGACGTTGTGAACTCCCGCCGTGAGGTAAACCGGCACCTTGATCCCGATCTCGTGGCACGCGTCCAATTGCTCGCGCAGCAGGTTGAACTTCAGCCCCGGGTGCATCTGGTTGACCTCCGTCGGGTGGTAGCTCCACCCGTGATGGCAGCAGGCAAAGGTCGTCACCGACGACACGTGCGCCTCCCGCAGCACCCGCTGGTAGGTCACTTTATCAAACTCTTCGCCGATCCCGGCGATGTGCTCGCTGGTGTGGAAATCGAGGTGGATCTGGCGGAAGGAAAGCGCGTGTTTTTTCACGGGCTGCGCGGAAATGGAAGAGGTCATCAGGCCGCTCAGTCTGGCAAAGCAGGAAACTCAATGGCCAGCGTCAACTCAGAGAGCCTGGCCCCGCCGCAAACCCGCCGCGTAAGCCTCAAACACCAGCTTGATCTCGTCGCGGACCCGGCGAAACTCCTCCAGAACTTCTTCCTCCGTGCCCTCCGCGTGCGCGGGATCGTCGAACCCCCAGTGATGACGGTGCACCTGCCCGGGAAACACCGGACAGGCCTGTTCCGCGTTACCGCACACGGTGATCACCGTATCGACCGACTCCGACAGGAACGTCTCGAGGTGCTTCGAAGAATGATCGCCAATATCAATCCCGATCTCCCGCATGACCTTGATCGCCACCGGATGAACGAACCCGGCAGGCTTCGACCCAGCACTCGCCACTCGAACAGTCTCCCCAGCGGCAGCGCCGAGGATCCCCTCCGCCATGTGACTACGGCACGAATTGCCGGTGCATAAAACGAGGATGAGCGGTTGATTCATGGCACGACTCATCAACAATTCCCACTTGCGCAGCACTCGCCCGCCTCAGCTCCAGAACCGCCCCCGCCCCCGGGAAGGCAGACGTCCTTGGCCAGGCAATCCGCGTGTTTGGAAGCGAGCCGAAACGTCAGCACGCCATCCTCGCTCACCGCACCGACCACCGGAAACTGCGACAAATTGCAGTCCTCGTATTCCACCTCGACCTCCAAGTCCTCGCCGTCAAAAAGCTCGTCGGCGAAACCAATCACCCCGGCCAACTTGCCCGGCCGGAGGCGATGGTCAACGTCGTCGGCCACCCAGGCCTGCAGGTTGCACGTCGAGACCCGGCGGACGGTGCTTCCGCAGTCGAGAAAGGTTTTATCGATCCGCCCCACTTCCGTGACGTGAGCGTGCGCCGGGATGAGGTCAGCGTCCGGCAGGACGAAGCGCAATTCCGCAGCGGGATCGGCTTCGAGGTGGCGTTTAAATTCAGATACCTTCATGATTGCATTGTTTATTTGGTTGAATACCCAACTTCGGGAAAAATTAAGCAGCCCTTCGACGAGACGCTCCCGGCGCCTCCCGGCCAATGAGGTCCACGCACTTGAAAAATTCCAGCAGGCAGGGGCAGCGCAATCGGTAGAACTGATTCAGCCCCCGCTTCTCCACCTCGACCCAGCCAGCGGACTTCATGATGGAAAGGTGCCGGGATACCGTGGAAATGTCCGCGCCGACCAACTCGGTCAGATCGCAGACGCACCTCTCGCCATCCGTGAGCACCTCGGCGATTAGAACCCGCGACGGGTGAGCCAACGCTTTGACCACGCTCGCGCGTTCCTCGATCCGTCGCTTTTCGGCTACCGTCATGTTTGCACATTTCGCCAAATAGAAACCGGCGTCAAGCTCACGTTTGCAGACTCCATTTTCCGGGCATCAATTTCGATACGGGTCACCTCGACAAGGTGTCCGGTTGCCATTGACCGCTGCGGCAAGCTCATCATACTTCCGACAGCGGCGTCGCCGGAGAGCGACACCGCCCCAGCCCAAGCCCCCAATGCCTCCAACTCCCGCCGAAATCGTCTGCGATTCCCACGATGTCGTGGGAGAGAGCGCGCTTTGGGACGAACGCACGGGATCCCTCCTCTGGATCGACATCGTTGGTAAACAGGTCCACCGGCTCCAGCTCTCGACTGGAAATCACCAGAAGTGGCCAACGCCCGATTTCGTCACGGCAATCGGACTCCGGGACGATGGCGGGGCAATCGTCAGTCTGACGAAAGAGATTTGTCGGTGGGACTTTGACCGGGAATTCAAACCCTTTTGCCGCATCGAGCCGGATCGTCCAGGCAATCGAATCAACGAATGCGTCGTCGCCCCCGACGGCTCGTATTGGGTAGGAACCATGCAGAACAACATCTCTCCCGACGGCGCGCCGCAGGAAATGACCGAGGCGACCGGAGCCTACTACCGCGTCACGTCCAGCGGCGGAATTTCCAAGCTCACCGACAATACCTACGGCATCACCAATACCATGGCGTGGACCAGCGACGGACGGTTCATCACCGCCGACACGCTCACCAATCAGATCTTTTCCTTCGGCAGCGGCACCGGCTCCGAGCCACTGCGGGATCGATCCCTTTTCGCACCACCATTCGAACGGGGCCTCCCCGACGGTTCCTGCATGGACGCCGAAGGATATTTATGGAATTGCCGGGTAGGCGGCGGAGCGTGCCTCGTGCGCCATGCCCCCGACGGCTGCATCGATCGAGTTATCGAACTTCCCTGCACTTCACCGACTAGTTGCACGTTCGGCGGAAGCGATCTCCAAACCTTGTTCGTCACCTCCTCTCGCTTCGGAATGAGCCCCGACTTTCTTCGGGACCATCCACATGAAGGAAACATCTGGGCGGTCAATGCAGACGTCCAAGGAAAACCCTGCCACCGTTTTCGTTGATGGGATCTGCGGTTGAATTCCAATCGGACAAATCTTCTACACTCCCGGAGCGGCCCGCCTCGATCTTCGACCCAACGAGAGCCCGAGCGGCTCAGAGACGATCCAGCGCCTCACGGGCGCGCCGCTGAGCATCCCGCTCGTCTCCATCAGACGCCGACATGGCAAGCGCCGCGCGAAGTTCCTCCCGCGCTTTTTCATCCTCACCCACCGCCGCATAGGCGCGCCCCAGCTCCGCCCGATTCATCAACCCCGGATTCAACGCCGTCGCCCGCTCCAGGCATTCCACTGCCCGCTCGTTCGAAGCATCGGGTAATTTGCCGAACAGCTTCTCAGCAAAAAACCGCGCTCCCGCCCCAAGGTTCGCGATCTCGTAATTCCACCTCCCGAGCACGAACCAGGCGAGTTCGTAGTCAGGATCGAGTTCCACCGCCCGCCGAGCCTCGTCGCCGATCCGGGCCGAATTCCGAATCCGCTCTCCCGGAGATTCCAGAAACGACAGCTTTCCGAGGACGATGGCCACCGACAAATGCGCCTCCGCATCCCCGGGATCTTCCACGACGGCCCGCTCCGCGAGTTCCAATGCCTTGTTCCCGAGTTCCCGTTTCTCCGCTTTCGATCCCGCCGCATCCATCCGCGCGACGCAGTCTTTTGACTGCTCGACCAAGTCACCACCCCGCAGCGATGCCGCGATCAGGAGCGGAACGAAGGCCGCCAGCCTCCCACGCCGGCGCCAGCTCATTTACAAAACCGATAATGCGAGACGATCCACTCGTTCCCGCCGCGATACCCCCAAAGCTCCGCGCAGGACATGAAAAATACCCGCCAATACGCCCGCCACTTCGCCAGATTCTCCTCACCGTAAACCGCCGCTAGGATCGGTCGGACCTCCGCGTCGTTGGCATCCATCGCCGCCAACCACGCCTCCGACGTGCGTTGGTAGTGCGTCCCGCTCACCTGCCAGTGCGAATCGATCCGCAAATCCTCCTGGAAATACAGCAGCAAATCGTCCGATGGCATCGTCCCACCCTCGAAGAAATAGCGGGTAATCCAATCCGACGGGTCCGTTCCCTCGAAATGGTAGGCAAACCGGACGTGGGTGAAGATGTGGATGAACAATTTCCCACCCGGCACCATCCACGAAGCCACCCGCCGCAGGAGCTCGCGGTAGTTTTTCATGTGCTCGAACATCTCGACGCTCACCACCCGGTCGAACTGATCCGCCTCGAGATCCAGCTCATTCATGTCGCACGTGATCACCCGCACGTTCGCGAATCCCCGCTCGGCGCACCGAGCCTCGATGTGCTCGCGCTGGGTCGCCGAATTTGAAACCGCCGTGATCCGCGCCGCGGGATATTTCTCCGCCATCCAGAGAGTCAGACTCCCCCACCCACAGCCGAGTTCGAGAATTTGCTGCCCATCCGTTAACTCCGCGCGCTCGCAAGACAACGTCAACATCGCTTCCTCCGACTCCGCAAACGTCGTGTCCGGCTTCGGCCAATATCCCGAGCTATACTTCATTCGCGGTCCGAGACAGAGTTTGAAAAACTCCGTCGGCACCTCGTAGTGCTGCTCGTTGGCGGCATCCGTCTTGATCGCGATCGGGCTCGCCTTCAATTCCTCTACGAAACCCTGCAGCGCCGCCTGCTGAGCCTCGACGCCGCCGCGATCCTCCTCCCGCAATTTCTTCGCGAGCAGATTCCGGATTCCCATCCGCACCGCCGCGTCCGGCAACAACCCCTTGGCCAACAATTGATCAATCGACATCATAAAAAACCCGGGGAGCGCGGGCATCCTGCCCGCCCGTCGGGGCTTCCAGCCCCGACGAATCGTTCCAACCCGCAAAGCGGCACTTTCAACCGAACATCAAAGTTACCCGCCCTCACCGCCCCTCCTTCGGAAACCACGGAACGAACACGCTCGTCGTCCGCTGATACTCCCGATACTTGTTGCCGCGCGATTTCAGCGACTGCTCCTCCGCCGTCGGCACCCCGGTGACTCGGAGCAGGAAATACAGCATCAGCGCCGGGCAAAATATCGAGATCCACCCGTCCTTCGACCCGCAGGCGAAGACGAAAAACGCCACCCACACGAGCCACTCGCAGAAATAATTGGGATGACGCGAATACCGCCACAGCCCGCGGCGACAGACCTCCCCCTTGTTCCCCGGCTTGTTGCGAAACGCGTTGAGCTGCCAATCCGCGACGCTCTCGCCCACCATCGCCACGAGCCACAACGCCGCGCCCGCCCACTCCCACACCGAAAGCGCCGCCGTCTGATTTTGCGCCGCCAGCGCGAAGGGCACCGTGAGCAGGGCCAGCAGCACTCCCTGCAATTGGAAAAACCCGAAGAACATCAACCAGGGGGAGTTCGGAAATTGATCCCGCAGAGTCGCGTAGCGCCCGTCTTCCTCCGGATGATGTTTCGCGATGCGTCGCCACAAATGCGTCCCCAGGCGCAGACTCCAGACCGCCACCATCACCGCGATGAGCGTCTTCCGATCCGGGTCACCCCGCCCCAGCAGCCAGTAGGCTCCGACCAGGAGGGTGAACCCAAGCGACCACGCCACGTCGACGATGCTGGCGTTGTTGATCCAGCGAGCGAACACCCAGGTCAGCATCATCAGCGCCAGGGCCAGCGCAAACCCGACCGACACCAAGAACCAAAAACTCTCCGTCATCCTGCCTGCCCCCCGAAACCATAAACCTCCGACCGCAACGCAAGATTGTTCGGGCGAGTGTAGATCGCCTGCACCACCGAGATGTGCCGGGTCCCGAAGGCCGCCTCGCAATAGCGCAGATAATACCGCCACTTCCGCAGGAATCGTTCGTCAAATCCCAGCGCCCGCACCGCTTCCCGCTGCTCCTCGAAGCGCTCTGCCCATACCCGCAAGGTCTTCGCGTAGAAAAATCCGATGTCTTCCCAATCGAACAGATTCAGCCACCCGGTCTGAGTGAATGCCTCGGTCATCCGCGCCTGCGACACCAGCAGGGAGCCCGGGAAAATGTGTTTTTGAATGAAATCCACTCCGTCCCGCAGAATCCGAAACTGCCGGTCCGGGCAGGTGATCATCTGCAGTCCCAGTAATCCGTTTGGACGCAGCAGTCGCTCGCACGCCGCCACAAACGTGTTCAGATAGGCGTCGCCTACCGCCTCGATCATTTCGATCGAGACGATCTTGTCGAACTGCCCCGTAATCTTCCGATAATCCTCGAGCCGCACGCTCACCCGATCCGCCAAACCCGCCGCAGCGATCCGATTCGTCGCCTCCGCGAATTGCTCCTCGGAAATCGTCACGGTCGTCACCCGACACCCGTAGGTGCCCGCCGCGTGCAGTGAAAATCCACCCCACCCCGTCCCGATCTCCAGCACCTCGTCGTCCGATCCGATCTGCAGCTTCCGACACAGTTGATCGTATTTCTTCGTCTGCGCCGCTTCCAGCGAAAGGTCCGGCGGATCAAAGTAGCCGCTCGAATACGTCATCGTCGGATCGAGCCAAAGCTTGAAGAAATCGTTACTCAGATCGTAGTGCTCGCTGATGTTCCGTCGACTCGTCACGAGACTGTTCGGACGGCGTTTGTGCAGGAGCCGGTTGTAGGCATTGAGCAGCCCGATCCCGACGCCCGGACGCCCGCCTTCGGTGCGCATTCCGGCGGTCGAATCCGCGTTGAGAATGAAAAATGCGATCACCTTCGCGAGGTCCGGCGTGTCCCAATCTCCGTCCACGTAAGCCTCACCCAGTCCGATCGGACCCGACACCACGCACTTGCGAAAAAATTCCTCCCGCCTCACCGCAATGCGCGCACCGAGTCCGGGATACAACCCGCCGAACGTCCGCTCCTCGCCGCCCGGCAATTCCACCACGAGCGTCCCCCGCGTCAGCGGGGCCAGGGTTTTCAATACGATCTTTCGGAACAACGACGTCATGCGGATGGATTTACGCGCCATCGTTTCCAACGGATGACCCAACCTCAGGTTTGAACAGAAGAACGCCGAAAGCGCAAAGCATCTCCACCCGGCTGCCTGCTGCCCCCTGAGCGTCGTCACCCCCGCTTCTACGAAGCAGGCCCCTCCGTAGTGGTCGACGTAAGGAGGCCCCGCCCGGCACCACGCCCACCCGAGGCGACCGAAAAAGCCGCGACAATCGTTCGGTTGAACATTACGACCTACTGGTTCGTCTTTTCACACCATGGATAAAATACTCGTTCACGGCGGAGCCACCCTCAATGGCAGCGTCCGCATCAGCGGATCAAAAAACTCCGCACTGCCCATTCTTGCCGCCACGCTTCTCACCCGGGACGAGTGCATCATTCACCGCGTCCCGGACCTCTCCGACATCCACTTCATGCTCACGATCCTGAGCGAACTCGACGCCGAGGTGGAGCGCGCCAGCGGCACCGTCCGCGTCAAGGCCGAGAAGATCAAGACCGAGGCCCCTTACGACATCGTCCGCAAAATGCGCGCCTCCGTCTGCATCCTCGGCCCGCTCCTCGGTCGCGAATGCCAGGCCACCGTCTCGCTCCCCGGCGGTTGCGTGATCGGCGACCGCCCGATCGATCTTCATCTGTCCGGCTTCGAGGCACTCGGAGCCGCCGTCCGCGTCCAAGCTGGTGACGTCCGCGTCCTCGCTCCCCAACTCCGCGGCACCACCGTGAACATGCGCGGCAAATTCGGTTCCACCGTTCTCGGCACGGACAACATCATGATGGCCGCCGTCCTCGCCGAAGGCACCACCGTGATCGATGGGGCCGCCGAGGAACCTGAAGTCGTCGATCTCGCCAATTTTCTCATCAAGATGGGTGCAAAAATCGAGGGCGCCGGCACCCGCCGCATCGTCATCGAAGGCGTCAAGGAGCTCCACGGTGCCGAGCACACCGTCATCCCCGACCGCATCGAAGCCGGCACCTTCCTGGCCGCAGCCGCCATCGCGGGCGAGAGCGTCACCCTCAAGAAGGTCGACCCCACCCACCTTACCGCCGTCACCACACCCCTCTTGGATGCGGGCTACGCGATCACCGCCGACGGCGATAACCTCACGCTCGAGCGCAACGGCTCCCGCCATCCGATCGAACTCTCCACCGCGCCGCACCCCGGATTCCCCACCGACATGCAGGCCCAGATGTGCGCGCTCCTGAGCGTCGCCGACGGCATTTCCGTGATCACGGACAACGTCTTCCCCCAGCGCTTCATGCACGTAGCCGAGCTCAAGCGCATGGGCGCGCAGATCGACCTGCAAGGCTCCACCGCGATCATCACCGGCGTCGAGCGGCTCAGCGGCGCACCCGTGATGGCCAGCGATCTCCGGGCGTCCGCCGCCCTCGTTCTCGCCGGACTTCGCGCCGAAGGCGTCACCGAAGTCAACCGCGTCTACCACGTCGACCGCGGCTACGAACGCATCGACGAAAAGCTCAATGATCTCGGCGCCCACATCGAGCGCGTGAAGGCCTGACCGGCCTTCTCACACCGAATCGGAAGGATTTGAAGGCTCACGCGAAGCCACGAAGCCGCAAAGAAAATACCCAAGGGTTTCTCACGCAGAGTCTCCGAGAATTCCTTCTGGATCTGTCTTCCTCTGCGCCCCTGCGTCTCTGCGCGAGGAAAATTCTTCACCGCACGTTCAGGATCTCCGTCGCGCCCCACCGGTAACGGTCCCGGATCGCCCGCGTGATTAATTCCTTCGCCGCCCCCACCGCGTCGCCCAGATCCAACCCCCGGGCCAAACCCAGGGCGATCGCCGCCGAATACGTGCACCCCGTGCCGTGCGGATCCGCTCCCGGCTCGAACGCCGCTTCGTAGACCCGCCGCTCCCCGTCCGCCCCCACCAGTACGTCCCGCGCGACCTCACCGCCCAGGTGCCCGCCCTTCAATAAAAACGCCGTTTCGTAAAGCAACGCCAACTCCCGTCCCGCCGCTTCCATCTCGTCGAAATCCCGCACCGATCGCCCGGCCAGAATCGCCAGTTCATCGACGTTCGGCGTGACCAGCGTCGCCAGCGGGATCAATTCCTCCCGGTAAGCAGCCACCGCCGCATCTTCCAGCAGCGGATCCCCACTGGAAGCCACCATCACCGGATCGACCACCAGCGGCACGCCGCCCGCGACCGGCTCCCGCAGCGCCGCAACCACCGTCCGCACGATCTCCGCCGAGAAAAGCATCCCGGTCTTCACCGCCCCAACGGGGAACGCCTCAAATCCAAGCCGCACCTGCGCTTCGACCATCCCCGGCTCCATCGCGACGATCGACTCCACCTTCCCCGGCACCTCGGCGACCACGCAAGTGACCGCCGTCAACGCGTAGCCCCCTTGCGCCGTGATCGTCCGCAGATCCGCCTGCAACCCCGCACCCGCCGAGTTATCCGACCCCGCGATCGTCAGCACGACCGCCGGGGCCGTCCCGTCCGGCCCGCTCAACGCCGATTGCCCAACAGGATGAACAAATAATAGGCCAACTGGCCGAGCACCGCGACAAATGCCGCTACGTAGGTCAACGCCGCCGAATCGAGCACGGTTTTCACGCCCCTCGTTTCCTCGCCGGGCTGGATTAATTGCATCTGACCAAGGATCAATTTCGCCCGCCGACTCGCGTCGAATTCCACCGGCAACGTGATCATTTGAAACAAAGCCAAGGCTCCGTAGCAGACCGCCGCCACGATGATGGCCTCCCGAAAAAGGAACGGGACAAACATTCCACCGATCAGCACGAACGGCAGCACCCGCGAGGCGATCGACGTCATCGGCACCACCGCCATCCGCCACTTCAGCGGCGCGTAGGCCTTCGAGTGCTGGATCGCGTGCCCGCACTCGTGAGCGGATATTCCCAACGCCGCCACCGACGGCGTGTGATACACGTCCGTCGACAGACAAAGCCGCTTCTTCGTCGGATCGTAATGATCGCCCAGCATGTCGTTGATTTCGACCACGTCGACGTCATTGATCTGCGCCGCGCGCAGAATCTGTCGGGCTGCTTCCGCTCCGGACACCCCCGACGAGGCGCGCACTTGCTTCCACTTGCCAAACGCGGATTTCACCTTGAATTGCGCGATCAAGCCAAGGACCAACGGGATTCCAATCAGAACAAAAAATAGCATCATAGGTCAGAAAAGTAGGTTGTCGGAGGCTTTGGACAGATCAAGCCGAAGGATGTTCAAATTCCGCACTTTCCATTTTCCATTTCTCATTTCTCGTTTCTCGTTTCTCATTCCGCATTTCTCGTTTCTCATTCCGCATTTCTCATTTCTCATTCCGCATTTCTCATTACCATCCGCCGCCTGTTATGGAGACCTTCGTCATCGGCCACAAAAACCCCGACATGGACGCCATCGTGTCGGCCATCGCCTACGCCCGCCTGAAACAACTCACCGGCGAGCCCGGCACCACCGCCGCCCGCTGCGGCAGCACGAACGAGCGAATCGATTTTGTCCTGAAAAAATTTGCCGTCCCCGCGCCGACGTTTCTCAGCGACGTCCGGCCACGCGTCGAAGACGTGATGGATCGTGACGTGGTCTGCGTGAATCACCGCTCTCCCGTCTACGACGCGATGCAGCAGATCGGTGAGACGAAATTTCGCGGCCTCCCCGTGGTCGACGACGACAAGCGCTGCATCGGACTCATCTCCGGCTTCAAAGTCAGCCAGATCCTCTTCCCGCCCATCGAAGAGCTCAGCATGACGCGCCGGGTCGAGGCCTCCGTCGCCAACGTGGCCAGCACGGTCGCGGAACCGTCCTCGCGGGCACGCCCTGCGAGGACTATCTACGCCTGACTCTCGTTGTCGCCGCCATGCATTTCAGTTCGCTCGAAGAACGGCTCGCCGCGCTCGACCTCCCCCACACCATCGTCATCGTCGGCGACCGCTTCCGGGTCCAACACATGGCCATCAAGATGGGTGCGAAGGCCCTCATCGTCACCGGCGGCCTCCCCGTCGGCGAAGACGTCCTGGAAGCCGCCCGGGCGGCGGGAACCACCGTGATCAGCTCGCCGCACGACACCGCCACGACCGTCCTCCTCGCCCGCAGCGCCGTCACCGCCGAGCGGATGCTCTACGCCGACTTCCAATCCATCTCCCCCGACACCTCGCTCGCGGAGGCCCGCCGCGAAGTCATGCTCGCCTCGCAGTTTGCCTTCCCGGTCATCGACGACGATCAGCGTCTCGTTGGGATTCTGACCAAGAGCGATTTCCTGCGCACCGTCCCGCGCCAACTCATCCTCGTCGACCACAACGAACTCACCCAGGCCGTCGACGGAGCCCACGAGATTCCCATCGTCGAGATCATCGACCACCACCGGCTCGGCTCAGCCGCCACCGACGCGCCGATTCTCTTCCTCAACCGCCCGGTTGGCTCCACCAGCACCATCGTCGCGACGTGCTACCAACAAGCGGGCATCGCCATTCCGCCCGAGATCGCGGGCATCCTCATGGCCGGGCTCATCTCCGACACCCTAAACTTGAGTTCCCCCACGACCACCGACGTGGACCGCGGGATCATGGACGATCTCTCCGCCATCACCGGGATCGAACCCGGCACGCTGGCCGAGGAAATTTTCTCCGTCGGATCGCCGCTCCTTACGATGACCGCCGACGACGCCGTCACCGCCGACTGCAAGGACTACGCCGAACGCGGACATTCCTTCTCCGTCGCGCAAATCGAAGAACTCAGTTTTTCCCACTTTGACGACAAAAAGGCCGCCCTGATCGAGGCGCTGGAATCCTTCCGCGCCTCCCGTAACTTTCTCTTCTCCGCGCTGCTCGTCACCGACATCAACACGCAGAATTCCGTCCTCATCGTTCGTGGCAGCACGGCCTTCACCAAGCACATCGACTACCCCGACCTCGGTGCCCACCTGTGGCAGATGGACGGCGTCGTCTCGCGCAAGAAACAGCTCCTGCCCTATCTCAGCAGCATCCTCGGCAAAATGGCCTGAGGCATTTTTTTTGGAGTGCGGCGCTCAGCGCCGCTTTCGCCGCGCGGGTTGAATTTTGCGGATTCGCGCTGGCCATTGTCCGCCCACCGATCCGCATCCGAAAGCTCCGCCGAGCGGAGCACTCCAGAAAGACTACCCGAGACGATCCAACCCCCGACGCACGCCGTCGAACATCTCGTCGATCTCCGCCCGCGTGATCACCAGCGGCGGCGACAGCGCGATCAGATCGCGGATGCCGCGCACGATCACCCCTTCTTCGCGGATCAGTCCAGCCGCCCGCGCGCCGAGTGCGCCCAGCGGCCGTCCGCCGGCGACCCGCAGTTCCAGCGCACCAATCAACTGATAACCCCGCACCTCCGCGACCAACGGGTGGTCCGTAAAATCGTGCAGCCGCTGCTGAAAATAGGGTCCAATCTCGTCCCGAACCGCTTCGATCAGCCCCCCCTCATCGATCACCTGCAAATTCGCCAGCGCCGCCGCCGCGCACGTCGGATGTCCGCTGTAAGTGAATCCGTGGGAAAAATACCCGCCCGAGTTGATCACCTCCACCATCTCATCGCTCGCCATCGTCGCGCCCATCGGCAGATACCCACTCGTCAGTCCCTTGGCCAACGTCATCACGTCCGGATCGAGGTCCCACAGCTCACTCGCAAACCACGCGCCCACCCGGCCAAACGCCGTGATCACCTCGTCCGCCACGAACAGGACTTCATTCGCGCGGCAAAGCTCGCGCAGCGCTTTCAGGTATCCCTCCGGCGGCACGATCACGCCGCCGGCACCCTGGATCGGCTCGACGAACATCGCCGAGATCGTCCCGGCCCCCTCCCGCTCGATCACCGCCGCCGTCTCCGCCAGACACTTTCGCCCGAATTCCTCCGCGCTCAATTTCGACTGCGCCGCGTACGGATGCGGCGCGGGCACGTGAACGAACTCCGGCAGCGGCAACCCGAACGGCACGTTGCACACCGGCAACCCCGTCAAGCTCGAAGTCGCCATCGTCACCCCGTGGTAGGCAAAATTGCGCGACAGCACTTTCCGCTTCTCCGGCCGACCGAGGATCTCGTTGTAGGATCGGATCATCTTGAGCGCCGTCTCGTTCGCCTCCGACCCCGAGTTCGAGAAGACCGCCCGGTTCACCCGCCCCGGTGCGTGTCGCCCCAGCCACTCGGCCAACCGGATCGCGGGCTCGGTGGTGCTGTTGAAAAACGACGGGTAATACGGCAGCGCCGCCATCTGATCCCGCACGGCATCCAGGATCGGTTGGCAATTGTAGCCCACGTTCACGCACCACAGCCCGGCCAACCCGTCGAGCAGGCGTTCGCCGCTCGCACTGACCACGTGGCAACCCTCACCCGCCGTCAGCACGTGCGTTCCCTCCCCGTGCATCGAAGCGTGGTCCGTGAACGGATGAATGTGAAAATTCCGATCCGTGGCCTGCAATTCGGCTAGCTGATTCATACCACCAAAATCTACCCGCTCCCCCCGCCAAGCCAAGCCCGGCGAGTGACGCCTACTCCGTGATCAACGGCTCGATGCGCGCCATCGTTGCCGGCCCGATCCCGCTGACCCGGATCACGTCAGCCGTCGCTTGATAAGGTCGACCGTCGATGATCCGCTGCGCCAAAGCCGGACCAATCCCCGGCAACGATTTCAACTCACCGGTCGTTGCATTGTTGATCGATACCAGGCCCGACGAATCCGCTCCCGGCACCTCCTCGACCTCCCCCACTCCCCGAGTAGGCGTCTCCCGGAGACTGTCGATCCGCCAAGGCGTGGGCCCAGCCGCCGCCGTCGCGCTGCCGTCCCCGTAGATTCCCATCTTCGCCCTCCGCGCCCGGTCCTGCATCCGGCGGAGGTCGGCCTCCATCCGGTGCGCCGCCGGCCAATGATCCGGCACCCCCGGCATTCCGTAGGCCCGAGCCAACCCGGCCGCCACCAACTCCTCCGCGAGCTTCAACTCCTCGCCATCGCGCTGAAAAAGAACGTGAGCGTAAAACCGCGGCTGGCGGCTTGCCCCCCGCGCATCCTGCCAACGGGTCACCACCGTGAACGGCCGACCCCGCAGCGCCCGCTCCGTGAAACGCGCCGCATCCTCGCCTCCCGCCATCACCGCCGTTTCCGAAACGCCAAACGCCTCCGCCTGCTCCCTTATGCGACTCGGCACCTGCCGATCCGTCTCCGGAGTGTCCACGAAATAGAGCCGGAAAATGTAATCCCGCCCCTCGTGAGCCGCGTGGAAGCTGTCTCCATCCGCGTATCCGGTCGTGACAAACCGGCATCCTTCCAGCGTCTCCCAATCCCCTCCCCTCGCCAGGAGTAAAGCGGGAAGCAAAACGGCGGCCAAAGTGAGGCGGGCGATCTTCGTCATTTCGTCGCTTTCGTGGCTAGCCAGCAGCCACCGGGCGGTCAAGCCAAGCTCGCCCGAGCCCGGTTTTCACGCTTGACGCTGTATCGCCCATTCGGTTGTTTTCGCGCCAGTTTTGAGCAGCAAACCCGCGACCCGATCAAATTAATGGATTCCGTTTTCAACAGCATGCTGTGGAGCGTCTGCTATCTCGTCGTGCTCATCGGCCTGTCAGCCTACGGACTGCACCGTTACTCGATCATCTATCTGTTCCTCAAGCACATCCGCCGCCAGATCGAACCCGCCTCGCACTTCGAATCCCTCCCGACCGTCACCGTCCAACTCCCGATCTTCAACGAGTATTACGTCGTCAAGCGACTTATCGCCGCCGTCGGTAAACTCGATTACCCCCGCGACCTTTTGCAAATCCAGGTCCTCGACGATTCCACCGACGAGACCCGCGCCATCGCGGAGGCCGAGACCGAGCGGCTTCGAAGCCAAGGATTCGACGCCGTTCACATCCACCGCACCGACCGCACCGGCTACAAGGCAGGTGCCCTTGAAAACGGCCTCGCCACCGCCACCGGCGACTACGTCTTCATCCTCGACGCCGACTTCGTCCCCCAGCCCGACATTCTGCACCACTCCATCCACCACTTCACCGATCCCGGCATCGGCATGGTGCAAATGCGCTGGGGCCACCTGAATCGCGACCACTCGCTCCTCACCCGCATCCAGGCCCTCTTCCTCGACGGCCACCTCCTGCTCGAACAAACCGCCCGCCACCGCAGCGGACGATTTTTTAATTTCAACGGCACCGCCGGCATCTGGCGACGCAGCGCCATCAGCGACGCCGGCGGCTGGCAGCACGATACCCTCACCGAAGACCTCGACCTGAGCTACCGCGCCCAACTTCGCGGCTGGAAGTTCATCTTCCTCCCCGACGTCGTCGTCCCCGCCGAGCTGCCGCCCGACATGAACGGCTTCAAGAGCCAGCAACACCGCTGGACCAAAGGCTCGATTCAGACCTGCAAGAAGCTTCTCCCCCGCATCTGGGCGGCACCGCTCCCACTCGCCGTAAAAATCGAGGCGACGATGCATCTCACGTCAAACTTCGGTTACCTCCTCCTCGCAATGCTCTGCGTCCTCGTGCTCCCGCAGACCATGTCCGGCAACCATCGCATCACGAATACCCTCCTCATCGACCTCCCCATCTTCCTCGCCACCACGGTCTCCATTGCCTGTTTCTACATCTGCGCCCAGCGCTACCTGAATCCCCGCGGATGGCTGCGCGACATTCTGCTCCTCCCCTGCCTCATCTCGCTCGCCATCGGCATGTCGGTCAACAATGCCCGCGCCGTCATCGAAGCCCTCGCCAACCACCAATCCGGCTTCACCCGCACGCCGAAATACGGCGACGCCCGCAGCTTCACCCGCACCCGCCGCAAATCCTACCTCCCCCTCGCCTCGATCCTCCCCTTCATCGAAGCGCTCCTCGCCGTCTATTTCGCCTACTGCGCCTGGCAAGCCATCCTCCTGCACCAATGGACGTCGGTTCCGTTCATCCTCATGTTCTTCATCGGGTTTACCTACGTTTCAGCGAAATCCCTCACCTTTTGGCTCAGCCGCTGGACCACCCCAGCCACCAACGAAACCCGCCCCCCCGTCACCGCGTGAAAACGCCAAAACGCGAGCGAAGCGAGCCTCGCCATTTCTCATTTCGCATTCCGCATTTGCCTCGGTCGCTCCCGCTCCTCTCGCCCTTCGGGCTGCTCCGCAGAGCCAGAGCAGGCTGCCCCGAGCCTTCCCGGGCTCCGGTGCTCGCATTCCTGAGCGTAATCGCCCTGGCAGGCTGCGCCGGCGACACCCGCCACGAGCTTCTCATCAGCGTCGCCGACCAGCGCATGGTCGTTCTCGACGAAGGGGAATTTGTCGCCGCCTACCCAATCTCCACTTCGAAGTTTGGACTCGGGAGTACCCAGGGCAGCAACAAAACGCCCCTCGGGAGCTTCAAGATCAAAAAGAAGATCGGCGACAACCTCGCCCCCGGCGCCGTGCTCAAGCACCGGAAACCCACCGGCGAGATCCTCGCCGTCAACGCCCCCGGTCGCGATCCCATCGTCACGCGCATCCTCTGGCTCGACGGGCAGGAAGCCGCCAATCGCAACGCCTATTCCCGCTTCATCTACATCCACGGCACCCCCGAAGAGACCACGCATCGGCACCCCCGCCAGCTTCGGCTGCATCCGCATGCGCTCCCAAGACGTCATCGCCCTCTACGACCGCGTCGGCTCCGGAGCCCGCGTCCAAATCCGCGAAGCTTTCTGATACCGGGCTCGATGAATAAAATTTCTCACGCGGAGACGCGGAGAATCGATAATTCAAAATCTCTGCGCCTCTGCGTCTCTGCGCGAGATCCCCGGATTGCATTCTTCGTTCCGACACCCGCAAAACGCGCGACCGCCGCGATTGAAGTTTTCTGATCCACCTCTTCGTCCGTATTCTTTTCGCGTGAATTCGCGCCCTTCGCGGGCAACCCTCTCCTTTTATGAATTTTCTCAAACCCATTCTCTGGGGCAACACCGTCGCCCTCTCGTGGATGTGGGGCCTCGGCCTCTTCTTCTCGGTCCAGTTCACTTCGCAATTCGGAATCCTCGGACTACTCATGTTCGCGATCCCGAATTTCCTCGGGCTCATGGCCTTCGGACTCGTCACTCAACTCATCGCCAACCGCCAGCCCGGGTCCGAGTCTCTCGCCCTCTTCTTCACCCGCTGGGCGCGACCCTTCCGGCTCATCTTCTTTCTCTACCAAGCCCTCGCGATCACCCTCACCATCTTCGCATTCATTCATTACGTCTGGCAGCCCCTCGGTCTCACACCGGAGGTGCTCTTCCTTCCGCTCACGCTCCTCATCGTTCTCGCGGCAGCGATTCTCTTCGGTGAGGAATTCGACATTCGCCGCATCAAATATTCCCACGGCGTCCTCTTTCTCATCGCCCTCGGAGCCATCGTCGTCCTCTTCTTCGGCCGCGACGATTTCGCCAACATCTCCGCCCTCACTCCCGACCTCCGCCCCGCCGAAGACCTCAGCTTCTGGGGCTACGTTGTCCCCATCTGCGTCGGCTTCCTCGTCGGCCCCTGGCTCGATCTCCAGCAATGGCAACGCGCCATCCAGATGCATCGCGAGCGCGTCTCCATCGCGTGGTCCTACGTCAGCGGCAGCACGCAATTCTTCGCGCTCCTCCTCTTTCACGGTGCCCTCACCCTCTGGGCGCTCGACCTCGGTGCGGCCCGATTCATCCGCTCCGGCCTCACCGGCCACACCTACGGGCAGGACCTGCTCATGCGCTTCTTCTACGAAAACTCCAGCACCGCTCCGTGGATTTTCGGAGCCTACTGCGTGTTCGTTTCCGTCTGCGTCCTCACCACGCTCGACAGCGGCTATATCGCGCTCCGTTGGTTTTTCCAGTCGAACGTCAAAGCCAGCAACCACCCGATCTTCTCGCTCATCCCGACCAAGCTCATCACCTCCCCGATCCCCGCGCTTCTATTCTGTGGGATCATCGGCCTCGTCTCCGCCGTCCTCGGGCTGGAACTCGAGTATTTCATGATCTTCTACGGCACGTTTTTTGTCGGCTACGCCACGCTTGGAATCGTCCGCTGTTTTCTCAACAGCCCCGCCAACGCGATCCCGCAAATCAAGATGTTCAGCATCGGCAGCCTGGCCGTCGTCATCTTCGCCTTCGGGTACTTTCTTCGGAATCCGCTCTTTCAAATGATCGGCTCCCTCCTCCCGCTCGCCTACATCCTCTGGCTCCTGCTCAAGCCCGGCAGCTCCGAGGAATTTGTCGCCGACGAAGAAGATGTCGCCGGACCCTCCGACCGCCAGATCGCCCCCGCCTCACCAGCGACCGCACCCACCAATCACCAATCACAAATCACCAGCCACGGCTCCACCCACGACCTCGGCGGGCACTTCGAAGACAAGTGGTTCGTTCACCGCTTCATCGCCACCTACGCCGACACCAACTCCGTCGGCAATGTCTACTTCGGCATGTACGCCATGTGGGTCGGCAAGACCCGGGAGCTGTTCTTCAACAAGGTGATGCCGAAGTTCAACCTCGAGAACACCCCGTTCTACATCCTCACCCGATCCTTCGAACACAAGTTCATGCGCGAAACGCGCGAGTTCGAGACCGTCGCCGTCCGCATTCGGATCGGCAGCTTCAACCGCAAATTCGTCACCCTCGAACACGAGATCCACGACTCCCACGACAACCTCCTCGGCAAAGGCAAGCAATCGCTCCTCTTCGTCACGTCCACCGACTACAAGATGATTGATATCCCGCACGAAGTTCACTCCGCCTTCGTCGTGCACACGTGATGGGGAGTTGTTGGTTATTGGTTATTGGTTATTGGTAGGAGCAATGCGCCCGCACCACCTCTGTCCGCTCGTCGCACTGTTTCTCCTCTCAGCCTGCGACCCCCCTCCGCGACCCGAGAACGCCCCGTCCCCGACGGCAACGCCCGGCATTACCCCACCAATCACCAATCACGATTCACCAATCACACCCCCAGCGGCCACTCCAACTCCCGCGCCCACGCCACCCGCACCGCCGCAAGTCCCTCGCAAGCGCATCGACGTCTCGAAGCTCTACAACGACGTTCTTGTCGAAAGCAAATTCGTCGCCGTCCCGTCCGAGCAAACCGCAGCGCAGGACCGGGCCGACGACGACGCCTACGCTCTCCGCCTGACCTTCGAGGCCAAGATCCCGACCGCCAGCCGCACCCTCGGCCAGATCACCCGCAATTCCCCCCGGCTCCCCATCGCCCTACCCGGCCTTGCCGCCCTCCTGCAAAATGCCGAAGTCTCCCCCGCCTTCGCCGAGCTCTACGACCGCAAGGTCGACTACACCAAGGCCCGCCTCAACCGCCTCGACACCCTCCTGACCCGGCACAACTTCTACGATTGCGACACCATCCTCGAACTCGAGAATCCCACCACCAACCGCCGCGCCCTCCTCATGCAGGGCGACATGGACGTCAACACCGACGGCTCCGACGGAGATCGCCAGTTCACCGTCGACGGCAGCTCACAATTCTTCCAGCCCCAGACCAGCTACCGCTGGCGGCGCCTCACCGACCGACCCAACCCCTTCCTCGCCACCACCCGCCAGCTCCTGGCCGAAGCCGAGGAGGAATACAAAATTGTCGGGCTCCCCGTGGAAAAAAACCGCCAACTCGAAGCCACCATCGCCCACGAAAAGGCCACCCTCTACGAACTCGACGTCTACAGCTTCCTCATCTCCGGCGCCGACCCGTTCATCGTCCTCCCCGGCTTCATGATCCGGGACGCAACCGGACCGTTCGCTCCGAAGATCGGCGACTACGCCGCCGTCATCTACCGCGACACCGTCTACCCGGCCCTCCTCGGTGACGTCGGCCCTTCCTTCAAAGTCGGCGAAGCCTCCCTCCGCCTCACCAAGGAGTTGAACCCGAAAAGCTCCGCCTACTCGCGTCCTGTCAGCTCCCTCGACGTCACTTACCTCGTCTTCCCCGGGACGGCCGAAGAAAAAGCCACTCCACCCGACCTCGCGCTCTGGCACACCAAAGTGACCGACCTCCTCGCGGACCTCGGCCTCACCCCCACCAGCATCCATCGCTGGGAAAACCTCATCCAACCCTGGCCCACCCCCTCGCCTGCGCCCACGCCTGCGCCCACTTCCACCGCAACCCCAAGCCCGACTCCTGCCTCCGCAGCGTCACCATCTCCAACCGCCTCACCGACGCCAACGCCTGAATGATGAGGCTCACGCGAAGCCGCCAAGGCGCAAAGAATAGGTTACTCATCAGAACCCCCCGCGCCCTCCGCGCCTCCGCGTGAGACCTGGTATTTTCCAGAATCGGTAAGATTGCCTCCTCAGCGATCCGCGCCGAAGCCCCGCTGCGCCAGCACGATCCCGACCACCATCGCGGGCACGAAGACCAGCACCTCCGGGCTCAATCGCCCCAGATCGGCCAACGCCGGCCCGGGACAGAATCCTCCCAGACCCCAGCCCACCCCGAAGGCGACCGCCCCGAGGATCAGCCGTTTCGAGATCGGATCGGACTCTCCCCTCGGCAGGTTCAACGGTCGCCTCAGCGCCCAGTATCCCGCCGCGAAGGTCGCCATCGCCGCCCCCATCACGAAGGCCAGCGTCGGGTCCCAGTCTCCCGTCACGTCCAGAAACGCCACCACCCGCTGCGGATCCGTCATTCCCGAAAGCGCCAGTCCCGCTCCGAACAGCGCGCCGCCAACCAATGCCCCAATCAATGCTTTCATCCTTTAGACCACGCTTTGAAAGGCCCACACGGTGAGAATCCCCGCAGCCATGAACGTGGCCGTCGCCACCATCGAATCCCGAGCTCCCATGCTCGCCCCGCACACCCCGTGCCCGCTCGTGCAACCCCCGCCGTAGCGGGTCCCGAACCCCACCAGCACTCCAGCCACGGCATAAATCACCCAGCCTCGCCCCTCCGGCACCCGGTAGATCGCCGCAAAATCGTTCGTCCGAAACATCAGCACCGCTCCCGCGATCAACCCCAACAAAAAGAGAATCCGCCACCAGGAGTCCCCCACCTTCGGGCGAAACAACCGACCAAACACCCCCGAGATTCCCGGCGTCTTGCCCGTCGCCGCCATCGCCACCAAACTTCCCAGTCCGATCAGCACCCCGCCACCCAGACCGTAAACAAACGATTCCTTCATCTTCGAATTTTCGCACCCAAATCGCCGGGATTTTGTCGGCACACTCCCGTCGCCGGACGGGAGGTCATCAACCCCAGCGAGTGGACTCGTTACATCCCACCCGATGCGGCCTCCTGGGCCGCAACGAATGCCGGCAGGATCAACGCCGACAGGATTCCGACTCCGAAGAGGACCACCAGAAAGATTAGCGACGCGATCGCCCAGTTTTTCTTCGAAGGAGGGGTGGAACCGCTGAACGCCCAGATCAAGAGCGCGACTAAATTCACCAGCGGGATCGCTGTGATGATGTAGGTGACGATCCAATTGCCGACGCTGATCGTTTGACTTTCGTTTTGGTCCATTTGGGTAGTCTTTAGATATTCACTAACCTTGCAAAGGCGCAATACTGGTTAGGATTTCCATCATCAGGTCTTCGTTTTCATCAATCAGGTCAGGATGGCAGAACACGTAGGCAACGAGGTTGTCCTCCTCCATCGTCAGCGCCGCAGCAATGATCATCACCGCTTGGCCTCCGATGTCGGCCGCCCCTGACCCCATGAACGCGTGGAAGCCGTTAAAGTCAGCGACCTCTTCGTATTCACCCTCCAAGTCGAGGCCGATGTTATTGACGAACTCTTCGAAAAGTTCCTCGGTGCCGATGCCCGAGTCCTCGTATCCAACGATGACAAAGCTCAACCCGCCCTCAGCCGGGGAGGCGACCAGGGTGTTCTCATCGATCTCGACGTCCCACGTGTCCGGAAGGTCAAAACTGACGTTGAACGGGGCGGATTCGTAAGTTTCCCATTCGACGGCCTGAGCGATCGAAGTGAGCCCGAGGGCGAGAAGCCCGACAGTAAAGCGTTGCAATGTTTTGTTCATAATTTTTAACGAGCGGCGGCGTTTACTTCAATTATTCGTAGACGTCGTATTCGACGATTGTTTCTTCCTCGTACGATTCCACGACGATTTCGTCGTCTTCGTAAACATCGCCCGAGTCCTCGTGAAAGACGTCTTCATCGACGATCACGTCGTCGTAATGGCCGTCATCATCATACACCGCGCACCCCGTTGCTAGGAAGAGCGCCAAAATCGTTAACGTGCAGCCGCCGAGACTGTTGCAAAGAGCTTTCAATCTATTAGCCGCCATAGTGCAGGCACTCAATCGGAAATGGCGGTTAGGGAAAAGCCCTAAGTTCACCGCACCATCGTGGCAATCCGGTGCCCAAGGATTCGAGCTTTCGTCAACGGAACACCGCGGCGGAGCCTGAAGAAAAAATCAAACCGGTCGACGGGCCGCCGATTTCCCGCGCCCAGCCGGGAACAAGCCGATCCGCTATTCGGGTTGGATCCAGTCGATTTCGATCTGGAACGATCCCGGCTTTTTGTCCCCCAGCAAAATCCCGACCTGCTCGATGTCAGCTAGATCGAGCGGAGGACCGTCGAGCGTCTCTCCGTGGTGGCTCGGGGTCATGCCGGCGAAGGGAACCGTGACCTCGACCCACTCCCCGGCCTTCGTTTCGAAGTTGCCGCTGAACTGAACGCGATCGCCGCGGTGCCGGGCACTCGTCGCAAGCCTCAGCTCGTAGCGGCGTCCGTCGCCGCGAACCCGCAGCCGCATCCCAGTCGCGTCGCTCAGATCGAGCTGCACGTCGTCCGTTTCGACGAGCGAAAACCCACCGTTATTCTCCAGAGAGAGATCTCCCGTGAAACGAAGCGTTCCGTCCTCGACGACCGCCTTCCCGCTGGATCGTCCACCCATGACCCGATCCGTCATCGCTCCCCAACCCTCACCACCATCGGGACCCGAGAAATCGAACAGGTGCTCGCCTTCGGCGCCAGTTGCCGGCAGGACGGCGAACAAGGAGAAGGCACAAACGCCGGTCGCTAACAGGTGGGAAAAGTTTGATTTCATTGTTGTCATTACGTCTCAAACGCCGAATCGCGTTGATTTCCGGGAAGTTTTTTTTCCGGTTCAACCGAAGTGAGCCAAGCTCATCGACCTACTCGTCGCCTTGGATGGCCGAGCGAAGCAACTCGAAGATCTCCGTGTTGTCCAAATATCCCGCCACCGCTTCGCTGCCCGGCCCGCTGCCCAGCAGCCACACGTCGCCACCGGTGTGATACGCCGAGTCCTTCGTCACCAGCGCCGGCTGCGCAAAGTCCGGGTCAGCGGCGTCGAGCAACTCGCCGTCGCGAAGATTGACGTCGGGATTCCCGCCGGGGCCGCTGGCAAAGGTCAGCACGCTGGTGCCCGTGCCCGGATTGGTTCGCAGCAGAATGTCACCGCGCAAGTTGCTTTTCAGATAGCCGTTCAACGCCAGCCCGCCCGTCCCGTGATCAGTCGTCACGAGGATCAGCGTATTTTCGCTCACCGTCTCGCGCAAATAAGCCAGCGTCGCGTCCAGCTCGAGCACTTCGACGATGGCCCGCTTCGCGGTGTTCGCGTGGGACGCCTTGTCCGGCAGCGCGGCCTCGACCATCAGAAAGTAGGGTCGATCATCGGCACGCAGGAACTCCAGTGCGGCCCGCGTCAGGTCGACGAGCCGCAACTCCCGAACTCCGTCGGCGTAATACGTAAATGTGCTTGGCGCGAAGAGTCCGAGCACCGGTGCTTTCAAACCGCCCAATTCCGACACGCTCCGGAACGCGCCCCAATCGCGAAACACCGACACCGGCGAGGCGTCCAGCGCCGCCATATTTTCCCGCACGATTTCGCGCTCACCCGCGCGGTAGTCCGCCGCCAGGCTCTCACCGCCATCGAAAAACCACATCTCTCCGCCGCCCAGAACGATATCCGCCCGTCGCCCCAGCTCGGGAATCAACTTCCCCGCGATCACCGCCGATTCGTTGCGCTGGTCGTGCTCGACCAAAAACGGAGCCGGGGTCCCCCCGGCCACGGAGTCGTCCGACACAATCCCAACCGACCAGCCAGCCTCTCGGGCGATGTCCAGGACACTTTCCCGAGCGGACGCCGGATTTCGGTCGGCCATTCCCACAAATCCATTGGGAGCCTTCACGCCACGCGCCATCGCCGTGGCTGCCGCCGCAGAATCCGTCACCAGATCCGAAGCCGAATACGTCCGCACCACCGCCGAGTGGGGAAAATCCTCCAGCGCCAGCCTGCCCCGCACGCCCTGCGAATAAATCCGGGCCGCCGTGATCAACTCACTCGAAGTCCCGTCCGCGATCACCAGCACCACCCCGTCGAGCGGCTCCGCCGCCGCCTCCCGAGACGGCATCACGAACACCAAACCAAGAACTCCCACCAACCGCGCCGCGCGCCTAAAATTAAAATCCACCATCTTTTGGCGGCAAGTTACCGGGTCCACCGCCAAGCTCAACCCATTCGACGGCGATCTCGTATTCGCAAAATCTGCGTCTCATCGCGCAACCAGCTTGATCCGCTCCCCCATCCCCACTAGGACCCCCTGCGTGCCAGACCTCACTCCCGATGAGAAAATTGCCGGCCTCGTTGCTCCGGTCTTCGCGCTTCGTGGCCCCGACGACCTCGGCATCGGCGACACGGCTGCCCTCGAAGAACTCGGCGAATGGGCTGCCCGCCAGGGTCTCCGCATCATCCAGATCCTCCCCATCAACGAAAGCGGCGGCGATAACAGCCCCTACAACGTGATCAGCTCGATGGCGCTCGACCCGGTCACCATCGCGACCACCCCCGCCCGCCTGCCCGACCTCTCCAAGGCCGAATACCGCCGCATCACCGGCACCCGAGACCCCGACGCCCTCCGGACTGGTCCGGTCGATTACGCGACCGTCCGCCCGCTCAAGCGCGAATTGCTCCTCGCGGCCTACAATAAATTTACCAGTCGCGCGACTGCGAACCGCCGCGCGGATTTCGAAGCTTTCCTCGAGAAGCACCACGATTGGCTCGAGCCCTACACGCTCTACCGCACGCTGATCGCCCTCAACGACGGCTCCGAAGTCGCCGCCCATTGGCCGGAACATCACCGCACTCTCGCCGCAGCGACGGCCTGGCTCCAGTCTCTCGAAGGCGATGACCGCGCCGAAGTCGAGCGCCTCAACGGCTTCCACCGCTACGTCCAGTGGATCGCGTATTCCCAGTGGCGCGACGTCCGCGCCCACCTCACCAGCCTCGGCGTTTCCATCATGGGCGACATCCCCGTCGGCGTCAGCATCCACAGCTGCGACGTCTGGAGCGAACCTCAGGAGTTTGACCTCACCCGATCCAGCGGCGCTCCGCCCGAGACGACCTTCCAGTCCGACCCGTTCATTACGCAATGGGGTCAAAATTGGGGCTTTCCCCTCTACGACTGGGACGCCATGGCCCGCAACGACTTCGCGTGGTGGCGGCGGCGGCTGCGCGCCATGTTCGAGACTTACGACCTCGTTCGCGTGGACCACGCTCTCGGATTTTTCCGCATCTACAGCTTCCCCTGGCGTCCCGAGGAAAACGCCAGCTTCCTCGACCTGTCAGACGACGCAGCCAAGGCCCTGACCAATGGCCGCCTCCCCGGATTCGTGCCCAACGACGACGACACCCCCCAGCACTGCGAAGCCAACCGCCGGCAGGGCGAGAAACTTTTCCAGCTCATGCTCGAGGAGACCGGCCAACACCGCCTCATCGCCGAGGATCTCGGATCCGTCCCCCCCTACGTCCGCCCGTCCCTCGTCAAACTCGAGATCCCGGGCTTCAAGATTCCCCAGTGGGAGCGCCACCCCGACGGCACCATCATTCTCGGGTCCGACTACCAACGCCTGTCACTCGCCTGCTACGCCACCCACGATCACCCTCCCACCCGCGCGTTCTGGACGAGTTGGTTCGAACAATCCCAGTCCACCGACCCCGACGTCTCGGGCCACGCCAATTGGGAAATGTCCGAACTCCTCCGCTTCGCCGGTCGCCCCGACCTTCTCGGCCAGCCCTTCACCGCCGAAGTCCACCGCGCCCTGCAGCACGCGCTGATGGCGTCGAACTCCTGGCTCGCCGTCCCCATGATCACCGACATTTTCGGCACCGACCACGTCTTCAACACCCCCGGCGCCATCGGTGCGGAGAACTGGACCCAACGCCTCCCGGGCACCATCGCCGAGATGGACCGGGACTTCGCTTCAGAAATTGCCGCGCTGGGCGAGACCTTATTGGCGACAAATCGTTTACATCAATAATTTCGCCAAACGGCCCAGGACTTGCTTACTCACGGCGCGGATTTTCAACTCGAATTTTAACCATGGCAAATTTAACAAAACGAGATCTGGTCGTTCGGATCAGCAACGAAACCGGTCAGACTCAGCAGCAAGTCTTCGACGTGGTGCAGAAAACGCTCGACTACATCACCGACGCCCTGGCCGACGGGAACAACGTGGAACTCCGCAATTTCGGCGTCTTCGAGGTCAAGCTCACGAAATCACGCGTCGGGCGCAATCCCAACAAGCCCGAGAACGACGTCGTCATCCCCGCTCGAGCGACGGTCAAATTCAAAGCTGGCAAAGTCATGCGACAAAGAGTTCTCATGCTCACGGATGCGATGAAGTAGCCTCGCCAACCCGCCTCTTTCCCACCGACTCATCCCCGTTAAATCTGCAATCCACAATCGGAAATCCAAAATTGGAAGTCCGCCCCCTTGCCTAGGCGCGTAGTATCCTCCCGTGCCAAAAACCATCCGTATCCGCGGTGCCCGTCAGAATAATCTGCAGGGCATCGACCTCGACCTCCCGCTCGGCCAGTTCATCGTCCTCACCGGACCCAGCGGCAGTGGCAAAAGTTCGCTCGCTTTCGACACGATCTACGCCGAGGGCCAGCGCCGTTACGTCGAGACGTTCAGTCCCTACACGCGGCAGTTCCTCGATCGCATGGACAAGCCGCGCGCGGATTCCATCGAAGGCATCCCCCCCGCGATCGCGATCGAGCAGGCCAATCACGTCAAGAGCACCCGCTCGACGGTCGGCACGATCACCGAGATCAACGACTACCTGAAACTCTTCTTCGCTCGAGCCGCTCACGGCCAATGCCCGGAGTGCGAGCGCCCCGTCTCCCCGGAGACGCCGCAGTCCATCGCCCGCGCCGTCGCCCGCGACTACGATGGCCAGACCGTCCTCGTCACCTTCCCGGTCCCCATCGGCGAGGCCAAGTCGACTTCCCCGAAAGCTTTCTTCGAATTTCTCAACGGTCAGGGTTACCTCCGCGTCTTCCTCTTCGGCGAAATCCACCGTACCGACGAGACACCGCCCCGGAAAAAACTTCCACCCACCGTCGACGTGATTCAGGACCGGCTGGAGATCAAAAAGGAAAACCAGACCCGGCTCTCGGAAGCTATCGAGACCAGCCTGCGCTTCGGCAAGAACCGCCTCAAGATCGAAGTCATCGGCGGCGAAGCCGACTCCTCAGGCCATCAACCCTCAACCCCCAACCCTCAACCCTACTCCTCCACCTGGCACTGCGCGCATTGCGACCTCGACATCCGCCCGCCCTCGCCCGGCCTCTTCACGTTCAACAACCCGCTCGGGGCCTGTCCGGCCTGCCGCGGATTCGGCCGAGTCATCGGGATCGACTTCAATCGGGTCATGCCCGACCGGTCGCTCAGCATCGCCCAGGGCGTCATCAAGCCCTTCCAGACCGGCCAGTCGAAGGAATGCCAGGCTGACCTCGTCCGCAACGCTTCGCGCAACGACATCGACGTTCACACCCCGTTCGAAGATCTCCCCGCAGCCGACCAACGGTGGGTCATCGAAGGCGAGCACGATGGCGTTGACCTCACCGCCGACGAGATCTGGGAGTCCGGCGGCTGGTATGGAATCGAGGGATTCTTCAAGTGGATGGAATCCCGGGCCTACAAGATGCACGTCCGCGTCTTCCTGGCGCGCTACCGCAGCTACCAACCCTGCACCACCTGCAACGGCGGACGATTCCAGCCCGAGACGCTGAATTTTCGCCTCCACCCGACAAATTTCACGCTCCCCGAAATCGCTCGCACCGCCGTTGACAAGCTGATTCCGATCTTCACCGAAGTCGCCCTCCCGCCCGGTGACCCCAGCGCCGAACTGCTCCGCGCCCAGATCTCGTCCCGCCTCGGCTACCTCGCCGAAGTTGGCCTCGGCTATCTCTCCCTCGACCGCCCCACCCGTTCCCTGTCCGGCGGCGAGATCGAGCGCGTCAACTTGACGACCTGCCTTGGTGCCTCCCTCGTCAACGCGCTCTTCGTCATGGACGAGCCGAGCGTCGGCCTCCACCCGCGCGACACCCACCGCCTGGTCAAGATCATCCACGCCCTCCGCGACAAGGGAAACACCCTCCTCGTCGTCGAGCACGAGGAGTCGATCATCCGCGCCGCCGACCACCTCGTGGACATCGGCCCGGGCCGCGGAAAAGACGGCGGCCAGCTTGCCTACAGCGGCCCGCTGTCGGAAATCCAAAATCCAAAATCCGAGATCCAAAATTCGCTCACCGCGGACTACCTGCTCGGAAAAAAATCCATCCCCGTCCCCACCGACCGCCGCGAACCCTTCGAGTTCATCGAGATCGAGGGCATCACCCACCACAATATCAAGGACCTCGACGTCCGCCTGCCGCTCGGCGTCTTTTGCTGCGTCACCGGCGTTTCCGGCAGCGGAAAATCCACGCTCATCCACGACGTCCTCTACCGCCAGATTACCGGCGAAGGCGTCGACGACCAGGAGCAGGCCGGCCAGTGCAAGGGCATCGATGGAGCGGAGGACATCGAAGAAATCGTGATGGTCGACCAATCGCCGCTCGCCCGCAGTCCGCGATCCACACCCGCCGTCTACCTCGGTGCCTTCGACGCCATCCGCCAGCTCTTCGGATCGACCGAGGAATCACTCCAGGCCGGTTTCTCACCCTCCTCGTTTTCCTTCAATTCCGGAAACGGTCGCTGCGAACGCTGCGCCGGGCTCGGCTTCGAGAAGGTCGAGATGCAATTCCTCTCCGACCTGTTCCTGCGTTGCCCCGAGTGCGACGGCAAACGCTACCAACCTCAGGTTCTGAAAATTCAGGTCGGCGGGAAGAACATCATCGAAATCCTGGAGATGACCGTTGCCGAAGCCATCGGGTTCTTTTCCAAGCTGCCCAGCGGCAAACGGAAGGTCGCCCGCGGCGGCATCGAGTCCGTCACGCCCCACGCCTCCATCATCGGTCCACTCCAGCTCATGGCCGACGTCGGCCTCGATTACCTCTGCCTCGGTCAACCGCTCAACATTCTCTCCGGCGGAGAATCCCAGCGCCTCAAACTCGTGAAGCACCTCGTCGAACAACGGGACGAGACGTCACTGCTCATCTTCGACGAGCCCACCACTGGCCTCCACATCGACGACGTCTCCGGGCTGCTGGGCGTTTTCCAGAAGCTCGTCGAGGAAGGCAACAGCCTGCTCGTCATCGAACACAACCTCGACGTCATCAAGTGTGCCGACTGGGTCGTGGACCTCGGCCCGGAAGGTGGCGACGAAGGTGGCCAACTCGTCGCCGAAGGCACTCCCGAGCAGATCGCCGAATGCGAGGCCTCCCACACCGGTCGCTTCCTCCGGCGACGTCCTCGATCCCACCCGCAGGCCGGCGGCCCTCCCAATCGAAAATCGAAAATCGAAAATCGAAAATGCCACGGACGGCTTCATCACCGTCAAGGGCGCGCGTGAGCACAACCTGAAGGACATCTCGATCGATATCCCGCGGGACAAGATGGTCGTCGTCACGGGCATGTCGGGCAGCGGCAAGTCCACCCTCGCCTTTGACATTCTCTTCGCCGAAGGCCAACGCCGCTTCCTCGACAGCATGTCGCCCTACGCGCGGCAGTTTGTCGACCAGCTCGAAAAGCCCGAGGTCGACTCCATCGAGGGCCTCCCACCGTCGGTCGCAATCGAGCAACGCGTCACCCGCGGTGGCGGCAAATCCACCGTCGCGACCGTCACCGAGACCTACCATTTTCTCCGCCTCTTGTTCGCCAAGGTCGGCGTCCAGCATTGCCCCGATTGCGACGTGCCGGTCGCCAATCAGACGCTCAGCGCCATCACGACTCAAGTCCGCGAGATGGCCGGAGCCGACAGTTTGCAAATTTTCGCCCCGCTCGTGAAAGCGCGGAAGGGCTTTCACACCGAGGTCGCCAAGTGGGCCGACAAACAGGGCTACACCACGCTCCTCGTCGACGGTGACCTCCTCCCCGTGGATGGCTTTCAGAAGCTGGAACGCTTCAAGGAGCACACCATCGACGTCCTCGTTGGCGAGGTCACGTCCGGCGACGAAGCCAAGGCGGAGGAACTCGTCCGGCGCGCGCTGAAGGTCGGCAAGGGAACCGCCCGCATCCGGGACAAGAAGAAGAAATTCCACATCCTCAGCACGGAAATGAATTGCCCGAGTTGCAGCCGTGCGTTCGAGCCGCTCGACCCGCGCATGTTCTCGTTCAACAGCCCGCACGGCTGGTGCGAATTCTGCCGTGGATTCGGTGAGATCTGGAAATCCAACACCGCGAACAGCAAGGATTTCGACAGCCAACTCGAAGCCGACCTCGCGGAGGAAAAATCCTTCGAGCGCGCCGAAGCCGACGAGTCCCGCCCCTGCCCGGAATGCGACGGTGCCCGAATCAACGACGTCTCGCGCGCGGTTCACGTCAGCGGCCAGACCCTCGCCCAGTTCATCCAGGTCGCCGCCGAAGACGTCCTCACCCTCATCGGCACCCTGAGCTTCGGGACGAACGACGCCCGGATCGCGAAGGACATCCTCGCCGAGATCACCCAGCGCCTCGATTTCCTCAAAATCGTCGGGCTCAACTATCTCAGTCTCGACCGCTCGGCCAAAACGCTCTCCGGCGGCGAATCCCAACGCATTCGCCTCGCCGCCCAGCTTGGCTCCAATCTTCGCGGCGTCCTCTACGTCCTCGACGAGCCCACCATCGGACTGCACCCGCGCGACAACGAAAAGCTCCTCGAGGCCCTCGAGAAACTCTCGGGCAACGGCAACAGTCTCGTGATCGTCGAACACGACGAGGACACCATGCGCCGCGCCGATCACATCATCGATCTCGGCCCGCGCGCCGGACGTCACGGCGGCGAGGTCATCACCGCAGGCACCGTCGACGAGATCATGGCGAATCCGGATTCGCTCACCGCGAAATATCTCCGCGAACCCATCAAGCATCCGATGCACGGCCCGCGCCGCCCGCTCGATACGGTCCAGGATTGGATCACCGTCAAGGGGGCCTGCCGCCACAACCTCAAGGAAATCGACGTCCGCATCCCGCTGCATCGCCTCACGGTCGTCTCGGGCATCTCGGGCTCCGGCAAATCCACCCTCGTCCGGGGCGTTCTCGTCCCAGCCGTGAAAGCCGAGATGGCCCGGGGAAAACAGAAGGTCCGCTCCGAGGATTGGGACAGCGTGCACGGCATCGACAAAATCGGCGCCGTCCTCGAGGTCGACCAATCTCCCATCGGCAAGACGTCGCGCTCGACGCCAGCGACTTACATCAAGGTCCTCGACGAGATCCGCAAAGTTTACGCCCAGCTCCCGGATTCCCGCATGCGGGGCTACACGGCCTCACGGTTCTCGTTCAACAACGAGGGCGGTCGGTGCGAGAATTGCCTCGGCCAGGGCATCATCAAGCTGGAGATGAACTTCCTCCCGACAACCTACATGCCCTGCGAGGAGTGCCACGGCAAACGCTACAACTCGCAGACGTTGGAAGTGCTTTTCGACGGCAAATCGATTGGTGACGTCATGGAAATGACCGTCGACCAGTCCGCCGAATTCTTTGCCAGCATCCCGAAGATCAAACGCTCGCTCGACCTCCTGGTCGAGACCGGCCTCGGCTACCTCCAGCTCGGCCAGGCCAGCCCGACGCTATCCGGCGGCGAGGCTCAACGCATCAAGCTCGTCACTCAGCTCGCCCGCCGCGCGACTCCGAAGGCCGAGGCTCTGCGGACGACCCGCATGGGCAAGACCACCCTCTACGTGCTCGAAGAGCCAACCATCGGACTCCACACCGCCGACGTCGTCAATTTGATCGCCGTCCTTCACCGCTTGGTCGAAGAGGGCGGCACGGTCGTCGTCATCGAGCATCACATGGACGTGGTGGCCGAAGCGGACTACCTCATCGACGTCGGCCCCGAAGCGGGAGTCAACGGTGGCGAAATCCTTGCAGCCGGCACACCGGAGGAAGTCGCAACCGCCAAACGCTCCCACACCGCCCCCTTCCTTCGCGAAGCGCTGGGGAGGTGAGGATGGAGGATGGAGTCAGGTGAGAGTTCGTAGTTGAGAGTTGAATTCCTCGAACTCGAGAGTTTTGAGGTGCGTCGTCCCTCCCCAGCCCTAAACGATCACCTTTCCCATCCAGAGTGAGATTTTGAGCCGGGTCCGATTTCTTTGCGACCTTTGCGCCTTCTGTTCAAAAAACCAGCCAGCGAGCTCTTGTTGGCGGCTGGAAGCCGCCACACCGTTACTGAGCGGCGGCGATCTTTTCCGGCGCGCTGGCGGCGGCGACTTCTTCCGCGCGGGACTTCACTTTGCCAGCGAACCATTCGTCGTATTCCGCCTGACTCACCACGCGAATCGGCGCCTTCATGTTGTAGTGCCCCGAGCCGCAGAGCTGACTGCACGCGAGTTCGAAATTTCCTTCGCGGGTTGTCACGAACCAGACCCAGTCGATTGTCCGACCAGGCACGGCGTCCTGGTACAACCGGAACTCAGGAACGTAGAACGAGTGAATCACGTCGCGGGACCGCAAAATGATGTGAACCGGCTTCCCAACCGGGATGACCAGTTCGGTCGACGAAAAATCGTCAGATTGATCGAAGTCGTCCCGGACCAGACCGAACTTGTTCTCCGTTCCACCCAGTTGGGCGAGATCAACCGGGTCCAAGACGCCGTCCGCGCCGCCGTAGCGCAGGTCCCACGCGTACTGGTAGCCGACGACCTCGACGGTGACGGCATCGACGGGCGGCGCCGTTTTCGTGATCTGATTCCACACGTGGTCACCCCAGATCGCGAGCGCGAGGAAGATCACGGTCGGCAGTGCCGTCCAGATCAACTCCGCCTTGTTGTTCCCGTGGATGTAATACGCCTTCACGCCCGGACGACGCCGGTAACGAATGAGGTAGTAGATATAAAAGCCCTGAGTGAGAACGAAGACACCGGCCGTGAGCCAAAAGATGACGTTGATGATCACGTCGATCTTCTCGGCGTTCGTCGTCGCGCTCGGCGGAGTCCAATACGGATTGTTGGTCCGCTGCTCGGCCATGAGGTCCGGGCAGAGACCGGCCACCAACAAAAACCCGAGGAAAAACAGGAATCGGACTTTAGAAAACGGGAGGCACTTCATCGGGTCGAAAGGCTAAGGGCTGTGGGAGCGTTGTGCAAATGGGAGGTCGACGCTTCGGTCACGCACCAGCCGGGGTAGTGGGCGCCGCGGCGTCCGGTTCAGGGGCTGCGGCACCATCAGCGCCCTCTTCAGCCGGTGCCTCCGAACCGGCGTCAGCCGCTGGTCCTCCACCCGCTTCGGAAATCAACTGCCGGGGGATCGCCTGCAGGGCGGCTTGCGTCCAGGGCTCGCTCCGATCCGCCGTTTCTTCGCGAATCAAGGCGACGTAATCCGAAGTGATCGGCTCGGCTTGATTTCCCCATTCGTTGCGAATGTAGGTCAATACCCCGGCGATTTCGGAATCTTTCAGCTGCTTCCAGGCGGGCATCGCGTTGTTGTAAATATTACCCTTCACCTCGACCGGACCCTGGAGCCCCTGAAGTAGCACTTTCACCAGGTGATTATCCCCGTGCCAATCGCCATCAAGAACCCAGCCGCTGGCAACCAGCGGTGGGAATTGACCCGCGACGCCCAATCCGTCCGCTTTGTGGCAGACCACGCAATTCGCGGAGTAAATTCGCTTGCCGAGCACCATCGGATCGGGAGGACCCGCCGGACCACCGCCGCCGCCGCTCCAAGAGACCTGAGTGGCGTTGAAAACGTCCGACTGAAAGCCGCCGCTATTCAGCCCCAGGTAAAGCGCAGCCCACCCAACCAACACGACGGCGAGGATCCAGAGCCACGAAGGAACCGGAGCTGCTGCAGCTGTCGGCTCACCGGGGTCGGCGGCCGGGAGCTTGTCGGACGATGGAGAATGCGGGTCGGTCACTTTGACAAAAATTGGTTACTCTTCTTCGGCGGGAGCCGGTGCTTCGGGAAGCGGGTAGTCGCGCTTCAGCGACATAAGATACGAAACGAGGTCCTGAGCCGGTTTCGTCGGGACGATCTCGTAGCCGGGTTTCGGCTGCCAGGGTCCCTCGACGGCAACCGCCAGCTCGCTGCTTTGGCCGGAAATTTTCCGCTCTTCGAAGAGGTAACGGTAAGCTGGCATATTCGAGCCAGGAGTCATCACGGTCGGCTCGTAAAGCATGCGGTAGAGGTAGGCAGCTTCGGTTTGCCGGAGTCCGATGTTGCTCAGATCCGACCCGATGCGTTCGATTCCGAGGAACGGCATCGTCGTCCGGAGGTAATCGCGCGGCACCGTCTGACGGGGTCCGAGCTCGCGGGTGATGTCGGTGAACTGGGGAAGCGGGCGAACCTGTTGACTGTGGCAGGAGACGCAGCCATTCGCTGCGTAAACGTTCTGACCCAGCGTCGCGGTCCCGGGCCACGGAGGGGGGACCATGGCACCCGTCTCCTCGGAAACCTCAGGTTGCAGGCTACCCTGGCTCACGTAAGCGTAAGCCACGATTCCCAACCAGGAGGACGAGAAAACGACCAGAATTCCCAAAAATAATTTCGGCAGCGTGCTCATACGGAAACAACCTCCCTCTCGTCCACCGCCGGGGTCGACGCCGTGCTGACCTTTTCCGCCACAACGATCGGACGGGCCAGGGTCACGGCCAACGTCGTGGCAAACATCACGTTCACCGCCAACAGGGTCAGCTCGCTGATCGCGACCATCACCCGGTAGGGCTCGGCGAATTTAAGACTGTAAATAAAAGTCACTCCGGGATCGCGCATCGAGAATCCCTGAGTCATCCCACCAATCAACGCACAAGTGACAATCATTCCGAGTGCCGCAACGCTCAGCCAGAGAATCACCGGGCGCAGACCGATCAGAGCCGTTTGCGAGCCGTAGAGCCTCGGTAGCACCGAGTAGATGGCTCCGAAGAACGTGAGAGTCACCATCCCGCCAACCACCAGCGTCGACAGGCCCGAGGTCACCATCGTGAAGTGGTAAAGACTGTTCACGGACGGGAAGACGATCATCGATTGCAGAGCGACGAACAGTGCGTAGCAGGAGAACCCGGCCACAAAAAAGGGCAGCGTGACGCTTTGGTCCGGAGTTGGCGCGCCGGCTGCCGTCATCCGCAAGTTCGCGCCGACGGCCAGCATGGGGAGCAGTAGCAGCACCGTGGCCACCACGCTCGCGCTGACCAACCAGACCGGAACCGGACCACCAATCAGTTGATTCAGATCCGCTCCAATTTGCCAAAACGAGCAACGACCAAAATCCGAAAACTGCCAATCCGTAGCTGTAAACCGGACGGCCCAGCGCTCGGGGAATGAAGTAGTAAATGAGGCCCAACGCGATTGGCACGAGCCAGAGATGGATGATCCCGTTGGTGAACCAGGCGTGGATCGGACCCGTTGCCGAGCCCGGCACCGGGCTCCAGACGAGCAGCACATTTGCGGTCGCGTAGAGCCACGGGAAAGCGAGGAACGCCGCCAGCAGATACCACATCGAGACGTAGACCGCTCCCGGTCGGCGCAGACGGAACATCACAAAGGCCCACGACGCGATCAGTCCGTAGGCGATCAGCAGGATCGGCGAGATTCCAGCCGGCATCTCGAGCAATCGCAGCGAGGAACTTCCACCCCCGAGAATGGACAGCACGCCGACCAGCAGGGCCAGGTTCCAAAGAATCGCACCGCAGATGAGCAGAGCGTGGTTACGCAACTCAACCCCACTCAGACGAGTCGTCAGCCAAATTCCGAGACCGATTCCAGCCTGCGAAGCCCATCCGTAAATGAGCGCGTTCATCGACGCGGGTTGGACCCGTCCGTAGCTGAGAAAGGCGAGGCCATCAAAGAGGCGGGGCAGAACCAGCTCGAACGCGGCCAGCGTCGCGAGCAGCGATCCGACCACCAGCCACACCGTTCCCAGGCCCACGAAGAGCAGGACGGGGCCACGAGTGGAGCGGTCGATCAGAGCCTGACCGCTGTAAGCCAGAGATCCGGGATTCATCGAGGGATGGACGTTGGACGTTCCGGCGGTCATGAGGGTTCGTTCGTTGGGGCCGGCTCGGGCGAGTTGGCAGGATCCGCACCGGGCGGGGTCGGCTCGGCCTCGGCGGCAGGCTCATCCGGGGATTGATCGGAATCTTCAGCGGCAGCCTCCGGTGACGGTTCAGCTTCCGGGGTAGCGGACGCCTCGGCTGCAGCGGGCGCCTCGGCTGCAGCGGGCGGCGTCGCCGCAACCGGGTCGGCTGGCGCGGGATTGCCGGTCGGCCCGGCAGCAGCGTCGGGCTCAGCAGCAGCGTCAGATTCGGCTCCCGCATCCGGATCTGCGGGCGCGGCAACCGCCGGGGCTGGAGTCGCGATTGGGTAAGCAGCCCGTGGTTCCTGCTCGTTCAGGTTCGCCAGTTCCAGTTCCATGGCCTGCTGGATCGGAATTCGAACGATGCCCTTCTCGCGGTCGATCCATCCGTAGCCCTCGAGCTCCGCCTGGTCAGCGGCCGTCAACTCTTCCAAATTCGCCCGGCGAACCTCGGCCTTCTCCGCGTCGTCGTTGGGCCCGGTGGAACCCGACCGCAGCAGCCAGGCTGCTGCCCAGAAGATCGCGATCATCGCGAGCGCGCCGAAGAACATCGGCCAAACCGACCGCTCACTGGTCGGTTGAGGAGTGGGGTGAGTGTCAGACATCAGTTCTTGAGATTGATCGACAGCAGCAGGCGAGGATCCTTCGCGGGGAAGAGACTCGAGTCACCCAGCCGCTTGAGGAAGACCGCCGCCAGGAGACAGCCAATGCCAAGCGGGCAAAGCAAGTCCAGCGGATGAATCGCGACGCCGGCCTTGTGCAGCTCCGGCAGAATCACGACGTAAAGATCCATGAAGTGCATGATCAGAATCCAGACCGCCATTCCGCAGAGATAATACGGTTTCCGCTTCAGTGGCTGGGGCAGTAGAAGCAGGAACGGGATGAAGAAATGCCCGATCATGAGAAATTGGCTCAAATACCACCAGGACTCGGTGTTGCGGCGCAGAAACCAGATCGTTTCTTCCGGAATGTTTGCGTACCAGATCAGCATATATTGGCTGAATCCGATGTAGGCCCAGAAGACGGTGAACGCGAACATGAGCTTACCCATGATGTGGTAGTGCTCGATCGTGACGACTTCCTTGAGGTAACCAGCGCTCTGGATGGCGGTGATGATCAACACCAACACGCACATCGAACTGAGGGCCGTCCCGGCGAAGATGTAGACGCCCCACATGGTCGAGAACCAGTGATAATCGAGGCCCATGAGGTAATCGATGGAGGCGAAGGTCAGCGTGATCGCGAAAAGCGGTAACGTTGCGAACGTGAGTTTGCGGTTCCAAACCGTGTATTTCGGATCACCCGCCGCGTCCTGTGCGATGGAGTTTCGCCGGAACAGCCACGTCACCAGCGCGAGGAAACCAAAGTAAAACGCGCACCGAGCCCAGAAGAATGCCGGCGTGAGGTAAGGCCACTTCGCGGTCAGCAGAGGATCATCCGCGTTCTCGGGCAGCATCCAATGCCAGAGGTGGTCCTTCACGAAAATCAGCGGGATGAAGAGGATCCCGACAAAGATCAGCAAACTGCCGAGATTTTCCATCTGGCGACGCACGGTCACCGACCACTCGGCGTCGACCCCGTGGTGAACGAGCGTCCAGAAGAGCCCCCCGAGGCAGATCGTGAAGAAAAAGAAGAATGCGAACAGGTAGGAGAACGCGAATTGCGCGGGCTGGAAAAATCCCCAGATGAAGCTCCCCAAGAGCGCCAAACCTCCGACGAGGCCGAGGATCAAGAACTTGCCGCCGACGTGCTTGTAGTCAAAAATCTCGGCGGGCGGTGGTCCCGCAGGCGAGTGCCCGTGGTGCGCGGGGGCGGAGGTTTCCAGAGAAGCGGACATGCGGTTATTGCTGAGATTCGAGTTGCGCCCGTTCGGCCTCCGGAACGTCGGCCATGGTCCCCTGCCACGAGCGTTGCAGCGACCGAACGTAGGCGACGATCGCCCAGCGGTCCTGGACCTGAATGTTGTGGCCGTAGCCCATCATCGTATTTTTACCGTGGGTGATCGTGTTGAAAATCTCGCCGTCAGCCATCTCCAGGAAGCGGTCCTGGTGCAGATTCGCGATGCCGACGATCCCGTATTTCGACGTAATGCCATTACCCTGGCCGGTCGCGCCATGGCAAACCGCGCAACTGATCGCGTACCGCTGCTGACCCCGCGCGAGAATGTCCGAGGTCACCTCGAACGGAACCCCGGTCCCCCACTGGTCGCCGAACTTACCGGTATCGAAATAACCGGGCGCGCCGCTGAACCGGATCGACTTGTAGGGACCTGCCGCCGCGACGTTCGCTGCCTGGTCACCCGCCTCGAGTGGCATCGCGTAGCCCATCGGGACGGTTCCCGCCACGGGCACCCGGGTCGCTGATCCATCGGCGAAAAAATCGCTCGGTTTCTGCGCCTTCACCTTGGGCTGGTGATCCATGTCGGGAAAGATCTCGATCGGGCGCGATTCGAAACGCTGCCCACGGAAACCTGCCAGCGCCACAACCGTCACGACGGCCAGCGCGAAGAAAATGAAAAAGTATTTGAGCATCTCGGTTACTGCCCGCGTCCAGAAAACGCGAACAAGCGTGTTACTTGCCCGACTCCGACAACGTCAACGATTTTAGCGATTTTCAGCGTCCAAAAACCCATTTTCAACGCGTCGGCGCCAGAGGGGTTTTGATCGCTCGCGGATTGCATTAGTTTTTCTTATACCTCAAGCCGAACCGGGGTCCAGTCACAATCCGCCGAATCTTGGCCAGGCGACATTGAAAATAGGTCTCGGAACCGTTCGTCCTTGTCGGTTCCGGCTCGCAGCGGAAACTCTTGGGCAATCTTTCCATGAATTCGCCGTCCTCACTGCACCGCTTCGTCCCCACGGGTCGCACCTCCCTTTCCCACGCCCGCCCCCTGCCACTCGACCGCTTCCTTTTCGGTGCCTGCTACTACCCGGAGCACTGGGACGCGGCGACCCGCGAGGACGACGCCACCCGAATGCGGGCGGCTGGTTTCAACGTCGTTCGAATGGCGGAGTTTGCCTGGGACCTCATTGAACCTGTCGAAGGCGCATTCGATTTCACCCTGTTCGACGAGACCATCGCCCACCTCGGCGTGCACGGCATCGACACGATCCTCTGCACGCCGACCGCGACACCGCCCCGCTGGCTCACCGAGCGCCATCCGGAGATCCTGCGGGTCGACGGCGCCGACCGCCCGATGCGCCACGGCTCCCGGCAACACGCCGACCTCGCGCATCCCACGTTCCGCGAGCACTCCCGCCGGATCACGCGAGCGATGGCCGGGCATTTCGCCGCGAACCCCCACGTGATCGGCTGGCAGACGGACAACGAGTTCTATTGCCACCTGGACAACGACCACGGGCCGGCGACGCAGGAGGCCTTTCGGGAGTATCTGCGGCGGCTCTACGACGGCGACATCGTTGCGCTCAACCGCGCGTGGGGCACCCAATTCTGGGCGCAGACCTACACCGACTTCGAGCAGGTCGAAACCCCACGCCCGATGCGCCCGACCTTTCTCAATCCCGGACACGCCCTCGATTATCAGCGCGCGCTGAGCTGGATCGCGACGGAATTCCAACACGATCAGGTCGAGCTGCTCCGAGCCGCGAATCCGGATTGGTTCGTGTTTCACAACGGGATCTTCGGCGGCATCGATTTCCGCGGACCCTTCACCGAGGACCTCGATTTCCTCGGCTACGACGTCTACCCGTTTTTCGAGAAAAACTCCGCGCTCCGCCCCGCCACGCACGCATTTAACTGCGACCGCGCCCGCGCCTGGTCCGGCAATTTCCTCGTTCCCGAGCACCAGGCCGGACCCGGTGGCCAGGCACCCTACTTCCACAACAATCCCGAGCCGGGCGAGATGCGGAGGATGACCTATGCCACCATCGCACGCGGGGCCGACAGCCTGCTCTACTTCCGCTGGCGCACCTGCCGCACCGGAGCCGAGCAGTATTGGTGCGGCATCCTCGACCACGACAACGTCCCGCGTCGCCGCTACGACGAGACGAAGCAGGTCGGTGAGGAATTGGCAAAAATCGGACCCGTCCTCATGGGATCGACCGTCTCGTTCGACGTCGGGATCGCCATGGCCGCCTACGACGTCCGCGAAGCGGATGCGACCTATTCGCAGGGTTTGCCCTCGAGCCAGAATCTGCGGCGAGGCCGTTCACGGCGAGTTCTGGAAACGGGGTTTCACCGTCGGGTGCTGTCATCCCACGGATCTCCCCGCCGACCTGAAACTCTACGTGATTCCGCAATGGCTCCTCTTCGATCCGGCGTGGGTCGCGTCGCTGGAACGCTGGGTCCAGGCGGGCGGCACGCTCGTCATCGGTGCCCGGACCGCCACCCGCGACCTCGAAAATCAGATCATTCCCACCACGCCCCCCGGCTGCCTCGCGTCGCTCGCAGGAGTGACCGTCGTGGAGAGCGGATGCGAAAATGACCCCGCTCGCGTCAAACGAATCGTCGGCGATTCGTTCGCCACCGCCGGAGAGCGATGGTACGAAGTCCTGGCTCCCGACGCGGGCGCCGAGACGCTGGCCAAATGGTCCGGTCGCCACGTCGACGGGCAGCCCGCCATCACTCGCCGACCCGTCGGGCGGGGCCGCGTCGTTTACGTCGGAACCTACCTGACGGCAGGCGTCGCGAGCGATCTCGTCGAGATGTTGGCCAAACACGCCGGGCTCTCATCCCCAATTCCGAATCTCCCGACCGGCCTCGAGGTCGTCCACCGCAGCACGTCCGATCACTCGCTGTGGTTCATCCTGAATCCGACGGACGAGCCGCTTCCACTCCCGGACCTCCCGTCCGGCGAACGCCTCGTCGACGACGCGACCGGCAACAGCCTCCCCCCCAACGGAGTGATCGTGATCAAAACAACGGGATAGTGTGTCCGAGATTTATCGATGAAAACGGCAACGCCAACCGCGTTGAATCCTGCAGCCCAGAGTTGCCCGTCGCGGGCTACTCTGGGTAGAGCACGATGAGAAAAACTACCCTGAAGGGGTAGTATCAGCGCGACGGGATAGAATCCCTTTGGGATACATGCACGGTATCGGTAGCCCACCCGGGGTAGTCGCTCCTTCGTCGCGACAACCCCGGGCTGGGGGGTGCAACGCCGTTGGCGTAGTGCTTTCACCCGCGCCCGACGCGCCGTTTAATCACGGACGACCTGAAGAGCCTCAAGTCTCAACCGTCGAGTTGGTCTCGGCCTCACGGGGCGAACTGCTGACTCGCCAGCACTCGCCACTTGTAAAAGTCATTCAGCGTGTCGTTCGTGGATGTGCTCGTCGCGAAGTCGATGTTCACCGCATCGAGATCCACGTAGCGCTCGATGGTGGTCGAGCCGCGGTATTCAGCCTCCACGACGCCCGTCGCTTCGTCCCACTGCGCCTGATTGGTACCGGGATTCTTCAGCGCCTGCGCCTTGTAGTGGACCGTGTAAGTATTCGATTTCGTCGTCAGCCGCGGATAGATGTTCGTGTAAGGCCGCTCACGGAGATTATCACCGGTGAGAAGATGAGAATTCCAAAAGGCGCTGCCCTGCGCATCGGTGGTCCAATTCTGGCCCTGCGGAACGAGGAACACATCGCAAATTTCGGTCGCGGATCGGAAGATATCCCCATCGTCAAAGCGCTTTTTGAACTGCCTTAACGTGCCGTTCGCCGCGCTGAGATTCAGACTCTCACGAGGGTTGCGCGAGAGCATGCCGTTCGTATTGACCGCCTTGTATCCACCGAGCGCATCTGCATTGTCGAGCACCATGACCTGCTCAGCTTTGAGAACTGCGCGCAGGCTGCTATCCCGATTGATGTAGGTAAACGGCATGATTTGGTAATTCATATTCACCTTGCCCGCCGTCGACATTGGCTCACTGATAGGATACGGCTCGACGATCGGCATCCAAAAGAGATCCATCCACAAGTGATCAGCCGGAGCTCCCGGCAGACTGCTTCCGTCGCCCTGTCGACCCTTCGCCCCCGGGTGCTGACCGCTCGGGTCCGGGCGAAACAACAATGTCTGCCACGGTCGGCTCGTGTTCACCCCCGTTGATAGCGATCCAAACATTCCCGCCGAAGGAATTTGACGATTCGGAGTGAAGAATGTCCGGGAGACCGATTGAAATTCCTGACTGTTGTCGAAATACGGAGCGGTCGAACCGGGCTCGATGTTCCCCTCATCCGGCTTGTTGATGTAGCCGCCATCGGAATAGTGCGCCAGCCCCGTGTCCCAGTCGCCGGGAACGGACGATCCCGAGCCTCCCGCAAACGCGCCATTTAAATGCTTCGGTGCAATCGGCACACCATCAGCCTTGTAGGTCAGCCCCTCGACCAACCGGCCACTCGTGCGTCCAGCAAACGGACGAAACGCCACTCCTGCGACCAACCCGTGCGCAAAGTGACTCGTCGACGTCCAATCTTCGTGAGGAACGTAAGCCGAGGCTGGAACGTTTCTCCCGGATACAATCCGGGGGTCACCCCCTGCCAATACCATGCTCCGCACGACATCCTCTTGATGCAGTTGTCCCATCGTGCCGTCCACCGGCCCCGTATCGAACCGATCAAACGGCGCGACTGACGGACTTCTCCCATCCTGACGAAACTCAGTGCCCACCAAGCGCCCGTTTGCCGGACTGAGACCGGGAACGGGCAAGGTGGTCGGCCCCACCGGAATCTCCATCTCGATCGTTTGAACCAAACGGTTAGAATCGATCATCGGCGGGATGGCCTCTTCCTGCCCGGAATAGATCCGAATCGTGATGCGACCACCTTCGAAACTCATCGTCTCGCCAGTGTTATTCGGGATGTCGAAGATTTTACTGAAAAACGGAAAACGCGACTCCTCGGTCTCTTCGTAGCTCAACGTCTTAGGCAAACTGGCGTTGCTCGTCGCACCCTGCGTGCGATCCGCCACCATCGATCGCCAATCGACGGTGCCACCGACCATGCGCCCGTGGAAGAGATCGTTGTTGGATACCCAAACGCTCCCACGCGCCGGGAATCCCATCGATTCCGCCGGAAGGCCGGCCCCTCCCAGGCGAAATGAGTCTAGCCCTTCGATCTCGACCAGAAAATCGGAGTTGTAATCGCTCCACCCCATCGCCGGGACGAAGAACTGGAGCACAAAGATCGCGAGCACCTGAGTCGTGTTCTGAGGCTGCGTCGCGTTGTCGTATCCCGCAAAATCGGGTGCCGTCGCCGTTCCGATTGCCTGCCGCTGGCCGGACGCCACCCCGACCGGCGAAGCTCCCCCGTCGTTTTTTCCGACGCCGACGAACATGATCGACGCCTCGCTGACCAAGGGAAAACGTCCGAAACCTTTGGTTTCGGAAGGTCCTCCGCCCGAATTCGACGGGATTCGAATCGGCACGACCTGACCGTTTCCGGGAATTGTGTAGATGCTTCCGCGCCTGGCTTGATTGGTCCCCCCATAGGGCTGACTCACCGTCGTATCGCGCAGGTTGGTGATCCGAATGTAATCGAACATCTCGGTGAGAATCTGATTGCGATCCAGCGGGTATTTATTGGCAAACGACCCGCCGAACCCTGGTATCTGCCGACCGGATAGACCCTGCAGATAGGCGTAAAGATCCCGATTGCGTGCGATCTCGGCGTAGTCCGCAGTCGCGCTTCGGCGGTCTTTTCGCTGGAAGAAATACGGCTCTCCGTCGAGCGTTGAAACGAACGCCAGTAATCGATCCGTTGCATTGCGAGTAGCGTCGCTATCGGTCGCGTGAATGGGCCACATCGCGATCCGCGGCAGGTTGAAGAGATTCACCTCCGGCGCGCGGCTATTCGCCGTCAGGAAGAACTTTGCGGATTCGAGATCAGCCTTGTCGAGATTGGGCCCGCTTCCCCCAGAGTTACGCTCAACGTTGAAGAGCAATTCGTCGACTGAAGCGTAGAGCCGGTCTCCGTCGAGAGTCAGACTGTCTGAGATCTGCGAGATATTGCTCGGAGTGGTCTCCGATTCTGATTCGGCCCCGTTGGAAACTTGCACGTTCGATCCGCCCGCCTGCACGCGCGGCGCGATACTGTAAATACTGTCGAATGTCAGAGGTGAAGACTTCGCTGGTAACACCGCACTCAGGCTAGTCATTGCGGGATGCCCCGGGTAGCGTTGAAACTCATTCCTGGCCGGTTGATAAGTTGCGAGATCGCGATCGTATCGGCTCTGGACCCGCGGCGTATCCCAATACGCGCCCTCGCTGGCGGTATTGATGTTCACCTTGGAGGTATCATCGTCGGTCCAAAAAGCGATTCGACCGACGATCGAGTTGTTCTCATCCGCAGTCGGCACATCCGCCACGGTTCCCGAGCCCGTGGCGGCTTGGAAGCTGCCGTCCTCCAACACGTAGAGCCACTCGACTGGCATGGGCGCGCTTTGATCGGGCGTGGTCGGAGCACCATCAATCGTGAATTGATCAATGGCACCCTCCGACGCCAAACCCTCGGAGGGAGTCGTGTCGATCGCGGCGGGATCGAGAATGGGGTAGGCCTCCTCGTCGACACCATCGACGGGCACAACGACTGGAGCGTTCAAGTCCGTCCATCGCGCGGTATCAACCGTCCAATCCGCAATCTTCGCGACTTCAGCCGCCGGATCGATCGTCGTCCCGATCATCGCGGGTGCGGAATACAACTTGAACGCTTCCTTCAGGTTGCCCGAATTATCGAAGGTCCGGATCATTCCCGGCTGCGAAGCCCACGCGACGTCCTGTCCCTGCAGAGTTGCGAGGTTAATCTGCGACTGCACCAGACCGACGGCGGATTCGGACAACTGCCGCGCGGAGATGAGCGAGCTGTATCCCGCCGCGGCGGATCGTTCGGTCGTCGCTCGATTCAAGAACGCAATCGCCAGCGCGACCACGAGCACGAGCACGGACAGGACGATGACGAGGGCAAAACCCGCATCGCGGCTCCTGCCAGCGGGAGATTTTTGGGGGACACGGATTTTCATCAGAGCGATGGTCGGTAGGTCAGCACCTTCCCGGTGATGGGGTTGATTTGGAGGGTGTAGTAATTTTGGGGAGGACTCGCCGTGTCGGTCGCCGCCTGAACGGTCATCCAATTCGAGTTCTTCATCGATCCATCGAGCTGCCCGGTCGCCCGGAATCGGAAACGCGGCGAACTTCAGCACTCCCGTCGGCTCCCGAAGTCCATCGTTCCCGTCTCGGTCGCGTCGCTCCAACAGCGGCGAGAGCGTCGTCCCGGGGCTGATGTAAATTGCCCCGGGGAACTTCATCAATTTCCCGACGACGCCCTTGCCATCCGGCGCCGGGTCCTTGCTCCAGACCTGCACCGCGCGCCACTGCGGCGGTGGCGTCGGCACCGTCGGTAAATTTGAAAAACCGAACGTAAACGTCCCGGTTCTTCGAGACCGCCTCCTGCCGCGCGAGCACGAAGGCGTCACTGATCATCTGACCGGCCCGCGAGACGCCGGAGCCGGCCAGCACGCTGTTCAGCGCCGGCACCGCGACGGCCATCAGCACGACGATCACCGCCGTCACGACCAGCAATTCGACGAGGGAAAACGCCCGGGACTCCGTCTTCATTCCGCGCTCCATTTACTCGCTCGAATCGGCACCGCGCTCGAGAAGACTCGGTATTCGAATCGGCGGCGTCACGTTGTTCAACGCGACCTTCAGCGCATCAAGATCGTCCTCGTATTGGGCCGGTGTCGTGAATTTCCCCGCGAAGGCCTGCGTGATCTGGCTGGGCTCCGAGCTCGAACTCTCCCGCCAACCGATCCGCGGACGCCTCGTCGATGGCGATCATCGTCACGAGGACCACGGGAGGCAGTTGATTCGCCTGAGCGGGCTGGGGATTATCACCCACGTTCGCGGTCGATTCGTAGGAGTAGGCGCGATCCGAGATACTCGGATTGGAGGCGTTCGGGTACTGCGCGAGCAGGATCAGCGCGAGGATGTTCTCCGACGCCACCTCGGCGTCGTCGATGTGATCCGAATACCAACCCTGACCCGGTCGTCCCGTAGATCGTATTGTCCTCCGTCGGCACAATCATCTGCATCAGCCGGTAACGGTAGCGCTGATCGCCCTGGGTATCCCTCACGTGCGGCCGGGAGCTTCAGCGCATTCTCCGCCCGGTCAAACTGGACGAAATACCCACACGCATTGAGCAAAGTGGACATCCCACCGTAATTGGTTTCGTCCGATGTCTGGCTGACCGGTGCCTGGAAGAAGATCGCCTGACCAAAGTCCGAAGCGTTCGGGAATCGCAAAATCGCCGTTTGGACCGATCTGAAAACTCAATTCCGACTGCCGCCCGTAGCGATCAGGGGTGAAACTTTCGAGTGCGCTGGAGTTGCTGGCCCGCTGGTAAGCCGCCATCGAACTCCCACCCGAATCGAAGTAATCGTAGTAAACGTTCAGCGTCGCCTGACTCAGCGTGCGGGTGATGAGTTGGAACGCATTCCGCGCGTCCTGGAAGGCTTCGATCTTTGCCGTGCTGCGACGCCAGATGCGCGAGGTGTCCTCGATCACCGAAAACACGAGCACCATGAGGACGCTCAAGACGGCGATCGCCACCAGAATCTCGATCAGCGTGAATCCCCGCCGACCTCGCCGCTCATGTCCGCCGGTGATCATATCGATTCTAGCCTTCGTCTCGCTAACTCCCAGCGGCGACGGGAATGCTAAAGGTTCCCGAAGTCTCGTTTTCCGCCCCGTCGACACTGGACGTTCGCGACCTCGACCTCGATCACCTTCACGTTGCTGGCCAAAGCCAAGCCCTGGGCCGACGCCATTTGCGATCCCGGAAAGACGATATCTTCGACCGAGGTCGTGACCCGGTAACGGGTGAAGTGCCCCTTCCCGGTCCTGCAACTGGCCTTCGTCGTCGAAGTAAAGATTCGCGCCGTCGTATTTCGCGTCGAGCTCGGCGAAGGGCGTCAGCGCCGCTTCGCTCGAGATCCGGTGACTGATCATGCTCTGCGCGGTGTCGTCCATCGCGTCGCGCATCGTCGTGAGCCCGACCGGGATCAAACCGACCGCAGCCACGAGCCCAAACGACGCGATCCCCAGTGCCAGGGTGACTTCCACCAGACTAAACGCCCGGAGGCTGCGCAATCCGACTGGATCGGACGTTGGATGGAGCTTGATTTCATATTTCGCGGCTTCATTGGTGTCGCTCGTAGTGCAACATCCGTGCCAGTTGCATTACGCGCAAGTCCTCGGGCTATTTGCAAAATCTTCGCTTTCATCTTATCGCTTCCGGTAGACGCGGACGTAATCGACGAACGCCTGTGACATGACTCGGGTGTCGTCGTTTCGGAAATCTTTGGCCCGGAAGAGCGGCCATCGCCCTGATTCGGATCCCAGGCGTTGGGTTGAAATTCCAATCGTCAGCATCATCATCATGTCGACCGGATCCGTCGGAATGTTCTCGGTGAACGTGTAATAGACCTGACCGTCGACCGAGCACTCCATCGAAGTCGGCGACCAATGGAGCGCGTAGGTGTGAAACTCCGGGTCCGTCACGTCGACGAACGACGTCGACGGAGGCATGGTCCCCGCGCTGAATTGTTTCGATTCGGACGAGCCCCAGTGATTCGCGACGTTAAAGCTCTTGTTCATGTACTTCGGCGCACCCTTTGCGATTTCGATCACATCCACTTCGGTGCCATCGGTAGGATTCCCGTTGTAGGCACGCGTCTCGGTGAAGAGCCAGAATGCGAACCACGTTGAATGACCCGACCACCTGGTCGCTCCGCACCCGCGCCGTAATGTAGAGATCGCCGCCCCGCGGGCTGACAAACTTCCCTTCGCCCGGTTCCCATTTCACTCCGGTTGGCTCCGACTTAACCCAACGATCCGGATACCCCGAGACGAGATAGGCCGCCTTCCCGGCTCGCCATGCGCGTTTGTCGGCCCGACTTGTCGGTCACGATGCGCGATCAGCAAGATTTCCATCCCCGTCCCGCCAGTGGTTCCCGGTCTTGGAACTGAACATCTGCGCCGTATTCGGATCACTCCCGTCGGACCAGCGAAGACCCTTCTCGGTCTTTTCGCGAAAATCCGTCGGCGTGTAACCTAGAAACGGATACCACTGAGTAATCTTCGGATCGGTCTCGTCACCGGTGATCGCCCTCGAATTCATCCGACCACTCAAGCACCCAATCGCCGTCGGGTAGATAATCCGTCTCCACCGCCTCACCCACGATCTCATTCTGCTCCCCGACGGTCGCCGTCGAGGAGACCTCGGACTGAGCACCTGCCACCCCGACTACGAGTGCGAACATGCGGTCCGGACGGAGAATGCCGCGAGTCAGGAGACAGGTTCATAAGTATTTCAGGGGGGGGTGACAGACGGCGACCTTCAGGGTGCAGCGTGACGTCGGTCGGAAGAATTCTCCCATCCCACCCATTCTGCAACGTCAATCTAATGTTGCAAATACTCACCCTCGGTTTCACGTTGCGCGCATGCCGCGAAAGCCGACCATCTACGTGAAACATGCTCGTGCCGGGATTCTCGAACTGCTCGAGACCAACCCGAAAAGCGAACCCCTCCCCACCCTCCGCGAGCTCGGCGAGCAGTTCACGATCCACCCCTCGACCATCTTTCGACTCCTGCGGGATCTCGAGACCGAGGGCGTCGTGTGGCAGGGTCCCAGCGGTCGATTTTTTCACTCCAGCGCCCGCCGGAAGACCCTCCGCCGCGCGCCCGGTCTGCTTCATCGGACGCGAAATGTGGCAATGGAGTCAGCTCTACCAGGAAATCCTGGAAGGCGTCGCGGAAGTCTGCTCGGCCAACGGGAGCCCGCTGATCTTTCTGTCGGCACCCACCCTCGTTCAGGTCCCGGTCACCCTGCAGCCACCGGTCTTCGCCACCCCCCACGGCCAGAAGCGCGAGCTCCAGCGCCTCCTGCCTTCCGTCCCGCGCGGCTGCGCCGGCCTGCTGTTCGATCACCTGTGGAGTGATTCCACCCTCAAAGCCGCTTCCCTTCCCCAACGGCGAGATGGTCCAGCTCCTCCATGGATCCGGGAAAAACGCCGAAGTCCTGATGCCGAATTACGACGCCGGTGCGGACATGGTCGCGCACTACGTCGAGACGAGGAAGTTTGACCTCCTCTACCTCGTGACTCCGTTTCAGGGCGAACCCGCCATCGCCGCCATGCTCGACTCGGCTGCGCTCCACCCTCGCCCATTTCGACGTGCGGGAGATCGATTTCCAAGACCGCGAGACCCTCACCCAGATCATCGACGGCACCCACGGACACGTCGGCGTCGTCTGCCCCGAAGACTTCACCGCCTGCGGAATCGCCGACATGGTCGCGCGATCCGCCAAGTCCTGCGACCAGCACCTCACCGAGATCGTCGCGACTCAAGGCACCGGCGTCGTCACGGCACCGCACTCCCGTCTTCGCTTTGACTACCGACGACTCGGCCGCGCCGCCGCTTCCCACATTCTCCACGGCACCAATTACAAACCCATGCGCCCCAGCTTCGTCACCTCCCTCGAAGACGACTGACGCTGGAAGCCGGAGCCCCGGGCCCCAAGTCTCCTCACGTCGACCACTACACCCGTGGAAGCGGAGGTCACGACGCTCGACCCGACCGCCGCCACGCCAGCAGATCGAATCGAGTCCGCGATCCCTCTATTTGCATCATCTCCGAATGTTGCCGGTTCACCCACTCTCCCCCACCCTGATTTGATGCCCCTCCTCGCCTTCGCGAACCTCCACTCGGCAGACTTCCTGATCCTCGTCGCCATCATCGCAGTCGTCGCGGGATTCGCCCTCCACACCCGACGCTACACCCGCAGCGTCGCCGATTTCCTCTCCGCCAACCGCTGCGCCGGCCGCTACCTCCTCACCGTCGCCTCCGGCATGGCGGGCATCGGAGCCGTCTCCATCGTCGCGATGTGGGAACAGTTTTACCAAGCCGGGTTCACCGCCCAATTCTGGGGCACAATGATGGCCCCCCTCGGCCTCCTCATGGCCCTCTCCGGCTGGATCATCTACCGCTACCGGGAGACCCGCGCCATGACACTGGGCCAGTTCTTCGAAATGCGCTACAGCCGGCGACTTTCGCATCTTCGCGGGCATCCTCTGCTGGGTCAGCGGCATTCTGAACTACGGCATCTTCCCCGCCGTCACCGGTCGCTTCCTCATCTACTTCCTCGGCCTGCCCGTCCACCACTGGACCGTCCCCGGCCTCGGACTCGAGCTGAATGTCACCCTCGGCATCGTCATGGCCATCGTCCTCGCCGTCGCCGTGTTCATCACCCTCACCGGCGGCCAGATCGCCGTCATGGTCACCGATTTCATCCAGGGGCAGCTCAGCAACATCGTCTTCCTGATCCTCCTCGTCGTGATGCTCTGGATGTTTCCGTGGAACGTCATCGTCGAGACGCTCGAACGCGCCCCCGCGGGCGAGTCCAAGCTCAACCCCTTCGACACCGGCTCGCTCCCCGATTTCAACCCCGCCTTCTTCTTCATCCTGCTCTTCCTCACCGTCTACAACTACATGGTCTGGCAGGGCGCGCAGGGCTACAACAGCTCCGCCATCAATCCCCACGAGGCGAAAATGGCCAACCTCCTCGGGCAGTTCCGCGCCGGCGTGACCTACCTCCTCATCCCGCTGGCCGCCGATCTGCGCCTACGTGCTCATGAACGCACCCGTCCACGAAGCCGCCACCGCCGCGACGACGTCGACGCTCGCCGCCATCGGCGATCCCCAGATCGCCACGCAGATGACCACCACCGTCGCGCTCTCGCAGATCCTCCCGGTCGGCATCATGGGACTCTTCGTGTCGCGTCATGCTCATGGCCGCCGTCAGCACCGACACCACCTACCTCCACTCGTGGGGCAGCATCTTCATCCAGGACGTCCTCACCCCCATCCGCCAGGCCCGCGGCAAAGACCGAACACATCCCCCCCGCGCAGCACCTTCGCTGGTTAAAAACCTCCATCGTCGGCGTCGCCCTCTTCGCCTGGACTTTCAGCATGATCTTCCCGCTCCGCGAATATATCCAAATGTATTTCCAAGCCACCGGCGCGATCTTCACCGGAGGCGCCGGAGCCGTGCTCATCGGCGGACTCTACTGGAAACGCGGCACCACCGCCGGCGCCTGGGCGTCCATGATCGTCGGCTGCACGCTCGCCGTCATCAGCGTCCTCACGATCAATCTCCTCTGGCCCAACGGCATCCCCGCCCTCCAAGCCGCCTACCCCGCCGTCGGGTGGATCCAAGCGATGCCCGTCGAATTCTGGATCAACGGCATCCAGATCGCCTTCCTCGTCTCGCTCATCGCCGTCGCCACCTATCTTCGTCGTCTCCCTGCTCTCCCCCAACCCCCACGTCGACATGGACCGCCTCCTCCACCGGGGGAAATATTCAGGCCGCCGCGCCCGAAGGCGCCGATCACATCGCCCCACCCGCCACCGGCTGGCGCGCCTTCGCCTTCACCCCCGAGTTCACCCGCGGCGACAAAATTATCTACTGCGCTAAACATCGGCTGGGTCCTCTTCTTCTTCACCGCCTTCCTCACCATCTGCATCTGGCAACTCTTCTCACAAATGGCCGAACGAGTGGTGGGCCAATTGGTGGCTCTTCAACCTCATCTTCATCGGTGCCACCGGCACCATTACCACCGTCTGGTTCCTCATCGGCGGCATCAAGGATCTACGCCGACTCTTCGCCCGCTCGCCACGATCCAACGCGACGAGAAGATGACGGCACGGTCACCACGAAGCAGATCAGAAATACGAGGGTTAGAACCGCAGACTGCTCGCAGACCCCGCAGATGGTGACTGGAATCTCTGGTTAAAAATGTCTTCAGATCCTCGTCCAGCGTCCGCGAAATCCCGCTGACCCGCTTCGCCGTTCAAACCCAATCATCACCCACCATGAAACTTCCCACGACTCTCTCCGCTCATGCCTCTCGTTGTGCTCCTCACCGTTGCGCCGCACTCATCTCCATGGACCAAGCCAATCCGCGTTTCCGAAACCGGACACCACCCTCCACCTCGGCCAACCGTGGAACGACTCAGCCCGACCCCGGCTTCCACCCCGGCGACGTCCGACTTTCCTGGACTCCAACCGCGCTCACCGTCGAAGCCGATCTCACCGACGACCACGTTTTCACCGCCGCCACCGGCGACAACCAGAAAACGTGGGAACTCGGCGACGTCTTCGAGATCTTCATCCAGCCCGTCGGCCGCCCCGACTACGTCGAACTCCACGTCGTCCCGACCAACCACCGCGTCCACGCCCAATTCCCCGGCCCCGGCCTGATCGCCAGCCCGAACGACCCCCTCCTCGCCTTCGACCAGAGCCATCGTCGAGCCCGTCGGCTTCACGAGCACCGCCACCCAGACCCCAAAGGGCTGGAAGGTCACCGCCACGATCCCGGCCTCGGTCTTGACGTCGCGAAGTTCACCCCCGGCCAACGCCTCCGCATCAGCTTTTCCCGCTACGACGCCACTCCCGATCAGGACCCCGTTCTCTCGACCACCGCCGCCCACCCCGTCATCCGATTCCACCGCCCCGAAGAGTGGACGGAGGTCGAACTCGTCGCCGATTAAGATTTTGAAAACGCCGCGGGATGCTCCTGTATTTGCAACAGTTCCTTTTATTGCTTCTCGAGCTGTTGCGATTACCGTTCCTCATAACCCCGGAAGAGATTTGCCAACGCATTACCTGCCAAATCGTATCCGATAAACCCCAATCCATCGTGAAAATAAAAAAACTTCCGCTCATCCTCTCCTCTCTGTTGCTCTCGGCCGCTCTACCTGCGGTTGGTCAGTCATACATCGAAAATTTCACAGGTTTTTCGAATAGCCTTACTTCGGGCCAGACGGGCGGAGACGAGGGTCAAATAATCGCAGACTCAATTGGTGCGAATTCGAGCGCGTCATCTGGGAGCGTTCCCGCCATTGACGGCACTTCGCTGTTCCTAACGATTGACACCACTAGTGCTGCGAACAGCTTCGGTGGATTTATTAGGACCACGATACAGCCAGGATTCAGCGCAGGTGACTTAACTTCCTCTGACGCCGCCGATTACAACATTGTTTTTGATCTCCAGGCTAATGGGTTTACCCCCGTTAATGTCGATGTGTTCCTGAACTTCAGAGATTCGACGAATACGAACGTCTTTGGTCAAATCAGCATCAATCAAGGCAACGCTGCGTTTTCCGTGTTCGTCAACCAACTCAATACCAACAACACAGTTTCGGTCAGTCTGCCCCTTAGTGAGTTCTCAGGGCTCCCTGCTAACGTATCCGGACTCGCCAGCGCTGACCGATTCTCATATCAAATCAACTCACGCTCCCCCTTGGCGAACTACTCGGCTGGCAACGCCAACGTCTTGGTAATTGACAATGTAGGCATCGTCGCCGTCCCTGAGCCTTCATCCGTCGCCCTTCTCGGCCTCGCCGCCGCTGGTGTCGCGATTTTCGCTCGCCGTCGCAATCGTGGCGCCTGATCCGACCTCGAGCGACGACCGTTGCTCACACGTTTCGAAAGCCACGCCTCCTCGGCGTGGCTTTCTGCTATCCTGAAACCTCGAATTCACGAACCCAATTCAGCTTCCCAATGACGACACTTGTATCGACCCTCTTCGCCCTCGCCATCGCATCCGTCTGCTTCGCTAACGTCCTCTACGAAAACCCAGAGGGTGCCGGCTCCGCTCCCGAAAGCGGCCTCACCGTCGAACCCGGCGAAGCCCCCGACGGCACCCCTGCACTCGTTATCGGCGGTGATCCTGACGGCGAATATTCCAAGTTTTACAACGAGAGAGACCTCAACGGCACCCCCACGCTTTTCATCGACATTCATCCCGACGACCGAGGCCAACCCTATACCTTCTCCTACGACGTCTACCTCCCCGCCGACAGCGAGATCGAATCCAGCCAGATCAGCCTCCACTTCTACCGTGATTTTCCGAAGGATGGGAGCATCAACTTCGACGACGACGAGAAGAACAAGATTAGCGAATCATTCTATGGGAAAACCCTCTTCGACGTCACCGACCAATGGCAGACGGTCACCGTCAGCGGAACGATCCCAGCCGTGGACCAAGCCGACGTCGACATCGATGCCCTTCGCTTCAACATCGCGTTCGAGCAAATCGATTTCGAGAGCAACACCAATCCAATTTCCGCCTACGTTCGCAATATCGTGTTCAAAACGACCAGCGAGTAGCGGTTTCTGCTCTCGTGCGTCGCACCTCTCCCGCATCCCCTTCGCGGCCTTGGCGACCTTCTGTTCAAAAAATCACCTCACCCCCGCTCCCGCACGAACTCCCGCATCCGCTCCATCGCGACCTTGATCTGCTCCAGTCCTGTCGCGTAGCTCGCGCGCACGAAGCCTTCGCCGCACGCGCCGAACGCCGTCCCCGGCACGACCGCCACGTTCTTCTCCCGGAGCAGCCGCATCGAGAATTCCGCACTCGTCAGCCCGGTCCCGGTGATCTTCGGAAAAACGTAAAACGCCCCGCGCGGCTTGAAGCACTCCAGCCCCATCTCGTTGAGCGCACTCACGACGTAGTTTCGCCGCTGCTCGTAGTGACCCCGCATCTTCCCCACCGCCGGTGCCCCCCGCTCCAGCGCCTCGAACGCCGCATCCTGACTCGTGATCGACGCGCAAAGGATCGCGTATTGATGGATCTTCATCATCGCGTCGACGATCTCCGCCGGCCCGCACGCGTAGCCGATCCGGAAGCCGGTCATCGCGTAGGCTTTCGACATCCCATTGAGCAGCACCGTCCGCTCACGCATTCCCGGCAGCGAGGCCAGACTCACGCACCGGCCCCCGTCGTAGGTGAGTTCACTGTAGATCTCGTCCGTCAAAACGATCAGATCCCGCCGCACGCACACCCCGGCCAACTCGGTAGCCTGCTCCGCCGTGAGCGTCGCCCCAGTCGGATTCGTTGGAAAATTCAACAGCACCGCGCGCGTCTTCGGCCCGACCGCCGCATCGAGATCCGCCGCACGAAGGACGAACTCATCCTCCACGCGAGTCGGAATCGCCCGCGCCACGCCGTGAGCCAGCGCCACGCTTGGATTGTAGGACACGTAGCACGGCTCGTGATAAAGCACCTCGTCGCCCGGATTCAAAATCGCCCGCAACGCGGAGTCGATCGCCTCCGACACGCCGACCGACACCAACACCTCCGTCTTCGGATCGTAACTCAACCCAAACGACCGCTCGACGTATCCCGAGATCGCCCGACGGAGACGCGGAGCTCCCAAGTTCGAGGTGTAGCCGGTCCGCCCGCGCTCCAACGAGTAAATCGCAGCCTCGCGAATGTGCCACGGCGTGACGAAATCCGGCTCCCCGATTCCGAGGGAAATCACGTCGTCCATCGACTGAACGATCTCGAAAAAATCCCGAATTCCCGACTTGGGGATCGTTCGGATGTGATCCGCCACCAGGGCTCTCACGGCGTGACGGACAGACGGTCCGAATCGGGCTGCTCCGTGTGGAACGTCCCGTTTTCCTTGTAGGTTTTCAACCGGAACCGCGTCGCCGTGGAGAGCACGCCCTCGATGGTGCTCAACTTCCGCGCGACGAAATCGGCCACCTCCCGCAGATTCCCCGCCTCGACCTGAATCAACAAATCGTAGCCTCCGCTCATCAAGTAGCAGCTCTGCACCTCGTCGAACTTGGCGATCCGCGACGCGATCCGATCGAACCCCCCATCGCGCTCCGGCGTGATCCTCACCTCGATCAGCGAGGTCACCAGATCCGGGGACCACTTGTCCCGATTGATCACCGTCTGATAGCCCACGATCACGCCGTCGGCCTCCAGCTTCGCAATGATTTCCTCCACCTCCTCGACCGAGCGGTCCAACAAGCGGGCAACGTCCGTCCGCGCCATGAGCGGATTGTGTTCGAGAAGATCAAGGAGAGCCTGCATGGGAAAAGCGTCAAACATGCCGGGCGCAATCACTATTGTGAAACGAAAATATTTCTCGTAGAAACCTCCCATGCCCGCTGCAAAAAAGAAAACCGCCATCACCAAGAAATCCACCCCAGCCGCTAAAGCGAAGACTTCCGCGAAGCGGACCGGCCACGAGCGCGAAGACAACCGTGAAGAAAACGGCTGCCGCCGCCACCAAGAAGGCGACCATTCCCAAATCCGCCTCCGCCAAAGCGAAAGCGACTAAAGCGATTCCCGCCGACCGCGAACAGAAGCTCGCCGAGCAGGCCCTCAGCCTCGTCGATCAAGCCGCCGCCGTCCTCCGTGACCGCATCCGCGACGGAGCCACGCAGACCGCGAAGGGCCGCCTCGCCGCCAAGAAAAAGGCCAACACGCTCCTCTCCCGCGCCTCCGGCAACCTTCACAAAGCCGTCGACTTCGGCACCACCAACCTCAAAAAGATCCTCGACTAAAAACGGGGAGAACAGGCTTCCAGCCTGTCGCGGCGGGCATCCCTGCCCGCCGCAGCTGCACGCAAGTGCATCACGCCGCGCACCCCCAGCGCCCAGCACCCAGCACCCAGCGCCGAAACGGCCCGCCCCAAAAAAAGGCGGGCCGCTTCCGTTTCTACATATCTTCCAGACTCCGCCCCTTCGTCTCCACCACCAGCGCCCGGACGACGAACAGAGACATTACCGCGAAGCCCGCGTAGAGCGCGTAAGCCCCACCCAGCCCGATACTCGTCAGCAACACCGGAAACGACATCGTGACCACGAAATTCGTCAACCACTGCGACAGCCCGGCCACGGCCAATGCAGCACCCCGAATCTGATTGGGAAACATTTCGCCCAGCAGCACCCACATCACCGGCCCCCACGAGATGCCAAAGCACACGATGTAGGCATTGGCCGCGATCAACGCCGCGGCACCCATTCCGCCGCCCAACTCGAGATCACCACTGGCGCCGACGTTGGCCGTCCCGAAGATCACGGCCAACGCACCGAGCGTGATCGCCATCCCCACCGATCCCATCATCAAGAGCGGTTTGCGACCCCAGCGATCTACCAGACAGATCGCGACCAACGTCGAGACGACGTTGATTACGCCGCCGATCACATTGATCTTCAGCGCGTCCGCCTCCGAGTAACCCGCCGCCCGCCAGAGAACCTCTCCATAATAGAACACGACGTTGATCCCGACCAATTGCTGGAGCGCCGCGATGAAAAGACCGACCCACACGATCGGACGAACTCGCCTCGTCGCGGAATCGATCAGGTCACGAAACCCCGGACGCCGCCCTTTCGACAAGGTGCCCTGAATCTCCGCCACTTTCGCCGCCGCCGAAGACGCGCCCGAGACCCGCACCAGCACGGCTTCCGCCGCCTTCGTGTCACCCGCCGCCACCAAGTAACGCGGAGATTCGGGAATCAGGAACAACCCAATAAAAAACAGCACCACCGGCAACAACTCCGCCCAGAACATCCACTTCCAGGCTTCGAAACCGAGCCAAAACTCCGCGCTCGCGCCTCCCGCCGCCGCCGCGATGAGGTAGTTCGTCAAGAACGCCAGGAACAGCCCGAGCACGATGGCCATTTGCTGGAGGCTCGCCAGGCGCCCGCGATAGGCCGACGGCGCGACCTCACTGATGTAAGCCGGCGCGATCACGCTCGCCGCGCCCACCGCCAGCCCACCAATCAAGCGAAAGACGATGAACATCTCCGAACTCGTCGCCGCCCCCGAGCCCCACGAACTCAACGCAAAGCAAACTGCCGCCGCGAAAAGCGCCGTCCGCCGACCAAACCGATCCGCGATCTGACCCGCAAAAAATGCACCCACCGCGCAGCCCAGCAGCATCGACGCCACGTTGAACCCGCTGCCCAGTTCACTCGCGCCAAAAGCCTTTTGCAGCGCACCGACCGCGCCATTGATACAGCCACTGTCATATCCGAAAAGAAATCCACCCAGCGCCGCCACGCAGCTGACAAGCAGCACGAAGCGAAGATCAGGGGAGTCAACGGCCGATGGAGAGGAATCCGGAGAGTTGTGCATAATTCTGAGGGGGAGCGTGAATCATGTCGCACCAAACTGCCGAAGACAAGCGCAAGCAAACGCCCCCGGGGAGCACACCCTTCCAGGGTGTCGTGACCGGGTTGCCTTCCGGCGGTCTCCGCTTCGCTCCGGCTCCAGCCGGTCACACGCTGCACGCAAGTGCACCCATCTCGGTCACCACCCGATCCACCCCGGCGTCGTGGGCACTCACGGGCACCGCCGCCACGATCTGCCGGCCAAAAGCCACCCCGACCCGTCTCACCCCGACCGGCAACCCCGCCAGCAGCCGATCGTAATACCCACCCCCGCGCCCCAACCGCCGCCCTGCCCGGTCAAAAGCCAGCCCCGGCACCAGGATCACCGCCGCCGCGCGCACGTCGACGGCCTCCCCGCTCACGGGAGCCCGCACCCCCCGCTCACCGGCCCGCAGTTCCGCCCGATCCCACACCACCACAAATTCCAGCCGCTCCCCCACGATCCGCGGAAACGCCACCTTCCCCCCCTCCAAGCGACAACCTTCCCACCACCCAGGCTCCGTCCCCATCGGAGCAAACCCCAGCACGAGCCTCGCCCCCGCGATTTCCGCCCGCACCCGCCCCGCGATCACCACCGACGCTGCCAGCCGATCCGCCCGCGACATGGCCCGCAGCTCCGTCCGCATCGCGTCCCGCATCGTTTGCTTTTCCTCCGAAATCATAGAAAACTGGCCACTTTTCAAAAGATGGCCCGAACAAATATCACGAAGCGAGTGCGCGAAGCCGGTGAAAAAATCACCGAACGCCGCCGCCGCCCCGAGCATCACATCACCATGAAGCCCGGCTCCGGCTGGCACAAACGCAACTTCCTCTCCGAAGTCCTCATCCCCTCTCTCTTCACCCGCCGCCTCGGCTCCAACCTCAAGCCCGACTTCCCCCCCATCGGCGAAAACCAGATCTGCATCACCTGGACCGGCCACGCCTCCTTCCTCATCCAGACCGCCCGCACCTCCATCCTGATCGACCCCAACTGGGCCAAGTGGCTCAAAGTCATCAAACGCATCAAGCACCCCGGCCTCGAGCTTCACGACCTCCCCGACATCGACCTCGTCCTCGTTACCCACGCCCACTTCGACCACCTCGATAAAAAAACCCTCCGCGCCGTCGCCGACCAACAACCCATCGTCGTCCCGCAAAACGTCGGCAGCCTCGTCAAGAATCTCGGCTTCCACGTCGTCCACGAACTCCCCGTCTGGGAATCCATCCAGCACGACGACGTCCGCGTCACCCTCACCCCCGCCTATCACTGGGGCGCCCGCGTGCTCCACGACGTCCACCGCGGCTTCGGCGGCTTCCTCATCGAAGTCGGCGACCGCACCATTCTCCACTGCGGCGACAGCGCCTACGTCCCCGGATTTTTCGAAAAAATCGCCGACCGCCACGACGTCGAGATCGCCCTCCTCCCGATCGGAGCCTACGAGGCCCCCAGCAAACGCGACGTCCACATGAATCCCGAGCAGGCCCTCCTCGCCTTCCAGGAGCTCCGCGCCCGCACCCTCATCCCCATGCACTACGGCACCTTCCGCCTCAGCTACGAGCCGCCCACCGAGCCCCCCCAGCGCCTCTGCGAAGCCGCCCAAAAAGTCGGCCTCCTCCAAAACGTCCACGTCCTCACCGAAGGCCAACCCGTCCTCTTTTAATCTTCGGGAGAACACTCACCATGGGGATCACGCCCTTCCAGGGCGTCCGCGACGGGCTTCCAGCCCGTCGCAGCTGCACGCAAGTGCACCACGAAGTGGCCTCACCACCCAAACCCCTCGACCACCCCGGAAATTCCCCCAACCCCGACGGTTGATTTCCCTCGAGAATCATCCACTCTGTAGCGCCACCGAATCCGCTCCGACTCTTCATGATCCTCGACACCCTTAAGTTTCTCCTCATCTGCGTTGAGGTCATCCTGATCTTCAACCTCATGATCCTCGTCCACGAATGGGGTCACTACCTCGCCGCCCGTTGGCGCGGACTCGTCGTCGAGAAGTTCGCCATCTGGTTCGGCAAGCCCCTTTGGAAGAAGACCATCAACGGCGTCGAATACCGCCTCGGCTCCATCCCCGCCGGTGGCTACGTCGCCATTCCTCAGCTCGCCCCCATGGAGCTCCTCGAAGGCGAGGTCGAAAACGACCGCGCCAAATATCCACCCATCGGCCCGCTCGACAAGATCATCGTCGCCGCCGCCGGACCCCTCTTCTCCATCCTCCTCGCGTTCTTTTTCGCCGTCCTCGTCTGGGGCCTCGGCCGCCCAGTCGGCGAGATGGAGACCAGCACCACCGTCGGGTACACCGTCGAAGATGGCCCCGCCGCCCAGGCCGGCATCCTCCCTGGCGACCGGATCGTTTCCATCGACGGCAAGGAAGTCACCCAGTTCGGTCCCGCCGGCAACTCCCGCCAAAGCATCGTTTGGAACATCGCCAGCAGCGAAGACCCCACCATCGCCGTCGAGGTCGACCGCGACGGCACCCGGCAGACCTTCGACATCACCCCCGCCACCCCACCCCGCAACGGCTGGGGTCGGGCCAATCTCCGCCAGATCGGCATCCTCCCCTCCGTCACTCCGAAGATTGCCACCGTCGCCGACGGCAGCCCCGAGCAAACCGCCGGCTTCCAATCCGGCGACATCATCCTCGAAGCCGACGGCCAACCCGTCCGCAGCTTCCTCCAGCTCTCCACCCTTCTCGACGAAACCGGCGGCCAACCCCTCCCGGTCACCGTCCAGCGCGGCGAAGAATCCCTCGAGCTCCTCCTCCCAGCCGTCGCGCCCACCGTCGGCAGCCTCGTCAAAGACGGCCCCGCCTCGCGGGCCGGACTTCAGGAGAACGACGTCATCCTGACCGTCGACGGAGCCCCGCTCACCAGCCGCACGGCCTTCTCCGAGCAACTCACCGCCGGCGGCGGTCAGCCCGTTGAACTCACGATCCAGCGCGGCACCGAGACCATCACCACCACCGTCACCCCAGCCGTTCCGACGGACGGCACCGATCCCAAGGTCGGCATCGCCTGGGCCAACGGCGGCATCAGTTGGGACTTCGAAGGTCAGCTCCACCGCGTCCATCCGAATCCCTTCCAGCAGATCCAATCCAGCATGACCATGATGGCAGACACCCTCGGCGCGGTCATCTCGACCAAATCCGAAATCGGCCTCCAGCACCTCAGCGGCCCCGTCGGCATCATGAACGTCTACTACCGCCTCTTCGAGCGGCAGGACGGTTGGCTCCTCGCGATCTGGTTCAGCGTCGTCCTCAACGTCAATCTCGCCCTTCTGAATCTCCTCCCGATCCCCGTCCTCGACGGCGGCCACATCACGCTCGCCATCATCGAGAAAATCATGCGCCGACCGGTCAACGTTCGCATCCTCGAGTTCCTGCAGAACGGCTTCGCCCTCGCGCTCATCGGCTTCATGCTCTACGTCACCTTCTACGACGTCATCGATCTCCACCTCTTCGGCGGCGGCGACTCCGCCCCGACGATGGAATTCAAAAAGTAACTCCGTCCGCCCGTGCCAATCGAAAATCGAAAATCGAAAATCGAAAATCGAGAGGTCCACGTCGGCAACGTCACCATCGGCGGCGCCAACCCGATCCGCGTCCAGTCCATGATCACCTCGGACACGATGGACACCGAGGCCTGCATTCAGCAGACCCTCGCCCTCGTCGCCGCCGGTTGCGAAATCGTCCGCATCACCGCACCCACCATCAAGGACGCCGCGAACCTCGAGTTCATTAAAAAAGGCCTCCTCGCCCGCGGCTGCGACGTCCCGCTCGTCGCCGACATCCATTTCAAACCCGCCGCCGCCCTCGAAGCCGCCCGCTGGGTCGAAAAAGTCCGCATCAATCCCGGCAACTTCGTCGACTCCAAAAAGTTCAAGACCCGCGAATACACGGACCTCGAATACGCCGCCGAGCTCGATCGCATCCGCGAAGCCTTCACCCCGCTCGTCACCCTTTGCAAAGACCTCGGTCGCGCCATGCGGATCGGCACGAATCACGGCAGCCTCAGCGACCGCATCATGAACCGCTACGGCGACACGCCGCTCGGCATGGTCGAGAGCGCCCTCGAGTTTGCCCGCATCGCCCGCGACCTCGACTACCACAACTTCGTCTTCTCCATGAAGGCGAGCAATCCCAAGGTCATGATCCAGGCCTACCGTTTACTGGTCGCTCGTCTCGCTGCGCTCGACGAGCAACCAATGGGAAATGTGGAATGTGGAATGAGAAATGAAAGTGACTCCATTTCTCATTCCGCATTTCAAATTTCTCATCCCTCTTGGAACTACCCAATCCACGTCGGCGTCACCGAAGCGGGCGACGGCGAAGACGGCCGCATCAAGAGCGCCATCGGCATCGGCAGCCTCCTCCACGACGGCATCGGCGACACCGTCCGCGTCTCGCTCACCGAAGACAGCATCCACGAGATCCCCGTCGCGAAGGAACTCATCTCCGTGGCATCGGCTTCCACCCAACCCCGCGAAGCGGGGCACTCCATTTCTCATTCCACATTTCACATTTCAAATTATGCCCGCCGTTGCTCAAGTCGGCTCTTAATCACAGACACCCCGCTCGGCGGCACCGAAACCATCCGCATCGTCGTCCACCGCCCGACCTACGACGCCCTCGCCCACAAGCTCGACAAGCTCGGCGACTACCAGCCCGAGATCATCCTCGATCAAGCCGGCCTCACCGAGATCGACCCCACCGATGACGACGCCATCGCCACGGCCAACGCCAGCCGCACCGCCCTCTTCGTCACCATCCCCGACACCTGCACCCTCCCCGTCATCGACGCCTACCGCCTTTTGGCACAAAAGCTCGACCCCCGCCACCCCCTCCTCCTCAAGGACACTTTCTGGATTCATCGAGTGTCGATTCTCGAGTTTCGAGTCTGCTGACTGCGGCGACGAATCTCGGTTCCCTCCTCTGCGACGGCATCGGCGACGCCATCCTCATCCAGGGCGAGCCCGCCCCCGGCCAATCCCTCCGCCTCGCCTACCACATTCTCCAGGCCGCCGGAGCCCGCATTTTCAAGACCGACTACGTCGCCTGCCCGAGTTGCGGCCGCACCCTCTTCAACCTCCAGGCCACCACCGCCCGCATCCGCGCCAGCACCGATCACCTCAAAGGCGTCCGCATCGCGATCATGGGCTGCATCGTCAACGGACCCGGCGAAATGGCCGACGCCGATTTCGGCTACGTCGGCGGTGCTCCCGGCAAGATCAACCTCTACGTCGGCAAGACGGCGGTGAAATTCAACATCCCCGAAGCCGAAGCCGTCGACCGCCTCATCGACCTCATCCGCGACCACGGCAAATGGCAGGAACCACGAACGCCCATCGCCAACTAAACGGGATTAACTTGATTCACAGGATTGACAGGATTTTTGAAAAGAAATTTCAGACCCTTTCCTCAATCCTGTTAATCCAGAAAATCCTGCATAATCCTGTTTAGTTTTTCCCAATGCGTCTTCTCACCCTCTGCGCCATCAGCACCCTCTGCGGTTCCATCACCACCGCCACCGCCGCGCCCGTCCCCTCCGATTGCCGCCAGCTCATCGTCGGTCTCACCGACTCGTGGGACAGCTCCACCGGCACCATCCAGCTGTTCCAGCGCACCTCCGCCACCGCCCCCTGGACCCCCGTCTCCGACCAACGCCGCATCCAGCTCGGCAAAAACGGCATCGCCTGGGGCCGTGGCGTCGCCGGTCAGGACCAGCCCGGCGCGAAAAAGCGCGAAGGCGACAAACGCGCCCCCGCCGGTCTCTTCGCCATCGGCAAAGTCTACACCTTCGACGACGCCCTCCCCGCCGGCGCCGACTACCCCTTCCACACCATCACCACCAGCGACGCCTGGATCGACGACGTCACCAACCCGCTTTACAATCAGCACGTCACCGTCGACCCCGCCAACCCGCCCGCCTGGTTCGCGAAGCAGGCCATGCGTCACAACGACCCGCCGCACCGCTGGCTCGTCGAGATCCGTCACAACGCCGACCCGCCCGTCCCCGGAGCCGGATCCGCCATTTTCTTCCACCTCCAACGCGGCCCCAACCGCAAAACCGCAGGCTGCACCGTTATGCCCGAAGACACCCTCATCCCCATCATCAGATGGCTCCGCGCGTCCGCCCACCCCCACTACGTTCTTTTGCCCACAGCCGACTACCAACGCCTCCAAAAGGATTGGAAACTCCCGCCGCGCTGAAACTTCGTAGAAGCGGAGGTCACGACGCTCCTCACTTCCGCCAACCCAACGCCTTCGCGACTGCCAGCAATTTCATTTGCTCCCCAGCGAACCCCGGTGTTACTTACACCCATTATGAATACACTCGCCTTCGGTATGCCCGGTTTCCCGGAATGGATAATGATCGCTGTCATTGTGCTGGTCCTTTTCGGGGCCAAGCGACTCCCCGAACTCGCCCGCGGCATTGGCCAAAGCCTCGGGGAATTTCGCAAAGCGAAGGACGAATTCGACCGCGAGATCAAAAAGACTGCGGCTGACCTCGACATCAAGGAGCCAGCCGGCAAACAGCCCCACAACCCGACCGTTTGAGAGGCCTGGTCTCCGCCCTCGATCCGATCCCCTTTCGAGTGCTCCTCCGCAGCCTCGTCGGCGCGTTTGTCGTATCGGCAATCACGACTGCTCCGCTCTACGCATCCGCCGCCCCACCCGCACCGACGCCATCTCCGGCAGCGACACCTGCGGCGACGGCGACGCCCCAGCCTTCAGCCCCGCCCGCTCCGGTCACCGAGAGCAAGGCCACGACCGAAACGGCAACGGAGCCAAAACCAATTTCCGTCGCCGTCTACAACGTCGAAAATTGGCTCGCCATGAGCCGGACGGTCAACGGAGAGCGCGACGAAAACGCGCCGAAGCCCGAGGAAGAAAAGGAAGCGGTCGTCGACGTCATCTCCGGCCTTTCGCCCGACATCATCGGGATCATCGAAATCGGACCGGAATCTGATCTCGCGGATCTTCGGGACCGCCTCGCCTCCAAGGGGCTCGACTACGCCGACTCCGAACACGTCAAAGCCGCCGACAAAAGCCGTCACGTCGCGCTCCTCAGCAAATTCCCCATCGTCGCGCGCAATTCAAAAACCGACGTCAAATTCGACATGGGAGGGATTCTTCGGCCCATGTCTCGCGGTATCCTCGACGTCACCGTGCAGGTCAACCCCGAGTATCAGCTCCGGATTCTTGGAGTTCATTTCAAATCCAAACGAGACGTCCCCGACTACGACCAAGCCTCCATGCGGGCCCGGGAAGCCCTCTACCTGAAAAACTACGCCAACCGGATCATCGAAGAAAATCCCGAGGAAAACCTTCTCCTCCTGGGTGACTTCAACGACACCCGCAACGAATACCCAATTCGGGAACTCCTCGGCGGGAGCGGCGATCAATACCGCCTCACCGCCATCGACCTCGTCGATCCCATCGGCGACCGCTGGACCCACTACTGGGAATGGGCAGACCTTTATTCCCGAATCGACTTCCTCATCGCCAACAGCGCTCTACTTCCGGAAATCGTTCCTGACTCCGGCGGCATCGATCGATCCGAGAATTTTCGCGTCGGCAGCGATCACCGCGCCCTGCACCTCCAGATCGCGCCAGAAAACGTCCCGGCAAATTAGACAGAACCGACAGGATTTCAGCGCCCCCCTCACCAAATCCCGTTAATCCTGCTCATCCTGCATAATCCTGTTTAGTTTCCCTCAGTGCGCGCCGCCCTCCTCCTAGCGTTTCTCCTCCCACTGACCTTCCTCCACGCCGGCCCGGACGAAGATTGGGCCGTCATCCTCGAACTCGACAAAGGCCCGCAAGCCGACCCGACCAGTCGCGACGAAGCGCTGCGCCTGGCGCGCTCCCACTTCGAGAAACACCGGGCCGCCATCCGACGATTCATCGCCGAAAACCCCGACGACCCCCGCGTCTTCGACGCCCAGCTCCGCCTCACCAGCATCGACGCGACCGAAGGCAGCATGGCCAACCAGCCCGCCCTCGTCACCGAGGCCCTGCGCGACCTCATGCGGCTCGAGAAATCCCCCGGCATCTCCCGGCAGCGCCTCGCCGACGTCACCTTCCGGCGCATCTCCCTGCAAATGCAGACCATCAAAGGCCGCGATCAAGACATCCGCGAAGCCATCGTCACCGCCGCCACAAACTTCGCCACCCGCTTTCCCGACGACATCCGTTCTCCCCGCCTCCTCGTCGAAGCCGCCACCCTCTGCGACGAAGTCCCCGAGACCATGCGCGACCTCCTCACCCGCGCCCGCAAGCTGTCCAAAGAGCCCGCGCTCGACGCCCGCATCGACGACGACCTCCGCCGCATGGACGCCCTCGGTCGCCCCGTCGAAGCTACTTTCCAAGTCATCGACGGACGCACCGTCGACATCGCCCGGCTCCGGGGCCGCGTCGTGGTCCTGGTCTTCTGGGCCGCCGAGTCCCCGCATTCCGTGGTCTGGATGCGCGACTTCATCGACACCCTCCGCAAGATCCCCAAGGAAGACCTGCAAATCATCACCGTCAGCCTCGATGAAAACCGCGCGAGTCTCGACGACGCCCTCCGCGCCTTCGACATCGACTGGCCGACCTACTTCGACGGCAAAGGCTGGGAAAGCGACGTCGCCCGCCCCCTCGGCATCAACGCCCTCCCCACCGTCTGGGTCATCGACAAACGCGGCAACCTCCGCGTCCTCAACGCCCGCAAGTCCCACCTCCAGTGGATCCGCAAACTCCAGCTCGAACGCGGCTGAGCTGATCGACGAAAGAACGCACGCCTCCCACAGACCCACGGCCACATGAGCGACCTGATCCTCTACACCACGGAAGACGGTCGGAGCCAAATCCAGCTCCGGGCTAAAGACCGGACCGTCTGGCTTTCTCAGCGAGAAATGGCGGATCTGTTCGCCGTCAGCGTCGACAACGTCGGCCTGCACCTCAAAAACATTTACGAGGATTCCGAACAAAGCCGGGAGGCAACTACCGAGGATTCCTCGGTAGTTCAAACCGAGGGAGAGCGCGAGGTTCAGCGCCCGCTCACACTCTACAACCTCGATGCCATCCTCGCCGTCGGCTACCGGGTGCGTTCGCCCCGGGGCGTGCAGTTCCGCCGCTGGGCGTCCACCATCCTGAAGGATTACCTCCTCAAGGGCTTCGCCATGGACGACGAACGGTTAAAGAGCCCCGATGGGCGCCCGGACCACTTCGACGAAATGCTGGAGCGCATCCGGGACATCCGGGCCTCCGAAAAACGCTTTTACCAGAAGGTGCGCGACCTTTTTGCACTCTGTAGCGACTACGATAAAAGCGACCGCGCCACGCATCAATTCTTCGCCACCGTCCAGAACCTGCTCCTGTTCGCCGTCACCCGGAAAACCGCCGCTGAACTCATCACTGCCCGAGCCAACCGTGAGGATCCGAATTTCGGGCTCCTGCATTGGAAAGGAGCCAAAGTGCGCAAGCAGGACATCCTGACCGCCAAAAACTACCTCACCGAGGACGAGATCGATACCCTGAACCGCCTCGTAGTGATCTTCCTGGAAACGGCGGAACTCCGAGCCAAGAACCGCCAGGAAACCCGCATGGGTTTCTGGAAGGACAACGTGGATCAGATCATTACGTCCAACGGCTTCCCCTTGCTCACTCACACCGGCTCGATCAGCCACGAGCAAATGGAGAGCGAAACGAGCACGCTCTACGTCGAATACGACGACCGCCGCAAAAAGCAGGAAGCCTCGGAAGCGGATCAGCAGGACGATACCGAACTCAAAGCCCTCGAGGCCAAACTCAAGAACCGGAAGAAGGCGATGTCAGCCGGCCCAAATGGAGCGGGAAAAACGACCTTCGCCCGGGAATTCCTGCCGCAGAGGCCGACTGGGTGATCGACAAACGCGGCAACCTCCGCGTCCTCAACGCCCGAAGGCCCTACCCACGACGGAGCCGCAAACTCCAACCCGCACGCCGCTGGACAGACGGATCGGGACCGCACGCCTCCCGGCGTGCGACAGGCCCCGTCCCGGTGCAGCCGCTACATAGTTGGTAAAACCTGCCCGGGTCACTCGCCCCCCCAACCCCCATCCCGGCGTCAATCATCTGCCCCAATAGATCGTTGTCACCCTCAGATTCCACGGCGGAAGCCCTCCACCAATCCCAACCGGTGCATCGAACATCACGCGTTATCACCAACCGGACTCTGGTCAGAGGACGGCGTTGTCATCGGCATTCAGCTACGGCAAGGACCACCGTCCTGTCAAATCCCCGCCCTTTTCCCTTTCCGGATCTGCACCGTCTACATCGTCCCCCGATGACAGTCGTTGCCGAAGCACCCACCGCTAGCCCCCCCGCGCGACCAACTCATCGCAGCCTCCGGGCTACAAACTGAGAACTCGATTTGACTAAGCCGCGAGTGCCGTCCGATGATTTCCTCCAATTTCAGTTACGAGCACGGCCCCGAGCCCCGGCCTTCAGTCGTCCGCGAGCAGGATATCAATCGAGGTTCCTCGAGAAGCTCCGCGACCTCAAATACACCGACCGCCCCGACATCCGCGACCGCGCCACGCTGGAGCAAAACTTCCGCGAGAACTTCGAGGCCCTCAACCGCGTCCACCTCACCGACGCCGAGTTCGCCCGCCTGCTGGACGAGATCGTCACCCCGGATGTCTTCACCGCCTCGACGCCCCTCCGCGCGATCACCAGCTTCACCCGCGACGACGGCACGCCGCTGAACTACTCCCTGGTGAACCTCAAGGACTGGTGCAAAAACCCTTCGAGGTCGTCAACCAGCTCCGCATCAACACCGACAACAGCCACCACCGCTACGACGTCCTTCTCCTGATCAACGGCGTCCCCGCCGTGCAGATCGAGCTGAAGACCCTCGGCATCAGCCCCCGCCGGGCCATGGAGCAGATCGTCGACTACAAGAACGACCCCGGCAACGGCTACACGAAGACGCTCCTCTGCTTCGTCCAGCTCTTCATCGTCAGCAATCGCGACCGCACCTACTACTTCGCGAACAACAACGCCCGCCACTTCGCCTTCGACGCCGACGAGCGCTTCCTGCCGATCTACGAGTTCGCCGACGAGGCCAACACAAAGATCACCCACCTCGACGACTTCGCCGGGACGCTTCCTGCAGAAGTGCGACCTCGGCCGCACCATCAGCCGCTACATGGTGCTCATCGAGAGCGAGCAAAAGCTCATGATCATGCGGCCCTACCAGGTCTACGCCGTGCAAGGCACATCGTGAAGTGCATCCACGAGGACAATGGCAACGGCTACATCTGGCACACCACCGGCAGCGGCAAGACCCTCACCTCCTTCAAGGCCTCCACGCTGCTCAAGCAGAACGACCGACATCCACAAATGCGTCTTCGTCGTCGACCGCAAGGACCTCGACCGCCAGACCCGCGAGGAGTTCAACCGCTTCCAGGAAAACTGCGTCGAGGAAAACACCAACACCGCCGCCCTCGTCCGCCGCCTGCTCTCCGACGACTACGCCGACAAGGTCATCGTCACCACCATCCAGAAGCTCGGCCTCGCGCTGGATGAAACCAGCAAGCGCAACGCGCAGCGGAAAAGCACGACCAGCCCACCTACAAGGAAATGCTGGCCCCGCTGAGCGACCAGCGCATCGTCTTCATCTTCGACGAGTGCCACCGCTCGCAGTTCGGCGAGAACCACCAGGCCATCAAAGAGTTCTTCCCGCACGCCCAGCTCTTCGGCTTCACCGGCACGCCCATCTTCGAGGCCAATGCCACCCTGCAAAAGATCGAGGACACGTCAGGCCTCCATGCGCACCACTGAAGACCTCTTCCAGAAGCGGCTGCACGCCTACACCATCACCCACGCCATCGAGGACGGGAACGTCCTGCGCTTTCACGTCGACTACTTCAAGCCCAAGGAAGAGGCCGCAAGACCCGCCGAAGCCGGGCGAACACCATCGCCAAGCGCGCCGTCATCGACGCCATCCTCTCCAAGCACGACGCCGCCACCGGCGGACGCCGCTTCAATGCCGTCCTCGCCACCGCATCGATCAATGACGCCATCGAATACTACGCCCTCTTCGCGGAGCTCCAGAAGCAGAAGGCGGCAGCGCGATCCCGAGTTCGTCCCCGCTCAAGATCGCCTGCCGTCTTCTCCCCACCGGCGGCGCTCGCGAGAACGCCGAGGCCAAGGACATCAAGCAGATCCAGGAAGACCTGCCCGCAGGAGCAGGAAGACAACCAGGACGATCCCGAGGCCAAGAAGAAGGCGCTCGAAGCCATCATCGCCGACTACAACCAGCGGTACGGCACGAACCACCGCCTCAGCGAGTTCGATCTCTACTACCAGGATGTGCAGAAGCGCATCAAAGACCAGCAGTGGCCGACGCGGATTTGCGGAAGGCCTTCCCGAACATGCCGCACCACAAGATCGACATCACCATCGTCGTGGACATGCTCCTCACCGGTTTCGATTCCAAGTTCCTGAACACGCTCTACGTCGACAAGAACCTCCGGCACCACGGCCTCATCCAGGCCTTCTCCCGCACCAATCGCGTGCTCAATGGCACCAAGCCCTACGGCCACATCCTCGACTTCCGCCAGCAGCAGGTCGCCGTGGATGCCGCCATCGCCCTCTTCTCCGGGGAGGCCGGCGAGCAGGCCCGGGAGATCTGGCTGGTCGACAAGGCCCCCGTCGTCATCCAGAAGCTGCAGACCGCCGTGCCGACGCTCGACGGCTTCATGAAGTCCCAGGGCCTCGACTGCACGCCCTCGCCGTGGCGAATCTGAAGGGCGACGCCGCCAGGCCGCCTTCATCACCCAGTTCAAGGAAGTCCAGCGGCTCAAGACCCAGCTCGACCAATACACCGACCTGCACCCGAGGAGACAGGCCATCGACCAGACGCTTCCCGAGGAAGCCCTGCGCGGCTTCGAGGCGTGTATCTGGAGACGGCGAAGCGGCTCAAAGAACAGCAGGGCAAGACCGGTGGCGGAAGAGCGAGCCCACCGACGACCCCGTCGACCAGATCGACTTCGAGTTCGTCCTCTTCGCCTCCGCCGTCATCGATTACGACTACATCATGGAGCTCATCGCCAAGTTCTCGGATCAGGGGCCGGGCAAGGTCGAAGATCAGCCGCGAGGAACTCATCGGCCTCATCAGCGCCGACGCCAAGTTCATGAACGAGCGCGACGACATCGCCGAATACATCGGCACGCTCCAGGACGGCGAAGGCCTCAGCGAAACCGCCATCCGCGACGGCTACACCCGCTTCCAGGCGGAGAAGAGCGCCCAGGACTCGCCGCCATCGCCGCGCGGCACCGCCTCGCCACCGCTCGCCCTGCAAACCTTCGTGGACGGCATCCTCGACCGCTTCATCTTCGATGGCGAGCAGCTCGGCGACCTCATGGCCCCGCTCGACCTCGGCTGGAAAGCCCGCACCCGGCCGAACTCGCCCTCATGGCCGACCTGCCCCCCTCCTCACCAAACGCGCCGGAGGCCGCGACATCTCAGGACTCAGCGCGTATGGAGCAGATGAGATCGATATGAACCTCACCCAAGACGTATTACATGCAGCGTTTTCAGACTCTGTTTCTTCGCGCTAAGGGGGATGAGTTCCAGACGTTTCTTCGAGTGCCTGATGGGCTTGGCCTATAAGGCGGATTTCATGGCTGTCGGCCTTGGGGAGATGGCGAGCAACCGCCAAACGATGGATTCCTAAAATCGGAACAACACTTATTTCAAGTCTATGCACCGAACGAGATGACGGCGAAAGTGGCCATCGCTAAAATCACCGAAGATTTCGAGGGGGCAAAAGTCCACTGGAGCACGCATTTTGATAAATGGGTATTCGCCCATAATGCCACCGACGGTCTTCCACCCCATGTGCTGACCTTTTGCTCGATTTCGAGAAGGTAAATCCCAGCATCACACTTGAACCCTGGAGTTTGGAGGAATTTCGACTCATTTTTCGCAAGCTCACCACCGACGACTCATCCCTTGGTTGGCTTCTGCCCCATCAGACGAGACCAAGGCATCCCTGGGATTTAATGATCTTCGCCCCGTCCTCGAAACACTCGGAAATCGACCGAACCCCGTCGGATGCGCCAGTGCGCGATGTCCCAATGGGCAAGATTAAGGCAAACGCACTGTCCGAAAGTATCGCGACCTTGATCAAAGGCGGCATGAGCAAGGCCCCGCTCGTCGAGAAGTTCTTCGCACAATGGCACGACGAAACACTCGAAGACGCATCGCGGAGGCATTCCGCACCGAATACCAGGGATTGCGCCATTTACACACGCCAAACGAGATTTTCTCCGAACTTCAAGCATGGGCGGGAGGACGAGACCGAGGGACGCCTGAGCATGAGATGGCAGTCTACTGTGATCGCCTACTATTTCGAAAGTTGTGACATTTATGAAGCTCCGAAGGAGGTGATCTCATGATTCTCCCTACTAAGCATCTCACGCAAGACCGCGCATTGCTCACAGTCGGTGCGAGAATACTTCCCTCACTTGAACATCCGATGACCGTATCGGCATTGTGGGAACAGTTGTCACGGGATTCGGCACCTTCAGCACCCCAAACTTCACTTCGTTACGACTCTTTCGTTCTAGCCCTTGATCTCTTGTTTCTAATGGGGACGATTCAACTCAGTGACGGCCTTCTCAACCGCGCCAAGCCATGATTCAGAACATTTTTAGCAGCCTTGCCTCGTTCAAAGCGCTCGAATTCAAGTCGGGCTTGAACGTGCTTGTGGCACAGAAGGAAATGGGTGCTAGCGACAAGCAGACCCGCAATCGGGCTGGCAAAACCAGCCTTGTCGAAACCATCCACTTTCTCACGGGATCGAATGCAGATAAGGGATCCCTTTTCGCTCCACTGCACTTGAAGAGGAGAACTTTGGAATGACCTTCGATCTGGGTGATCAATCGGTTACGACCGAACGTTCCGGCAAACAAAAGGCCAAAATCAACGTTGCGGGAGCCGATTTTCTCAAAGGCAAAACCCATTTATCAAACTCGGAATGGGTGGAGCTTCTTGGAGAAAAAATGTTTGGTCTGCACGCCTTACCAGAAGGGGAAGGGCGCGCTCCCACCTTTCGTTCCCTGTTTGCCTATTTTGTTCGTCGCCAGTTGAGCGGCGTCTTTACCACTCCTGAAAAACAGGCAACCATGCAACAGGCTGGTGACTACCAAGTCGCCTTGCTCTTTCTTTTGGGTCTGGATTGGAAAATCGCAAGCGACTGGCAGAAAGTGCGAGACCGTGAGAAAACCTTGGCCGAGCTCAAGAAAGCCGCTGGAGCTGGAGCATTCGGCAGCATCATTGGAAAAGCTTCCGATCTGCGCACTCAAGTGACCGTAGCCGAAGCCGCTCTGAAAGAAATGCAGGCGCATTTGGCTGACTTCCGTGTCTTGCCGGAATATGCGCAAATGGAAGCGGAGGCTGATGCCCTCACCCGCCGCATCAATGAACTATTCAATGGCAATGTCATTGATATCGCGGCCATCCGCGACTTGGAGCTAGCCATGTCCTCCGAAGCGCCGCCGCCGCTCGACGAACTGGAGCGCATCTATGCCGAGGCCGGTGTGATCCTTCCGGGCTTGGCGGTTAAACGCTACGACGAAGTTCGCAGTTTCCATGAGTCCGTTGTTCGCAACCGGCGCGACTACCTCGCTGAGGAATTGAAAGCCGCAAAGCTGCGGATAGAGACCCGAGAGCAAGAGAAGCAAGTCTTGGTCAATCGCCGTGCGGAAATAATGACCGTGCTTAAAAGCCATGGGGCGCTGGATCAGTTTTCCAAGCTTCAAGCTACTGCCGCGAGAAAAGAGGCCGAAGTAGAATCTCTTCGCCAGCGCTTCGAGGCTGCGGAGCAACTCGAGGAACAAAAAACGAATTGGAGATTGAGAGGAACCGCCTGACCATGCGCTTGCGGCGGGACTTCACCGAACAAAAAGAGCGATTGTCCGACGCGATCCTCGCCTTCGAAGAAACCTCGAAGCGGCTCTATGAATCTGCCGGAAGCATGACCGTGGAAGAAACAGCTAACGGCCCACTCTTTCAATTCCCGATGCAGGGCTCACGCAGCAAAGGCATTAAAAATATGCAGATCTTCTGCTTCGACATGATGCTTATGCGGCTTTGCGCTAAACGTGGCATCGGCCCCGGTTTCCTTGTCCACGACAGCCACCTCTTTGACGGCGTCGATGGCAGGCAAGTTGTCAGCGCCCTCCAAGTTGGAGCGGAGACGGCTAGTGAATTGGGCTTTCAATACATAGTCACTATGAACGAGGACGATGCGTTCAAAGAGCAGATCGAAGACTTTGATCTCAAAAACCACGTTTTGCCCGTGGTTCTTACTGATGCGCGTGAAGATGGTGGTCTTTTCGGATTCCGCTTTTGAGTCAAAAGATTCCCTGAAAACATGAAACCAAAGCGTCGCCACCTCGCCACCGCAGCACTGCAAAGCTTCTTGGACGGAATCCTCGACCGCTACATCTTCGATGGCGAACAGCTCAGCGACCTCATGGCCCCGCTCGACCTCGGCTGGAAAGCCCGCACCCAGGCCGAACTCGCCCTCATGGCCGACCTGCACCCCCTCCTCACCAAACGCGCCGGAGGCCGCGACATCTCAGGACTCAGCGCGTATGAGCAGTAAGACGAAAGCCACCTCCACGGAGGACGAGGCAACATCCGCGCTGGTGCCGAAGCTGCGTTTCCCGGAGTTTCGGGAGGCTGGGGACTGGACAACGGAAACGCTTGGATCGGTTGCGAAGATCAGCACCGCAAAAGTGGGAGATCAAACCTGCATTCCCATGAGCATCACCTCTGGCGTTGGTTTGGTCAGTCAGATGGAAAAGTTCGGGCGGATCATCGCCGGAAGCTCCTATGCCAATTACCTCCAGCTAAAGAAGAACGACTTCGCCTACAACAAGAGTGCCACCAAGGAGTATCCCGAGGGATTCATAGCGTTGTATTCCGGTGACGAACTTGCCGCAGTGCCAAACAGCATTTTTACGTGCTTCCGCATCAAGGGCGAGTCGCCAGTTCCGCAATATCTGAACTACTTATTCCTCGGCAATCTGCATGGCCGGTGGTTACGGAATTTAATTGAAGTCGGTGCTCGTGCTCACGGGTCGCTGAGCATCGCCGAGGACGATATACTTGCTTTGCCCGTGCCGCTGCCGAGCGGGAAAGCGTCCGTCCGCGAACAACAAAAAATCGCCGAGTGCCTGAGTTCGGTGGACGAGCTGATGGCCGCGCAAGCGCAGGAAAGTGGACGCGCTCAAGACCCATAAAAAAGGGCTGATGCAGCAGCTTTTCCCCCGCGAAGGCGAAACCCAACCCCGCCTCCGCTTCCCCGAATTTCAAAACGTCGGGGAGTGGGTGATTGAGCCTCTGAACCAACTCGCTAGCTACGAAAACGGCAAAGCCTACGAAAAGGACATTGCAGAGAACGGGAAATACATCGTTGTGAATTCGCGGTTCATTTCTACAGATGGGGCGGTTCAGAAATACACCAACGCCGACTATCTCATTGCGGAAGCTGGCGAAGTCTTGATGGTTCTGAGTGACCTCCCGAAAGGCAAGGCGTTGGCAAAGTGCTACTTCGTGGAAGCGGACGACCGCTATGCGGTGAATCAGCGTGTTTGCAGACTCAAACCAAGCAAAATTGACGGCAAGTTTCTCTACTACACGCTCAATCGGCATCCTCGCCTCCTTGCTTACGATGATGGGCTCGAATCAGACACACCTTAGCAAAGGCGGCGTCACCGAATGCCCGCTCTGCGTTCCTCTGCAGAAGACCGAACAACAACGCATCGCCTCGTGCCTGAGCACCCTCGACGCCCTGATCACCGCCGAGGCCCAAAATTACGAAGCCCTCAATACCCACAAAAAAGGCCTGATGCAGCAGCTTTTTCCCTCCCCGGAGGAAGTGGCGGCATGAGCAGCCCCCAATTCCCCGATCTCAATGCCGCAGCCACTCATCTCCGCGAGGAATTTGAGAATGGTGCGAAGAAGTTTATCCTCCTCTTTGGATACAATGGTACCGGTAAAACGCTTCTTTCCGCCGCATTCGAGGATATCGGCAAAAATGGCGCCGGTCGTGACACCCTCTACTTCAACGCTTTCACGGAGGACCTGTTCTTGTGGGATAACGATCTTGAGAATGACCGTCAGCGCGTTCTCAAGCTCAACTCCGATTCGAGCTTCTTCGACGGGCTGGGCGAGCTGGAAATGGACGTGAAGATCGGAAAGTTGTTGGAGCGGTATGCCGATTTCAACTTCTATATCGATTACGAGGCATGGGAGGTCATTTTCTTTCGCGCAAGAGAGATCAATGGGGATCCCGTCCCGATCAAGGTTTCTCGAGGTGAAGAGAATATTTTCATCTGGTGTTTCTTTCTCGCCGTCGTGCAGCTCGCGATGGATGCCGAGGACGGGACTCCTTACCATTGGGTCGAGTATATTTATATCGACGATCCGATTTCCTCGCTGGATGAGCAAAACGCGATCGCTGTCGCAAACCATCTCGTGCAGATTATCAAGAAGGATGGAAACCGGCTGCGGGCCGTGATTTCCACGCATCACACGCTCTTTTTCAATGTCCTCTGCAACGAGTTCAGAAACAAGGCGCACAAGCATCACTTGAAAAAGACGATGCCCTCCGGTTATGTTCTCGCTGACACGTCGAGCAGGCCCTTCCTCCACCACCTCTCGACGCTGGTCGATCTGCATGAAGCCCAGCAGTCGGGAGCTCTCTTTCCGCACCACTTCGCCATGATGCGCCGCGTTATGGAACAAACGGCGAACTTCTTCGGGATCGACGACTGGAGCGACTGCATCAGGCTGGAGGGAGACGACGCAGACAGAACATTGTCCAAGCGTATGATCGACGTCATGAGCCACGGCGACTACTCGCTGTTCGACGCCAGGGAGATGATGGAGGAAAACAAGGAGCACTTCCGCAACGTTTTCCGAGGTTTCATTGCCGAATATCCTTTCAAACCATCTTTATTCCCGGAACCGACCACGCCGGGGGACTCTTCGCCCACATGAACAAGAAGGTCATCATCATCGCCGGGCCAAACGGCGCGGGAAAAACCACCTTCGCCCATTCATTTTTACCGGAGGAAGCGCAATGCCCGCGCTTCATCAACGCGGATCTGATCGCGGCAGGACTCTCGCCGTTCGCGCCGGAAGCAGCGGCACTCAAAGCCGGGCGGCTGATGCCGAAGGAGATCGCGGACTGCGAGCGCAAGGGAGAAAGCTTTGCCTTTGAGACCACGCTCTCCGGCCACGGCTATCTGGCTAGAATCACGCAATGGCGGGAGCAAGGCTACCATGTGAGCCTTTTCTTCCTTTGCCTGCCGGATGCGGAAACGGCCATCGCGCGGGTGTCAGAGCGGGTGGCACAAGGCGGTCATAATATCCCAGACGCGGTGATCCGGCGGCGCTTTGCCGCCGGGATGCGAAACTTTCACGCGTCCTACAAGTCTGCGGTGGATGCGTGGGCGCTCTTTGATAATGTGGGCGAAGCGCCCGTCCTGCTCGAACTGGAGGAAAATCGATGAAGACCAACGACATTACGAAAGCCACAAATCCGGCTCTGCGCGGTTCGCTCAACGCCCTGCGACGATCGGCCGCCACTGCCCGCAAGGTGGCTATCCAGACCGACACCCACTTGGTGATCGTGAAAGGCGGGCGACTGCTGCGGCTCTCTGCGGAGAATCTCCGTCAGCAGGCCCAATCAAAGGACGCCTCCGCGTTGTGACCGATACCAACCAAAAACAACTGGGCAGGACCCTTTGGAACATCGCCGACCAACTGCGCGGGGCGATGAACGCGGACGACTTCCGCGACTACATGCTGTCCTTCCTCTTCCTGCGCTACCTCTCGGACAACTACGAAACTGCGGCGAAGAAGGAGCTGGGGCGGGATTATCCCGATGTAGGTGGTGACGCCCGCAAGGTGCCGCTAGCACTCTGGTATGCGAACAACGTGGACGACATCCCAGAGTTCGAGCGACAGATGCGCCGCAAAGTGCATTACGTTATCAAGCCGGAGCATCTGTGGAGCAGCATCGCCAACCTGGCCCGCACGCAAAATGTAGAGCTACTGAACACGCTCCAGAGCGGATTTAAATATATCGAGGAGGAATCCTTCGAGAGCACCTTCCAAGGCCTGTTCTCCGAGATCGACCTGAGTTCCCCCAAGCTGGGCAAGACGTATGAGGATCGGAACGCCAAGCTCTGCACCATCATTCAGAGGATCGCCGAGGGGCTGGCGGAGTTCTCCACGGACATCGACGCGCTGGGCGATGCCTACGAATACCTGATCGGCCAGTTCGCCGCCGGGTCCGGCAAAAAGGCGGGCGAATTTTACACCCCGCAGCAAATTTCCGATATCCTCTCCGCAATCGTCACGCTGGACAGTCAGGAACCGAAAACTGGCCCCAGGAAACGGCTGGAGAGCGTGCTGGACTTCGCCTGCGGCTCCGGCTCCCTGCTGCTCAACGTCCGCAAAAAGGTAAACAAGGCGGGCGGCACCATCGGCAAGATATTCGGCCAAGAGAAGAACATCACCACCTACAACCTCGCCCGCATGAACATGCTGCTGCACGGGGTGAAGGACACGGAGTTCGACATCTACCACGGCGACACCCTGCTCAACGAGTGGGACATGATGCGCGAGCCAAACCCGGCCAAGAAGCCGAGCTTCGACGCCGTCGTCGCCAACCCGCCCTTCAGCTACCGCTGGGAACCGACCGACGCACTGGCCCACGACGTGCGCTTCAAAAGCCACGGCCTCGCCCCCAAATCCGCTGCCGACTTCGCTTTCCTGCTGCACGGCTTCCACTACCTGAAAGACGAAGGCGTGATGGCGATCATCCTGCCGCACGGCGTGCTCTTCCGCGGCGGGGCCGAGAAGCACATTCGCACCAAGCTGCTCGTGGACGGCCACATCGACACCGTCATCGGCCTGCCCGCCAACCTCTTCTACTCCACCGGCATCCCCGTCTGCATCCTCGTGCTCAAGAAGTGCAAGAAGCCCGACGACGTGCTCTTCATCAACGCCGCCGAGCACTTCGTGAAAGGCAAACGCCAGAACCAACTGAGCGCGGAGAACATTACCAAGATCATCGCCACCTACCAGAACCGCACAGAATCGCCCCGCTACTCCCGCCGGGTGGAGATGGCCGAGATCGAAAAAAACGACTTCAACCTGAACATCTCCCGCTACATCAGCACGGCGCTCGCCGAAGCGGAAATCGATCTGTCGGAAACGCACGCGCAGTTGGTCGAGATCGAGAAAAGCATTCGAACCGCAACTGGAAAACACAACGCATTCCTCGAAGAACTCGGTCTTGCTCCGCTGCCCTCCGAGAAGGAGGCATCCACCTGAAGCTGAGACCTGCTTGCCGGTGAAGTTGAGCGACGACGGCGCAGCACCGTGCTAAAAATCCCACCGTGGAAACCTTCGCCAACCCCGTTCTCTTCGGTCACGACCCCCAGCCGCGCATCGTCGCAGTCGAACCCGGCCCCGGTGACACGATTCTAATTTATTCCCGCGAACCGGTACGGCACCACCAACTCGACCAGCCACGACTTCCTCCCCTACGCCTGGCAGACCGAAGGCACCGAAGCCGAGACACCGCTTACCGGCGACCTCCCCCTCCGCTTCCTCCGCCGCTTCAACGCGTGGAAGCACTTTCAGAACTCCCGGGCCGCCAATCGCAATTCGGGCATCGCCACGTTCTCGCTCTCCGATCCCGTTCAGCAATTCCTCACCGAGACGGGCAAAACGCTTTTCAAGGAAATGGTCTTTGAAGACCTCCGCCGCCTCCAGATCACCCTCGACGCCGACACCGTTGCTCTCACCGACACCACCGGCTGGGCGCTCGAGATCGACCTCACCGCCGACGACGCCTTCGCCCAACTCGCCACCGCCATCTCCGACCGCGATCCCGACGTGATCGAAGGCCACGATCTGTTCAAAGACCTCCTCCCCCGCCTCGCCGCCACCGCCAAAAATCAAAAGGCCAAGCTCGCTTGGGGCCGCGATGGTTCGCCGCTCACTCAGCGATCGTCCCGCCTCCAGATCGCCGAGAAGACGATCCAATATCCACGCTACGTCTGCCACGGACGCCACTTCGTCGACACCTGGATCCTCGCCCAATACTACGACATCGGCACCCGCGAACTCGAAGCCTTCGATCTCCAGACCGTCGCCGAACACCTCAAACTCGACATTACTTATTCCGCATTTCGCATTCCCCATTGCGTCGAAGCGGTCGCGAAGACGCTCCTGCCGAGCTACTTCATCCAGGCGCAGATTTTTCCCTACAACTTCCAGGACGTCATCGTCCGCGGCAACGCGACCAAGATTGACGCGCTATTCCTTCGCGAATACCTCCACCAATCCCACGCCCTCCCCGAGCCGCCCGAATCCCGTTTCTTCGAGGGTGGCTACACCGACATTTTCTTCACCGGCATCGCCCGCGACGTCTGGCACTGCGACGTGGCGTCGCTCTACCCATCGGTCATCCTCCTCTTCGATTACCTGCCAAAAACGGACCACCTCGCCGTGTTTGCTGGCCTACTTCGCGACCTCCGCACCTTCCGCCTCGCAGCCAAGCGTCAGATGCAGGACGCCTCCGACGAGACCGCCCGCCGCCACTTCGGAGCCCTCCAGAACACGTTCAAAATCCTCATCAATTCCTTCTACGGCTACCTCGGCTTCGGGCAGGGCCACTTCGCCGACTTCGACGCCGCCTCCGCCGTCACCGCCAAGGGTCGCGAACTCCTCCGTCAGATGGTCGATTGGCTCAATGACCAGGGCGCGCACGTCATCGAGATCGACACCGACGGCATCTACTTCCAGCCGCCCGCCGACGTCTCCGTCGAAACCCTCGACGCCGGCCTCCGAGACGAGCTGCCAGCCGGGATCGACGTCGACTTCGACGCGCGTTACGACGCGATGTTCAGCTACAAGGCAAAAAATTACGCCCTCCTCGACCCCGACGGCTCCCTCATCCTCAAGGGAGCCGCCCTCAAAAGCCGCGGCATGGAGCCCTACCTCCGCGACTTCCTCCAACAATTCATCCGCCACCTCCTCGACGGCAACCCCACCGCCGCCCGCGACCTCCGAGCCGAATTCGAAACCGCCATCCGCAACCAGACCTGGCCCATCGGCCGCCTCGCCAAGACCGAAGCCCTGCAGGACAGCCTCGCCGCCTACGAAAAGAAAATCTCGACCTCCTCCCGCAACCGTTCCGCGGCCTTCGAACTCGCCCTCGCGAGCGACCACCCGTATCAGGCCGGCGACCCGATCAGCTATTACATCACGGGCACAAAGAAAAAGGTCACCGCCTACGAAAACGCCCGCCTCGTCGACGAATTCGATCCCGCCACCCGCGACGAAAACGTCGCCTACTACGTCGGCAAGCTCGACGACCTCTTCAAGAAATTCGTCGAGTTCGCGCCGGAGCCCCCACCGACCGACGAACTTCATCTCGAATAGGAGCGCAGCTTCCTGCCCCGCAGCTAGCCGTTTGCGTCCACCCGGGCCTTCGGATACGTTCCCCCTGCTCATGCTTCTCGATCCTACGGCCCTCGCTCGCTCCGCCAACTCCCCTTCGTGACGGATCACGTCACGATCATCGGAGCCGGCCCGGCCGGACTCACTGCCGCCTACTGTCTCGGGAAAGAAAAAGTCCCGGTTACCGTCTTCGAAGCTGACCCCACCTTCGTCGGGGGCATTTCCCGAACCGCCCGCTACAAGGACTTCTGTTTCGACATCGGCGGGCATCGATTTTTTTCCAAAAGCCAGGAGGTCGAGGACCTCTGGACGGAACTCCTCCCCGATGACTTCCTCGTTCGTCCCCGCTCGTCCCGCATTTACTACCGGGGGAAATTCTTTTCCTACCCCCTCCGCCCCCTCGAAGCCTTCATCAAGCTTGGCCCGTGGGAGTCCTTCCTCTGCGGGATGTCCTATCTCCGAGCCCGGCTCTTCCCGACGAAAGATCCCCGCAGCTTCGAGGAATGGGTCACCAACAAGTTCGGCGCCCGCCTCTTCCGCATCTTCTTCAAGACCTACACCGAAAAAGTCTGGGGAATGCCCTGCTCCGAGATCTCCGCCGATTGGGCCGCCCAACGCATCAAGGGCCTTTCACTCACGAAAGCCGTCCTCGGCGCGTTCCTGCCAAAACCTCGGGGCCAGAAGCGCGGTGAAGTCATCAAGACGCTGATCAATACCTTCCGCTATCCGCGAAAAGGCCCCGGCATGCTCTGGGAAGAAACCGCCCGCAAGATCACGACCCAAGGCAATACCGTCGCGATGGGTTCCAACGTCACCCGCTGCAGTCTCGACCCAACCACCGGCGAGTGGACGACCACCACCTCCACCCGCGACGGCACCACGACCACCACGCGTTCCCGCCACGTCATTTCCTCCACCCCCATCCGCCAGCTCGCGACCCTGCTCGACCCGCCCCTCAGCGAGGCCGCCGCGACCGCCGCCGCTTCCCTGCGCTACCGTGACTTCGTCACCGTCGCCCTCGTCGCCCGCGAGCGCGACCTCATCCACGATAACTGGATCTACATCCACGAACCCGGCGTGAAAGTCGGCCGCGTCCAGAACTTCAAGAGCTGGTCGCCCGAGATGGTCCCCGACCCCTCCCTCGCCTGCTACGGATTGGAATACTTCTGCTTCGAGGGCGACGGACTCTGGACCATGGCCGACGACGACCTCATCGCCCTCGGCAAATCTGAACTCGTCAAACTCGGCATCGCCCAAGCCGATGACATCCTCGACGGCACCGTCGTCCGCCAGCCCAAGGCCTACCCCGTCTACGACGACAACTACGCGGCCGCCGTGAAAGTCATCCGGAATGACCTCGCCGCCCGCTTCCCCGGCCTCCACCTCGTCGGCCGCAACGGGATGCACAAATACAACAATCAGGATCACTCCATGATGACCGCCATGCTTTGCGCGAAAAACATCATCGCGGGCGAACCCCGCTTCGATCTCTGGGAAGTCAACGAAGACGCCGAATACCACGAGACCCACTCACCCTCCGACAACGGCGGCGCGTCCGGCCTCCGCTCCGTTCCCCGGAAGATCGCCAGCTAGCGGAGTGGTGGCTTCCAGCCGCCAACAAGAAATTGGCAATACCAGCGCCCACTCGCGGATCCTCCCGCACGAATCTCCGCCCGACCGAGCGAACGACGCTCTTCATCATCGGAGCCCTCCTCCTTCTCCGCGCGCTCTACCTCTTCACGCACGGCGTCGACTCGGACGAACCCCAAAATCTCCACGTCGTCTACCAATGGGCCCACGGCTACCTCCCCTACCGCGACACGTTTGACAATCACACGCCGCTTTTCCACGCGCTGTTCCTCCCGTTCATCGCGCTCATTGGCGAAAACGCCAACATCATCGTCCTCGTCCGGCTCGCGCTCGTCCCCCTCAGCTTCGGAATCCTCGGGCTGATCTACATTCTCTTCCGCCAACTCTTCGACCGAACGGTCGCGCTCTGGAGTTTGGCCGTCACCCTCGCGCTGGCCGACTGGTCGCTGAAATCCATCGAGTTTCGTCCCGACGTCCTCTGGGCCTTTCTTTGGTTCGCCGCGCTCCTTGTGCTCGTCCGCCCGGACCTCCCCGTTCGTCCACGCACCTTCTTTCTGGCTGGCATCCTGCTCGGCGCCTCCGCCGCCGCGTCGGTGAAGACGGTCTTTCTCCTCCCGGCACTCGCCGTCGGGTGGGGCGCCGCTTGGGCGTTCAGCGCGTCTTTTCGCCAAGCCCACCCGTGGTCAATCATCTGGCGTTGCCTCATCGCGTCCGTCCTCGGCTTCGCCATCGTTCCCGCCGCCGTCGCCGCGTTCTTCGCCGCTCAGGGCGCGCTCCCGGATATGCTCCGCTGCATCTACTCGATCAACAAAGATCCGTTTCTCACCGAGCGGTCCTGGATTTTTTTCGCGGCATTCCCGTTCAGCCTGGCCCTCGCCGCGTGGATCAGCTTTCGACCACGCTCCGACTCCCGATCCGCCTACCGGAGCGCCGTCTTCCTGACCGCAGCCACCTACACTCTTCTCATCATTGGCTTCGCCCCATTCGAAGCCCTCGCCAAACAAACTTTTCTCCCAGCCTACCCGCTCCTCCTTGCCGCCGCCTGCCAGCTCGTCCTCACAATCCGCCCGTGGCGCGATTGGCAGATCAACGCTCTCGGCGGCACGGCCTGCGGCGGACTCACCATCGCGATGCTCATCGGCAGCCCCCCGCTCGCCGACGGCACCGCTCCCCAACGCGAACTCCTCGCCGCCATCATCGAGCACACCAACCCGGGCGACACCGTGATGGACCTCAAGGGCGAGACCCTTTTCCGCCGCCGCCCCGTCTACCTCGCCTACGTCGGCAACACCTCCCGCGCGATGGAAGCCGGCGACCTGCCCGCACCCGACCCCGCCCGCCTCCGTGTCACCGCCACCGCCTACGCCGTCGAAAGCACCTCGAGCCTTCCGGAAGCCATGCAGAATTTTATCCGGGAGAACTACCTCAGCACAACCGGCAACCAACTCCGCGTTGCCGGAAAAATCCTCAAGCCCTCCTTCGATGCCGGTCACTGGATCGAACGCACGCCCGTGGCAATCCCCGGTTCGGTACGTGATCGTCGATCCCGACGGATCAACGACCAGCCGAGTCATCGAGACCGCCGGACCACAGGAGTTCGACTTCCCCGACCGCCGACAACGCTTCCTCGTCTGGGAACCCGCCTGGCGCTCCGGCCTCCGCCCGGTCAAAAACTAGCCGCCCACCGGCGAGCGCGAGCTTCCAGCTCGCCGTCGCGGGCATCCTGCCCGCGACCCGTCTCCCACTACGTAGCGGCACTTCCCCCCTCGCGCATCGACCCGGGATTTCCCTCTTGCCACCCCCCACGCCGCCTTGTTTGATCCGCCCCCATGGATGAGCCCATTTCCCTGATCGAACGCCTCACCGGATTCTTCGACTGGACCACCGGCATCCTCTGGGGCACGCCCCTCTTAATTCTCCTCATCGGGACCCATCTTTACCTCACCGTCCGGCTCGGCTTCATTCAGCGGCTCCTCATCCCCGCGATCCGGCTCACCTTTCAGAAACCCGGAACCGGCCCGGGAGACGTCAGCCACTTCGGCGCGCTCATGACCGCACTGGCCGCCACCGTCGGTGCCGGCAACATCGTCGGAGTCGCCGTCGCCATCGGCGCGGGTGGTCCGGGCGCACTCTTCTGGATGTGGCTCACCGGCGTCTTTGGCATCGCCACGAAATACGCCGAAGCCTTTCTATCCGTCAAATACCGCGTCACCAACGAACGCGGCGAGATGTCCGGCGGCCCGATGTACGTCCTCGAGCACGGGCTGAAATGGAAATGGCTCGGCGTCCTTTTCGCGATCTTCACCGCCGTCGCCGCCTTCGGTATCGGCAACATGTTTCAGGCAAAAGCCGTCACTCAGCAGATCGTCGACCTCCTCCCCAGCATGGAAGCGGATCAAGTCCGGATGATCGTCGGCATCACCATGGCCATCGCCGTCGGATCCGTCCTCATTGGCGGGATCAAATGGATCTCGCGGGCCTGCGAAGTCGTCGTCCCGGTGATGGTCGTGCTCTACGTCCTCGGCTGCCTCGCCCTCATCATCCTCAACATCACCGAGCTTCCCAGCGCCCTCGCCCTCATCTTCACCGACGCCTTCACCGGCCAGGCCGCCGCCGGCGGCGCTCTCGGCGTCGTCCTCCAACAAGGCGTCAAACGCGGACTCTTCTCCAACGAATCCGGCCTCGGCAGCGCCCCGATCGCCGCCGCCGCCGCCAAGACCACCAACCCAACCCAACAAGCCCTCGTCTCGATGACCGGGACCTTCTGGGATACGGTTGTCGTCTGCGCGCTGACCGGCATCGCTCTCGTCATCACCGGCGCCTGGGACGAGGGCGGCGAGGGCGCGGTCATGACCGCCGACGCGTTTCAAAAAATTCCCTACCTCGGTCAGGCCGTCATCACGACCGGCCTCGTCACTTTCGTTTTCTCGACTCTGCTTGGCTGGTCCTACTACGGCGAGAAAGCCATCGAATACCTCGGAGGTGTCCGCATCATTTTCGTCTACCGCATTCTCTGGGTGCTCGCCATCTACGTCGGGGCTACCTCGCCCAGCAGCCTGGTGATCAACTTCTCCGACTCGGCCAACGCCCTCATGGCGATTCCGAACCTCATCTCGCTTCTTGCACTCAGCGCCATCCTCGCCCGCGAGACCGACCGCGAACTCCGCGACCCGCTGACGTTTCTCCGCTAAGCTGATGACCCATCACCGGAATCCACGACCTCGAGACACGGGGTCGCTCGTCGCACGATGAGTTTTGAAGCCTGGGTTCTACTGTTCGGTGGCGTTCTTGTGGCCGTGGCCTTCGCCGGCTCACTCCTGAAAGACCTCCCACTCACCGCTGCGATGCTCTATTTCGCGGTCGGTGTGGCCGTTGGCCCGCTCGGCTTTGGAGTCCTTTATTTCGATCCCGTAGCCCAGGCCACCATCGTCGAACGCTTGGCCGAGATCGCGGTCATCATCTCCCTCTTCACCACCGGGCTCAAAATCCGCATTCCGCTTTGCGACAAACTCTGGTGGCTTCCCCTTCGCCTCGCCTTCATCTCGATGGCCCTCACCGTCACCTTCATTGCGACGATCGCGGTGTTCGTTTTCGATTTTTCAATCGGAGCCGCCATCCTCCTTGGCGGCATCCTCGCGCCGACCGACCCCGTCCTCGCATCGGAGGTCCAAGTCCGCGAAGCCGGTGACCGCGAGCGACTGCGCTTCTCGCTCACCGGCGAAGCCGGATTCAACGACGGTACCGCGTTCCCGGTGGTCATGCTCGGCCTCGGGCTCCTCGGACTCCACGAACTCGGAGACTTCGGCTGGCGATGGGTCGCCATCGATGTCCTCTGGGCCATCATCGGCGGATTGGGCATCGGCGCGCTCGCGGGCCTCGGGGTTGGTCGCCTCATTCTCTACCTCCGCCAAAGGCACTGCGAAGGCCTTGGCTACGATCAATTCCTCGCACTGGGCCTCATCGGAATTTCCTACGGCGGCGCGCTGTTACTCGCCACCTACGGGTTCCTCGCTGTCTTCGCAGCAGGCTTCGCCCTTCGCTGGCTCGAACGACAACAAACGGATGAATCGCAAGATCCTGACGAAGCTCTCGACGATGTCGGCGGCTCGGATTACGAGCGCGCCAGCCATCCGCAATCCGCCGCGGCTCACCTCACCGACGAAGTCCTCGAATTCAACGAACAGCTCGAACGCGTGATCGAAGTCGCGCTCGTGCTCACCATCGGCACGTTGCTCTCGACCGACTTCCTCCGCCTGGAACCTGGATCTTTCTTGCCGTCCTCCTCTTCCTCATCCGTCCCGCAGCCGTCTGGATTGGCTTGATCGGATCCGACACCTCAAAATTTCAACGATCCATCATCTCGTGGTTGGGCATGCGCGGGATCGGTTCGGTTTACTACCTGATGTTCGCCGTCGCCCACGGAGTCCCCGACGAACTGAGCCGCCAACTCATCGCAATCACCGTTACGGTCATCGCCGTCTCCATCCTCCTCCACGGCCTCAGCGCAACCGTCATCATGCGCAAATACACCAAAAGCTAACGGGGGAGCGCACGCGTCCCGCGTGCGAGCGGCGAATCGAGCGCAGCGAGAGAGCCGCCCGCATTGACTCGCTCGCTCCCGGTTGCCGTCGCTGTTCCCACAGCTCCGCCCTTCGGGCTGCCTATCGGCAGGCGCTGTCGCTCGACTCCCGTCGGCTCCAGTGTCTCGCCCTTCGGGCTGCATTGCAGAGCCAATGCAGTCGGCCCCGAGCCTTCCCCGGCTCCGGGCGCTCCACCAGTCACCAGTCACCAATCACGGCGTAATCGCCCCCAGCTCACGGCGTCGTCATCGCCCGCGGATCGACCCACCGATCAAAGGCCTCCGCCGACAAAAATCCCAGCGCCACCGCAGCCTCCTTTAGACTCGAGCGATCCTGGTGCGCCTTCTTCGCGATCTGCGCGGACTTGTCGTAGCCGATGTGCGGGTTCAGCGCCGTTACCAGCATCAACGAATCAGCCACGTATTCGGCGATCTTCTCGCGGTTCGGCTCGATCCCGACCGCGCAATGCCCGGTAAACGAACGACATCCGTCCGCGAGCAGCCGCACCGAATTTAGAAAGTTAAAGATGATCACCGGCTTGTAGACGTTCAGCTCGAAATTGCCCTGTGATCCCGCGATCCCGATAGCCGCGTCGTTCCCCATCACCTGCACGGCCACCATCGTCAGCGACTCGCATTGGGTGGGGTTCACCTTGCCCGGCATGATCGACGACCCCGGCTCGTTCTCGGGAATGGTCAGCTCGCCCAGGCCACACCGTGGTCCCGACGCCAGCCACCGCACGTCATTCGCGATCTTCATCGCCGTGCAGGCCAGTGATTTCAAAGCGCCGCTGGCAAAAACAAACTCACTGTGCGCGGAGAGCGCCGTAAATTTATTCGGAGCCGACGTGAAGGGCATCCGGGTCAACTCCGCGATCTTCTCCGCCGTGCGCTCGGCAAACTCCGGGTGGGAATTGAGCCCCGTCCCGACCGCCGTCCCGCCAATCGCCAACGCGCGCAGCCCGGGCAAACTCGCCTCGATCCGCGCCAGATCATCGTCGAGCGCCTGCACGTAGCCGGAAAATTCCTGCCCCAGCGTCAGCGGCGTCGCGTCCTGCAAATGCGTCCGTCCAATCTTCACGATCTCGGCAAACGCCGCCGCCTTCGCCGCCAACGCCTCCCGGAGTTCCCGCACCGCCGGGATCAGCCGTTCGCTCACCTCCGTCGCCGCCGCGATGCTCATCGCCGTCGGAAACGTGTCGTTCGAGCTCTGCGACATGTTCACGTGGTCGTTTGGATGGATCGGCGTTTTGCTCCCCATCTCCCCGCCCGCCAACTCGATCGCGCGATTCGAGATCACCTCGTTCGAGTTCATGTTGCTCTGAGTCCCGCTCCCGGTTTGCCAAATTCTAAGGGGAAAATGGTCGTCCAGGTCTCCCGCAATCACCTCGTCGGCAGCCTTCACGATCAACTCGCACTTTTCAGCCGGAAGCTTTCCAAGGTCTGAGTTCACCAGCGCACACGCCTTCTTGAGAATGCCTAACGCCCGAATCAATTCCGGCGGCTTCACGTCATTCCCGATGTCGAAATGAATCAGCGAGCGCGCCGTCTGCGCCCCATAATAACGGTCCTTGGGCACCGGAATCTCTCCCATGCTGTCCGATTCCAAACGATGCACCGACGGGTCAAAATCCATTTTTGCTTCCATAAACGGCGGAATATATCAAAGGATCACTCTCGCGGAAGAGTAGAACTGCCCGCCGGCATTCGCCGGAGAAACTAAGAGCAGGCGCCAAATAATTTTCCCGACGGTCAAGTCATTTGTATTGACGCTATGCCCCGGCGGTGGGAGAAAGTGGGGCTGCGTGGGGGTCCGTGGCGTATCATCCCTATGCAATGATTGATCAAATGTCGGAGGAACAACCAGTCGGAAAAATCTACTCGGGGAACTTTTCCCGGGGAATGGACGCGAAGAAGCGCGTCACGATTCCGGCTGATTGGCAGCCCCCAAAAGGTGCGCCTGCGGACGTCTTTTACATCCTCCCCACGATGGACTCGCGTTACCTCAACGCTTTTCCACCCAACGTCTTCGTGGCTTTGGAAAACGAAATCCGGGGGAAGGTTCCCGAGGAAGAATGGCCGGACGTTCGCCGCGAAGTTTTCGGTACGGCCAGGCGAATTTCTCACGACAGCCAGCATCGCCTGCTCATTCCCGAAGATTTCTGCCGCGAGGTCGGTATCGAGAGCGACGTCGTGATGATCGGCGTCCGCCAGAGCTTCGAAATCTGGGATGCCCGCACGGCTCCCACGAAGACGAAAAAATCAAAAGTGACCGAAAAATCGATCACCAAAATTAAATCCTCCGGCCTCTAAGCCAATGCTCAAATTTTCCACGACCAAAACTTAATGAAAGACCCAACCGCCGCATGATCGGACACGCCGGATGAAAATTACCGGGCACAAATTCGTCGCCGGATTCAATCCGCCAAAAAATGGCCAGCCCGCCGGCGCCACCGTCATCAAATACAAACCCCGCAACGCGTATGAACTGCTTGGACTTCGAAGACCACCTCGACCTGCTCTTGGAAAATTCTGAGCCCCTGCCCGGATCCATGGACTACCACGTTCCAGTCCTCGCCGACGAGGTCGTCACCTTTTTGCGACCTTCGACCGGCGACCAGTTTCTCGACGGCACCCTCGGAGGGGGCGGCCACACCGAACGCTTCCTCGTGGCCGGAGCCAATGTCGTCGCGCTCGATCGCGACCCCGACGCCCTCGAGTTCGCCTCCCACCGACTCGAAGCCTTTGCCCACCGACTCACGCTGATCCAATCGAACTACGCCGACGCCGACCAGGCACTCGACGGTGCCGGCATCACCCAGCTCGACGGAGCCTTCATCGACATCGGCGTCTCCTCGTATCAGCTCGATACCGCCGATCGGGGGTTTTCACTTCTCCACGACGGCCCGCTCGACATGCGGATGGGTCCCGACGCTCCCGCTTCGGCGGAAGACCTCGTCAACTCGGCCCCCGCCGAAGAGCTTGCCCGGATCTTTCGTGAATACGGCGAGGAAAAGTCGGCCAACCGCATCGCCACCCACCTCGTCCGCGTCCGGCAAGATCACCCGATCACGACCACCGGCGAGCTCGCCACCGCCGTTTCCCAGGTCATCCCACGCACCGGCAAACGCCACCCCGCCACCCGCGTCTTCCAAGCTCTCCGCATCGCCATCAACGACGAACTCGGCTCCCTCGAGCGCGGTCTCGAGGTCATCAGCGCTCGCCTCGCTCCCGGAGCCCGCTTCGGTGTCATCACGTTCCATTCCCTCGAAGACCGCATCGTCAAAAAATACTTCAAGCACCGCAGTTCCGCCTGGATCGACCGACCCGAGTGGCCCGCGCCCCGGAAAAATCCCGACCACGCCTTCCGTCTCCTCACCCCGCACCCGATCGATCCCGGTCCGGGACGAAGTCACCGCCAACCCGCGCTGCCGCAGCGCCAAACTCCGAATCGTCGAACGCACCTAACCACCCGCACCACACCAGTCCACCCATTCGAAAATCGAGAATCGAAAATCGAAAATCCTGAATATGAACACCCGCCGCCGCCCCAATAACAAAGTCCAGCTTCCGAAGATCTTCATCGTCCTCCTCGCCGCCATCACCGTCGGCGGAGCGGGCGTCTGCTTCATCTCGCTCAAGAACACCCAGCACGCCCTCGGCGACAAAGTCCGCCAGACCGAGCGTGAGCTGCGCGAACTCCGCTCGCGAAATCAGGACTTCCAGAGCCGCATCGCGCGCCTCTCGTCCCGGATGGCACTCCGTCGCCAGGTCGACACCGGCTTCGTCTCGCTCATTCCCGTCCAGGCCACCGCCATCGCCCGGCTTATGCCCGCCGCAGTCGCGACCCGCGATGGAGTCGTCCGCACCGCCGCCAACCAAACGCTCCGCCAATGAGATGGGAAGCCCGCACCCGAATCGCTCTGGCTAGCGTCTTTCTCGGGACGGTCTTCACCGGCTTTTCTGCGCGCCTGATCTACCTCGGCGTCAACCGACACGACGAGTATGCCGAACTCGCCGCGCGGAAAAATTCCATCCGTCAGACGATCTACGCCACGCGCGGATTGATCTTCGACCGCAACGGCGAAGCACTCGCCGAGAACGCCCCCATTCGCACCGCTTTCGCCGACGGTTCGCACATCAAGGATCCCGCCGTTCTCGCCGAGGCCGCCGCTCCATTTCTTCAAATGGACGAAGCCGATCTCCGCGCCCAACTGACCGACATCGTCAGCTCGGGCGACAAATATCGCCGCCTCGCCCGTGGCCTGCCGGCCGAAAACGCCATCGACCTGAAGAAGCGGATGGATGAGCAGGGCATCCGCGGCATTTATTTCGAGCACGACTCCGAGCGCGTCCACCCGAACGGACCCATGCTCTCGCACGTCCTCGGATTCCTCAATTATGATCGCGAAGGAGTCCAGGGCATCGAGGCCTCCATGGAGCGATACCTGCAAGGCCAGGACGGCTTCCGCCACATCGAGCACGACCGAACCGGCAAGGAAATTGTCGTTTACCGAGGTCAGGAGCGCGCGCCCCGCGACGGGATGAACGTCAAACTCACCATCGACATGGGCCTCCAGTCCATCGTCGAGGACGAACTCGACGCCGCCTTTAACGAGCTTCAGCCCGAGACCGCCGTCGCCCTCCTCGTCGATCCCAAGACCGGCGAAGTCCTCGCCATGGCCAATCGCCCGACCTTCGATCCCGACAACATCAAAGAAGCCAAGCCGGAAACCATGAAGAACCGGGCCGTCATCGACATGGTCGAGCCGGGTTCCATTTTCAAAATCGTCCCGACCGGCGGCGCGCTTAACGAAGGCATCGTCAACACCGAAACCCCCATCTACTGCGAAGGCGGACGCTTCGCCTACGGCGGCAAAATTCTCAGAGACCACCACGGCTACGGCAATCTCAACGTCCACGACATCATCAAGAAAAGCTCGAACATCGGCTGCGCGAAGCTCGCGCTCCGGATGGGAGACAACCTCTTCTACGAATACGTAAAACGTTACGGTTTCGGCGAACGGACCGGCATCGAGCTTCCCGGCGAGATCTCCGGCCTCGTTCATCCCCCCGCCCGCTGGGACAAACTTACCATCACCCGCATGCCCATGGGCCACGCGGTTGCCGTCACTCCCCTCCAGATGGTGATGGCCATGGCCGTCGTCGCGAACGGCGGTCACCTCATGGCGCCTCGCATCGTCAAAGCCATCTCCGACAGCCAGGGCACCGTCATCAAGGACTTCCCACCGACCGTCGTCCGCGACGTCCTCAATCCCGAGACTGCTTACCATCTCAACGAAGCCCTCGCCTCGGTCGTCGGACCCGGCGGCACCGCGCGCCTCGCCGCCGTCACCGGATTCACCGTCGCCGGAAAAACCGGCACCGCTCAAAAGGTCGATCCCAACGGCGGCTACATGGCCAACAAATACGTCGTCTCCTTCGTCGGTTACCTCCCCGCCGAAGACCCCGCCTTCGTGTGCCTGGTCATGGTCGACAATCCCGACATCCCGTCGCACCTCAACTACGGCGGCCTCGTCGCCGCCCCGATTTTTTCCCGCATCGGCGAGCGCGCCGCCCGCCACCTCGATTTGCAGCCCATCATGAAAGCCGAGGCCGTCGTCGCCTCCTCCAAAAAATGAGGACCGCACCAATCATGGGGAGCGCGACCTTCCAGGTCGCCCCGGAGGGCTTCCAGCCCGACGGCCCCACCCAAATCAAGCGCAGCGAGATCACTTCCAACGAAGCATGACCCACGACCTCACCCGCCTCCTCATCGAGTCCGACATCCACCCACCGGCGGATGCGTCCGACCGCGTCGTGTCATCGCTCGCCTCCGATTCCCGCACCGTCGAAAAGGACGCCCTCTTCTTCGCCCTCCCCGGCGAAAAGTCGGACGGCACCACCTTCGCCTGCCAAGCGGCCGACCAGGGAGCCTCCGCCATCGTCTCCGCCACCCCCATCGACAATCTCGACATCCCCGTCGCCCTCGTCCCCGACGCCCGCGCAGCCATGGCCGACGTCGCCAAGACCTACTACGCCAACCCCGCCGCCGACCTCAAAGCGATCGGAGTCACTGGAACCAACGGCAAGACGACCACCGCCTTTCTCGTCAAACACATTTGCGACGCCGTCCTTCACCGCTGCGGCCTCATCGGCACCGTCCGCACTGTCGCCGGCGAGCGCGAATTCGATTCGATCCGCACCACCCCCGAGTCGCCCGACGTCCAGTCGCTGCTCCGCGAAATGGTCGATGCCGGATCGCGCGCCGTCGCGATGGAGGTCTCCAGTCACGCCCTCGTGCAGCACCGGGTTCGTGGCATCGATTGGGACGCCGCCATTTTCACGAACCTCACGCAGGACCACCTCGACTACCACAAGTCGATGGAGGCCTACTTCGACGCCAAGGCCAGCCTCTTCGAAACCGTCTACGCCCAGACCGCCAAGCGCGGCAAATCCGTCATCAACACCGACGACCGCTACGGACGATTCCTCGTCGAGCGCCTCCCGAAGAAGGCCAAGCCCCTCACTTACGGGCTCGGAGTCCACCCCGCCTTCCGTGCCTCCAGCGTTCGCTTCGACTTCACCGGCACGCAATTTCAGCTCACTGCCCGCGACCGCGAATACCTCGTCCGGACCCCGCTCATCGGGATGTTCAACGTCTACAACTCCCTCGCCGCCATCACGGCCTGCGCCGCCGCCGGGATCGAAATCCGCCGCGCCATCACCGCGCTCGCGAACGCTCCGCAAATCCCCGGCCGCCTCGAGCGAGTTCCCGCCAAACGCAATTTCCACGTTTTCGTGGACTACGCGCACACGGACGACGCCTTGACCAACGTCCTCCGGACCCTGCGTGATCTGCGACCCCGCCGCCTCGTCGTTGTCTTCGGGTGCGGCGGGGATCGCGACCGCACCAAGCGTCCCCTCATGGGCCGCGCCGCCGCCCAACTCGCCGACTACTCCATCGTCACCTCGGACAACCCGCGCAACGAAGATCCCGAAAAAATCCTCGCCGACGTCCTCACCGGCATGCGCGACACCGCGCGCGAAACCCTCGTCGACCGCCACGAAGCCATCGCCCGCGCCATCAACCTCGCCGAGCAGGGCGACATCATCCTCATCGCCGGCAAGGGACACGAGACCTACCAGGAATTTGAAAATGGTCGCCGCACCGCCTTCGACGACGTCTCCGTCGCTCGCAACGCCATCGCCGCCAAACCCACGATGAAGGAGGATGATCGCTAAAATGAACGCCCTCCCGCTTTCCAAAATCGCCGCCTGGACCGACGGCGCGCTCGTTTCCGGCGACGGCGATCTCACCGTCACCCGCATCTCGAAGGACACCCGCACGCTCGAACCCGGCGACCTCTACCTCGCGCTCCACGGCGACAGTCACGACGGCAACGCCTTCGTCACCGCCGCCATTAAAAAGGGAGCCACCGCCGCCCTCGTCGACGCCGACATCGCCGGCGCGTCGGCAAATTTCCCGATTCTCCGTGTCGCCGACACCCTCGCCGCGCTCCAAGCCTTCGCCTCCGCCTACCGCGACGAACTCCACCTCCGGGCCCTCGCCATCACCGGATCCAGCGGTAAGACGAGCACCAAGGAATTCACCGCCGCTGTCCTGTCGGCCCGCTACCCCGTCACCCGGACCGCGGGCAATCTCAACAACCACTTCGGCCTCCCTCTCACCATCCTCGAAGCCAACGACAGCCACCAGGCGGCCGTCTGGGAGATCGGGATGAACCACCCCGGCGAGATCGCCCCGCTCGCAGCCATCGCCCGCCCCGACACCGCCATCATCACCAACGTCGGCACCGCCCACATCGAATTTTTTCGCCGAGCAAGGCCGCGACGGGATCGCCGCGGAGAAGGCCGCTCTCGCCGAAGCCATCTCCGCCGACGGCGCGGTCATCATCCCGCACGAGGACGACTACGCCGACTTCATCGCCAGCCGCACCCGGGCCCGCGTCATCCGCGCCGGCCTCACCGGCGGCCAGGTCACCGGAAAAATTCTCACCGCCTCCCCCGACGGGACCAAATTTTCCATCCAAGCCTACGGCGAATCCGCCACCGCGCTCCTTCCCGTTCCCGGCGAACACATGGTTCGCAACGCCCTCCTCGCCATCGCCGCCGGACTCGAATTCGGCCTCTCCCTCGACGATTGCATCGAAGGTCTGCAAAGCGCCCGCCTCAACGGCGGGCGGCTTCAGCAGAAGCTCATCCGCGGAATTCGCGTCATCGACGACAGCTACAACGCCAACCCCGACTCCGTCGAAGCCGCGCTGAAAACCCTCGAAACCTTCCCCACCACCGGTCGGCGCATCGCCGTCCTCGGCAAAATGGGTGAGCTCGGCACCTACGCAGAAAGGGGCTACGCACGCGCCGGCCACGCCGCCGCCGCCCACGCCGACGTCCTCATCACCACCGGCGCCGAGACCGCTCCCCTCGCCGCCGCCGCCCGAGCGGCCGGGCTCGCCGAAGTCCACGAAGCCGTCGACGCCGCCACCACGACGGAACTCCTCACCGACCTCGCCCGCGAAGGCGACGTCGTCCTCATCAAAGGCTCCCGGGCCGCCAAGATGGAACAAATCATCGACCGCCTCTCCGCATGATCTCACCAATCGAAAATCGAAAATCGAAAATCGAAAATCTCTAGTGCTTTATTATCTCCATTTTCTGAGCGACAGCCTGCGCGAGCAAGGCTACGGCGGCGATCTCGTCGCGGGTCTCAACGTGTTTCAATACATCACGTTTCGGGGCATCAGCGCGGGCGTCACCGCGTTCCTGCTGTCGCTCATCTTCGGCAACGTCGTCATCCGCAAGCTCATCTCACTCAAGTTCGGCCAACCCGTCCGGACCAAGGAGGAGGTGCACAAACTCTACGAGCTCCACGGCGAAAAAGCCGGGACTCCGACCATGGGCGGGATTCTCCTGCTCGGCTCCGTCCTCGTTTCCACCCTGCTCTGGGCCCGCCTCGACAACCCGCTCGTCTGGCTGGTCCTCATCGTCATGGTCACCCACGGAATGATCGGTTTCTACGACGACTGGCAGAAGGTCGCGAAGAAGAACTCCAAGGGCATCTCCTCCCGCGCGAAATTCGGACTCCAATGCCTGCTCGCTGCCGGGGTCACCGTTTTCCTGATGTTCGGCGTCTCCCCCGAACTCCAGCGCACGCTCAACGCGCTCTACGTTCCATTTTTCAAAGCCCCCATCATCCCGGCGATGGGGCTGTTTGCCTTCGCCTTCTACCTGTTCATCATCGTCGGAACGTCCAACGCCGTGAATCTCACCGATGGCCTCGACGGTCTCGCCACCGGCTGCACCATCGCCGTCGCTGCCACCTTCTCCGCGCTCGCCTACGTCGCCGGCAACTCCATCGCCGCCGGCTACCTCCAGATTCCTTTCGTCCCCCCGCCGGCGAACTTGCCGTCATTTGCATGTCCCTCGCGGGCGCTGGCCTCGGCTTCCTCTGGTGGAATTGTCACCCCGCCAAAGTCTTCATGGGCGACACCGGATCGCTCGCCATCGGCGGCATGCTCGGAGCCGTCGCGATCTGCGTGAAGCAGGAATTCCTCCTCGCCATCGTCGGCGGCGTCTTCGTCATCGAAGCCCTCTCCGTCATCGGCCAGGTCGCCAGCTTCAAGCTCACCGGCAAGCGCATCTTCCGCATGGCCCCCATCCACCACCACTTCGAGTTGAGCGGCTGGAAGGAAAGCACCGTCATCGTCCGTTTCTGGATCATGTCCCTCATCTTCGCCCTCCTCGGCCTCGCCACCCTCAAACTCCGATGATGTCCAAATCGAGAATCGAAAATCGAAAATCGAAAATCCAATGATTCACTCCGGCAAACACGCGATCGTCCTCGGCCTCGGCCGCTCCGGACAAGCCGCCGCTCTCCTCCTCATTGAGGAAGGCGCCCGCGTCACCGTGGCCGATTCCAACGACTCACCTACCCTCCGCGCCACCGCCGCCCAGCTCGCCGCCCACGGTATCGATACCCTTCTGGGCTCCGTCGCCGAAACCGATCCAGCCGCCTACGACCTCTGCGTCCTCAGCCCCGGCATCGATCCCGCCACCCCCATCGTTCGCAACGTCAGCACCAAAAATATCCCCATCATCGGCGAACTCGAGCTCGGCTTCGAAGAATGCCACTGCCCGGTCGTCGCGATCACCGGAACCAACGGCAAAACCACCACCACCCTCCTCACCGACCACATCCTCAACACCGCCGGGGTCCGGACCACCGCATCGGGTAACATCGGCACCCCGTTCGCTCAAGCGATCCGCGAATCCAGCGTCCTGGACGTGATGACCCTCGAAGTCTCCTCGTTTCAACTCGAGACCGTCGTTCACTTTCATCCCCACGTCGCCGTCTGGCTGAACTTCAGTCCCGACCACCTCGACCGCTACCCCGATCTCGCCAGCTACCGCGCCGCCAAACTCCGCGTATTCGAGCGCCAGACGGAAAAAGATTTTCAAATCGTCAACGCCCGCGAAGCCGCCGATCTGCCGACCTCCGAAGCCACCCGCATCACCTTCAGCGCGCACGTCCCCGACGCCGACTTCACGCTCGCCGGCACGACGCTGATGCATCGTGGCACGGCCCTGCTCGACCTCTCGGATCTCCAACTTCGAGGCATCCATAACGCGGAAAACGTGATGGCCGCCCTCGCCATCGGCCACGCCCTCGGCGTCGATCTCGACCGACTCGTCTCGGCAGCCCGGACCTTCCCCGCCCCCGTTCACCGCTGCGAGTTCGTCCGCGAGCTCGACGGCAACCGCTGGATCAACGACTCGAAAGCCACCACGCTCGAATCCACCGCCGCCGCCCTCTCGGCCGCCACCGCCCCCGTCGTTCTCATTGCCGGTGGTAAAGACAAGGGATTCGATTTTCACCCTCTCGCCGACCAGGTGAACAAAGTCGTTCGCACCGCCGTTCTCATCGGAGAAATGCGCCACCGCATCGCCAACGCCTGGCCCGACACGGAGACTCACCTGGCCGACTCGCTCGATGCCGCCGTCGACCAGGCCCGCGCTCTCGCCCGTCCCGGCGAGGACGTGATTTTTTCACCCGGCACCTCGTCCTTCGACATGTTCGCCAACTACGTCGAGCGCGGCGAAGCCTTCAAATCCGCCGTCCACGCCCTCTCCCCACCGCAGCAAAAAACAACCGCAGAAACCTAGAATCCGCCAAGACCATGAAAATCAAACTACCCACGATGAAGAAGCCCGCGCCGCCTCGCGGTGCCCGCCGCCGCGTTCCAGCCAAGGGGGGGAAACGTCCGCCATCCAAGATCAAGCTCAACGCCGCCGTCGCCCGCCGCGCGCCTCGCGCCATCGCGGAAGAGGAGGACTACTACGACGAACAGGAGCCGAACATGAAGCTCTCCCACGCCTTCGTGGTCGTTCTGGTCCTCCACGTCATCGCCGTCGCCGGCGTCTTCGCCTTCAACACGATCAAGACCCGGCAGAGCCCCGTCTTCACCGAATCAAACACCACGTCGGACAACTTTGCGCTCGGCGACGAAAAGGCCCCGGCCACCGCTGCCCCGGCCACCGCAACGGAAGAATCCACCGCCGCCCGCACCTTCGAGCCACGCGGCTTGACCGAGAAGTCCAGCGAACCCCGGACGGCTTCGGAAAAGGTCACTGCGGAATTCACCGGAAAAACCCACCAGATGGCTCCCGGAGATACCCTCACCCGACTCGCCAGCATTTACGGTGTCAGCATTGCTGCCATCCAGGCCGAGAACGGCATCACGGATCCGACCAAGATCCGGGTCGGCGAGATGATCCGCATCCCGAGCGCCACAACCCCGGAAGCTCCAGCAGTCGCGGCGGTCGCAGCAGCCACCACCGCCCCGGCACCGGCCGTGGAAAAACCGCCCGTCGCCGTCGCCGCCGCCACCGAGCCCGCAACACCGCCGGCATCCGCCGCCGCCGCAACAGCCAGCGAAGGCGTTTACGAAGTCGCCTCGGGTGACAACCCGTGGAGCATCGCGAAAAAACTGAACGTCAGCTACCAGACGCTCATCGAGGTCAACAACATCGATGACCCCACGAAGATCCAGATCGGGCAAAAGCTGAAAATTCCAACTGCTAATTAATGTTATTAGTTGTTGGTTATTAGTTATTAGTGAATTTCAAATAACCAATAAGCACCATCTAATAATACCCACTCATTCACCTTGCGCTTTCTCGCGACAATCATCCAAAAGCACAGCATCACGATCCTCGTTCTGGGGATTGCGAGCCTCATCACGCTTGGACTTGTCATGCTCTACAGCACCAGCGCGTTTGCGCGCCAGGCTGGCGGGAACGATTACTTCTTCATCAAGCGCCAGAGCCTCTGGTTGGTCATCGCTGCGGGCGCGTGCTCCTTTGCCGCGCTCACCGATTACCATTGGTGGCAACGAACGTGGTGGATCTGGTTCGGCACTGCGGCCATCCTTCTCACCGCCTGCCTGATCCCGGGAATCGGGAACGAGATCAACGGTTCCAAACGCTGGCTGAACTTTGGTTTCGCCAACTTCCAACCGAGCGAGCTGGCGAAGGTCGCCACCATCTTCTTCCTAGCTTGGTGGTATGCAAAATTTCAGCCCAGAAGTCACACGCTCATCATGGGGTTCGTTGTCCCCGGCGCCATCGTCGCCATCCTGATGGGCCTGATTGTTTTCGAAGTCGATCTCGGTGCCACCGCACTGATCGGCGGCACGATGTTTGCCATCATGTTCGTCGCCGGAGCCGGGCTCCGCTACCTCATCCCGCTCGCACTCACGGGCCTCGCGGCAGTCTTCTATGTCGCCACCCACATTGAAGAGCGCAACGCCCGCCTCGTCGCTTTCCTCGAGCCCGAGAAATACAAACTCACCGAAGGCCTGCAGCAATGGCAGGCCCTCATCGCCTTTGGATCGGGCGGCGTTCAGGGACTCGGACTCGGCGAAGGACGCCAAAAAATGCTCTACCTCCCCGAAGCCCACACCGACTTCATTTTCCCAATGATTGGCGAGGAACTCGGTCTCCAGGCGACCCTCTCCGTCGTCAGCATCTACTTGATCGTCTGCCTCTGCGGGTTCCTCGTCGCGATGAACGCCAAGGATCGTTTTGGCATGCTCACCGGCTTTGGCATCGTCACCGTCATCGCGCTCCAGGCCGTCGTGAACATCGGCGTCACCACCTCCCTGCTCCCGAACAAGGGAATGCCGCTTCCGTTCATCAGTTTCGGCGGATCGAACCTCCTCATTTGTCTTTTCCTCATCGGAATTCTCATCAACATCCACCGCCACGGCCATCCGGTCGCAGCCCCGGTGCGCCGCGTTCGCCTGGCTGCCCGCACGACAACCCGCCGAATCTAATGAACGCCCGACCTCTCCGTATCATCATCGCCTGCGGCGGGACCGGCGGCCATCTCTTTCCCGGCCTCGCCGTCGCTCAGACGCTCAAGGACCGCGGTCACGAGATCCTCCTCCTCGTCTCCGAAAAGGCGATCGACGCCCAGGCCCTCGCCGCCCACCCCGATTTCCGCTCCGAGAAGCTCCCATCCGTTGGCCTACCATCCATTCTCTCGCCCGCCTTCATCCGCTTCCTCGGACGCACTCGCGAGAGCCTTGCGCAGTGCAAACAAATCTACCGCAAATTTCGTCCGGATGCCGTCCTCGGGATGGGCGGTTTCACCTCCAGCGCGCCACTCCTCGCTGCTCACCGTGCCAAAATCCCGACCTTCATCCACGAGTCGAATTCCATCCCCGGCAAAGCCAACAAGCTCGCCGCCCGTTTTTACGCCGATCACATTTTGCTCGGCTTCGAAGCCTGCCGGAAGAATTTCCCCAACTCCCATTGCGAGGTCACCGGCACCCCCGTGCGCCAGGATCTCGGCTCCCCGATTCCCCGCGAAGAAGCTCTCGCTCGGTTCGACCTCGACCCCGCCAAACGCACCCTGCTCGTGATGGGTGGCAGCCAGGGCGCGACCGGCGTGAATCAGCTCATGTTCAAAGTCGCGCCTCAACTCGCGGGTGGGGACATTCAACTCATCCACCTCACCGGTCCGAGCGACGACCGCCTTGCGGCCGCCAACTACCTTCGCGACGGCCTCCCGGCCTACGTCTCTCCGTTTCACCACAAAATGCAGGAGGCCTACTCGGCAGCGGACCTCGTCATCTCCCGCGCCGGGGCCTCCAGCCTCTCCGAGCTGTCCCAATTTGGCATCGCCCAGATCCTGATTCCCTACCCCTACGCCGCCGAGAATCACCAGGAGATCAACGCCAACATCTACGTCGAGGCCGGGGCCGCCGAAATGTTCCTCGAATCCAACGCCAACGCCGACACCCTCGCCGGCCGCATCAAATCCCTCCTCGGCGACGACAAATCCCGCCGCGCCATGGCGGAAAAATCCCAGACCCTCGCCCCTCGCGACGCCGCCGCGAAAGTCGCCGACGCGGTGGAGAAACACGCCGCTCCGCAACCCACTAGTCACTAGTCACCAGTCACCAATCACCGTCACCGCTGCCAATGTCGCCCTCGCCCCATCAAGCAATGCTCACCGGCCACCCGGCCCGCATCCACCTCATCGGGGTGGCGGGCAGCGGCATGAGCGGGATCGCCGCGCTCGTGCTCGCGCTGGGACACCGGGTCAGCGGGTCGGACAAGGTGAATACCGTCGAGGTCACCCGACTGCAAAAGAAGGGCCTGGTTTTTCACAGCCCCCACGCCGCCGACCAGGTCCGAGATGCCGATCTCGTCATCTACAGTTCCGCCATCAAACCCGGCAACCCCGCCTTCGATGAGGCCCGCCGCCTGGGCATCACGATGATCCGGCGCGCTGATGCCCTGGCCGCCATCATGACCGCCAAGCGCGGGATTATCGTCAGTGGCATGCACGGGAAGACCACGACCTCCGCCATGGCCGCCCACGTTCTGCGGTCCTGCGGCTTCAAGCCCTCCCACTACGTTGGCGCCGAGATCCCCATCCTCGGGACGAACGCCCGCTGGGATTCCGAGGGCGAATACTTCGTCGCGGAGGGTGACGAGAGCGACGGCACGCTCATCAATTACCACCCCGAGCACGCCATCGTCCTCAACATCGAACCCGAACACCTCGATTTCTACAAGGACCTCGCCGCCATCGACGCCGTCTACAGCAAGCTCCTGAGTCAGACCTCCGGACACGTTTTTTACTGCGCCGACGACGCGGGCGCGACCCGCGTCTGCGCCGACCACCCCCGGGCCATCGGCTACGGTGCCCACGAGTCCGCCCGCTATCGCCTCCACGACGTCGCCACGGCGAATTTCTGTTCCAAATTTTCCGTCACCCGCGACGGCGAACCGCTCGGAGAATTCGACCTCAATATCCCCGGCGCGCACAATGCGACCAACGCCCTCGCCGTCATCGCGCTCGCCAGCGAGCTGGGTGCGGACCGCGAATCCATCGACTCGGCTCTCGGCACGTTTCGCGGTGCTCGCCGCCGATTCGAGATCAAATATCAATCGTCCAGCAATCTTCTCGTCGACGACTACGGTCACCACCCCACCGAGATTGCCGCCACCCTCGCGACCGCCCGAACCGGCGGCTGGAAGCGCACGCTCGTGATGTTCCAGCCCCACCGATATTCCCGAACCCTCGCGCTCAAGGATCAATTCGGTCCCGCCTTCCGCGAGTCCGACTTCGCCGTGATCGCCGACGTCTATCCCGCCTCCGAGAAGCGCATTCCCGGAATTTCCGGCCTCACCGTTGTCGAATCCCTCGAAGCCTCCGGCCACTCGTCCGTCCGATTTCAACCCGAGATGTCGCAGGTCCCGTGGGAGATCGGGCCGCAAATCCAGGACGGCGACCTCATCCTCAGCTTGGGCGCCGGCAACATTCACGAAGCCGGCACCCAGCTCACCGCCGACCTGACGCTCCGGGATGAACTCCAGAGCACCATCGGCCCCGGCACCGTCCGCCTCTACGAACCACTCTCCAAACACACAACCCTCAAAATCGGGGGTCCCGCCCAATTCTGGATCGAACCCGAGACCGAGCGAGGCTTCGCCGACCTCGTCCAGATGTGTTTCGACCGGGACGTCCCCCTCATGGTCATGGGCCGCGGCAGCAACCTCCTCGTCCTGGACGGCGGCATTCCCGGCGTCGTTGCCCACCTGACTCGCGGCGAATTTGCCAGCCATTCCGTCAAAGGCGACACGATCACGGCGGGTGTCGGGGTGAAATTCAAGCAACTCGCCGCGCTCGCCCGGAACGCCGGTATCGGAGGTTTCGAGTGGATGGAAGGTATCCCCGGGAACGTCGGCGGCGGCCTCCGCATGAACGCCGGAGCCATGGGAATCCAGACCTTCGATCAGGTCGTCACCGTCCGTCTGTGCGACGAAGACGGCAACATTGTCACCCGGACTCCCGAAGAAATGGACATCGCCTACCGGCACGTCGACACGCTGACCCGCAACTACGCCCTCTCGGCCACCTTCATCGGAGCCCCCGCTTCCGCCGACGAGATCGACGCGAAACTCGCCGCCTCCGAGCACAAGCGCCGGGAGACTCAACCCATCGCCGCCTGCGCCGGCTGCATCTTCAAAAACCCCGAAGAAATTCCCGCCGGCAAGCTCATCGACGAGCTCGGCTTCAAGAATTTTACCGTCGGTCACGCCCGCGTGTCCGAAGTCCACGGCAACTTCATCGTGAACGACGGCGGCGCCACCGCGACCGAAGTCCTCACGCTCATCGAGGAAATCACCGCCGCCGCCGCCCGCGACCGCGGCATCACGCTAACAACCGAAGTCCAGATCGTCGGCCAGGAACCGGGGAGCGCGAGCTTCCAGCCCGTCGGCCCAAACCGAATCGAGCGCAGCGAGATCCAATAACCCACGCCAGATGACCGAACCCACCAAAACCCTAGCCAACAAAAAAGTCGCCGTTCTCAAAGGAGGACCCGGAGCCGAGCGCGAAGTCTCGCTGAACTCCGCCGCCGCCGTCGAACGCGCCCTCGAATCCCTCGGCGTTCAGGTCATTCCGGTCGACGTCACCGACGCGGAATTCCAAGTCCCCGGCGACGCCGACCTCGCCTTCAACATCATCCACGGCACGTTCGGCGAAGATGGCCAGATTCAGACGATCCTCGATCAACGCAGCATTCCCTACACCGGCGAGAACGCCGCCAATAGCCGGACCGCCTTCGACAAAATCGCCAGCAAACGCGCCTTCGAAGCCGCCGGTGTTCCCACCGCCAAGTGGCAGGTCATTCGCAAGGGCGAAAAACCCACCCTTTCCGTCCCCCTCGTCGCCAAACCCCCGCGCGAAGGCTCCAGCGTCGGGGTCCACATCGTCAAGGACCCCGCCGACCTCCAGCCCGCCCTCGACGATTGCTACGCCCGCGACGAGGAAATCCTCATCGAAGAATTTATCGCCGGCCGCGAACTCACCGTGGGCATCGTCGGCGACGACGCCCTGCCCATCGTCGAGATCGTCCCCAAGGTCGACTTCTACTCATACGAAAACAAATACACCGCCGGAGCGTCGGACTACTTCTGCCCCGCCACCCTGCCCCCCGACACCACCGGTCGCGTCAAAGCCGCCGCGCTCGGTGCCCATCGCGCCCTCGGCCTCCAGGTCTACTCCCGCGTCGACGTCCTCCTCGACGCCCACGACAACCCCTACGTCCTCGAGGTCAACACCATCCCGGGGATGACCGAGACCTCCCTCCTCCCCAAAGCCGCCGCCGCGACCGGCCTTAGCTTCGCCCAACTCTGCGAACAAATCGTCCACCTCTCCCTCGCGAAGCCATCTCACCAAATCGAAAATCGAAAATCGAAAATCGAGAATCCGAAATGACCAAACGCCGCACCGCCGCAACTCCCCCGACCCGGACGCCGCCCAACCGCCGCGCCGCGCGCCCCCGCGCCCAGCGCACTCGCAATCACCTCCTCGACGTCAAAGTCCGCCGCTCCACCGCCACCCGCGCGCGCAACCGTCGGGTCACCGCGTTCATCGTCCGCCTCGTTCTCGTTCTCGCCGTCGGCGCCGCCGCGTATTTCGGTTTCATCGCCATCACCGACAAGTTTTTCCTGACCAACCCGGAATACAATCTCACCCACGTCGAAGCCGACCTCGATGGGTTGATGTCCCGCGACGAAGTCCTCGCCATCACCGGGATCACCCTCGGCACCAACATCTTCAAACTCGACATCGGCGACGCCGAAAAACGACTCCGCGCCATTGACCAGATCGACACCGTTAGAATCGAACGCCACTGGCCGGGCTCTCTCACCATTCACGCCACCAAGCGCATTCCGGTCGCCTGGCTCGCCCGGACCAACACCGATGCCTTCTCCGCCGACAACGCCCTGCTCGTCGACGCCGCCGGGTTCACCATCCGCCCTTACCGCATCGAGCCCGAGCACTGGCACCTCCCCATCATCTATTGCGCGGACCCCACCCGGATCGCCGAGCGTGACCCGCTGGCCGTTTCCGATCTCCACTCCGCCCTCGACCTGATCTCCGTCAACGAGCAGACGCCCGACAGCCTCCTGGCGATCCGTTCGCTCGACATCAGCCGAGGCTACGCCATCCAGGTCACCAACGAGGCCAACGCCCACATTACCTTCGCTCCCAAAAACCCCATCGAGCAGCTCGAGCGCCTCCAACGCCTCCTCGCCCACTGCGCGGAAACCGGTCGCCAACTCGAAAGCGTCAACCTGATCCCGACCAAATACACCCCGGTCCAATTCGTCATGGCCGCCAACGCCACCCCGACTCCACCGAACCAAAATTGACGCCCGCGCCGCCTCACCCACCAATCACCATTCACTAGTCACCAATCACCAACCAAATGCCCCGCACCCCTCTCATCGTCGGCCTCGAGATCGGCACCACCAAAGTCTGCGCCGTCGTCGGCGAGACCCGCCCCGACGGCGCACTCCGGATCCTCGGAGTCGGCGACTGCAAATCCACGGGCATCCGCAAAGGTGAGATCGTCGACTTCGCCAGCGCCGTTCAATGCGTTCGCGAAGCCGTCGCCGAAGCCGAGGAAAAGGCCGACGCCGAGATTCGCAGCGTCTGGGTGGCCGTCACCGGGGCCCACATCCAATCCTTCAACAATCGCGGCGTCACCCAGATCCCCGAAGATCGCGAAGAGATCGACGAAGAGGACATTCAGGACGTCGAGGCCAGCGCGAAGGAAGTCAACATCCCCGACCAGAACTGGTTCATCCACACCATTCTCCAGCACTACTACGTCGATAAGCAGGAAGGTGTTCTCAATCCCGTCGGCATGCTCGGCAGCAAACTCGAAGCCGATTTCCACATCATCCACGGCATCAAGACCCGCGTTCAGAATACCCTGCGGTGCGTCACCGACGCCGAAGTCGAAGTCGAGGACGTCGTGATCAATTCCCTCGCCGCCGCTCAGGTCGTCCTCGACCAAAACCAGAAAGACCTCGGTGCCCTCGTTCTCGACATCGGCGGAGGGACCACGGATTACCTCGTTTACATCGACGGAGCCGTCCGGCACTCGGGCGTCCTCGCCGTGGGTGGCGATCACATTACCAACGACATCTCGATCGGTCTCCGCATCCCCATCGCGCGAGCCGAGCGCCTGAAGATCGAAGAGGGCTCCGCGCTCACCGACGAAGCCCTCCCCGGCGATACCATCATCCTCAAGAACGACTCCGGCTTCTCCGGCTGCGAGATCGAGCGCGCGACCCTCTACCGCATCATCGACGCCCGCGTCCGCGAACTCTTCCACCTGGTCCTCCGCGACACTGACGCCCACTGCGATCTCGCGCTCATCCGGGCCGGCGTCTTCCTCACCGGCGGTTGCTCGCAGCTGCGCGGACTGCCCGAGGTCGCCGGCGAGGTGTTTGACATGCCGGTCCAGGCCGCCGTCGCGCAGGAAGTTGCCGGTCCCACGTCCGTTTTTCAGAATCCACGCTACGCCGCGGCGATCGGCGTGGTGAAATACGCCCAACTCATGCAGGTCGAACCCGAGCCGGGCTCCCTTTTCAACCTCTTTGGCAAAAAGGTCGGAGGCCTCTTCGGCAGACGTTGACGAGACCCACCGCCCCTGGCGGATCGCTCGTGGATTTACGGAGTTGGGTTTCGGTGGTATCTGTTCACGTCATGACTCCGAGCAAATCGCCAGTCCCGTTCGATGCAAAAGTGATCGGAGATTTTTGCCGACGATCAAACGTCCGACGGCTTGCCGTTTTTGGTTCGGCCATCCGCAAGGATTTCGCTCCTGACAGCGATATTGATCTCCTCGTCGAATACGATCGTCACCCGGGATTGATGCTTTTCAGTCAACAGGACGAGCTTTCCAAACTGCTCGACCGTTCGGTGGATTTGCACACGCCGGCCTCTTTGAGCCCTCATTTCCGTAACAAAGTCCTGACAACTTCTGTGCCAATCTATGAGCGAACGTGACCGCCGGATCACCCTGCTGCAAATAGGGGAATTTTGCCAACAGGCGTGTCAGCTTGGAAAGGACGGTAGCCGCCAGCAGCTCGTGTTCGATTGGAAATACCGACTCGCCGCAGAACGCGCGGTCGAACTGATTGGTGAAGCCGCCTCCCGCTTGCCAGCCGAGATTCGAGACACGCATCCCAACGTCCCGTGGCGAGAGATCATCGCCATGCGCAACCGCCTCATTCACGGCTACGATGGTGTGGACTGCGACATCCTCTGGGACGTTCTCACGAGCTTCGCTCCAGATCTCGCCGAGAAACTTCCTGCTATCCAAGCCAATTACCCCTGAATTCGACTCCCAGACCACCAGGATGGGCTCGGAAAAGAACGGCATCCTTCATCTCGCACTCCCGAACCCGCCCCACTTCTCCCGCTCCCCGTCACCAGACGCGCGTCGGGCATCGGGATCCGCGGCCCAGCGACTCCCGGGAATAGATCGGGGATTCCCCGATTGACGGCTTCAGGTTCGGTGTTGAATCCTCCGGCCCTCCCGGTCGCCAACCAATCCGCGTTTCCATCCGACTCATGCATTCCCTTTTCACCTCCCGCATCCCGGCTGGAGCGACCTCGAGCAGACTCGTTCGCGTCTTGCTCGTTCCGATCTGCGCATTCTTGGTGCCGACGGGTGCCTGGTCGCAGGGTTCGACTTGGGCAAACAACGAAGGGGGCCGGTGGAACGATCCTGCCAACTGGTATGGCGAAGTCCCCGATGGCCCCACCGCCGAAGCGTTCGTTTCCGTCTACGCAGAAGATTACGGTCCCGGGCCTCACATCGATCTACCGAAGGCACTGACCCTCCGTCGCCTCGATCTCTACAATCAGGGCAATGTGCTCGAATTCGGCACCCCGGGAGACTCGCTTGCAATCGCATCATGGCAATCTGGCGAAGTCTTTCTCGAGCAAAGAAACCCGGGAGGACTCGATTTCAACCCCAACGTCACGGCCCAACAGCTGGAGGTGCAGACCGCCGGACCCGTCCGACTGAATGGCGACATCCAGTCCGACGAATTCATCGGTATCACCGCGCGTTCGTCGCTCGCCATCGGCGGCGACGTTGTTTCTCCCGGGATTTTTTTCGATTTCCGCCCCGCCGAGTCCAGCCGGATCAACGTCGGGGTCGGCGGCGGGAGCACCATCAAGACCTTCGAGCATGCTCCCGAAAACGGCCATTACCCGTCCGGAAGACTCGAAATCCAGGCGGGTGGTCGGGATTCCATCGTTCGCATCGCCGCGCCGATCCAGACCAGTCGACTCGACGTCGACTTCACCCCGGACAGAGCCTCGACGATGACGTTCGAGCAACCAATCCTGGTCGACGGCGGAAGCGCAAATTTCTCGGTGGCGGAGAGCACTCTGTCGGTCGCCAAACTCCAGGCCAATCAACTGTCGCTCTCGGGCAACACTGGCAGCGTGGCTGAGATCGGCTTGGCCACTTTGCCCAACTGGACCGACATCAGGTCCAGCGGAGTCGTGCGAATCACCTCGATTGATGAGGTGAACCCCCATGCGTATTCCAACCTCGATCTGCATATGCCCGACGGCACTTTCGATGTGGTCACCGATCTCTCGTCGGCCCGTCCCAACCTCGCGACCATCGGCACGCTTCAGCTCTCGCCGGGCGGTCGCTTCGACGCGACGCGCACCCATTTCGGCTCCGCCACGGAGGTGATCCTCGCGGGGGGCAACTTGATCGCCGACGGTTCCTCCAACTTCGGAACCCTCTCCTCTTCCTCCGGCGAATCCATCCTCACAGTCTCCGGCTTCGGCGGCTTCAAAGCACCTCGATTTCAAGCATTCGAAAGCGATCCGACGGCGACCCTGTTGGTCAGAGCCCACGCGGATAGCTCCCACTCCACGCCCGGCCTGAGCTTCGCAACCGCCCCGACGCTCATCGGCTCCGGCCAATCCCAGACCCCGAGCGTCGGCATCGTTCCCAACCTCCTCATCGCGCCGCCGCCGCCGTTCGACGGTCAGCCCGAAACGCCGCAACTCACCACCTACGATGCAGGATTCCAGATCGTCCGCCCTTTGGAGGCCTCCGAATACAGCGACACGCTCACAGCGTCCACCAACGTCCGACTCACCGGCAATCAACCCGTCAGCGGCTCGCCGCTCTCCGTCAACTCGCTCACCCTCGCGGGCACTTCCCACCTGGTTCTCGCCGCGCCGCTCGAGATCGCCAGCGGCATGGTCGTCGCGACGGGAGACTCACCCGTGTCCATCAATCGCGCTGGTGGCGGCGGTCGACTCTCGAGCGGCACGCGCATCCTCCAGTTCTACACGGCATCCGATCTGAATCTCTTCGTCGGTCTCGGCCAAAACTCGACGCTGGTCAAATCCGGCAACGCAAAACTCACGTTCGCCCCCTCCGAACATTTCGGCGGCAAGATCGTCGTGAACTCCGGCATCCTCGATCTCCGGAATGTCTCCGGCATCTCCCAAGCGACCGTTCGGTTCGGCGGCGTCCTGAACACTCATGCCCCCGCGATCGCGGCGAACGCGCCGATCGCCATCGAGCGGGGCGGACGCTGGGACCTCGACGGGTATTTCCAGATCGTCAACAATCTCTCGGGAGCGGGCACGGTCTTCGGTGCCAATCCAAATGCCCTTTCGCAAATCCAGGTCCGCTCACCAGGATCGCTTCCACCAGGCTCTCGCCACGAGGTCGGAATCAAGTTTTCGGGAAACCTCGATCTCATTTTCACTCAGGCAAATGGCATCACCCTCACCGGGCAGTCCGATCACACGGGCCGCACCGAAGTCTGGGATTCCACGATCCACCTCGGAGCCGACCGCGCGTTGTCGTCGCGTTCCCTTCTCGACCTCGGAAGCAGCACTCTCGACATGGATGGATTCGACGCGACTGTCGCCGGGCTGCGTGGCCACAATGCCCGAATCAACGGCGGGACGTTCGTCGACGAGAGCATTCTCACGCTCGACGTGGCTTCCGGGGATCGGGTCTTTGGATGGACCACTCTCACCGGCTCACTCAGACTCGTCAAAACCGGCGATGGCACGCAGGAAATCGACGTGTTTCTCCCAAACGCGACGGACCACATCTCCGTCGAAGTCGCCAACGGATCGCTCGAACTCGGCGGTCACGACTTGCAATCCCTTCACGAAGTCGCGATCCGCGCGGGCGGCAACCTGACCATCGCTGGCTTCCATGACCTGAGCGTCGCCATCGACGTGGAATCGGGCGCTCGGATCGAACGTCTTGCCGATATTTATTCTTTGCATAACCATCAACCTCACTCGTACCGGATGACTGCGGGAGACCGGAGTCGTTTCGACCTGCTGGCCGCTTTCGCCGGTTCCGAGACGTATTCCGTCGAGTTTGACCTCGCCCGGCCCGCGATCACCCTGAGCGACATCATCCAGCTCGAGACGCCGGAGAGCGTGGAATTCGTGCTCCAGATCGGCTTCGACGCCGCCGCCGAAGCGGCTCGCCTCAGTGATCTTCGCCTTGGGTGGTTCGACGGCGGCGAGTGGGTCAATGCCATTTTGGGGAATTCCACGTCGGCGGAGCATTTTGTCGGATTCCGAGCCTGGGATGGCGAGACCGCTCTCGGCAACTGGGGAGTGGACCCGGAAAGCGGCGAGATTTGGGCCGTCCTCGACCACGCGGGCCAATTCGCCGTGATCGCGATCCCCGAGCCCGCCACGCTGCTGTATGCGCTCGCGTCACTCCTTCTTCTTCTCCTCCTCACGGGGAAACGTCCGCGTTCGCACCATTGACCGTGAAAGAAATCCCGGTCGCTCTCGCGCCCGGTTTACCGGCTCGAATCTGAGCCTTGGTTTGGAGAAACCCGCTCATCGACACTTCGACGCGGCCGTCAACCACCCCGAAAGGTGCGCTGCGGAAAACCCACGACGAAATTCGGCATTTCTGCAAGACTCCATGAATCGCCATGATCGAACTCCCGCGCAACCAGCTCGACCAGAAGCAACCCACCACCCAGCCCAAGGTCCTCGTTCTCGCCGTTGGCAACGCCGGCGTCGCCCTCGCGGAACCGACTCATCCTCGCGGGCTCGTCCGACCGCGCCACGATCATCGCGATTAACACCGACTCGACCTCCCTCGATGCCTCCGTCGCCGAGACGCGCCTGCTCATCGGCTCGAAGACGGCCCGCGGCCTCGGCACCGGCGGTGACCCCGATCTCGGTCACGACGCCACCGAGGAATCCCTCGCCGAGATCACCCCTCACCTTGCCGGTGCGGACGTCGTCGTCCTCTGCGCCGGTCTCGGCGGCGGCGTCGGCAGCGGGGCCCTCCCGCTCCTCGCACGGACGGCCAGAGAACAGGCCGCACTCGTCATCGTCGTCGGCACCCAACCCTTCTCGTTCGAAGGCAAACGCCGGGCGACCCAAGCCAGCGACGCCGCTGATTCCCTCCGTCGCCACGCCGACGCCGTCCTGCTCTTCGACAACGACCGCATGGCCGACCTCGCCGAGCCCCTCGCCGGAGTTCACGAGACTTTCTCCGCCTCCGACGAGCTGATCAGCGACACCATCGCCTCGATTTTGCGACTGACCCAATCAACCGGCCCGCTTCCCGTTACCCTGCCCGATCTTGTCTCCCTCTTCCGGGGAAGGCACTGGAACCTGCGCTTTCGGCTCCGGCCAGGCGACCGGTCGCAACCGCGCCCACGAGGCCGTCGCCGCCGCCCTGAAGAATCCCATGCTGGATCGCGGCAACTGCCTCCTCGAAGCCCGCACAGCCCTCATCCGAATCGAAGGGCCAGCCGATCTCCGCTTCGCCGAAGTCCAGGCCTCCGCCCAGTCAATTTCCAGGAAACTTCACGACGACTGCCTCCTCCAACTCGCCGTCGACATCGCCGACGACGATGCCGCTCCGCTCACCATTTCGATTCTGGCAACGTCCGCCGCACGTCCTGCGCGGAAAGATCCCGCCCCCGACCCAGAACCCCTTCCAATCCCGGAGATTGAGATCCCCCCTCAGTCCGAGCCCGCCGCCCACCCCCGACCCGCCGCGCCAGAGGACGGAGCCGAAGAGCTTTTCGACACCGATCCCTACACGGTCCCAAAAACGTCGACCGGCAAAAAAACTCCGAAGCCCAAGCAGGAAACCCTCAGTCTTGATCCCGTGAATCGGGGCCGCTTCGACAAGAGCGAGCCCACGATCGTCGGCGGCGAAGACCTCGATGTCCCCACGTTCATTCGTCAGAAAACCCGCCTTTCCTAAGTAGAAGCGGAGGTCACGACGCTCTCCGCAACCCGCCATCACCCGATGGACCGAAACCCCTTGGCTCCCCCCCGCCAAGTCCCTACCTTCCCCGGATGCAAATCTCAAAAGGCAAGATCGTCAGCATCGATTACACGCTCACCAACGACGCAAAAGAGACTCTCGACACCTCGACCGGACGCGAACCCCTCGCGTTCCTGCACGGCAGCGGCCAGATCATTCCCGGTCTCGAGCGCGAGCTCGAAGGCAAAGCGTCCGGCGACTCGCTGAACGTTTCCATCGAGCCCGAGGATGCCTACGGTCCCCGCGACGATGCGAAGACGACCACCGTTCCCAAGGAGCAAATCCAGGGCGCCGACCAGCTGGCTCCAGGGACCCAACTCCGCGCCAGCGGTCCCCAGGGCGAACAAATTCTCACGGTTACCGAAGTCGGCGAAACCGAAGTCACGGTCGACGCAAATCACCCACTCGCCGGTGAGCGCCTCCACTTCGACGTCACCGTGCGCGACGTCCGCGAAGCCACGACCGAGGAACTCGACCACGGTCACGCCCACGGGGCCGGCGGCCACCATCACGACTGATCCGGCTGGTCATGGTTTCGCAGGGGATTCACCTGCGAAACCATCAGTTTCACCGGGCAAAACGCGCTGGACACGAATCGGTTAGGAAATCATCCTCCTAACAACTGATGCGAGCCCGTCTTACCATTCTCGTCGCCTCATGTCTCTCGGTTCTGCTGGTTTCGTGCGAGAAGCCGACGGCGAATGCAGCCCCACTCCGCGTCGGGATCGAAACGTGGGCGGGTTACGCGTTCGCGTATCTCGCTGAAGACAAGGGCTTTTTCGAACAGAACGGAGTCGAGGTCGAACTTGTTTTCGCCGAGAGCAGTGCCATCTCCCGGGATCGGTTCGCCAGGCACGAGATTGACGGTTGGTTCGACGTGCTGACGGAGGCCGTGTCCGGCCACGCTCACGGCATTCCGGCCCGGGTGGTCTGGATTGTCGACTACTCCGACTCAGCCGACGTCCTCGTCGGAGATTCAAAGATCGCGAAGATCGAAGACCTTGCTGGCAAGCGGATTGGAATCGAGGGGATCAACACCTTCTCCCACATGTTCGCGCTCGAGCTCATGGCGAAACACGGCGTTCCGGAGGAGCAAATTCAGTTCGAGATCGTCAACCCCATGGACGTCAGCGAGGCGCTGAAAGAAGGTCAGATCGATGCCGGGCACACTTGGGAGCCGGTGACGACGGACGCGCTGGCCAACGGCTACAAAATTCTCGGCGAGGCCGGCGAGATCCCGGGACTCATCACCGACGTCCTCCTCATGAGCCCCCGCGTGATCGAGAGTTCACCGGACCAGATTCAGGCTGTCGTCGCAGCCCTCGCGGAGGCCGTCGAATACTGGCGCGCGCATCCCGAGGAATCACTCGAGATCATGGCCCGGCACGACAAGATGAGCACCGAGCAACTCGCCGCCGACCTCAGCGGGCTCCGCATCCTCGACCTGACTGACAACCTTGCCGCCATGGACCCGACCGATTCTTCGAATTCGGTCTACGCGGCCATCCAGCGAATCATCGACTTCTTTTCCGCCCGCGGTCAGCTCTTAACCCGACCTGAGGCTGACCTGCTCGTTGAGCCTCGGTTCATCCGCAGCATCGCGCCGTCTCAGTGAGATTCGCTCTGCGGCTCTCACTGACCCTCACCGCGCTGGGCGCGGCCGGCATCCTGCTCATTTCCGCCATTTCGTGGTCCGCGACGGTGATAATTCTCCGAACCGAAATCACGCGAAACTTCGAAATGTCCGCGCTGCGCACCATGCAGTTAGTCGATGGCTTTTTCCTGGCCAGCCGACAGAACATCGAGATCATCGCCAACGACTCTGTCATCATGTCAGCGGCCAGCAGCCCAGCTGAGATCACCCGACGACTCATCGAATACCGCAATCATCTCAAGGTCTACACCTCGCTTTCTTTTTTCGACAACGACCGGATCCGAATCGCCGACACCGCCGGCTTGGGGATCGGAGAGCGCGACCCATCGGGCGAGGCCTACTGGCAAATGATCAAAGCCGGTGAGATCAGCTCGGGAAACATCTACGCGCGAGCACCTGACCTCCAGACGGAGGTCATCTACTTTGCCTCTCCAGTGCTGGGCTCCGGCGGCAAACCGCTCGGTGCCATCGTCGGTCGGATGCCGCTCGGCGTTCTCCATGCCATCATCTCTCAAGCCTCCCTCCCCCTTTCGCAGGGATCCGGCACCATCCGCACGGATCTCGTGTCGGCCAGGGGTCGTCTGCTCTACTCCAGCCACGCCAGCAAGGATCACATCCTCCAGCCCATTCCCGGGTGGACGTCGCTCGATTCCGAAATCAACGGTAAGGCCGTCTCCGAAGTCAGCGGTGAGCCCATCGGCCGCAAGGACGACATCACGGTGGTCGTCCGCGAGCAGGGATTCTTTGATTTCCCCGGCAACGGCTGGTCACTGATCGTCTCCATCCCGCGGGCAGTCGCGTTCGCTCCCGCCGCCGACCTGCGCCGCACAATCTTCATGCTCGCGATCCTGGTTCTCGCCCTGCTGATCATCGTGGCGATCGCAACCGCCAATACGATTTCCCGTCCGATCATGGCGCTGGCAGCCCAGATGCGGGATCACGCCCACGACAACGCGTCGCCCGCACCGCTGTCGGGCCATCAGCGCAAGGGCGAGATCGATACCCTCATCCGCGGATACCACGATCTCCGAACTCGCGTTTACCACGACGGATTTGACCTCCTTCGAGCCAAATCAGAGGCCGAGAGGGCCAATCACGCGAAGTCGGAATTTCTTGCCGCAATGAGCCACGAAATCCGCACCCCGCTGAATGGCGTGATCGGATTTTCTTCCCTCCTTCTTGGGACGAGCCTTTCCCCCGAGCAGCGAAGCTTCGCCACCTCCGCCGCCAACAGCGCCGAATCCCTCCTTGCGATCGTGGACGACATCCTTGATTTCTCGAAAATCGAAGCCGGGAAGCTGGAGTTGGAGTCCGCGCCCTTCGATCTGCGCGAAGCCATCGAGCGGTGCGTTGACCTCGTCCGTCCGACCGCTGCCAGCAAATCCCTCACCCTCCAGCAAACTATCGACGCGAAATGCCCCGCCACCCTGCTCGGTGACGTCACCCGCCTGCGCCAAGTTGTCATCAATCTTCTCAGCAACGCCGTCAAATTCACCTCTTCCGGAGATATCACCGTCACGGTCGACCTCGCCGGCGTCCCGCCCCACACCTGCCTACGCCTCCGCGTGAGCGACACCGGCATCGGACTCACCCCCGAGCGGCAGGCCGTCATCTTCGAGTCCTTCACGCAGGGCGACCCGTCGACCACCCGGCAATTCGGCGGCACCGGCCTCGGACTCGCGATCAGCCAGCACCTCGTCAACCTCATGGGCGGCAGGATCAGCGTCGAAAGCGAAATCAATCGCGGCAGCACCTTTACCGTCGAACTTCCCCCCACGTTTGTCGAAGACCCTCCACCCTCCCCCTCAAGCGCTGCGGCATCGACCTCCCCGGCCGGCGATCCCTTCCCGCCAGCCCTCCGGATCCTTCTCGCCGAGGACAACCCGACCAATCAGCGTCTCTGCCTCGCGATGCTCAACCGACTCGGCACCAGCGCCGACATTGCGAGCGACGGGATCCAGGCGATCGCAGCCCTGAACAAACAGCCCTACGACATTGTCTTGATGGACATTCAGATGCCCGGCTTGGACGGAGTCGAAGTCGCCCAAACGGTTCGGCACGAGAACGGTCCCGATGAGCAACCCTGGATCATCGCCATCACCGCCCACGCCACCCAAACCGATCGCGATCGCTGCCTCAACGCAGGGATGGATGACTACCTCACGAAACCTCTTCGTTTCGACCTCCTTGAGGCCGCCCTCCACCGAGGTGCCCGCCGCGACGATAACTAGACCCATCCACTTCGAGCCGTCTTTCCGTAATGGAGATGATATGAAGATGAAAACCCTACGCAACCTGTCCGCCCTTGCCGCTCTCGGCCTCATTCCGCTCACCGTCCACGCCGACGGCGACAAGATGAAGTCCGAAGCCGCCGAGAAGGCGATGGAGTCCGAGTCGACTACAGCAACCGTCACCACGGATGCCGTCGACGCAGAAGAATCAAAGACCGTCGAGGCAACTGCCGCCGGCGACGGCACGTCCGCCACTGGTGATGTCGACACGAAGATGAACGACATCGACACCAACGTCGACGATCCGACGTCAGCCGCCGAAGCCAAGCCAACGTTGACGGATCCGAGCACCAGCGCGGGAACGGGCATGGGCTCCGCGACCAACACCGGAAGCGGCACCGGAGTGCGTCCGGAAGGTGACAACACCGGAGCGGCTGATAAGAAGACTGATCCCAGCGTCAGCACCGGAACCGGAATGGGTTCCGCTACGAACACGGGAAGCGGAACTGGAGCCAACACCGACCTGGCTGACTAATCGCTAACCCAGTCACAATTGCGAGCGGGCCAACCGGAAGGTTGGCCCGCTTTTTGTTTCTCGTGAGACGGGGATGGGGACCATCCCGTCCTCATACCAAATGCAGTAGATAACGACACCCACGCGAAGCCGCGAAGCCGCCAAGTAGACGCTGTTAATCCTAAAAGGAAAATGGGCGATCGGGAGCGGCATCAAGAGGAAGCAGGGCGAGATCGGAGATAGAGGCGTGAGGAGACTGAGGATTATTCATCCGCGAGTCAGCAGGGCGGCGTCGGGCGGAAGGCCAGGAAGCCATTTTCCACCGAGTCAGCGGCGCAAAAGACGAGTCAGAAGCAAAGTCCAGCGTTGGGACACGGTCCGTCGATCGTGATGGAACTGATCTGGAGCTATCTCGTTGCTGATATGGAGTAATGGCGAGGGCGATGAGATGGCTTTTTTCATGCAGGATGCTCACGCGAACGGTGTCGATTGACGCGGCGCTCTGGATCTGACGGGCGACCCCGGCCATGAGCATGGGGCGGGAGCGGATGGCCTCGCGGTAGTGTTCCTCGTTGTGGAAGCGCAGGTGAGGCTCCACCAGTTGTAAGAACAGGGCGATGAGGTTGGCCATGAGGTCGGCAGGAAGCCAGGCTACGCGAGGTGAACCCACTCCAGCCCCACGGCGTTTTTGAGCTGGTCGAAGGTATTCTCGGCGTCGGCGCGTAGAGCAATAGTGCTCGCGGGATGACGCGGGCGGGGTGCGGTCTGGGCGTCGAGTGAACTGACCAGAACGGCGATCTTGGCGTTCCGAGCGGGTCGCCTGCGAGTCCCAGCTGATGCCATGGGCTCGGGGTCAATCGGGTCTGCCGATCTGTGCCGCGGACGCGGCTATCCGGGTTCGCGGATGGGGGCTCGCGGCTGGGTTTTCGCGCACGAGCACCACGCGGCGAGTGCGGGTCAGCCGCTGAGCCGGATCGATGCTTTACAAAGCATGCCAACCATCGACGAAGTCCTCCCAAGCCGCTCCAGGCGGCATCATGGTCTGAAACCAACGTCGGCTGACTTTGGCCGTGTGCCGCAGCTTGAAGAAGTCGGGCAACGAGCAGTTCTTCGAACTCGAGGATCACCGCCTCGCTGCCGTAGACGCAATCGCCCGAGTCGAACGTCGGCCACCGGATGGCGGGGGAGTCTTTCCAACGGTTTTCCACAGACCGAGGTACCGACGTGCTGCGGCGTGCTCGTTGCCCGGAAGGTCTTCCACGCCCAGGCACATCCGCGAATTGGCCACGAAATATCTGTCGATAGACGTGACTGGGCGACCGGGCTTTTGCGGGTTGCAGCCGATCTTGGCTCCTTCCTGTCGGCCGTAGAGCGGCTTGACCGTCGACGTCGATGTCCACGGATCCACGGCAACTGCAACGTCGGCGCGATGCACCCGCTCAGCGCGTACTCGACCAATCCAGACCCGACGCCTCCGTCCATCCTTCCGATGGCCAAGCGCACCACATCCTCGCTGACCGTGCCTTCCGGGATACCCAACAGCCCGGGATGAACGCCGTCTCGGCGAACGGCGATGAGGTGCGCATACCTCCAATGCCGCGCACAACACGCTCAGCCATGACCGTGCCAATCACGCGCGCCGCTCCGCTACCTCGGTTGCCCGTGTAGCATCGACGGGCCTCCCGCAAAAACTCTTCCTCACCGTCCGTCCGCATCAAAAGCTCGAAAAAGAAGATCGACGATCATTGCCGCGTCACCGGCGTCGACTCGTCCCATTCCGCGAAATTAACTCCCTCCGGGTGTGTCCACCGGCCACCCTCCCGACGCTCGTTCCAGCTGCTTTTTCGACTCACCCTCTGGGTGAGTCCTTTCCGCGCTTCTCTGGTCTGCATCCTCATGACGCTACGTCTCTTATGCCCTCTTCAGCAACTTTCCATTTTCCCCTTAGGTAATAAATCCCTTCGCGCCTTCGCGTGACAACCCAGATGTTTGCTGGAACTGGTATTACCTCTCCTCACATGAATCGAGATGACGACCGCGGGTGGGTGGAAAGGCCCCACCCATTGCCGATCCGGAAAGCCTCTAGAAGAAGACCGGAATCAAAAGAATCGCCACGATGTTGACGACTTTGATCATCGGGTTGATCGCTGGCCCGGACGTGTCCTTGTAAGGATCGCCAACCGTATCGCCGGTGACCGCCGCCGCGTGCGCCGGAGATCCCTTGCCGCCGAGGTTGCCCTCTTCGATGTATTTTTTGGCATTGTCCCACGCGCCACCACTCGAAGTCATCGCAATGGCCTGAAACAAGCCGGTGACGATGGTGCCTACCAGCATGCCGCCCAGCGCGAACATCCCGAGCCCGGGAATTGCAGCGACCGCGATCACGACCACGATCGGGAGCAGCGCCGGCACGATCATTTCGCGCAGCGCAGCGTTGGTCACGATGGTCACACACCGTCCGTAGTCCGGCAGGTCCTCGCCCTTTAAAATTCCCGGTTTGGCTTCCAATTGACGCCGCACCTCGAGCACGACCGCACCGGCTGTCTTGCCGACGGCGTCCATGCTGAACGCCGAGAACACGTAGGGCAGCAAGCCGCCGATCAACAATCCGGCTAAGACCTGCGGATTCATCAAATCAAATGGCAACACCACATCCGCCAACACGCCGCCAACCGGCATCAAGTGAGCGCGCAATTCCTCGACGTAAGAGCCGAAGAGCACCAGCGCGGCGAGGCCGGCAGAGGCGATCGCGTAGCCCTTCGTCACGGCCTTCATCGTGTTGCCGACCGCGTCGAGGTCGTCCGTGATCTCCCGGGTTTCTGCGGGCATTTCGCCCATCACGGCGATCCCGCCAGCGTTGTCCGTGATCGAGCCGAAGGCATCGAGCGAGATAATGATGCCCGACAGCGACAGCATACTCATCACGGCCACCGCGACACCGTAGAGCCCGCCAAGATTGAAGCTGGCGAGGATGGCCACGACGATGAGGATCACCGGCAGTGCCGTCGCGTGGTTGCCGACCGCGAGGCCAGCAATGATGTTCGTCGCGTGCCCGGTCTCGGAAGCCCGCGCAATCTTTTGCACTGGATAATATTTCGTTGAGGTGAAGTAGTTCGTGATGACGACGACCGCACCGGTCATGAGCAATCCGATGATGGCGCACCAGTAAAGACCAGACGCCGTGCAGGTGAGCCCGCCGACGGTTTCAAAGGAATCCGGGAACAGGCCAAAGGTGATTGGCAGATACAACACCGCCGAAAACACCGCGCTCACCGCCACCGACAACATGAGCGAAATCGCCGCGCTGCCGCGGAATTTATTCACGAAGACAATGCCCAAGACCGATCCAATCAGCGAGACGGCACCGATGAGAAATGGGTACGAAATTGCCGCCCCGACCTCTTCCATCCCGAAAAACGCGAGCGACCCGACGAGGATCGCCCCAATCAAGCTCACGGCGTAGGTCTCGAAGACGTCGGCCGCCATCCCGGCGCAGTCACCCACGTTGTCGCCGACGTTGTCCGCGATGGTCGCGGGATTCCGTGGATCGTCCTCGTCCAGATTACTCTCGATCTTTCCGACCAGATCCGCGCCCACGTCCGCCGCTTTCGTGTAAATCCCGCCGCCCAGTCGGGCAAAGACCGAAATGAGACTCGAACCAAGCGCCAAGCCGACGAGGCTCGTCACCGCAGCCGAAGTCCCGATCAAGGCATTCAGAATGGCAAAATAGATCCCTACCGCCAGCAGCGCCAGCGCGACGACCAGCATCCCAGTGACCGCACCGCCATTGAAGGCAACTTTGAGCGCAGGGAAGTGTCCGTCGGTCGCCGCTTGGGCGGCCGAACGTTCGCCAGCACGGCGATCCGCATTCCCACGTAGCCAGCCGCCATCGAACAGACGGCTCCGATCAGGAATCCAAGGCTGGTCGAGAAGCCTTTGAGGATCCACAGCAGAACAAAAATGACGCTCGCGATGGCGCTGATCGTGATGATCTGCCGGTTCAAATAGGCTTGAGCGCCTTCCTGAACCGCCTTCGCGATCTGCTGCATTTTGTCGGTCCCGGGCGATGCCGCGAGGATCGACTTGATCAGGTAAAAGGCAACGGCCAGACCGACGAGTCCGGCGAGGATGGCCAGAGGGATTGCGGAGACGACGAAGAAGGTGGCGGCTAGATTCATAAGTTATGAGGGAAAACCTCTTACGTATCGGTATTTCGGTTCAGCGGCAACGGGAAACCCGCTCCTGCCGCTGTCTTGGGCGTGATCCAGAGTGCTACCTGGCTCGGGCGGCGAAAGATTGCTCACGCGGTAAACGGCCCCGCTTTTCATCGCGCCCCCAACCGACCCCCGACCGAAAAACTCCTTTAGTCCCGCCCCCCGCTCGGCTACTCCTCGCGACCGGATGTTCTTCAAGCCACGTTACGTCAAGAAAGCTCAGAATTACCTGCAGGCCGCCCGCCGCATCCAGCGCTACCGGGCCGATGTCTTGCCCCCCTCCGACTACGCCGAACTCGACGACGCCATCACCGGCCTCGAGCGCGCCGCCCGCCAGCGCCAGCCCGTCGCCGTCGACGAGCGCATCGCCCACCTCGACAAGCTCGTCGGCCGCATCGCGCCGCCCCGCAGCAACGCCGGTTGGCGGGAAAATTGCGAAGTCATCCTCGTGGCCATCGTCATCGCCGCCGGCGTCCGCGCCTACCTCCTCGAGCCGTTCAAAATTCCAACCGGCTCCATGCAGGTCACCCTCTTCGGTATCATCGGCCAGCCAGTCGCCGAACCGCCGCCCAACGTCTTCACTCGCGCCTTCGACTTCGTCGTCCGCGGCCGCACGCACTTCGACCTCGTCGCCAAGGACGACGAGCAAATCCTCGGCCTTCAGGAATACTCCCGGGCGAACTACTTCACCTTCACCAAGATCACGACCGACAAGAACACCTACACGATCTTCGCGCCCATCACCCAACTCCGGAACGACTTCCGCGTGCTCGAAGGCCGGGAATATCAGAAGGGCCAACCCATCGTCCGCGGCACCGTCGACAACGGCGATTTCGTCCTCGTCAACAAACTCGCCTACAATTTCTTCCCGCCCGAGCGCGCCGACGTCTTCGTCTTTAAAACCACCGACATCAGCTTGATCGAGCGCGGTATCCCGCACGACCTCGGCTCCCAGCATTACATCAAACGCCTCGCCGGCCTCCCCGGCGACGAGCTCCGCATCGATCCGCCCGACCTCTACGTCAACGGCAAGGTCGCGTCGGAAAAAATGTTCGCCCGCGTGATGTCCCGGCAGGACGGTTACGGCGGCTACACCAACGGCGGCGGCTACATGAATCACCTCACCGCGCCCGACGAAACGTTCCGGGTTCCGAAGGACGCCTACTTCGCGCTCGGCGACAACAGCGGGAATTCGAGCGACAGCCGATTCTGGGGGATCGTCCCCAAGCGCAACGTCACCGGTAAAGGCTTCGCCGTCTTCTGGCCCGTCACCAAACGCTGGGGCTTCATCGAATAACAACGGAGTGGCGGCTTCCAGCCGCCAACAACCCCCCGATGGAAAGAATCCTCGCCCCCGCCCTCGCCCTCTTCCTCGCCGCCACCGCCCAGGCCGCCGCCCCCGACGGCATGGTCTGGATCCCCGGCGGCACTTTCTCGATGGGATCGCAATCCGACGACATGCCCGACGGCAAACCCGTTCATCAAGTCTACGTCGACGGCTTCTGGATGGACGAGACCGAGGTCACCAACGCCGAGTTCGCCAAGTTCGTCGACGCGACCGGCTACCAGACCGTCGCCGAGCGCCCGCTCGATCCCCCGGACTTCCCCGGCGCGCCGCCCGAACTCCTCGTTCCCGGCGCCGTCGTCTTCGCCCCACCAGCCGAAGCCGTTCCGCTCGATTCCAATCTCCGCTGGTGGTCCTACGTCCCCGGAGCCAGTTGGCGGCACCCCATCGGACCCGGCAGCAACCTCGACGGTCGCGACAACGAACCCGTCATCAACGTCGCCTGGGAGGACGCCAAAGCCTACGCCGACTGGGCCGGCAAACGCCTCCCCACCGAGGCCGAATGGGAGCGCGCCGCCCGCGGCGGCCTCGAGAACCAACCCTTCGTGTGGGGCGACACCTTCACGCCCGATGGCAAACACCTCACCAACACCTTCCAGGGGCACTTCCCCGAGAACAACACCGTCGCCGATGGGTTCGCCGGAGCCGCTCCGGTCAAGTCCTTCCCGCCGAACGCCTACGGCCTCTACGACGTGGCGGGCAACGTCTGGGAATGGACCGCCGATTGGTATCGCCCCGACACCTACGCCAGGCGCGCCCCCGACGGCACGGGTCTCGTCGTCAATCCCACCGGGCCGACCGACTCGTTCGATCCCGCCGAACCCGGCATCCCCAAACGCGTCCAGAAGGGCGGCTCCTACCTCTGCACCGATCAATACTGCAGCCGCTACATGCCCGGCGGGCGGGGCAAAGGCGACGTCGACACCGGCACCAACCACCTCGGCTTCCGCTGCGTCCAGACTCCATGAAAACCATCGCCCTCTTCGCCCTCACCACGATGCTCCTCACCGCCTGCGCCTCGGCTGACCGCCGCGCGCGGCCAACGATCACCCCGACCACCGGCAATATCGGCACTCCCGGCAACTGGCACGGCAGCACCGTCACGTCACCATCGATGTAGGCTCTCCCGCCCGCTACTCGTAAGAATCCACCAGGGAATAAACGAGCACCCGCGCGAGCTCGGCCTCGACGTCCGCCGTTCGCAGACCGGTTTGGATCCGACGCGACTCACCCGGCTGCAGGTGGAAAAAATTGTCCGACCACCGCACCGCCACGCCTTCGAGTTCGAGGCAGACCGCGTAGTGAAAAGCCGCGCTCTCGAGCACCAGCTCGGCCCCGCCGCCCCCGTCGGTTTCCCAGCGATGAACGATCCGCTCCCGCGCCAAAGCCAGGCTCCTCGGTGCGGCGAAGAAGGTCACGTTCTCCGAGCAAAAATCCCCACCAGCCCCGACCAACTCCGCGCGCAGATAGACATTCTCGCGACCGACTTCCGTCACCTCTTCAGTCAAATCAAAGGACCCCAACTGCAGGCCGACCTGCGGCTCAAGTCGCGCCGAGAGTTTCTCCTCCCGGATCACCGTGCCCGTCGAATTTGCAGAGCCTCACCCGCACCTCCGCCTCCAGCGCCATCGGCGTATCTTGCACGGCGAACACCTCCACCGCCCCGGTGTTTGAAACCGTCCGATTTTCCGTCTCCTTCGTCTCGAATCCCCGGTGACGGAAGCTCACCAGCGCGGGCGCGAAAAACCTCCGCGCGTAATGATGGAGCGCCTTCCACTTCCCGCCAAATTCCAGGCTGCTCCACGACGCCACCGGCCAACAATCGTTGAACTGCCAGTAAAGCGCCCCCAGGCACAGCGGCGAGATCCGGCGAAAATGCTCAATCCCCATTTTCATGCAATACGCCTGATTCACCTGCGAAAGGTAGGCGATGGCCCGGTAGTCGCGCGGAAACCGGAACAGGCGTGAGACGTAGTCGAAGATGATCTGATTGCCCCCGGGATTCTTCTGATGATTCTCGAACGTCGGCGAAAACACGTTCAACTCATCGGGCGGGCAAAACGTCCGCGCGACCTCCGGCGACGGGTAACTCTGCATCCCAAACTCACTCGCAAACCTCGGCTGCGTCGTCTCGTAATGCTCGACCGGAGCCCGGTGGTGCCAGACGCTCCAATCGTGGGTGTCGCGACCCGGCAGGATCGTTTCCGGCGCGTCCGGCAGCCCGAAGTCCGGCGAACTCCGCAGATACGACCTCGCACCGTCGAGCCGCGAGACGATGTCCGGCAGCAGCTCGTGGAATATCGCCCGATACCCCTCGACGAAGCCGTCTCCCGGCTTGAGCGCGTCCGCGTTCAGCCAGGGAATCTCGTTGTTCCCACACCACAGCGCCAGGGACGCGTGATCCCGCAGACGGACGACATTTTCCTCCGCCTCCCGCGCCACGCTCGTAAGGAACGCGTCGTCCGACGGATGCAGATTGCACGCGAACATGAAGTCCTGCCACACCATCAGCCCCAGCTCATCGCAGACCTCGTAGAAGCAATCGTGCTCGTAGATTCCACCACCCCAGACGCGGATCAGATTCATGTGCGCATCGATCGCGCTCCGCAACAACGGCTCGTAATCCGCGCGCTCCAATCCAGCCACGAAGCTATGAGCTGGAATCCAATTCGCTCCCTTCGCGAAAACCAGCCGCCCGTTCACCCGCAGCCCAAACCGGGTCAGCGAGTGTCCCTCCTCCCCCTTCACCTCGAACTCATCCGCTTCGCGATCCAACGTGATCGTCCGCAAGCCGATCCGCCGCTCCCAGGAGTCAACCACCCCGCCCCCGCCCCCAATCAACTCCACCCGCACGGTGTATAACGACTGATCCCCCTGCCCGGCTGGCCACCACAACTTCGGATCAGGAATCGCAACCCCCAGCTCCGCTCCCTCTGATGCGACAACTTCCTCGCCCTCGAAATGCACGGTCAGCCGAAATTTCGCGTCGGGATGTGCCCGCTGCAACCCGGGCTTCGCGGCCAACGTCACGTCCCCTCCCATATGAGTCTGAGTCAAATGGACCGATTCGATCCGATTCGTGCTCCATCCCTCCAGGAAGGCCGGACGCCACACGCCGACCGTGACCAGCCGCGGCCCCCAATCCCAACCAAACTGACAAGGCTGCTTGCGGATCCGCACACTACCCAATCCCGTCGCATCTTGAAGCAACCGTGGAGGCTGGAATTCCTGGCGCCGCGTGCGGATGTAATCCAAAGCACTCCCGAACCGGACCTCCAGAGTGTTCTCGCCGTCCAAAAGACGCTCCTTCACCGCCACCCGGTGCGCGTGAAACATGTTCTCCGATTCCAGAATGATCTCCCCATTGAGCAGAACGCAGGCGACCGTATCCAGTCCGCCGAAAACCAGGTCGACGCACTCGTTTTCCATCATCGCCGCCGGCGGCGCAAAGGTCGTTCGATAAACCCACTCCCGATCCTCGACCCACCCCAGACTGAGCTCGTTCCGGGCGTAAAAGGGATCGGGGATCAACTCGTGACGACGCAGGTCGCGATGGACACAGCCCGGGACCACAGCATCCAGCCAGGAATCCCCGTCGGGAGCTTGAAATTGCCAGGAACCATCGAGCGGAAAAAGACTGCGGGACGTCGTCATCGAACTGCCAGCCGTAACGCCCCAGCACCCGAACTGTCCACATCGAAGCCGCCGACGAGCCGGTGCAAATACCCACCGCCCGGCCCGCAGTGAGCAATTCGCTCTTCACGGGTTTAAGCACAATGGCAACTAAAAGAAGAGCCATTTGCTTCACCCCAACATCACTCATGAAACATCGATTGCGCGTGCCGCGAAGCGGACAATGTGGTTCATATCGCCGCCATGTCCGATCTCCTGACCACCGCCATCGAGGCCGCCCACGCCGCCGGGGGTCTCCTCCGCGCCAATTTCGGTCGCCGTCTCACCGTCGACGAAAACCTGGCCCACGACATCAAGCTCGAGCTGGATCGACGCTCCCAGACCCTGATCGAGTCCATCATTCTCGCCAAATTCCCGACCCACGCCATCTACGGCGAGGAAGGTCTGCAAGGCGACCAATCGTCCGACCACCAGTGGATCGTCGACCCCATCGACGGCACCGTGAATTTTTTCTACGGCGTCCCCCACTTCGCCATCTCCATCGCGCTTCGAATCAACGATGAAATCCAGATCGGCGTCATCTACGACCCCATGCGCGACGAACTCTGGGCCTGCCAACGCGGCCAACCCGCCACGCTCAACGGACTCCCCATCGCCGTCAGCGACCGCACCCAACTCTCCGACGCCATCGTCTCGGTCGGGGTGTCCAAGACGCTCGAATCCGTCAACGACAGCCTCCCGCTCTTCCAGCGGATGCTTCGCTCGGCCAAAAAGTGCCGCATGCTGGGCAGCGCCTCGCTCGACATCGCCTACGTCGCCTGCGGTCGATTGGACCTCTACACGGAATCCCTCATCTCGCTCTGGGACATCGCCGCCGGCCTCCTCCTCGTCGAAACCGTCGGAGGCCAGGTCGACCTCACCCCCCGCCCCGACCAACCGGACAAATTCGCGATCACCGCCCAAAGCGGCAAAATCGACTTCGGCCTGGAACCTCCTCAGACGAACAACCATCAACCAACAACCATCAACCCACAACCACCCAAGTGACCACCACCGGCATTGGCTACGACGTCCACCGCTTCGTCGAGGGCCGCCCCCTCGTCCTCGGCGGGATCGAAATCCCCCACTCCCACGGACTCGACGGTCACTCCGACGCCGACGTCCTGGCCCACGCCATCGCCGATGCCATCCTCGGCGCCGCCGGCGAATCCGACATCGGCCATCATTTCCCAAACACGGACGAATCCATCCGCGGCATCAGCAGCCTCGATATCCTGCGCCAGGTCCTGGAAATCATCCGCCAAAAGCCCGCCGCCCTTATCAACGTCGACGCCACCCTCATCGCCGAGGAGCCAAAAATCTTCCCCCACCTCGCCGCGATGAAAGCCGCCCTGGCCGAGGTCCTCGATCTCCCCCCCGACCGCATCGGCATCAAAGCGACGACCAACGAAACCATGGGGTTCATCGGCCGCGCCGAAGGCATCGCCGCCATGGCCGTCGCCGCCGTCGAACGCCCCTAACTCCCACCCCGCCGTGAATTCCACCAATCGAAAATCGAAAATCGAAAATCGAAAATTCTTCAACTCCCTGACCCGCCAACTCGAGCCCCTCAACCCGCTCGATCCCGAGGGCAGATCCATCTCGCTCTACACCTGCGGTCCGACCGTCTACAACCACGCGCACATCGGGAATTTCCGCGCCTACGTTTTCGAGGACCTCCTCCAGCGCCACTTGGAGTCCAGCGGCTACCGCGTCAACCGCGTGATGAACCTCACCGACGTCGACGACAAAACCATTCGCGGTTCCCGCAAAGTCGGCGTCCCCCTCGCCGATTTCACCGCCCCGTTCAAAGCGGCCTTCTTCGAGGACCTCGACGCTCTCCGGATCAAGCGCGCCGACCATTTCCCCGAGGCCACCGCCCACGTCGAGCGAATGGTCACGATGATCGCCACCCTCATCGAGCGCAACCACGCCTACCAGGCCGAGGACAAGTCAGTCTACTTCCGCATCGCCAGCTTCCCGGCCTACGGCCAACTCGCCCACCTCGACCTCGACGAACTTCGCCCCTCCGGTCGGATCGCCAACGACGAATACGAAAAGGAATCCATCGGTGACTTCGCTCTCTGGAAAGCCTGGGACGACGACGACGGAGACGTGGGCTGGGACAGCCCCTGGGGCCGCGGCCGGCCCGGCTGGCACATCGAATGCAGCGCCATGGCCACCGAACTCCTCGGCGACCGCATCGACATCCACTGCGGCGGCGAAGACAACATCTTCCCCCACCACGAGGCGGAAATCGCCCAGACCGAATGCTGCACCGGCCACCCGTTCGTCGGCCTCTGGATGCACTGCCGCCACCTCATGGTCGAAGGGCAAAAAATGTCGAAGAGCGCGGGCAATTTCTTCACCCTCCGTGACCTCATCGACCGTGGCTGGACCGGTCGCGAAGTCCGCTACGCCCTCCTCGCCGTCCGCTACCGCGAGCCGCTCAACTTCACCGAAGAAGGCCTCACCGCCGCCCGCGCCGCCCTGCACCGAATCGACGAATGGTCCACCCGCCTCGACGAAGCGGCCCCGACGAAGTCGGCAACAAACCCTCAACCACCAACCACCAACCATCAACTGCGCCTCGACGCCTTCTCGGCGGCTCTCGACGACGACCTCAACATCTCCGCCGCCCTCGCCGTCCTCCACACCACCATCACCGAAACCAACCGCCGCCTCGACGCCGCCAGCCTGGCCGCCACCGATCTGGAGGCGCTGAAAGCCTGGCGCGATCAAGTGGACTCCGTCCTGCAATTTCATCCCGATCCAACCGAAGTCCCGGACGAAGTCGAAACTCTCCTCACCCAGCGGGCCGACGCCCGCGCCGCCAAAGACTACGCCGCCAGCGACACCCTCCGCGACCAAATCGCCGCCTTGGGCTGGACCGTCAAAGACACCAAGGACGGCCAAAAACTTACGAAAACTTAAACCGCAGAAGTCGCAGATCTCACCGATAAATTGCTTCAAGGAGGAATCGCAGCTCCTCATCTCTGCGGTCCAACCATCCCAACGAAAAGCCCCGAACCGGCCAAAGCCAATCCGGGGTTTCACATTCTGTCACGCACCCTCAGGCGTGCGCGTCACTTCTCAGCGTTCCGCTTCGCGACTTCCGCGATGACGGTTTCCGTCACGTTCTTCGGGCACGGTGCGTAGTGGGAAAACTCCATCGAGAACTGCCCGCGACCCGACGTCATCGAGCGCAGATCGCCGATGTAGCCAAACATCTCGCTCAGCGGCGCATCCGCTTTGATGCGAATTCCCGTCGGCGTCGAGTCCTGCGACTTGATCATCCCGCGGCGGCGGTTCAGATCGCCAATCGCGTCACCCACGTGCGATTCCGGCACGAACACGTCGAGCTTCATCACCGGCTCCAGCAACTGCGCGCCTGCCTTCGGCATCGTCTGCCGATACGCCGACTTCGCCGCGATCTCGAACGCGATCGCCGACGAATCCACCGCGTGCGATCCACCGTCCGTCAGCGTCACCTTGAACGCCAAACACGGGAATCCCGCCAACACGCCCTTGTCCTTCGACAGCTTGAAGCCTTTTTCGACCGCCGGAATGTATTCCTTCGGCACGTTGCCACCGACGACCTTCGACTCGAAGGTGAAATCTTCGCCCATCTCCAGCGGCTCGATCGTGTAATCGATCCGCGCGAACTGACCCGAACCGCCCGACTGCTTCTTGTGGGTGTAGGTATCCGTGACCGCCTTCGTGATCGTCTCGCGATACGCGACCTGCGGCTTCCCGACGATCACCTCGACGCCATGCGTCCGCTTCAGAATGTCGACCTTGATGTCCAGGTGCAGCTCGCCCATTCCCTTGAGAATGGTCTCTCCGCTGTCCTCGTCCGTCTCCACGTGGAAGGAAGGATCCTCTTTCACCATCTTGCCAATGGCCGTACCAAGCTTCTCGCTCGCCGTCTTGTCCTTGGCCGCGACCGCGATCGAAATGACCGGATCCGGGAACACCATCGGCTCCAGCGTCGCCGGATCCTTGGGATCGCACAGCGTGTGACCCGTCTGGACGTTTTTCATTCCGACGATGGCGATGATGTCGCCCGCCTGTGCCGAATCAATTTCCTCGCGGCTATCAGCGTGCATCGCAACTAATCGACCGATCCGCTCTTCCTTGCCGGTGAACGTGTTGAGCACGTTCATCCCGCGCTCCAGTTTGCCGGAATAGATTCGCGTAAACGTGAGCGCACCGAACTTGTCGTCCATGATCTTGAACGCCAGCGCGCGCAGCGGCTCGTCGACCGAAACCACCGCGAACTCGCCGGTCTCGTTGCCCTCGAGGTCAACCTCGGGCTGAGGCTTCACATCCGTAGGGCAAGGCAGGTAATCCACGACCGCATCCAGCACGTTCTGAACCCCCTTGTTCTTGAAGGACGACCCGCAATACGTCGGGAAAAAGTCCAGCGCGATGGTGCCCTTGCGGATCAAGCGCTTGATCGTCGCCAGATCCGGCATCTCACCCTCGAGATACTTTTCCATCACGTCGTCATCCTGCTCGACCACGGTTTCAATGAGCTCCGCCCGATACTTCGCGGCGAGCTCCTTCATGTCATCCGGGATTGGTTGAATCGAAAAATTGAGCGGATCGCCCGAGTCGTCCCAGATCATCGCGTTTTCCTCGAGCAACTGCACGACGCCCTTGAAGTTCTCCTCCGTGCCAATCGGCAGCACCATCACGAGCGGATTCGCGGCCAGAATCTCCTTCGTCTGTTTGACCACGCTGTAAAAATCCGCACCGATCCGGTCCAGCTTGTTCACGTAAATAACCCGAGCCACCTCGGAGTCATTCGCGTAGCGCCAGTTCGTTTCCGACTGGGGCTCCACGCCGCCCGATCCGCAGAACACGCCGATGCCGCCATCCAGCACCTTGAGCGAACGGTAAACCTCAATGGTGAAATCCACGTGGCCGGGGGTGTCGATGATGTTAAACTGATGGTCGTTCCAGAAACACGTCGTCGCGGCGGATTGAATCGTGATTCCGCGTTCCTGCTCCTGCTCCATGAAGTCGGTCGTCGCCGCGCCATCGTGCACCTCGCCAATCTTGTGAATCTTGCCCGTGAGCTTAAGAATTCGTTCGGTCGTGGTGGTCTTGCCGGCATCCACGTGAGCGAAAATGCCGATGTTACGGTATTTGGAAAGGTCAGTCATCCTGGTTGAATAATGGTTGTCCCGGCGCGGAGAGAGGGTTCTCCCCGATTTGGCGGGAACGTATTCCTAGAGGAACTTTTCGAAATGGCAACCGCTACTTCGGCCCTCAGAACGTTTTGCGCGGCGAACCACGATCCCACGCCCGTAGTGCTCGACGTCAGGAGACCCCCGGCAATTCCCACCGCTGGCTACTACGCAGTCATCGTCCCTGAAACTGGCAACTACGCCGGAATACCGAAGCCTGAACCTCCCGCCTTAATCCATGCGCCACCCCCGTCCGCCACCGGCCAAACCGCTGTCCGCAAGCGGACAATATCCACCGCGACTTTGTCCATCACGCCCCCTTCCGCAGCTGAACGTGCCGGGATAAAATCGACGGGTGAATCTCGTTAAAACCTTCCGATCACTGACAAAAATCTTCATTCCCACTGCGACCTTCCTAGCGACAGCCGCCGCCCAAAGCCCCCCCGCTACCCCGACACCAACGCCTTGGCCCGTTCCAGAAAATGTCGAAGTTTTCACCGTTCGGACCTCGTCTCCACTCAACCGCGAAATTCCCTTCTACGTCCGTCCTCCCCGGAGTTTCATCCAAAGTCCCAACCAAAAGCCGCACCGCATTCTCTTCATTTGTCCCGTCTACAACGGCGACCCACTTCCGCTTCTCGACGGCAACGATTACCTCCTCCGACTCGCCGACCAACGAGACTGGTTCGTCGTCTCCCCCAGATTCAAGCAGGACGGCAAAGACGTTCAGGACCGGCGCAAATCCTACTACTATCCCGAGACCTTTTCCGGAAAAGCAGTTTTGGAAGCCTTCGAACAGATCGCCCGAAAGTTCCCCGTCGATACCGAACGAATTTTCATGCAAGGCCTCTCCGGCGGCGCCCAATTCGTCCACCGCTTCGCCATCTGGGCTCCAGAACGCGTGACGGCTGTCGCCGTGAATTCCTCGAGCTGGTTCGATGAACCCACCGAGAACTCCAGAGCCCCGGGCTAGCTCATCACCATCGGCGACGCCGACCAAAGCTACGACAACAGCCTCCAATTCATCGACCAACTTCGCCAAGTCGAAGCCGCGCCACTCTTCCGCTCCTACATCGCCATGGTCCACGAAGGCGACTCCCGAGTCTCCAAGCTCAACGAAGCGTTCCTGACGTTTTACGACGACCTCACCCGCGATCAACTCGGTCAACGCAAGAGCCTGAACGACCGCGAGCGCCCCGAACCCTCGCTCACCATCGCCGAAATGCCCTTCATCGGCGACAGCCAGGACTGGCGATTCTTCCCAAACACTGAGGACAACCGCGACTACGTCCCCGAAGATTCGCAAATCTTCATCCCCTCGGAATCCCTCGCCAACCTCTGGGGCAAATCCGACGACGAATGAGAATCCCCCTCCGTGGAATCGGCTTCCAGCCAATCTTCGCCCCTCTCTTTATCGCCGTAATCGTCTGCACCTCAGTCACTCGAGCCTCCGACACATTCATCCAGAGCTTCACCATATCCTGTCCCTCGGCTGCCGGAGGCGCAGTCACCTTCGACTACTACTATCCGACCTCCGCCGCTGATCGCCCGAAGATCCTCGTTCTCATCCCCGGTTACAACGGCTCCGGACGCGCTCAACTCACCAGTTTTTGGACTCAGCTTGCCCACCGTCACCGTCTCGTTCTCCTCGCCCCCACGTTCCAAGCGACGCCCGAAGAGATCGAATCTCGCACCGGCTACTACTACCCCGCACTCTGGAGCGGAGAAGTTCTCCTGCGAGCCGCAGCCGAACTCGAGCGAATGGTTCGCGCCGACACCTCCCGCCTCTATCTTTACGGCCACTCGGCAGGTGCTCACTTCGCCCACCGCTTCGCGCTCTGGCGGCCCGACCGCGTGGCAGCCTTCGTCGCCTACTCCGCCGCTTGGTGGGATCCGCCCACCGCCGCCATCACCGATGTCCCCGCGCTGATCATGTGCGGAGAAGACGATCCGAGATACGACGCCACCCTCACCTTCTTCCTTGAGAGCAAAGCGTTCGACGCTCCCTGGGTTTGGCGCGGCTACCGAGCGACCGGTCACGAATCCACTCCGATCGTCATCCGCATGGCCGCCACCTTCCTCGAACACTACCTCACCGAACAACCCGACGCCCCCATCGTCGGCGACATCCAGGCCTACGAGACAGCCGATTGGTCCGAACGAAACACCATCCCCGAAGACGCCCGAGTCCGCCTCCCCTCCGAAAAAATCGCCGAAACTTGGAAACAGGAAAACTGAAATCCCAATTCATTCTGAACAGAAGGACACGAAGGATTAACGGAGTGGCGGCTTCCAGCCGCCAACAATCACCATTCCCAAACTGAAATGATCGAATACCTCGTCAACGGCACGCTCCGCTGGTCCTTCGGCTTCGACAATCCGAACAAGGCTGCCGTCCTCTTCGCCTGCCTACTCCCCGTTCTCTGGATCGGCTGGGACTGGGGCTGGCGGAAAAGTCGTCCCACCGCATGGGCCGTTGCCGGTCTGCTCATCCTTGTCGCATTCACCGCCCTCTGCCTGACTTACTCCCGTGGTGGTCTGGTCGCCACCGCTGCCGCCTTCGGCTACATCCTATATCGCCAATGGCGCTCCCGCGCCCGCCCAACGCGCGCCCGGCTCATCGCCGCCTCCATCCTCCTCGTCATTGCCCTATCGACGCTCGTCGTGACCGGTCTTGCCACCCGATCCCTCACCCCGATCACCACCAACGACGCCTCCGTCGGCAACCGCCTCGACGTCTGGACCGCCGCCCTCGCCATGGCCGCCGACCGCCCCCTTGGCTTCGGTCACGGCAATTCCGGTCAGGCCTACATGCAATGGTATCAACCCCTCGCCTCCGATGCCGGCTACCGCACCCTCGTCAGCGGTTACCTCACCCCGCTCGTCGAATTCGGCTGGCCACTCTTCGCCCTCACCATCCTGCTCCTCGCCGCCTAGTGGAGCTGGACCGCCCCGCGAACCTCCGACCGGCGATCTCGCCCGGTCATCACCGGACTCCGCGCCTCCCTCCTCGCCTTCGCCACCGCCGCCATTTTCAGCACCACCATCGAAACCCCCACCCTCTGGATCCTCCCGACCCTCGCCTTCATCGCCACCACTTGGCTCACGATCGCCAATCGAGGAGCGGTCGGCAGCTGCCGGCACCGTCCAACCCCAGTGGCGCAGCCACCACTTCACCCGCAAAAAGATCCCGCCCCCACCCACTGCAAAATTCACCCAACAACCCTCCGCAATCTCGCCATCACCACCGCCCTCCTCCTCGCTCTCTACGCCGTCGGCCTCGCCCTCTCCGCGACCGCTCCACTGCAAAAGACCTTCGGCCCCAACGAAACCGTCCTCCTCCGCCCCCGAGAATCATCATCCCTACCCATCGGTATCGTCCCCGACCCCGCCGTTCTCGGTCCCACCTACGGACACCTTCTCCGCGAACTCGCCATCGAAACCAACACGGCCAGTGAAATTTCCACCGCCGCGAAATTCCACCGGGACCCCTCGAAAATCATCCTCAGCGGCAACGCAATCGCGCTCGCCACAAACTTCCCCACCACCCCACTCATCCTCCTCTGCCCGGAAGCCATCGCGAAAAATTCAGCCACCGACCTGATTCGCACCGGGAACATCGAACGAATCCACCTCTCCGAAATCGACCCCGACCGCCGCAGTCTCTTCTGGCGAACCCAGGCCCCCGAGTCGCTCATCGAAACCATCCCCGGCGTCGGCACCCGCGTCGACTGGGCCTGGGACGAACTCATCCCAAAACTGACAGCCCAGTTCGCAAATTGAAGAATCGCGCTCGAATCGCCTCAACTGATCGAATGCTCGCAAACTTTCTGCCGCCCCCGTCCGAAATCCGGGGAGCGCAGCCTTCCAGGCTGCCTGCTTCGGCATCCTGCCGAAGCGCCGTCCCCACACGGCGCAGCCGCTCTTCTCCAACCCGTCGAGCAACCGACCAATTCGCCCTGCCAATGAAAAGCAATCCCCACGAGGCCTCGGCGGGCGTCCACCAGGAACACCCGACGGCGGGCAAATTTTTGGCTCCCCGGAATCTGGCAATTCTGCAACGTCACGGTGACGACAATCGCGCCGACGCAATCAGATCAAGTTCTCAAACGACTCCACACCAATTCGTGTTCCCGAGAGCGACAAGCATCAGCGGCATCGCGACAAGTGCACCGCCAAAGTCTTCCCTGCGAGAACCTACCCTCCGCTTTCTTGTCAGAATTCATCGGCTGACCCCTTCCGCTCAGACGTAGTTCGATGTCCCAGCGCTGGGCGTAGATGGCGGCCAGTTCGCTCCAGTCGTATCGAAGGGAGTCAGTCATGGTCGTGGCCAGGACCATGCGGCGTTTGCTCCCGGCGCGATCCTTGTATTCAAAGCGAATGAGACGGATTTCGAGTTCTTCGGGTAGTGCCGCCCATTCCAAATCATTCAAGGTGCTGCCCACGGGGCGCTTGGCGGGCTTCTTCCAAGTAACCAGGCGTTGGTGCTTGCCGAGCTTTTTGCCACGGCTCCAGTTCAGGACGCGGTGCCGGGATTGGTGCAGCCGCATGAGCGTATGGACCTGCCTTTGGTCCAGAGTGGACATCAACTCGTAGGTGCAGAAAGCGCGATCACCGCAAAGTAAATCCCCGGGTTCGAAGCAGTGCAGGAGCTTGTGAAAGATCGGTGTATCGTGCGCGCTCTGCAGCCCTTCAACGAAATCCTCCCATCCGCCATGGGCGTGGTTGAGCACGCCCATGATGCCCATGACCGGGAAGCCGCAACCCGCTTTCTGGATCGTGGGTTGCCGATATTGCTCCTGATTGGACGCTGTGTCATCCAGAGTCAACGAGCTGCCGTCGATGGATTTGACCACGTGCCCTTTGTAAGTATCCTCGGGCCTGATCCGGGCCCCCAGATGAGTGCGCACGCGTTGGCTCGCCCCGGCCAGAAACGCCTCTCCGAGTCGTCCCCGACCCCGACTGAAGGCTCCGGTATCCCCACTGGGAACTGGCAGACCCGCCTCGCCGCACCAGCATTGGACCAGACTCACCGCTTTGGAGAGCGACGCATTGGCCTCTAAAATCTGAGCCAGCCACACCCAGAAGACGACGACATTGCAATACTGCCGAACCCGTTGCGTGAGCGAGAGTGACTCCAAAAAATCGGCCGGCAGGATGTGGGAAAACTGCAGCGCGTAGGTCGCTATGGATGACTCCGCCAATGCGCTCCGTCGCTCCGCGATGACCGCTTGCAGACGCCGCCGCATTTTGCCACAAATCTGAGTTGGGAATCCGCTGAGAAATGGTTGGTTACTGCTCACACTTTAATTTACCAAATCAGCGGATCTCCCTCCATCTCTTTCCCCGAAAATTGGCTTAAAGCAGTGCCATTCCCGCCTGACCCCTTTCCCGGCGTGACGTCGCGGTCGGAGGCGGAAGCTGGCAGGCAATTTGGACTATCAAATGCGTCATTGTGACGGACCTCCCCCTTTCCCTTTTCCGAATTATAGATCATCGAACACTAATTCCGTTCGGTCCTTGGAAATTAACCACAGACTACTGGAAAAAACTGCAAGAGAACCAATAAAGTCTACTGTATTCGCTTTGATCAACTTGGCGTTACGGCTAGAGAAATCGATTTCGTATAAGTCTATAATCTTTTTTTGCTGAGCGACATCGAGAGTGAAAAGCGCTATCGAACCTGAGTCGTGCACCCGACACGAGTAAAATATATTTTTAGGATTCTGAACCGAAAAGCCCCACCGTTCAACTAATTGATCGGTCAAGACTTTTACCTCTCCATTTGAACAAGGGACAACAATGCCATCGGAGAACACAACAGGCGTTAAGGGATGTTCGATGACAGGGCCTTCAATGATATTTCCGTCAAAATCTACGCGTCGCAGTCGCCAATCGCCTCCATCTCTTACTAAAATTACGATATAACCAGACCTAGTGTTAATAGAGACGCTTGATGCATTATCCTTATATTGACTTTGCGCCAGCAGGAGGGGTCAGCCGATGATTTTTCACAAATTGACTCCTTGTTTCGGGCAAATGCCATCCACTGATTTGTGACCACTTCATCTCTTTGTTTACCGCCGTCCCGCTATCAGCTTACTCTTCCTGTTATCATAATTCATCGGCTGCCCCCTTCCGTAATTCATCGGCTGACCCCTTCCGACGCCCCACCGCTGGGACGAGGTTCGTTGATCGTGCTGATGTCACCTGGCCGGAGCAGGGCCAGGCCATTCCAAGGAAACATCTCAGGGAGAGGTGATGGGTTTTCGTTGATGGGTTGATTGAGTGGGAGCTTGCTGAATTCCATCTGCGGAATCTGCGCGATCTGCGGTTAAATTCCGCTTTGCCGCCAGCTGACCGCCGGGCCAGTAATCGTAGCCGAGCTTGCGGTCGTCTCCGGATGGGGTCAGCCGATGATATGTCACAAATCCACTCATTGTTCCGGGCGACCGCCATCCTTCCGGGCGACCGCCATCCACTGAATTGCGACCAATTCATCTCTTTGCTGTAATCAGAATTCATCGGCTGACCCCTTCCGCTGTAATCAGAATTCATCGGCTGACCCCTTCCGCAAGGCGCAAATCGACGGGCTTGTTGCCGCGCAACACTTTGCGTAAAATCAGGGGGGAAGTTAGGTTAGTGCCATTCCCCCTGACCCCCAGTTCCTGTGCGATCCATGAATTCACCGAGTTAATCTCGCTTCCAGATAATTGCTTGGTTGCTACCGAACGTCACCTCATCCAAACTTCTTGGAGCAGCAAACCAATAACTGAACCGCCCCGTCAAATTCGGACGGGCGGGCACAAGGACAACCTTGAGATTGATCGTCGAATCCTTTTGCTGCAAATCGACTCGATCAACCGCATAGGCACTGTGCCCCGAAAGCCCTGAGACAGAAAGTCCAGAAACGCCATCTCGTTTGTCAGGCTCGACCGTCAAACCGACGGCAAATTTCTTCTCCAGAACCATCTCTCCTCCAGTCGCACAACCGCCGAATAACGCAATGAGAAGCATAATTGACAACAAACAAACAATATTCCGAGTCGTCATTCCAGACTCCCGGTATTTTGATCTCCATTTTTCTTGAAAATCGAGTTCTTCAAAGTTGTCGGAGTGCTAACTGGCCAACCATCGCTCAGCTTTTCTCCCGTTGAGTTCTTCCATGCCTCGGATGCAAACCCAGAACAAGGATTCGTCAAAGACCATCCGCCGTCCCCTTTGGACTGGTAATCGCTAACGGTATCGTTGAACGCCTGTTCTTGCATATCGTCAAGGTGGGTGGATCTGGACACGTCGCTCTGAAAGTCTTGCTCAAGGTTTGTGAACAATCCATTACCCTGTCCCGTAGGATCATTTCCCCAAGTCCCATAGGTTGTCTGCCCACCCCCGTCAGGAGTGAAGGAGACCCAGCTGTGCCCGGAAGTTGAACTCGAACTGGTTCCACTGCTTGCCGAATGAATAACCAGAGTTCCCGCCAACCCGTCTGGGTCGACCCATCGGATCGGATCATTCGTGATGTAAGCCGAGCCATTTGCGCCATCCGGAAATCCGCTCAGATCGGCGGCATTCCATCGCGCCAACGACGGATCATAGCCGCGAAATAGAAAAAGATAGCCGGACGCGTCTGTATCGGTCGCCTTGCCAGTGAAGTATACTGCTGAACTTGGTTCATATTCACCGCCTACTCGCTGCATGTCCTGTGATCCAGCAGCTGAAAATTGGTTCTGACTCTGGAATTCTGGCAATGGTCCAGGTAAACTCGCGACGCTCGCCTGGCCGATAGTGAGAAGACCGACCGCCAAAGCGGCTGCAGTGAGATGATGTTGTATTTTCATGATGTCATTATTTAGTTGGTTTGAGTTGATTGATTCCGTGAAAAGTCTGGAGCCGCAATGCGCGGCGCGAGGGCTACGAACCAGGAAACGAGCACCCGCCCCACATGATGGCCGAAGACGTAGAGGCGGGCGTGGTTGATCCAATTGCACTTCACCTCGGCCAAAGTGGTGACGAGCATCTTATTAAGACAGAGAGTCATTATCTTCTGATCGCCGATCCGATAAACCTCGTTCAACTTATACGCACAGACTGATAGTTTCGGGTTACGAACCCGGTGTCTTCATAGCTCACCTGACTCGTTCGGAACTAAGATCGATATGAAAGCGACGGGGATTCGATCAGTCTCAACCTGCCCTATCCAAAGGGGATCAATCTCATGACCTACGGTTTCCGGCTCGCCTTGGGCATACCGAAAAATAATTGTTCCACGGGCCAAATCCCTCGTTATCCGCCGATCTATCTGTTGATCAGGATAAAGGATCAACCCGATAACCTTTGCTGTCCAACTGTCATCGCCAAAGTCCAGCGGCAATACCAGCCACCGACCTTTCAACAGCGGAATCGTCAACGGAATATTTGAATTCCAACCTCTTGGTGCCCGTCGAATCACTACTGAACGGCCATCTTCGGCAACCAACTCGGCTGAAACACTTTCAAAACCCCATGAGCAAGACTGCGGCCAAATTCCAACTATCGAATTACTCCGGTTATGAAGCAACAGCATAACCGGACTGCGTGCACCATCGTTACCAAGACTTGGTGGATGAAGAGTCGACTGCGCGGGTTCAATATCGAGTGCCTCGTTGGCGATGGCGGGCCAAATCACAAGCAATAAAAAAAATGCAATATACTCAAATCTCATTCTGCGATTACGTTTATTTCTCATTCAACGGGCGTCCGTGAAATCGAGAATCCATAGGAAAACCCGTCGTAGACTGTCATATCCGACCCGTTGTAATCTACAAGAAACGCTGTCGCACTCCAATTGATTGAAGATTTACTGCCATTACTCAATGTGGCATAAGTCCGCTTCGGCTGGTCGAAAAATTCATACGAACTACCGGGATAGACACCTCCTCCGTCGAGCAAAGGATAGCTCTCGCTACCAATCGCAACGTTAGAATCAACAAACTGTATCCATCCCCAACTGGACGAAGAAACGGCCTGGTCATACACAGATCGAATCGCCAGCCCTCCTTCTCCCGAATTTGCGATGGCTTCAAACTGGCTTACATTTACCTTTCCTGCCATAGAACCGCCGTTGAAATTGAATGAAACGTTTGAAAGCGCGTTGCTAAGCATCTGCTGTCGGCTGACCGAAAGCCCAGAATTGACGTGCGACGGGGAAGTCGTAGAAGTTGAATACTTATAACCGCCAGTCGTGTAGTCAGCGTTATATTCAGGACTGGTATCGATCACTGAAATACTGAAAGGCCTGCAACATCTAACTGTGACATCGGATCTTTCACATATCGAAATTGATTGGTGCCATCGGGAAAACCACTGGGATCCGCAGCGTTCCAGCGAGACAGCTTTGGGTCGTAGTTCCGGAAAAGAAAAACATAATTTCCAGAATCTGAATCGGATGTCTTGCCGGTGAAAAACACGCCTGTTTCGCTAATCTGCTCTTGATTCGAGGTTATAATGGCCTCTTGCTCACTTACCTGACGCAGGGTTCGCAGTTGCTCTTGGTTCTGAAAATTCGGGACAGGAGCCGACAGACCTGCTGCTTTCCCAGGTGCGACCGCTGATACCGTGATCGCGAGGACGGCTGCGATAATGATGTGATTGTGTGGTTTTCATAGTTTCATTGTTTGGTTTTGGGTTGGCTAATTTCGCGAGAGATCAGGTGCAGTATTGGGCGGCGAAATGGCTGCGGGCTGAGGAACGGGTGGGGTCCTGAGTTGCTGGCCGAAGGCAGAAAGACGGGCGTAGCGGATGGTGCTGCCGTTGACCTCGGCCAAGGTGGTGCCAAGAAGATCGTTCAGGTAGAAGGTCATTTCCTCGGGTTTGCCGATGGGGAAGCTGGCGATCACCGCCCCGCCGCTGGGATGGGGTTCGTTGATCGTGATCGTGTCGCCGCGCCGGAGGAGGGCCAGTCCATCCCAGAGGAAGGTCTCGACCGCAGAGGACTCAGATTTCGCCGAGGCGTCCGCTGGTGGGTTGGAGATTCGCTGCATTCCATCCGCGTCCTCCGGGTGATCCGCAGTTAAATCCCTCTTCGCGGCCAACTGGCCGTCGGGCCAGTATTCGTAGGCGAGTTTGCGGCCGTTTTCGGTCGTGAGTTGCACGACTTTGTCGAGCCAGCCGTAGGCGCTGCGCGCTCCGCCCGCTGCTCCGAGCATGCGTCCGGCTCGGTCGTAATCGTAGGGAATCGATTTCGGGGCCGGTCGGCGTGGGTGTGGCTCCGGAGTTTGAATCCATCGGCAAGGATGCCGATGCCACGGAGGTCAACTGATTGGCGGCGTTGTAGGTCATCGCGCTGGTTCTTCCATCGACCGTTTTCTCGAGCATGTTTCCGGCTTTATCGTAGGCGTATTGTTCGAGGACAGCGCCGCTGCCGTCGTCGAGCACCTTGAGGAGCTGGCCGGAGGGATCGTATTCGTAGCGTTGGATTTCGCCGTTCCAGGCTCGGCGGGTGACCTGGTTGGCGGCGTCCCACTCGTAGGCGAGCGCCGTCGGGGCTTCGCTGAACGGGCCTCCGGTGAAGGTCGTTGTCCCGAGGCGACTCTCGTGCGTCGTAGTTGATCGTGGCCGAGATGCCGTTGCCGTATTGCTTGCTGCGTGACGCGGCCGCTGCGAATCATACCCGTAACTGGTAATCGGCAAACCGTTGCAGGTGATCGCCGTCAGCCGACCAATCGCGTCGTAGGTGTAATCGATCTGCGCCAGCACGTTGTAACCGGCTTCCTTCCCGATTTTTTCGCCATTGATGGAACGGCTGGAACGAGCTCTGCCAGGATCAATCCGGTGCGGCGGCCGCGATCGTCGAAGCGGTAGCGGAGGAGTTGCTCGTCGACGACTCCGTCGTTGGTCTGGCGCAGGGCGCGGGTGATCGACTTGACCTTTGTCATCGAAGGTGGATTCGAAACTGGTCGTCGGCGTCGAGGCGACGGTGATCCGCCTGTTTGTCGTATTGAGTAACTGATCGTCTGTCCGGCTCCGTAATCGATTTCGGCAAGTTTGCCATCCTTATCATTGGCGTAGCGGATGGTCTGCTCGCCGTTCGTGCGTTCGATCAATTTGCCCGCCGGATCGTATTTCCAGGTCAGCCTCCCGCCGATGGGATTGCTCTGCTCGATCAGGCGTCCCGCCGGGTCGTAGGTGAAGCCAATGCGATTCCCATTGCCGTCGATCTGCGCGGTGCGGCGGCGTTTCTCGTCGTATTCGTAGCGGGTGATCGTGCCATTGGCCGCAATCTCGGCGGTGACGTTGCCAATGGCGTCGCGCTCGATCTTCCGCTCGCGTCCGAGCGGATCGATCTCCCCCGCCGGACGGCCCTTCTCATCGTAGATGTTCTCGACGAGCACTTCGCCGTCACGGAGAACGCGCTCGACGTTTCCGCGCTCGTCTCGTTCGAAGTCGACTCTGGCCCTCGACTTGGTGGCGCGGCGACCTGTCCGAGATCATCGAACTCCACCGTCTCTCGTTGCTCGCCCTTCGTGACGGAGGTGATCCGCCCGAATGCGTCATAGGTGAACTGCGTTTTCTCGGCCCCGCTCTCACCGACCGCGGCGAGATCGCCCCGGGGCGTGAACGCGAACTCAGTGATGCGGCCGCTTTCGTCCTTGGACCCGGTCATGCGCCAGTCTTTGTCGTAGCGATACTCGGCGATGATCTTGCTGCTCCGGCGATCACCTTTCCGAACGCGAATGGGTTTGAGATCCCAGCCCTCTTTCGTCGTCCCGCCGCGCACGTCCGGGTAATCGAACATCGTGGTCACTCGGTTTTCGTCCGTGATCTGAGACAGGAGCCCCGTTTTCCGGTCGTAGCGGTATTCGACCAAAATCTTCCCTTCCCGCTCGACGCGGCGAAGCTTACCATTGTAGCGCTGGCCGGGTGCCCGGTAGTAGTAGAGCTTCTCGTCTCCGGTCGCCGAGTTCGTGCCCGTGAGCAATCCGCGCTTGGATGAGAAATCCATTTTCTGCTCGATACCCTGTGCGTTGATCAGCGTGACCTGCTCGGGGAGCAGGGTCTTCTTCTTGCGATCCTCGCCGTAGGCTTATTGAAACTGGTCGTCCTGTGCGATCCAGTAATTGGCGAGATCCCGCTTGGCTACCGTGCCGTGCTGGTCACGCCCCCCCTCCTTCGGGCTGACGTATCGCATGGCGAATCGGAACTGGGGAGCCGCCCCAAGCTGCATGCCATTGAGGATACCGGGATCCTCCTGAATAACACATTTTGTAAGGCATTATAGTGGAGATAGTTGGAGCCCGAGGGATGCAGCCTGTTTTTCGAGGTATTTTCGCTGGCGGTGAGCGCGGGCTGGAGTGGTCTGAAAGGCAGTCTCTTCGTTGTAGGGAGTCTGATGGAGGATCATCGCGTAGACGATGCGAGCAAGTTTATGGGCGCCAGCGGTCAGACCCTCGGCTTTGCCGAGGCGGCCTTTGAGTCGACGGCAGAGTTGGCCCATTTTGTGCTCGGTGCGGTGAAGGCCGAAGACAGCCAGACGCAGGGTTCGGGCCAAGCGGTTGGGCACTTTACGGGTTTTGGCTTTGAGGACTTTGCCGCCGCTGATCCGGTTGTCGGGACAGAGTCCCATCCAGGAGCAGAAGCGGTCCGCATTCTCGAAGGCTCGCAACAGGTCTTCGCGGGTGCCGATTTCGCTCATCAGCACCGAGAGGCCGCTGGCGGCAAGTCCCGGCACGGCGCTCAGGTCGACGCCGTAAAATTGCCAGGCTTGTTCGCAGATGGCTTTTTGAGCGGCATTTTGTCCGGGGCGGCGTTGGCTTGGTGATGCCGGTGGCATTGGGGTGTGGGTGCTGACTTGGACCTTGGCGGCCAGAGCGGCAATCTGCTCGTCGCATTCGGCGATGGCTTCCTGAGCTTGCTGCCACGCGCTTCGGCATTGGCGCAGGACGAAGAGGTATTCCTCTCGGTAGCCGCCCTGCAGGGCGGCGATGACGTCGGCTTCGCAGCTGCGGCAGCGACGGTCGCGCAGACGCGCGAGTTTGTGCGGGTCGCGTTCACCTTCCAGAATGGCGCCGATGATGGCTTGGGCACTCACGCCGTTGATGTCGCTGAAGACGTGCTGGATTTTCAAATTCAGTTCGGTGAGCACTTTCTGCATGCGCTGGATCTGGCGCGAGCTTGCCGCCACGAGTCCTTCGCGGTGCCGCATGAGATAGCGCAGCGGGACGATCTCCTGCGTGGGTCGGAAGGATTTTTTGAGCAGACCCGCGGCGTGGAGTTGCTGGAGCCACTGGGCGTCGCAGACGTCGGTTTTCTTGCCGGGCACTCCTTTGACGTGCCGAGCATTGACCAAATAAACCTCCAGACCAGAGGCTTCGAGCAGATCGTAGGCGCTGATCCAGTAGTTGCCCGTGCTTTCCAGCGCGACGGTCGTGATGCCACTGGCTACCAGCCAGTCGCGCATCGCTTCGATCCCGCTGGTGAACGTCTTGAAGGTGCGCACCGAGCCTTGAGGATCGTCTCCGGGCGGGATGGCGGCCACCATCTCCTGCGCTCCGACGTCGATCCCGCCAGCTCGGGGATGGACTCTTGGATCAATGGTGTGCTGGCTCTTGCTGGCCCTGTTCCTGGTGCGGCGGCGGGGTTTGGATTTTTTGTTCATGGCATCTTTCTTTTGGTTTGATGTCCTGATGCCGGGGCAGTCTCCGAAAAATTTGGGCAATCTCCTGAACGGGGTCATCGCCGACCTCGGGAGATCAACCCCCTCGGTCAACGCGCCACCAAGGTTCCAATTACGGGGGCTGCGACCATGCCTGAAAAACGGGGTTTCCGGGCTTTCGCCCACCACCATTGGTTCACCGGCCTACACTCCCGTCATCAAGACTGCTCAATCTCGACCATCCAACGCCCGTTGTCTGCCCCCACCGTGTTACTCCCGCTTCCAAACCGCCTCGCCGTTCTTTTGCTGATAACTGAATCGCGCGATCTCACCGTCCGGCCGCTTCCAAGCCATCAATGCCTTGCTCGCGGCGGGGAGATACGTGAATTCATGCACCTGACCCCGCACTCTCAACGCGCGCAGCTTCTTGTCCTGTCGAACGCCAGATTGAGTAATTCCATCGTGTCACCCCCGCGGGCATCGCGGAGTTCGACCAAGACGAGGGTGTCGCCGTTGTATTTGAAATTCAGCACGCGTTCGGTGGGGGAGACGACCGCATTGATCTTCCCCGACTTGTAGAGGTATTTCCAGCCTTCCTGGTTGGAAATCACGACGCGGCGACCCACGACATCGGCGTGCCATTCCCCGCTCGGGTTCGTGTGGCACCGCAGATCCCGATTGTCGAAGAACGGCATCATCCCGCCGGAGGGCATCTGCCAGACGAACGTCCCCCGCGCCTGCGGGATCACCGAACTCTCGAGCTGCGGGCAAAACCACTGCGGGCCAAGAATGCCCTCGCCCTCACGCGTCGACAGGTAAACGAGTTGGAGCGGAAACGTGAACTCCGGACTCGCCTCGATCCCGCCGATCAGCAGGTCCTGCATCCAGCCCCCCTCGTAGAGCGCCCGGCCCGCCCGCTGGGGCTCGAACGTCCAATCCAGCGGCGCGGCTCCGATCTCGGTCACAAGACAAAGCAGTCCCAGCAGGGCTACGGCGGCAGCTTTGGCCAAGGCTTTTCGGATCACGGCGGCCATAATTGGGCTCTCGCCGCGCGATTGAAAAGCGAGCCGGGTGGACAATCCACCGGGATCTTGGGTCATTCCGAATGTCGATTCTGACGCCAGATGGACGGGCATTTGTCCGCTGATGGACAAATGATCCCGCTCCGTGCGAGATGACTTCATCCATCGGCTGGAAGCCGATGCCACGTGGTCTCGGCTTCCAGCCGATGTCCGATTATCTCAGCCAACACTACCGTGGACCGATCTATGGTGAAAATTCTTCTTGCAATCAGCACCGCGATCAGGCGAAGGCTTCGCACCTATCCGGTGCCGAATGGCATCATCTGAACGATGCCCCCCTCAGCAAAGTCCCCCGAATCAAAAGAGACGATTCGCATTCTGATTGTGGATTCAGACGAGGTTGTCGGCGAACTCCTGAGGCACTATCTCGAGACGACATCGCGAGCCTACACCGTTCTTTCCGTCGTGGTCGACACCATGCAGGTGCTGGAAAATTTCCGCGTCGCAAAACCAAACTTGGTGATCACGAACTCTTCGCTCCATTCCAAGAGTGCTGCAGCCATGATCGAGACCATGCGAGCGCAGAGCCCCTCGATCAAGGTGGTCGTCTTCTCCAATGCGCACCCGGCTTGTCGGAGCTTCGCCGAGACGGCGGAGGTTGACCCGGATGGCATGATTCACAGGTCGGAGACGCTCGCCACCTTCGAGGTCTGCCTCACATCAGTTCTTTGCGGCGGTCATTTCCTGAGCCCCCGTTGCACGGCGATCAAGAAGCACCAACGAAGGGAACCGGACCCATTTCGCGACCTATCACCGGTGGAGTTGAAGATCTTTCAACTCATCGGGCAGGGCGAGCTGCAGAAGGTGATCGGCGACGACCTCGGCATTTCCTGCAAGAGCGTCCAGAGACGCGTCGCCACCATCAAGCAGAAACTCGGGCTCCCGCTGACAGCCAATCTCATCGAAGCAGCCGCGCGCCACGATCAGAGCAAGTCGTGACGTAGGCAGTGCGTCCGGGCTCGTGGACATTCAGCCCGCCACTCCGCTTTCTCTCCGCCCCTCGTGAACCCGCGCCGACTCACCATGGTCCCCGGCATCTCCACCGCCACCCGGCAAATCGCCCGCAACGAAGTCGTCACGCAAAACCGGTTTTTACTTTTCACCGATCCATGTCACCTTCGAACGTCGATTCGACAGAACCATCTTATGAAAATCATCCATCGAAAATTCCTCCTCAGCGGTCTCGCCGCGACGTTCGTCACCACTTCGATCTTTGCAGCCAAGGATCCGGAGGCCACCGCCGAGAAGAAAGACAAACCCGCTGCCAAAGCGCCCGACGAGAAGGCGGAATCCAAACCGAAAAAACCCGCGACAGCTCCGAAAAAGGCCGACGCACCGGCTCCCGTCGACGCTGCACCTGACGAAGGCAAGAACACCACCCAGCTCATCGAGAACAGCTTCGAGTCGCTGGTCAACATCCTCCAGAATGCCCGCAATCAGGTCGCCGAAGCCGTCGCCCAGCGCGATCTCGCGATCAAGGAACTCGACTCCCGCCGCCAAGCGCAGGCCGAAACGGAAGGCCGCCTCGCCAAGGTGGAGGCCGAGCTGAAGCAGGTGAAATCCAGCGAAGCCAAGTGGAAGAAGCAGGCCGAGGAAGCTCAAGCCAAGCTCTCCGCGGGCGAGGAAGCCTACGCGATGCTCGGAAAATTCCGCGCCGAGATGGATACCGCCCTCAAGCAACTCGACGGCGTGAAGGATGAACTCGCCGCTCCCGAGGAGCGCGTTGCCCTCAAGAAAGAGAACGCCGATCTCCGCAAGCAGGTCGCATCCCTTACCGAGGAGTCTAAAAAGGGCAAGGCAGCGACCAAACAGCTCAGCGCTGCTTCCAAGCAGAACGAGCAACTCCAGCAGCGGCTCACTCAGCTCGAGAAGGCCAAGGGGGCGCTCGACCAAAAAATCGCCGACTACAGTAAGCAGGTCAAAGACCTCGACGGCTCGAAGGGCCAACTGACCCAGCAGACGGCGGAACTCAAGAAGGCGCTCCAAGCCGCCGAGAAGAAGGCCGCCGACTTCTCCGCCGCCAAGCAGAAGCTGGAATCCGAAGCCGACAAGCCAACGACCGACCCGGCCGAGTTGGAAAAAATCAAGCAGCAGGTCAACTCGGCCGAAGCCGCGCGCGACCAAGCCGCGAAGGCCGCCGCCGATGCTGCCAAGCAGCTCCAGGCTTTGGCAAATCAGCTGAAGGCCAGCGAGGAAGCCCGCGCCGGACTCCAGCAGTCGCTCACCGAGCAGGCTGCCCGCCTCGACCGCCTGCGCGCCCGCATGCGCGAGATGAACGGCTCGGAAGGCTGATCCGCCGAACCCAACAGTTTGACTCAGCGAAGGACCCAGCTGGGTCCTTCGCTATGTTCGCGACCGACGCGAGACCATTTGGAGTGCCTGCGCTCGGCGCAGCTTTCGATTTCTCGCGGGGTCCCCCTCCTCAACCCCGACTCCGATTCCAAAGCGCCGCAAAGCGGCGCACTCCAAAACAATTCAATGAGTCGCGATTTTCACCAGACCGCCGGTTCGCCGGGCATGGCCAAGGACGATCCCGAACACCCCGGCCGCCAGTGCGAGAAAGACCGCGTTCAGGCCAAACGCCGCCGCCAGCCCGCCCCACGGGACGTCCCCTCCGCCCAGGATCGTGCGCATCCCTTCAAAAACGTGGGTGGACGGGAGAGCCAGCGCGATGGGCTGCAACCAACCCGGCAACACGTCGACCGGATAGAACACCGCCGAGATGGGCTGGATCAGAAAAGGCACCGCCCACGCGAGCGACTCCGCCGCCTGCCCCCAGCGTAGAATCAGCGCGACCGAGACCATCCCGAGCGCCCATCCGAAGAGCAGCAGATTCGCGAAAAACGGGATCAGCAGGATCCCGACGTCCCACAGCCGGAACGCGTAGGCCAGCGCGGCCAACACCGTGAGCACCGCGACGGTGATCGCCGTCCGCAACAACCCGACGGCGCACGTGGCGGTGAGGTATTCCCACGGGCGCACCGGCGCAACGAAGACGTTGAGCAAATTCCTCGTCCACACGTCCTCGAGAAAGGAAATGGCGAGCCCTTGCTGCGCTCGAAACAGGACGTCCCAAAATATCATCGCGCCGATCAGAAAAGTGATGAACTGCGGGAAATCGCCCGTGGTCTGCTGCTGCAGAAATTTCGTCAAAAATCCCCAAACCAGCAGATCCACGACCGGCCAGAAAACCAACTCGACCAGCCGGACGGCATTCCGGGTGTAAAGCAGCGCGTAGCGCAGCACCAACCCGCCAATCACTTCAATCGATCTCAAACGTCCTCCTTCATCCACCAATCACCAGTCACGAATGCCTCGCTCGCTCCCGCTCGTCTCGCCCTTCGGGCTGCATCGCAGAGCCGACGCAGGCTGCCCCGAGCCTTCCCAGGCTCCGGTGCTCACCAATCACTGCCCACTCCCTTCCCGCGCCAGACGGATGAACATGTGCTCGAGCGACGGGTCGGACGAGCCACGCACGACCTCCTCCGGCGTGCCCTCGGCAATCACGCGGCCGCGGTGAAGAAAAATTACGCGGTCGCACACTTCCTCGATGTCGCGCATGTTGTGCGACGTGTAGAGCATCGCCATCCCGTCCGCGCGTTGGACCTTCCGCAGCGTCTTGCGCACCTTGTCGGCGATGTCGGGGTCCAGACTGGCCGTCGGTTCGTCGAGCATGAGGAGCTCGGGCGAATTAATCAGCGCCTTGCACAAGTTCAGCCGGGTGGACTCACCGGCGGACAAGTGCCCCGTGACGCGGCGGCGAAGGTGCGTGATCTCCAGGAGTTCGAGCAATTCCTCGATCTTCTCGCGCGCCCGCTTCACCCCGTAGAGCATCGCGAAAACGCGCAGGTTCTGGTCGACGAGCAGGTTCGATGGCAGGCTCGCGTAGGTGGAGCAAAAATTCGCCCTTCGCAGGATCGCAATTCGCTCCCGGGGCATCGGCAGACCAAAAGCGTGGATCGTGCCCGCCGTGGGCTCGATCAGACCCAGCACCATGTTCATCGCGGTCGTCTTGCCCGCGCCGTTCACTCCGAGCAAACCGAGGATTTCACACGGACGCACCACGAAAGACAGGTCTTCGACGACCGCGCGTCCGTCAAATTCCTTCCGCAGCCCCTCGACCGCCAGAATCTCCGCGCTCCCGCTCATTTCGCTCCCGCGCTAGAACGAAAAATCCTCCGGGTCCGGCCCGCTCCGCTCTCCCGTGTCCAAGGCGTCGATCTCATCCATTTGCACCAGGCTGAGCTTGAAATCGAAGACGTCGAAATTCTCGGCGATCCGCTTCGGAGTGGACGATTTCGGAATGGCCGCCACGCCATGCTGCAGGTGCCAACGCAGGATCACCTGCGCGACCGTCTTGCCGTGAGCCGCAGCGATGGCCTTCAACTCCACGTTTTTCAGCAAATCCCCGGTATTCAACGGCGACCACGCCGTCACGACGATCTCGTTGTCTTTGCAGAAATCCACCAGATCCGCCTGCACGAAGTGAGGATGACATTCGACCTGATTGACCATCGGCACCACCGATCCGCCGTCCAGGAGCTTCTCGAGGTGATGGGTGGTGCAATTACTCACCCCGATCGAGAGGGCCCGTCCGTCCTCGTAGATCTGCTCCAACGTCCGCCAGGACTTCACGTAAAACTTCGGCGTCGGCCAATGCATCAAATACAGGTCGACGTAATTCAGCTTCAGCCGGTCGAGCGATTGCTCGAACGCGTCGAGCACTCCGTCCTCTCCCCGCCGCATGTCATCGGTCCACAACTTGGTCGTCAGAAAAATCTCGTCGCGGGGAATCCCACTCGAACGAATCGCCCGACCGACCGCCGCTTCGTTCTCGTAAAACGACGCGGTGTCAATGTGCCGGTAGCCGACCTCGAGCGCCGTCGCGACGGCGCGTTCGGTCTGCGCTTCATCACCCAGCTGGTAGGTTCCGAAACCGAGGAGCGGCATCTCTGCGCCGTTGGCGAGAGGAGTGGTGGGAGAGAGTTGCGTGGCCATCTGACTCGACGCTACCCAAACGCCACCATCCATCAACCTCCAACGTTTCCCGACGTTTTCGGCACCTCGATCGCCTCACACACCTCGCGCCACCCGTCGAAATTCCAGGCATTCGGAAATCCCCGGCATTGCTCCGGTTTCACCGCTTGGATTTGACAATCAATCCCGTCGAGAAAAGCGCACTCGCCGTTCGGCTTATCGAGCAATGCCAGACCGTCCCGTTGCGGACGCAATCTCGTGTGGGATTGGATGAACTCGTCCTCGGAAAGTAGGAGAAACCCCGATATTTCCTTGAGGTCTGCGTCCGTCAACCGCACGAAACCCGGCCAGCGGCAACAGTTTCCGCAGCGCTGACACGCGTAGCGCGGCAATTCCTCCGCCATTGCATCCGCCGCAACCGGTCTGCTAGAACCCCCCGCATGCGACTTCTCGTCACCGGCGGATCCGGATTTATCGGCAGTAATTTTGTGCGTTTCGTCCTGGAACATTATCAACCCGAATTCGTGACCAACGTGGACGCCCTCACCTACGCGGGCAACCCGGAAAATCTCGCCGACATCGCCGACGACCCGCGCTACGAGTTCCATCAGGCCGACATCGCTGACCGCGCCGCAATCGACTCGATCCTGTCGCAGCACAAGTATTTCGCCGTCGTGAACTTCGCCGCCGAGACTCACGTCGACCGCAGCATCGGCAGCCAGGAAGACTTCGTCCGCACCAACCTCGCCGGCACCGAAGTCCTGCTGGAAGCGGCTCGCGAACACGGCGTGAAACGCTTCGTTCAAATCTCCACCGACGAAGTCTACGGCTCGCTCGGTGCCACCGGTCGCTTCACCGAAGACAGCCCCCTCGCTCCCAGCTCGCCTTACTCGGCCAGCAAGGCTGGGGCTGATCTGCTCGCCCTCGCCGCCCACCGCACCTTTGGCCAGGAGGTTGTCGTCACCCGCTGCTCGAACAACTACGGCCCGTTTCAGTTTCCCGAAAAACTGATCCCGTTGATGATCACCCGCGCTCTCGCCGACGGTCGTCTCCCCGTCTACGGCGATGGGCTCAACGTCCGGGACTGGATTCACGTCGAAGATCATTGCCGGGCGATTCTCGCCGTTCTTTTGGAAGGAACCCCCGGCGAAGTTTACAACGTCGGCGCTGACTCGGAACTCGAGAATCTGGAAGTCGTCCACCACATCCTCGAGCACCTCGGGAAGCCCGCGACGCTTATCGAATTCGTCACCGACCGTCTCGGTCACGATCGCCGCTACGCCATCGACTCCAGCAAAATTCAGCAGCAACTCGGCTGGAAACCCCTCCACGAAGCCCGCGCGGGCATCACGGAGACCATCGAATGGTACCGCGATCATCCCGCCTGGTGGCAGCCCCTCCTCTCCCGATGAGCCGCCGCATTGCCATCATCGGCGCTCGCGGTCGCCTCGGTGCCGCGCTGGTCCGCGCCTGGTCGAAGACGCACGACGTCACCCCCCTCGCCCGCCCGGAGATCGACCTCTCCAAGTCCAAAACCCTCGAAAAAGCGCTGGGTAAAAAGAATCCCTACGACCTGGTGATCAACTGCGCGGCCTTCACCAACGTCGACGCCTGCGAGAACGATCCGGCCGAAGCCGAAGCGGTCAACACCGACGCCCCCGCACGCATGGCCGCGCTCTGCGCCGCCTCCGACACCCGGTTCGTTCACGTCAGCACCGACTACGTCTACGATGGCCGCCGCACCGTCCCTTACACGGAGGACGTCCCGGTCAGCCCCATCAGCGTCTACGGCAACACCAAGGCCGCCGGCGAGCGGGCCGTCCTCCAGGCTGATCCAAAGGCCCTCATCGCCCGCGTCTCCTGGGTCTTCGGACCGGACAAACCCAGCTTCGTCGACATGATCCTCGCGCGCGCCCGCGGCGACGAGACGGTCGCCGCCATCGCGGACAAATGGTCGACCCCGACCTACACCGAGGACCTTGCCGTCTGGCTGGAAGCCCTCCTCGATACCGACCCACCCGCCGGGATCTACCATCTTTGCAACTCTGGAGCCTGCACCTGGCAGGAATACGGCGAGCACGCCCTCCGCTGCGCCGCCGCTGGCGGCGCCAGCCTGAAGACGACCAGCGTTCGCCCGCAGAAGCTCACCGACCTCGCGGCCTTCGTCGCGGAGCGACCGGTCTACACCGTCCTCGACCCGGGCAAATTTACCGCGACCACCGGCATCGTCCCCGCCCCCTGGCAGGACGCCGTCGAGCGCTATGTCCGCTCGATGAGCTGACCATTCCGCCCCCGGGTCACGAACCGAATTCGAAGGTTCCCTCGCTGATACTCTCCCGCGTCGATCGACGATCCGAAGGTTTTTCCAGCTCGCGCATCCCCTCGGGCAATTGCTCCGGGTCGCCGGGATGCCCTACCGCAAACATCGCGGCGACCGCGCAATCAGCCGGCACGCCGAGGCTCGAGGCAGCCTGGTCGTAGTCGAAACCCGACATTCCGTGGATGACCAATCCCATCGCCGTCCCCTGTAAGGACAGGTTCTCGAAGGCGCTGCCGCAATCGAAGAGGTGCACCGGATTCGGCTTCCCGTTTCGAGCGAACGTCGTCCGCGCAACGATCACGACCAGCATCGCCGCATTGGCGCACCAGGCCTGATTGGCTTCGACGAGCAGAGCGAAGAGCCTGCTCCAGTGTCCGGTATCCCGCCGCGCGTAGACGAAACGCCACTCCTGCTCGTTGTAGGTCGAAGGAGCCCAGCGCGCCGCCTCGAAAAGCGTGAGCATCTGTTCGTCGGTGATCGGCTCTCCACTCATTGCCCGAGGGGACCAACGACGCAGGATGAGGGGTTCGATGGGATGATCCGCCGTGCGGTGATCTTCAGCTTTCGGGAGTTGGCTCATGGCCCAAAACTATCCCTTCTCGGCGCGAATCACGCGAGCAACTTCCTGGACCGCGAGCTCTCCACCCGTCGCGCGCCCCCCAAACCTCTGGCGGCCGTTGACCTTACCCGGCAACCCTGCTCATGATCGGACGATGAAGCTCAGGTCGACTCCGTGACCCGCCACGCCGTGCTGACGGGCGACCTCATCGAGTCCCGCCGACTCACTCGCCGTCAGAAAATATTCGCTCAGGCGACGCTCAAGTCAATTGCCACGGAGTATGCCCGTATTCGCTCAGGCGTGGTCGTTGGCAAGCTGGATATTTTCCGAGGCGATAGTTGGCAATGGTGCCTTTCCCGACCCCAGTTCGTCCTCGAAGCCGCCGTCTTTCTTCGCGCGGCCCTGAAAGCCGCATCGCTCTCGATTGACACCCCCCTCGATGCCCGCATCGGCATGGCCATCGGCGAGGCGGACCCGCGTCAAAAAGTCGAAAATCAGCGAGTCGTCCGGCCCCGTTTTCGAGCTCTCCGGCGCAGCTCTCGATTCGCTCGACGGGGCTCACGCCCGCCTGTTGCTCGCGTGGCAGCCCCCTCCGCCCGCCACTGCCCCCCTGACCGACGCCTTGATTTGCCTGATCGATCTGCAAGTGACCCGCTGGACTGCCCGCGAAGCCCTCGCCGTCCGCGGCACCATGGCGGGCCTGACGCAGACCGAAACGTCCGAGTTCCACTCCAAACTCGCCGGCACCGTCGAACGCCCCACCCAACAAGCTGTCGCCAAAGCTCTCGCGAGAAGCCATTGGAAATCTCACCTCGAGCCCGCCATCAAAAACTTTACCCGAATGGCCAACCATGCCTAACCTCACCGAATACAACCTATACGGGTTGTTATATTTGATTACAACCCCAAGAAGTTGTGAATGGCGCTTCACCGGTTCGCGGCGATTCACCTCCGTTTCCGACGTCCCACGAGCTTCGCTCACCTAGCGCATGGAATCTATTTTCATTATCCTTCTGTGCGCACACTGCGTCGGCGATTTTGCGTTTCAGACCGATTGGATCATCCGTCACAAAACCCGTTGGCAGATTCTCCTTCTCCACGCGGGGATTCACGGGACGCTGGGCTACCTGCTGCTTCAGATCTGGGATCTTTGGCAACTCCCGGTCTTTCTCACCGCGATCCACTACCTGATTGATCGGGTCAAACTCCACTTCCCTCCCAGCCCCCGGGCCTTCGTGCTCGATCAACTCGCCCACGCGGCCTCGTTACTTTTTCTGGCTGGAGCAGTGAGCGAAATGGAGCTCGGACAATCATTTTCTGCGGCTGGCTGGAACTTCATCGTTCTCGCGGGAGGCGGCAGCGCGGTGGTTCTCGGGAGTGGATTCTTCATCGGTGAGATCGCCCGCAATCTGATGGATCATAACTCCGGCCTCGCTGACAAGCTTTCCAAAGGCCTGACCGACGGAGGCAAACGGATCGGGCAACTCGAACGCACGCTCATCTTTCTGCTGATTCTCATCAACCAGCCCGCCGGCATCGGATTTCTTGTCGCTGCGAAATCCGTCCTCCGATTCAAGGAGGCCGAAGACCAAGCCCTCGCCGAATATATCCTTATCGGTACGCTCTGGAGTTTCAGCCTCGCCATCGCTATTTCATGGCTGACCACCCGCGCGCTGATCACCCCGGTCCTGCCGTAGCCTCAACTTCACCTCACTCCCCAATGCCGACGCCCGAACACAACCGCCTCTCGGCCAACGACCGCCGCGAAGCCTACTGGTCGCAGTGGGGCCCCTACCTTTCCGAGCGCCAGTGGGGCACCGTGCGCGAAGACTATTCGGCCACCGGCGACGCGTGGGCCAGCTTCCCCCACGACCACGCCCGGTCGCGCGCCTACCGCTGGGGTGAGGATGGGATTCTCGGCATCACCAATGCCCGTTGCGAGCTCTGCTTCGCCCTCGCGCTCTGGAACGAACACGACCCCATCCTGAAGGAACGGCTCTACGGTCTTTCCGGACCGGAAGGCAATCACGGCGAAGACGTGAAGGAACACTACTTCTACCTCGACGCGACTCCGACGGCGTCCTACCTCCGCGCGCTCTACAAATACCCGCAGGCTGCCTTTCCTTACGACCGCCTGGTCTCGGAGAATCGGAAACGCGGACTCGCCGACCGCGAATTCGAACTCGCCGACACCGGCATCTTCGACGACGAGCGCTACTTCGACGTCACCGCAGAATACGCGAAGGCTGCTCCCGACGACATCGCCATCCGCATCACGATCACGAATCGCGGCCCCGACCCCGCTCCCATTCATCTCCTCCCCACGCTCTGGTTCCGCAATCAATGGACGTGGGGTGCCGACCACGACGGCCTGACCGAAAAACCCACGCTCCGCCTCGTCACTCCCGGCCACGTCGCGGCCAGCCACCCCCGGCTTGGCGACTACGCCTTCACCTACGAAGACACCGACTCCCCGCCGCTCTTCACCGAAAACGAAACGAACCTGACCCGCCTCTACGGGGGGACCAACGCGTCGCCGTTCGCCAAAGATGGTTTCCACGACACCGTCATCCACGGCGACGCCACGACCACGAACTCGACCAGCGGCACCAAATTCGCCCCGCACCTCCGCTTCACCCTCGCCCCCGGCGAATCCACCACCCACCACCTCCGCCTCACCGGCGGCGAAGCCGCCCGGCATTCCCATCAACCATCAACCAAAAACCATCAACTCTTCGCCATCCGCGCAGCAGAAAGCGAAGAGTTTCACCACACCTTCGCTCCCCGCCACGCCGCCGCCGCGCTCATCACCCGCCAGGGCTACGCCGGGCTCGTCTGGTCGAAGCAATTTTACCACTACATCGTCGAGGACTGGCTCGATGGGGACCGTAACGCACCCGCGCCGCCGCTCGCTCGACTGACCGGGAGGAACTCCGACTGGCCCCACTTGTACGCCCGCGACATTCTGTCGATGCCCGATAAGTGGGAATACCCGTGGTTCGCCGCGTGGGACTCCGCGTTTCACATGATCCCCTTCGCGCGGATCGATCCGGGATTTGCCAAAGCGCAGCTCACCCTCTTCCTCCGCGAGTGGTATCTGCACCCCAACGGCCAGATCCCCGCCTACGAGTGGAATTTTTCGGATGTCAATCCGCCCGTCCACGCGTGGGCGGTCTGGCGGGTCTACAAACTCACCGCCGTTCGCGGACAACGCGACCGGGCCTTTCTCGAAAGCGCCTTCCAGAAGCTGCTGCTGAATTTCACCTGGTGGGTCAACCGCAAGGACGTCGACGGCAACAACCTCTTCGCCGGCGGGTTCCTCGGACTCGATAACATCGGGGTCTTCGACCGCAGCAAGCCCCTCCCCACCGGCGGCCACCTCCAGCAGGCCGACGGCACCGCCTGGATGGCCTTCTATTGCCTCACCATGCTGTCCATCGCGATCGAACTCGCTCAGGATAATCCCGTCTACCAGGACATGGCGTCGAAGTTCTTCGAGCACTTTGTATTCATCGCCGACGCGATGAACGACCTCGGCGGCACGGGCCTCTGGGACGAAGACGATGGCTTCTACTACGACCAGCTCAAGACGGAAGGCCGCACCTGCCCGTTGCGCACGCGCTCACTGGTCGGGCTCCTTCCCCTGATCGCGGTCGAGGTCCTCGATGAGGAAAAAATCCGCGCGCTCCCTGAGTTCAAGAAGCGCCTCGACTGGTTCGTCGCTCATCGCTCCGACCTGGCCGCCACTTCCCACTGGTGTCATATCCGCCCGCTCGACGCCCACCGCATCCTCGCCATTCCGTCCCGCGAGCGCCTCGTCCGCACGCTGACCACCATGCTCGACGAACGCGAATTCCTCTCGCCCCACGGGATCCGTTCACTCTCCAAGATCCACGCCGACCATCCCTTCGTTTTCCGCTGGCCCGGCGGAGAAGAGCGCGTCGCCTACGTCCCCGGCGAGAGCGACAGCCACCTCTTTGGCGGCAATTCGAACTGGCGCGGCCCCATCTGGTTCCCCATTAACTTCCTGCTCATCGAGTCCCTCCAGCGCTACCACCACTTCTACGGCGACGACTTCCAAATCGAGTGCCCCACCGGCTCCAGAAATCTCATGAACCTCCAGCAGGTCAGCGAAGAAATCTCCCGCCGCCTCGCCAGCATCTTCCTCCCCGACGAAAATCACCGCCGCCCCTGCAACGGCGGCGACCCACTTTACGAGCGCGAGCCGTGGCGCGACCTCGTGACCTTCTCCGAATATTTTGACGGAGACACCGCCCGCGGTCTCGGAGCGTCCCACCAAACCGGCTGGACCGCCCTCGTCATCAAACTCCTCGAAGATTCATGAACTCCATTCCGCTCTGGTCCTCGCAAGTCCCCCACGCACGAGGCGACGCCCCTCACGACGTTCCCACGCTGGATTGCTACCAACCCTTCGGAACTTCGTTTTCCGATTGTGCCATCTTGATCCTGCCGGGAGGCGGCTACGGACAGCTTTCCGCTCAGGAAGGCGAAGGCTACGCCGGAATGTTTCAGTTGTGGGGATTTCGAAGCTTCGTCTGCAACTATCGACTGGGCTCACACGGCTATCGGCATCCAGTCATGTTCGACGACGCCACCCGGGCTCTCCGGCTGGTTCGATCCATGGCCGAGGAACTCGAGTTCGATCCGGACAAGGTGGTCATCATCGGTTCGTCGGCGGGGGGACACCTCGCCGCCACGGTGCTGACCAAATGGGATCCCGGAGACCCGCATGCTTCGGATCCCATCGAACGCGTCAGCTCGCGTCCTGATCTCGGGATTCTCTGCTATCCGGTAATCAGCCTGAAGAATGATCGCCACACCCACGCCGGTTCCCGGGCCAATCTCCTCGGCGAAACTCCGTCCGCCCAAGAGACCGAACTTCTCTCCGCCGAGTGCCACGTTCGGCCGGATACTCCACCCTGCTTCATCTGGCACACGGTCGAAGATGGTGCCGTCCCGGTGGAGAATGCGCTGCTCTTCGCCCACGCCCTCCGGACTGCGGGCGTCGGATTCGAACTTCATTGCTACGAGCGTGGCGGACACGGTCTCGGAATGAAGGACGGGATCACCTGGTCCGACGATTGCCGCCGCTGGCTCACGCAGCGGCTGCGTGGACCGCTCCCCCAATCGTAAGTCCACCCTTCACCCGGATCACCCGCGGGCTACTCGGAAAGTCTCGCGCGCTGGACGTAGGGCTCCAAGAGATCGATCATGCGGTCGGTTCGCACCCGCGAAGCTTCCCGATCCAGGTGGTAGATCGAATCGAAGAAATCCTCACTCGGATACATGAACTCCTCCGCGCTCCCAAGCACCGGCACGTCTGACTCGGCGTAACCACCCGTGATCGCTCCAGTCAACCGCTCCAACTTTTCCCGGTCGTATTCATCGAACTCGATCGTATTGGGGAAGGATGCCAGGACCTCCACGTCATTCGCGCGACACCAGTCCACGAACCTCGCAATCACGTCCCAAGCCGGACCGCGGTAGAGCCATTCCTCGCCCTCGATGCTACTTAGCGGCGTGAGAGCAGCCACGTTCTCCCGATTAAAGTCGCCCTGCTGAGCTTCGAAGTTCGAGATCCGATCTCCGCGATCATTGAACTTCGATTCCAATTCCGCGTTCACCCGTTTCCCCAACTCGTCACGCCGCCGCTCCGATCCGAGCAGCCTCTCCATCGTCCGCCCCCACGAAGCCGACAGCACCCATTGCGCGAATGACCTCACCGGTAATTTCCACAGGTAGCCCGGGTCCGCGCCGAGGACGTAGTCCGAAAACACGGTGTTCACGTCGTTCTGGACGTAAAGCTCGTATTCGGGCACCAGCAGGACGATGTCGCCCGGGCGTGCGACCGCACGAGTCTTCTCGAGCAGGTAATCCAACGACAGCGCACCGTGCGTGCCGAAATTCACCGTGGGCAATCCGGTCGCCTCTTCGATCCGGCGCGCGGTAATTCCGTAAAGCACGTTCGAACCCCCCACGATCAGAAGGCGGGGCGAAGGCAGCGACCCGGCGATCTCCTCCTTGTGCCGATACCAGCCACCGACGAAGGCGGCCGCGTCCGAGTTGAGTCGACCCAACGAGGCGGAAAAAATCCCGGCGTAGACCGCGAGCGCCAGGGCAAAGCCGCCCCCGATGGATAAAAAAAACTTCACGGCAGCGTCAGAAGTTGAAGTAAAGAAACTCAGTCGGCGCGAGCGAAAAGTAGCGTCGGAACACGAAGAATAGCAGCGCGCCCACCAACAGTCCGTGAACCACCGATGGACGCCAGGGGGCGATGACGCCCGTGATTGGTGACTGGTGACCCGTGAATGGTGGGATACCCGGGCCGCACGCCACGAACTCTCGGAGATACGTCTGCGTCGTCGGCGCGAAGAACGCCACCGCCGCGACGAGAACCAGCCACCCCGCAGCCGAGAAGCCGTCGATGATCGAGCGCAGATGAGGTCCGTCTTCGGGAGCGGCCCCTCCCAGTCCGACCATCGATCCGAGAAGCGTTCCTGCGGTCCCCATTGAATCCGCGCGAAAGACCACCCAACCCGCGACCACCGCAGCGAAGGTGAGCCCCCAGCCAATCGACCGGATTTGAAAAATCCTCCACTGCCGACCGCGACACCAATGATTGGTTACCAGATACACCCCGTGCAAAGCGCCCCAAACGACGAACGTCCAACCGGCCCCGTGCCAGAGGCCTCCGAGCAGCATCGTGATCAGGACGTTTCGAGACCGCAGCAGCAATCCACCGCGATTCCCGCCCAGCGGAATGTACAGATAGTCGCGGAGAAAACGCGAAAGCGTGATGTGCCATCGTCGCCAGAAATCGATGATGTTGGTCGCCCGATACGGAGCACTGAAATTCATCGGCAGGACGATCCCGAAGATCCGCGCCAGCCCGATCGCCATGTCCGAATACCCGGAAAAATCGAAGTAAAGCTGGAACGTGTAGGCCAACGCCGCCACCCACGCCCCGGCCATCCCCAACCGATGACCCTCACCGGCAAACTCGAACAGCGGGTTTGCAAACTCCGCGCAGCCATCCGCCAGAACCATCTTTTTGAAAAGCCCGATGGCAAAAATGGTTAGCCCAACCTGCCAATTCTCGATTCGGATGGGCCGCCAACGCTCACCGGCGATCTGCGGCATCACCTCCCGGTGCTGGACGATCGGTCCCGCGATGAGCTGCGGGAAAAACGAGACGAAGAAGGCGTATTCGACAAAACCATACCGCCCGGTCTCACCGCGAAACGCATCCACCAGGTAGGCAACCTGCTGAAACGTGAAAAACGAAATCGCCAGCGGCAGGATCACGCGCTCGAAATTCAAAGACGTGCTCAGGACAAATTCCAAATTCTCGACGAAGAAATTCGCATACTTGAAATACCCCAGCGCCCCGATGTTCAGGACCAGACCCAGCCAGAGCAACGCCACCCGCCGCCGTCGCAGCCCCCCACCCGGCAGCGGACGAACCCCACGTCCGATCCAAAAATTCACCAGGATCGACCCAACCATCAGCGCGACGTAAGGCGGATTCCACCACGCGTAGAAAACCAACGAAGCCACGGCCAACCACCCACACGCCGCCCGGGCTCCGCCCCACCGCACGGCGGCGAGAAATCCCAGCCACGTGACCGGGAGAAAACAGAACAGAAACTCCAGCGAATGAAATAGCACGGCAGCGGGGCGGCTTTATCGAATTTCGCTCCGCTGGGCGCAAACCTTGAATCCCACTCCCGAGCCCGATAATGATCGCCATCAGCGATGTCCCTGCTGCCGACCCTGTTGAACAAGCTCCCGGCGCAGACCCGGGGAGTTGTCCTGACGTGCATCTACGGGATCGCTGGCAGCCTCGTTGCCGTCGCCTTCCATCACGCCATCGGGTTCATTTTCGACGGCATCTGGAATCCGCTCTCGGAACTCCCCGCCACGGAATTTTGGAAATTTGCGCTGATCAGTTTTCTCGTCATTTCGACCGCCACGCTCGTCTCGGGCGTCCTCTTGGCCGTTTACGCCCAGGACGCCGCCGGCAGCGGCATTCCCCAACTCAAGCTCGCCTACTGGCGCGACATGGGGGTGATCCCGTTCCGAACGGTTTGGGTGAAATTTGTCGCTGGCTGCGTCTCGGTTGGCGGCGGACTCAGCCTCGGACGCGAAGGACCCACCGTGCAGATGGCGGGTGGATTGGCGTCGTGGCTGGCCTCCCGCTTCGGCGTGGTGAAGTTCGAGCGCCGGACCGCCACCGTCTGCGGCGCCGCGGCGGGTCTCGCGGCCGCATTCAATACCCCCATCGCAGCCGTCACCTTCGTGCTCGAGGAGATCATCGAGGATCTCAACAACCGCGCCATCGGGCGCATTCTCCTCGCATCGGTCGTCTCGGCCTTCTGCCTCTACTTCCTCGTCGGCAACGATCCCTCGTTCAGCATTCGATTCAGCGGCACCTTTAACTGGCACCTCTACCTCTACGGTCCCGTCGCGGCCTTCCTCGCCTCGCTGGTCGGGGTCGCCTTTCAAAACCTAACCCTCAGCTGGCGCCGCCGCATCAAGTCCCGGAGCCGCGTTCCCGCGTGGGGCCGACCGTGGATCGGCGGCTTCATCACGTGGGTCGCCGCCTGCGTGATTTTCTACCACTACAATCGCCTCGGCGTTCTCGGCCTCGGCTACGCCGACTTGAACGACTCGCTCACCGGCACCCTCGCCTGGCAAATCAGTCTCGCCCTGCTCGCCGCCAAATTCATCGCCACCTCGGCAAGCTACGCCTGGGGTGGTTGCGGGGGCATCTTCGCCCCGATGCTGTTTTTGGGTGGGATGACTGGTGCCGCCTTCGCCGCCCTGGCGGACCTCCCGCTCCCGATGACTCGGGAGGAACACATCGTCCTGGCCGTCGTGGGGATGAGTTCCTGCCTCGGCGCAGTCGTCCGCGCTCCCGTCACGTCGATCCTCATCGTTTTTGAGCTCACGCACGACTTCACCCTCGTCCCGCTGCTCATGCTGAGCGCCATCATCAGCCAGGCCACGAGCCGCTGGCTGTGCGCGAACAATTTCTACGCCCAGGTTCTCGACGACGACGACATCCACCTCGACAAACACATGGGCCACCGGGATTTCGCCCACTGGAACCGCGTCCGAGTCTCCGCCTTCGCCAACTTCAAACCCATCCTCGTGACCTCCCTCGACCCCGTCGCGGTGCAGGCCGTCCTCGACGAATCCAACCACCACACCTACCCGCTTACCGACGAGAGTGGCCGAATTCAGGGCGTCGTCGAACGCGAGGATCTCGCGCGGCTCGTCGCAACCGGGGAGGAACCAAACGTGCAAACCGCCGCGACCACCTCAGCCAGCACGACCATCGGCGAGATCCAGCGACAGCTCGTCGAAGCTCCCCTCAACATCGTCATTCTCGTCGACGAAACCCGCCGGACCGCCATCGGTATCTTTACCCTCCACGACCTCCTCCGCGCCCAACTCGCCGAATCCGAACGAGCGGGTCTGGGATAATGGAGTGGCGGCATCCTGCCGCCAACAACGAGCTATGAAATTCCTGACCTGGCCCACCCTCATCGCGACGCTCGCTCTCACGGGCTGTAGTTTTTCAAGGCTCGCGTCAACCGGCGGCGTCGTCAGCCCCGCCAATCTGGCCCGACCGGCCGCTCCTGTGGCGTTCCCCGTCACCATCGGCGGCCAGACCGTCATTCCCGCCTACGCGTGGTGCGCCCGCATCCAGGAGCCCGCGCCGTTGGACGCGCCGATCAAAGTCCCGACCGGCGAGCGAGTCACGATTGACCTCTACGCATCCGATACTGCGGGACGCAGCCCCAGCAAAAATGTCCGGGCCACCTACACCTTGAAGAATGGCGGCACCCGCAAGCTGGACGATGTTTCCCAAGGCATCGCACCGACTCCCGGCACCTACCTGGCGGACATCGTCCGGACGAAAAGCGGGGAAACGGTCCGTGCCGTTTTCACCGCCTCGGAGCCCTAACGAAACAAACGAAAAAAGCAGCCGACTCGCGCCGGCTGCTTTTCGAATTCAAGTGTGCGACTGGATTTACTCTTCGCTGTCGTCAGCGTCGTCGTCGCCTTTCTTGTCCTTCTTCGGGAGAACCTTCACCTTCGTGGCTTCGGTCCCGCCTTCTTCCTCGGTCATCACGCGGACTTTCGATCCAACGGCAATCGCGGTCGCCTCGGCATCCTTGTCGTCGCCATCGACGATCTGCGTATCGGCGGTGGTGGTGAATTCCATCGACTTGTCGTGCTTCTTGTTCTCGACGGTCATGGTCATCGCTTCCGCATCGTAGGCGGTCACTTTGCCGACAAAGCCATTGTCCTTTTTGTCGGCAGCGTCATCGTCCGCAGCGCGGGATGTCATCGGGGTCAACGCCAGGGCAACGCCGGCGATCAGGGTCATCAGATAGGTGGTTTTTTTCATAATGGTGTCTTTCTATATTGTGCCCAGCGCCCATCGGGCAACTGAGCTGGTTCTTGTTACACAATCGTAACGGAGTGGTCTCTAGGTTCCTTCAATCGAATTTTCATTTCCCTCAGGACTCGCCGCCGGCTCAGGAGACGGAGAGGGTTCGGGCGTGAGCTCGGTTTCAATTTCCGCCGGCGACTCCGAGGCGACCGGAGTGGGGCTCGGCGCCCCCTCCATCTCGTCGCGGATCGGTTCACTCCGAGGCTCATCATCCAGCTCAAGATCAGGCTCTGGCAACACTTCGACCCGCAGCGGACCGTCACCTTCCTGTGAGACGCGGACCCGATCACCCTCGGCGAAGAGGTTCCCACTCGCGATATCGGCATACCCGACTTGGATTTCAGTTTGATCCACTACCGGGACGACCACCTCGGTCCCGCTTTCCTTCCTCACGTGCAGCGCCCCGAGATCCTGATCCCAGCTCATCACCGTACCCGACATTTCGGCAGCCCCGGCGGTCGCCAAAATTCCCGCTGCCAGCCAGCCACCCGCACTCCACGTTCGTCGCGTCATGCCGGGCAGAAAACACGAAAACCGCACCGCTGCCAAAAACTTTGATGCCGGAATCCGCCGAGCCCGACCGAACGCTCAGCCGAGCCACTCGGTGTGAAAAAACTCACCAACCGGCTTGTCAACGCGCTCGTAGGTGTGCGCGCCAAAGAAGTCGCGCTGAGCCTGCAATAAATTTGCCGGCAACCGGGGCTGGCGATAGCTGTCGTAGTAGGCCAGTGAGGCACTAAATGCCGGAGCCGCCACGCCGAAGTCGATGGCCGTCGTCACGGCGTGGCGCCAGTTGGATTGAGTCTCCTTGAAGATGTCCGTGAAGAACGGAGCGAGCATCAAATTCTCCAGATCAGGATTTTCCTCGTAGGCCTCCTTGATGCGATTCAGGAAGACGGCTCGAATGATGCAGCCTCCACGCCAGATGGTCGCGATGTCGCCGAAGTTCAGGTTCCAATTGTAGAACTTACCGGCGGTGCCCAGCAGGTCCAGCCCCTGGGCGTAACTCACGATCTTGCTGGCGTAGAGAGCATCACCGACGGAATCGATCAACCGCTGCCGATCTCCGCCGAACGTCTTCGCTTCCGGTGCCGGCAGAATCTCGCTGGCGGCGACGCGTTTTTCCTTCATCGAAGAGAGGATGCGCGCCTCAACCGCCGCGTTGATCGTGGACAAAACGACCGCGTGCTCGACGGCGTTGCCAACCGTCCACTTACCCGTCCCCTTCTGGCCCGCGCGATCCATGATCACGTCGACCATCGGCTTGCCCGTCTCCGGATCGGTCTTGGCGAAAATTTTCTCCGTGATGTCGATCAAATAGCTGTTGAGCTTGCCCTTGTTCCAGTTCGCGAAGATTTCGTGAAATTCCTCCGCGCTCGGATTGATGGTCGCCTTGAGCACCGCGTAAGCCTCGCAGATCAGCTGCATGTCACCGTATTCGATGCCGTTGTGCACCATCTTGACGTAATGGCCCGCGCCATCGGGCCCCATGAGGCGGCAGCAGGGCTCGCCCTCGACGATCGCCGCGACTTTCTGAAAGATCGGTGCCAGAGCCTCCCACGAATCCTGCGATCCACCGGGCATCATCGACGGTCCCTTCAGCGCACCTTCCTCACCACCAGACACCCCGCAACCCATGAAGTGGAGACCCTTTTCCTTCAGGTCCTTCTCGCGGCGCTGGGTGTCAGTCCAAAGCGAATTCCCTCCGTCGATGATGATGTCACCCTCTTCCAACAACGGCACGAGTTGATCGATCACCGCGTCGACCGGCTTACCGGCTTTCACCATGATCATCGCCTTGCGCGGGCGTTCGAGGGAGGCCACAAACTCCTCGAGAGTCTTCGTCGCGGTGATATTTTTGCCCTTCGCCCGACCTTCCGCAAACTTCTCGGTGACCGCCGTGGTGCGGTTGTAGACGCTGACGGAAAAGCCCTTGCTTTCCATGTTGAGAACGAGATTCTCGCCCATGACGGCGAGTCCGATTAGTCCGATGTTGCTTTGGCTCATAGTTTGAAAAATGGAGACCTGCGACCCTATCCACCACCCGCCAAACGTGGCAATGGCGTTTTCTGAAGCCCGGATTACACCGTCGGAAATCATCATCCCGGACGATCCCGCGCCCTCGACGGGAGCGAGACTCGACTTCCTCGGCATCGTCCGTCCAACCGAGGATGCCCGCCCAATCCAAGCCATCGATTACTCCCACCATCCCACCTTGGCTCAACGTGAACTTGAACGGATCATCGCTGAAGCCGCCACGGCCCACCCCCTGCTCGGAGTCCGTCTGATCCACCGGGTCGGCGTCGTCGCAGCCGGTCAACCCTCCCTCTTTGTGCGCATCGACACAGCCCACCGCGCCCCCGCCTACGATTCCAGTCGCTGGATTATCGAGCAACTCAAACTCCGCGTCCCCATCTGGAAGCACCCGGTCTTCGACCAATCGAAAATCGAAAATCGAAAATCGAAAATTACGTGAATTTACCGAACAAACTCACCGTCCTGCGGCTCTTCATCACGGCAGCATTCGTCGCCAGCCTGACAATCCCGTTCCCCTTCGCGCTGACCGCCGCGTTGATCCTGTTCATCGCCGCCAGCGTCACCGACTACCTCGATGGCTCCATCGCGCGGAAGCACAACTTGATCACCGATTTCGGCAAATTGATGGATCCCGTCGCCGACAAGATCCTCACGGCAGCAGCCTTCATCTGCCTGATCCCCTTCGATCTAATCCCCGCCTGGGTCGTCATCGTCATCATCGCCCGAGAATTCCTGATTACCGGACTCCGCCTACTCGCCAGCAACAAAGGCATCGTTTTACCCGCCGAAAAGCTCGGAAAACACAAGACCGCCTGGCAGATCACCACCATCATCTTCTTCCTCCTCCAGCTCGCCAGCCGCGAGTGGTTCCCCGCCGGCCTCCCACTCCTCGCCCCCCTCTGGCACTTCGGCGGACCAATTCTCATCGCCATCACCACGATCCTCACCGTCTACTCCGGCTGGGGCTACCTCTTACGCAATAAATTTCTCCTCAAAGCCTAATGAATTCTCCGAACGCCCCATTACCCCGGCCAAAGACCGCGCTAATCACCGGCATCACCGGACAGGACGGATCCTACCTGAGCGAACTCCTCCTCGGAAAAGGCTACGAGGTCCACGGAATCGTCCGCCGGGCGAGCATGTTCAACCGCTCCCGGATCGAACACCTGCGGGCAAATCCGGATTTATACGGGCGGTCGCTTTTCCTGCACTACGCCGATCTCAACGACGCCACGCCCCTTCGCCGCATCATTCAAAGGGTCCGCCCCGATGAACTCTATCATCTCGGAGGACAGAGCCACGTGGGACTCAGCTTCGAGATTCCAGAATCGACCTGTGAGGAGATCGCATCAGCGACACTGGGTCTCCTTGAAATCCTCAGGGACCTCGACTATCCCGTAAAATTTTACCTCGCAGGCAGCTCCGAAATGTTTGGTCAGCCCGATGAATCCCCCCAAAACGAGCTGACGGCATTCCGGCCGACCAGCCCCTATGGCTGCGCCAAAAGTTTTGCCTCCAATCTCTGCCGCGTCTATCGGGACGCTTATGGGATGCTGGCTTGCACCGGCATCACCTTTAATCACGAGTCACCTCGCCGGGGCGAAAACTTCGTTACACGAAAAATCACCCACGGAGCCGCCCGGATCGCCGACAACGAACTAGACGAATTGGTTTTGGGGAATCTAGCGGCCACGCGTGACTGGGGCTACGCTTTGGAATATGTCGAAGCAATGTGGGCCATGCTTCAGGTGCCGCATCCGAGGGATTACGTCATCGCAACCGGCGTCTCCACCTCAGTGCGCGCTTTTGCCCAAGCTGCATTCGATGAAGCCGGAGTCAGCGTTGTCTTCGAAGGTGACGGAGTTGCGGAGATTGGCCGTCGAACCGACAATGGTGCCGTTGTGATCCGAGTGAACCCCAAGTTCTACCGTCCTTCAGATCCAAGCATCCTGCGTGGGGACGCAAGTGCGATCCAACGTGATTTAGGGTGGCAGCCTCGGTTGAAGGGCACCGATGTAGCTCGCTTGATGCTGCGGTCGGAGCCGACACGCGCGGGTCTGCTGCGTCAACCTGAATCAGTTGCCTTCGCGCACACTGCTCCGACTTGACGAAGACAAGGCAGCATCGTAGCTCGGTTGTTTTGAGGCTCCCGATAAAAGGCCGGTCAAAAGAAACTTCGCGTGACCTCGATCGTGTCCCCGGGCTCCAGTGGAATGTCACGAGCTGGAGAACGCCGGATTTTCTTGAGGTTGACTACCTCGAATTCAAGGCCGCGGTAGAGCCGAATTCGGGCTTGAGAAGCATATTCCGTAAGACCACCCGCTGCGGTTATCGCGGACAGCACGGTGAGATCAGGCGTGTAGGGAACCCGCTGAGGAAGTCGAACCTCACCGCCCACGTTCACGAATCGCGCTTCGAGCGGTACGGAGACAGTCACCGTCGGATTGGTGTAGACATCCTGTTGCCGGTAAGCCCGCTCGACGGCCAACTGGAATTCGTCCTGGGTGAGACCTGATGCTTTGACACGACCCGCTCCAGGAGCATTGACAAACCCTTGCGTGTCGACCGTATAGGTCCCGGAAACCTGGGTGATCTCCTCGATTGGGACACCCCCGAGCCGTAGCTCGATCGAATCGCCGGAACGTAAACGAATGTTCTGCCCAGACGTAACACCTCGAGCGTCCTCGCCACGGTCACCAAGCGTTGCAAACGATGACTGATTCTCGGGGGCTACACACCCACCCAAAAAAAGACAGGCGAGCCCGCCCACTATCAATGCTCCAGCAATTTGGATTCTACTTTTCATTCAAGTTAGTAGTCGCCGGACGCGCTTTCTTGGGTCTTACCAACCAGTGTTCGAGCCATCTTTGGCTTCACCGGCTTTGGACGGCCCGGCGCAACTTCGGAATCCTTGTCATAGTATCCGTAGTAGTTTGTCTGATATTGGTAATACTGATCCATTCGGATATCCACATTGTTCAGAACCGCACCAAGAAGGTCCCCCCCAGCGCTCAAAACCGCATTCTTGACCCGGAGCAACATGGCGCGCGGGAACCTCCGATGTTGGATGACCAACACCGTGAAATCAACGGCACGAACGATAACGGAAGAATCGCTCACACCAAGAATGGGCGGCGCGTCGATGAGCACCATGTCGAACTTTGACTTTAATTCGGTGATCAATTCGTCCATCCGACGCGAATTGAGCATCGTCGCTGAGCCGACCGGGGACCTGCCGCTCGGCACCATTTGAAGATTTTCAACCTTGGTGTCCTGCACCAGTTCGTCGATCGGCACCTGATCAAAAAGAAAGTCTGTGAGGCCCTTGGTATTTTTGACGCCAAACAGGGCGTGCTGTCGGGGCCGCCTCAGGTCCGCATCGACGATCAAGGTGCGCAGCCCGGATTGGGCAAACGCGAATGCCAGATTCACCAGCGTCGTGGACTTTCCCTCTCCCGCTCCTCCGCTCACCAGCGTAAAACAATTGCTTGCTTGGTGCTTTCGGTTGAATTCGATGTTCGTTCGAAGGATTCGATAGGGTTCGGCATCCATGGCGTCCAGCGGCAAATCCATCAGCACGCCAGTGTTTTTAGGCACGACTGCCAGAACCGGGAGTCCGAAGAAACGTTCGATGTCGTCCATCGTTTTCACACTCGAATCGAGATATTCGATCAAAAACGCTCCTCCCAACCCCATGACCAGTCCAAAAAAGACGCCGAGAGCAATATTGAGAGCGATGCGAGGCCGTGACGGAAAATCTGGAACGTCGGCCGCGTCCCAAATGATAGCGGGATTCATCGGCATACTACGCTGCATCATCTCGGTCCAAAACCGAGTTTCCGCCGCTTCAAGCACGTTCTTGGCCTGAATGAAATTATTCTTCGCCTCGAAATAAACGGCCGCCCGAGTCTTCGAATCCTGCTGTTCCTCCCGGCTCTCCGACAGCTTTTCCTCGAGATTGACGAGCGATTCCACCTCGATCTCAAGATTGGACTCGATTGCCACCCGAAGGCTCGAAATCTGGCTCGAAAGTTGATCCCAGTAAGTCTGTTTTTTGGCGCGCTGCGCGAGAACATTGGGATTTTTTTCGCCCAAACCGGACTCCAAAAGCCGCGATTCTTCCGAAGCGGCTTCCTGGTAAAGGGGTAAAATCTGAAGGATCGTTTGGTCCTCGACTTCCAACGTCGCAATACTTCGCATGATCTGGTCATCCGACATTTGCCCCAGCAATTTTGATTTTGCTCGAAGCGAGGCCACTCTCAATCTCTGATCGCTCACCTGCTCCTCGACACTCATCAGCACGCGCTCGCTGGCCTGCATCGGGTCCTCGACGCTCTCGGGGTTCAGATCGTTGATCTGGTATTCGACCCGGATCTCCGCTGCTTTCGTGCGGAGATTTTCAGTTTTTGTCCGCTGTTTTTCGACTTCCGCTTCAAGAGTGGAGAGCGAACGGCTGACCCACTTCTGTTGCTCCTCGATCCGAGCCTTTTGATACTCCTCCGCGATCGTGTTGGCGATGTCAGCCGCCTCCTTGGGGATCGGACTCAGAATGCCGATTGAGATGAGATCCGTGTTCCTCAACTCACGTAGCGTCATCATGCTCTCGAGCTTCCTGAAGATGATGTCCGGCGCCCGGATTTCGTAACGATCCGACCATTTTTGATCGAGCTCGAGCTTTTTCACCACCGGGCCAAGGATGTCCCGGCTTTGCAGAATCTCGAACTGCGTCGAAACGAAACGTGGATCCCAGCCGGAACTCCGGCCCTGCTGAAAGATTTCGAAATCAGCATTTTCCTGCACCTGAATCAGCGCGGTCGACTCGTATTGCTTGGGAAGCAGGAACGTGACCGCCGTCGTCGTGATCACGACGAGTAGAAAAATCAGTAGGATCAAAGGCCACCTGACGGAGACAACCCGGAAATAATCAAAAAGGTGAACCTGACTATCGTTTGACTGCTGCGGCGTTTCCATTGGTGGGCGGGATGCGGAACCTAGAATTCAAATTTGGGTGTGTCAACGCGCCGATACCACGAATTTCTTCCAGCGGACAGCGTTTGTGACTCTAGAAGACAATTTCGATACCCAGCGACGAAGCGGAGCGGGTATAACTCGAAAAGTCGAAACCCGTTTCCAGCGCGTCGTAATTGTAGTTCGCCCGCAGGGCCAGCAGAGGGTTGAGACGGAACCGCAATCCCCCGAAGAAGGAATACACTTCCTGCGTCAAGTCAGCCGCGTCCCCGGGCAGGTCCGACCGCTGGCTGACGTAAACGACTCCAAAGTCCCCGGTCAGCCGAGCCGTGAATGAATGATTGATCGACAAGGTTCCGCGGAGCGTCTGAGTGATGGAGAGCGCACTCGTTCCAGATGGCTCCGTACCAAATCGCACGCTGGCCGAAATCGCTGAGAGCGGCGCAAATCGATAGGAAGCATCGGTTTCCAAAAAAGGACCGATGTAGCTTGATGGTCCGTCGGGACTCGGGTCGGTCAGTTCGCGCTGTTCCGCGCCAAATTGGAAATTCCAGCGCACTTGTGGTGTGACGAGTTGGCTGAAGCCGAGCGTCAGAATCTGACCATTGGACCCGGTTTCCGCCTCGTAATACACCAGTGGATTGTAGCGATATTCCGCAAAAACGGAGGTTCGAGTGCTCAGCTGACGTTCGAGCGTCAGCGCGAACACCTGCTGATAAAACCCCAAGCCGAAGTTGATTGCCGGGTCCGTGTAGCGGAGAGCGTTGAACTGGTAGCGAAGCCGAAGCAGCCACGTCGGCGTGAGGCTGTAGGCTGCAGCCAAGGTGTCGTCCGTGACGTAGTAGTCGCCTTGGAACTGCGACGTTCCGCCGGCGATCTGCGGATCGGGCTGAGAAAGAAAGAGCAGACGAAGGCTTGAAGTGATGGTCAACCGTCGATTCGCACGGTAATCGACATTGATCGAGTAGTCTGCGTTGAGATCCGAATCATCATCGGGGCGGCTATCGTAATAAGTGAAGCCCGCCGAAAGTGCGGTTCGAATGTCCAGACGTTCGGTCCCAAAGTCGTAAAGGAGCGAGGCGTTTATCCCGGTAGTGCCACTACCGATCGGATCCTGCGCAGACAAAAGCACATTGTCGTCGTAACCGATGGTGCTGCCGAGCGTGAGGCGAAAATGATCGCGTTGATCGGTTTCAGCGATTGCGCCGGGCTCGAAAAAATCCAGAACCGATTCGAGGAAATTGACTGAGGACCGCGTTGAAGCGTCGCTGGACTCGCTGGAGAAGGGCACCCCATTCGGCTCCGATCCGCCTCTGTCCTGAAACCCCCTTTCTCCTTCCGAGACAGTCCAAACCGTCGCCGGGTCGACCCTCTGCGCCTCGGGGCCTGAATCGAGCGTCCGCTCCAATGATCTCGCGGAAGGACTAACGAATGCCTCCTCGGGCACCCAGACCTGGACAGCCCGCGATTCGCCTCCTGCGCCCTCGCTCGCAGCGAGGTCTTCGTCCAGACCGATTGGTTCGTTTTGAGCGTCAGCCACGACCGAAACCAGCAACCACATTCCGCCGATCGACAGGCACCGGGCAAGTGCGGATGCCCCCCAAAACCGGCGATCAGTAGTCACCCGCTTCCTCCTCACTCATCAATCCCAACTCAATCCGTAGATCGACGCCCATCGATTCGGCATAACTTCCACCAGGGAAAATCGCCCCCAAGGAGTAGTATTCGATCGCTTTCGTGTAATCGTCCAAATCTTGGAAGTGATCTCCCATGCATCCATAGGCGTACGGATGCCCTGGGTCCAAACGAATTGCGATGCGAAGCAGTCGCTCCGATTCGGTTGGGTCGGTCCCGTCGACTTCACTGAGCGCCTTCGCCATAGAAACCCAGAGTTCCCGTTCCATCGGGAGTTGCAAAGCCGCTCGTTCGAAGGACGCCGCCGCCGCTGCGAAGTATTTGTTACGTCCAGCGAGCAAATCCCCTGTGGCTCCAATCGCCAGCTTATGCGGATTTTCGTCGATAACGAGTTCCGGGAGACCACCGTTGTCGAGTGCACCGATCATGCCTTGAGCTGATTCGTAAGCATAGAGGGCTTCGCCTCGAACGGTCAACGCGCCGACGTCGTCCGGATCAAGTCTCAGCGCCTTACTCGTCTCAGCGAGAGCCAAGTCGCAACGAGCGGATAGGATTGCATTGCGCGCCATCAGGACGTGATAGTCGACTGCGGCCCCGGGCCACAGCGTGAAGCCAAGTACGATCGCGCAACAGAGGACACAGGCACCGGCCACGCACCGCTCGAAGATCGAGGACCGTAATGGTTGAGCGGAAGGATCACGTCCGCCCCCGCCCGCCAATCCAAAAATGAACGCCGCAAAGACTGCATTCGCCGGGATTTGCAGATTGAAGTCCACCGTGCTGTGCACCGCGAATGACACGCCCGCCGCAAAAGCACCGATGGACAGTGCCATCGAGTTACTCCGTAGAGTGTCTCCGGCAACAGACCGCCGCTTGAGTTCGCGAACAAACGTCTTGCCGGCGAAGCCCAGAGCGAGGCCGACCACCACAAGGGCGAGCAGCAATCCGATGGAACCATATTCGGCGGCCACCTGAAGCCAGTCGTTGTGGGCGTAGACGGCATCGAGCGGTTCGTTAGGGCTTCGATACAGTCGGGCGGCGTAGCGATACATCCCAGCGCCGATACCCCAGGCGGGTTCAGTCTGGAAAGCACGCCACGCGTGCCCGCTGAACTCCTGACGCACGTTAGCGGAGAGAACCTCACTGCCGAAACGCCCAATCGCGAGCCAGCTACTCGAATAGGCCAACCACACAGCACCAATCAAAACCAAACCCATTGCCGCGCCCGAGATAGCCATGCCAGTGCCGCCGCGACGAAGCCGAAATCCACCAATAACGCCGAGGCCGATCAGCGCGATCCCGCCGCAGACGAGACTGGCAATACCTCCGCGGCTCGCAGCGAAGACCTCCACTCCGGTCAAGACGACGGCGAAGTATCCGACAAGAACCCGCCCGGCGATCGGCACCCGCCCCCAGATCGCCACGCTGGCGCACAGGATTGCCGCTCCGTTTATCAGCCAAGCGAAGTGGTTGGGATTGAGATAAAAGCCCCGCGCCCGGCTCCCGAACTTCGCCAGGTAGACTGACTCCAATTCCCGCGACGGCCAGTAGATCCCAAGCGCCGGCTCCTTGAAATAAACCTGTAAGATTGCAACGCCAGCCTGAAGCAGGCATCCCGCTGAAACGGTGCCGAGGAGAATCCACCGCGCTCGACGATTCAGCACGACCCGGGACGTCACGAGCCAGGTCAGAAGTGCGGCCAAGATGATCATCTGATTGAACCGACCCACCGCTTGATCCGGACTTTCGCCGGACCTCCACGTGAAAAAAGCGGCGATTAGAACAACGACCAACTGAAATACCGGGCGGCCGACTCCGGCTCTTGGGGTGAACAGTCCGGGAAGAACCGCCGCGCCTGCCAGCAACAAAAGCGCATATCCCGGCACCGCAAGGACCGGATCCATCGCACCTCCGTGAAAAAATTGGAGAGTCAGCAGGGCTAATCCCAACAAAATGGCGGCAAGGACGGTCATCGGGAAATTCGAGGCGGGAAGTTACGAACACATCGCGGTCGATGCACGTCAATCTCAGATTGTCGATTGATCTGGCTCGCCTCCCCTGCGCCACCCGAGACCGCCACGTGACGACAATTGCTCCAACGACGATGATCGTGTCGGCACACAAGGCGGTGATTCCCGGAGCAAGAATTCCCAGGGTCGGAATCAAGACCGCATTGCCGCCGATCGCTCCGATGGCCGCAACGACATACAGGATGGCCAGTGGCCGGTCGTTGTCGTGCGCAATCAAACCCCAGGTGAAAACGGTTCCGACGACGCTGACCCCGCGGGCGAGAAGCAGCAGATTGAAAGGCTCTGCGGCCGCCACGTATTGCTCACCGTAGAGAACCCGGAAGATCGGCTCGGCAAAAAAGAACGACAGGATTCCGGCCACGATCAGGCCCAGACTCAGAACGGCCGCGATGGCCCACTGCCGCCGCCAAAGCGCCGCTGGGTCTTCCGACCAATCCATCAGCTTCGGAAGGAGAATGAGCGGGATGAAGCTGACCGCGTGGTGAAGCGCGACCGCCAACATGCTGGCCGGACGAAAAGTGCCCGCATCGTGCTCCGATGCCAGCAACCCGACCATCAAGGTATCCTGATAGATGTAAACGTTCCCGAAGATGTAGACCAATACCAGCCAGCCTCCACGGGCAATCAGAAACCACGCGTAACGGGCATGCCTCCATCGGCACTTCCAAACGACCCGAATCCGACGCCTGACCAGGATCCACGCCGCAGCACACGTGACCACCGTCCCAACCATCGTCGCGACGGCGTCGATCCCCGTGACCGCCCAATTCGGCTGAATCGCGAACAAGATGGCACTCGTGACTAAAGATCCAATCCCCGTGACCCGCCAGACCAAGTTCGATTCGTCGAGTGCGACGAATACCCACAATGGTTGGGCGAAAACGAAAACGAGAAGCGGAACACCGCTCAAAATCGACAGCCACCAGTTGCGATCCGGCGCGAGGTAAAAACCGATCACCGCCGCTGGCACTGCAACACCAAATGCCAGGACCAATCGCCCGAGCGTGGTCGCTACGATCATCCCCTGTCGCGTCGCTGTCGACGTCAAACGCCGATAGCGGCGCGAAAGAAATGCCTGATTCAACAAAGCACTGGCAGCGGCCAGCTGAGTGACCACCGCGAGGACGACGCCCGATACTCCAAATTTCTCGGGTCCAAGGATCCGCGCGGCAAAGGCGAACGCTAGAATGCTCAGAATTTTGGTGACGCCCTGCCACGCAAAAATCTCGACCGACTTCCCGGCGGTTCCCTTGAGGAAGGTCATCGGTCAATCCGGAACGCCTCGAACCGGCGGAGGGTTGAACCGCCTCGGGCAACTTCTCCTAGTGCGCACACTCAACGGTCTCTTGATGAAAGGCTCCTCGATCGGATGGCCGGGCGAAAATCGCCGGGAAGTCCTTGCGCAGAGCGGCCGTCAGGGCCCGCCGAGATCCGATCGCGGTGTTGGTGTCGAGAAACTGGATCGATCGACAGGATCCATCGCCACGCGGTCCCAGGATGTGCGGTTGCAAACCGCCTCCAGGTCGGGATCCGATCGGGAGAATACGGGGATTTCCGTCCGGTTCGCGGTGCTCCTTCCTTGCCGTGATCATCACCTTTCGATCCTCGCCTGGGGTCCTGGACTCGATCCATTGAAAAACTGAGGGGTCGATCGCTGGGACGGACATGATGCATTGGACGCGAACGGTCGGAGAGCCCCGGACACTTTCTCCGTGTCTTCGACCAACCGGCTGCCGTCAAGTCCGGAATCTCTCTTGCTCGAGCTGACCTTGATTTTCGGAGGTCTGAAATCAACCGGCTTGCCAAGAAGCTCACGCTTTCGTTTTCTCGCGAAGGAAAGTCTCCTACGAGTCAACTTCTGCACCGGAAAAGGCCCCGACCCACCGATTACTCGATCGACCATGCAAACCCATTTTGACGTCCCACGGTCACCCACGGTCGACCGCACCGCCTTCATCCTCGAGCGTTGTGCAGGCCGTAGAGTCCTGCACTTGGGATGCACCGACTGGCCGCTCACCGAAGAAAGATTTGCCGAGGGAACGCTACTGCACCAACGATTGACGACTTCCGCCGCCAGTGTGGTCGGGTTGGACGCCGATGCCGAGGGAGTCGCTTACTTCAACCAGCACGGCCTCGCTCCCTGCGTCTGCGGAAACGTCGAAACGGCCTCCCTCGAGCCGCTGGGCGGCACGCCGTTCGACGTCATTGTCGCTGGCGAAATCATCGAACACCTCGAGAATCCGGGTCTCTTCCTGCGGGCTTGCAAGCCGCTGCTCGCACCGGGCGGAATTCTGCTCATTACCACGATCAACGCCTACTGCCTCTTCCGGAGTCTCCGGTATTTATTGGGCCGCGAACTCGTTCACGAGGACCACAATTACTACTACTCACCCCGGGTGCTCGAGAAGCTGGTCTCCCGGTGCGGCTACCGGGTCGATGAAATGCTGTTTCACGGCACGGGACGAGAGCAACACTTTGTTCCCTGGCACTACCGTCTGCTGATGAAGTTGACGTCCTCCACGTTACCGCGACTTTCCAACGGTGTGATCGCCGTCGCGCGCAGCTCCAAGCCCGAGGCCTGATCGGCCGCTCGCCTGTGGATACCCGCCTCGTCATATTCTTCGTCACCGCACTGTTTGTCGTTGCGGCCGCCGCTATCGGACTGGGCGTTGGCAGTGGTGAGATTTTCTTCGCTTCACTCCTGACCCTCGGGTTGTGCGTTCTCGTTTTGATCGTCCGGCCTCAGATCGCGACCTTCGTCGTGGTCGCCTCCTACGCCAGCGGCCTCACCTGCCCGGGACTTCCCGGTCAGCTGGGCATCTATTATACCGCCTGCATGGCAGTCGGACTCGGGATGGTGGTGCTCGTCATCTTTGGCCAAGCCCCCTTTCCTCGGTTTTCTCCGGTGCTTCTGGTGTCGCTTACGTTTTGTGGCGTCGTGCTCGCCACTGGGCTTGTCAGGGGAATGGGGTTCCAATTTCTGGGTTCCGGCCAGTGGGGTGGATTCGCCTACATCGCCATTTTGTTCAATGCGACGCTCGTCGTGACCTTGCCGAGCGTCAATCTCTCGGCCACGTGGTGGCCTCGCGCGATTTTGCTCATGGGATTGCTCGCTCCGCTCAAATTGGTGGCCGATCTGCTCATCGTCAACGGTCTCCCGTATGGGCTCGTCAGCATGTTCCTCCAGACCGGAGATACCGTTGGAACGCTGCTCGCCGAGCAAAACGCGGTGGGTGACGTCCTGAGCCGTTACACCAGCGCGGGTGTCGCCGCCCAATCGCTGGTGATTGCTTTTCTGGCCCGCGTTCACACCAGCCGCCTGTTCCAGGCCCGCTCGTTGACTTCCATCCTCGGACTCGCTCTCATCGTCATCCTTTCGTTTTTCAGCGGATACCGGTTGATGACGATGATGGTGGTGTTCGTGGTCTTCATCGCGGCGCTTTTGCAACGCTCTCTCACGGCCCCACGGGTCGTTGTGGGCTGCGCGATGGCTGCCATTGCGGTAGCGATCCTTTATTCCGTCTCGGCCCAACTTCCGATGAACATTCAGCGCGCCATCAGCTGGTTGCCGGGTATCTCAATCTCCGGGTCCGCCGCCGCCAATGCTTCGGGGACCATCGAATGGCGACTGGAACTCTGGCAGGAAGCGCTTCGCTACATCCCGGACTACATCTGGATCGGAAAAGGATTTTCCTACGATGGCGAACTCTACGTGAAGCTGCTGAACAACTACGGCACAACCGATACGATTCAGTGGGCTCTCGTGACGGGTGCTTACCACAATGGTTACCTGAGTCTTCTGCTCGTAACCGGATTGCTCGGCCTCGTCCTTGGATTGAGTCTACTCATCGGGGTCTCCGTCCGTCAAATCCGCGCCAATCGGCGCGCTTGGAACAATCCGGTGCTTCTGCGGTGCCACCAAGCGTTCCACGCGTCCCAACTCTGCTGGGTGATCGTTTTTCTGACGGTTTACGGAGACGTTACCGCCGTATTCCCGGGTTTTTTCTTCACGTGGGCGGTGATGGAGGCACTCGTTCAATGCGACAGACGATCGACGCTTCAAATTGCCGCGACCGAAGGCGATCTGCGACCGACTGAGGAGGACTCCCACTACGCATCACCCTCGGTGGCACCATTCTAAAAATGCTCGCGACCGACCATCGGATCCTCGTTCTTTCCGTCACCGCAGGCGCGGGCTCAGGAGCCGAACGGGTTCTCGAATATCTGCTCGGAGCCCTCGACCAGCCGCTGCGATCCCGCCTGGTCGTCGCAACGCCGCCAGACAGTCAGGTCGGAGTCATCTCCCGCTCACTCGGGGTGGAAACGGTTGATTGGCCGGCTTTGGCACCGAGCTCGTTCAAGCACGACGCCAAGGCCTACCTTCAGTTTCGGCGCCGCGTGGCGGATTTGAAGATCAGCTTGATTCACGGCTGGCACGGTCGCACTTTCGAATGGGCGGCGCTGCTCGCCTGGCAACTCGGTGTCCCGCTCGTCGGGACGACTCACGATCACCCGTGGGATCCGGGTTACAGCCCCGTGCGGCTTGCCTTCATGCGGCACGGAGCCCAACGCATGCGCCGACTCATCTGCGTCAGCCAAGCCCTCGCATCAGCCTGCGGCGAGGCGAAGTGGAAAGTTCCGGTCCAAGTGATTCGAAACGGCCTCCCCACCAAAAACTTCGATTCGATCCGCGAGCGGGCTACTCCTGGCCGAAAACTCCGGGTCGCGTTTCTCGGCAGTAGCGAGAAAAAGAAGGGAGGGGCGCTCGTTTTCGAGGCCGCGAAAGCACTTCCCCCGGACTCAGTCCGATGGAACCTCTACGGGAACCAGTCGGCCTCATCACCGCCCGAGATCAAAGCACTGTCGCCGACCAAATCTCCTCAGATCGTCTGGCACGGTCTCAAACCCGCCGCGGAGATTTACCGCACAAACGACGCTGTTTTTCATCCGTCGCTGCGATTCGATCCCTACCCGACCGTTTTGATGGAAGCTGCCACCGCCGGGCTTCCCGTGGTCGCAACGGACGTGGGAGGCACTCGCGAAATTGTTCAGCACGGCCAAACCGGCTTTCTTTTTTCCCCCGATGATCCCTTGCCCGCTTTCGACTCGCTCCGCAAACTTGCCGCGGATCCCGGGCTGCTCGCCCACGTGGGAGCCGCGGCCCGCGCTCACGCGCTCCAACACTTCGGCGCCGACGAAATGGCAAAGAACTACACGGAACTTTGGACCAAAATCCTCAACACTCAGACTTGATGCGCGTTACTCTCGAGACCAGCTACCAATTCATCGGACGCGGAGGCGTCACTCGATACATTCACCACTTACTCGACGGACTGGCCGCACTCCCAGACGTGGAAGTATCCGAGGTCTGCTGCGCGATCCCGAATTTCGAATTCCGCCAACCGCGCCGGGCTCTCACGACGTTTTACCGGGAGTTCATCTGGACGCCCCTGATCTCTGGTCGTTCGATCCGCCGCCTCCGGCCGGATGTCGTCCACCTGACGTGTTTTCCCGACCTTCCGGTCCCGGAAAACGTGCCGAGCGTCGTCACGCTGTATGACCTTTCGCACCTGCGCTTTCCTCACGCCTATCGTCCGTACACGCGCTGGAGAATGAAGCATCTTTTCGAGAAAATGCGCGAGGCCGACGCGATCATCAGCATCAGCGATTTTTCCAAGTGGGAGGCCGTGGATTTGCTCGGCCTCGACCCCGCGAAGATCCACACCATCCACCTCGCCGACACTCCCCTCCCCGTCGTTGGCAAAGAGGAAAAACCGTTGGTCGTGGCCGAACCCTATTTTCTCTTCGTCGGCTCGTTGATGCCGCGGAAAAATCTCGATCTCCTCGTCAAAACCTATCGGCTGGCTGCGGATCGCGGAATCAAACTACCAACTTTGGCCGTCGTCGGCGTGCGGGTCACCGGAGTCGTCCGCGAGATCGATCCGCCTTCGGATTGGAAATTTCTCGGCGAGATCGACGACACCGAGCTCGTCCGCCTCTACCACGGTGCCCGGGCGCTGATCTATCCGTCCTACTACGAGGGATTTGGGATTCCGATCCTCGAGGCCATGCGAGCTGGGTGCCCTGTGATCTGTTCGGCGATCACCAGCTTACCGGAAGCTGGCGGCACGGCCGCTCGGTACGCCGACCAAACACCCGAAGCTTATCTGGAAGCGATGATAGAACTCCACGAAGATCCCGAGGCGCGCGCCGAACGCATCCGGCTCGGTGACCAGCACTGCGAAACTTTTTCGTGGGAGCGGACGGCCCGCGAGACGGCGGAAGTCTACCGGGCCGTCAAACGATCATGAAAAAACAGCCCGCGTCACAGGAGATTTTCCAGACCTGCTACCGGGGCCGCCAGAGTTGGCTGCACCACCTGTCCTACCTCCGCACTTGCAAAGTTTTTGCCGCTCTCGACGCTCTCGACCGAATCGGTTTTGGCGGGAAGGACCGAAGCATCTTCGATTACGGCTTCGGGGCTGGAACGCTCTTCCGGCATTTTCCCAAGGATTACCGCCTCTTCGGTGTCGAGCAGGACCCCGTGGTCGTCCACGAAGTCGCCGACTCCCTCGCCGCACGCGGTTACGATTTGGTCGATCTCGAACCGATCTTCATCGAGAACTGGGAGCAGCACCCGCTCCTCGAGCGCCGCTACGATTTGGTCGTCTGCAGCCACGTCCTGGAGCACGTCCCCGACCCGGCCCACATGTTGAGCAAGCTCACCGAATGCCTGGCACCCGGAGGATACTTTCTTGGCCTGGTCCCCATCAACGAACGCAAGCAGAACCTGCATCATGAGACCGTGGTTGATCGACAAGTCATCGAGACCTGGATCGATCGAGGCGAGTGTCGCCTTGTCGACTACGGCGAAGCGGACCCGTGGCACGATCGACTCCAACCGCTCTTCGCGGATGATCCACCTCGGCACCTCTGGCTCTGCCAAGCCCTCAGTCTTGGTTTGGGGCTTGCGGCTGCCGGGATGGGTCGCGCCCGTTGGACTTCGGTTGGAAATGTTTTGGCACGGCTCACCGGGTCCCGCCCGACGCAGGCCGTTTTCGTGGTTCAGCGGTACTAGTCGATCTTCGGCAATTCGCGACTCAAAATGCGCATCCTCGAAATTTTTGCCCGCTACACCCGGCCAGGCGGTGAAGAGACGGCCGCCAACAACATCCATCGTGAAATCGAGAAGTTCTCACCCATCGACCGGGTGTGGATCGACAACGCCGAATGGCTCGCACCCGGTGCGCCCAATCGATTCAAGCAGGCGCTGCGCATGTTCTCGAACCCCGATGCCCTTCGCCGAATCGCCGCGGGAAGCGACAAATTTCGAGCTGACATCTGGCTCGCGCACAACATCTATCAAATCGTTTCCCCAGCGATTTACCCATTCGCGGCCAAACGTGGGATCCCCATCCTCCAATACGTCCACAATTACCGGCCTTTCTCGGTTTCCGGATACCTTTGGGCACGCGGAAGGGTTGCGGAAGAGGGATTGCGGCAAAATTACGCAGCGGAGATTCTCGACGGAGCCTGGCAAAGGTCGATCCCGAAATCGCTCTTGATGGCGTCGGTCCTTTGGCACGCCCACGCTCGCGGCTGGTTCGACCACGTCTCGGCTTGGATTGTCCTATCGCGGTCGATGCGGGATTCCTTCGTCGAAGCGGGGATGGCCTCCGATCGAGTCCACCTTCTCCCCCATTCGTGGAATTACACCGGGGATGCCGGCGAATCAATGGATGACGGCTACTACCTCTTTCTCGCCAACCTCATCGAGGCCAAGGGAGTGCGGACGCTTTTGGAGGCTTGGAATCAAATGGCCAAATCGAAAAACTGCCCCAACCTCGTCGTTGCGGGCGAAGGCCCGCTCGAATCCGAAGTCGCCAGAGCTGCCGAAGCCAACCCCTTTATCAGAATTCATGGATGGGTGAAGGGCGGTGAGAAAGCGGATCTCTTGCGGGGCTGTCGGGCTGTTCTGGTCCCATCGATTTGGCGGGAGCCGCTCCCGACGGTCGTTTACGAGGCTTTCAACTACTCGAAACCGGTGATTGGGTCCGCTACTGGCGGGATTCCGGACCTCGTGCTGAACGAGGAAAACGGCTACCTCTTCCAACCGGGCAACCAGGACGGGCTCATCGATGCAATTCGAGAATGCGAAAGGGATGCCAGCCGCCGACTCACTCTTGGCCGCAACGGGCACCAGAGGCTCGCGACTCATCACGATTCGGAAACGTGGCGCGAGCACTTTAAGGACATCGTCCGCCAAACCCAGCGGGGCAGAGTCCCCCGATCCGTCGTTTCGACTTGATCTCTCCAGCTGATGAATGACGCTCGACCGACCATGAGTGAAACGACGACTTTCCGACCGGCCGCCCGGTTTTTGGCCGACTCCTTTCTGTTCAGAAATGCCCGCCGGGACTGGGAGCTCAACCGTTCGGACTACCAACTCCGCCTTTCCCGGTTTCAAAAACTCGCTATCGGTGGGTATCTCGTGCTCAAAGACTACTCCGAGGGAGCTTTCCCTCCCACCCACGCCGATCGAGAGCAGACGTTTGCCCGGGAGAAGGATCTCTACGATGCGAAACCCGGCGTGGAACTCGAGCGCAGCGCCTACGAAACGCGGAAAACACCATTCTGGCTCGACCCGAAGGGAATCGACTCCCTCGAGAGCTACATCCGAATTCTCCGGCGCATGCTCGACTGCGGAGTCCAGGAAGGTGCTCGAGTCCTCGAATTGGGCTGCGGCGCGGGGTGGATGAGCGAGTTCCTCGCCGCGTCCGGCTGCCATTGTGTCGGGACCTCGATCAACGAGTTCGAAGTCGAATCGGCCCGGCATCGCGTTGCGATCGTCGAATCACGGGACGTCGGCGGCACGCTCACCTACGAGACGTCGACCATGGAGACCGTGGGGGAACAATTCGCCGACCAACCTCGGTTCGATTTCGTCATCATCCACGCCGCGCTTCACCACGCGTTCAGCTGGCGCGAAGCTCTGGAGTCCGTTTCATCGGTCCTTCAGCCGGGCGGTTGGTTCCTCATCTGCAACGAACCGAATTTGATTCACACGGTGAAAAGCTATCGTGTCGCCAAGATCGATCACACCCACGAAATCGGGATGAGCGGCCGGGCCATTCGCGGGCATTTGCTCCGGTCGGGATTCGACGAAGTTAAAAACTTTGGCCCGCGGGGGATTCTTCAACCCATCTGGCTTGCCGCTCGTCGCGGCTGATCGCGTTCATTCCCGTGCCTCGCCCGATCAACCTCACGTTCAGCGCGACCCTTCTAGCGTTGGTCGTCGCATTGCCGCTTTCGGCGTTGGGCACAGGAACGATTCATGTCGCGATTCGAGCCGACGGTCAAAGCGGTTCCGGTTCCCAAGCCGACCCCTACGACGGGAGTTCGCGTCAAAAATTCGACGCCCTGATGCGAAGTTTCGGCAGCGGCAGCGACATCCTTCTCGGCCCCGGAACCTTCCTGACGAACGGCAACGACGACGGCCTGGCGACGGATGGATTCTTCCTGCAGCCCGGGACCCGGCTTCGCGGCAGCGGCCGGGGCGTGACGACGATCAAACTGGCCGGCCTCAACTTCACCGAATGCGTCCATGTGGCCATCGCGAGCGGCGCCTACGGTAAGAACGGGGGACGCTTGATCGACCACGACAACATCACCGTCGAAGACCTCACCATCGACCTCGACGCAGCGGGACTCGGCTTGGCCGCACCCAACGACAATGTTGCCACTTACGGCATTCAGCTCTCGGGCGATAACACCACCATCCGCAACGTCGAAGTCCTCCACGCCTACGGGCTCTTTGGTCCGTTCGAATCCTTTGCCATCAGCATTTGCGCCATGACCCGCTCCACCACCGGAGCGCTCATCGAGAACTGCAGCGTCCGGGAATCCGCCGGAGACTACGTTACCGCGATTCTCCTGGGCGGTCTGCCCGGCCTGACCGCATCCGGTGTCGTCGCCAACAACTTCGTTGGCGGTGTCTCCTGGATCGCCTATTCCGGCGGCGGGACTGATTCGACGGTCTATTCGAGCAACGTCGCCCAGGATGTGGGCTACGGATTCCGGATGGATACCGGCACGTTCACCAACGTGGTCATAACCGGCAACGCTTGGAGTGCCAACAAATCCGCCATCCAGCTTGCACCCCAAACTCCCGGAGCTCCGGTCGGGGATATCTTGATTACTGGGAATATCCTGCGAACCAATTTGGATCCGGTCATCTCTTTTAAATCCCACAACTCCGCACGAGCGGCGGACATCCTCGTGGAGGGGAACATTCTCCGAGCTGGGTCCGAGGACGTGACCGCCGTTGAAATCGCGGCAGATTCCAAGCCGTTTATTTCCAACGTAACGATCCACCAGAACTTGACGACACTCAGCTCAACCGTGGACTGACGATCACCTCGCCACGTTAACCAAATCAAAATCCGAACGAACCATTTTCCCACGGACCACCAAGATGAACATTTCAGACGAGTACTTGGATGGCAGCTACCACCTGAAGAACCCCACCTTCCACGTCGAGGATTCCCCGTGGAAAGCGGGACAGATCTCCAAAATGCTCGAGCGCCACGACCTCTCGCCAGCTTCCGTCGCCGAGATTGGTTGCGGAGCCGGTGAGATTCTCGTCCAGCTTTCAAAGTGCCTGCCCGACACCGATTTTTCCGGATTCGAACTCAGTCCGCAGGCGTATGCGCTGTGCGAACAGCGGCGTTCGGACCGAGTCGACTTCACAAACTCGGATTTGTTCGAGCAAACCGGACGAACACCGTTCGATGTGATGCTCTGCATCGATGTCTTCGAGCACATCGACGACCCATTCTCGTTTCTGCGGAAACTCAAGCCGTTTTCACGTCAGTTCATTTTCCACATCCCGTTGGACATGAACGTTCAAATGGTCCTGCGGTCCAAACCGATTCTCGGGGTCAGGCAATCGGTCGGTCATCTCCACTACTTCAGCCGCGACACTGCGTTGGAGACTTTGAAGGACTGCGGCTACGAAATCGTGGATTCGTTCTACACACCCAATGCCGTGGACCGACCTAAGAGCACACGCGCTCGGATCCTCCGGGCACCCAGGTGGCTGCTGGCGAAAATCCACCCGGAAATGACCGCGCGCATTCTAGGCGGTTACTCGCTCCTCGTCCTTGCTAAATAAGAATTAATTCGCGAGCGTTTCTGGGATGCCGCGCGACTTCAGCGACGCTAGATGCAGCGTTGCACACGCCACCCAAGGGTTTGGCCTTCGCGAGAAACGGCCCACGTCTTTCCACGTAGGACAACTGCTCGATTCGTCACCGGCGGATCAGCTGGTCGTGAATCCACTCGTAGGTGGTCGCAAGTCCGGCGCGCAACCGGGTTGATGGTTCCCATCCCAGCACTTCCCTGATGAGGGTATTGTCGCTGTTCATCAAAATCCGCGCCCCTTTCACGCAATCATCGATGTATTGGAAGCTCCGTGTCTGGGTGCCGTCACCCCAGATTTCGATCGCAAGATTGCCGGACAATTTTGCTTCGATCACCTTCCGGCAGATGGCGGCCGGGGCTTTTTCCCTTCCCCCGTCGAACGTGCCTTCCGGCCCGTAAACGTTGTGGTAACGCGCAACCCGGGTCTCGAGGGCAAAGTCTTCGGAGTAGTGGCGGCACATCCGCTCGCTGAAGAGTTTTTCCCAGCCGTATCCTTCCTCCGCCATTGCGGGGTAGGCGTCAGCCTCACGGAGCGCTGTCACATTGGGATCAAGCTGCTTGTCCGCCGCATAGACGCAGGCTGACGAAGCGTAGAAATACCGGCGAACCGAGTCTTCCCGCGACGCGATCAGCAGATGGGTGTTGATCAAGACACTGAGCATGCCGAGCGCTTTGTCCGTCTCGACGAAGCCCATACCGCCCATGTCGGCTGCGAGGTTGAAAACTTGATCCGCACCGGCGACGACCTCCCGGCACGCACCGATTTCTTGGAAATCCAACGACCTATTGTCGACGTCTTCGAAGGCTTGGAACTATTCGGAGAGCGGTTTGAGGTCGACTCAGCGAAGATTGATGTAACCCTCGCTGCGAAGGATTCGAACGAGGTGACCACCGATGAAACCGTCGGCCCCGGCCACGAGAATGAGAGGATTTTTCATAAAAACCGGATGGAAGGTCGAGGGTCGAATCGCCGACTTATCCGCGGAGATCGCGACGCCGAAAACCGAGATACTGAGCCAGAATCCGGGCGACGAACAAGGGATTGTTGACCAAGTAACGCCGACCGAGGCGCCGGGGCTCCTCGCAAAGGCGAAAGATCCACTCCAACCCCGACTGCTGCATCCAGAGCGGAGCCTGCTTCGTTCGGCCCAACAGCATGTCGAACGCCGCCCCGACTCCGATCATGAAATTTGCGGGCAGGTCTTCCCAATTCGCCGCCATGAACCTCTCCTGCTTGGGCGTACTGAGTCCAACCCAGATGATGTGCGGACTAGCCTTCGTCACCTGTGCGTAGAAATCGTTCTTCTCGGCTTCGTTGAGCGGTCGGAATGGGGGCGAGTAAGTTCCACTAATGGTCACTCCGGGAAAACGAGATTCCAGTTTCGCTTTCAAACCCTCTGAGACTCCGGGGCCTCCACCATAGAAGAAATGCCGAATCGCGCCGTCAGTCGTCGCAGCAAAAATCTGCGTCATCAGGTCCGGTCCGTAGACCCGGCGCATATTGGAAAAACCCTGGGCCCGCCCGACCCACGACATGGGCATGCCATCCGGGGTCGTCAGCCAGGCATCGTTCAGTATCCGTTGAAACTCCGAATCCTTCTGAGCCTCGCTCACGCCGTGCACACCCGTTACGGTCACATATCCCCGCGCACCGTTGGCGACACCACTTGTGATCAGCCGGGTTGCTTCGTTGAGTGAGGTGACGCTGACCCCAACGCCGAGAACGTTGGCACGCGGAACCGGGGCTCTGGAAATCATCCACCAAAGAAGCTGGATTGGACCCGCAAATTCAAGGAAGTTCCAACCTTCCAGCAACGACGCGATCTGCGGGCGCCAACGAAGTTCCACCACTCAAAAGCCTCCATGCTTCGGACCATCAAAAGACTGGCTGACAACGGTAATCCCGATTCACTCGCCTCGAGAATGCGTCGGCGACGGCTCGGACTCTTTTTCGGACTACTGGAAGCATTCCCCGAACCCGTTTCCATTCTCGACGTGGGAGGCACCGTTGAATTCTGGAACGATCTCGCGCCGGAACTGCCGCGCGAATGCCGCATCACGCTTTTAAATATCGCCACTCAGGACTGTGCTTCCGCACCCCACATCACAAGCACCGCGGGAGATGCCCGGCGGATGGACGCCATCGCTGATGGAGAGTTTGACCTTTGCTTTTCCAACTCCGTGATCGAACACGTTGGGACGTTCGCCGACCAACGGGCCATGGCCACTGAAGTCCAACGCGTCTCCAAAGCGATTTTCATCCAAACCCCCAACCGCTATTTCCCGATCGAGCCGCACTTTCTCGTGCCGCTTTGGCAATTTTACCCGGTGTCGGTCCGCGTCGCGCTCTTGCGCAGATTCAATCTCGGTTGGATGCCACGCACACCCGACGCCCAAGCCGCCCGTGCCGAGGTTCGGCAGATCCGCCTCCTCAATGCCGCCGAAATGCAGGCTCTGTTTCCCGACACCGCCATCTACCGGGAAAAGCTCGGCCCGTTGACAAAATCCATCGTCGCATGGGGACGTATCCACTGAGCGTCCCTCACCGTCCACTCGAAGACCACAATTCGAAAACCACCTTGTCGCTCCGAAAAAACTGATCTAACTTCCCGGCCCGGTCTGGGTGCAAACCATGTGCCCGGCGGGAACGCCGTTGCCCTCGTGAATACTCCGTCACCCCGCGCCCCAACTTCGCCGAATACCGTCCTGTGTTGGATTCCTCCGACCGTCGCCATCGGCGTTCTCGTTTATCTCTACGGCTTCTTCGGCTATCTCACCGCCTACGGCCCCCACCTGTCTGTCTTCCAAAGCATGGGCAAGCTTTACGACTACGAAGAGTGGCAGCATTGCATCCTCGTCCCGTTCCTCGTGGGATTTCTCGTTTGGTATAAACGGGAGGACTATCGCGATCTCACGATCAACCCAGCTCCGGTCACCGGCACCCTGCTCGTCCTCCTGGCCTTCGCCCTCTTCTGGTTGAGCTACCGCGTCGATCAGATCTACGTGGCTTTTGGATCGATCCAGTTCATGACCGCCGGGCTCATTCTGCGCTTCGGGGGTTTCCGCTGGATGAAGGCTCTCTTGTTTCCGTGGATGTTTCTCGTTTTCGCGTATCCGCTGTTCTTCCTCGATAATCTCCTCGCCTTCCCGCTGCGGATCGTGATGTCCCAGGCGAGTAACGCCGTTCTGAACACCATTGGGATTGCGGCCGTCCAGGTCGGCACCTCGATTCAGTCCGCTCCCGACCCCATCGCCGGCCTCGCTTCGGGTCAACGCTTTCAGGTCGATGTCGCCGACCCCTGCAGCGGGATCCGCTCACTCTTTGCACTCATGATGGTGTCCGCGCTCTTCGGATACTTCACCCTCTCGAGTTGGTGGAAACGCGGGGTCTTGTTCGCGCTCGCCGCCCCGCTGGCGGTCCTCGGAAATTTGGTCCGCATTCTGATCCTCACCCTCGGCATTCTCATGTTCGGCTCGGACTTCGCCATCGGCACGCTGGAAGACCCATCGATGTTTCACATCGGTGCCGGCTTCTTCGTGTTCATCGTCGCACTCTCGGGAATGATCCTCATCGCGGGACTGCTGCGCGGGGATTACAATCACCTCTGGAGCCACGTCACCGAAATTAGGCGTTCACTCGCTGCACCAGCCGCCCAGAACCGCCCGGTTGACGCCGCCGCCACTCAGGGCGACATCTACTGATCATGACAACTCCGCCACTCCGATCTTGGATCATTGCCTCCTCGACCGTCGCCATCCTCGCTGCCGTGACGATTGGCGTCTGCCGGATTACCCCCGAGCCCCAGGCTGCGCCTCTCGCTGGAGTGGTCCTGGACCTCCCGCCGACCGTCAATGGCTTCATCGGCGAAGAGCAGGATGTCAGCGAAGCCGAGAAGCTGATTCTTCCTCCCGACACCCGCTTTGCCAAAATGGCCTACTCCACCGAGGCCAACAACAATTTTCAAATCGGCTGCCAAATCGTTCTCAGCGGAGCCGACCAGCGCAGCATTCATCGTCCCGAAGCCTGTCTCCGCGGCCAAGGCTGGGCGATCCGCAATGGCGGCACCATCCCGGTAACGTTGTCTGACGGAACGGATCTCGACGTCATGAAGTTGGTGATCACCCGCCCCATCAAGGTCGGATCCGAGAGCAAATTGCTGACCTCACTTTATCTCTACTGGTTTGTCAGCAAGGAGGCTTCGACGCCCTACCACTGGAAGCGGATCGCCAAGACAAACTTCGACCTCCTGTTGCATAACGAAACCCACCGCTGGGCCTACATCATCGTCAATGCGCCGGTCCTCAAAGGATTTGTGCCCGGCGGTCTCGATGAGCAGGCGACCCAAAAGACCCTCACCGATTTTATCAGCACGGCCGCGCCGCAATTTCAACGAATCGGCGAAGGCGTCTCGATTCCGACAACGTAGTTGCTCCCCACATCGGCCAGTACAAACGTCCGCGAGTGAAGGGAGAAGCCTTCGCGATCGATCCAGATCGGTGGTCGCCGTGCCGGAAAGCTGCTCGTGGAGACAGACGACCTACTGCGCAGCCTGACCCGAGTGCCCCGACGCACCCTAATGGTCCTGACCGCTCCATTTTCACTACGTCATTGCGTTGAGCCGGAAGCTGAACGCCGCCCCAATCCAGCCTACCCGCCCCCCTCCGTCTCCGCGTATACCCGCTCCGGCAGTCGATACCCGATCCCCAAGCTCTCGTAATGCGAGACGTCCAGCATTTGCTGGAACTGACCCGCGCGCCGCCGCCGAGCCATTCCCGGCACCACCCGCTGCGCGAGTGCATCGAGCCGGTTTCGCCACCGCAGGACCTCCAGCACCCCGCGCGTGCTCGCCGCCGGGTAGTTCAGCGCCCTCTCGTAGCCCTCCCGGTATTCGGTCGGGATATGACTCACTGACCCGTTCGCCCGCCAAACAAGTGCCCCATCAGACCGCCGCCCGACTTCGCCCGCCCCAGCTCCGCCACCGCACCCGCGTGATCGGGAGCCTCCAGGAAAAGCGAAATCAGACCCGAGATTTCCAACGCCTCCCGCACGCCCGGCTTCAAGCCTACGAACACCGCCCTGGCTCTGCGACCAGCCAGCCGCTTCGCCAGCACCACCAGCTCGCGCAGCCCCGCACTACTAATGAATTCCAACCCCGTCGCGTCGAAGATGATCGCCTGATCGTCCGGCCGAATTTTCTGCATAATGAACTCGCCAAATTCCGGTGCCGTGTTCCCGTCCAGTCGACCGTCCACCCGCACGACCACGACCTCGGCTTGACGATCCAGCGACAATTGCAACGTATCCATCGGCGCGCAACCTACGTTCCGCGCAACCCGATTGCGAACCCTTCCGCCACCCCTATTTCGCCTCGTCGAAGGCCTTCACCGCCGTCACCACGTTTCTCCCGCCCACTCGCTCGTAGCGCAGCTCGGTCAGCAAATTCTTGAGCAGATGAATTCCCAGCCCGCCAATCTCTCGATCCTCCGCGTCGGAGGTCAGGTCGGGCGCCCCCGCACCCAGCGGATCAAACTCGTGCCCGTCGTCGCTCACCGTGACCGTCACCGCCTCCTCGCCCCGCTCGACGACGACCTCGATCTCATGCTCCCCGTCGCTCGTCGTAGCCGTATTTGATGGTGTTCGTGATCAACTCCTCGAGCGTCAATTCGACCGCAAAGATTGCACTTCTGCGGCGTCTCACGTTCCTCCAAAAAATTCGTGCTCGCGCGACTCAGCCGCACCAGCTCTTCGAACGTGTTTTTCTGGGAAAGGCGGATCTCCATGGCGTGCTAAAACGTGACTTTCAAAATGGAAAAATCATCCGCCAACGGTTCGCCCCGCTGGATCCCGCTCACCCAATCTTTCAGCGCGTCCAGTCCATCCGGCTCCGCCCCACGCGTCCGCATGAACTCCTCGAAGTCGGCGAAATCCATCATCGTCCCGTCCGCCTGACGGACCTCGTACGTTCCGTCACACAGCACGACCAACTGATCGCCCACCCGCAGCTCACACTCCTCCTCCCGGAAATCCAATCCCTCCACGGCACCGATCATCAACCCGTTCGTGCGGACCTGCTGAGACTCGCCGTCCCGCAGGATCAGCGCCGGAGGATGCCCGCCGCTCGCATAGCGCAGCCGCAACGTCGGCGCGTGCACGACCCCGTACCAGATAGTGAAATACAGGTTGTTCTGATCCTCCATTCGGAACGCGTTGTTCAGCGCCGCCAGCACCTCACCGGGATGATGGAAATCCGTCTTCGCCAGCGAGCCCGACCGGATCACGTTCATCGCCGTGACCGACAACAACGCCGGACCCACGCCGTGCCCGCACACGTCCAGCAGGTAGATCGCAAAGTGTTCGTCATCGATCCAATGATAACCAAACGCGTCGCCTCCCAGTTCCCCCGACGGTTCGTAGATCCAGTCGATATTCCACGGCTCATCCATGGGCGGTGGAATGATTGATCGCACGTAGTTTGCCGCCTCGTTCAGCTCGTCCGACAGCCGCGCCTGCGTCGTCTCGATGGTCTGCAAATGTTCACGCTCCTGGTCCCGCAGCCGCTTCTTCTCCAGGCAGGCCCCGATCCGCGCGCGGAGCAACGTCGGATTGAACGGCTTCGGCAGATAGTCCTCCGCCCCCGCCTCGATGCAGCTCACCACGCTAGCGATTCCGTCGAGAGCCGAGATCATGATCACCGGAATGTGCCGAAGCGAGCCATCCGCCTTCATCCGCGCCAGCGTCGTATTACCGTCGATCTTCGGCATCATCACGTCCAGAAGCACGAGGTCGAACTCCCGCTCCCGCACCCGGGCCAGCGCCACCTCGCCATCGGGCGCTTCGTCCACCGTGTGGCCCTGCCGCACCAGGAGGCGCTTCAGCATTCGCCGGTTCTCGGAGTTGTCGTCGACGACCAGCAAATGCCCGGTGACCACCGCCGCGCTGTCGTTCGCCGGAGCCGCCGCTGCGCTGATGATCCCGGCCACCTCGGCCAGATCCACCGTCGCGCCACCGACCGCACCCTCGGCGATCCCACCATCCGCCAGATTCTGGTCGATCAACGCCAGCAGCCGCCGCGCGGCTTGCTGCACTTTCCCGAGATCGCCAACGAGATCCTCCCGTCCCAGATCCGCCAACTCCTCGGCGACCATCTCGCCGTAGCCCAGGATGTGATTGATCGGCGTCCGGAGTTCGTGCCGCAGCGTCGCAAGGTCTCCGATCGGCGCAGATTCGTCCGTCATCACGCGTCGCCCACCCGCGCCAGCTGCGCCTCGATTTTTTCCAGCAGCCGCAGCAGCTCGATCGGCTTCGTGTCGTAGTCGTCGCACCCGGCCTCCATCGCCTTTTCGCGATCCCCCGACATCGCGTGCGCCGTCAGCGCGATCACCGGGATCGCCGCCGTCGCCGCGTCAGCCTTGATCCGCCGGGTCGCCTCCCACCCGTCGATCAGCGGCAGGCTCATGTCCATCAGGATCAAATCCGGTCGCTCGGTCGCCGCCATCGCCACGCCCTGCTCACCATCGACCGCGATCACGATCTCGTGCTCCCGCCGCGAGAGCCGCCGACTCAGCATGTCGCGGTTCATTTCGTTGTCTTCGACGAGGAGAATCTTAGCCATGGGTTACGCGCGGTCCGGGGTCTTTGAAATCAACTCGCACACTTCGCGCAGCAACGCGTCGCGGTCCATCCCACCCTTCTGAATCACCGCCTGCACGCCCCCATTCAGACGGTCTCGATCCGTTTGAGACAAGTCTTTTGCGGTCACGATCACCACCGGCACATCCTTCAGATCCGCATCGGCGCGGGCGCGGTCCAGAAATTCGAACCCATCCATCACCGGCATCATCAGATCCAACAACACCACTCCCGGTCGCTCCCTCCGCGCCACTTCCAGCCCCTCCCGACCATCCGCCGCCTCGAAAACCCGCAATCCCGCCCGCTCCAGCAACCGCCGCAGCATCTCGCGATTCTCCGCGCAGTCGTCCACCACCATCGCCGACTCCGCCCCCTCGACGTAGCGGCCCACCACCGTCCGCAGCCGCTCGGCCTCCACCGGTTTCGTCAGATAGTCCGACGCCCCCAGCGAAAACCCCAACGCGCGGTCCCGCATCATCGTCACCATCAGAATCGGGATGTCCGCCGTCACGGCATCCGACCGCAGACTCGAGAGCACCGACCATCCGTCGATCCCCGGCATCATCACGTCCAGCGTGATCGCGTCCGGCCGCGCCGACCGGGCGAGCGCCAGCCCCTCCTCGCCCCCCGCCGCGACCAGCACCCGGTAGCCGCTCTTTTCCAACGTCCGCCGATACAGCTCCCGCGCGTCCGGATCGTCGTCGATCACCAATACCCGCCGGCCCTCCGGGAGGTCCGCCCGCTGCGACTCCTCACCGTCCGTTCCGCCCACCACGTCTCCAGCGAGCACCTCCATCGGCAGATCCACGACGAACGTCGACCCCTTCCCCGCCTCACTGCTCACCGTGATGTCACCACCCATCATCCGGCAAAACCGTCGACTGATCACCAGCCCCAATCCCGTCCCGCCATACTTCCGCGTCGTCGACTCATCCGCCTGCGAAAACACCTGAAACAACCGACCCAACTGCTCGTCCGTCATCCCGATGCCGCTGTCCGCCACCGCCAAGCGAATCCGCTCCCCCACCCGCTCCGCGCTCAACTCGATCCGACCGCCTTCGGTGAATTTCGTCGCGTTGCTCACCAGATTGAACAACGTCTGCCGCACCTTCGTGACGTCCGCCCGCATCGCACCGACCCCCTCGCCGATCCTCAGCTCGAGCACGTTCCCGTTTTTCTTCACCAACGTTTCGACCGTGGACGCCACCTCCCGCAGCGTCGCCTCGAGGTCGAACTCCTCGACGTAAAGCGTCATCTTCCCCGCCTCGATCTTCGACAGGTCGAGCACGTCATTGATCAACTCCAGCAGGTGCTTACCGGCTGACTGAATCTTCCGCAGATCGGGCACGAACTCCTCCTGCCCCAGATCCTCGGACTCCTCGATCAACATCTCGCTGTAGCCGATGATCGCGTTCATCGGCGTCCGCAGTTCGTGACTCATGTTCGCCAGGAAGGCGCTCTTCGTGCGGTTGGCTTCCTCCGCCTGATCCCGCGCCAGAGCCAGCTCCGCCGTCCGTGAGCGCACCCGCTCCTCCATCGACTCCAGCAGATCCCGCAGCCGCGCCGTCATCCGGTTAAAATCCTCCGCCAGCTCTCCGATCTCGTTCCGCGAGTGCACCGACACCGAGCGGTCCAATTGCCCGCGCGCCACCGCCGACACCGCCCGCGTCAACGCCACGATTGGTTGGGAAAACGAATGCGCGACCGACCAGGCCGCGATCACCGCGCCAATCAGCGTGATCAACCCGACCCCCATTGCCACCCGGGTCAATTTCGCCACCGGCGCGAAGGCCTCGTCGACGTCGATCTTCACGACCACGCCCCAGCGCAAAGCGGGCAGATATTGCCACACCGCCAGGACCCGCTCCCCGCGGTAATCCGTCACGACCCCCGACCCCCGCCCACCCTTCGCCGCCTCCACGATGGCCCGCCCCGCCTCGCTGCCCGCGCTCACCCGCCGCCGAAACGCCGCGTCCGGATCGTGCCGGGTCGGTGCCACCAACACCGCCTCGTCACCCTCCATCGCCGCGACGACCATCTCGCCCGTCTGACCCAGCCCCGAGGTGTCGGCGAGCACCCGGTTGATCTCCCCCCCGCTCAGCCGCTCCACCAGCACCCCGAGGAGAATTCCCCCATCCATCACCGGCGTCGCGATGAACGTCGACGGTTCCCCGTCCAACGGAAACATCGCCAGATCCGACTGCGCGCTGCCGAGCGTCATCAAACACGTCGACACCGCCTGCCCCAGCCCGGTTTCCGCCAGCGGCGGCTCCAGCACGTTCTCCCGCGTCCACTCCACTCCTCCCGTCGCCAGCACGATCCGCCCCGACCGGTCCACGAGATACGCCTCGTTCAGATTCGTCGCCGTCGCGAAGCTCGCGAAGAGTTTTTGATCCGCGATTCGTTCCGCGAGGGTGTTCGCCTCCGTCAACCCCCGCAACACCTCCGCCGGCGCCCCGCTGTTCGCAAACGCGATCAGATCCAATTCCTTCGACCGCAGGAACACCTCCACCTGCCGCCCCAGATGCAGCCCGACGGCACTCAAATTCGTTTTCACCACCCCGCCGAGCAGCTCGCGCGACGTGCGAAGATTCAGCAAGGTCCCCACCGTCAGCGGCACGAGCGCCAGGGCCAGAAACCAACCCATGAGCTGACGCGAAATGAGCCACCGCTTCCTCACGGCTCGGCCTCCCCCCCGGGATTGGACCACCCGCCGCCCCAACCGTCCCGAAGCTCCGCCAACTCCGCTTCCCACTCCGACCGGGTGCGGAATACCGGAAACGGCACCGGCCGCACCGCCTTGGCCGAACTCCACACCACGTCAAACTGCCGGCTCGCCCGCACCCGTCCGATCCGCACCGACTTCCACGTGTGCTGCGTCTCCGCGTCCACAAAAATCAACCCCTCGGGTGCCCGAAACCCCTCCCCGCCGATCGCCCGCCTCACCTCCGCCGCGTCGACCGAGCCCGCGCTCCGCACCGCCTGCGCCCACAGGTGCACGCCCGCGTAAGCCGCCGCCATCGGATCCGACGTCACCGCCCCCGCTCCAAATCGCTCCCGATACGCCGCGATGAAATCCCGATTCGCAACCGAGTCGAGGCTTTGAAAGTAGTTCCACGCCGCAAAGTCCCCCGCCATCGACTTCGCGTCCATCTGCGCCAATTCCGTTTCCCCGATGCTGAACGACACCGTCGGGACGACTTCCGGCGAGATCCCAGCCGCCCGGAGCGCGCGAAAAAACGCCACGTTGGAATCCCCGTTGATCGTGTTGAGAATCACGTCCGGTCTCGCCGCTGCGATCCGTTCGACGATCGGCCCGACCGCCGTGCCACCCAGCGGCAGATACACCTCACCCACCACCTCCCCGCCCAACGCCCGCACCGTGTCTCCCACGATCAGGTTCGCCATCCGCGGAAACACGTAATCCGAGCCCACCAGGAAAACGCGCGACCCAAATTCCCGCATTGCGTAGGTCACCGCCGGCACGACCTGTTGGTTCGGCGTCGCGCCCGTGTAGACCACGTTCGGCGACTGTTCGATCCCCTCGTATTGCAGCGGATAAAAAAGCACCCCGCCCGCCGCCTCGACCACCGGCACCACCGCCTTCCGGCTCGCCGAAGTCCAGCACCCGAAGATCACGCTCACGTCTTCCTCCGCCAGCAACCTCTCCGCCTCCGCCGCGAACCGCTCCGGATCCGACGCCCCGTCCGCGATCACCGGTTCAATCGAGCGCCCCAGCAACCCACCCGCTTCGTTGATCTGATCAATCGCCAGCAGCGTCGCGTTGAGCACCGCCTGCTCGCTGATCGCCATCGTCCCCGTCTGCGAATGTAAAATTCCGACCCGGATCGGCGTCCGCACCCGCGAGCACCCGGCGACAAGCAATGTCCCCATCACCACCAAAAGAATCCACCGCATCACAACGGGCGGAAAACTACCACCCCGCTCCGCGCCGGGCAATCTGGAGTGCGGCGCAAAGCGCCGCACTCCAAAAACCACCCATTGACGCCTCCCGCCAACTTTGTTCCGCTCGCCCCATGCCACCGAGACGGCGAAAAGCCCCGCGCCCAAAGAAGACTTCTCCGAAGAATTGGCACCTCGTCCTCGTCGACGAAGCCCCGATTCGCCGCCGTTCCGTCCTCGAATACCGCGCCGCCGAGCGCACCCTGGCCAAGCTCCGGGCCGGTCTCGAAACCTACGAGACCCGGGACATCCCCGCCTACCACGAATGGGAGGCCAGCACCTTCGGCGCGCTCCTCACCGAGATCCGCGAAGGCAGCGCCGCCGCCGATGCGATGGCCGCCCTCCTCCACGAAGTCCACGAAGAGGCCTACATCTCCAACTGCTCGGAGGTCACCGCCTACCGCCGGATCATGGACGCCCGCGCCCGGGGCGTTCCGCTGCACGAAGAAGACGACTTCGGCCCGGACGACTTCCCCGAACCCGAGCCCCCGGGCGGCAAGCTCTTCGGCGACACCGACCTCCCGCCCGACTTCGACATCGAGGCCTTCGACTCCCAATCCAAGCGCAAGCAATCCGAGTTTCGCGCCCAGTATCACTTCATGGCCGAGATGTTCCAGGCCATCACCGGTCAGTCCGCCCCCGACCTCGACGACCTCCTCGACCGCGCCCGGGCCCAGGCCCGCGGAGAGACCGAGCCCCGCCGCCCCGAGACCGCCGGCACCAGCCCACCCGCCGACCGCCGCCTCAAGACCCTCTACCGCAAGCTCGTCCAAGCCCTCCACCCCGACCGCAACTCCGCCCTCAGTCCCCGCCAGCTCGAGCTCTGGCACGAGGTCCAGGACGCCTACCAGGCCGGCGACCTCCCCCGCCTCGAAGCCGCCGCCGGGCGCGTCGAACTTGGCACCACCGGCGACGCCGCCAGTCTCCCCATCGGCACCCTGCTACGAATGACCGCTGACCTCGCCCAGGCCGTCCTCGATCTCACCCGCGCCACCACCCGCGCCCGCCGCCAACCCGCCTGGGGATTTCGTAAACCCACGAAAAAACGGAATCGCATCGAAGCCAACCTCCGCCGGAAACTCGAACGTCAACGATCTGACATCGCCGAAGACGTCCGCGCCCTCACCGCCGCCCTCGACCAACTCGAACGCCGCGCCAACCGCGCCAAACGACCCAGCAGAAAAAAACGCCCCACCCCGCAGGCCGAACAAACCGACTTCTTCCGGTAACCTGAAAAATCAGCCAACGGGGAGCGCGGACATCCTGTCCGCCGTGACGGGCTTCCAGCTCGTCACCCGTGCCCAAGCGCGCAGCGCCATTTCTCTCCGCGCGACCCACGACAACCGAGTTCACCGACAATGCCTCCGCTCTGCGCCAGCCGCCAATTCCACGCGCCGTTCGAAGGCCCCTGAGCAGAATGCCGGGTATCGACAGTGTCCTGGCAAACTCTCACTCCGGTCACATCAGCCACCAGAGCGCCGCAATCAAGAGGACTCCGCCAACCGACGCGACAGCGGCCATGACTCGAAAACTGACGCCCTTGAGAATTTCTACGTCGTGAGCGGTCATGCGCTCGACCACCGCCGAGGCCCTTCGTTCAGCCTTCCAGATGATGTAAATCGAAAGGAGGATGAAGAGGGTCGCGATTGATTTAGCGACCCAGGTCGGCTCGACTTCGCGGAAGAGCGCCTGAAAGCCAAGCCCGATCCCGAGTGACGCAAAAGCCGTCCGAGCCCAGCCCGCGAAGGTCCTCTCGTTTGCCAGCAGCGTCCGATCCTCGGCCATGTCCGTTCGGTCCTCCGCCATTGCGTTCCGGTCTCCGCCGTTTTCTCGTTCGCTCATTTGAATAGGTTCACCTCGTTTTAGCGCTCATCCTTAACTGACGGGGAAGATGACAAACAGAACCAAGGGTTGCTGGAAGACTTTCCGCGTTGATCGATTCCCCACCGGAGTGCAGTTCAGTCTCCGCCTCCCCAATAACGAAAAATCCCGGTGGGAGACCACCGGGATTTCGTGAGTTTGGAGCGTCCGAATCTTATGCGTCCGGGGACGTTTCGCCTTCGGTCGCCTTGTCCTTGGCTTTCGCCTTGGGAGCTTTTGCCTTCTTCTCCTTCACCTCGACGGCTTCGGGCTCGGCTTCGACGACGCTGTCGACCCACTCAATGAGGGCCATCGGCGCGGAGTCGCTCTGGCGGGGCCCAAGCTTGATGATGCGGGTGTAGCCGCCCTGACGCGAAGCGGCGCGGGGCGCGACTTCCGCGAAGAGCTTCTTCACCGCGTCTTTGTGGCCGAGGTAGGAAGCAGCCGTCCGGCGGGCGTGCAGATCGCCGCGCTTACCGAGGGTCACCATTTTCTCCGCGAAGGGACGGACCGCCTTGGCCTTGGCCAGAGTGGTCTTGATGCGGTGGTGCTCGATGAGGCTGATCACCTGATTCGCGAGCATGGCGTCGCGATGGGATTGGGAGCGTCCGAGTTTAACGGTTTTGACTTGATGTCTCATGGCGTGATTGGGTTGGCGGCAGGGATTATTCCGCTGCCGGAGCGGCCGCGGCTTCCGCCGGGAGATCGATCAAACCAGGCTCGAACTTGAGACCCAGCCCGAGGCCGAGTTGCACGAGCTTGTCCTTGATCTCGTTGAGGGACTTCTTGCCGAAGTTGCGATACTTGAGCATCTCGGCTTCGGACTTCATCGCGAGCTGACCGACGGTCGTGATGTTCGCGTTGTTCAAGCAATTCGCGGCGCGCACGGAGAGCTCGATCTCGTTGACGCTCATGTTGAGGAGCTTTTTGAGGCGGCTGTTTTCCTGGCTGACTTCCTGCGGAGTCTCGTCGAACTCGATCTGCTCGTCGTCGTAGTTGACGAAGACGTCGAGATGCTTGCGCAGAATGGCGGAAGCCTGCAGGAGCGCGTCGTCGGGGGTCATGCGACCATCCGTCCACACGTCGACCACGAGCTTGTCGTAATCGGTGCGCTGTCCGACGCGGGTCTGCTCGACGGCATACTTCACGCGGGTCACCGGTGAGAAGATCGAGTCAATCGCGATCACGCCAATCGGCATGTCTTCGGTCTTGTTTTCGTCGCCCGTGGCAAAACCGCGGCCAACTTTGATTTCGAACTCGGCTTCGAATTTCTGCTTCTTGTCGAGCGTGCAGATGTGCTGTTCCGGATTGAGGACTTCGCACTGATTCGAGGCCTGGATGTCTCCAGCCGTGACGGCGCCTTCGCGATTCAGCGAGATGGTGAGATTGCGAATCTCGTTCTCGTGGGCTTTGAGTTTGACCTTCTTGAGGTTGAGAATGATGTCGACCACGTCTTCGACCACGCCGGGGAGGCTGGTGAACTCGTGAGCGGCGCCCTCGATTTTTACCGAAGTGATGGCGGCACCTTCCAGCGAGGAAAGGAGCACGCGGCGGAGAGAGTTCCCGATCGTGTGACCGTATCCGGCCTCGAAAGGCTCGGCGGTGAACTTCGTGTAGGTGTCGGTGGCGGTGGCCTCATCCCGGGACAGGGACTTGGGCATTTCGAATCGTCCAAGACGAACTGGCATGATGTTTGATGGAGTTGTGAATTCACCGGGTTCCCCCCGACGCGGGCGAGAGCTGTCGAAGACAACCCCCCGGGGACCAACGGCGATTCCTGACTGTCAAGATTCCGCGCGAGCCGAGGAAACTGCGCGCCAGTGAGGAGGTTGTCAATTTCGAATTTCGAAATGCACCCGACCGACTTCCGCTAGGACTCCGGGTCGGGATGCTCCCGATTCGTGAGAAGATTATCGAGAAGGTCGGTCTTCTTGCCACGGAGAAACGCGAGCAACTCCCCGCGGGCGACGTCGGCCTCGATCCCGTTTTCGCGGAGTTGGGTCAGCAATTGATCAAACATCATGCGCCGACGAGCGCCAGCCGGGGAGTTGTCGCGGCGGTCACCGCAAAAGGTCGCGATCGTGGAGCCGCACGAGCAATTGCGATACATGGCAACTTGCTGCATGGGCTCTCCGGTATCGTAACCCATCAGGCCCGTGCCGCCACCGGCGACCGGATTCGTTAAATCGATAAATTCCTCCAGACTCGCGTAGGACTGCGCGCAACGGGGGCAGATCTTGGGATACTCCGTCTCCAGGAGAGCCAACAGGCCTTCGTAGATCGAATTGTCAGGAGAATCAGGCATGAATGGCGGTCGGATTGCCGCGACCGTAACAATTCATCTTACTGACTTGACTCTCGAATCAAAGTTGATTTTGACCGCGCTTGTCGGTTGTCTGTCACCGCCGTGGCTGCTCTCGCGAACCTTCCCCTCGAATCTCAGAAGATGGAGATGATCGGACGACTGGCCACGTCCGCAATCCACGATCTGAATAATCTCCTAACCCTGGTCCAGCTCAACGCCTCGCTGCTCGAGCAGGGTGGCCTGCCGGAAGCGGAGGTCGTCGAGATCGCGGGAAAGATCGGTCAGGCCTGCGCCCGATCGTCCGACCTCACGCGAAAGGTCCTCGATCTGGCCCGGCGGCGCGAGAGCGTCCAGAAGCCGTTCGACGTCGGACTGGTCGTGCGGAAACACACGGATCTGGTGAGAGCCTTCGTCGCCAACCGCGCGGACCTCACCCTGATCATTCACGACGAGGATCTCTGGACCGTCGGGGATCCGTCCGAGATCGAGCAAGCGATTCTAAACCTGATCCTGAACGCCGCCGACGCCATGCCAGCTCGCGGCCAGATCCGGGTCGAATGCCGAGGGGTCGGCGACGTTCCCGGCTCGGTCGAAGTCGTGGTGGCCGACAATGGCAGCGGGATTCCCGAAGAGATCCGGGCAAAAATTTTTGAACCCCTTTTCACAACCAAGGCCGATGGCGTTGGCACGGGGATGGGACTCTTCACCGTCCGGCGAGTCGTCGAACGGCACGGTGGCAGCATCGAGGTCACCAGCGAGACGAACCAGGGAAGTCGGTTCGTGATTCTGCTCCCCCGCGTCTCGGGGCAAACGGACGCGCTCGCGCCAGCAGCCGCCACGCCGGCGCGACCGATGGCGGGCCGCCTGCTGCTGCTGGTGGAAGACGATCCCGGAATCCGCGAATTGACGCGGAAAATTCTGGAGGGAGCAGGATTGCGCGTGATGGATGCCGCCGACGGGGACGCCGCCGTGGCCCTGTGGGAAAAACATCGGGCCGAGATCGACGTCTTGTTTACCGACCTGGTGCTCCCCGGCGAGTTCTCCGGTCGGGATGTCGCCCTCCGCATGCTGGCCGACCGACCCGATCTACCGGTGATTTACACGAGCGGATTTTCCGATTCCGGGGACGAGCATCCCTACCTCACGCCGGAGAATTTTTTACGAAAGCCCTTCGACCCGTCGGCGCTGAAGGGGCTGGTGGAATCAGCGCTGACCTGAAGTCGCACGGCGCGGGATCCTGGAATCCCCGCCGGTCGGGCGCTTCCGCTACGCGCCTTCGGATTTCTTCCTGGCACTTTCCAGGGCCTGCTGAAGATCCTGAATGCTGAGCGGCTTCTCCAGGACCTCGAGAATATCCAGTTCCGCCGCGCGCTTGGCGTCGATCATGTTCGGCCAGCCGCTGAAGAGGATGACGGGGATATTGATGCCCGCCGCGCGCAACTCAGCGGTCACCGTCAGCCCGTTGCGGGTGCTGTGCGGATTGCCGTCGAGCGCGTAATCGATGAGGAGAACGGAGACCTTTTCTTCCGTAATCTTAGTCACCAGATCATCGGCGGAGGTGGTGTGAATCGCTTCCCACCCACTCTGCTCCGCAATGCGGCTGATAATTTCTCCAACGGGTCCTTGGTCGTCAGCGACGAGTAGTTTCATACTCGATAAGGGAATGCCCTACCAAATCGAAAGGGGCAAGAAAATCCTCCCGGTCAGCGGGATGGTTCCCCTGGTTTCCATCTGTGATAACGTCGCGCGAGGATGACTCTGGATCTGGAAATGACGGCTTGGACGCTGCTGGCAGCAGCTGGCGGCCTGCTGGTGCTGGCGATTATCTTGATCGTGAGATTGTCGGCGGCTCACTCGCGAATCGCGTGGCTGGAAGGCGTGCTCGAAACGGAACGGCTGGGGGCGAGCGAAAAATTGGCGCTCATCGAAGGGGCCCGGCAGCGGCTTTCCGATGAATTTCGTCAGGTCTCGGCGACGGCTCTCGCGGACAGCAACGATCGATTTTTCGAAATGGCGCGCGGGGATTTCGACCAGAAACGCGAGGCGCTCGGCGCCTTGGTGCAGCCGATGCGAGAGCAACTCGAGACGTTTGGTCGGGCGGTGCGAGGCTTGGAGACGGAGCGAGTCGGTGCCTACTCGGCTTTGCGCGAGCAGGTCGGGAATCTCGCCGAGGGCCAGGCGCGATTGCAGACCGAAACCGGGAATCTCGTCCGCGCCCTGCACGCTCCGGCGACCCGTGGACGCTGGGGCGAGATGACCCTGCGGCGCGTGGTGGAATTGGTCGGGATGCAGCGGCACTGCGATTTCACCGAGCAGACCTCGGTTCGATCTGACGACGGGTTATTGCGACCGGACCTCATCGTGAATCTGCCCGGCGGTAAATCCGTCGTGATCGACGCGAAGTGCGCGCTCGAGGCCTATCTGGAGGCACTCGAGTCCACGGACGACGCCGACCGCTCGGCGCAACTTGTCCGGCACGCGCGCCAGGTCCGCACCCACGTCGAGCGGCTCGCGGGGAAGGCGTATTGGTCACAGTTCGCGGATTCCCCGGAGATCGTGGTGATGTTCATGCCGCTGGAAACCGCGTTTGCGGCGGCCATTGATCTGCAGCCCGACCTGATCGAATGGGCCGTCGAGCGCCGCGTGATCCCGGCGTCTCCGACAACCCTGATCGCGCTACTTCAAGCGGTTCACTACGGTTGGAAGCAGGATCAGCTCAGCGACAATGCCCGCTTAATCGGTGAGGTGGGGCGCGATCTCCACGACCGGATCGCGACCTTCACCGAGCACCTCGCGAAGGTCGGTCGCGGCCTCGGCGGCGCAACCGACGCTTACAATCGAGCCGTTGGCAGTCTCGAGCGAATGGTGCTCTCCAAAGCCCGTCAATTGAAAGACCTGGGAGCTGGATCGGGCGGGGTGGAGATCGCGACCCCGGATCAGGCGGAGGTCGCGCCACGTCACGTCGGAGACCAGGCCGACACCTCCGATTAGATCCGGATCAGCGCTTCGCGCCCACGTTTGCTGATTTGCTCGAAATGCTCGATCAACGACGCGACGCGGTCGAGTTGGAGATTCAGCACCGCGTCACGGTCGGGGCTGCCCGTTTTCATCAGCTCGATCTGGATGATCAACATCTCACACATCTTCTCCAGACTTCGCACGTGCCCGAGGTCGTGGGCTTCGAACCGCGCCTCGGCGAGAACGTTGGCAAAATATTTGCACTGGTAGTCGAGCCATTTGATCGCCGAGTCGAGAGCCGGCACCCCGCCGACCAAAGCCCCGTCGACCGAAAAGGCCGGCGGCGGCGGTGACCCGGGTGGCAAGGGAACGGTGCTGATCGGCCGGGTCGCCATGCCGTTTTTCCCGTCACTCGGAAGCAGGGTCGGCGTGATGAACAGCAGCAGGTTCTTCTTGCTCTGCCGACGGTCCTTGCTTTTGAAGGCCTCCCCGAGCAGCGGGATGTCTTTTAAGAACGGAACCCCATTGTTGATCTCGTTGTCGGTCGCTTCTTCGAGCCCACCGATCGCGAGCGTGAACCCGGAAGCCACCGACAACGCCGCGCTGAACACCCGGGTGCTGGCGACCGGATAGAGATCCTGCGTCTGACCGATCCGAACTTCGTTGACGATGTTCGAGATCGAGATCGAAACGTTCATCGCCACGGAGCCATCCGCCATCTCCTTTGGCAGGACGTTGATGATGGTGCCAATGGGAAGGTAGCTGACGCTGGCGGTGGTGGTGCCTCCGATGCCGGGGGTGACCGAGGCGGTGGATGCGAGAACCGGTTGGTTGAGGACACTGCGGATCACGACCTCGCGGTTGTTGCGAGTCAGCACCCGGGGGTAGGCCGTTTGCGTGCTGTCGCGGTCGTTGAGGAATGCGCGGAGAGTCACCGCGACGTCGCTGGCGGAGAGCACGGCGGAGTAGGGTGCGGAAGCTCCGAGGCTTCGAATCTTTCCGGATTCCTCGTTGAGGACGAGTTCTCCATTTGGGGTCGCCCGGATGTCCCGTGCGGCCACCGTAAATCCATCCTGCAGCGTACCCGACCAGTCGACGCCGAGCTGCTCACGCGGGTCGCGATTCGTTTCGATAAATTTCACCTCGATGGCAATCAACGCCTGCGGGCGATCCATCGACTGGAGGTATCCTTCGACCCACTGCTGTTGCTGGCGGGTCGCGACGACGTAGAGCGTGTTGGAATCGGAGTTCCAGATGACCTGCGGACCACCGGGCTCGCCCGCAGCAACGCTGGATCCCGTCTCGCCGGAGCGCGGCTGGATCCGGTCGGGCGAAACTCCCAATCCGGCGGGCGTATCGACCGTCACCTCGCCGGTGCGAATCGCTTCGAATCCGGTGGTTGGAATGCCGATCAAAGACTTGATGTCATCGAGGAGCTGTTGCGGGTCGGATTCGAAAATATTCGACACTCCAGAGAGCGACAGACCGAGATCGGGGACGCTGCCACCCGGCGAGCTGCCGCCCGCAGTGCCTTGTGAGGCCGTCGGCGCCGTCGATGCCGCCGAGTCGGAAGTGACCACCTCCGACGTGTTGTATTTGAGCTTGTAGATGCGGGCGACGAGCTCGGTCTCGTTGTAGGGGCGCAGGTACCAGATCCCTTCCTCGTAAACGAGCGCGACGCCATTGGCCTTGGCAATGATCTCGAGCGCTCGGAACGGGCTCGCTCGCAGGTTGAAGGTCACCAGGTTTTCTTCCGCCTCGCTGGCCTCGCGAACCGAGACGAAGGAGATCCCGGCATCTCCCGCAAGAAAGCGCAGAACGTCCCGCAGCGACGCCCGGTTAAATTCGTAATCCCGGGCCGGCTGGTTGCGCAACGCATCGGCAACAGCCTCCCCCCGCACGGCGGCCATCCCGGTCTGGTCCGCGAGGCCCTGGGCGACGCCAGAAGAGATGAATCCGAGAGCCGACCACGCCACAATCAGAGGAATGGCAAAAGATCGGCAAAACATTGGGGAAACATTGGGGAAACGACTAGCAACAAAGAAAATACGGAATTTGGGTTGCGAGGCACGCCGAAAGTTGGTCTTGTTGAACTGCGTTACAACGGAGTTTCCTCTGGTGCTATATTTAGAAAGCCTTGAGTGAAAGTCCAGCCAGTTTGTTGCCTTGGTCGAGTCGCCGAGCGTTCACCCTCATCGAGGTGCTCCTCGTCGTGGCCGTGATCGCGATCCTTGGCGGCGTGGGCGTCGTGGTCATGGACAACGTCGCGGAGAGTAGCCGTGTTTCCAAACTCGAAAACGACGTCGCCGTGGTGAACTCCGCCGCCCAGCTTTACCAAGTCAGCGGAGGGTCCATCCCCGCGAACGCCACCCCGGCCCAGATTGTCGCAGCGCTTAAACAGGCCGCCAACGCCGCGACCGCCGGCAAGATCGCGGGTTTCCGCGGCGGAACGATCGATCCCCGCTTGATCGCCGTCATGCAGACGTCGGACGAGGCGGGATCGACTCGCGCCCGGGCCCGGTGGGATGGCGCGAAGGCCCAGTTCGTCATCGCCTCCTCGGGCGCGGCGGGAGTGAAGCGATTCGAGCTGAACGACGCTGCGGGGGAAGCTGCCGCCACGACCGCTGCCCGCACAGTCACCAACGCGCAGGCCACCGTCGATCCGTGGGTGTGGGACTACACCGACTCTGCAACGACCGCTCCGGCCGGCCCGACATTGCCCACGACCGGGGTCGGCCCCGGGATCACGAACCCTTCCGCTCCGGGAGTGACGGTGCTCAAGCCGCCGGTCTTTGATCCGCTGGGCGGGACGCTCCCGATTTTTGACTTTCCGCTTTCCGTTACGGTCTCCAATCCGAACCCACCGGGGGTTTCGCGCATTCGGAAACGGCCCAACGCCACGTTCGATGGTCAGCCCGTCGAAGTCGCTGTCGACGATACGCTGACGGGATATTTTTCGCAATCGATCGACCCGGATGAGTGGGCCGACAGCGCGGACGCTTCCGCGACCTACACCGCTGTCCCCTACCAACTTCAGGTTGCCGTCTCCCATCCCAGCACATCGATGACCTACGCTCAGGCGGGCGGCACGATGTATATCAATGGCGCGGCCCAGCCGACGACCACCCCGACCAACGCCTCCGTCACCGTTACCAACCTCGCGGGCATTCCCCCCGCGTTTCGCGATGCATCCCGCTTCCGCGTGGTCTGGACGACCGACAGGAGCAATCCGCTGACGTCGGAAACTCGCCAGGTGGGGACGCCATTCTCCGGAGGTGCCATCATCGATCTCCCCCTTGCGGACTGGACGGCGAACGGCGTCCAGATCAAGGCAGCGGTCGAGGCAGTCGACAGCACATATTTTGAGAGTTCGTCGGTCTCGACGCACTCGATCACGGTGAACAAGACCGCCCTCTATCAGCCGCTCATCGATCCGCAGAGCACCGCCCGCAGCGCGGACCTCCCGGTCAATCTCTACACCTGGCCGGGCAACGCCTATCCCACCGGCACTCGCATGTACTACACGACCGATGGAAGCGACCCCGGCGTCTCGGGCAGCGAACCCACCGGCGGCACGCTTTTCACCACCGCATTTCAGACCGGCACAACCGACGGATCGGGCGTCGTGAAGGCGCGCATCTACCCGTCGACTGCGCAGGCGATGTGGTTTAATCCGAGCGCGCTCTCGACCGCCGTTTACACGAATGGCGCGGGCGGCACCGGCGCGGTTGTTGCCGACGCCACGATCAACGGGACCTACATCGGCACGCTCATCATCACGTCGACGAAGAATTTCAACCTCAACAGCGGCGCACGGATTAAGGCGGGCAATCTGTTTGTGCGCGGAACCCCGAGCGTGAATACCAACAACGGCGGCGTGATCGAAGGCCGCCAATTCCTCTCCGATGGCACGGAAGTCATTCCAGCGACCGACACTCGCAAGGTCATCGACCTCAACGGCGATCCGAATCCGTCGAACTACACCATTCGCTTCAACTCGGGCTCCACGCTCGAGGGCAAGGTCTACCGCCGGATCAACATTTTCGTTCCTCCCTCCGTTGCCCCGCCCCCGGGACCGAGCAACAACAACAACGCGAACCTGAATTCCCAGCCCACCGCTCCTCTCAGCGCGTCGGCGGCCGCCAACATCAACCTCAACAACGGCGCGGGCGAGGTCACGCTCCTGCCGGGCAACTGGGGCAACATGAACTCGGGCAGCGGCACGACCTTCATCCTCGGCACGCCGGGATCGACGACGCCGACGGTTTATAATTTTCAAAGCCTCAATCTCAACAGCAACAGCACGCTCCGCGTGGTCGGCCCGATCATTCTCACCTTGGATCGCGGGCCAAACATCAGCAATGCCACGATGGGCAACGTCGACCACCCCGAGTGGTTGAACCTGCGCATCGCCTCGGGAAGCTTTGCCATCAACAGCGGTTCCGCCGCCTACGCCGACCTCAATGCCCCCGACAGCAACGTTAATCTCAACGGCACCTTTACCGGAAGCGTGATCGGGAAGACGCTCACGATCAACGGCAACGGCGTCGCCATCACGCAGGCGATCATCACCGACCAATGAACCCTCCCCCCCACGACGTCGCCTCACCCCGGAGTGGTGGCTTCCAGCCGCCAACAAGGAGCGGCGATTTGCAATCGCCGTCGTCCCCAACGGCGCAGCCGCACTCCCCCACAACCGCCACCTCGCCACAATCCCATGGATGACGTCAACGCCACCTCCCCACTGGGCCGCCGCATCGTCGAACTCGCTGAGGACTCCGGCGTGAGTGACTTCTACGCCACACCCGGCGATCCTCTTTGTTACAAAACGAACGGCGAGCTTCTCATCGACGCTTTTCGTTACGAGCCCGAGACCCTGCCCACGCTCGAAGCCGGGTGCCTCGACTACGCGATGGACATCGGTCCGCACCGGTTCCGCGTAAGCCGGATGGTGACGAAAGGCCGCTTCCGCTGGGTCCTGCGACTGCTCCCCCGCGACATTCCTGATCCGGAGGACATCAAAATTCCAGCCCCGGCCCTGAAAGCGTTCCTCGAGAGCAAGAACGGACTCTTCCTGATTTGCGGGGCGACCGGTAGCGGCAAATCAACGACCATCGCTTCCATGGTCCGCCACCGCGCCGAGCGCCGACGCGAACACGTCATCACCTTCGAGGACCCCATCGAGTTCGTCTATCCCGAGACCTACCCTTCACTCGTCTCGCAACGCGAAATGGGCAGCGACGAACACGATTTCGCGGGCGCCCTCCGGGCCGCACTCCGCCAGGCTCCCGACGTGATCGTCGTCGGCGAGATTCGTGACGGTGAGACCGCCGAGATCGCCCTGCAAGCCTCCGAGACCGGCCACGCCGTCGTCGCGACGCTCCACACGTCCTCCGCCGCCCAGACGGTCAGCCGTTTCCTCAAGCTCATCCCCTCCGACCGCATGGAGACGGCTCAGGCCACGCTCGCCGATTCGCTCCGCCTGATTCTCTGCCAGCGACTCATGCTCGATCACGAACGTGGGAAGCGCTTTCCGATCCACGAAGTTCTCCTGCAATACGACGGCGTGGTGAATCTCATCCGGCGGGGTGAGTTCAAGAAGCTCGATCAGGAACTCGAGACCGGGTGGAAACGCGGCATGAACAATTTCGAACGCAGCATCGCTCTCCGGGAATCCGAGGGCTTCCGTAGCAGCGTCCCGCAGCCGACCGGCTACAGCCGCGAGGAAGTCGAGGATTATCTGGATCGGCAGGGGAGGATCGAGGTCTGATGCTGGCCGACGTCAAAAGCGTGCTCGGATTCTCGGCGTTCAAGCCCGAGCCCGACGACCGTCGGGCGGCGTGGCCCCGCCGCTTTCCCCGCGAGCGAACCCTCCTCCTCAACGTCGGACGCAATCTCACCACCTGGCGCGGCGTCGGGCGCAATGGTCGGCTGGTCGACGGCAGCTCGCAGACCGGAGAGTTCAAAGAAATCGCGCCGACCCTCGCCGCAGAATGGCGGAACCTCACCGATGAAGGCTGGTGCGCCGTCTCGCTGAACACGCGTTACGTCATCAGCCTCGAGACCAACGTCTCGCGAAAACCCGGCGTCGAAGCCCTCCTGCGAACCAATCCCCGAGCCGTTCTCGGCGGGCGCTACGAGCGCGGCAAACGCTACACGTTGACGAACAACCCCGAGAGCGTCGCCACCATCCTGCTCAGCGTCGAGGAGGAGCAGATCAAACAACTCGAGACCACGCTCCACGACGCCGGTCTGCGGGTTGGCCGCGTCACCTGCGGCAGCTACGCACTACTTCGACGACTCCTCGAGAGCGTCCACACCGGATCGAAAGACTCCGACAAATCAGATGCCTCCAAGGACGGTCAATCGAGCTCACTCTTCGTCGTCTGTTGCGAAGGATCGGTCTGCGCGATGCTCGAGACCGGCGACGCCTGGACCGAGCTTCGCTCCCGCAGCGATCTCTACAAGGACGACGACTTCGAGCCGATCTTTCACATTCTCGAACCTCTCATTCCGCGGCTGACCCGAAATGCCGCGGTTCACTTCGCCGCCGACCACGCGAACTCACCCATCCTCGATGGGTTGCGCGAGCGCCTGCCCGCCGCCAAGGTCACCGATTACTCCGGCGAGGATCACCTCTGGAAAATCCTGAGCACATGAGGATCGAGCCCGAGACCATTCACGACCTGAAAACCGAGCGCCCGGACGTCCTCCCGCCGCTCTCGATGACGCTTCGCCTCGTGCCGATTCTCTTCTACCTCAGTGCCTTCGGTGCGATCGTCCTGGCCGGTCTCACCATCGCGCAGATCGGTCAGGCATCCGGTCAGCTCGAGGCCGTCAACCGCCGCGCTGCCGAAGCTCAGACCCAACTTGACCAGACAAGAACCGCTCGCGCCTCACTCGAGGGACGCGCCAAGCGTGCCAGTGACATTCTCCGCTGGGTCGAGGGCGCGGTGAACGTCCAGCCGCTTGCCGTCGCCATCGCCCGCAGCACCGACGCGGGCGCCGGCATTCTCGAACTCGCCCTCACGCGGCGCGAATCCGCCAACCGCCAGATCCAGCTCACGCTCAAGCTTCAGGCTTCCGGAACGGCCGCACTGGAGCCCGTGATCGAGGCCATTCGCGAGGCGGACTTTCGACCATTTTCGGCGCAGCAGACTCAGACGGAGAACGAAATTTCCTACGAGGCCACGCTGATTCGCCAGACGGACCGCGAACTCCCGGACGTTCCAACCGCCGCCGCACCATGAACCGGAAACACCTCGCTGTGATCATCGTCGCGCTTATCGCCGTCCTGTTCCTCCAGGGCGTGCTCGAGATCCGCAAGCGGCTGGTCGCCATTCAGGATCAGGTCGCCGAAGCCCAGGCCGCCGCCTCCGGCACGGAGCTACTGCTCAACACCGAGCGCGCCGCCATGCGCAATATCGAGAGCAATTCCGCCGCGATGCTCGACTACCTCGACGCCTGGGCTCCACCGCTCGGCGAAGTGAACACACCCGAATCCGGGGAACTCACCGTCTCCGCCCGCGTCAAGGAGGCCGACCTCGTCACTCTCGCCCAGCGGTTCGAGGTCACCGCCAACGTCGAGAACGACGCCATCCCCAAGCTCGTCCGCGCGCACCTGACGTTCGAGGACGACTACGCCCGCACGATGAACTGGCTCGGGAACATCGAGCAGAGTCTCCCCTCCTCCCGCGTCACCGACCTCCGCATTGCCCGCGGAGAAAGTGGCAACGATGTCCGCCTCACCGTCGTTCTCGACGTTCCGCTTCTGGCCAAGGAGGCCCCCGCACCATGAAAGCCACGACGACCATTGTGATCGCAGCATCCATCTGCCTCAGCGCGATCAACGTCAGCGCTCAGGACGACTCCGACGTGGGTCTGCTTCCTTCCGACAAGCGGGCAATCATCGTCCCGCCGACCGAGCGGAACCCATTCGCCAAGAAGGCCGAATTAAAGATCGAACTCGAAATCCCCGTCGATGACGCGGCGAGCGAGGAAAGCCAGATCCTCGCCGTGTTGAATCGACTCGACGTCGTGGGACGCACCCGCACGGGCGACGGCTGGAAGGTCCTCCTCGGTGACCTCATTCTCGAGACGGGCACGACGCTTCCGCCCGTGATCATCGGGCAGACGCAAACCCTGCGCGTCGCCTCGATCTTCGACCAAATGTTGGAGATCGAATGGGTCGGGATGCTGGATTCCAACGGTCAGCCGAAGCGGGTCTACATCCCGATCTCCCTGACTCCCGATGTCATACCTGCTCTGGCCGGACAGTCGACATCTTCAGCAAAACGCACTCCTACGGTGCTGACCAAACCACCCTCCAATGCCGTTTCGGCGAAGAAATAGCCCCCCGCCACGAGCCGCCTTCTCACTCGTCGAGCTGCTCGTCGCCCTGGCGATCGGTGCCGCGGTCATCACCGTGGGCGTGATGATTTTTGCCAATCTCGGTGCCGGCGGGCGCGCGACGGGCAGTTACACCATAGGTGACCATTGGGCAGGCGGCGATGTTGAATTTCTACAACGTCGACGCGACCCAGACCGACGTCTGGATCGCGCCAAACTACGGTCGTCGCGCCCAGGCCGATCGACTGCGCGACATTTTCTGGGACGACGTCGACACCTCGGCAGCCGTCTTCTGCCTCGGACGAAATGGACTAAATTCCCAACATCCTCTCACGATCCCGGTGCCCGCCGGCTGGCAGGGTCGCCTCACGGACTCGCCGAATGTCTTCCGGACGCTCCTGGAGAATCCCGCCTCGACCTTCGTCGACTACCGGGGCGCGTCGGGCGCAACCAACGCGTCGATCTTCATCATCCGACCTTCGATCGGGCGCACCGAACTCCTCGTCCAGGCGGTCTACGACATCGACCAGATTGCCACCACGACGCCGCCCGGGACTTACGCCAGCGTCCGGCGCTACCAGGGTGGAGTGATGACCGATTTTTACGACGTCTTTTACCCGGCGGGTGCCGGGAGCACGCCGTTCTCGCCGGTGGTCGTTGCCTTCGAGCGCCTCGCGCGCTCCGCGCTCGCCGAGACCACGGTCATCGACCGGCTCAAGCGCGCGAGGGGAGCGCCGTTCTACTTCATCTGGTGGCCCGACCCCGCCGTCCCGGATCTCAAAGCGGTTCCCGCCGCGGCTCCCAGCTACGCCGCCACCGACCCGCGGGCCTCCTATCCCGGCATGGGGGGACGCACGTCGCTGTTCTTTGCCGTCCCGATGTTCCCTCCGCTATGAAAGTGCGCCGCTCGGAATCCGGTGCCGTCCTCGCGATGGTGCTGATGGTCATCCTCGTCGGAGCGGCGATCACCGCGGGCTGGGTCGCGGTGATGAGCGCGGAGGCCCAATACATCGAGACCTTCGCCGATGCCGCCAAACGCCGCGTCGCCCTGGGCAACGGGACCGGCCTCGCCCGACAGTATCTGCTCACGAATTTCCTCACCAAGCGGCTGTCCAGCATCCCGACGATCACGGCCAACGTCGGCGACGGCTGGGGCGGGATCACGCTCCCGGGCGGGACCGTCGAACCCAACACCCTCCCCCTCGTCCCACTCGATACGTTTGCCCCATCCGCGGGTTGGAATCACTTCAACCCCGCCAACGGCGATGGCTACGCGGCCACCGTCCCCGTCACCGTCACCGGAGGAAACGCCACGATCACCCGCTACTTTCTCGCCCGGTCACGATCATCCGCCCTCGCGGGATCACTCCTCATCTCGAACCAACCCTACCTGAGTCCATCAGCCACCACGTCGGTGGCGGGCGCCATGGCGGTCAGCGGGCAGTCGCTCCTCTGGCAGCCGAACTCGCCCAACACGTATTCGCTGACCACGGATTCGTTCAACGCTCCCTCGGTTCCCCTGCCCGCCATTTCGCTGGCAAACTCGGGTGGCACCAACCTCGCGGTATCGAATTTCCCCTTCGTCCCCCTCACCAGTGGCGATGTCGGTGGTGCTGCCTCGTACGATGGGAGGGTGGACGCCATCGCCAATGGAAGCGGGACAAATTCCCTCGCCGTGAAAGCCTCCGGAGCCGTGACCATTACCGGGATGTCGGGCACCACGGCCAACGGTGTCACGTCCGACGGGTCCGGCACCGTCACCATTAATCTGACCCATCCCGAACTCGACAACGTCGTCATCGTCGGAGAAACGAGCCGGATCGTCTTCGATGGTCAGTCGAACGCCGCCCAGTCGACCTACGCCGGGAACCAGATTGCGGTTCTCGTCGTCTTCCTGCAGCCACTCGGTTCATCGTTGAATTTGGCAAACGTCGACTTCAACTTGACCAACAACCGCAAGTTCGTTTTCGGCATCTGGAAGGCCTCGGGCATCGATCCGGTGAGTTTCAATTTCCCGCAGACCGGCGGCTGGCGCGGTATTTTCTCGCTCGAAAACTGCGCCGCCACGATCAATGTCGCCGGATCCAAGACGCTGCAGGGCGGCATTCAATCCGACCGCGCCATCACGACGACCGGCGGCACCCTCACCGTCACCACCGAGCCCGACCCCAAGCTCCTCGACCGCCTCACCACCCGCGACGGCTGGATCGAGGCGTTCACCCGGTGAGCCCCCCGGAACCCGCTAAAGTTCCACGTCTTCCACCGCTCGCACCACCGGCCAGCACCCGCGCAACGACGGCGCGTGCGCCCTCAGCGTCGCATCGTCGCCCAACCACCCCGGCCTCCCCTCCCCGTCCACGAACGCCACCCCGATCGGCACATCCGGCTGCTCGTCAGCCAATTGGGTGATGGCGTCCGCCGCCGCGAGACTCATGTCGCTCCAAGTCTTTTTCAACTCAAGCGGGTCGAGTCGACGAGCCGTGATCTGGTCGAGCTCCAGTGGATCGATCCGGGCAAACCGCCGCATCATTTCCAGGAGAAGCATCGGGCTGAAACCAGGGTCCTTCCCGCAAGCCGCCCAGCAGATCGCTGCCAGCGGGTAGCGACGACCCAGTTCGACGATGTCAACGTAATCACGCGTGACGGTTCGCGCCGAGAGCGCGAGGGCCTTGTTGGTCGCGACATCGAAATGGTGCAGCCGCCAACCGAAGAGATCGTCCCGCTCGATCGGGAAGAATCGGAAGGCGGAGTCAGCCGCCCAGTCGACCTCGACGGTTCCAAGCTTTCCCCGCACGAGTGCTTTGCGGAAGTCGACCGATTTGCCCGCCCATTCGCCGTTTCGGTCCAGCGGCGTCACCTCGAAACCCGCCTCACGAAGGCTCGCCAGGTCGCGATCACTGGACCGCACGACCTCCGCTCCCTCCTCGTGAAAAATATCGAAGTCGTGCGAGAAACGCACCGAGTCTGCATCTGCGTTGAGCACCAACCCACCCGCGAAATGGCTCGCCTCGTTCCGATTCGCCGCGAGGACGGTTAGGACAGTCTTCTGGAAAGGGGTGAGAGGCATCGCTGCAATTCCTGGGCTTCGCGCCAGGTGTCTTGGTTTCCGTATTGACGCAGGGTTCGCACCACCAGCCGCACGCATCCCAGATCCCGGATCTCTGCGGTCGGATGCCAGAACCAGAAGCACTCCGGATGCGCCTTCACCAGCGCTTCAGCCCGCGCGATCAACTCCGCCGGAGCCGCGTTGGCTGGGTCCATCTCCATTTCCTCCCGTTCGGTGCCGATCATCTCGGTCAAAGCTACCACCACTCCGCCCGCAACTCCATCCCTTTGCCGCCCGAGAAAGTTGCCGCCTCACAGCGAAGAAAGTGTTACGCTACGCCCTCAAAGGTGCGCATCGCGAAACAACTCCCAACTTGAAAACTCAACCTTCCCCCCGCCCCGCCGCCTACTCGCTGATCGAAGTCCTCGTGGCCGGCTCGATCCTCGTCATCGCGGCCGCCGCCGCCGCCGCCATGGCGCTCGCCGTTTCCTCCCAACAGGAGGCCAACACCCGCATCGCCCGGGCCCTGGTGCTGCAGGAGCAGGCCGCGCGCCTCTACCATCTGGGCATGACCCCCGCCGACATCGATGCCGTCCTTCCCTGGGATCCCGCCGTGGACTCGCTCACCCACTCACCCATCCCGCCCGCCACGGAGTTCGTCGACACGATTCCGATGGAAAAGACCACCAGCACACTCGTCTACAAGCCCTTCGCTGCGACGAGCAGTTGGTCGGCCGGATCCTGGACGGGCGGTGACCCGTCGGCCCAGCGCAGCAATTCCATGACGCTGGTCCGTCCGATCACCCGCTGACGCCCGGCGATGCTGAAGAAGGTCAAACTCACCGATACGATCACGGCGAAAACCGTCACCCTGATCGTCGACACCGACGATGACGAACTCGCGGTCCTCGGCTCGGGCAAATCGCTGACCGAGACCGCGGAAGTCACCTCGGTCACGGGCGCCGACGAATTTGTCCAGCGCAACACCTGGAAGAAGCCCAGCATGGAGGATCGCATTGCCCTCTTCGGCGGCCTCGGGCGTTGCCTCGACCGCAACATCTCCGCCGTCAAGGGCCTCGGCATGCAGGCCGGCCGGGTGAAGTCGCCGGTTTATCGCGGAGCGATCGCGGGGATCATTCAGCAGATTCTGCTCGGCGAGAAATTCAGCGACGCCCTGTCGAAATACCCGAAGATCTTCACCGACGACGTCCTCGCCCTCGTCCGCGCCGGTGAGGAATCCGGCCAACTCTCGCTCATCTGCCAGCGCATCGCCGAAGGCAACCAGAAGACCCTCCGCATCATCAAGAAACTCAAGGGCGGCCTGATCTACCCGGCCATCGTCCTGTTCATCGCCGTGACGGTCGTCATCGTCATGAGCTTCACCCTCGTCCCAGCCATCGCGAAACTTTACTCCTCCATGGGTGCCAGCCTGCCGCTCGCGACCCGCGCGATGATGGCGCTCTCCGACCTGCTGGTCCACCGCCCCTACTTCGCGATCCTTCCCTTCGCCGCCCTCTTCTACTTTTTCAAAAAATGGCCGGCGATTTATCGGCGACCCGCGGTCCAGCGGATCGTGATCGCCATCCCGACGGTCGGTGCCATCGTGCGGAAGTCCGCCGCCGCCGTGAGCTTCCGCGTCCTCGCAATGCTGCTTCAGGCGGGCGTTCGTATCAGCACCGCGCTCGAGATCGTCGCCGACAGCGCATCGCACGTGGACTTTCGCGAGTTCTTCCTCGTCATCCGTGACCGCGTGGCGGAGGGCGAATCGCTGCCGGAGAGTTTCCTGCAGGAGTCCGGCCGTCTCGGGCCCGACGGCCGCATGGTGGCGGCCATGATGCAGATCGCGGGCGAGACCGGCAGCGCGACCGAGATGCTGGACGAGATCGCCGCCGACTACGAAGACGACCTCGACACCATCGCCAACTCGATCGACAAAATCCTCGAGCCGATCACGATCGTCGTCATGGGAGTCTTCGTCGGCCTCCTCGTCTACGCGATCTACGGACCGATCTTCAATCTCAGCAAGGTCATGCTTCCGAAAACAAAACCCCCAGCCGCGATCTCCGCTCCGGGTACAATCCAATAAAACCGACGTTCCCCCCGGAATGAAGATCCACACCAAGGCGCTCCTCATCTTTGCGACCGCGATGATCCTTCTCCTGTCGGTCGTGTTTTTGCTCTCGACCGAGATCACGATCAGCGCCTACCGCGACCTCGAGTTCGTCCGGATGAAAACCCACGCCGAACGGCTGGCGGTGATACTCCAACGATCCGGCCCGCCCGCCGACCTTCAATCAGAACTCAACGGCGACGAACTCAAGTTCCTCCCCCCTCCCTCGCGGCCACCCGGAAGCGGGGTTGAAGTCGAAATCACCGACCCCGGCGAGATTGTCGCCACCTTTCCCGTGCCCGGTGCCGCCGGCGAACCTCCCCGGCTCGCGCAGCTCATCCACGAGCGGACGGAACTCGAGACCGGTCGCCGGGCGATCCGGATCTTTCTGATCGCGTTTGCCATCGCGGGCGGCGTCCTGTTTCTGCTCGTCTTCTTCGGGCTCGACCGCGCGGTCCTTTCGCCCATCCGGGCCCTCCAGCACCGGGTCGCCGCGTCCGCCGCGACCCGGGGACAATCCATCGCCCTCGAGAGCGGAGGCGGGAACGAAGTCTCCTTGCTCGCCCGCGAGATCGAGCAACTCACGGAATCCCTGCGCGCCTCCGACGAGCAGTCTCATCAGCTCTCCAGTCGCCTCCTCACGATGCAGGACGAAGAACGCCGCCGCATCGCGCGGGACCTTCACGACTCGACGGCGCAGGTGCTCGCCGCCATCCAGATGAATCTCTCGATGCTCGCCACGCTCGAAGGCGAAGCCAATCCGCAGGCCAGCCGCATCCTCCAGCAGACTCGCGACCTCGCGAATCAATGCGGCACCGAGCTGCGCACGATTTCGCACCTTCTGCATCCGCCGCTCCTCGACGAGATCGGACTCGTGTTTGCAGTCCGCCTGTTCGTGGACGGCTTCGCCAAGCGATCCGGCATCGCCGTCGATTTCGAAGCCCCACCTCGCTGCCGCGCTTGAAGGTCGACGTCGAGACGGCCCTGTTCCGTATCGTGCAGGAATCACTCTCCAACGTTCACCGACATTCCGGCGCCGAACTCGGCGCGCGTCTGCGTCGAGCGCGAGTCGGACGGCCTCACCGTGAGCGTCTCCGACGACGGCGTCGGGCTGGCCAACGACCTGCCGGACGGCGGGAATTCGCAGACGCCCCTTGGCGTGGGCCTCCTCGGGATGCGGGAGCGCATTGCCCAATTTCGCGGCACCCTCCGCGTCACCAGCGACTCGACGGGCACGATCGGTTACCGCTTTTGTTCCCTGGGAATGGGAGAAAACCACGTGAAAAAATTGCGCATCCTCATCGCCGACGACCACGAAGTCGTCCGGCACGGCATCGCCGGGATGCTCGCTCAGGAAGCGGATATCGACGTGTGCGGTCAAGCCACCGACGGACGCGAGGCCATCCGGTTGGCTGAGAAGCTCGCTCCCGACGTGGCGCTCATTGACATCTCGATGCCGGAGCTCAACGGCATCGACGCCACCCGGCAGATTCGGAAAGTCGCCCCCGGCACCCGCGTCATCATCTTCACCATGCACGACGCCGAGCGACTCGTGCACGAGGTCTTCCAGGCCGGTGCTTTCGGCTACGTGCTGAAATCCGACGCCGGCACCCACCTCCTCTCCGCCGTCCGCACCGTCGGCGCGGGCAAGCATTACTTCAGCTCGAAGGTCAGTGAGATGGTCTTCGACGCCTTCCTCCGCGCCGGCGTTTCGGACGTGGCCAGGGAGGAAGGGGGCGAAGGAGCCCGTCTCACGACGCGCGAACGAGAAACCGTGCAACTGCTGGCCGAGGGCAAGAGTAACAAGGAAGTCGCCGCGACCCTCGGCATCAGCGTCAAGACGGCAGAGACCCACCGGGCCGCCATCATGCGGAAACTCGACCTGAATTCGGTGAGCGACCTCGTCCGCTACGCGATTCGAAATCACATCATCGAAGCGTAGGGGATGCGCAAGCCTCTGGCTTGCCAAGGCCCCACCAGCAAACCGGAGGCTTGCGCTACATAGTTTCCCCATGAGAAAATACAGGATCGTTCGGAGTTGCGACCAAGTTTCAGATTCGGGCAATCTTTTGCTCGTCACAAGAAACGTCAACCTTCAACAACTCATGAAAAAAACAACCAAAGTCACTTCACCGCTGGCGCAAGCCAAAGCTTCGCTCCGCGCGGGCTTCTCCCTCATCGAACTCCTCGTCGTCATCGCAGTCATCGGCATCATCGCCGCGATCGCGATTCCGAACATTGCTGGGCTGACCGGTGGTGCGAACGACTGCGACGATCAGACGGAATGCTCAAACAATCGCGTCAGTACTCTTAGGCAGCGTCAGGCTTCTGGATACATTCCACCAGCTACAAGGAACTCTGGAGATGGTGAAGCCTAAGGCGGGTGGTGTTACTGGACCTGGATGTATGTCGATCCTCGTCATTCTCCGCGGACATGGCGGCTGGAGATCCGAACTGGCGTTCGGATTACATCTCCACTATACACTCTCCGTCTGGATTTACGTAAGGCTGGCAACTGGAACGGTAGATTGATTCCTTAATTTCAATTCTCAACGGAAATACCCCGTTGTAACGCACCAGGCTCCGGGGGAAACCCCGGAGCTTGTTCGCTTTTAACCCAACTTGCATGAAAACCTCCCGCCCCAGCGCAAATCGCCACCCGGCCTTCTCGCTGATCGAGTTGCTGATCGTGATTGCGATCATCGGAGTCATGGCGTCGATGGTGGTGGCGGCCTTTTCCAACGCCACGCAGGACGCCCGTCGCGTCGTCGTCCTCCAGCAGCAGGCCGTGCTTCAGGAAGCGCTCAACACGTGGATCACCCGCGAAAGTTCCGGTGTGAATCCAGACACGGGATCCCCAAAAGCCTGAGTTCCGCCCAGAGCGACTACAACGACGCAACGACGGGATTAGCCAAACTCAATCTTTTCAGTTCCTACCTCTCGGACGCCACGGCAGGTCATCTGGACCCGCATCCCGGCGTCGCCGACGCCTATCGCACCGCGGAAATGGAAAAAACGGGAAAATACGTTACGTTTTCCGCCTGGGTAGCCGGCAGCTACCCGAAAGTCGAACTCCGCCCACTCCCATGAAGAATCGTTTTAACCGCAAAGGATTCTCCCTCGTCGAAGTCCTCGTCGCCGTCGCCCTGATCGGCGTGATCGTTTTCCTCGCGCTCCCCAACATCGTGAGCGTCAAGTCCGACAGCGAGCGGCACCTCGCCATCGCGCGGGCCGAGGCCCTGAACATGGCCATGGCCAGCTACGTCCAGGCCCAGGGTCGGGCCACGGCCATCACCAACTGGGGTGCCGCGGCCACCGACGAAGCCCGCTACACGCTCGTCAAGCCCTACCTCGCCTTCGCTCCCAACACGCTGGCGCTCTACGTCCCCGGGGGTTCCACCATGGCGTTCCCGCCCTCGGTCGCCGCCCTCCAGAAAGTCACCCTGACCTATGGCGGCACGGCGGTCGGGTATTAGTTCATAGTTGTTGGTTGATAGTTATTAGTTGTGAATATGCATCGGACAGCCCGGGGGACTCTTTCAAGGAGGGGCGACTTCCAGTCGCCCACCCTCCCCACGCGGCGCAGCCGCCACTTCACCTCTGCGGACGCCGCCTTCTCACTCCCGAACTGCTCATCACCATCGCGGTGATCGGCATCCTCGCCGCCATCGCGATTCCGCAGTTTGGAAACCTTCTTCCGTCCACCCGAGCCGGGATCGGTGCTGACGGAATGGCGCTGCTCAACCGCGCGGTCCTGCATTACGGCCAGACAGCCAGCACGATCACGATCGCGGCCGCCAGCGGTTCGACCGACGAAGCCGCGGTGCTGACCCTCCTTCAGGACCCGAGCTCCGGACTCCCCGGAGTCGCCCTACATCCCGGCGGAATTCGCCGCCGATTTCTAGACCGACACCGACCTGGTGCGGCTGCAGTGGACGGGAAAATTTTTCAAACTCCTCCCGGTCGGAGAAGCGGGGGCCGGGATCGTGGTTGCGCGGTAGCGATTCACACGCAACACTGCCAATCACGTGCACGAAGAGACCTCGAAGGATCATGACCGCCACCACCGCCTGCAAACGGCCCTCGAAAGCCGGGGCCTGACCTGCCCGCCGCAGGCCGGGGGCGGGAGCGACCTCTTCACGGAAACCATCGCGGCCGCGAACGGCATTCCGGCCGATCAGGCGCTCGAGTGGCTGGCCGAGAATTTCAACGACGTTCCCTACGATCTCGTCCGGGCGGCCTGCTCGACCCGGGCCGAGCAGGTGTTTCGAAAACTCGGTCGCGCTGACGATTCGGAGGAACCTTGGTTGCCATTCGGTTCGGTCGGCCCCGTGCTGCTTTGCGCGCACTTCGACCCAACGGCGGAGGACGCCTGGGGAATCCCCGAATTTCTTTACGAACGCGTCCTCGTCGGGCGCTCCCAATACGCCCGGTTGCTGGAGGACGTGCGCGAACGGATCGCCACCGTTCCGCTGGCCGAGTCCAGCCCGGTCGAAAACCTCCCGGGTCCCGAGCGCAACAGCGGCCTGCGCACCGCCGCCCGCTGGATGCTGGCGCACTACCCGATGACCGAGATCGAGGCCGAGAAACTGAAGGCCAGCGAGCAGGCCTTCGGAGACATCGATATGCGGCGGGTCGGTGACTACAAGCTGCTGCCGCGGGACTACGGCCCGGGCATGAACTACATGACCACCGGTCGGCCAATCTTCGCGCCGGAGCTGGCACCACCCCAGGAGACCTTCCCCGACGTGCTCCTCGAAAAGCACATCGTGTATCCGCTCTACTTCGGGAAGAACGTCACCTACCTGCTGGCGTCGGATCGGGACAATTACGGTTTCGAGGACGAGTGGTATTCCAGCGGCCAGGACCCGGTGCGCTTCGTTTACGCGCTGGCCGATGCCGAAGCCGTTCGCGAAACCATCAGCCGCAGCCGCGGGCGGGCGGCGGCCAGTGGCACCGCCGTGGCCGAGCGCGACCTCGTCTACTCCGACGATGCCAACGTGGTCGAGATCGATCCCGGCGAAATGCAGCGGGTCAATCCCGCCAACATCAACACCACGCCGGAGCAGATTCTGCTGTGGGTCCTTTACCGGGCGACCTCGCAGAAGGCGAGCGACCTGCACGTGGAGAAATACTTCAACACCGCCCGGCTCCGCGCCCGCATCGATGGCGAACTCCACCTCATCCACTCCTGCTCGGAGGACCTGCTCCCCCGGATCATCAGCCTGCTCAAAAACTACTCGAACATGGGCCAGCGTCGCCAGACGGCTGAGGATGGGCGTTTCAGCATGCGCATCGGGCAGCGACGGATCGACTGCCGCGTCTCCGCCATCCCGTGCAGCAAGGAGTTTCAAAAAATCACCATCCGCTTCCTCGACAAACGCGACGGCGTCCGCGAACTGGCGGAGTTGAACCTGTCTCCGCGCCAATCCGGGATCATCAAGGACACGCTGACCCGCGACCAGGGACTCGTGCTCGTCACCGGGCCCACGGGCAGTGGCAAGACGACCTCGCTCTACGCGTTCATCAACAGCATCAACAGCGAATCGATCAACATTCACACGATCGAGGATCCGATCGAATACGAGATCGAAGGGATCAATCAGACGCAGACCGATCCGATCAACGGCATCGACTTCGGCGAAGGTCTGCGCCGCATCCTGCGTGCTGATCCCGACGTGATTCTCATCGGCGAATCGCGGGACGAAGAGACGGCGTCGGCCGCAGTCAACGCCGCGCTCACCGGCCACCTTGTCCTGACGACCCTGCACGCGAACGACTCGTTGCGCGCCGTCTCGCGCCTGATCTCGATGGGCGTCGCCCCCTACCTCCTGGCCGACTCGCTTGCCCTCTCCCAGGCCCAGCGCCTCGTCCGGCGTCTTTGCCCGCAGTGCAAACGTCCGGCCCCGATCACCGACCAGATGCGTGAGCACTTCGCCAGCAACCGGGTCGAACTCGCCTCCGAGCAGCAGACGCTCTACCTCCCGGGCGGCTGCCCGGAATGCACCGAGACGGGCTACGCGGGGCGGATTGCCCTGATGGAGATGTGCTCGGTCGACGCTGAACTCGCGGACATGATCGCTCGCAACGCCCCGCAGAGCGAAATGCGCCGCGTCGCCGAGCGAGCCGGTGTCCTGTCCCTCTATCAGGAGGGTCTCATCCAGGTCATCGCCGGGCAGACCACGATGGACGAAATCGCCTGCCTCAGCTACACCGCCAGCGCGGCAGAGTGACGAGCGCTACTTCCTCCGCCGAGCGGCGGCTCCTCCGGCTACGAGGAGCGCCACGGCCAACAAGCCGATCGTCCCGGGCTCGGGAACGAGTTGGGTCGAGATGTCCGAAAAGCCGCCATTGATGGCTAGAGAGAACTCCGCCTCCAGAAACGAAAGCTTCCAGATCAGCTCGTTGCAGTGCATCGAAGCTTAGCGTAGGTAGCAGCGATCCCCGTCCCGGTGATTGTCTGCTCGGCAAAGGTGAATGACGCGATTGCGATCTCGAATCCGGGATCGGAGACCGACCCCTGGTAAGTGAAAGAGGGAATCTCGTCACGTCTGGACCGCCCCGAGCTTCGACCAACGGCGTCATTAAGTGAAAGCTGTTGTTCGAAGTACTCGACAAGCTGAAAGGCAGCTGGACCAGACCGACCCGCCCGATTCCCGCTGTGAATGGGCGTTCCCATGTCGGTCCCTGAAAACGTGACCGTCAACGCCATCGGATCGAGGTTCAAGACCGAGGCCGCCCGGCAGGAATCCGACCCGCGACAATCACGGCGACGCAACGAACGGACAGAGCAGGAAGGATGAGGCACGGCAAACTTCATGGAGAAAAGGTGTAAATTCGGGTTGCTCGAGGTCAACCTGAGATTCTCTCCAGAGAATCCGCCATTCATGCGAAGCCCGGTCGACATTCGCTCGGAATAAACCGCCGAAATGCGCCTCGTAGGAAGGATGCCATCCCAGCCATTTTCTCAAACGATGAACGACTCAAAACGAAGACCTCCTCTCCCCTCCTGACCTTTCGAAGACCTTCCCGCGCAGTCCGCGCGAGACGATCGGCGGCTACGTGATCGCCGCCCGGACGCTCGATAAATGCCGGGCCGCGATCGCCGGGACGCTGGGCGAATATCACTACGACTGCCCGCTCGATAACGTCTTCTTCGACTTCGCCGGATTCACGGGTGATCAGTTCAAGGAGTTCGTCGCGACCGGCGCTTCGGACGACGAAGTCGGCGAGTGGATCAACTCGAACGCGACCAAGCGGGAACGGATCGAGATCATCAAATGGAACAACTCGCTCCGGGACAAACGGATCAGCGAAATGCCCGACAAGCTGCAGGAATTTCTCGAGGACTACATTCCCGAGAACGTCCCGTCCGATCGCCCGGTCTACGTGTGGTTCGACGTCTACGACATCGAGGAAGATCGGCTGTGACCGACTCGTCCGCGACGGCGAATCCTCTCACCCGCTACTACCACTGGCTGCACGGTCAGTGGCCGGCGGGCAAGGTGGAGAAGGCCCCGGCGATCAACGCCGACGGCTCCACGAACGTCGCGGGCGTCTACATCGTCGGGGATCTGACCGGCATTCCCCTGCTGAAATTTTCGTCGGACACCGGGGCGCGCGTCATCGGCACCATTGCCGAGGAATCAGGTTTCAAGCCTGGCTCCGGCGATACCGAGACGCTCGACGTGGCCATCATCGGCGCCGGAGTGTCGGGACTTGCGGCCGCGATGGAGGCCAGCAAACGCGGTCTGTCCTACCAGTTCTTCGAAGCCAAAGCAGGCGTTCTCGACCGTCATCGATTTTCCGAAGGGCAAGCCGATCTACACCTACCCGACGGACATGACCCCGGCGGGCGACCTGCAGTTCACGACCGACGTGAAGGAGGACCTCGTCGAGGAACTGCACGTCACTACGAGGACGAGCACGAGATCGAAACAACCGACGCCCGCATCGAGAAGATCGACGGCGCGGCGGCTCGCTCGAACTCACCGACGCCGAGGGCCAAACCCACCGCGCCCAGCGGGTCGTCGTCGCCATCGGCCGCAGTGGCAACTACCGCTCGCTCGGCGTCCCCGGTGAGGAACTCGACAAGGTCCACCACCGTCTCCACGATCCGAAGGACCTCGAGGGCAAGAATGTCCTCGTGGTCGGCGGCGGCGACTCCGCGATGGAGACCGCCATCGCACTCGGCGAAGTCGGCGCGACCGTCACCCTGAGCTACCGCAAACCGGAATTTTCCCGCCCCAAACCGGAGAACGTCGACAAGCTCGAAGGAACTGGGCCAGCGCGACTCGGTGACGCTCGAGATGGCGTCCCAGGTCACGGAAATCCGCGACGACGAAGTCACGCTGAAACTCGACGACGGCTCCGAACGCACGATCCCGAACGACGCCGTCTTCGCGATGATCGGACGGGAGGCCCCGCTGGATTTTTTCCGCCGCTCGGGGATCAACATCAGCAACGAGCGAAATTCGAAATTCTGGATCTCACTCGCGGCGATGATGGTGATCTTCACGCTCATCTACCAATGGAAGAAGGGCGGCACCTGGTTGCCGGTTAACGAATTCTTCAAGTCACGGAACTGGTTTCCCTTCAACGTCGGCGAGTGGTGGACCTCACTCGGCGGCGCCTTCACGGATCCCGCCAACCTCCTGGGAACTCTGAAATTCTCGGTGGGCGACCCCGGGTTTTACTACTCCTTTCTCTACTGCTCGCTCATCGTGATTTTCGGCATCCGGCGGATTCGGATGCGGCGGACTCCCTACATCACCCGGCAGACGACGACGCTGGCGGCGTTTCAGGTTCTCCCGCTTTTCCTCGTGCCCTACATTCTCCTGCCCTGGGCGGGGCACAACGGGTGGTTCGACTCCGGCCTCGGAAAAACGGTCGCCGACTCGTTGTTTCCGGAGGTCAACTACGGGAGCGGGCGCGAATACTGGCGCGCTTTCGGTCTGATCCTCGCCTGGCCGCTGTTCATCTGGAACGTCTTCACCGAGCAGCCGCTCTGGGCCTGGCTCGGCATCAGCCTCGTGCAGACGTTCGTCATCATCCCGCTCATCATCTACCGCTGGGGCAAAGGCGCCTACTGCGGATTCATTTGCTCGTGCGGCGCGATGGCCGAGACGCTCGGAGATTCCCATCGGCAAAAAATGCCGCACGGCCCGTTCTGGAACCGCCTGAACATGGTCGGGCAGGTGTTTCTCGCCCTCGCGTTCCTGATTTTCTTCGCTCGCGTTCTCGGCGTGGATCTGGCCGGATTCGATTTTTAAAACGCTCTTCGCGCTCGGGGTCGACGGCTCGACCGACCACACGGTCATGCCGTGGAGTTACGCCTGGTTCGTCGATCTGCTCTTTGCGGGAATCCTGGGTTTCGGATTGTATTTCCATTTCTCGGGCCGCGTCTGGTGTCGCTTCGCGTGCCCGCTGGCGGCGCTGATGCACGTCTACGCGCGGTTCACGCGGTTCCGAATCTTCGCGGACAAGAAGAAATGCATTTCGTGCAATGTCTGCACGTCGGTCTGCCATCAGGGAATCGACGTGATGAATTTCGCCAACAAGGGAAAGCCAATGGAGGATCCCGAGTGCGTTCGGTGCTCGGCCTGCGTCCAGAGTTGCCCGACCGGCGTGTTGGAATTCGGTCGCTACGCGGCGGACGGCAGGATCGTCCTGGACACGGTCCCCGCCTCCCCCGTCCTCATGGCCGAGCGGGAATGACGGAGTGGCGGCTTCCAGCCGCCAACAAGAAATTCGCCACCGAGTGAACCGCCAAGATCTCAAATTCTTCAATCCCTACGGCGACATCCGCCGCTGGCAAACCGCGCTGCCACACTGGCAGCAAAAAGGCGCGGTCTACTTCGTCACCTTTCGTCTCTGGGATTCGCTCCCCACGACGCTCACGAATCGGTGGCGTTTCGAAAAAGCGACATGGCTCGAATGCCACCCAAAGCCGTGGTCACCGGAAACCGAACTCGAATACGACAAACGCTTCACCCGCCGCTGGGAGCAGGAGCTGGATCGCAGCCACGGAGCTTGCATCCTCCGTCGACCCGAATGCGCAACCATCGTCGGCAGAGCGCTCACCCACTTCGAAGGCGAGCGCTGCCATCAACTCGCCTGGGTCGTGATGCCCACCCACGTTCACGCGCTTTTCGTGCTCAACGCCGAGGTCCCTCTGGAGCAATTATTGCACTCGTGGAAAAGCTTTACTGCGACTCAGATCAATCGACTCACCGGAAACGCGGGACCGTTCTGGCAGCACGATTACTTTGATCGAATCGTTCGCGACGGCGATCACTATCAGCGTTGCGTCCGCTACATCCGCCGAAATCCCGAGCGCGCCGAAGTGCGGGCCGGCGAATTCCTCGCGTGGGAAAGCGCCATGGCCGGGGAGGTCGTTTGAGCAATCGGAGTGGTGGCTTCCAGCCGCCAACGGGAAATTCGAAACCCCCTGATTGTTGGCGGCAAGATGCCACCACTCCGATCGCCGTCATCCCGGCCTACAACGAAGCCGAGTCCATCGCATCCGTTGTGCGCGGCCTCCTTGCCCGCGGCCTCACCCAGATCCGCGTCGTCGACAACGGCAGCACGGACGCAACCGCACAGGTCGCCCGCGCGGCGGGCGCCGAGGTGATCTCCGAGCCGCGACGCGGATACGGTCAAGCCTGCTTCACGGGCTGCCTGGACCTGCCGGACGATTGCGAATGGATCCTCTTTTGCGATGCGGACGGCAGCGACGACCTCGATTCGATTCCGAGGTTGATCGAGCAGGCGGACTCCGCAGATTTCGTCCTCGGCGATCGGCGGGCGACCGAAGCGGGTCGTCGTCACATGACCGCCGCTCAGCGATTTGGAAACTGGCTCGCCCCGTTCCTTCTCCACCTCCTGTTCGGGGTTCGCTTTCACGACCTCGGGCCCCTGCGACTCATTCGTCGCTCGGCCTACGAATCGCTCGCGATGCGCGACCGAGGATTTGGCTGGACCGTCGAAATGCAGGCGCGCGCCGCCCAGCTTGGCTTGCGCTGCGCGGAGGTGCCGGTCCCCTACCATCGGCGCAGCGCGGGGCAGTCGAAAGTTTCCGGCACGATCAAGGGCTCGGTGCAGGCCGGCGTGATCATTCTTACGACGGTCGCCCGCTTCGCGCTCGAAGTGTGGCAACGCCAGCTCACCGCCATCGCATCGGTCCTCCTCCTCGGCGGAGCACTCTGGATGCTGCCAAACGGCAACCTCCCGGACCCAGCCGCCGTGCCACGCTTCCTGATGGCCGCCGGTGTGATGAGCTTGGGATTTGCGGTCAGTTGGACACTGCAATCCGTCCGTCCACTCGTGTTCTTCGGCGTCGCGGTGGCGGCCCGGCTCATCCAACTGCCGATGGAGCCCGGCGGCGATGTGTGGCGCTACGTGTGGGAAGGACTGGTGCAAAACGCCGGCGCGAATCCCTACACGCTCGCACCAAACGCGCCGGCGCTCGCCGACCTCCGCCCCGAGTGGTGGGGCAACATCAATCACCCATCCATCACCGCGATCTATCCACCGCTGACGGAGCTGCTCTTCCGGCTCATCGCGACCATCTCGCCCACCGTTCTCGCGTTCAAACTCGTGATCGTGGCAGCCGACCTCGGCATCGTCGCGATGCTGTGGCGGCGCTTCGGCAACGCCGCTCTGCTCTACGCCTGGAACCCGCTGGTCATTTACGTCTTCGCGGGCGGCGCGCATTTCGACAGCCTCTTCCTGCTCCCGCTCGTGGCGGGCTGGCTGGGGATGGAATCGGCGACGACTCCACGCGGGCGGGTCGCTGCCTGCGCCGCCATCGGCCTCTCCGTCGCGTTGAAATATCTGTCCGCTCCCTTCGCAGCGTTCGCACTGCTGACACTCTGGCGGCGGGACGGCTGGCGGATGGCCGCAGCGGCGGCCGTCCTGATGGCGCTCCCGCTGCTGGCGTCGGTCGCGGTCTTCTGGGGCACCTTCGGCGTCCATCCGCTCAGCCCGGCGAAGTTCAGCCAATTCGCCCGCAGCGCGGAACTAGTCCCGCGTCTCGTCGAGGAATACTGGCCGAAGACGATCAAGCAAAACTCGATCTTCGTCTGGCCATTTGCGGCGGTGATCCTCTGGCGCCTGTGGCGCGCGCGCTCGCTGCGGGCCTTCGGCGAGGAGGCGTTTCTGGCGACCTACATCTTCTCGCCGGTCATCCACGCCTGGTATTTCGCGTGGACGCTGCCGTTCGCCGTCGCCTCCCGCAATCTCGGCCTGCGCCTGATCGGGATCTCGGCGTTCGTCTACTTCTGGCTGGAATACCGCCAGGCGACCAGCGTCACGCGGTGGCGGCAGACGCCGACGGAGGCGCTGCTGGATGTGGACTCCGCTGCTGCTGGGATTCGCATGGTCCCGCTGGCGAGAGCGCGTTGCCAGGCGGAGAGATGATCCACATCCTCCAGTGCCGGTCGCAGATCGCGAAACGTGAGACCGGCGGCCAGACATTGCCGGACCGTCTGCAGATGCACCTTCGGCGTGCTCCACGCGATGTTCTCGAACACGGTCGGGCGATCCTCCGACAGTCCGATCAAGACGTAGCCGCCATCCAAAGCCGGGACGATGCAAGCCTGACGCTGAGCCAGACTCGCCGCGCATTCCTCGAGCACCTCGCTCGTCAGATACGGGCAGTCGCCGCCGACGATCAGAAGCGGACCGGAATTCTTCTCGAAATGGTGAGCCGCCGCGTGCTGCAGCCGCGCCCCCAGATCGCCCTCGGGCTGCGGCACAAACGTCGAGGTCCTCGCCCAGAAACGCGTGCATCCGCGGCAGCGCGTCGGCGGGCGCGTAGTGAACGACGATCTCCCATCCCTCCGGAATCTCCGCAATCTGATGCCGGACGAGCCGCTTGTAATACTGCGTCGCGTTATCGACCCCGACCTCGCGGGCCAGCCGGGTTTTCACGGTTCCGGGGATCGGAGCTTTGAGGAGCAGGGCAACGGTAACGGGCGGGGTCATGGCAGGGGCGTGGGCTCGGGATCAAATGACACTTCCCGGCCTTCACTGGCGAGGATTGTCTGCAATCGGCGTTCAACCGAAAGACGGGCTTCCTCCAGCAAATCAGATTCCATCGCGTGCAACGTCGCCCGGTCCCGCAGCGTATCGATGGCCGCCTCGCGATCCTCGGCCGTCAGCTGGTTGATCCAACCGTCGTCGTCGCGAAGAATCCGCAGGTCAGTCAACTCGACCGACAAAACCTCGGCGGGCGGCAACTCGGCGATGACATTACCCGAGTCGGGATCGACGCGAATCACGAAGGGCTTGCTGAGATCAAACCCGGCGCGCAGCACAAAGTCACCCTCCACGTCGATCCGCTTCGTGCTCCCCAGCCAGCGGTGTTCGTAGCTGTGCGTTTCAGTGAGCGGCCGCTCAATGGTGACCAACTTGGCCACGGCGGCATCCTGCTGGATGACGGTGCGGTTATTGACGACGACGGTGGGCTGAAATTGCAATGTCTTGCTGACGTCGTCCGCCACGGCCTTGGCGATCCCAATCGCCCGCTCAGCACCGCTGGCTGGCACTTCCACCACGAACCAGCGGATGACCAGCGCTACGGCAATGAGCAAAACGATCACGCAGGCCGTTATCACCAGCACGAAGCGACTGGCGCTCGCACTTTCCTTCGCTCGCACTCGCATTCCGGGCAGGTTAGCCATTTCCGGGCTCCGGGCAATGACTTGGCGATCACTCTCCGAAGCCGTCTCGACGCGGTGCCTCCCGCAAACCCCAAAAATTCGATCAGCAGATGCCTTGTAGTCTTTTGCCTAAGGTTTAGCTTGATATTTCCAGCCAACCGTCATCGATTGAGGCCATGGGGGACCAAACTTTCACCATCGCGATCTCGGGTGGCGCCGCGCTGATCGGAATCCTCTGGTTTGTGTGGAATTACCTTCAAGTCTGCTCGTTCGTGCGGACGACGGGATCGATCGTGGACTACGTCGCCCAGGAATCCGACAGCGGTCTGACGCTCTGGCGGATGGTGATCGAATTCAAGGATCGCGAGGAGAGATATCACCGCGTCAACACGTCGAACGCCTATTTCCCCCGCCCGCTCGATCCCATCGGCTCCCCGGTCCAGATCAAATACCCGCCGTCACGCCCGGCGAGCGCCGAGGTCTTCGAGGATAACCAAGTTTGGTTCATCCCGATGGTGCTCCTCCTCGGGGGTGTCGCGAGCACTCTCTATCAACTCGTCTGAACGCTTCACCGCAACCCGACCACCTACCAACCCAAAGTTGGCATCTCGGTGGCAAGATCCCTGCCCGTGAGGGAACCCTCGGGCTTGAGATGACGATTCTGCAGCACTTTTGCCGGCGGGACGTTCGCGCCAGCGGGTAACTTCGCGATCCCGGAGGGAACGGAATACGCCCCACCCACTTCGGCAATCACCCGATAAAACCGCCGGAGCGGGACGACCGCAAACCCCCGGTTCCCGTCGACTTCGCTCAGAAAGTTATCATTGGTCCGACTCTCGACGATGCGACCATCCTCGATCTGGGTCGGTTCGACGTCCGTGTAGAGTGGGGGTAGAAAATCAAATCGGTTGGAACCGTAGACGCGCATCCGAACGTCTTGCTTTTCGAAACTGACCTCGGCGAGTCCACCGTCCGCGACCAGGACGCCGGTAATCTTCGGTTGGGCCGGCTTGCTGGTCGTGAACGTTACGGGGTCACTCCAGTCGCTCCACACCCCGGCCCTCCGGATTTTCGCTCGGAAATAATGCTTTCGGTCCGCTGATAAAAACGTCCGATCCAGCTGCGATCGGATGCGAACCCGGGGCGAAAAGGCCGTGACGGTGTCGAAATTCGGCGGGACGAGGCCAAAATCAACGTCGTCGGATACCTGCCACCAGATCTGGTCGGCGGGGCCGTCCACTTTAAAGGCGGGAACGTGGTTTTCAAAGATGGCGTCGGCTTGCACGGTCGGGCGGTCGACCTGCTCCAACTTCGAGGCTTCCGGATCAAGTCGAAACTCGATCCTCAGCGCCGAATCAGCCTCGGAGCGGAGATCGTTGCCGCCCGTCCGCAGCGTCGGGATCGCCGCCGGGGTGACCTGACAGGTCAGCGTCGCGGAGTCACCAACCGGAAGCTCGATTTCGAGGACCGGTTCCTCGCCGGGTTCCGCAATGCGCTTTTCGCCAGCTTCGCCTTGGACTGAGAGGATGGGGAACGGGGAGCGAAGCGGAATCCCGTCCGCCCGCCGGGCCGCGAGATCGACTCTGAACTTCACGACGCGCGCCGCGCCGACGAGAGTCTTGTCCCGGGCCAGATTCGGCGTACTCGCGACGACGAATTCCGGATATTTGTCGCGATAAAACTTCAGCCACTCGCCCGGAAGCAGTGTCCAATCCGTCGGGGCCGGATCGCCCTTGACGCGAAAGGCTTTCGGTTTGCGGGCATCGACGAACTCGAATCGCGCCGCATTCTGCGCCGAAGCGGCCAGCGACCAATTTGCCTGGCGCCCGAAGACGCGGGTGCGCAAGACCAAAAACGGATCCGCCAGCAGATCGGCTTCCGACGCGATGGTGCGATTGTCCAGCAGGAGATAAAATGCATTTTGGTCTCCGTCGAGCAACGTCCAGCGATCACCCCCGAAGTTGTATTCCGCAACCGAGTGTCCCGCGACCTGGGTAAAACGAGTCCCGATTCCCGCCGGGGCCAGCATTCGCCCGACCGCCCGGGTATTATCCCCGCAAAACGTCGCCCCGATGGACCGCAGCACTTCGACGGCATCGTGGTTCGCATCGAGATCGGTCGTCCCGTGGACGCGATGCCCGATCCACGCGTCGTAAAGTCGCAGCGGGTCGGGCCGAGCTGCGAGGCCCAGGAAGTCCAGTGGGTCGCTCATCGTGAGATACGGTCGCCCGTTCACGCGGAGTATCGGATTCCGCGCGGGTCGGCTCCCGACGTTCTCGACGACCACCCGTGAAACCACGCGCGCGACGGGTGCCTCCCCCGGAAAATAGCCTGGCGGATTCGCGAGCCGGGCGTCGTCCACCTCGAGCTCGAGGTCGAGCGTCGCCGAACCGCCCGGGGGGATGACGGCCGTGAGCGGGAGGAGAGCCCCCACCGCCGCGAGCAGCCCAAGGACCGTGCTCACTTCTCGCGACCGTCGTAGAAGCTGATCGCGGTGACCAGATCCACGGCCCGCTGCAGGACGGAGTCCCAGTTTTCCTGCACCGTCTGGTCAGCGAGCGCGGGATCGAGTTCGGGATTGGTGTTGGCGACGAGCGCCGCCTCGTTGAGATGCGGACGCTCGTTCTCGAAGACGAACTGGCTCACGCCCTTCTCGCGACTGAGGGCGAAAATTTCTGCCTGCACCCTGGGCGAGAGCGATGCCGCGATGTCGGGTTGCACTCCACCGGGGAAGATGGCGTCGACCTCCGGAAGGACGACCTGGGCGACCGCGACGCGAAGAATTTTCCCATCGCCCAACGACACGTCGGCGAACTCGACCGCCTCGCCGCTCGTGGTGTCTCCGATGATCATGGCCTTGGAATTCAGCCGCAACGTGGCGGCGAGTGCCTCGGCGGCACCTGCGGTATCCCGGTCGGTCAGGACGACGAGAACGTCGCTGAAGGTCGGGTCCTGATTCGCGGTCAGGATCCGCTCCTGCTTGACGCTCGGTTTTTGAATCGAAAACAGCAGCCGTCCCTTGGGGGTGAAGCGACGCGCGAAGTCAGCCGCAACGTCGAAATCCTGCGACGGCGGCGTGTCCCGCAGATCGAGGATGACCGCACGTAGTTTGTTGGTCGCGAAATTCTCGAGCGCCGCGTCCATCTGCGCCAGCGATTCGGGATCGAGCCCACCCAGGCGGACGTAGCCGATGCGGGCGTCGAGGATCTCAGCCAGGAAATTCCCCGCCGTCGCGGTGCGGGCCGCATCTTCCTCGGTCGTCACCGAGGCCCCGGGCGAAAGCCGCCGCACGAGGCCTTCGAGCGTGGCCCGGCGAAGCGATTTTTTCTCCGTCTTGGAGGGATCGAGAAAATCGGATTGGAGCGCGGCGATCGCCTGATCGATCTGCGATTCGCTCAGCCCATCGACCATTTCGCGCAAAGGAGGCGGAGTGGGGACGGGCGTGGGCTCCGGGGTCGGCTTCGGGATTGCCGCGACCGGCGTCGGCGAGGGATCAACCGGCTGTGCGGGCTGGACGGGGACCGGCTGCGCGGGGCGAACGTCCTGCGCCACCACGCCGACGGAGGTGAACAGAAAAAGCAGGGCGAGGAACGGGAGCGTTTTCAAAGGAAGCCAATGTCGTTTCGGCGGTGCACTTTATCAAAGCGAATCTGGTCCGCCGCCGCGTAGGCGGCGTCACGAGCCGACGCCAGATCCGGCCCCACGGCGGACACCCCGAGGACCCGCCCGCCTGCCGTGACGACGTTGCCGTCCGCGACCGCTGTCCCGGCGTGAAACACCACGACCCCCGGCGACTCCGCCGCCGCTTCGAGACCGAAGATCGCTTTCCCTTTCTCGTAGCTCCCAGGGTATCCGCCGGAGGCGAGGACGACGCAGACCGCCGTCTCGTCGGACCACTTGGGCCGTTGGTCGGCCAGGCTCCCGTCCACGCACGCCTCGAGCAGATCGACCAAATCGCTACCCAGCCGACGCACCAACACCTGGGTCTCCGGATCGCCCCAGCGGCAGTTGAACTCCAGCACCTTCGGGCCATCCGCCGTGAGCATCAGCCCGGGAAACAACATCCCTCGAAAATCAATCCCGTCGGCCCGCATCCCCGCCAGCACCCGGTCGAGAATCTCCCCCTTCACCCGCTCGCATCCCGCATCGGTCAGCGATTGCGAAGGAGAAACCGTTCCCATTCCGCCGGTATTCGGACCCAGCCCACCATCGTGGGCCTGCTTGTGATCGCGACAATCGGGCAGCAGAACGTAGGAATCCCCGTCGAAGAGCGCGTGGATCGAACACTCCGCGCCCTCCAGGAATTCCTCGATGATGATGCGTCGGCCCGCGTCGCCGAATTGCCCGGCGTCCATCGCACGATAAATTGCGTGGCTGGCCTCGGACGGATTCTCCGCGATCACGACGCCTTTCCCCAGCGCCAGACCGTCGGCCTTGATCACGAGCGGGTAGCTCGCCGAGCGACAGTGAAGGTGCGCGGCCTCGCTGTCGGTGAATTCCTGCGCCTCCGCCGTGGGAATCCCGTGCCGCCGCATGAAATCCTTCGCAAATGCCTTCGACGACTCCAGCCGCGCCGCACTTGCCGCCGGTCCGAAAGCGCGGATACCCGCAGCCGTGAGGTCGTCGACCAGACCCGCCGCCAGCGCGTCGTCCGGGCCGATCACCACGAGGTCGATCTCCCGCTCCCGGGCCAACGCGACCAGCGCAGCGTTGTCGGCAGCGGTCAGCGCGACGTTTTCGCCGACGAGCGCAGTCCCCACGTTGCCGGGGATTGCGAAAATCTTCGAGACCCGGGGCGACTGGGCCAGCTTCCAGGCGAGGGCGTGTTCGCGTCCGCCCGAACCAACGATGAGAATCTTCATGGATGAAAAACTACGGAGCGCGGAAGAGCAGGACGGTTTGTTGAGCGGGCAGCGCCTCGCGCGAGAGCAACGCGGCGTTGCCATTGAGCGGGTAGACCGAGGTAAAGCCGGACGCGTAGGTCCGCACCGCCGCGTTGCTGCCCATCGGGACGATCACCCGCGGCCGCAGTCGCTCGACGATGTCCGCGCGCTCCGCCGACGTCAATTTGGTCCCACTGACCGGCAGGAACAGCACGTCGACCGCGCCGATTTTCGAAGCATCCGCCTTGGAGAGTGGACCGTCGATTTCGCCGAGAAAGCAAAACTTCAACCCGTCCACCGCCCAACGGAAGACCACGTTCATTCCGGCGATTTCCTGCACCTCCGGGTTCGCAAAAACCGGCACGCCGAGAATTCGGATCCCCGCCGACGTGTTCGTCCCCATCCCGACGCTGCCGCGATAAATGCTGGGCGAGTTGTCGACGAGATCGATGTTGTTCACGTCACTCTCCTCGTTCGTGATCAGGATGATTTCGGGAGTCAGCCCCTTCGGCGGCGTGAAGCTGGTCGTGCCGGGGGAAAAGGGATTCGTGAGAATGCTGATCCCGAGCGCGGATTTGATTCGGAAGCACTGGTAGCCATACCAATCGACCCGGATCATTCGCTGGGCGGTTTCGGGGCGGCTCGATTCCCCCGTTTGAGCCAACCGCAACCGGTCAACAACGCGGTCAGGACGAGGAGTGATGCGATGCGAAACATGAGGCGCATGGGAATACGGCAAAGCCGAGGGCAGATCAAGGAAGGGGATTCTTCCGCACTAGGCAGGCGCAAATCCGAATGATAATCCTGAGGCATGAAAGAACGTCGGGCCATCTCAGAGGCAACCACCATCCTCGCCATCTTGGTCGTCCTGCTGCTCGCGAGCCTCGTCTGGCTCCCGCCGCTCTCGCTCGTCTGGGTGGTGGCGATTCTTTTCACGCTCTACTTTTTCCGCGACCCCGAGCGCATCCCGCTGGACGATGACGAGGTCGCCGTCTCCCCGGCCGATGGAAAAATCGTCGGCATCGACAACCTCATCGAACCCGAAATCCTGCGTCGCCGAATGATCCGCGTCTCGATCTTCCTGTCGGTCATCGACGTCCACGTGAATCGCGCACCGATCGCGGGAAAAATCCTGTATTCCGAACCTCGGAAGGGAAAATACTACGACGCGCGGGACGAGCGCTCGGGCCTCGATAACGTCGCGCGCATGTGGGTGATCGAGGGCAAGGACCATACCGTCGGCGTGCGCCAAATCACGGGCGCCATCGCGCGACGCATCGTGCCATGGTCGGTCGTGGGCGACGTCGTGGCGAAGGCGGAGAAGTTCGGCATGATCCGGTTCGGCTCCCGCACCGAGATCTGGCTGCCGGAGGACAGTCGAGTGCTGGTCAAGGTCGGCGAATCCGTCCGTGGCGGCGAGTCGATGATCGCGAAGTTACCAACCAGCCCGGTGGCGGGAGAGTTGGCGGACGACGCGGCGTGACGCGAGCAACGTACCGCCCGGTTCCGACTCCATCACCCGCTCGCGGAATGTTCTGACCCCCGGCAGACCGCCCGACAGCGATATTGGGAAAGTGAATGATCTCTTCCATCCAATGACCCGACCACTGGCGACGCCTCCGATGCAGTCCGAGACCGTCGTGACACCCGGCCCCAATCCCCTGATCTCCATCAAATGAACACCTCCGAAGAAACCGCTCCCCGGGGCCGCCAGGCAACCAATCCCACCGAAATTCCGAAGCGGGGCTGGTGGGACGTGCTCCTGCGGACCAAGGACGAGATCGATAATGACAACCTCTCGGTGATTGCCGCCGGGGTGGCATTTTACGCCTTTCTGAGCATTCCCGCCGTCCTCACCGCCACCGTGGCGCTCTGGGGAATGGTCTCGGACCCCGCCGGGATTGAGGCCCAGATCGCTCAGCTCACCGGAGTTCTGCCCGATCAGGTGCGGTCCATTCTTGTCGATCAACTGACCGCCGTCTCGTCGAATTCCGACGAAGCCCTCAGCTGGACCGTCCTCTTGAGCATCGCATTTGCCCTGTGGAGCGCCTCGAAGGGAACGAAGTCGGCCATTGTCGCCATGAACGTCGCCTACGAAGAGCGCGAGAATCGCGGCTTCATCAAGCTAACGGCCGTCACCCTCGCTCTGACCCTGGGTGCCGTCGTCACGGTGATCGTCTCGTTGTTTTGCGTGGCCGGCGTCCCGGCTCTGATCGGGAGTCTGAGCCTCCCGGGATGGATCGAATGGACAGCGCAGATCCTTCGCTGGCCGTTGTTGGCCGGAGTCTCGCTGGTGGCCCTGGCGGTGCTTTACCGGTTTGCACCATCGCGCGGCACGCCGCGTTGGCAATGGGTCTCTGTGGGCTCAATTGTCTCGACCATCCTGTGGCTGGTCGCGTCGGCGTTGTTCTCGTGGTACGTCGCCAGCTTTGCGAACTACAACGAAACCTACGGCTCGCTCGGCGGCGTGGTCGTGTTGCTGATGTGGCTCTACATCAGCGCGTTCATCATCTTGCTGGGTGGGGAACTGAATTCCGAGCTCGAACACCAGACGGCCAAGGACACCACGACCGGACCGCCCGAGCCAATGGGCGAACGCGACGCCACCATGGCGGACGAAGTGGCCGAGCCTCCGGCGAAGAGTTGAGAGCGTAACTTCGGCGCTATTCCGGCGTCGGAATCCCGGGCGATCCCGACGCCTCCGGGGCGACCTTCCCGCCCCAGCTGAGGATCTTCGCCTTGGTCCCGGCGGCTTCTGCCTCCGGGATCTGGTGATTCCGAACGTAGAAGAGCGACAAGCTCGACCACGCGAGCTGGTCGTTTGGTCGAAGCCGGGTTGATTCCAACCCGGCTGCAATCGCGCCCTCGTGGTCACCGTTTTTCATGAGCGCCATGCCCAGGGCGTGCCACCCGTCGAAAAACCCGGAATCCAACTCGACGCAACGCCGGTATTTCTCGACCGCCGCGTCGAGATCGCCGACCGCGATGTCACCGCTGGCGTCGTCGAAAAGCTCGGCAACCTCAGGCTGGGCGGAATCGCTCATCGTTGCTACGCGCTAGCTTTCCTCGTCACCCGAGAACTGCAGGCCGGACCCGCTCTGCGGCCGCAGTGAGCCATTGGTAAAGCAGGATCCCTCTCTTGCGACCGCTGATGAACTCCGTCATCGGCTCGCGATTCTCGGCGAATGCCGTTTCGTCCAACGGCGCCCGTTTCTCCAAGTAGACGGCGTAAGCCCCCCACGGGCGCACCATCACTCCGCTCATCTCCCCATCCTTGAGCTGCAGGGTGCCTTCGACAAACTCGCGCTCCTCGGGAGTCGCCGTCTCGGACGTTGGCGCGACGTCGGCGATCGGTTTCAACTCGGCCGTCGGCACGGCGCTCACCGCGTCGGCGAGAGATTTACCCGCCTCGAGTTCGGTCCGGATCTGATCGATCGCTTCGTCCGCCCCACTCTGCAGCAACGTCGCGGCTTCGACGCTCCGGAGGTCGGCAACGATTTCCGCCTTCGCCTCGTCGAGCGTCTTTTCCCGCGAAGGAATCACGCTGGCGAGTTCGATCACGTGGAAGGAATCCCCGTCCTGCAAACTTCCGCTCACCGGCGAACTCTCGGACAGCGAAAAGGCCGTCGGGGCAATCTTGGTGACCACCGCACCGCCCAGATCGGTCGCGGTCTCTTCGGCCCCGGCGGGAGCAACGACGCGTCCGGACAGTTCGAAGGGAAGGGTCGTTTCGACCTCCAATCCGGCGTCTTTTGCCGCTTGAAGGAAAGGTTTTTCCAAAGCGGCATCGGCAAACGCCGCCGAGGCGTCCGCGACCTTCTGCAGCGCGTCCACCCGAGCTTTGTCCTCGAGGCCCGCTTCGCTCTCGGGAAGCGAGAACGTCACGACCCGCGCCGTGCGCAGCTCGGGCGTGACCAGGCGGAATTGATTGGCTTCGTAGTAGGCCTGCACGTCGGCGTCGGAGGCCTTCGTTTGATCAAAATATTTCTGACGTTGGAAAGTGACCGCCGACCCGGTGACGGGCTGGAACAACCGCGCGTTGTAGGTCACTTCCACTTCCGCGGCCGTGGGCGCGGACTCCAGCAGAGCCGTGATTCGCTCCAGCTTCAGCGACCCGCGCACGACCTCCTCGAGCTCGACCTGCGTGAGACCGTTGGGCGCGAGAAAGTTCAGATTGAATTGCTGGTATTTCGTCTGATCGAACGCGCCGTTGGTCTGAAAAGCGGGCAGCGCCGCGATGGCTTCAGCGATCTCGGCATCGGTCGGCGCGATCCCCAGGGCGCGAGCCTCGTGCTGGATGATCATCGAGTTGAAGACAAACGAACCGGGGTCCGACTCGCCGGAAAATCCGTCCAGCGTGCCGACGTATTCCGTGAGACCGAGTGCGAGCGCGAGATTGTAGCTGCGTGCCTCGCGTTGGACCTGCTGAAGCGTCAGATCCTTGCCGTAGATCCGGGCAAAATTCCCGGCGTTCAACTGGTCGAGTTCCGTCGTATTATAGAGGAAAATAAACGCGGTGATGGTGAGAATGGTGACGACAAGCATGAGCTTGCGCATGTGGGAACGCATCCAGACGAACATGATGATTAAATCGGCAAAGGGTTGATGTGAGTGGGAGAATGTGATTTAGGAAAACCCTGATGATTTCAAGCTTCTCCCCTCGCCGCTCCATTGGAGCGGTAATTTTTCTTTCAATGGTCACCGCAGGGTCCCTCGCCGTCGCCCAGGACGTCCTCGTTTTGAAGAGCGGTTTACAGAGGGAGGGAGAGGTGCTCGGAGTTTCGGACGGGAAGGTAACTTTGAAAGTCGGCCCGGCGCAATCGGCAATTCCGCTCGATCAGATCGACAGCGCCATCGTCACCGCACCACCCGAGCTGGCGACCGCGCAGCAGACCAAAGCCGACGGCAACAACGCCCGCGCCCTCATCGAAGTCCGCCCCATCGTGGAGAAATACTCCGGCCTCCCCGTCCCCTGGGTCGGCCAGGCCTACGCCCTCCTCGGCGACTCGCTGCTCGAACTCGACCAGGTCGAAGAAGCCGAGAAAATTTTCGAGCGCTTCACCGAGCTCTACCCCGATGCCAGCGATCTCTCGGCGGTCTCGATCGCCCGCCTCGACGTCGCCAAGGACGACTTCGCCTCGGCGAAAACCCGCCTCGAGCCGATCATCGCGGAAGCCAGGCAGATCAAGAGCGCCGAGAGCGCGAAGAGTTCCACCTACGGTCGCGCCTACCTACTCATGGGACGCGTGAACGAATCCGAGGGCAATCTTCCGGAGGCGTTGCGGAATTATTTGATGACGGTGACCGTCTTCTACGCCGACGCCGCTGCGGTCGCCGAAGCTCAGAGCCGCGCAACAACTCTCGTCGACGAGAAAAATGTGATCGCACCGTAAGGATTTTCCGTCTACACCTCACCCCTTTAAAAATGAACAAGTTGTCTTTCCCCTCCTTCCTGAGCCGAGCATTTTTCTCACTGAGCGCTCTGTTCTTATCCGTCACTCCGATTTTCGCGCAGGAAGCCACCGCCGAATCCGCCGACGCGCTACCGGAGGAGATGACCATCCTTCAGACCATTCTCCACGGTGGTCCGCTGATCATCCTGATCTGGATCGCGATCCTGGCGACGTCCATCGTCATGGTGACGTTCATCATTCAACTGTTCCTGAATCTCCGTCGCGAAAAGCTGGCACCCCAGGCGGTGGTTGACTCGCTGCGCGCAACCATCGACGCCGGCAATTACCAGGAAGCCTGGGAAATTTGCAACGCGAACAATGCCTACCTCCCCAACGTCCTGAAGGTCGCCCTCGAGCGCCTCGGTCGAGGGAAGGAAGCCGTCGAAATCACCATCGGCGAGCACGCCATTCGCGAAGCTCAGACGCTGAAGACCCAGAACAGCTATTTGTCGGTGATCGGTGTCATCGCACCGATGATCGGCCTTCTCGGCACGGTTATCGGGATGATGGGTGCCTTCGCCGTGCTGGGACAATCCGGCGTCTCGGATCCGCGGGCGCTCGCACTGTCCATCGGTGAGGTTCTCATGGCGACGGCGAGTGGTCTCTTCATCGCCATTCCGGCGTTCATCTTCTACTACTACTTCCGTAACAAGACGATCAACTCGCTCGGCGACGCCGACGATACCATTTTCCGACTCGTGGAGGACATCCCGTTCGAAGAGCTGGGCGGCCTGAAGGTTGGCGATACGTTCTCCGCCGGCGAGGGCGCTCCCGGAGCCGCCGGTGCCGGCGAATCCCGCCGCGTCTCGATGGAGCTGACCACGAATTGTCCCGTTTGCAACGGCGCGATCACCCCGGGCGTGAATCCCTGCCCACACTGCGGCGCGACCCTCGACTGGGCGTAATTTTCGATGTCCCAAGCGGCCCCCACCAGCAGACGCGCGAAAAAAGCGCGGCGACAGCCGGAAGCCGAAGCCGATCCGGAATTCCAGATCGCTCCGATGATCGACATTCTGCTCGTTCTGCTCGTCTTCTTCATGTCGATCAGTTCGACCGAGGTCCTGCAGTCCAGCGCGGACGTCAATCTCCCGGTCGCCAAAGCGGCCAAGGACGCGAAGGAAAACCCCGGGCAGGTGATCATCAACGTTACCTACAACCAAATCAATAACGCGGTCGGAATCGAGGTCAACGAAACCAATTTTCCGAACCCAGCCGACCTGGTCGGCATCCTGCAGGAACGAGTTTCCAAGAACCCACTGATCCGGGTCTTGATTCGATCGGACCGGGACGTGCGGTATGAATTTATGCGACGATTGCTCGAAGTCGTCGGTCAAGCGGGCATCGCGAACGTCACGTTCTCGGTGGTCGACAAGGAAGGCGAATAGCCGGCAACTGAGGAGACAAGAATATGGGTGGTGGAGGTGTATCAGAGGATGGCGATCCGGGGTTCCAGATCGCACCGATGGTCGACGTGGTTTTCGTGTTGTTGCTGTTTTTCATGGCCGCAGCCGGATCGCAGATCATTGAAAAAGAACTCAACGTCAGTCTGCCGAGTGGCAAATCCGCTTCGTCGCTGGGCGGCCCGCCCCCGACCCCGATCATGGTCGAGATCCGCGCCGACGGCCACGTGATCCTCAACAACAAGGACTTCGGAACCGAGAAGGAACTGACCGAATTGCGCACGACGCTCTCCGGCCTGATGGAGCGATACGGTGGAGAAGACCCGGTGGTCATCCAACCCACCCCCGAGACCCGTCACGAACGAATCATCGACGTGCTCAACGCCGCCTCCGCCTCCGGCGTGAAAAAGCTGACCTTCAGCTAGACAACCCCCTCCGCCGTCGCCACGCGCTTCGCGACGGCGATGGTATTCCGGTGCAACCGGGCCGTGTGCCCGACCTCCCGGTTGTAACCACCCCCGTAGAGCACCGCCAGCGGCGCTCCGGACTCCACAAACAGGCGCGCGACCATTTCATCCCGCGCCACCATGTCCCGCGCGCTAAGCTGCAATTGCCCAAAACGGTCGTTCCGGTGCGGATCCGCACCGGAGATCCAGATCGCCACGTCGGGCCGAAACCGTTCCACCGCCTCCGGAAGACTCTTTCTCAGCGCTGCCAAGTAAACGTCCCCCGACCGCGAACCGCTCCAGGGGAACATCCAGCGTGCCCGGCACTTTTCGCGACGGATAATTTCGCCCGATGTGAATCGAATAAGTGAAGACGTTCGCTTCCCCGCCGAAGATCGCGTGCGTCCCGTTGCCCTGATGGGCGTCGGTGTCGGCCACCAACACGCGGATGCCAGGATGTCGCTGCTGCACGTCGCGAATCGCAATCGCCACGTCGTTCATTACGCAGAATCCCTCGCCGTGATCCGGAAACGCGTGGTGCGTCCCTCCCGCCAAATTTGCCGCCACCCCATCGCCGAGCGCCGCCCACACCGCTCGACGAGTTCCCTCCACCTCCCGCGCGGATCGTTCGAACAACGCCGGTCCCGGGGGTAATCCCAGCGCCGTCCGCTCGCGGTCCGAGAATTCATCTGCGATCAACCGATCCAGATAGCCGACCTCGTGAACCCGCTCGATGACCCGCCGATCCGCCGGATCGACCTCCGTGATCTCACGCGGCGCCAGCACCTTTCCGGCCAGCAGCAGGCGGTGCGCGTCCCGAAATTTTCCCATCGGAAACGGGTGACCTTCCGGAAGCTCCAGATGGTAGCCGGGCGAGTAATAACAACGCATCGCGAAACCTATACGCACCGTCGAGCCAGTCCGCTCCCAACTGCGGGCTTAACACGCACCGCGATTCGTCCGATGCTCCGCCCATGGACTACGATTTTGCCATCATCGGCGGCGGCAGCGCCGGATACGCCGCCGCCCGCACCGCCACCGCCGAAGGACTCCGCACGGTTGTCATCGAAGGAGGCGACGAAATCGCCGGCCTCTGCATCCTCCGGGGCTGCATGCCCAGCAAGACCCTGCTCGAATCCGCCAACCGCGCGATGACCATTCGCCGAGCCGCCGAATTTGGTCTCCACGCCGAAAATTTCTCCGCCGATCCCGCTGCCATCATCGCCCGAAAACGCCGACTGATCGCCGAATTCGCCAGTTACCGCGCCGATCAGCTCGAGAACGGTGACTTCGAACTCATCCGTGGCCAGGCAACGTTCATCGACGCCCACACCCTCGAGGTGCGCGAACGCGACGGCTCCTCCCGCACGCTCACCACTCGGACCGCCCTCATCTCGACCGGCTCCGTGATCAGCACCCCGCCCGTCCCCGGGCTCGCCGATTGCGACGCGCTCACCAGCGACGACGTCCTCGATCTCGAGCGATTCCCCGCGTCCGTCGTCGTCCTCGGAGCCGGTCCCGTCGCGCTGGAACTCGCCTACTACCTCCACGCCGTCGGCGTGCCGGTGACCATCATCCAGCGCAGCGCCCACGTCCTCAGTTGGTTCGACCCCGAGCTCGCCGACGTGGTGACCGACGCCTACCGCGAACTCGGCATCACCGTTTACACCGGGACCGAGATCACCGGGATCGAGTGCGACGACGACGGCAAACACGTCCACTTTCTTCACGCTGGTCGGGAGCAAACGGTGAAAGCGGAGTCGATCCTCAACGGCCTCGGCCGTCGCCCCAACGTCGAGCCACTCCACCTCGAGCGGGCCGGCTTCGATCCGGACCAACGGAGCATCGACGTCCGGCCCACCATGCAGAGCACCGTCGACTCGATCTTCGCCGCTGGCGACGTTTGCGGTCCCTACGAAATCGTGCACCTCGCCATCGCGCAGGGCGAACTCGCCGCCCGCAATGCCGCCCGCCTCCTCCGCGACGATCCCGCCGAGAGCTTTGAGAAAATGGACTACCGCCTCGTGCTCTTCGGTGTTTTCACCGAGCCGCAGGTCGCCGCCGTCGGCCTCAGCGAATCCGCCGCCGCCGAGCAGGGCATCGACGTCATCACCGCCTCCTACCCCTTCGACGACCACGGCAAATCCATGGTCATGGGCGAGACCCACGGCTGCGTCAAACTCCTCGCCAACCCCCGCACCGGAGAGCTCCTCGGCGGGGCCTGCGTCGGCCCCCACGCCGCCGAGCTGATCCACGAGATCGTCGTGGCCATGGCGTTTCGCTCCACCGCCGCCCAACTCGCCGCCGTTCCCCACTACCACCCCACCCTCAGCGAGATTTGGACCTACCCCGCCGAAGACCTCGCCGAGCGGGTCGGCTGATCAGCCGTTCGTCGCTCAGCTCCGAACGACCAGCGACTGACCCGTCATCTCTCCGGGCTGTTCCAATCCCAGCAGGGCCAGCAACGTCGGGGCAATGTCGGCCAGGATTCCGTCCCGCACCGCGCACTCCGCCGCGTCCGCCGCGACGTAGATGCACTGCACGAGGTTCGTCGTGTGAGCCGTGTTCGGTGAGCCGTCCGGATTGCGCATCAGCTCACAGTTTCCGTGATCGGCCGTCACCACCGCGCACCCGCCCAGTGCGAGCGTGCGCTCGACGACCTGCCTCACGCCCTCGTCGATCGTTTCGACCGCCTTCACCCCCGCCTCGACCACTCCCGTGTGCCCGACCATGTCCGGATTCGCAAAATTCAAAATCACCAGGTCGTAGTTTTCCAGGTTATCGACCACCTCCCGCATCACCGTCGGCGCGCTCATTTCCGGCTTCAGATCGTAGGTCGCCACGTCCTTCGGCGATGGCACGATTTTACGATCTTCTCCCTCGAATTGCTTCTCGACCCCTCCGTCGAAAAAATACGTCACGTGCGGATACTTCTCCGTCTCCGCGATCCGGAGCTGCTTGAGCCCCGCTTCGCTGACCACCTCACCCAGGATCCGCTTCGGCGATTCCTTCGGGAAAACCACCGGGCAATCGTAGGTTTTGTCGTATTGCGTGAGCGTCACGTAGTGGATCTTCGGCGTCACCTCGCGATCAAACCCGTCGAATTCCGGCAACAAAAATGCCCGCGACAACTGCCTCGCCCGGTCCGCGCGGAAATTAAAAAACAACACCACGTCCCCGTCGCGAACCCGCTGCTCATCGGCGTGCGAAAAAACGAACGGCTTCAAGAATTCATCCGTCTCCCCCGCTTCGTATCGAGCCGTCACCGCCTCGCTCGGCGTCGCCCCCGACACTTCGCCCCGTCCCAGCACGATCGCGTCCCAAGCCAATTTGTTCCGATCCCAACGCTCGTCGCGATCCATCGCAAAATACCGTCCGATCACCGTCGCGACCTCGGCTCCCGTGCCCGCCAGCCCTTCGGCGACCGTCACCAAAGATCCCGCCCCGCCCGTCGGCGATGTATCCCGCCCATCCGTGATCGCGTGCACCAGGATGTCCGTCACTCCCGCCTCGCTCGCCGCCTTGGCCAGCGCGACCAGGTGTTTTTGATGACTGTGCACTCCACCGTCCGACACCAGCCCGAGGAGATGCAGGCGACCCTTCCCCGCTTTTTCGAAGGCATCGTTCAGCACCGCGTTAGAGGCCAACTCCCCGTCTTCGATGGCCTTGTTGATTTTCGTAAAATCCTGATAAACGACCCGGCCCGCTCCCAGGTTCAGATGCCCGACCTCCGAGTTGCCCATCTGCCCGTCCGGCAGCCCGACGTCCAGACCGCTGGCGCTCACCGTCCCCTGCGGATATTTCGCGACGAGCTCATCGTGAAACGGCGTCTTCGCCAGCAGGGTCGCGTTTCCGTCCGCTTCCGCGCCCGCCCGACCGTTCGGATTGATTCCCCACCCGTCACGAATAATTAATACTACCGGTTTTGCCATAGGCGCGGACCATTGCGAAAAATTCATCCCCCGTCAAAGCCGCGTCCTCCAAGCTCCAGCAAAGCCCACCGCATTCACCCCACCAATCACCAGTCACCAACCACCGATCACTGCCCGCCTTCTCCAACCTGGTTAAATTTCAAAGTAGCCCCCGCCCCCGCGATTTGGGAATCTCTCCCCACGCCATGGCCTTCCTCCACACCGAAGCCCTCACCCGACTCACTGAGGCCCACGCCTCCGGGCGGCTCGCGCACGCCTACCTCCTCGTCGGACCACGCGGCAGCGGCAAGAACGAGATCATCCAGCAGATCACCGGCCACATCCTCGCGACCGAGCGAGCCACCGCCTTCACCCACCCCGACTTCCATCTCGCCGAGCCCGAATCCAAATCCCGCCGCATCCTCATCGAGCCCGTCCGTCGGCTCGAGCGGGCCCTCCGCTCCGGCGCCAGCGCGGGCGGAGCCAAGGTCGCCCACATCCGCGAAGCCGACCGCCTCCAGCCCCAGGCCGCCAACGCCTTCCTCAAGACGCTCGAGGAACCTCCCGCCGGAGCTCACGTTTTTCTCTCTTCTTCGCTCCCCGGTGCCCTCCTCGACACCATCATTTCCCGCTGCATCGTCGTTCAACTCCGCGCCGGGGCCCCCGCCGAGCCCACCCCCGCCGAACGAGCCCTCCTCGACGCCCTCGAGACGATCTGCCAGCGGCCCGCTTCCCCCGTCGCCGACGCCTTCCGTCTCACGCGCGCCTTTCTTGACCTCCTCAACTCCGAGCGCGAAACCATTCGTGCCGAATTTCTCACCGCGCACAAAGCCGACCAAAAGCACTACCAGAAAACCACCGACGGCAAGTGGCTCGACGAACGCGAAGACCAGATCAAAGCCCTCATCGAAGCCGACGCCCTCCGCCGCCGAGCCGACCTCCTCCAGACCGTCACAAGCTGGTTCACCGACCTCCTCCGCATCCAACACCAATCCCCCGCCCTCGCCGACCGCCCCGCGCAACCCCCCATCGCCGCCAGCCTCCCGACCCGCACCCTCCTCGCCCGCATCGAAGCCCTCGAGCAAATGACCACCGACCTCGGCACCAACGTCCTCGAGCAGGTCGCCCTCGAATCCGGCTTCCTCCGCCTCTTCTCCGCCCGCTGATGCAAAATCCACCCAATCGAAAATCGAAAATCGAAAATCGAAATCCCCGGGTCGTCATCAAGCTCGGCACCGGCGTCCTGACTCATCCCGAGGGCCACACCCTCGATCTCGAGCAATTCCGTCGCCTCTCGGCGGAGTTCGCCGACCTCATCGCCGCCGACTTTTCCTGCATCGTCGTCAGCAGCGGAGCCGTCACCGCCGGAGTCTCCGCGCTCGGACTGACCGCCCGCCCCACCGATCTCCCGGGCAAACAAGCCTGCGCCGCCGTTGGCCAACCCCACCTCGTCCGGACGTGGGACACCTGCCTCCACGATCATCACATCCAAGCCGCACAGCTCCTCCTCACCCACTCCGACATCGACAGCCGACTCCGTCGCTCCAACGCACAGAACACACTCCAGCGACTTCTCGCCCACCCGGCCATCCTCCCCATCATCAATGAAAACGACTCCGTCGCCACGCAGGAGCTGACCTTCGGCGACAACGACCAACTTTCCGCCGAGGTCGCCATCCTGGCCGCCGCCGATCACCTCGTCATTCTCACCGCCTCCGACGGCGTGATGGACCAGGGCGAGCGCGTCCCGCTCATCGACGACATCGATTCCGCCTTCGCCCTCGTTACCGCCGAGAAGGGTCCCAACTCCGTTGGCGGCATGGGTGCGAAGCTCTCAGCCGTCAAACTGGCCGTGCAAGCCGGCATCCCCACCACCATCGCCCACGGCCGCGAACCCAGCCGCATCGCCGACGCCCTCGCCGGGAAAAAGGTCGGCACCCACTTCCCAATCCCAATCGCATGACCACCCGCCCCGCCATCCCCCGCTTCTCGCCCGCGCGCACCCTCACCCTCGCGCTCAATACCCTCACCGAGCTCACGCGGCTCAAGATCTTTTACTTCCTCCTCATCTTCGCCCTGCTCGTCATCGGCAACTCCGTGTTCATGGCCCAGCTCTCGTTCGAGGAGGAATTTCAGATGCTCAAAGACGTCGCTCTCGGTGCCATGTCCATCTTCACCGCCCTCATCGCCATCCTCGCCACCGCGCTCCTGATCCCCAAGGACCTCGAGGACCGCACCATCTACACCATCCTGGCAAAGCCCGTTCCGCGGTTCGAATACCTCGCCGGCAAGCTACTCGGCATCGGTCTTCTCCTCGCCATCGCCATCGGCGTGATGACCGCGCTCTTCCTCACCGCGCTGTGGTTTCGCGAGAGCGCCGTCATCGCCGAGACCACCCGCCAGGCAGCCGATCTCCCGCCCGAGGACCTCGCCCGCGCCATCGATCAGATCCGCGCCTCCACCTTCAACGCCAATCTGATCCCCGGCATCACCATGATCTTCGGCAAAGCCATGGTCCTCGCCGCCTTCACCCTCTTCGTCAGCACCTTCGCCTCCTCCAGCATCTTCGCGATGTTCATCTCCATCGCCGTCTACTTCATCGGCCACCTCCAATCCACCGCCCGTGATTACTGGCTCGACGGTCAGGTCGCCCAGTGGTGGACGAAAATCCTCCTCGCCATCGTCGCCCTCGTCTTCCCCGATCTCCAAGCCTTCAGTTTCAACGACCAGATCGTCGGCGGCCTCGCCATCCCCACCGCCCTCTTCCTCCAGAGTCTCGGCCTGGCCGCCTTCTACGTCCTCGTCTACTACGCCCTCGCCGTGTTCCTCTTCACCAACCGCGAACTATGAAGACCGGGGAGCAACCCGGGGAGCGCGACCTTCCAGGTCGCCCCGACGGGCTTCCAGCCCGTCGGCCCCACCCCCCGGCGCAGCCGCACTTCCCACCCCCGACCGCAAAATGACCCACCCCCTCCGCATCTTCATCGCGACCATCACGATCACCGCCACCGGCGCGCTCGCCCTCCCGATTCAGACCCACCTCGCCAGGCTCCGGGCCGAGGCCGATTTCAACAGCACCTCACTCGATCTTTCCCTCCGCGAACAAGTCGGTCAGATGTCCTTCCTCGCCGCGCTCAGTGGATTCCGCTCGTTCGTCGCCGCGTGGGACTGGATCCAGGCCCACATCGCCTGGCAGGACACCGAGTGGGGCCGCATGGCCGGCCTCATCGACACCGTCACCACGCTCCAACCCCACTCCGAACTCTACTGGGACAACGGCTCCTGGCACATGGCGTGGAACGCCGCCATCAACGCCCGCAACAACGAAGCCGAGGAGCCCAGTGAAGCTCTCCGCCGCCGGAACGAGCGCCAATACGTCGAGCTCGGCCGCACCCTTCTCGAGGACGGCATCCGCAACAACCCCCGCAGTCCGCTTCTTCACGAGCGGCTCGGCCTCCTCCTCTCCCAACGCGCCGAAGACCACTGCGCCGCCGCCGAGGCCTACGCCGCCGCCGCCGCCTTCCCCAACGCGCCCGCCTACGTGAAGCGCCTCGCTGCCTACGAACTCGCTCAGTGCCCCGACCGCGAGCGCGAGGCCTACGAAGCCCTTCGCGCGCTCTACGACCTCGGCCCCGAGGAACGCAAGCCCACCGTCATCAAGCGTCTCAAGGATCTCGAAGACGAACTTGGAATCCCGCCCGCGGATCGAATAGAGTCTCCGACTCATCCGTAACTTCCCGCTCCATGCGATTTGCAATTTTCGGCGACATTCACGCCAACCTTCCCGCCCTTCAGGCCGTCCTCTCCGACGCGAAGACCCAGCTCACGACCCACTACGTCTGCCTCGGCGACATCGTCGGATACAACGCCCACCCCCGGGAGTGCCTCGACCTCGTCCGCTCCATGGAGTGTCCCGTCGTCAAAGGCAATCACGACGAACAAGCCTCCATGATCTCCAACGACGAGGGCTTCAATCCGCTCGCCGAAGAAGCCATTCAATGGACCCGCCGCCAGCTCGACGAGGACGACAAAGACTTCCTCCGCGGGCTTCGCATGCACCGCCAGGTCCGTGATTTTACCGTCGTCCACGCCACCCTCGATACCCCGCACAAGTGGGGTTACGTCTTCAACCAACTCGACGCCGCCGCCAGCTTCAGCTACCAGCACACCGCCGTCTGCTTCATCGGCCATACCCACACCCCCAAGGCCTACCTGCGCGACGGCAGCGTCCGCACCGTGCCCCTCGACATCCTCCACGTCCAGCAGGGGAAAAAATTTCTCATCAACGTCGGCAGCGTCGGCCAACCTCGCGACGGCGACCCCCGGGCCTCCTACTGTCTCTACGACACAAACACCCACGAGATCGAACTCCGCCGCATCGACTACGACATCGAGTCCGCCCAGGCCTCAATCCTCGAAGCCGGCCTCCCCGCCAAACTCGCCGAACGCCTCGCCACCGGGCGATAGACGTTGACCATCCTCCTCATCAAACCCGGCTCGCTCGGCGACGTCGTCCACGCGCTCCCCGTCGCCGCCGCCCTGCGCGACGCCTACCCCACCGCCCACCTCACCTGGGTCATCGACCCCCGCTGGGCCCCCGTCCTCCAAGGCAGCGGCATCGCCAACGAACTTCTGGAATTTCCCCGGGAAAAATTCCGCGGCCTCGGCGGAAAGATCCAGGCCCTCGCCTGGTATCGTGCCCTCGGTCGCCGCTGCCCCGACCTCGCCATCGATCTCCAGTGCCTCCTCCGCAGCGCCCTCATCGCCCAAGCCTCCGGGGCAAAAAGGACGATCGGCCTCAGCGACGCCCGCGAAGGCGCCCGCCATTTCTACGACCAGATCGCCGACACCACCCCGGCCACCCACGCCGTCGACCGCTACCTCCAGATCCTCCCCGCCCTCGGAATCAGCATTCCGGGCCACCCGCAATTCCCCCTCCCCCCACACCAATCGAAAATCGAGAATCGAAAATCGAAAATCCTCCTTCATCCCTTCGCGCGCGGCCCCGGCAAATCCCTCACCGCCCATCAGGTGTGCCAGCTCACCACCGCCCTCTCCCCGCACCCGGTCCAGCTCGTCGGCGTCGGCCCTTCGATCCCCGATCTCCCACCCAACGTCGAAGACCTAACCAACCGCACCACCCTCCCGGAGCTCATCGACCTGCTCCGCCAGGCTCGGGCCGTCATCAGCGTCGACAGTGGCCCCATGCACCTGGCCGCCGCCTTGGAGATCCCCCTCCTCGCCATCCACACCTGGAGCGATCCCCAAAAAGTCGGCCCCTACCGCGACACCGCCTGGGTCCACCAAGGCGGCCGCCTCCGCCAGCAATCAAGCCACACCCCCACGCTCCCGCCCTCGCCCCTGACCCACGACGACCTTCAGGCCATCGCGACCTGGGCAAAATCAGCGAGCTGAAAAAGCCCAACCTCCGAACCTTCGCGCCCTTCTGTTCAAAATCTCACCACCGGAGGGAGTGGGATTGTCCCGCAGAGCCGGGACCGTCTCCGCTCGCTGCGCTCCCTCCGGCTCGAACCTTTCTAAAAATCCGTGGGTTCGAACCCCACTCCTCACGCCCTTCTTCTCATCCTCATCCCTTCGCTGCCTTCGCGCCCTTCTGTTCCAAATCTCACCAACGGAGGGAGTGGGATTCGAACCCACGGGACCTTGCGGCCCAGCAGTTTTCAAGACTGCCGCAATCGACCACTCTGCCATCCCTCCTGTCGAGGAACACAGCCCTAATCCGTTCCCGCCCAAATCGCAAGCTCGCGCCCGCACCACCGCACTGCCAACATTCCCCCCGTCATGCGGATTCTCGTCGCACCGGATAAATTCAAGGGGTCGCTCTCCGCCGCCCAAGCTTCCGCCGCCATCGAAACCGGTTTTCGAGCCGTCTTCCCCCACCTCCAATCAACCCGCCTCCCCATCGCCGATGGCGGCGAAGGCACCGCCGCCGTCTTCCGCGATGCGCTCGGCGGCGAACAAATTTCGCTCACCGTCCCGGACCCACTCGGTCGTCCCGTCTCTGCGGATTACACCTGGCTGCCCGACTCCGCCGAAGCGGTCATCGACATGAGCGCCGCCTCCGGCTTGTGGCGCCTCTCGGATTGCGAACGCAACCCTCTGCGCACCTCCACTCGCGGGACCGGCGAACTCCTCATCGACACGCTCCATCGCGGAGCCCGCAAGGTCTTCATCGGCCTCGGCGGCAGCGCCACGAACGATGCCGGAGCCGGTCTCGCGGCCGCGCTCGGGTTCCGGTTCCTCGACCACTCCGGCTCAGAGATCGATCCCGTCCCGGCTCATTTTCAAACTCTCACCCGCATCGTCTCACCGGACGCGCTCCCGTCCGCCCAGATCACCGCTCTCTCCGATGTCACCAATCCGCTCCTTGGGCCACGCGGGGCGACGAGGATTTACGGACCCCAAAAAGGCTCAGCCGACCTCGACCTGCTCGAAAGCCGCCTGGGACATTTCGCCGACCTCGTTGCCCGCGACCTGCACTGCGACCATCGCGAGACCCCCGGCGCGGGTGCCGCCGGCGGACTCGGCTTCGGACTCCTCAGTTTTCTGCAGTCTGGCATCCGCCCCGGCTTCGACGCCTGCGTCGAACTCCTCGAGATTGAGCGACACATCGCCGAAGCCGATCTCGTGATCACCGCCGAAGGTCGACTCGATCCCACCACCGCAGAAGGCAAGGGCCCGGGCGGCATCGCGCGCCTCGCCCGTGCAGCGGGCAAACCCGTCATCGCCTTCGCCGGCCACCTCGACGGACACGCCGCGCTTCACCGCATCTTCGACGCCTGCATTCCCATCGCGCCGTATCCCATGACCCTCGACTCCGCCCTGGCCGACGCCGACATTCTTCTCTCGCACGCCGCCGAACGCGCCGCCAGACTTATCGCTCTTTCACCAGCCGTATGAACAAAAAAATCGCACTTCTCTTCGCCGGCCAGGGCGCTCAAGCCGTCGGCATGGGCAAAGACCTTGCCGCCGCCTCTCCCGCCGCCGCCGCTCTCTTCGAGCAGGCCGACGCGCAACTCGGATTCCCCCTCAGCCAAAACGCGTTCGAGGGACCGACCGAGGAACTCGCGAAAACCTCCGTCTGCCAGCCCGCCCTCTACGTCCACGGCCTCGCCTGCCTCGCCGCCATCCGCGAGCGACTCCCCGCGTTCACCTTCTCCGCCACCGCCGGACTCTCGCTGGGCGAATTCACCGCCCACACCGCCGCCGGCACCTTCGATTTTGCCACCGGTCTCGACCTCGTCGCCAAACGCTCCCGCGCGATGCAGCAAGCTTGCGACGACACCGAAGGCGGGATGGCCGCCATCATCGGTGCCGAGGAAAATTCCATCCGGGACCTCGCCGCCGCCGCCGACGTCGACATCGCCAACCTCAACTGCCCCGGACAAGTCGTCATCTCCGGCCAGTCGTCCAAGGTCGTCCTCGCCGTCTCCCTCGCCCGCGAATACGGCGCGCGCAAAGCCGTCGAACTCACCGTCGCCGGAGCCTTCCATTCCCGCCTCATGGAGTCCGCCTACCAAAGCCTCACCGCCGCGCTGGCCGACACCGCCATCGAGACGCCGAAGGTCCCCGTAATCTGCAACGTCGACGCGATCCCCGTTTCGGAACCCGACAAGATCCGCCGCGCCCTCGCCGACCAGGTCACCGGCAGCGTCCGCTGGACCGAGAGCATCGAATACCTGCTCGACCACGAAAAGTGCGACCTCCTCATCGAACTCGGCCCCGGCGGCGTGCTCGCCGGCCTAGTCAACCGCATCCGCAAAGGCACCGAAGTCATCTCCATCTCCAACGCCGCCACCCTGGACGAGGCGATCAAAGCCCTCGGCTCACACGGGTAGAACGGGCATCCTGACTGTCGTGCCGGGCATCCTCCGGCACCCCGACCATCGGCGGAGCCGCAAACTTCCCCACCACCCAGGATTCTTCCACTCCCGGGCGCGTCCCCCGAAAACATCAGGGTCTCAAAATCTCATGCTGCGCGCATTGATCTTCGATTTCGACGGATTGATCCTCGATACGGAAACTCCGGAGTTCCACGCCTGGCAGGAGATCTACCGTCTCCCACGACACTGAGCTGGCCATCGAAGACTGGCTGCCCTGCATCGGAACCGGGTCGGTCTTCGATCCACACGAGCATCTGGAAATGCTGACCGGAAGCACTCTCGAGCGGCAGGAAATCGCTGCGGCCCGCAAGCTCTGCAACGATAAATTGATTGCTCGCGAAACGCTCCGGCCCGGAGTTCTCTCGACCCTTCGAGCGGCGCGAGACGCCAATCTGCGGATCGGCTTGGCCTCCAGTTCCTCGCGGGCGTGGGTCGAGCCACATCTGTTGCGGCTCGGCATTGCTGAATTCTTCGAGACCCTGCAGACGGGCGACTTGGTCGAGGAGGTGAAACCCCATCCTGAGCTTTATCAACGGGCGCTCGCGGCACTCGGAGTGGACGCCAGCGAGGCCATCGCGCTCGAAGATTCTCTCAACGGCCTACGCGCAGCGCGCAGCGCCGACATTTTCACCGTGGTGATTCCGAATACCATGACCCGAAATCTTGATTTGCGTGAGGCTGACTTGTTACTCGAGTCCATGGAAGAATTGCACCTCACGAGATTGCCAGTTCAGGACAGTTGACCACGAGACGCTTGGTCCCAACCGAAAACCGAGGCACCCGTCGCGCGCGACCCAAGCCGAGATCGAGATCAAAGCCCTCGCCCAACCCGGGGAGCGCGGGCATCCCTGCCCGCCGTGTCGGGCTTCCAGCCCGGCACCCCACCCCATCGGCGCAGCCGCAAACTTCCCCTCCACCCGCTGGCAAGTCGGAATGGGGGTCAGTGAATGGAATGGGGGAATGGGGGTCAGAATGGGGGTCAGGGAATGGGGGTCAGTGTGCAAAATGCAATTTTTGGTGGAGGGGTCGCTCACCCAAAACGACACATCATCGGCCAAAGCAAATCGGCGCGCTGACCAGTCAGCCCCACCCTCTACCGGCCGGCAGAAGGCGCTGGTAAAGGCGCTCGAGGACAGGATTGCAGCGCGAGTCTCAACGCCCTGCCCAGTCAGCGGGTCGGAGAGACGTTCTTCCTCGGCAAGTCCTCGCGTCCAGGACTGGCGAGAGGCTATACCTCGCGAAAACCAACCGATCCCCACCATGAAGGTCCACCCACCGCTCGAGCCCTCGTCGGCATCCCGAGCAACGCCCCCATCTCTCACCTCCCACTCGTGGGCGGTAGCCGGGCTTTTACCCATGGCCCTTGCGCTGGCCGGTTGCACAACCGCTCGGGATGACGTTCCGGCAACCGCTCCACCCCACGCGTTCATTTCCTACCACCCGGAACCGGCTGGTGACGACGCCGTGCGGGTGGGGGTCAAGGATTTGATCAATATCAAGGGCGAGGTGACATCCGCTGGCTCCGAATATCTCTACAAAAATGCCAATCCCGCCTCCCGCGACGCCGCCTGTCTTCGGTTGATCCGCCAGAGTGACGCTTGGATCGTCGGAAAAACGAACCTCAGTGAATTCGCGATCGGCGTGACCGGATCGAACGACTATTTCGGGACGCCGATCAACCCGCTCGACCCCACCCGCATTCCCGGCGGCTCCTCGAGCGGATCGGCCGTCGCCGTGGCGATGGGATTGGCCGACATCGCCCTCGGCACCGACACCGCCGGCTCGATCCGCGTGCCCGCGGCCTGCTGCGGGATCGCCGGACTCAAGACTACCTTCGGACTCATCTCCATCGAGGGCGTCTATCCCATCTCACCCCGCTATCTCGACACCGTCGGCCCGATGGCCGCCAACGTCGCCGGCCTCGTCGAAGGGATGAAGCTCCTCCAGCCCGGATTCGCCGCGCAATACCGACGGGTGAAAGCCGACAAACCGTTGGCCAAAGGCATCCGGATCGGGCGGCTCCGAATCCCCGGAACAGATCGCGCCATCGACGAGGCGATTGATCGCGAACTCGAACGCGCCGGATTCACCGTCGTCCCCCTCGACGACGATTTTCTAAAGACCTGGCTTCAAGCTCAGCGGGACGGCAACCGGATCGCCGCAGCCTCGTCGTATTTCAACAACGTGGCCATGCTCCGCGAAAACGAAATCAGCCGCCGATCACGCCTGTCCATCCTCTTCGGCGACTTCATTTTCTCCCGCCTGTATTCCAGCGAAGAGAAGCGCACCGCAGCCATCGCCCGGCGGGATGAATGGCGAACCGTGCTTGCCGGAAAATTTCTAGACGTCGATGCCATCGCACTCCCGGTGCTGAAGACGATTCCCCCGAAACAACGCTCGTTCCTCGTGACCCTCTTTGAAGGGAAATTCCTGCAGATTCAGAACACGGTCGCGGTGAATTACGCCGGCGTCCCCGCGCTAGCCCTCCCCGTTCCCCTGGCGACCGGAGACTTTCCGGTGACCAGCCTACAACTCGTCGGACCAGCCTACGCAGAAGCTGATCTGCTGAACATCGGTCGCCTCCTCGAGGCAACCACCTCACTCGGCGGCAAGTAAGCCACCTCGAACTTAACCACCCAGCGTGTTCAGGAAAGGGGGCGGCCCGACATTCTCCCAGAACGCAAAAGGACTCACGCGAAGCCGCGAGGCCGCGAAGAATTCATTAAATGCGCAGCTCCTTCGCGCCTTCGCGCCTTCGCGTGAGGATTCAGATATTTTCGGAATCTGCTCCTAAGCTGGGTGGCCCCGGCACCAGGGCATCAGACCGCAATCAATTCAACGGAATCAGACTCCCCTCGCGGACGCCATACCGCGCAACAACCTCACCGGTTTGGCGTTTCTTCACCCTGATCTCGGTTCCCTGAAAGCCGAGTTGCCCGAATTCCTGGAGGGCATCGAACGCCGACCCCCGGATCCCGAGCCTGGCCTGATCGAGAACCTGGTCGTCCGCGCCCATCAGATCCAGCGAACAGATACCATCGCCCCGGAGCAGTCGTGGCGTCCAGATCAGGCCAACCGATTCCCCCGTCGCCTCGCTGGAGGCACGCGTCAGCTCCTGCGTCATCAGCCACTCAGCGAGTTGGACCGCGCCATACGCCAGCAGCAGGATCAGGAGTCCGGTGAGAATTTTCCGCAGAATGGGCATGCGTTTGAATGACACTTTTCGCCTCTGCGGACAGCTTCATTTCGCATTCCGCATTCCGCATTTCTCATCTAGCGTCCCCGCGTGATAGCCACCGATCTCACCGAATCCATCCTCGATCTCAAGCGCGAGCGCAACGCGATCATCCTCGCGCACAACTACCAGGTGCGCGAAATCCAGGAGCTCGCCGATTACGTCGGGGACTCCCTCGGCCTCAGCTACCGGGCTGCCGAGACCGACGCCGACGTCATTGCCTTCTGCGGGGTCCACTTCATGGGCGAGACCGCCAAGATCATCAATCCTACCAAGACGGTCGTCATCCCCGACATGGACGCCGGGTGTTCCCTCTCCGACTCCTGCCCGCCCGAGCAACTCGCCGCCTTTCTCGAGGAGAACGCCGAGAAGAACTACTACGTCGTCACCTACATCAATTGCAGCGCCGGCGTGAAAGCGCTCTCCGACGTGATCTGCACGAGCGGCAACGCCGTGAAAATCGTCGAGTCCGTTCCCGCCGATCGCAACATCCTCTTCGTGCCGGACCAAAACCTCGGCGGCTGGGTGATGGAGCAGACCGGACGCAAAATGGACCTCTGGCGCGGCAACTGTTACGTCCACGTCGAGTTCACCCGCGACAGCATCCGCCAGATTCGCGAGCAATACCCGGACGCCCCCGTCGTCGCTCACCCGGAGTGCACCTACGCCGTCCGGATCCTCGCCGACGAAGTCTGTAGCACCGAGAAAATGGTCGACTATTGCCGCGACCACGACGCCCCGGCGTTCATCATCGTCACCGAGAGCGGAATGCTCCACCGCCTCGAGCGCGAGCTTCCCGGGAAGACTTTCGTTCCCGGTCCCGACCGACAACTGCGCCTGCGCCGACTGCCGCTACATGAAGATGAACACGCTGGAAAAACTCCACGACTGCCTCCTCAACCTCTCGCCGCAGATTGAAATCCCCGAAGACCTCCGCGCCCGCGCCGAACTCCCCATCCGCCGCATGCTCGACCTCAGCAAATAAAATCCCGATCCCGTCATGCTCAGACCAATCAGCCTCCTCGTCGCCCTCACGCTTCCATTTTCCGCTCGTGCCGAGTCGATCACCGAAATCATTGGAGACCGGGCCGCCACGGAGATCCGCCGCATCATTCCCAGCGAGACACCCGCGAACCTGCGCCTCCCCGAGCTGACCTACATCGCCGACTTCGAGATCCTCGGCGAACCCACGGCCATCACTTCCGGGCAGGCGGACACGGTGGCCAAACTGATCGCCGACCCCGCCGCGTTCGACGCCGACGGCGAGGCGACCTGCAAATTTCGGCCCGGCGTTGCGCTCCGATTTGGCACCGCCCCGGACGCCATCGACCTCCTCGTCTGCTTCGCCTGCGACGAAGTCGCCGCCGTCCCACCCAGCCAGGGAATCGAGCAACTCGCCCTCATGCCCCAGAGCTCTCGCGACATTCTCCTGAGCCTTTCCAAAGAAGCTCTTCCGAACGACGAAGCAATCCAGGAGCTTCCCGCCGTCCGCCGCGAAGGCCCGGCCCCCGCCCCGCCAGCGCCTCCGGGCGAATAGGTCACCCCCGCCGCTATTCGCGAGGTTCCGGACCGAGCGTCTCGAAAAACGCCGCCACGTCCCGCATTTCCTCCGGCTGCAGACGCGGAGCCGTCGCGTCCATCAGGTGGGCCGAATCAGATCCCCCCCGGACTCCCCTCGCAAAGAGCTCCAGCTGCTGGACGAGATACCACGCGGGCTGTCCGCCCAGCCACGGATACTCCGGCTCCGCCCCGGCACCGTGACAATCCAGACACGATGCGACCTTGCGCCCGGGAATTCCCCGTTCCGCGATCGTCCTCCCCCGTTCGACGTTGCCGCCGGATCTCGAATCGCCCGCTTCCGCGGGCAGCCCGGCAAAGTATTCCGATAGCGCCGCGATCTCACCATCGCTCAGCCGCTGCGCCACCGGTTCCATCATTCCACTCGGGCGCGCCCCCTCGCGGTAGGCTCGCAGCTGCCTCTCGAGATACGCCTCCCGCTGACCCGCCAGCACCGGCCACGCTCCGCCGCGACCCAGTCCGTCCATCCCGTGACACCGCGCGCACCGCAGCCGTGCCAGCTCCATTCTCTTTCCATTCCCCTCCAAGCCGACGCCCACCAGGTCCTGATATTCACCCCCCTCCATCCCCGGCATCGTCCGCAGGAACGCCACGACGTCCCACACTTCATCGTCACGGCCCGAAGCTGGCCACGCCGGCATGCCGGCAAATTTGATCCCGTCCTTCACGATCGAGAACAACTCCGCATCCTCCCACCCCGCCACGCGCGGCGGCAGGTAGGGCGGCTGCGGCGTCATCCCGGCGGCCACCGCCGGCATCCGCTCCCCGGGGCCGCCGTGACACTCGAAGCATCCGGTGCGGTAATGTCCCGCTCCCCGCAGCACCCGGCGCGGATCATCGAGATCCCCCGGCACCTCGATCCCCCACGAGTGGGTCGAAATCGAGCGCTTCATCGAAAAATGTAAAAACCACTCGGTGATCGGCCAATGCCCGGAACTCGCCTTGATCGGAACCAATCCCGACGCGGCCACCAAAAATCCGCCGCCCACCACCAGCAGTCCGACGACCGCCAGACCTCCCAGCGCGAACAACCACCGCCTCATACCCCCACCTCCTCCCGCCGCTCGCGCAGCAGCCCGACCATCAACCACAACCCGCCAGCCAGATACGAGACCCCGCCGACCACCAGCATGATCGCCCCGCCAATCTGCTGATCCAGCAGCTCCGTGATCCCACCCATCGGCAGCCGGGTCGCCGTGGCCGCCGTGGCCGCCGTGGTCGTAAAGCGGACGCTGCGCCAGCGCGAGCAATGCGCCCAGCAACGTCATGTGCATCGACGTCAGCAACAACCCAATGACGCCGCCCGCCATCCGTTCGCGCCGCCCGTCCTCCGATCCACCGAACGCCGAAATCCAGATCCAGAATCCCGTCACCAGAAACGTGCCCTGCTCCAGCACCAGACCGCTCACCGAGTGCCGCGCAAAGTGATGCGGCCCCGGCGCGTGCCACCCCCACACCACGATCAGCTCCACCACCGACGCCACGATCGGCAGCCCCAGCCACGGCGCTCGCACCACCGGATCAAGCCGCCCGCCCGCCACACCCAGCGCCAGCAAAGGTGCCGCCACCGCCACCACCCCCATGTGCATCACCATGTGCACCCAGAAGGACTCCCCCACCATCTGCGCCAGCCACCCCCAGCAGACGAGCAGCACGGCGACCCCCGCCCCGAGAAGCATCTGCTTCGCGCCTTCGCGTCCTCGCGTGAGCACCGCCATCACCAGCACACCTCCACGAACACCGCCACCATCGCCACGAACAACGTCGCCACTGCACTCAGCCCGGACAGCAGTGCCGTCGCAAAACCCAGGAAGCGGTGGCGGTCCTCCGGCGTGTCCGAGTCGTGCGGCACCTCCTCCGATCCGTGCCGATGCCGCCCCCAGCCGACCCATCCAACCACCCCGATTCCGATCAGAGCCGCGACGGTGTAAATTGCAATCGCCACCCGCACCCCGCCGAGGGAGGCACCCTCACCGCCAAACTTCGCGCACCAGATCGCCGCCGTCAGGTAGCACGCCAGGAAGTGCGCCGACCAGATCAGCGGCGCTGCCGCCAGCAACCACAGGCTCTCCGACCGCTCGTGCGTCTCCCCCGTACCCGTCGTGCTCATCGCGCCACCAAGGGAAATCCAGCGATCACCGTCACCGTGATCCCGACGGTCAGAGCCATGAAATGCCAGTAAAGAACCACGTTCTGCATGTCGATATCGTGCGTCCCATCCATCCGCTCGAAGAACCGCCTGGCCACGCAATAAAGCTGCATCACGACCCCGACCCCGACGTGGAGCGCCGCCCAGATCGCCAACACCCACACGATCGCCGGGTAGACGTGTTCCGTCGGATCCAGGTCCCACGGACCCATCAGTAACGTCACGATCCCACCCACTCCCAGCACCGCGCCTCCACCCAAAGCCACGAAGAATGCCCCGCCCCGTTCGCGCGCGTTCAGCCACCTCGCCGCGAGCGTCGATCCCCACGCCCCGAGCACCAGCACCAGCCCGATCGCCGGCCACACCCAACCCGGACCCGCCGCGCCCTCCGGCGGAAAATCCTCGTGGATCGTCCAGTAGAAAAAATACCCGAACACCAGCGAGATAAACGCCGTCATGTCCCCCAGCATCGTGATCAGCATCGCCCACCACCCGACCGACTTCGGCCCCGACGCGTAGAGCGGCAGCACCTTCCCGAGTCCGACATTCTTCTCCGGCTTCTCCGGGATCACCGCCGTCCCCGTCCACAGCCACGCGATGATCACGCAGAAGCCCACCGCGCCGCTCGCCGCCGCCGCCCACCACCAATGGAACGTCGAGAAAATGAAGACCCCGCCCGTCCCCATCGCCGCCCAGAAGCTCAGCCACGTCGGTCCCGGCACCCGCAGGCACTGGATCGGACGCGCGTCGATCGGCGTCGTCACCAGCGTCTCGCGCTTCACCTCCTCCGCATCCGGCAGGTAGAAACGACCTTCGTCCACGTCGCGCTCGAAATTTTTCTGATCCCACAGAGGATACCGCGAGTCGATCTCGGGAATCGATCGCACCCCCCACGGCCTGTCCGGCATCTCGGCGAGCCATTCCAAGGTCCCCGCGCCCCACGGATTCCGCTTCGAAAATGGCTGCCCACCCTTCGGCCTCAGCACGTCCCAGAGCACCAGACCGAACCCCGCCGCCAGCACGAACGCCCCGACCGACGACACCAGGTTCAACCACTCGAACCCCAACCCCTCGGGATACGTAAAAACCCGCCGCGTCATCCCGATCAGCCCCGTCCAGTGCATCGGCAGGAACGTCACGTTGAACCCGATCATCATCAGCCACCACGCCCACGTTCCCAGCCGATCCGAAAGCTGCTTCCCACCCACCAGCGGGAAAAAATAATACAACCCCCCGACAATCGGAAAGATCGTCCCGCCGATGAGAACGTAGTGCAAATGACCCACCACGAAATACGTGTCGTGGGCCTGAAAATCAAACGGAGCCATCGCCACCATTACCCCCGTCAGCCCGCCAATCACGAACGTCGCCAACCCCGCCAGCACGAACAGCATCGGCACGCTCCGCACCACCTTCCCCGCGATCAGCGTCGCGATGAAGCAGAACAATTGCACCCCGGTCGGAATCGCGACCGCCTGCGACGCCGCCGAAAAGATGCCCACCGAGATCCCCGGCAGCCCCGTCGTGAACATGTGATGCACCCACAACCCGAAACTCAGAAACCCCGTCCCGACCGCCGCCAGCACCACCCAACTGTATCCCACCATCGGCGTCCGCGCGAACGTCGGCACGATCATCGCCACCAGCGCCACCGACGGCAGGAAGACGATGTAGACCTCCGGATGACCGAAGATCCAAAACAGGTGCTGCCACAACAACGGGTCCCCGCCCCGCGACGCGTCGAAGAACGGCCAGTCGAACATCCGCTCCATCTCCAGCAAAATGTCCCCCGCGATCAGCGGCGGAAAAGCAAACAGGATCATCACCGCGACCACCAGAATGTACCAGGAATAGAGCGGAATCAGATTGATCCGCATCCCCGGCGGACGGCATTTCAACACCCCGACAATCAACTCCACCGCCGCCGCGATCGACGCGATCTCGATAAAGCTCAGTCCCAGCAACCAGATGTCCGCGCCGATCCCGGTCTGGTATTGCGTCGTCATCGGCGGATACATGAACCACCCCCCCTTCGGCGCGGAATCGAAGAAGATCGAGCCGCACACGAAGACCCCGCCCAGCAGGAAACTCCAGAATCCAAACGCCGACAGCCTTGGAAACGGCAGGTCCCGAGCCCCCAGCATCTCCGGCAGGAGCATGATCGAGATCGCCTCGAAGATCGGCACCGCGAAGAGAAACATCATCACCGACCCGTGCAGCGTGAAGAGTTGATTGTAGGTATCCGCCGAGACGAAATCGTTCCCCGGCACCGCCAGCTGGATCCGCATCAACAGCGCCAGGCATCCGCCGAAAAAGAAAAACGCAAAAGCCGCCGTCGTGTACCACAGACCGACTTCGGAGTTATTGACCGCCGACCAATACCGCCAACCCGTCGGCGTCCGCCACGCCTCCAGCAGCCGCTCCTTCTGCGCCTCCTGCACTTCCACCGACGGCGCCTCGCCCAGTGGCTCCGGATCCCCCGCGTCCGTTTTCATACCCCATTGTCCCAGTTGAGAGGGATTTCAAGCGCACGGGGAGCGCGGGCTTCCAGCCCGCCCCGACGAGCTTCCAGCTCGTCGGCCCAACCCAACGGCGAAGCCGCACTCCCCTTCATTTCAGCTCCCCCAGGTATTCCACCAGCGCGTCCATCTCCGCCTCCGGCAACATCCCAAAATGCGGCATCAACACCTCCGGCTTCACCTCCCCGGTCCGCGACATCCACCGCCGCCGCCCCTCCGCGTCGTTCACCAACGTCCCCGCGCCGATGCTCAGCCGCGACCCAAAGTGCGTCAGCTCAGGCCCGACCACGCCGTCCGCCCCGGTCCCCCGCACCGTGTGACAAGCCCCGCAACCGCTCCGCAAAAACACCTCCGCTCCCAGCGCGAACATCGCCGACCCCGCCTCCCGCATCTGCCCTTCCGCCCACGCCTCGAATTCCGCCCGCTCCATCACCACCACATCGAACGCCATCAACGCATGGGATGCCCCGCAAAATTCCGCGCACACCCCGCGATACCGCCCCACCCGATCCGGCCACCAGCGCCAGATGATTCGTCCTCCCAGGGATCATGTCCAACTTCCCACCCAACGCCGGGATCCAGAACGAGTGGATCACGTCCGCGCTCGTCAGATTGAACTGGACCGCCTCCCCCACCGGCAGGCGGATCTCGTTGTCCGACCGAAACGAACGCCCGTCCGGCAACCGATAGGTCACCCGCCACCACCACATTTCTCCGACCACGTCCACCGCCAGACTCCCCTCCGGCGCCCGCGCCAGCAACCGCGGCAGCATCGACAACCCGTAGGCCAGCAGGGCAGCCAGGACCACCGTCGGAAACACCACCCCGCCCCCGACAATCCAACGCACCGTCATCCCCGCATCGTGCTTCCGGGGTCGCACGAAGATCGCGTAGACCGCCAGCCCGATCACGACCACCCAGACCACCGCACCCCCGCCGACCATCCACCAAAACAGCCGCGCAATCTCCGCCGCCGACTCACTCCCCGGATCCAGCGCCGACTGATTGCCGAGAATTGCGTGTCGGGATGGGGTTCTTTGAAAAATCCAGTCAATCCCGCTAATCATGCAGAATCCCGTTTAGTTTCATCCGATCACCTGCGGCTTCCGGCTCACGAAGCGGCTGCCCGCCAGCGTGAATCGCCAGGGCAACTCCGTTCCCGCCGAGATTCCAATCCTCCCATCCGCCACGAGCTGCGGCCGCTTCGTCCGAGCCACGAAGCCGCGCTCCGCGCATGAGCAAAGATCCAGCTCATGGTCGCCCGGCCCGATCCCGAGCGCCTGCGATAATTTTCCCGGCCCGGAACACAACGACCTGACGTCCATCACGCCCCGGCCCCGCCGCTCCGCCATTTGCTCCAATCCCGCCGTCGGCTCCAGCGCCCGAATCAGCACGAAACCCCGCCGGCGTCCTTTCACCAACACGTTAAGCAACCAGTGAACGCCGTAGTTTAAATAGATGTAAGCCGTCCCCGCCGGCTCCCGCTCCACAAACTCCCGGGCGCTCGGCCGAAAGAACGTGTGGCACGCCGCGTCCCCCTCATCGTCATACGCCTCCGTCTCGACCACGATCCCCGCGCACCCCCGCCACCGCAACGAAGCCCCAACGAGCTGCCGCGCACACACCAGCGGTGCCCGTTCAAAGAACCCCCGCTCAATCACCCCTCACCAATCCAAAATCCAAAATCCAAAATTTAAAGTCCCGTCGGGTGATCGATAAATTCCCACGGCACCTCGAATCGACCCGCCACCTCCTCCGCCAACGCCTTTACCCCAAAAGTCTCGGTCGCGTAATGGCCCGCGTAGATCAGATTGACCCCCAACTCCTCCGCCAGGGTGTAAGTGTGATTCGCCCCCTCTCCGGTCACGAACGTATCGATCCCCTCCGCCGCCACCTGCGCGATCAGATCGCCCCCACCTCCGGTGACCACGCCAATCCGCCGCACCCGATCCGGCCCACCCGGCGCGAGGTGAGCCGGTCCACCCACAACCCGCTCCACCCGATCGATCAAATCCGTCAACTCGATCTCCAGATACGCCCGCAATCCGTATTTCGCGAACGGCTCGCATTCCTCCATCCCGATCTCCCGCGCCAGAATCGCATTATTTCCCAGCCTCGGATGTTGATCGAGCGGCAGGTGCGAACTGTAGACCGCCAGCCCGCCCTCCACGGCAGCGCACAACTTCCGAAAAGCCGCACCCTCCAGCCGTTGCGCCCCGGACCACATCATCCCGTGATGAACAATCAACAGATCCGCCCCCGCCTCCACCGCCTCCTCGATCACCGCCTCGCATCCATCCACCGCCGCCGCCACCCGCGTCACCTCCCCGCTCACGTTCTCGAGTTGCAGCCCATTGTGCGCGTTCGGGTAATCCTCAATCACGTCGATTCTCAGCTCCCCGTTCATCCAATCCGTCATTTCCCGTAGTTTCATCAATCCAATCCCGTTAATCCTAAAAATCCTGTCAATCCTGTTTAGTTCGAATACCCTCCGCGACCCATGTTAAAAGCCGGAATCGTCGGCTTGCCCAACGTCGGCAAGTCCACCCTCTTCAACGCCCTCACCCGCACCCGCAAAGCCGCTGCGGCCAATTTTCCTTTCTGCACCATCGAGCCCAACGTCGGCATGGTCACCGTCCCCGACGCGCGGCTCGACGCCCTCGCCAAACTCTCGGGCTCGGAAAAAATTCTCCCAGCCGCCATCGAATTCGTCGACATCGCCGGCCTCGTTCGGGGTGCCTCCGAGGGTGAGGGCCTCGGCAATCAATTCCTGTCCCACATCCGCGAAGTTGACGCCATCGTCCAGGTCGTCCGTTGTTTCGAAGACGAGGACGTCCACCACGTCTCCGGCAGCGTCGATCCCGTCCGCGACATCGAGGTGATCAACACCGAGTTGATCCTCGCCGACATGGCCTCGCTGACCAAACAGAAGAATCGCCTCGAGAAATCCGCCCGCTCCGGCGACAAGCAGGCCAAGTCCGAACTCGCCCTTCTCGAGCGCCTCCTCCCCCACCTCGACAGCGGTAAACCCGCCGCCACGCTCGAACTCGAGCCCAACGAACGACCCGTCCTCCACGGACTCTTCCTCCTCTCCGCCAAGCCATCCCTCTTCGCCTGCAACGTCCGCGAAGACGACCTCGCCGACATCGAAGCCGGCGAGTCCCCCGCCGCCAAACACGTCGCCGCCGTCCGCACCTACGCCAAAGAACACCTCGCCTGCGAGTCGGTCGTCATCTCCGCCCAGATCGAGAGCGAACTCGCCGAACTCCCCCCCGAGGAAGCGTTGGAATTCCTCACCGGACTCGGCGTCACCGACTCCGGCGTCTCGTTGCTCATCCGCGCCGCCTACGCCCTCCTCGGCCTCCGCACCTACCTGACCACCGGACCCAAGGAAACCCGCGCCTGGACCATCAACATCGGCGACAAAGCCCCCGCCGCAGCGGGCGTGATTCACAGCGACTTCGAGCGCGGCTTCATCGCCGCCGAGACGGTTGCCTTCGACGACCTGGTCAACCTCGGCTCCCAGGCCAAAGCCCGCGAAGCCGGCAAACTCCGGATCGAGGGCAAGGACTACACCGTCAAGGACGGCGACGTGATCGAGTTCCGGTTCAACGTCTAGTCCGTCTCGCCCAAGGGAAAGAGTCCGCGCACCGCCCAGCCGATCAGCATCCCGCCCGCGCAGATTCCCAGCGCGACGCGCAGCCCGACCACCGACGCCAATCCGCCCGCCACCGCGCCGCCCACGGCGAACGCGCCCTGGAAGGTCAGCAGATAAAACGACATCGCCCGACCCCGCACCGCTTCCGGCGCCGCCATTTGAACCGTCACGTTCAGATTCACGAGCATCCCGGTCCAACACACACCGGCAAACGCCAGCGCGACGGCCGCCGTCCACTCGCTCGGTGCCACGGCCAATCCGCCCAACGCCAGCGCGTAGCACCCATTCGCCACGCCCACCATCCGCTGCACCCCCAGGCGTTCCCGTAGCCACGGAAACGCCAGCGCCCCCGCCACCGAGCCCAGGCCATACATCGCCAGCAACGTCCCGTAACCCCGCGCCGTCAGCCCCAGTTCGTCCCGCGCCAGCAGCGGCAGCAGAGCCCCGACCGAGCTCGCGCAAAGGACGAACATCGCCGAGCGCGCCATTGCCGAGCGCACCCGCGGCTCGCGCCAGACGAACCGCGCCCCCTCCGCCAGCGCCGCCCGCATCGGACGTCGCGGCTTTCGCTCCGGCACCGGGCGCCGCCAGCCCGCCAGCACGCCGATCATCCCCAGATACGACAGCGAGTTCGCCAGAAACACCACCCCCGGCCCGAAGACTCCCGTCGCCCACCCGCCCACCGCCGGTCCGACGCTCCGCGCCAGATTGAAACTGATGCTGTTCAGCGACACGGCCGAGGCCACGTGTTCCCGGGCGACAACGTCCTGCACCAGCGCCTGCCACGAGGGGAGATTGAGCGCCATCCCGGTTCCCAAAAGAAACGTCAATGCGAGGAGCAATGCAGCATTCACCAACCCCAGCAACGTCAAAACTCCCAAAGCAGCGGTCGCCACCAGCATCAATGCATGAGTCACCATCAACCACCGCCGTCGATCCAGCGTATCCGCCAGCACGCCACCCGGCAGCCCGACCAGCAAAGCCGGAGCCGTCGCCGCCGTCTGCACGAGGCCGACGACCAGCGGCGAATCGGTCAGCGAAGTCATCAACCACGCTGCCGCCGTTGCGTGCATCAATGTCCCGAAATTCGAGACCAGCGCCGCCGTCCACAACGCGCGGAACAGCGGCACCCCGAATGCGCCTGATGGTCTCACGCGGAGAATCACTCATCCCCAATCCAGCGCCCGCAGCCGCCGCGCGACCTCTTCCACGCTTGCCCGGCTATTAAACGCCGAGATTCGGAAATACCCCTCGCCCGCCAGCCCAAAGCCACTACCCGGCGTCACGACCACGTTCGCCTCATCGAGAATCTTGTCGAACATTTCCCAGCTCTTCCGGCCCGCCGGTCCCGTCACCCAGATGTAAGGCGCGTTCGTCCCCCCGTAGACCACCAGCCCACACGCCTCCATCGCTTCGCGCAGAATCGCAGCATTCCCCATGTAATGGTCAACGAGGTCCCGCACCTGCTCCTTCCCCTCGGCGGAATACAACGCCGCCGCCCCGCGCTGCGTCACGTAGCTCACGCCGTTGAATTTCGTACTGAAGCGCCGATTCCACAGCGGGTGTAGCGGCTTCCGCTCCCCCCCATCGGTCGTGCACTCCAGCCCCTTCGGCACCACCGTGAACGCGCACCGCACGCCGGTAAAACCGCCATTCTTGGAAAAACTCCGAAACTCAATCGCGCACTTCCGCGCACCTTCGATTTCGTAAATCGACCGCGGCACCGCCTCGTCCGTGATGTAGGCCTCGTAAGCCGCGTCGAACAAAATGATCGCGTCATTCGCCAACGCGTATTCGACCCACTTCGCCAGTTGGTCCCGCGTCGCCGCCGTCCCGGTCGGATTGTTCGGGTAACACAGGTAGATCATATCCACCCGCTCCTCCGGGATCTCCGGCACAAAATCATTCTCCGCCGTGCACGCCAGGTAGACCAACCCCTCGAACCGCCCATCTTCGTCCGCCTCGCCGGTGTGCCCCGCCATCACGTTCGTATCCACGTAAACGGGATAAACGGGGTCCATCACCGCGATGCGATTTCCCGGCCCGAAGACGTCCAGAATGTTCCCGCAATCACACTTCGACCCGTCGGACACGAACACCTCGTCGTCCGCCACCTCGATCCCCCGCGAGCGATAATCATTCTCCGCGATCTCGCTCCGCAGAAATTCATACCCCTGCTCCGGCCCGTAGCCGTGAAACGTCTCCGAGCACCCGAGATCATCGACCGCCGCGTGCATCGCCTCCCGCGCCGCCAGGGGAATCGGCTCCGTCACGTCACCGATTCCGCAGCGGATGAGGCGCTTCGCCGCTTCCGGGTTCGCGTCGGTAAACGCCTTCACTCGCCGGGAGATCTCGGGAAAAAGATAACCGGCCTTCAGTTTCAGATAGTGCGAATTCAGCTCTGCCATAGTCGGCGGACGATACACAAAAATCCGCCCCCGCCATCCCCGAAAACGCCCACCCACCACCAATCCCCACTCCCACCGGTCTACCGATAAAACGTAACGGCCGTTACGTTTCATCGGTAATCGAGTTCCTGCGGCTGGCGGACTCAGGTCCGTTCTGATGTTGTCGGCCCGCGCTCGCCCCTGCTACAACCGCCCGCCCATGCCCGAGATCGCCAAATCCTACGAACCCCAGACCGTTGAAGAAAAATGGTCCACGCAATGGCTGGCCGACGGCAATTTCACTGCCGACCCCGCCTCGCCCAAGCCCGCGTATTCCATCGTCATCCCGCCGCCCAACGTCACCGGAGTCCTCACCCTCGGCCACGTTCTCAACAATACCATTCAGGACATCCTCGCCCGCCGCGCCCGCATGACCGGGCACGAAGTCCTCTGGCTCCCCGGCACCGACCACGCCGGCATCGCCACCCAGACCGTCGTCGAACGACGCCTCCGCAAAGAAGAGCAAAAGACCCGCCACGACCTCGGACGCGACGCCTTCCTCGAGCGCGTCTGGGATTGGAAGGAAAAGCACGGCGGCATCATCATCAATCAGCTCAAGAAGCTCGGGTGCTCCTGCGACTGGTCGCGCGAACGCTTCACGATGGACGAATCCTACGCCCGCAAGGTCCAGGAAACCTTCGTCGACCTCCACACCAAGGGCCTCATTTATCGCGGCAAGCGGATGGTGAATTGGTGCCCCGTCTCGCTCACCGCGCTCAGCGACGAAGAGGTGATCCCGACCCCGCAGAAGGGCTTTCTCTACCACTTCAAAGTCGAGATCGTCGAAGAACCCGGCACCTTCCTCGAGATCGCCACCACGCGACCCGAGACGATCATGGGCGACACCGGCGTCGCCGTGAACCCCGCCGATCCACGCTACGCCGCCCTCATTGGCAGGCACGTCCGCCGCCCGCTCCCGGTCGAGAATCAGATCGCCATCCCCATCGTCGGCGACGACTCGGTCGATTTCGAATTCGGCACCGGCGTCCTCAAGGTCACCCCCGCCCACGACAAGGTCGACCACGAGATCGGCCAACGCCACGGCCTCGAGATCATCGACGTCATCAACCCCAACGGCACGATGAACGAACTCGCGGGCGCCGATTTCGCCGGACTCGACCGTTTCGAAGCCCGGAAAAAGGCCGCCATCGCCCTCTCCGACCTGGATCTCCTCGTGAAGGAAGAGCCCTACCAGAACACGGTCGGCTTCTCCGAGCGGGCCGGCGTCCCCATCGAACCGCGCCTCAGCGAGCAATGGTTCCTGCGTTATCCGAAGACCACCGAAGCCCGCACCGCCGTGCGCGACCACCTCATCCGCTTCTTCCCCGACCGTTGGGAAAAGGTCTACGACCACTGGTTGGAAAACATCCAGGACTGGTGTATCTCGCGCCAACTCTGGTGGGGCCACCGAATTCCAGTTTGGTATCCCCCCACCGACGAATCCAAAATCCAAAATCCAAAATCCAAAATCGCCGTCCAGCTCGAGAGCCCTGGCGAGAACTGGACGCAGGACCCCGACGTGCTCGACACCTGGTTCTCGTCCTGGCTCTGGGCGCACGAGACGATGGACGACGCCACCCGCGCGAAATTCTATCCCACCAGCGTCCTCGTCACCGGCCCCGACATCATCTTCTTCTGGGTCGCCCGCATGATCATGGCCGGGTTCGAATACACCGGCGAAATCCCGTTTCGCGACGTCTATTTCACCGGCATCATTCGCGATAAGGGCGGCAAGAAAATGTCGAAATCGCTCGGCAATTCCCCCGACCCCCTCGACCTCATCGCCAAGTTCGGAGCCGACGGCCTCCGCTACGGACTCATGCGCATCGCGCCACAGGGTCAGGACATCAAATTCGACGAGCAGCAGGTCGTCGAGGGTCGCAATTTCTGCAACAAATTTTGGAACGCCTGCCGCTTCCGCCTCCTCCAGGGCCCGATCGACCCCACCTCCAATCCCGATCCCGAGGCGCTCTCCATCTTCGCCCGCGACCTCCTCACCAAGCTCGACACGACCATCACCCGCATCGAGGACGGCTACGCGAATTACCGCTTCAGCGAAATCGCCCAGGCGCTCTACGGCTTCATCTGGGGCGATTTCTGCGACCGCTTCATCGAGGCCGCCAAGTCAGACTTCTTCGGCGAAGACACCACCCGCAAGGCCAGCACCCTCGCCGCCATCGACACCACGATCCGCCGCGTCCTCCTCCTCCTCCACCCCTACACGCCCTTCCTCACCGAAGAGCTCTGGCGGGGCCTCGGCTTCGGCGAACGCACGATCCAATTCGAACCCTGGCCGACCCCGGGCGAAAACGCCGACCCGGTTTCCACCCAGCGCGCCGCCGATTTCTACGACTCCATCGCCGCCGCCCGGACCCTCCGCGCCACGTTCAACCTTCCCTCGAGCCAGAAGCTCCCGTGGCGCATCCGCCCGTCCGCCGACTGGGTCGTCGCAGAACTCCCCGTTCTCGCCACCCTCCTCAACGCGAAAACCCTCGATCTCGAAACCGAGGACGCCCCGTCCGGCATGGCCGTCGCCGCCACCGCCATCGGCGAAATCTACCTCCCGCTCGGAGGGCTCGTCGACCCCGCCACCGAGCGCGAACGCCTCGACGGCGAAATGAAAAAAGTCGAAGCCGAGCTCACCAAGGTCGCCAAAAAACTCTCCAGCGAAACCTTCGTCGCCAACGCCCCACCCGAAGTCGTCACCGACCACCGCGACCGCCAGAAAAACTGGGCCGACCGCCTCAAAACCCTCCAAGCGGCCAGAGCCGCCCTCGGCTAATGGAAACAACAATCGAAAATCGAAAATCGAAAATCGAAAATTTCTTCGTTTTCGTCATGGCCGGCGGCACCGGTGAGCGGTTCTGGCCCATGAGCCGGACGCGCACGCCCAAGCACCTCCTCAAGCTCTTCAGCGACAAAACGCTCCTCGAAGAAGCCGTCGACCGCGCCCTCGGCGTCGTCCCCACCGAGCGCGTCTTCGTTCTCACCAACGCCACCCAGCTCGACTCCTGCCGAGCCGCCGTCCCCGGCCTCCCGGAGGAAAATTTCATCGCCGAACCCGCCAAGCGCGACACCGCGCCCGCCGCCGCCCTGGCCACCGGCTTCGCCCGCGCCCGCGACGAGGACGCCATCTGCGCGCTCCTTCCGGCCGACGCGATGATTCACGACACCGCCACCTTCCAACGCCAGCTCCGCAACGCTGCGGAAGCCGTCCGCGGCTCGGGCTCCGTCCTCACCTTCTCCATCACCCCCGCCTACGCCGCCACCGGCTTCGGCTACCTCGAGCTGGGCCCCACCCTTCCCGACCAGCCCGCCGACCTCTGCGAGGTCGTCCGCTTCGTCGAGAAGCCCAACGTCGACCTCGCCGAGACCTACTACTCCAGCGGCAAATTCGGTTGGAACGCCGGCATGTTCCTCTGGAGCGCCACCACGTTCCTCGCCGAATGCGACCGCCTCGTCCCCGAGCTGGCCGCCTTCACCCGCGAATTCCCCCCCGGCGACCCGACCGAATACCTCGCCACCACCTTCGCAACGCTCCCAAAAATTTCCGTCGACTACGCCATCATGGAGCGCGCGGCCAAGGTCATCGCCGTGCGCGCCGCGTTCGATTGGGACGACGTCGGCACCTGGACCGCGCTCCCGACCCACCTCGGCGTCGGCCCCGACACCAACACCTCCCGCGGCCCCGCTGTCTCGGTCGACAGCCACAACAACATCACCGTTTCAAACGGTCGCACCATCGCCCTCTGCGGCGTCAGCGACCTCGTCGTCGTGGAAACGGACGACGCCATCCTCGTCTGCCACCGCAACTCCGCCCAACGCGTCAAACAGCTCCAGTCGCAGATCCCCGAGGAGTTAAGGTAAACCCGTAACTCCCGCTCCCCCCGAATCACTCCTCCAGCTCAGTCTTGATCTTCTTTAAGAGCACGCCGTAGCGCGCGCCCTGGATGTCGAAATTTTCTTCGTCGACCGGATCGCCGAACGTATCCCGCACGACCACGGATCGCGCCCGCAGCGCGTAAACCTGGTGGTCCCGCCTCGCCACGAAGACCGACACCCGCGTGAAGGTATCCTTCTCCTGCCAGTTGCCGTAGAGGACGTTTTCAATCGTGCCCCCGGCCCGCTCGAAGATCAGCCGCCCCGAGTCCCCGCCCTTGTAGGCGAAGCCGTGCCGATAAAAGACCTCCTCCGCCTTCATGGAAATCTCCCCCTCGGAGTGCCCCGAGATCACGACCTGCGCCTGACCCGCCGGAGTTCCTCCTCCAACGCTCGAACATCCCGAAAAAATTCCCACCGCCAACGCGACCACCAGCGACCAAACCAACTTCATCATCCTGCGACTATCGCGAAATGCTCCGACCCGCGACCACTCGAAAGTTGTCCCGACCGCCGCCACGCCCCACACTCCCGACCGTGCAAGCCTCCGATCTCCCTGATCTCCGCCAGGATTACCGCGTCGACACGCTCGAACTCGACCAACTCGCCGCCGATCCGTTCGAGCAATTCCGCACCTGGTTCGACGCCGCCCGCGCCTCCGACGCCATCGCCGAGCCCAACGCCATGACGCTCGCCACCGCCAACTCCGCCGGTCACCCGTCCGCCCGGACCGTCCTTCTGAAAGGGATCGAACCCCGCGGCCTCCGATTTTTCACCAATTACGAAAGCCGCAAGGGGCGCGAAATCACCGCCAACCCCCACGTCGCGGTCACCTTCCACTGGAACCCACTCGAACGACAGATCCTCGTCACCGGCACCGCAGAGCGCCTGAGCGCCGACGAATCGAGCGAATATTTTCACAGTCGCCCGCGCGAGAGCCAGCTCGGCGCGTGGGCCTCCCGGCAGAGCGAGCCCGCGTCCAGCCGCCAGGCGCTCGAAGACGCGATGGAGCAGGTCCGGCAGAAGTTTGGCGACGGTCAAATCCCGCTCCCACCGTTCTGGGGGGGCTTCCGCGTCATTCCGAATTCGTTCGAATTCTGGCAGGGCCGCACCGGTCGCCTTCACGACCGCTTTCGCTACGACCTTGATTCGCCCGACAACTGGACCGTCCAACGCCTTCAGCCCTAGGCGGCTATCCGCTTGACCTTTTGGGTCCAGTGTCGTCTTTACTGCCGCGTTTAACCCTCGCGCCCACCCGCGCTTGTTCCGCTGCCCAATGAACCGCTGCTTTCCTAAAAACCTTCTCTTTCTGACGCTGCTGGCCGCCATTTTTGCCGGACCAGCCACCGCCCCCCGAGCCCAGGTCGGATCGGGCCCCATCGTCGAAGAAATCGAAGTCCAATTCGTCGGACCCGAGACGATCTCGCGCGAACGCGTTCTCGCCAATCTTGCCACCCAGGTCGGCCAGCCCTACAGCGAGCGCGTCGTCGAGGAAGACATTCGCAATCTCTACGCCACCGGCACGCTCTCCAACGTCCGTCTCTTCGGCGAGGCCACTCAGACCGGCGTCAAAGTCACCGTCCTCCTCCAAGGCCGCCCGGTCATCGCGGAGATCCTCATCGAGGGCGCCGACGTGGTCGGTCAGAACAAAATCCGTAAGGAAATCGGTCTCAAACCCGGCGACGCCGTCAACGAACAACGCCTCGAGGAAGGGCGTCGCGCCATCCTCAAGCTTTACGAAGACCGCAATTACGCCGAGGTCGACGTCCAATTCAAGATCGAGGAACTCCCCGAAAATCGCTCGCGCGTCGTCTTCTCCATCTCCGAAGGCCCCAAGCTCATCGTCCGCAAGATCACCTTCGTCGGAAACTACTCCGTCAAGGAGCGCGACCTCCGGAAGGCAATGACCACCAAGACGTGGAATCTCCTCTCATTCTTCAACAAGAGCGGTCGCCTCATCCCCAGCCAACTCAGTGAAGACCAGGCCGCCCTCCGCCGCTTCTATCAGAACAAGGGCTTTGCCGACGTCAGCGTCTCCGACGCCGAAGTCATCGCCTTCGGCACCGACAGCGCCGAGCTCGTCTTCACCATTCAGGAGGGCATCGAATACAAAGTCAATACCGTCACCCTCGAGGGCGTCAACATCGTCCCCGTCGACGAAGTCCGCGCCTCCCTCGGGATGGTCGAAGGCCAGCTCTTTACCCCCATCGGCCTCACCGGCGACCTCACCGCTCTGGGGAATTTCTACGGCGCTCGCGGCTACATCGACCGCGTCATCATCCCCGAGATCACGCCAGCCGGCGAAGGGTCCGTCGACATCAACTATTCCATCGACGAAGGTGTTCAATCCTACGTCAACCTCATCAACATTCAGGGCAACTCCCGCACCAAGGACCGCGTCATCCGCCGCGAGCTCGCCGTGAAACCCGGCGAGATCTACGACACCACCCTCGTCGACATCAGCCGTCAACGACTCGCCAACCTCAATTATTTCCAGACGGAACCCCCCACCGCCCTGCAGCTCGTCCCGTCCGACACGCTCGTCCCCGGTCGCAAGGATCTGAACGTCATCGTCGAGGAGAAGCGGACCGGTTCCTTCAACTTCGGCGCCGGCTTCAGCACCATCGACAGCCTCATCGGATTCGCCGAACTCCAGCAGTCCAACTTCGACATCACGAACTGGCCGAACTTCACCGGTGGCGGCCAACGCTTCCGCGTTCGCGCTCAATACGGTTTCCGCCGTCGCGACTTCATCATCTCGTTCACGGAGCCGTGGTTCCTCGGCTACCAACTCGCTCTCACCACCGAGGCATTCTACCGCGACGCGAACTTCCTGAGTTCGGTCTACAACCAGTCGAACGTCGGTGCCACCGTCGCGCTTCGCAAGGCCCTCACCAACTTCATCGCCATCGAGGGCGAATACCGCATCGAGCAAATTCGCATCTTCGACGTCGACGACGATGCCGGACAGGTCATCCAGGACGCCGAAGGCACCTACGACCGCAGCGCCGTCTCCGGCGCGCATCACGTTCGATACCCGGGACAGCCTCTTCCTCACCCGGAAGGGACAGTTCGGCAGCCTGAACGGCTTCGTGGCCGGCGGCCCGCTCGGCGGCACCGTGATGGACTACGGCATCACGCTCGAAGGCGCGCAATTCTTCTCCCTGCCTCTCGACATGATCCTTCAATTCAAGGGATCCGTGGCGGTCGTTGACGGATTCGGCGACGACTCCGGCCCCGAGAACGTCCCGCTCTTCGACCGGCTCTACCTCGGTGGATCGAACAACCTTCGCGGTTTCGACTTCCGCGACGTCGGACCCAAGGACGACCAGGGCAACCCCCTCGGCGGCAGCACCATGGCCTACGGCACCGTGGAGCTGAGCTTCCCCATCATCACCCGCATCCGCGGCTCGCTCTTCTACGACGTCGGCTTCGTGAACGCCGGCTACGCCGACTTCTCCACCAGCGGCGTGAACAGCGACATCGGCATCGGCCTCCGGGTCGAGCTGCCCATCGGCCCGGTCCGCATCGACTACGGCATCCCAATCGACAGCGACGAGTTCAACGACAGCACCGGCAAATTTAACTTCAACGTCGGCTACCAATTTTGAACAAATCCCGCGCTCGGCGGGTCTGATAAAGTTCACGCTCGCCGAAACGGGCATTCCCTGAATTAATCTTCTGCCCACTCACTTATGATCAAGAACCCCATCCGTATCCTCGTCCTCGCCACCGCTCTCAGCGTTCTCGCGCCGATCGCAGCGCAGGCCCAAGTCAAACTCGGCATTCTCGATATGAACCGCGTGTTCACCGAGTATTACAAAACCAAGGACGCTGAGAAAAAGCTCAACGACCAGCGCGCTGCGGCCAAGAAGGAGTTCGACGATCGCGTCGAGACCCTCAAGACGAAGATGGAGACCATCAACAAGCTCAACGCCGAGATCGAGGCCCCCGAGCTCAGTCAGGACGCCAAGGACGCCAAGCTCAAGGAGCGCGAAGAACTCGTCGCCGAAGCCCGCAACCTCGACCGCGAAGTCAACGACTTCAAGGGCACCCGCGAGCGCCAGCTCCAGGAGCAGTTCATCCGGATGCGTAAGGACATCATTGATGACATCATGAAGATCGTGAACACGCAGATCACCGACGCCGGTTACGACCTCGTGCTCGACAAGAGCGGCCTGAGCGCCGGCCAGATCCCCGTGGTGGTCTACTCCCGCGACGACTCCGATTTCTCCACCGAGATCATCGAGAAGCTCAACGCCGACGCACCAAGCGGCTCCGCTGCCGAATAATCTCAACCGTTTCAATTCAACCCGAAAAAGGACGCCCCACCGGGCGTCCTTTCTTCGTTAGACCTAGCGCAGAGGCGTAGAGACACAGGGCATAAATGAATTTCTGGCATTCTCTGGGACTCTGCGACTCTGCGCGAGACTCCGAATTCCCGCGTTAACCCAAATGCCCGCCAACCTCACCGCCAACCTCCAAACCCTTCGCGAAACCTGCCAACCGCACGTTCTCGTGATCGTGACCTCGGTCCGGGGAAGCACCCCGCAGGATGCCGGCGCGAAGATGATCGTCACCGCCGACGGACGGGCCGACGGCACGGTCGGCGGGGGAAAAATCGAAGCAGCCGCCATCCGCCACGCCCAAGCCCTGCTCGACGCCCCCGGCACCGCACCTCCGACCGAGAATCTGGAATGGAATCTCCAGCGGGACATCGGGATGACCTGTGGTGGGACGATGACGCTCTACTTCGAGGCCTGGCGCGGAGCCGCGTGGACCCTGGCAATTTTCGGAGCCGGCCACGTCGCGGCGGCCCTCATTCCGGTGATCGCACCCCTCGACTGCCGCATCCATTGCCAGGATCCCCGCGCCGAGTGGATCGAGCGCCTGCCGACCGCCCCCAACGTCACGGCGACAATCACTCCCGACCTCGCCGCTTCCGTGGATGATCTGCCCGACGCGACTTACGCGCTCTTGATGACACAGGGCCACGCGACCGATTTCCCGATTCTGAAACGCATTCTGACCACCCGGAAATTTCCCTTCGTCGGCGTCATCGGCAGCCGCTCGAAGCGCGCCACCCTCGAGCGCGAGCTTCGGGAGGCCGGCGTCCCTCCAGCGCGGTCCACCGATTTCCAGTGCCCCCTGGGGTTGGCCGTCGGGACCAATCACCCGCACGAGATCGCGATCAGCATCGCGGCCGGATTGCTCGCCGCCCGGGACGAGATTCAGCGCGCGGAGGCGACGTAATCCCGTTCGCCGACAATTTCGAATTGCTCGTCACCGGTCCGCTCGACCTCGAATTCCTTGGTGAAATAGAACGCATCGCGCTGCGAAAAGCTCGCCACCACCCGGTAGGTTCCGTCCGGACGTTCCTCGATCGAATTCACCCGGAAGATCACCCCCTCCTCCAACGTGCGGCGATCCCGGATTGCGTCACGGGGAATGTTGATCGACCGCGAGACCGGTAGCATCGTCAGTCCGGCTTTTCCCATTTCCGAAGCCTTCTGCAGTCGATCGACCACGACCTCCGGTGGATCGTCCCCCGTGATTCCGGTCCCCAGAAAAAATACCTTCACGTCGGTCGCAAATCCGAGGTCCCGATACTCCGAGCATCCGCCGGTAGATGAGCTCCAGAATCGCGACGTCAGCCGCCATTCGCGGGTAGACGCGTTCCTGATCGAGGCTGGCGGCCAGCCGGTCATCGAGATTCGGTCGGTGCCCGGGAGCGCCCAGCAGTTTGTAATCCAGCGCCGCGCTCCGGGATCGCTCCACGACGGATTCGGACTTGGCCACGCTCCGGGTCTGGCGGTGCACCACGGTCTCCTGATCCTCCTTGTTCGCCTTCAACTCCAGTTCCTCGGGCCGCGACTCGTATTCCAACTCCCAGAGCTGCTCTTCGGTCACCTGCGGGCGGTCGTAGGTCATTTTTTTGGTGAATTGAGCCGACGCGACCATCGGCGCGACGAGCAGCCCAACCATCAAAAGAGACTTCATCCCCAATCCCTACCCCGGCGAAGTCGCGAAGTCGACCTTCGAACCCAGGCGGCACTTGCCTGAGTCGCCCGGACTCACTCGGCCCGCATTCCGACGATTTCCCCTGCGTATCCCGTCATCTCCAGGTATCCCACGCCCTCGTGACTCCCACTGGCCCGCACGCTCCCTTCCCAATACGACACCGGCTCCAACACCTGCTCCTGACCGTCCAGCCGCGCCGCAACGGTCAAATCCAGACCAAGCTTCGGCACCGCGAGTTTCCATTCCAGCGGATAAATCGCTCCCGTTTCCGGACTCGTCCACGTCCGCCCCGCCTCCAGCGAAAACTCGTGATCCGCGATGGAAACTCCCACCCCGTCCGTCCCGACGAAGGTCCCGCTCGAGTGAACGTCCCGCCCCCCACCCCGCTGGCGAATCTGGAACACCATCAACTCCGTTCCATCGTCAAATTGCAGACTGAACCAATCCCACCCCACCTGATCTTCACCCAGTTGGTTCGTCGCCCACTCGTGATCGAACCAACTTTTGCCTTCCACGGAAAACTCCTCCTCGCCCACCTTCACCGTCCCGGTCGTCGCCAGACTGGTCAGCGAATAGTAATACGACGCCCGCCCCACGCCCGCCGCTTTCTGACTCACTCCGTCCTTTCCGTGGACGACCGGCGATTTGGTCGGGCTCAGCGTGAGATCGATCTCGGCGTCCGCATCCTTGCCGACGATCCGAAACCCGCCGCCCGGCAGCAGCGAAACCGAGCTACCCTGCAGCCACGCCAGCCGCCGTGGCTCGTTCCCGTCGCCGGCCACGACCACCGCGCCAGCCTCGTCGAAGGCACCCCGCGAAGCCAGCTGCCCGTGATAATAGACCTCGTCGGCAAGATCCGTCACCGCGAAGTGAACGAGATACACGTCGCCCGCCACGAATCGCGATTCCGCCGGAACGCGCTCAGAAGGCGGGGTGATTCCCTGGCGGAAGAACGTCAATTGATACCCAAATTCCCGCCCGCCTTCCGCTCGGAGATTCCCCGTGAAATACCACCACTCGGTCTTGAATTCCCCGTGATTTCCGTGGTCTTTCGGGAACTCGTAAGCCCAGCCCGGCTTGGATACCGCCCATTCCGCCCGCGCGTCGCCGACCAGGGCGACGACCGCAAGAACGAGCGGGACCATCCCCCGCCAGCGAGACGAGGTGCGATATTCTTTCCGGCCAACCCCGGTCCGTCGCGTCGTTCTGATCAAAATCCCCTCGTTCGCGACTCAGTAGAAAAATAACTCTTCCGGCGGATCGGTTTGTTCCACCGACACGGCCTCCACGACGGGAACCCTCCTCCCGCCCACGATCGGGAAAGTCGCTTTGCCCACGACCTTCACCCACGTCATCTCCGGAAACGCGACGCCCCCTTCCGAGCGTAAATCCACCGCGATGGGACGCGCGTCCGCCGCGCAGCAGGCCACCATCATCCGGACCAATTTCCCCTCGTCCGACGGCCCGCCCTCCTCGGGAAGGTATTGCCCGACCAGTTCGACAACCTGCTCCTCGAAATCCGGCAACATGGTCGGTTCTTGAGCCGCATAGAGCAGGTCGATCAACTCCGCGATGATCTGACCATCGGCATTCTTCGCCAGATACTCGTTGATCTCCATCACCGGCGCCACTCCAGCCGGCGGAGCTTCTTCTCCCGGCAACGCCGGCTCCGGCACCCCCATCGCCCGTCCCGGCAAATCCACCACCACTTCGGCAAATCCACGGTTTCGCACCGTCGTCGCGCTGAATTCGCTCTTCGAATACGTGAACGCCGTCAACAGCGGAGCAACCAGAACGATCGCCGCAAAAATGTGCCCCGGCATCGAACGCGCGATCGAATTCTCACACCCCGAAAGCACCTTCAACCGCGCCGCCCGCGGCAGCAACAACAGCACAACCGCCAGGCCAATCAGGACGCCGCCCGCGACCGCCACGTAAGGGCGGAACCCCGGCGCCAGATAGCTGTCGATCCGCCCGGTGAAAAACATCACCAGCATCACGGCACCCCACACCGACAGGACCACGACCGAAAGGAGACGATGAACGAGTTGATTCATTGGAGCACGTGGGAAGACAACCGACAAGCGCCAGCAAATTAGCCCGACAAACAGGAAAAGGCCAACCGCCAGCCCGACCACGAAGCGCTTCCGAAACACCGAGGCGTAGATGAAGATCAGCTTCACATCCATCATCGGACCAAACACCATGAACGCGATTTTCGCCACCGCCGGAAACGCCACGAACGTCGCCGCGATGAACGCGTCCGTCGTGCTGCACAACGAGAGAATCCCCGCCAGACCCATCATCGAGAACGTCGCCAGCCCCGGACTTACCGCCAGCGGCACGATCACTTCCTGATTAATCGCCGTGCTGAACGTCGCCGCCGCCGCGCACCCGATGATGAAGTAGACCATCATGTCCAGGAAGTCCGCGACCGCCACGCGCACCGCCCCGGCGAGTCGCATTCCCACCCCGCCGCCCGGACCACCCTCCAGGCCTCGAGGTTGCGCGATCTCCGCGATCACGTTGCGCCGGAGCACGTATTTCAGCGAAATGTTGTGGACGATCATCCCGGCGAGCACCGCCACCCCGTAGCCGACTCCCAGCCGCAGCCCCGTCATCCATTCGGGCGCTTGTTTGGAAAACGCCGCGTAGGTGCTGAGCATGACCACCACGTTGACGATGGGTGCGGACAGCATGTAGACGACGGCATTCGACACTGGCAGACCCTTGCCCATCAATCGCCGGATCACCGGCACGACCCCACACTCGCACATTGGGAAAACGAACCCCAACAGCCCACTCACGGCCGCCCCCGCGTAGGCGTTGCGCGGCAGCAGACGCGTCATCACCCGGGCGGGCAAAAATTGATCGATCAACCCGGATACGATCGTTCCCAGCAGCAAAAACGGCACCCCTTCGAGCAAAATGCTCAGGAACGCGAAGTTGAAATCCGAAAAACTAAACTGAAACCAGCCCTGACCGTCGCTCATCGCGCGCCGACCAAACGCCGAAAAGCTCGCCGAGTCAAATCACACCGCGCCATTCACCGGCGCAAAGAGCAGATAAGTCCGCCCCCCTTCACTCCACGTTGCCCGCTCCCAGCCGTCGCCGCGCGAGACCACGCGGTCGGCCACCGGCTCGTCCCCGAAAGCCTCACTCGGAAACACGATCAAATGAGCCATCCCTCCGTCCGCCAACCGGAAACAAATCAACGCCCCCTGATTCCCATTCCACGTCAACTCCCGGCACCCGACGGGCTCCGACTCCTGCAGCCCCCCCGGGACAATGAAGTCCCCGTCCGCCCGACCGGCGGCAAGCCATTCCCGGATCTCCGGGAGGTCGTTCGTCTTCAGACCCAGGGCGAAATCCGATTTGAGAAAATTCTCGAAGTACGAGTTCGCCGCCGCCAATGAGTGATCGCCTTTCGCGTCCCGCTCCCAGGAACTCAATCCGAAAACGACCAGGGCAATCGTGAGCGCCGCAGCTACCGCGCCGGCCCGCCACGCCCATCGATTTGGACGCGGAGCCTCCACGACGGGCACGGGAACCTTCATCTCACTCGGTCGCTCGGTCAACAGCCGCGCGCGCAGGTCGGCAGGCGGGTGGATCTGCTCGAGTTTACGCGCGATCACCTCGTCGACGGGTTCTTCAAATGGAGGTTTAGTGTTCACCAATTCTTTTTCTGAGTTGCGATTTACCACGGGAAAGTCGGGACATCACCGTTCCGATGGGAATTTCCAAAATCTCGGCAATGTCCGCGTAAGCCATTTCCCGCGAGTAGAAGAGCACCAACGGCTCGCGATATTCCAAAGGAAGTTCATTCAAGAGCACCATCATTTCCGCAGCGTCGACCGCCTCCGCCTGCGAAGCGTCGCACGTCGCCTCCGAGCCACCCTCCTCGAGCGGCTCGTCGCTGTAGCGGTTCCCCCTCCGCACCGTTGCCAAAAATTCCCGCCGCAGCGTCGTGAAGAGCCACGTCTTCACCTTCGATTCATCCCGGAGTTGATGTCCCTTCCGCGCCCACTGCGCGAACGTCTGCTGAACCAGATCGCAAGCCTCCGGCTCACTTTTCGTCAGGCTCAAACCAAAGCGAAAAAGCGGTTGATAAAAATCCTCAACGAGTCGGTCAAAATCCAGCATGGGCCTCCCCGCCTTCATAGCCCCGCGCCCAGCCGCTGACCAAACAAAACCTACCCCGAGCGATCCGCCTCATTTCCAGCCGCTTCGATCGTTACTTCGTAATTCAACTTTCTCATTCGCGACTCAACGAACTAGCCTCCGACGATGCGCACCCAGGAATTCCGCGAGAAGATGGAGGCCGAAGGCGTCAGCGAGGCTGCCATTCGAGCCTTCGAGAATGGCTACGAACGCTTCGCCCGGCACGAAAACGCCCTCATCCCCGAGTCGGACATTCAGCCGATTGAGACTCTCCCCACGCTCGGGGAAATCCGCGATTCCTACGCCGGCGCGGCCTCACCGACCCTCCTCACCCAGACCGCCGTTCTCAAGCTCAACGGCGGCCTCGGCACCGGCATGGGACTCGAGCGGGCCAAATCGCTCCTCGCCGTTCGCGGCGCGGACACTTTTCTCGACCTCATCGTTCGCCAGATCCTGGCCTGGCGCGAAAGCACCTCCGACGTCCATTTCCTGCTGATGAATTCCTTCAGCACCAGCGCCGACACCCGCACCGCCCTCGAGCGCTATCCCGATCTCGGCGACCCCGCCGATCTCGAACTTCTCCAGAACAAAGTCCCCAAGATCAACGCCGCCACCCTTGGACCCGTCGAACACCCCGCCGACCCCCGCTTCGAATGGTGTCCACCCGGTCACGGCGATCTCTACGCCGTGCTGTCCGGTTCCGGCATGATCGACCAGCTCCTCGAGCACGGCATCAACTACCTCTTCGTTTCCAATTCCGACAATCTCGGGGCCACCCTCGATCCCGCCCTCCTCGGCTGGTTCGCGGAATCCGGCAAGCCATTCGTCATGGAAGTCACCGCCCGCACCACGTCCGACCGCAAAGGCGGCCACCTCGCCCGCCGCGACGGCCACCTCATTTTGCGCGAGTCCGCCCAGTGCCCGGACGACGACCTCGGCTCTTTCCAGGACATCGAACGCCACCGCTACTTCAACACCAACAACCTCTGGCTCCGCCTCGACCGACTCCGCGACGCGCTCGAAGCCGCCGGTGGCTTCCTCCCGCTCCCGATCATCCAGAACCAAAAAACCGTCGACCCGCGCGACAAGAAATCCACGCCCGTCGTCCAGCTCGAGACCGCAATGGGCGCTGCCATCGAGTGTTTTCCCGACGCCGGAGCCATTTCCGTCCCCCGCTCGCGGTTTGCTCCCGTGAAGACGACCTCCGACCTGCTCGCCCTGCGGTCCGACGCCTACGAAATTCTCCCCGACGGCCGGGCCCAACTCGCCGCCGCCCGCGAGGGCGTTCCGCCCCGCATCAAACTCGACGGCAACTACAAGCTCGTCGACCAGCTCGACGCCGCCATTCCCGACGGCCCACCGTCACTGGTGGAATGCCAACGTTTGACCGTCAGCGGCCCCGTTCGCTTCGCCCCGGGTGTGACGATTGCCGGGGAAGTCACCATCGCCAACTCGTCACCCGAGCGAATCACCATCGCTCCAGGCCGCTACCAGGACACCACCGTTTAGGTGAGGCCGTAGCCGGGTCGAACCGGGATCACGCGACCGTCACTTCCGGACACCGGTAAACGTCCTGCACGGCGTTCAGGATTTTGATGCCCTCGTCCATCGGACGCTGAAAGGCCTTTCGTCCGGTGATCAGCCCCATTCCCCCGGCGCGCTTGTTGATCACCGCCGTCCGCACCGCGTCCGCGTAGTCGCTCTTGCCCGACGCTCCGCCGCTGTTGATCAACCCAGCGCGTCCGGAAAAGGAATTGAGAACCTGATACCGGCACAGGTCAATCGGATGATCGGAAGAAAGCTCGGAGTAAATGCGCTCGTCCAGTTTGCCGTAGCTCGAGTCGCCGGTGTTGAGGGCCTTGTAGCCACCGTTATTCTCGGGCAGCTTCTGTTTCACGATGTCGGCCTGGATGGTGCTGCCGATGTGATTCGCCTGTCCGGTGAGGTCGGCCGAGACGTGATAGTCCTGATCCTGCTTGAACGCCGGATTCCGGAGGTAACACCAGAGCACCGTCGCCATCCCCAGATCGTGCGCCCGCGCGAAGGCTTCCGCGATCTCCACGATTTCCCGACCCGCATCCTCCGAACCAAAATAGATCGTCGCCCCGACCGCAGCCGCCCCCATGTCGTAAGCCTGATCAATCGTCCCGAACAAAATCTCCTTCGACACGTTCGGATAGGTCAGCAACTCGTTGTGGTTGATCTTCACCAGAAACGGAATTTTGTGCGCGTATTTTCGCGCCACCGCCCCCAGCACGCCATACGTCGAAGCCACCGCATTACAGCCCCCCTCGACCGCCAATTTCACGATGTTCTCCGGATCAAAGTAGATCGGATTCCTGGCGAAGCTCGCCCCCGCCGAATGCTCAATCCCCTGATCGACCGGCAGAATCGAGACGTAGCCGGTGCCAGCCAGACGACCCGAGTTGATGATCCAATTCAGGTTATTGAGAACGCGCTGATTTCGGTTGGTCGGAGCAAAAATTCGATCCACCCAGTCACCACCCGGCAGGTGAATCAAGTCCTTGGATACCGTCCCGCATTCGTGCCGAAGCAACGAATCCGCGTTCTCACCGAGCGTCTCTGCAATGTGATCGATCATGACCGGAAACTAAGTAACCGAAGTCAATTCGTCGAGCCCCGGGACCCGCAGCGGTCGACGTGAGGAAACCCCGATTCTCACGCTTGCGCTCCGCTACGCGTTTCTGCCCACGCAGTTCAGATCTTCGAACGACGTGACGAGCCGTTTCGTGAATGCCGCCTCGGCAGCACCGACCCACACCCGCGGATCGTATTGCTTCTTGTTCGGTGCGTCGGGTCCCTTCGGATTCCCGATCTGGCCCTGCAGATAATCGTGATTCGCCGCCTCGTATTCGCGGACACCGTCCCAGAAGGCCCACTGGAGATCGGTATCGAGGTTCATCTTGATCGCACCGTAGCCGATCGCCTCGCGAATCTCCTCGCGCGACGAACCCGAGCCGCCGTGGAACACGAAATTCACCGGCTTCGGAGCGGTGCCGAACTTTTTCTCAATGTATTCCTGCGAGTCGCGCAGAATCGTCGGCGTCAACTTCACGTTCCCCGGCTTGTACACGCCGTGGACGTTTCCGAACGCCGCCGCCACGGTGAAATTCGGACTCACCGCGCTCAGCGCTTCGTACATCGCCGCGACCTCCTCCGGCTGCGTGTAGAGCCGGGTCTCGTCGACGTCGGTGTTGTCCACGCCGTCCTCCTCACCACCCGTCACGCCAAGCTCAATCTCGAGGGTCATCCCCATTTTCGCCATCCGCTCGAGGTAGCGGACGCAGGTCTCGATATTTTCCTCCAGCGGCTCCTCCGACAGATCCAGCATGTGCGAGCTGTAGAGCGGCTGTCCGGTCCGTGCGAACGCCGCCTCGCTGGCGTCCAGCAGCCCGTCGATCCAGGGCAGCAATTTCTTCGCGCAGTGGTCGGTATTCAGCACGACCGGCACGCCGTAGGCTTTCGCGGCCTGATCGACGTAGGTCGCTCCGGCGACGCCGCCGAGCACGGGACCGAGCTGGTTGTCTCCCTTGATTCCCTTGCCGATGAAAAATTGCGCACCGCCGTTGGAAAATTGAATCATCGTCGGCGAATTCACCTCGCGGGCCGCCGCGAGTGCCGCGTTCACCGAGTGCGAGCCGATACAATTGACCGCCGGCAGCGCGTAACCTTCCGCCTTCGCGGTATCCAACAGATTTTTGACTTCATCACCAAACAGAACACCCGACCGGAAACGCTTTTCACTCATGGGCGGAGGTCTTACCACGAGGGCGCGCGGGCGTCCCCTTCAAAATCTCCGCCCCCCTTTACTTCAGCGAAAACTGCTTCCGGATCCGCTCACCCGCGTAGTCCAGCACGAGAACGACAACCAGGATGCAGAGCAGCACGGCGCAGAACCGATCCCAGCGAGAAAGCTCCTGGTAGGTCTGCAGCCAGACCCCGATCCCGCCCGCACCAACGTAGCCGATGATCGATGCGCTCCGGATGTTGTATTCCAGCATCCACAGGGTCTGACTCCAGACGAGCGGTTTCGCGTGGGGCCAGATCCCGTATTGAAATCTCTGCACCACGTCCGCACCCGTCGCCCGCAGGCCGTCCGCGACCCCGGAATCAATCGACTCGAACGAATCGCTGAAGAATTTCCCCAGATACCCGACGCTGTAAAACGCCAGCCCGACCACACCAGCCAGCGGATTCGCCCCGCAGACGGCCACCGCGATCAGCGCCCAGATCAGTCCGGGAATCGACCGCACGCACACCAGCAAAAACCGGGCGATCCGCACGACCCACGTCGGCGCGATGTTCAGCGACGACGCCATGGCCACCGGAAACGAGACGACCACCGAAATCAACGTCGCGATCACCGCGATCTGAAAGGTCTCGATCAACGCCTCGCCGAGCAGCCGCCAATCCGAGAAATTCGGTGGGAAAAACCGCCCCAAAAAGCCGACCAGATTGTCGAAGTAATCAAGATCCCTCCCCGATCCGCGCAAGGCCGGCAGCGAAAAAATCACCGCGATTGCGAACAGCGTCAGCGTGACGTTGAACGCGTTCAGCTTTGACGGCCCGGGCCGCGGGAAGTTGGCCGGCGCCGCCGAAGGCGGTTGGTCGGTGGGCGACATCACGCCTTGGTGGCGCGCAATTTCCAGGCTGCCGGGCACACCCGGCTCAACGTCAGCACGTAGTCGGCGAATTCGTCGACCAAATCGGGATCGTGCAGCACGCAAAAAACTGTCCGTTGGCTCGCCCGGGTTTCGTCCCGCAGGTAGCCCAGCACACTTCTCGCCAGCGCGGGGTCCAGACTCGCGACGGGCTCGTCCGCGAGGATGAGTTCCGGCGATTGCATGAGAGCCCGGGCGATGGCCGTCCGCTGCCGCTCGCCGCCCGAGATTTCACCCACGGGCAGCCGTTCGTATCCCCGAAGGCCGAAGCGCTCGAGCAGGTCCCTGGCCCGACGTTTCTCCTGAGTCGAGAATCCAAACAACGTCCGCCACCACGAATGCTGCCCCAACACACCGCAACACACGTTCGTCAGCACCGAAGCGTTCGCCGTGAGGCGCAGGTGCTGAAAAACCAACCCCAGCCGTTTTTGAAAATCAACCGGAGCGTGGTCGCACCGCTGCGCGCAGCGGTAGGTGATCGAGCCCGCACCCGGGTCCAGCATCCCGGCCAGACACGCCAGCAGACTGCTCTTCCCGACCCCCGAAGGACCCACCACCGCGACAAAGGATCCGCGCGGAACGTCCAGATTGAGATCGCGGACGAGATCGCGCTGATCCCGCCGAACGCAGAGATTGCGCAGCTCGACGTGCGCGGGCTCCGCCGGGGCGATGCCCGGTGCCGTGGCAATGGCCGGGGCAAGCGTCATCGTTGTTTGAGCAGTTGCATCGCCGCCTCGACGGGAGCCAGGTGTTCATCGGCGTCGACCTCGATCAGTTCCGCCGAGAACACGTCTTCGTCGATTTCCGTCCCGGAGTCGCGCAGCGCCAGCAACCCGGCCTTGAGCGCCGCCTGATCCGACTCGCTCAACTTCGACGAAACCGCGATCACGTGAGTCGGCACCGGCCCCTGCTCGGCAACTTTCTTGAGCTTCGATTTCTGTTCCGCGTTGAGATATTCGTCCTCATCAAAAACGTAGTAGCTCACCGCAGCGGCCTCGGCCTCACCGGAAAGCACCCGCTCGACCGCCGACACGTAGCCGATCCCGTAGCTGACGTTGCCCTCACCAAAAAAGCTCTCCGGGTCCGCGTCGTCACCGATCAGGCCCTTTTTGTGCAGGTCGACCATCGGAATCAGGAAGCCCGACGTGCTCGTCCGGCTGCTGAACGCAATGGGCTGGCCCCGCAAATCTTCGACCTTCGCGTAGGGCTTGTCCGCGAGCGAAAGCCAGTAGCTCTTGTAATAAGGATGACCCTCGATCTCGCCCGCGAGCAGGAGTTTGCCGGCGCCATTGTCCCGCGCGTTCACCATCTCGGTGGCACTCACGTAAGCCAGGTCGATGGTGCCATTTCGCATGCCCTCGACGATGACTGCTGCCGATGTCGGCACGATGACCTCGACCGGTTTGCCAAAATTTTTCTCCAAAATCTCCGCCAACTCCGTGCGCTCGGCCAGCATCCGATCCGGATCCTTGTCGGGCTTCAACGCAATGACCACTCGATCCATCGACAGACCCTCAGCCGCCCAAGCACCGGACATTCCCACGACTAAAACCAATGCAGTGAAGAGACTTCGCATATTGAGAATGAATCTCAGTCCCACTCGCAAAATGTCAAGACGACAGAAAGAAGGGCCGACGTGAGGCGAGCGTCGTGACCTCCGCTTCTACGGATGAAATCACCTCCCGTAGCGGTTGACGTCAGGAGACCCTACCCAGCGCCTCGTCCTTTTCATGCCCTTCTGGTAGGTCTTCCGCATGACCGATCTGCTCCCGCTCCTCTGCTGCCCACTCACCCACAAGCCGCTCCGGGAAGCCACAGCAGCGGAACTCGCGGCCCTCGGACTCCCGGCCGCGCTGGTCCGGGAGGACGGAGCGGTCGGCTATCCGATTCGCGACGGGATTCCGATTCTCCTTCCGGAGGAAGCATTGCCGCTCAGCCTTTCTGCGGACTAAAAATCAAACTCAGGAGCCCAAGCGCGATCAGGGCGAAAGCCAGGGGCCACGTGCGGATGTGGAGAATGTCCCACCGCCGGGCAACCTCCTCCAGCGAACCAATCGGCGTCACGAAATCCGCCAGCGACGCGCTGATCCACCCCATCGCCAGGACCGCCAGGGCGAGCACCAGAGTGCCCGCGATGAAGGCGGTGAGAAATTGCTTTTGCCACTGCTTCACTTCCTCCGCTCGAAGCTCGGAGGCCGTCCGCTGATCGGAGACCGCGATGGATTCCGGCAGCGCATTCCCCGGTCCCACGGGCTCGATCCCCGGAATCAACGGCAGCTCGATCTCGTCGTCCACGGGTGTGAGCCGGATCAAATTGTCGTCCGGATTCCCGACGAACGAGACGCAGAAGACCCGGCCAGGTTCGGGGTTGACGACGGTTTCCAAGCTGCTTTGTTTCTGCATGCCGATGTCAATAGCGACACCGACCGCGCCCATCAATGGGGCTCGACCCTGAGCAGTGCATCAGGGTTGAATAAATTCTGACATCAGCCGTTCCCGCCAATCTGGGCCGACTCAAGGGGAACCCGGCCCGCTACCGCCGAGCGCCTTCGGCGAGCTGCAACTCGACGCCAAGGTCACCAATCTTGATGAGCGACAACCCGGCCAGCGCCGGGACGTCCGCCGCCATCGCTTTAAAGACTTCCTCGATGGCGTAGATCCCGTTCGAACCGCCAACGGCCTGAATCAGGTCGCGCAGAATTTCCCAATCGTCCCGCGCCTGCCCCGGCGAGCTCGTCGCCCGATTCAGTCGCTGCAGTCGCCCGTTGAGATTAATCATGGAACCCCTCTTCTCCGAGAAGCCCGCCGCCGGAAGCACGATCGTCGCCGCCCGCGTCGTGGCGTTCGGGAGAATCGCCGTCGTGACGAGGCACTCCAGCCGGTCGAGGTGATCTTCCGTGATGCCGCACTCCGTCGCGTCTTCGCCGAGGCAGATCAACGCCTTGATCGAACCACTCTCGATTCCCGCTCCGATGGCCCAAAGTCTTGACCCAGGATCGCTCGACGCCACGCCGAGCAATTTCGCACCCGTCGTGTTGGGATTTCCATCCTTCGAAATGAGGAACCCATCGCCCTCCTGCGGCCGCGCAAAAACGTCCATTTCGCCCGCTCCCAGCGCGTCGGCCAGTCGCTTGGTCAAATACAATTCCTCATTGGTCATCCGCGCGGACGCGATGATCGCGACCTCGTCGCCATGGTATTTCCCGAGAGCATCGCCCGCCGCACGGATGGCCTCGGACCACTTGGTCGGAGCCTCCGCTCCGCGCACCGAGGGCTCCGTGAGCCGCGCCTCGTCGTTGAGGTAATGAAAGTTCAGCCGGTGGCTGTCCGGCATCCAGCACGAGTTCACGGCGTCGTTCTCGCGCGGCGTAATCCGATGAATCGTGTTTTCGCGACTGCCGATCAGGATGTTCGCACCCGTCCCGCAGTTGACATCGATCGTCTTCGTTTCCTTCAGGAACCAGACCCGCATCTGGAAGCGGAAATCCTTGCTCGTCAGCGCGCCGACCGGACAGATGTCCACCGTGTTCATCGCGTAATTGTTATCCAGCCGCTTGCCCGGATAGACCGACAGCGTCGTGTGGCTCCCCCGGTTCATGAACCCGAGGACGTCGTCCTCCGCGATTTCCTGCATGAACCGAATGCAGCGCGAGCACATGATGCAGCGCTCGTCGTCCAGCACGATGTGTTTCCCGATGTCGACCCGCTTGGGCTTCTTGACCTTTTCGTCGAGGAATCGCGATCCCCCGTTGCCAAACTCCACGCTGAATTCCTGCAGCTTGCACTCCCCGGCCTGATCACAAATCGTGCAATCCAGCGGGTGGTTGATCAGGAGAAACTCCATCACGCCCTTCCGGCATTCCTCGACCATCGGCGACTCGGTGCGCACGGCCATGCCCTCGGAGATCTCCGTTGCGCACGAGATCGCGGGCCGCGGGCCCCAGTTGATCTCCGGTCGACCGTCCTCACCCATCACCGGCTTGCGATCCGCGTCCATCTTCGGCATTCCCAGCTCGACCAGGCACATCCGGCAATTCCCCGGCGTGCTCAGCTTCGGGTGGTAGCAGTAGTGCGGGACGTAGTGATTGCTCTTGATGCAGGCCTCGATGAGTTTCGTGCCCTTGGGGAACTCCTTCCATTCACCGTCCACCTGGACATTGATCAGGGGAACTTCGGTCTTTTTCTCGGTTTCGGTCGCCGTCATTTTGCTAGATTAGATGCGCTAATATCCGCCGATTGTCTACGCGCAATCGCCCGTGACCAGACGCCCTCAGCTTAGGAGTTGAGTTGAGGGAGGCCCAGTTTTTGACTCGTTGTCCGGCCCCGTGCGCGGGCAGGCATTTTCGGCTTCGAACATTTCCAGCGTCGTCGCCCGGATTTGGGCCGGTGTCCGAACCGCCTGACAGAGCGGAACCCGGCACGCCACTTCGACGCATCCATCGCCCTACGCGTGCCGATTTCCCAATCTCGCCGGCTCCGGACTCCGAGACCACGGTCAATGTCTCACCCGGGAATTTGGGTGCGTGTTCCCGTTAAACACCCGCACGACCAACGGCAGAACGCACCGGCCGCGCCCGCCTGCTCCTCCGCGAAACGCGCCTGCCGCTCCACGAATTTATCCGGCGCTTAGGATTCATCTCGACCCAGCACCGCCGGCGCTCCCCCCCCGCCACTTGACATCAAAGCCTACCCTGACGACCGTTCGGTAGATGCTCCCGGTTCCTCCTCAACTTCCGCGCCTCCTCGTCGCGGGCGTCGTCGCCCTCGGCAGCATCCCCGCCCTGTCGGCGGACATGATCATCGACAACTTCACCGCCGCCACCAATGACCGCTTCTTCGATGGTGACTCCCCGGATGAATTTTTCCTCCGCGACTTCGACCTCAGTGGAGTCGGTCGCGCCTCCAACGGGAATTGGGCGACCCTCATCAGTTCCAACGTCATCATCGGCGCCAATCACGTGAAGCCGGCAGGTTCCGTCTTCTTCTACGCCGACAACAATCCTTCCTCGACACCAATTGAGCTGGCGATCACCACCGACGCCCAGCGTATCAGCGACACGGATTTCTGGGTTGCCCGGCTGGCCACCGACGCTCCGGTGAGCCTCCAAATCTACGAATACGCCGCCACCCCAATCACCACGAGCGCTGAACTGCTCCTCAGCCCGTATTTCAACGAGCTCGTCTACATGACCGGTCGCTCACCAACCTCTCAGACAAGCTCCCGCGACCAAGCCTTCGGCACCAACATCACCTCCGGCTTCGTCGGGGACAGCACGGCCGCCGGCCTCGGCTCCGTTGATGCCTTCCGCCTCGAATACGACAGTCCCGGAGGCACAATTTACGAATCTTTTCTCCAGGGCGGCGACTCCGGTGCCCCCCTGCTGTTCGACAACGGCAATGGCGGCCTGACTCTGCTCGGCGTCAACAGCTTCATCGCGACCTCGAACCCCGGCGGCGACCCGATTGCCTCCTTCGTCAGCTACACCGGCAATGACGCCACGGAAATCTCTGCGTTCATCGCCCAAGCGGCCGTCCCCGAGCCGGTTGCCACCGCCATGATTCTCGCTCTCGGCCTCGCGACGCTGGTCATCATTCGGCAGGGATCGCCGCAGAACTGAAGACCCCTACCCGTCGTAGGAGCCCTCGACGCGCTCGGCGACGTCGCGGTAGCCGTAGTCGACCTCGTAGATCTGCTTCATGGCCTCGATGGATTTCTCCTTGTTGCCCATGCGGAGGTAAAGATCACCCAGGTTGTAGGTAATGTCTTTTTTCGTGGCATCCATCGTCAACAATTCGCCGGCGGCGTCTTCGAGCGTCTTGGCGGCGAGATCGAGCATGTTGCGCTCGACGAAGCACTTTCCGAGCAGGTTCATGGCGCGCAGGCGAACGTTGGGGTTCTGCCGGGCCTTCTGGAGCTCGGGGACGGCGTCCTTGTAGTTGCCAACCCGCATGAGAATTTCGGCCAGCTCGAAGCGGAACATGAGATCGGTCGGGTTGCGCTGCACCCGCTGCCGGGCTTCTTCGAGGGCCAGCTCGGCGCGCTGAACTTTGATGCCTTCGAGTTCTTCCTGGTAGCGGGGAAGCTCGTCGCTTTCCGGGTTCTCGGCGATGAACGTCTCGTATTGTTCGATGCTGGTGTCGAACTGCTTGACCCGGAGATCGGATGCCTTCCGGACGAGCGCAGCATCGGTATTGTTGGTGAGTCCGGCGGCGTAGGTGAACCAGGTGACCGCGTTTTCCAGGTCATCCTTCTGCTCGTAAAGCTCGGCGATCTTGCGGGAAGTGTCGACGCTCTCGGGATTCTCCTCGTATTTTTTCCCCAGCTCCGCGAGCTGCTGCTCGATCATTTCCTCACTGCGCACCACGCGGCCCTGCTGCTCCATGGAAACCGCAGCCTCCTTGTCGCGGATGAGATCGCGGTAGGTCGCGTCCTTGTTTTCCCAGCCACCGCTCTTCATCGAAGCCCGGGCGGCGGCATCCTTACCGCCCTTCACTGCAACCAGATCGGTCGGGGTGAGGTCGGTGATCTGCGTGTAAACGTCGACCGCCTTGTCCGGCTGATCGTTCGCGATGAAAAGCTGCGCGAGCTCGTGCATCGTCTTGGTGTCTTTTGGATTGCCTTCGATGATGGTCTCCAGAGCAAACGTGGCGATCTCCGGCATCTTGGCCGCGAGGGCCGCTTCCTTGAGAACCTGGTTGGCGGACGCGCTGTAGGGGTCTTCGCCGAGGACTTTCTCGATGGCGTCCATGGCCTCGAGTGGGTCCTTCTTGATGAGACCCTTGGCCTTGGAAGAACTGCCACCGCCGGCGGACATTCCAAAGAGCCCTTTTTTGGCCGTGGCGGCTTTGCGGATCGCGGCCTTCCGAGCCAGGATGCGGCCGGACAGGAAATCGGGCACTTGCTTCAGCAAACTCTGCAGGAGCTGCACGACGTAGCCGTAGTTTTTCAGCTCCATGGCGCTGACGGCCTTCAGCCAGGTGGGACGATGCGATTCAGGGAGGTCTTTTTCGGTCTTCACGATTTGGAGTCGGTGAGAATGCAGGAAATGCGAGTGAGACGCAATTTCCAAGTCACCGTCGGCAATAACTACGTCTGATCGCGAAGTGAACGGATCGCGAGGGCGTTGAGAACCATTTTGGGAACGAACGAGGCGGCGTCGACCCACTCCTGTTCCTTGGCTCCGTCGGGGGATCGCTCCGAGCAATGACAGGCGTCGCCGCAGGGGCCAAGCCCGTCGAGCGTCGGGAAGGTCCGCCACAAGACGTTGCCGTCACTGAGCCCTCCGCGATCAACGGCCAGCACGGGTCGAGCCAGTTCGCGACCGTGGGATTGTCCAGAGCGCGATCAGCGCTGCGGTGGCGGGGTTCGGCGGCCAGGGGCCGGTCTCGTCTTCGACCGTGACGGTGATCTCGCAGGCCCGGGCCGTGCCATCCTGACTCGCGATTTCGCCCCGCCCTGACAGGGCGAGAATTTTTGCCTTCGTGGCCTCGTAGCTGGCGGGATCGAGGGCCCGCATCTCGAGCCGGGCACTCGCCTGGTGCGGCACGCGGTTGGGAACGGTGCCGCCGACGAGATGCCCGCAGTTCACCGTGACGCCGGCCTCGTAGTCGGTCAGCGCGCTGACCTCGCCGACCAGCCGCGCGAGTTCGACCAGGGCATTGGCACCGAGATGATGGCCGCCGCCGGCGTGCGCGGCGTGACCCGCAACGTCGATGCGAAACGTCGCGCGGCCTTTCCGGGACGCAACGAGCGCGGCCTCGCGCCGCGAACCCCCGTCGGCTTCGAAGATCAGACATGCCCGCGTGTCGGAGGGCAAAACGCGGTGGCAGATCGCTCCAAAATCGTGCGAATCGGTTTCTTCGCAGGCGTTGAAAAGCAGCACCCAATTCGTGCCATTGAAGGTCGCCGAATCCACGTCCCGGATCGCAGCGAGCAGGAGGAAGATGAGCGCCGTCCCGCCTTTGATGTCGTTCGTGCCGGGCCCGGTGATCCGATCGCCGTCGCGACGCCAGCGGAAATCGTTGCGCAGCTCCTCCTCGGCGGGAAAAACGGTGTCGAGATGCGAGATGAGCGCGAGCGTCGGAACGGCGTCACGGGTCTCGGCGGATCGGCGAAGTACCAGGTGCGGGCCGTGCACCGGATCGGCTGGCGGCACGAACTCGGCCCGAAACCCCAGCGGAGCGAACGCGGCGGCAATGAGGTCGGCGTTGGCCCGGACTCCCTCCGCGTTCGTCGTGAAGCTGTTGATCGCGACGAGCCGCTCGAGCAAGTCGAGCGCGGCGGGCAGGTGGCGATCGCCGGCTGCGGTGAGTGCGTCGGCGGTCATTCCAGCGTGCCAATGGTGATCGGGGGTTCGGTCAGGTGCTCGGTCTGGACGGATACGGTCATTCCCAGATACTTCGCCCGTTCGCCAAAGAACGATCCGGTGATCGGCATCACCCCGCGAGGATGATTACTGACTCCGACGACGACGTGCCGGGTCGACGTGCGGTCGCCGATCGTCGGATCGACCCCGATCCATCCGATCTCGGGCAAATAGGCCTCGGCCCAGGCGTGGGTCGAGGCCCGCCCGGCTTCGGACGCCCGGCAATCCAGATAGCCACTGGCAAAGCGGGCCGGAAATCCCAGCACGCGGAGGGCTTCGAGGAGTAAAGTGGACAGATCGCGACACGACCCGGTTCCGAGGTCGAGGGTCTCGGCGGGTGATTGGACGCCACGTTCCTCCCGACGGTTGTAGCGAATGGCGGCCCGGACCGCTTGATTCACCCGATCCACCAAGGCGTCGGCGGATTCGCCCGGCGAGACGTCAAGTTCGTCGACCCACGCCCGCACCGCTTCGAGATCGTCGGGGAACGTGGTCTGCCGGTAGGCGTCGGCGACGATGATCTCACGCTCGTCGTAGGTCAGCGGATACGGAATGGGTTCAGCGTGCGGGCGGTCGAGCGCCGGAAAATCACTGGTGAGATGGATCACGCATTCGCTGCGGATGAGGAGCTCATCGGCCTCGTCGAGCAAACGGACGGTCGCCACCGAATTGCCGTAGACGTCGCGACTCCACTCGATCTCGAATTCCGGCGAAATGGTCAGCCGCATTTCTTCGACGCGAATGTCGTGCCCCTCGCGCGGCCGGAGGACCAATCGATGATCGGCGAAGCGCACGGGTTCGCTGTAGCGGTAGATTGTTTCGTGGTTGATCTGAAACCAGCTCATCGGGGAGGCATATCGGACGAGAGTCGGGGTTTGGATGGACAGCACGGCCATCATCACTGGCGTGCACGATGATTGCTTAACCTAACCGCCCGTCCCATGGAAATCACCGCCGATCTGCCCGTTGTCGAACTCGATCTCACCGTCAGGGTGGGTTACGAGATTTCCTATCAGGTGCCGGAGGGTGCTCCGGCGCTCGTCACTCTGAAGCCGCGCCAGGACCCATTTCAGTTCATCAGTCAGGAAAACTTGGAATTCGCCCCCGAGGGGCACCCGACCGAATTCGAGGACGATCATGAAAACATCGTCTACCGCCTCAACCTCGCGCCGGGGCCAAACGTCCTGCGCTACGATGCGATTGTCTCCGTGCCGGGACAAAGCGAAGATTTTCTCTGGCTCGACGAGCCGCACCCACCTCACCTGCTCCCCGCGTCGATCCTGCGCTACACCGTGCCGACGAGGTATTGCGACTCCGACAAATTGTTGAACTTTGCCTGGGAAAAGTTCGGCAACCTTCCGCACGGACTGGAGCGTGTTCGGGGGATCTGCCGCTGGCTTCACGAGAATATCGAATACCGCACCGGCTCCGGCAGCCCGAACATTTCGGCCTGGGACGTCATCGAGCGGGGCTACGGTGTCTGCCGCGATCTGGCCCACGCGGGCGTCGCACTCTGCCGGACCTTCAATCTCCCGACCCGCTACGTGAGCGGATACGTCCCCGACATTGGGTGTGAGGACCCCGGGACTCCGATGGATTTCCACGCCTACTTCGAAGTTTTCATGGGCGGGCGGTGGCAGGTCTTCGACGCTCGGTTCGAGGAACCACGCACGGGGCGGATCCGGATTTGCTCCGGCTACGACGCCGTGAATTGCGCCTTCAGCACGATCTACGGGAGCGCCGTCCTCACGGGATTCTACGTTTGGTCGTACCAGGTCGATCCCGCTGAGGTCCGCGTCGGCGACCCCGTCGACCTCTCGAAGCGACTCTGCGGCACGCCTCGGATCAGGCATCCCGCCGAAACGGCGTGACCAAAATCGTAACGGAGCGGTGTTCAAAGTTGCACCAAAGTCGAAAAGGCGAAATCCTCCCGCCTCCGTGATTCCGAAAAACCGCACCGCCCGCCGCAACTACCGTCGCCGGCGGCGTCGCGCCAAGGGCCGCCGAGGTCCGCTGGCAACCACGATCCTCATTCTCGGAGTCCTGAGCGCCATCGCGCTCGGCGTCTTCGGCGTCATGAACCAGGGATTTCAGCTCGGCACCCACGCCGAGTGGCGCGAGCTCGTGCGTCAATACGAGGAATCCGGCGAGCCGATCTACTACGAAGACGTGATCCCGCCCGAGCTTCCGGCGGAGCAAAATTTCTTCGCCAGCGCCACGTTCGCACCGATCGTCCCCGGCGTCGTCGTCCCACCCGGCATGCCACCCGGTCTCCTGCAGCGCGCCTTGTATCCCGGTCGCGGCATTCAGGTCGGCACGCTCCTGGCCACCGCCGCCCAGGCACCCGGCGGCGCGAGCCTCGACGCCATCGCCGCCATTCTCATGGGAGCCGGCCTTACCAACCCGAAAACCGATTACCTCCTCGCCGGCGACCGCATCCTGGCCGCGATCAAGCAGCTCGGGCTGGATTTTACGGAGCTTGCGCTCACCGCTGACCGTTCTGGATCGCAGTTTCCGATCAACTACTACGCGAAGATCACCCCCGACCTCCCGCATCTCCCCTACCTCGAGTCGCTCGGCGATTGGCTCGTCATCAAGACCATCGCCGAGATTTCCATCGGCGACACGGACGCCGCCGCCATCGATTCACTACTGATCTGGCGACTGGCCGCCTCGGTTTCCGCCGAGCCGTTTCTCGCTTCCCAAAAAACCCGCCGGAAACTGCTCGGACTCTTCATCGCGACCATCCGCAGCGGACTCCAACGCGGAGCCTGGACCAACGAGCAACTCATCGCGTTCGCTTCCACCCTCGAGCACATCGGCACACTCACCGACTTCGCCTGGGCCCTGCGCGGCGAGCGCTCGCAACTCAACTCCATCGTCCACACCGCCCTGTCCGACCGCAAACCGGAAGCCTCCGTGGAAGTCCAGGCGTGGCTCGGCGAAGACGTCGGCACGCTCGACATGAACGGCCTCCGCGTCCGCCAAGTGGCCGCCAACCGGGCGTTTCAACACCTCATCGACGAGCTCAACGGCGACGGCCCGGTCCACCCGAGCGGCCTTCTCCCCTCCGCCGAGATCTCGGCCAATCTGCCACAGTCCGCGCAGGATCACCTCGCCACCCTCTCTCAGGAAGCCGCGACCTTCGCCCAGGTCGAGGTCAGCCTCGTGCAAGCCCGCGTGGCCACGGCACTCGAACGTTTTCGGATGGCCACCGGCGAATACCCGGAGGAACTCAGCGCGCTCTCGCCAGATTTTCTGACGGAAATTCCCAACGATCCCATGACCGGCGAGCCCTTCGCCTACCGCCGCGATTTCCCGACCAGCTACATCCTCACCAGCCCCGGCTGGCCCACGCTCGACGGCACCCCGGCCCAGCCCTGGGTCTGGTCCAAGAGCGCCGACTAACGATCAGTTCGTCGCAGCGTCGCCGAACTCCGGATTTCGCTCGACCACCCGCTCGACCAGCTTCGCGTCGTCGACAAAGCCAAGCTCCGGCACGGAGTCCGGGATCAGGTCCATTCCTTTCAGCAAATACTCAATCCCGACGCCAGCTTCCTGCAGCCCAGGAGGAAGTGGATCCTTCACGCCGTCCCCGTTCGCCTTTTCCAAAGCGAGCAGCAGCCGCTCCGCGCCGATCAAAAATTCCGGATGAGCCGCCGCTCCGGGCTCGACGAGCTTCAACCGGACGCGGTGCGAAAATCCGATTAATCGGCGCAGCGCGGCCCGATCAATCGACTCGCGTTCGGCTTCGATGTATTCGTCGATGGTCGGTGCTTTTTGTGGGGAATCGTCGTTCATATTTTTACTCCTTGGCCCGCGCCATCAGCAGCGGCGGCAACCGCCCGCTCGCCCAATACGGAAGCGGCGAGGTTCCCCTCCGAAGGACGCGAAGATTTTCAATTAGATCACGCCCGAGCGCTGAATTCAACAAGTCGGTTTGGACGCCATCGCATCAGCTGCGCGCATCGCGATTCGTTAAATCAGGGATGAGAATCCAGTGGCACTTCTCTAGATCCGCGGCTACCAGTTTGCCCCGATGGGCGAGGAAGACCTGAAACATTTACTGCGGAAAAACGGCGTCGCTCCGTGGCGGATCGCGTTGGCGTCGTGGGTCGAATCCACCCGCGTTCAGTCCGTCATCATCGGCGTAATCATTTTCAACGCGATCATCCTCGGCCTCGAAACCGACGCCTCGATCATGGAGCGCTGGGGTACGCCGCTTCTCATCCTCGACAAAGCCTGCCTCGTCGTCTTCCTCATTGAGATTGCCGCCAAACTCGCCGCCTACCGCATCGCCTTCTGGCGCAGCGGCTGGAACGTTTTCGATTTTTTCGTCGTTGGCGTTGCACTCGTCCCCGGCGCGGGTCCGTGGGCGGTCCTCCGCTCGCTCCGCGTCCTGCGGGTCCTCCGACTCCTCACGGTCATTCCCGCGCTCCGCAAAGTGGTCGCGGCCTTCCTGCACGCGATCCCCGGCCTGGCCGGAGTCGTCGCCGTGATGGCCATCTTTTTCTACACGGCATCCGTCCTCGCGACCCGGCTCTTCGGGGAGACCGAACCCCAGTGGTTCGGCAGCATCGGAGCCAGTCTTTTCAGTCTGTTTCAGATCATGACCCTCGAGAGTTGGTCCATGGGGATCGTCCGCCCCGTGATGGAGACCCACCCGTGGGCGTGGGCGTTCTTCGTCCCGTTCATCATCATCGCCACCTTCACGATCCTCAATCTCTTCATCGGCATCATCGTCTCGACCATGCAGGAGCTGGCGCTCACCCCGGAACCCGGTGTTCTCAAGCCGGAAACCCGCGAACTCCTCGAGCGGATCGACCAGGATATCCGGCAACTTCGGGCCGAGCTGGAGAAATCCGGGCCGCATTCGGTTCCGGTTGCCAAATCCCGCGAAACGTCGGCATAGTCCCGCGCCACCACCATGAGCTTTCGCCCACGTCTCGGTCTGATCCTGTTGTTTTTCGTCCTCCTCGGGGCCGCGACGACTTCTGCTTTCGCAGCGGCTGACTCGCTCGCCGCCGCCGAAAAAGCCGACTTCCCGCCATCGCTCTCGTCCTACGACGACGCCGACCTCCCGCACATCGGTGCAGTCCTCCTCGACCGGATCAAAAAGGAACCCTTCAATCTCGTTGGCTCACTGATCTTCCTCGGAGCCATCATTCACACCTTCCTCGCGTCGAAATTTCTCTCCATTTCGCACCGCTACCACGAGCAATTCAAGCGTCTCGAATCCGACGAGGCCCACCCGGACTCGACCAAGGCCCTCGCCTACCGACGGGACTTCCTCCAGTTCAAATCGACCCTCTTCCACTTTCTCGGCGAGGTCGAAGCCGTCTTCGGCATCTGGCTCATCCCCCTCGGCATCGCCGTCCTGAGCTTCGCCGGGCTCAGCGATCTGTTCTCCTACATCGATCACGTCGAGTTCACGGAGCCGATCTTCGTCGTCGTCATCATGATCATCGCCAGCTCGCGCCCCGTCCTTCGCGTCGCCGAGCTGGCGCTCGCCAAGGTCGCGAGCCTCGGTGGCAGCACCCCCGCCGCCTGGTGGCTGTCCATCCTGACCGTCGGCCCACTGCTCGGCTCGTTTGTTACCGAGCCGGCCGCAATGACGATCTGCGCCATCCTGCTGGTGGATCGTTTTTACAAGCTCAAGCCGAGCATGAATCTGCGCTACGCCACCATCGGGCTGCTCTTCGTGAACATCTCCGTTGGCGGCACGCTGGATCATTTCGCCGCGCCCCCGGTCGTCATGGTCGCCAACACTTGGGACTGGGGTCTGGTCTTCATGTTCACGCACTTCGGCTGGAAGGCCGTGATTGGCATTCTCATCGCCAACGCCCTGTTCTTCTCCGCCTTCCGAAAGGAACTGACCGCCCTGAAGATCGATCCCGACCAGCCGCAATCCGATCAACGCCCCGTCCCGGTGTGGGTAACGCTCACGCACATCGGCTTCATCGCCTGGGTGGTCTTCGTCGCCCACCATCCTGCTCTGGTCGTCCTGAGCCTGCTGACCTTCATCGCGTTCGTCCAAGCCACGGAACGCAACCAGGACCTCATCAAACTCCGCTCCCCGCTGCTGGTTGGCTTTTTCCTCGCATCGCTCGTGATCCACGGTGGGTTTCAGGCCTGGTGGATCGCCCCCGTCCTGAGCAGCCTCACGGAGGTCCCGCTCATGATCGGCGCCACCGTCCTGACCGCCTTCAACGACAACGCCGCCATCACCTACCTGGCCTCACTCGTTCCGAATTTCTCGGACGAACTCAAATACGCCGTCGTCGCGGGAGCCGTCACCGGCGGTGGACTCACCGTCATCGCCAACGCCCCGAACCCCGCGGGTCAATCCATCCTGCAAAAACACTTCGGCCCCGACGGCGTGAATCCCCTCAAACTCCTCCTCGCAGCCCTCGTTCCAACCCTCATCATGGGCCTCTGTTTCATGCTCCTGCCTTCGTAGACGACCGAGCGAATGGAATTCGGCATCCTCATCGCCATTGGCGCAGTCTTTTTAGCGGGCGCACTGGCACCCACTCTTCATCGGCGCTTCGGCGACGCCATCGGAATCGTTCTGGGCCTCGTCCCGCTGGCCGCCTTCGCGTATTTCGTCACGCTCGTCCCCGGCGTGATGGCCGGGGAGTCCCACCGGCTCGTCATTCCCTGGGTCCCGTCCCTCGACCTCGCGCTGACGTTCTACGTCGACGGCCTGAGCCTGCTCTTCCTCCTCATCGTCTCGCTCATCGGGACGTTCGTCGTCTGGTACGCGACCGGGTATTTGCACGGAGACAAATATCTCGGACGCTTCCTCCTCTACCTGCTCGCCTTCATGGGCGCGATGCTCGGCCTCGTCGCCGCCGATAATCTCATCCTGCTGGTTGTCTTCTGGGAACTCACAAGCATCACGTCCTACCTCCTCATCGGCTACTACGCCCACAAGCCGGAGTCGCGCGCCGCAGCTCTCCAAGCGCTCCTCGTCACCGGCCTCGGCGGTCTCGCCCTGATGGCTGGCCTCATCCTCCTCGGTCGCATCGCGGGGACGTTTGAAATCTCCGAACTCCTCCAGCTCGATCCCACCGTCGTCACCAGCAGCCCGCTCTTCCCCGCCACGCTCATCCTTATCCTCCTCGGCGCGTTCACGAAGTCGGCCCAGTTCCCCTTCCACTTCTGGCTGCCCAACGCCATGGCGGCGCCGGCACCGGTCAGCTCGTTCCTGCATTCGGCCACGATGGTGAAGGCCGGCGTCTTTCTCCTCGCCCGGCTTCACCCCGTCCTGGACGACCACGCGCTCTGGCTCGCCATCGTTGCGCCCGTCGGCGCGATCACGATGATCATCGGCGTCCTGCTCGGCCTCGGCCAACGCGACCTCAAGAAAATCCTCGCCTACTCCACGCTCGCCGTCCTGGGCACCCTCGTTCTCCTCCTCGGTCTCGGCACGGAACTCGCCATCAAGGCCTGCCTCGTCTACCTCCTCGCCCACGCTCTTTACAAAGCCGCCCTCTTCATGGCTGCCGGCTCCGTCGATCACGAAACCGGCTCCCGCGACGTCGAAGCCCTCGGCGGACTCCGTCGCACGATGCCCATCACCGCGATCGCCGCCACGATCGGCGCGCTCTCGATGGCGGGCGTCCCCGTTTTTCTCGGATTTGTGAGCAAGGAGTATTTTTACAAAGCCCTCCTCGACGCGGACGGCCCACCCTATCTCTGGGAAACGCTGGGGGTTGCCGCCAGCATCATGATGTTTTCCCTCGCCGTCACCGCCGGCCTCCGGCCGTTCTGGGGCGCCGCTCGTGGTGACACGCCAAAAATACCCCACGAAGCTCCGTGGACCATGTGGATCGGCCCGCTGATCCTTGGCCTCGCCGCCATCAAGTTCGGCCTCCTCCCAGCCTGGCCCGGCGATTATCTCATCGGTCCCTCCGTTCAAGCCGTCGCCGCCACGAATTACGTTCCCGACCTCAAGCTCTGGCACGGCCTCACGACCGCTCTGCTCCTGAGCGGAGTAACCGTCGTCGGCGGCATCGCTCTCGCCCTGATTTCCGGCCGATTCCGCTCCGCGATCGGAATTTACGCTGCCTTTGCTGCCGTGGGTCCCGAGCGCTGTTACGGTCTCCTGCTGAAAGCACTCACTGCCGTCAGCAACGCCCAGACGCGCTTCCTCCAGAGCGGCTCGCTGCGGAATTACCTCCTCACCATTGGTTCCTTCACGGCAATTCTCCTCGCCATCCGCCTCCCCTTCACGCCCTTCGGCGTCGACCTCTCGAACATGGTCGCCCCGTCCGTTCTCGGTCTCGGCACGTGCGCCCTCATCATCGCCGCAGCCGCGGCCACCTGCCTCGCCCAAAACCGCTTCACCGCCATCGTCACCCTCGGCGTCGTCGGTCTCGGCATCGCCATCCTCTTCTTTATCTACAGCGCGCCGGATCTCGCGATGACCCAGATCCTCGTCGAGACGCTCACGGTCGTTCTCTTCGTTCTTGCCTTCCGGCGACTCCCCCTCATGAAGCAACTCTCCTCCAAGCGCACCATGGCTCTCGACGCCATTCTCGCGCTTGGCTTCGGGCACCCTGATGACGATCCTCGTCCTCATCGCGCTCCACTTCGACGTCGCCCAGGCACCAATCTCTCAATTCATGGGCGAGCAAAGCTACCCCGCAGCCTACGGGCGAAACGTCGTCAACGTGATCCTCGTCGACTTCCGCGCCCTCGACACGCTCGGGGAGATCATCGTCCTGGCCATCGCCGCGCTCGGCATCTTCGCCATGCTCCGCCTTGGTTCCGGCAAAAAGGAGGACGCCCCATGAAATCCGTGATCCTCGAAACCACCACCCGCCTCCTCATGGGGTTACTGCTGGTCTTTTCCGCGTTCCTCCTGCTGCGCGGCCACAATCTCCCCGGCGGTGGATTCGCGGGCGGTCTCGTTGCCGCCACCGCCTTCGCCCTGAAAGCCCTCGCCGCTGGCCCGGCCGCCGCCCGGGCCACCCTCCACGTCGAACCCCACACCCTCGTTGGCGTCGGACTTGCCGTCGCGCTCATCAGCGGACTCTTCGGCCTTCCCGCCGGCCTCCCGTTTCTGACCGGAGCCTGGGATCTCACGGAGATCCCGGTCATCGGCAAACTCGGCACCCCCCTCCTCTTCGACGTCGGCGTCTACATCGTCGTCACCGGCATCACCCTCGTCATCATCTTCACGCTGGCGGAATCCGAGGAGGACGACGCGTAAAACCCGATGGAACTCGCCCTCGCCATTACCGTTGGAGCCCTCTACGCAGCCGGAGCCTTCCTCCTCCTGCGTCGACATCTGATCAAATTGATCCTCGGCATCGTCTTCATTGGCCACGCCTCCAATCTCCTTATCTTCACCGCCGCCGGCCTCAAGAAGGGCGCTCCGGCTTTCGTCCCCGAAGGCTCCAAAGTCCTCGCCGCCACCGCCGCCGACCCGCTGCCCCAGGCGCTCGTCCTCACGGCCATCGTCATCGGGTTCGGCGTCATCGCCTTCACCCTCGTCATGGCCCAACGCGCCTACCGGACCTCCGGCAGCGACGACACCAACGATCTCGAGGAGGAGCGCGGCTAAATGGACCTCCTCACCCTCTGCCTCATCACCCCATTCGTCGCCGCCCTCGCGTGCATTTTCGCGTGGCGGAGCGTCGTGGCCCAGCGCGTCATCGGCGTCGTCGGCATGGCCGCCCTCACGCTGACCGCCGCCCTCCTCCTCGCCCGCGTTTCGTCCGATGGCATTCAGGTCGTTCAACTTGGCAACTGGCCCGCTCCCTTCGGTATCACCCTCGTCGCCGACCTTCTCGCCGGCATCATGGTGCTCGTCTCCGCCGTCATCGGTCTCGCCACGGCCATTTACTCGCTGGCCGACATCGACCGCGAACGCGAACGCTTCGGCTACTATTCGTTCCTGCATCTCATGATGATGGGGATCTGCGGCGCCTTCCTCACCGGCGATCTCTTCAACATGTTCGTCTGGTTCGAGGTCATGCTCATCGCGTCCTTCGTGCTCATGACCCTCGGCGGCGAGCGTCCCCAGATGGAGGGGTCGGTCAAATACGTCATTCTCAACCTCGTCTCCTCGGCCCTCTTCCTCGCCGGCATCGGGATTCTTTACGGCAAAACCGGCACCCTCAACCTCGCCGACCTCAGCGTCCGGGCAAGCACCGTCATGGACCCCGGTCTCCTCACCATCACCGCCATGCTCTTCCTCGTCGCGTTCGGAGTGAAGGCCGGCATTTTCCCGCTCTTTTTCTGGCTGCCCGCATCCTACCACACCACCCCCGTCGCCATCTCAGCCGTCTTCGCCGGACTCCTCACCAAGGTCGGCGTCTACGCTCTCATCCGCGTGTTCACGCTGATCTTTACGGGAGACTTCGACTACACGCACACCCTCCTCTTGATCCTGGCCGGACTCACCATGGTCACCGGCGTCCTCGGAGCCGTGGCCCAGTTCGACTTCCGCCGCCTGCTCTCGTTCCACATCGTCAGCCAGATCGGCTACATGCTTCTCGGCCTCGCCCTCTTCACCCCGCTCGCGCTGCGCCGGCACCGTTTTCTACCTCTTCCATCACATCATCGTGAAGGCGAATCTCTTCCTGATCAGCGGCATCGCCCAGCGCTACAATGGCACCGCCTACCTCAAAAAAATGGGCGGCCTCTACGCCGCCACCCCGCTGCTCGCGATCCTCTTCTTCATCCCGGCCATGTCCCTCGGCGGCATCCCACCACTCTCCGGATTCTTCGCGAAATTCACCCTCATCAAAGCCTCCCTCGCGGGCGACACCGCCTTTCCCACCGGAGCCTACGTTCTCGCCGGCGTCGCCCTCGCCGTCGGACTTCTCACGCTCTTCTCGATGACCAAGATCTGGGCCGAGGCATTCTGGAAAACTCCCGACGTCCCGGTCAACACCGCCGCCATCACCCCCCGCGACCGCTTTCTCCTCTACACTCCCGTCGCCGCGCTCGCTGCGATCACGCTGGTCATCGGATTCATGCCCGAACTCTTCTTCGACTTCGCGATGCGCGCCTCCCAGCAACTCCTCACCCCGAGCGAGTACATTCAAGCCGTCCTCGGACCCCCCGCGCCATGATTTTCGCGATAAATTTCATCCTGGCCATCGTCTGGGCCGGACTCCTCGGCAACTTCGATGCGTGGACCATCGGCTCCGGTTTTCTTCTCGGCTACGCCGCCCTCGCCATCGTCTACCGCAAGCACCCCGGCGTCCGCTACTTCCAGAAACCCCAGGCCGTCATCGGCTTCCTCGGCTACTACCTGCTCGAGCTCATCCACAGCAACTTCACCGTCGCGCTCGACATCCTCACCCCCTCCCACCGGATGAAACCCGGCATCGTCGCCGTTCCGCTCGACGCCGAATCCGACTTCGAGATCACCCTCCTCGCCAACCTCATCACCATGACCCCCGGCACCCTCAGCCTCGACCTCAGCGAAGATCGCAAAATTCTCTACGTCCACGCGATGTACATCACCGACCCGGACGAAATCCGCCGCAGCATCAAACAAGACCTCGAACGCCGCGTCCTCGCCGTCTTCCGCTGAAATGAATCCAAAATCCAAAATCCAAAATCCAAAATGCTAGCCACTTTCGCCTGGCTCGCCTCCTCCGTCCTCATGGCCGGAATGATTACTCGCCTTCATCCGGCTGGTCCTCGGCCCCAGCCTTCCCGACCGCGTTCTGGCGTTTGACGCCATGGCCATCATGGCCGTTGGTGCGCTCATCCTCGTCTCCATCGCAACCAACACCCCCATCCTCCTCGACGTTGCGCTGGCCCTCGCTCTCATCACTTTCCTCGGCACCATCGCCCTCGCTTACAGTCTCGAAACCGGAGTGAGCGAATAGCGCTCGACCCTTACCCACCAAGCCATCTCACGTGCTCACTGCGGCCATTTTCACCCTCCTCGCCCTCGGGACTTTCCTGATGTTCCTCGCGGGCCTTGGGATTCTCCGCATGCCCGACGTCTTCACCCGGATGCACGCCTCGACAAAAGGCGCCTCCCTCGGTGTCGCCCTGCTCATGATCGCTGCCTGCCTGCATTTTCAAGATCTCGGCATCACGACCAAAGCCATTCTCACCATCGCCTTCGTCTTCCTCACCGCCCCGGTCGCCGCCCACATTCTCGGCCGCGCCGCCTACCGCCGAGGCACGCCACTCTGGGAGAAAACCGTCATCGACGAAGCCAAGGATTTGCCTCCGCCGCCTCGACCATGACCACCATTCTCCTCGAGCTCACCCTCCTCTTTTTCCTCCTGGTCTTGAATGGCGTTTTCGCCATGACCGAGATCTCCGTGGTCTCAGCTAAAAAGACCCGGCTCCGCGCCCTCGCAAAAACTGGTGACACCAAGGCGGCAGCCGCCCTTCTCCTGGCGGAGAACCCCAATCAATTTCTCTCCACCGTCCAGATCGGCATCACGATGATCGGCATTTTCGCCGGAGCCTTCGGCGGTGCAACGCTCGCGAAAGAACTCGCCCTGATCCTCGAGCCGCTCCCCGTCGTCGGAGCCGTCGCCACCCAGACCGCCTTCCTCATCGTCGTCGCCATCCTCACGTTCTTCTCGCTCGTCATCGGCGAACTCGTTCCCAAACGCATCGGCCTCCTCCACCCCGAGGCACTGGCCAGCGCCGCCGCCCGCCCCATGCGGCGACTGGCCCGCATCATGAGCCCGATCGTTTACGTTCTCGGGTTCGCCACTGACACCGTCCTCCGGTTGTGCGGCGTCCGTCCCTCCGACCAACCCTCCGTCTCCGAGGAAGAAATCACCGGCATGGTCCACGAAGGCATGCGGGCCGGAGTGTTCCTCCCCACCGAGGGCCCGATGGTCGAGCGGGTCCTCGCGCTTGACCGTCTCCGCGTCCGCGAGATCATGACCCCCCGACCGCAGATCGTCTGGCTCGATGCCGACGACAGCGCGGACGAAAATTGGCGAAAAATCGTCGGCAGTTCGCGCTCACGTTTTCCAGTCTACGAAAAATCCCACGAACACATTCTCGGGGTCGTCACCGTCAAAAGCCTCTACGCCAACCTCGCCGCCGACACCCCGGCCGATCTCCGCAGCCTGGTCCGACCGCCCCTCTACGTCTCCGAACTCCAGTCCGCCGCGCACCTCCTCGAAGATCTCAAGCGCTCGAAGAAGCAGTTCGCCCTCGTGACCGACGAGTTCGGGACCGTCTCCGGCCTGGCCACCCTCAACGACATCACCGAAGCAATCGTTGGTGATCTCCCCGAACCCGGTCGTCCGGATGCCCCGGCGATCATCCAACGCGCCGACGGCACCTGGCTCGTCGACGGGCTCGCCGACTGGGATGATCTGGTCGAAGTCATCCCCAGCCTCGCTCGACTCGCCACCGCCGAACTCCGCACCGACACCCTCGCCGGATTCGTCACCGAGCACACCGGCCACCTCCCCATCGAAGGCCACGTCATCACCGTGGCCGACCACGACTTCGAAGTCATCGACATGGACCAACACCGGATCGACAAGGTTCTCGTCACCGCACCCGATCATTCCTAACCGCTCATCCTCTCGCATGCCCAACGCCCTCTCCACCACCACGTCGCCCTACCTGCTCCAGCACGAGGACAATCCCGTGCAGTGGCAACCTTGGGGCGAAGCGGCCTTCGAACAAGCTCGCCGCGAGCAGAAACCCGTCTTCCTTTCCATCGGCTACTCGACCTGCCACTGGTGCCACGTGATGGCCCACGAATCATTCGAAAATCCGGAAATTGCCGCCGTGATGAACGAATACTTCGTCAACGTGAAGGTCGACCGCGAGGAACGCCCCGACGTCGACCGGGTCTACATGTCCTTCGTTCAAGCCACGACCGGGAGCGGCGGCTGGCCCATGAGCGTCTGGCTCACGCCCGACGCCAAGCCCTTCTTCGGCGGCACCTATTTCCCGCCCACCGACCGCTACGGACGTCCCGGATTCGTCACCGTCCTCGAGCGCATCGCCGAGCTCTGGGCCACGGATCGCGCCGGCATCGTCAAACAAGGCGATCAGGTCATCGAAGCGCTCCGAGTCTCCGCCGCCACCCCACCCTCCGCCGACGAACTGAACCGCCAGCCGCTCGATCTCGGATTCCAAGCCTTCGCCCAAGCGTTTGATCGCGCTCACGGTGGATTCGGCGGCGGGCCGAAATTCCCCCGCCCTTCGATTTTCAATTTCCTCCTCCGGGTCCACGCCACCGACGGCCCGCAAGCCACCGAGGCCCGCGAGATGAGTCTCTTCACGCTCAGCCAGATGGCGGCGGGCGGGATGCACGATCACCTCGGCGGCGGCTTCCACCGCTACTCGGTCGACGACCGCTGGCACGTCCCGCATTTCGAAAAAATGCTCTACGACCAAGCCCAGCTCGTCGGCAGCTATCTCGACGCCTGGCAGATCACCGGTGACGAATCCTTCGCCGCAACCGCCCGCGACACGCTCGACTACGTCACCCGTGATCTGAGCCACGCCGACGGCGGATTCCTCTCAGCCGAAGACGCCGACAGCCTCATCGAAGCCGACAAACCCGACCACGCCGAGGGCGCGTTCTACGTCTGGACCGGCGAGCAAATCGACGCCCTCCTCGGAGCCGAAGCCGACGATTTCAAAACGCACTACCAAGTCCTCCCATCGGGCAACGCCCCCGAATCCGCTGATCCTCACGGAGAATTCACCGGCAAAAACATCCTCACCGAGCGGCCGCTCGAGGGCTCTCCCACCGTCCCGTCAACAGCAGCCGATCCCGCTCTCCTCGCCCGCTGCCGGGCCGTCCTGTTCGGAAATCGCGAGCATCGCCCGCGTCCCCACCTCGACGACAAAGTCCTCACCGCGTGGAACGGGCTCACCATTTCCGCCTTCGCCCGAGCTGGCGCTCTCCTCGACGATCCCGCCTACCTCGACCGGGCCCACCGCGCCGCCACCTTCCTCCACGCCGAGCTCTGGGACGGATCCCGCCTCTTCCGGAGTTGGCGCGACGGCCACCAGGGCGAGACCCACGGCTTCGCGGAGGACTACGCCTATCTCATCCACGGCCTGCTCGACCTCTACGAAGCCACGTTCGACCACCAGTGGCTCGACTGGGCCATCGACCTCCAACGCGTTCAGGACGAGCTCTTCACCGATCCCGCCGGCGGCGGCTACTTCGCCAGCGAAGACGGCGACCCGCTCGTCCCCGTTCGGACCAAGGAGGACTACGACGGAGCCGAACCCTCCGCCAGTTCGGTCAGCGTGATCAACCTCACCCGCCTCGGCTGGATGCTGCACGACAACACCTACCTGGATCGTGCCCGCAGCGTCCTCACCGGTTTCAGCACCATCCTGACGTCCCAACCGTCCGCCGTTCCCCAGATGCTCGCCGCACTGGATTTTCACCTCACCCCACCCCGGCAAATCGTCATCGGCGGAGAACCCAACGCTCTCGACACCCGCGCTCTCGCCGCCGAGACGCGACGTCCCTACCGCCCAAATCAGGTCATCTCCCTCGCCCAGCACATCCCCGCGACCTCCGACCAGAAGCCCATCGACGGCAAAGCGGCGCTCTACCTCTGCGAGAATTTCTCGTGCCAGCTCCCCCGCACCGCCGACCGGTAAGTCCGGAAGCCCACCCGGGAGAGCGTAACTTTCCCGATGGATGTCCCGGCCAAACTCGCAATCCTCGCGGACGCCGCCAAATACGACGCCTCCTGCGCCAGCAGCGGCACCACCAGGCGGAACTCCCGCTCGGGTGGCCTCGGCTCGACCACCGGAGCCGGCATTTGCCACAGCTACACTCCCGACGGCCGCTGCGTCTCGCTGCTGAAGATTCTCCTCACGAACTACTGCATTTACGACTGTCTCTACTGCGTGAACCGCATCTCCAGCGACGTCCGCCGCGCCCGATTCACCCCCGACGAAGTCATCAACCTCACGCTCGATTTCTACCGGCGCAACTACATCGAAGGCCTCTTCCTCAGCTCGGGAATCATCCGCAATCCCGACTACACCATGGAGCAGGTCATCAAAGTCGCCCGCACCCTCCGGCAGGACCACGGGTTTCGTGGTTACATTCACCTGAAGACCATCCCCGAGGCCTCGCAGGAACTCATCGACGAAGCCGGACGCTGGGCCGACCGCATCAGCATCAACGTCGAGCTTCCCACCGACCAGGACCTCGAGGCCCTCGCTCCGGAGAAAAATCTCACCCGCATCCGGAAATCGATGACCGGGATCAAAGCCCGCATTGACCAGTCCAAGGCCGAACGCAAAACCAGCAAGCGCGCTCCCGTCTTTGCGCCAGCCGGTCAGAGCACCCAAATGATCGTCGGCGCCACGCCGACCAGCGACCGCACCATCCTCAAGCAAGCCACCTCCCTCTACCGCGAGCAGCGGCTCCGCCGCGTCTACTATTCGGCCTTCAGTCCCATTCCCAGCGCCTCCGCCCAACTCCCGCTCATCGCGCCGCCGCTCATTCGCGAACACCGACTCTACCAAGCCGACTGGCTCATCCGCTTCTACGGCTTCCAAGCCTCCGAGCTCACCTCCGAGTCCGCCCCGTCCCTCGACCTCACCATCGATCCCAAGCTCGCTTGGGCGAACCGCAATCCGGCCCAATTCCCCGTCAACATCAACCGGGCCTCCCGCGAGCAACTCCTTCGCGTCCCGGGCCTCGGCGTCCGCAACGTCGAGCGCATCCTCGGCATCCGCCGCTGGACCGCACTGTCTCTGGCCGACCTCACCCGCCTCCGCGCTCCGGTGAAAAAGATGCTTCCCTTCATCGAGACCACCGACCACCACCCGAAGATCCTCGGCGCGTTCCCCCGGATCATCACCCCGCCGCCCAAGCAGCTCGACCTCTTTTCGTGACGCCGACCGGCTCTCTAAAATAGCCACCGCAGCGCCTTCGCCGACACCACGCTGATCTCGGGCTCATCGTCGACCCGGAGGAAGGCCCGGTCGCCGTCGATTTTGCCGATCACGACCCGATGCACCGGATACCGGCCCGCCCGCGACTCCGGAGTATTCTCCGAAAGCCACGCGTCGAATCGCACCTCGCCCAGCGGCGCTTCGAACCCGCTCGACTCCAGCGTCTCAGTGGTGACCGGCAAATATTCGTCGACCTCTCCATCCGTGAGCCAGCCAACCCGTTGCGCCACGTCCTCCTCCGAAAATTCCTCGTCGCCCATTCGCCAACCCAGCTCCGTCCGCGTCAGCTCCTTCTCGATTCCGCCACTCTCCACCACGATCCGGTCAATCGTGTCGAGATTCACGTCCAGCACCCGACGGTCCCGCAAGTCCACCGGCGTCGCCCGCAACTGCTCCCACGCCGCGATGGGAAGCTCGTAAACGCTGTCCCGCGCGGTTGACTGCACGATCACCGACTCCCCGTCGTTCACCTCCGAGCCAAACCGCAGGGCGAGCGGGCGCTTCTCACCGTTGGCGTGAAAAATCACCTCCGCCCGCGGCGCGCTCAGTCCAAACGCGCTGAGGTCGTCCGACTCATCGGCAACGAATTTCGAAATCCGCGCCCCGAGGATCGGCGTGAGAAATTCCGTCACCCGCTCGTCATCAGCCTTCACCCGCAGCGGTCGGACGATTTCCCAGCCGCGCGCCCCCCGCGCCACCTCAATCTCCCCCTTGTCCGTGCGCAGGACGAAACGGTCGATCTCCGCCGGGCCCACGGCCATCACGATCGGATCGCGAAAATCCTTCGCGGGCCGAAACGCCAATTTCTCCAATTCGTCGCTCACGACAAACACCTCCCGGGAATCCCCCCGCCGCACGTAGACCCGGCCTTCCCCCGCAGCCTCCTTGCCGAAAAGCAGCCGCTGCCCAGCCCCCGCGCTGACGATCTCGATCTCGCTCTTGGTTTCGTCCAACCCGAAGTCGTCCAGTTCCAACGCCCCATCGAACTCCCCGGCCTCGATCCGATCCAACACCCGCAGGTTCACCAACGCCGTGAGAATTTCACCGACCATCCCCAGCGCCGCGCGATCCTTCGGGCGGGGCCCGACGCGCCAGCCATCGTCCTTGCGGGTCAATTCGACGACTTCCTCACCGGTCACGATCCGCAGCTCCTCGACTCCCCCCGGGTTAAAATTCAAAACGTAATCCCGGCCCAGCTCCCGCTCACGCGAACTCGTCAATCGCGGTTCAATGACGAAAACGAACACCCCCGCCGCCACCGCCAGCGCGACCAGCACCCAGGTCCCCCACCGGCTCATGCCCGCCGTCTCCAGGCGACGAACAATCCGAACACCGCAACCACTCCGGGAATGAGCAGCATGACGTAGAACCCGATCCGATCAATCTCCGCCGGCGTCAGACTCAGCGTAAACCGCTGCACCACCTTCGGCGTCACGCCGGTCAGTTTCGACCGATCCACCATCCAATTGATCGAACTGATCACAAAATCCAAATTCGCCCCGGCCGTTCGCATGGTCTCGTCCCGCAGAAAATCGCGATTCCCCACCGCGACCAACTTCGCCGACTCGACCTCCACTCGATCGTCCTCGGTGCCGCCGCGTTCGGCCGAGATGGCGATCTCGAAGGGCTGACCGGCATCCGTTCCGTCGTCGTAGTTCACCCCGTCCTGCAACGTCTCGAAATCAGTCTCACCCCAGAATTCCTCCGGCGCCCCCACCAGCGGACGCAGCCGCACCCCGGCCTTCGCCGCCACCTTCCCGTCGGGCCGCAAGGTTTGCGTGGCCGTCGGGAACAACCCGGTCACGCCGTCCAGCCGCTTGGTGATCTGCGAGCCCTCCAGGAACAAACCCGGCACATCCCGCGACACGCCGTAAGTCCCGGGCTGGAGGGGCGACGGGTAGACCGCCAACACGCGATTCGTTTCCGGCACGATGCCCACGTCAGCGATGAGTTCGGTCAGTCGCGGCGTCTCGCTACCGGGATCAAACGCCACGATCAAGCGACCGTCCGCTTTCCAATACGCCCGCAACGCGGTCATCTCCGCCGCAGTCAGGTCGTAGGTCGGTTCGGCGATCAGGACGACGCTCGCATCCGGCGGCACGCCGCCACCGCCGGCCAGATTGAGTTTTTTCAACGCGGCGTTCTGCCGATCCAGAGCGTCGGCGAGAATGGTCATTTCGCCCACCGGCACCTCGCCGTGACCCTCGAGAGAATAGACGACCTCCCGCGTGGGATTCAGCAGACCGAGCAACGCCCCGGTGATCGCCTGTTCACCGGCAAACGCGACGAGTCTGGCCGGTTCGCCCGTCGCCACTCCGGACAGATCGTAATCGCCCATCTCGATCACGGGCACCACCGCCACCTGTCCGTCGTAATCGAGAATCAGCACGTTCTGATCACCCGTGATTCCGTATTTCGTCAGCAACTCGCGGGCACGCGATAACTCGCGCGCCGGGCTGACCAGCTCGACTTCGACCCGATCCCGACCGGAGAACTCGTATTCCCGTAAAAGGTTCTGGAGGTCGGGATAGAGCGCCGACTCCAGTCCACCGGCCTGACCGGAGAAATACGCGATCATCGTCACGTCCTTCTGGAGTTGCCGCAGCACCTGCTTGGTCTGCTCGGCGAGCGCGAACTTCTGGGAGCGTGAGAAATCTCCGCGCGCAAAGTATTGAAACCCGATCACGTTCGCGATGATCACGAGAAAGACCACGCAGAAGACCTGCACGATCAGTCGCAATCCGATGTCGGCCCGCGCGATGCTGTTCTTCCGTTTGTCAGCCATCACACCCTCCACTTCCGCGATTGAAAGACCTGGAACGTCAGATAAAGCGTCAGCCCCGTCAGGCTCAGGTAGAGCACCACCGGGCGCGTGTCGAAGATACCCCGGGAGAACTCACCCATGTGCGAGATCGCGGAAAGATACGCCGTCACCTCCCGCAGCACCGGGCTCGTCGTCACGGAGTAAAAACTGAAAAGCCCCCAGTAAAACATCACCGAAATCGCCGCGAAGGACATGATCGCCGCCACCACCTGATTGCGGGTCAACGCGGACGCCAGGCACCCAATCGCCAGGTAAAACATCCCCAGCAGCAACAACATCACGTAAGCACCCAGCCACGCCCCCACCGAATCAGCGGCGGATTGCTCGGTCTGCCACTCGAAGATCCAAAAATACAGCAGGCTCGGCGCCCACAACACCGCGTAGAAAAACAGCGCGCTCAAGTATTTGGCTGCCACCACCGTCACATCCCGCACGGGCGCCGTCATCAACGCCTCGATTGTCCCCAACTTATACTCCTCCGCGAACAGCCGCATCGTGATCAGCGGAAACGGCAACACGAAACCAAACCAGAAAAACGGCGTGTTAAAAAACGCCTGAACCATCGTCACCGTGGTCGTGCCCTGATTCATCGTGTTGACCACGAAGAAAAAATTGAACCCGGTCAGGAACAGGAAAAAAAACAGGATCACGTAAGCCGTCGGCGACCGAAAATACAGCGCCACCTCGCGTCCAAACAGGGTCAGAAATTTCCTCATCACCACCTCACCCCGATCCAAAACCCAAAATCCAAAATCCAAAATTCACTCATCGTGCGTCATTTCGGTGAAGACATCTTCGAGCGTCACCCGGCTCCGGCTCAGTTCCCGCACGGCCCACCCCCGATCAACGGCCAGCCGATGAACGGCCTCACGCGGATCCGCCCCCGCCTCCACCACGATCTGAAACTCCGACCATTCGCCCGACTCGAACGCCTCGACCGACCGCACCCCCGCCACGCCGCGCAATTCGTCCGCCGCCAGTGTGGCGTTCGGCACCCGGGCCTCCAGTCGCGCGTCACCCGCCGCGCGCAGGTGTGCGCGGAGATGTTCCGGCGCGTCCGAGGCGACGATCCGCCCCCGGTTCAGGATCATCACCCGCGAGCAGGTCATCTCGACCTCCGGCAGAATGTGGGTCGAAATGAGGATCGTGTGGTGACGACCGAGATTTTTGATCAGCTCGCGCACCTGACGGATTTGATTCGGATCGAGCCCGATCGTCGGCTCGTCGAGAATCAAGAGGTCGGGCTCGTGGACCATCGCGTCCGCCAGGCCAACCCGCTGCCGGTATCCCTTCGACAACGCTCCGAGCAGCTTGTTCCTCACGTCACCCAGCCCGCAGAGATCCGTGACGTCGCCGATCCGCTCCTTCATCCGCCGCCCGAGCACACCCTTCAGCCGGGCCCGGTAGCGGAGGTATTCGTGCACCCGCATGTCGAGGTAGAGCGGGACATTCTCCGGCAGGTAACCGATGCGCTCTCGCGCTTTCAATGACTCGGAAAAAACGTCGTAGCCGGCGATTTCAGCCCGGCCAGTTGTCGGCGGCAGGAAGCAGGAGAGCATTCGCATCGTCGTGCTCTTGCCCGCACCGTTCGGCCCGAGAAAGCCGACGATCTCGCCCTTGCCCACCTCGAAGCTGATCCCGTCCACGGCGGTGAAGCCGGCGTAGCGTTTGGTCAGTTCTTCGACACGGATCATCATACGACGGGGACGGGGACCCTAAAACCAACCGCCTCCCACATCAAGCGCTGCTACGGGATTACGAGCACCTGCCCGACCCGCAAATTCACCGACCCATTGAGCGCGTTGTGGTTCGCGTCGGCGATATCCTTCCACCGCTGGGCATTGTCGTAAAATCGTCGGGCGATGGACGCCAGCGTATCACCCTTCACCACCGTGTAAGTCCGGGTCTCCGCTCCGATCCGGCGCTCGGCCGCAGCGGTCTTCGGATTGGTCGAAAAGCCCGCCTTGTCCCGCACCGGCTCGGCCTTGGCCACCGCCTTCGGTTTCTTCCGCTCGGCGATCAAATCTTTCTCCAACCCGGCCACCTGGGACTTCAACTCCCCCACCTTCTCCGTGAGCTGGAGGTTTTGGTTTTTCAAACGCGCACCCTCCCGCTTCGTCATCAACCCGCCGTCCGCCGCCCGAGTCGCCAGCACCAGCTCGATCCGCTCGATGTATTCCCCCACCTCCTCCCGCAACGCGTCGGACTCGGTCATCTTCAGGTAGCGGCGGTAGTGGTGAAGCGCCGACACGGGATCAGCCAATTTGTCGTCATAAATGAGCGCCAGCTTGTAATGGAGATCGGCCGTCTTCGGCGTTCCATCGAGCAGGGCCTCGTGCATCCAGACTGCGCGCGGGAAGTCTCCCGCCTGCTCGGCCTCGCGCGCCTTCGCTTCGTTCTTGGAGCGCGAGGGCAGTTCAAAATCGTCGCAGCCAGCCAGCCCGACGATCGCCGCCAGCAGCGCGACTTGGCAACCGGTCCATCCGTGATTCGTCATGCCCCCACCTCTAGCGAACGCATCCCCGCCTCGCCAATCAAACTTCGCCCGGTCAACGTCCCGACACCATGCTTCACGTCTACCTGCTCCTGGCCCTCGCCATCGTGGCGGAAATCATTGCCACGTCGTTCCTCCCGCAGACCGCCCACTTCACGCGCCCGATTCCCACTCTGGTCGTCGCGGTCGGCTACGCCACCGCGTTCTACTGCCTCACCCACACGCTCGAGCGCATCCCCCTCGGCATCACCTACGCCCTCTGGTCCGGCCTCGGCATCGTCCTCATCGCGGTGATCGGCTTCGTCGTCTACCACCAAAGACCCGACCTCCCCGCCATCATCGGCATCAGCCTGATCGTCGCCGGCGTCCTCGTCATCAACCTCTTCTCGAAATCAACCGTGCACTAACGCCACCAATCCAAAATCCAAAATCCAAAATCTAAAATTGATACGCTGCCCGCACCAGCGACCACGCCCGGTCCCGCGGCAACACCCCCATCCCCATCTGGTTCATCACGTAGGCAAACCCAATCCCGCGCTCCGGGTCCGCGAACGCCAGACTTCCGCCCGCGCCCGGGTGCCCAAAAGCCGTCGTCGCCGGGCCAAAAGTCTCCCGCGCCTTCCGGCCATCCCCGCCCACCGGATCCCGCATGAACCCCGCCGAGAACGCCGTCTCGATCAAGAGCACCCTGTCGAGACCCTGCGACAACGTCCGCGTCATCATCCCCAGCGTCTCCTCCGAGAAAAACTTCCGTCCGCCCCACTCTCCCCCGTTCGCCAGCATCGCGTAATACTTGGCCAAAGCCCCCGCCGTCGCGATCCCCCCCATCGAAGGCAGCGACGCCGCCCGGATCGCCGGGCTGTTCATCATCGTCGCCCCCATCGCCCCACCCGGGGTTGAGAAAGACCGCCGCGTCAGCGAGTTCGGATCGCCCATCGCCTCCAGAAACTCATCCTGCCCCTCCAGGCAGCCGCTCCCCCGCGCCGCGATCATCTGCGCCACCCGACCGTGGTGCTCCTCCGGCAGCCCGATCCACGCCTCCAACCCGAGCGGCTCAGCGAATTCCTCCCGCCAATAATCCCCCAACGTCCGTCCCCCCGTCAGACGACGCACCAACTCATCGACGACAAATCCAAACGTCCGCGGGCCGTATCCGTGCGCTTCCTCGTCCCACTGCGGCACCTGACGCTCAATCGCCCGCGCGACCCCTTCGTGATCCAGCACCGACAAATCCTTCGCGTCCAGTGCGCTCAACCCCGCCCGGTGCGACAGCACCTGACCAACCGTCAACGAAGCCTTCCCGCATTGGCCAAACTCCGGCCAGAACTCCGCCACCCTCGCGTGCAACGACCCGCCCGCACGCTCCAACGCGTGCAACGCGCACCCCGCCGCCAGCCCCTTCGTCGCCGACCACACCAGCACCAACGTCTCCTCCGTCCACGGCTTCGTCAGCGCCAGATCGGCGAATCCTCCGTGCACCTCCGCCAACTCCCCGTCCGCGCCCCACACCGACACCGCCGCCCCGACCTCACCATAACGTTCAAAATTTTCCTCGACCGCCGCCCGCAGCCGATCCACCAGCTCGCTCATACGACGTTCGGCACCGCGCTCAGATCCGGATCCAGCTTCGCAATCTCGCGAAATTTATCGTCCATTCGGAAGCTGATCTCCAGCGCGTGCTGCGCATCCTCGATGTTGCCCAGCACCGCATCGTAGCAGCCCATGTTGTAGTAGTAGGTCGCCTCCCGCAGCAGGCTCGCCGGCCCCCGCAGCAGCAATTCCTTCGCCTCCCTGGTCCGGTCCAGCTCGTGCAGACAAAACGCCCCGTGGATGTAACCCGTCGTCTGATCCGGAAAAATCTCGTAAAGCCGCTCCGACACCTCCAACGCACCCCCCCACCGCCGCGACCGCATCAGCACAAAAAGCCGCGTCTGCAGCACTTCCTGTCTGCGCTGGTCCCCCGCCGAAAGCACGTCGAGTTCCGCCAGCGCCTCATCGGTCATGTCCAGCTCCACGTAACCCTGCGCCGCCACCAGACTCCTCTCGATCCCCATGGGAATGAGAATCACCAACCCCCACGCAAAAATCAAGTTACCGAACCGCAAACCGGGGGAGCGCGGGCTTCCAGCCCGCCGTCCCGGGCATCCTGCCCGGGACCCTCGGCAATTCGCGCGCAGCGCGAGAGCCGAACAAACGAGCGAGAGCCGACCGAGCCCCCCGCCCCACATGCCGCATTTCTCATTCCGCATTCCGCATTCCGCATTTACAACTGAACCATGAACCGCCGCTGGATCCTCCCCATTCCCGGCGACCCCGCCCCCATCCGCGAGCTCGCCCACGCTTTTCACCTCCCCCCCTTCATCGCCGGACTCCTCGCCGCCAAGGGCCTCCGCGAGGAGGAATGCGTCCACGAATTTCTCAAGCCCCGTCTCCGTCGCCTCTCGGACCCGAACCTCCTCCCCGAGATGCCCGCCGCCACCGCGCGCATCGAAGCCGCCCTCCGCGCCAACGAGCGCATCGCTCTCTACGGCGACTACGACGTCGACGGCGTCACGTCCCTCGCCATCCTCCACCGCGTCCTCCACGCCTACGGTGGCCGCGTCGACAGCTTCCTCCCCCACCGCGTCGATGAAGGCTACGGCCTCAGCCCCGCCGGCCTCGAGCGCTGCCTCGATCTCCACGCTCCGCAACTCCTCATCGCCGTCGACTGCGGCACCAACTCCGCCGCCGAAGCCGCCACCCTCCGCGCCCGCAGCATCGACCTCATCATCCTCGACCACCACGAACCCGACGGCCCGCGTCCCGAATGCGTTGCCCGCGTCAACCCCAAGTGCGCCGACACGGGTTTTCATAATCTCTGCAGCGCCGGCATCGCCTTCAAGACCGCCCACGCCCTCCTCAAGAGCACCCCACTCCCCGGCTTCGAGCTCAAGCACCTCCTCGACCTCGTCGCCCTCGCCACCCTCTGCGACCTCGTTCCCCTCGAAGGCGAAAACCGCACCCTCGTCCGTCATGGACTTCTCCAAATGGAGCGCACCGAATGGCCCGGCCTCGCCGCCCTCATGGCCACCGCCTCCGTCCGCCCCCCCATCCGCTCCTCCGACGTCGGCTTCCGGCTCGGACCCCGCATCAACGCCAGCGGTCGCCTCGGCACCGCCCAGGATTCCCTCCAACTCCTCCTCACCAACGACCCCCTCGAAGCCACCCAGCTCGCCGCCAGCCTCGAGACCCACAACCGCGACCGCCAAGCCGTCGAGCGCAAGGTCGTCACCGCCGTCGAGAGTTGGGTCGAGAAAAATTTCGACCCCGCCCGCGACACCACCATCGTCGCCGGAGCGCGCGGCTGGCACACCGGAGTCCTCGGCATCGTCGCCTCCCGCGTCATGCGCCGCCACCACCGGCCCACCCTCATCGTCGGCTTCGACGACGTCGGCGAAGGCAAGGGCTCCGGCCGCAGCGTTCCCGGTCTGTCGCTGGTCGAAGCCCTCGGCCTCTGCTCCGATCACCTCGGGAATTTCGGCGGCCACGAAATGGCCGCCGGCCTCCACGTCCACGAAAACCGCTTCGAAGAATTCCGCGCCGCCTTCGATACCTCCGCCCGCTCCCTACTCGGCACCAGCACCCTCGTCCCCACCCTCCGCCTCGACGCCGAAGTCCCCCTGGACTCCTTCGACGAAGACTTCCTCGAGAGCCAGGCCATGCTCGAGCCCTTCGGCATGTCCAATCCCCAGCCCGTCCTCCTCGCCCGTCACGTCACCCCGACCGCCGAACCCCGCATTCTCAAAGAAAAACACCTCCGCTTCGATCTCCCCGCCGGACGCCGCCCCCTCGCCGCCATCTACTTCAACGGAGCCGTCCACGACCTCCCCGCCCCCCCGTGGGACATCGCCTTCCACCTCGAACGCAACGAATGGAACGGCCGCGTCTCCGCCCAGATGCAGATCATCGCCATCCGCGCCGCCGCTTGAAACTCGATCCCGCCACCCCGCTCACCACTCTCGACTGGATCACCCGCAAGCAATCCACCAGTCTCACCAAACTCGGACTCCTCACCCTCTCCGACCTCGTCACCCACTACCCCCGGCGACACGAAAACCGCAGCCGCTTCTCCCCCTTCCCCGACGGCGGCAGTGAGACCCCGGTCCTGCTTCGCGGCACTCTCGTCAAAGCTCGCTACCTTCCCTATGGCGGCTGGAAAAAAGGCTTCGAAGCCACGCTCGAAGAACCCGGCGGTCTCGGCGCTCAGATCCAGCTCCGCTGGTTCAACATGCCCTACATCGGCAAGCAACTCGCCGCCGGCCAGACCCTCGTCGCCTACGGAAAGACCAAGCTTCGCGGAAAAATGACCGTCATCGACTTCCCCGAATTCGAGATCATCGAGGAAGGCGGCGACCCCGAGCTCATCCACCTCGACCGCATCGTTCCCGTCCACCCCGCCGGCGAAGGCATCACCCCAAAGAAGCTCCGCGAACTCATCCACCGAGCTCTCGAAGCCACCGACCTCGATCTGATCAAGAGCCTCCTCCCCAATCGAGAATCGAAAATCGAAAATCGAAAATTCATCCATTTTCCTCCGAGCCACGAAGCTCTCGCCACCGCTCGCCAGGCTCTGATCGCCGAGGAATTTTTCGCCATTCAGGCCCTCATCGCCGCCCGCCGAGCCCGGGTCGCCACGCTCCCCGGCAATTCGAAGAACCCACCCGGCCACCTCCTCGACCAGCTTCTCGCCAACCTCCCCTTCGCCCCCACCGCCTCCCAGACCCAAGCCATCGCCGAGATCCGAAAAGACCTCGCCCAGCCCACCCGCATGACCCGTCTCCTCCAGGGCGACGTCGGCAGTGGAAAAACCCTCATCGCCCTCGCCGCCGCGCTCACCGCCATCGAATCCGGCCACCAAGCCATTCTCATGGCCCCCACCCAGATCCTCGCCGAGCAGCACCATCTCAATCTCACCAAACTCCTCGCCCCCCTCGGCATCCAGGTCACCCTCCGCATGGGGAGAACAGGCTTCCAGCCTGTCGCGGCGGGCATCCTGCCCGCCGCCCGCGCGTCGCAGGACGTCCGCTACTCCAAAAGAAATCTCCCCCACTTCGAGCGCCCCTGGGGAAAATACCACGTCACCTTCGTCACCAAAAACCACCGCCACCTCCCCCCCGCCGCCCGTCAGATCGTCCTCGACGCCATCCTCCACGAGCAATCCCGCCGTCGCTACGAACTCTACGCCGCGTGCGTCATGCCCGACCACGTCCACTTGCTGATCGAACCCCAGATCGAATCCTCATCCGAAGATCCACCCCGCTTCATCCCCCTTCGCAAGATCCTCCACAGCATCAAATCCTTCACCGCCCTCCGCATCAATCAGCTCCAGAACACCGAAGGCAAACCCGTCTGGCAGGAGGAATCCCACGACCGCCTCATTCGCTCCGAGACCGACCTCACCGAAAAATTCCACTACGTCTGCCGCAACGCGTGGACCGCGAACCTGGCAGCTCCCACCGAGGATTACCCGTTCGTCTGGTGGCCGAACAAAGCCGGACAGGATGCCCGCCCCGACAGCCTGGAAGGCTGTTCTCCCCCCATCAACCATCAACCATCAACCAGCAACCACCCCCAACTCCTCATCGGCACCCACGCCCTCCTCCACGACCCCGCCGAGCTCGACGACCCCGGCCTCGTCATCATCGACGAGCAGCACAAATTCGGCGTCCTCCAGCGCGCCAAACTTATCGAAGGACCGGGAACTCCGGACGTCCTCGTCATGACCGCGACCCCCATCCCGCGCACCCTCGCGCAGACGGCCTACGGCGACCTCGACGTCACCACCCTCGACGAGCTCCCCCCCGGACGCGGCAAAATCATCACCGGCATCCGCTCCGCCAAAAAACTTCCCGAAGCCGTCAAATTTCTCCGCGAGCAAATCCAGCGCGGACGCCAGATCTACATCGTTTATCCGCTCGTCGAAGAATCCGAAAAACTCCAGGCCAAAGCCGCCGCCGCCGAGTTCGAGCGCTGGCAGCCCCTCCTCGCCCCCCACACCTGCGGCCTCCTCCACGGACGACTCAAATCCGAGGAAAAGGACGCCGTCATGACCGCCTTTCGCTCCGGCGAGACGAAAGCGCTCATCAGCACCACCGTCATCGAAGTCGGCGTCGACGTTCCCAACGCCACCGTCATGCTCATCGAGAACGCCGAACGCTTCGGCCTCGCCCAGCTCCACCAGCTCCGCGGTCGCATCGGTCGCGGCCAGCACACCAGCTACTGCATCCTCGTTCCCGGCAAGGACACCGAAGAAGCCCGCGCCAAGCTCGCCATCCTCGAAGAAACCACCGACGGCTTCCGCGTCGCCGAAGCCGACCTCGAACTCCGCGGCCCCGGCGACCTCATCGGGACCGCCCAGACCGGCCTCCCCCCCCTGCGACTCGGCGACATCCTCCGCGACCACGACCAAATGCTCGAGGCCCGCACCCTCGCGCAGAAGATCTTCGCCGAAGACCCCCACCTCACCGACCCCGCCCACGCCAACCTCCGAGCCTGGCTCGCCAGGCAGGACCCCACCCCCACCGCCGGGTAGGGGAGAACAGGCTTCCAGCCTGTCCCGGCGGGCATCCTGCCCGCCGGATCGCAGTCGGGACAACGTCCCGCCAACCACGAACCACCCTCGACCAAAAAACTCCTTGTCACCCCACTCACCCCCCAACCACCCTCCACCCCCATGGGTCACGACCTCTACCTCGCCGCCGACGAATTTTTCCGCCAACCCGTCGGCCTCACCTTCGACGACATTTCGCTGGCCACCCGCTACTCCGAGATCCTCCCCCGCGACGCCCAGCTCGCCGTCGCCCTCTCCGATTCCCTCCAGCTTCAGCTCCCCATCATTTCGTCCGACATGGACACCGTCACGGAGTCCCGCATGGCGATTCAGATGGCCCTGAATGGCGGCCTCGGGCTCATCCATTACAACATGACCGATGACGCGCAGGTCAAAGAAGTGGCGCGGGTCAAAAATCACATCCACGGCTTCATTCAGGAGCCCATCAAAGTCGGCCCCGACCAGCTGATCGGCGAAATCCTCGACCTCATCGCGAAAAAACGCTTCGGCTTCAGCACGTTCCCGGTCGTCGATGCCGACAATCGCCTCCTCGGCCTGCTGCCCGGTCGGGTCGTCAAGAGCCGCTACGCCCACCGCACCGTCCGCGAAGCCATGACCGACCGCGACGGAGTCTTCACCATCCGGGAGTCCGCCATCCGCGACAAACCCATCGAGACCGCCGACCACTTCTTCAACGACCACCTCGGCATTCACAAGCTCCTCGTCGTTGACGATCACGACCGGCTCCGCGGTCTCTTCACCCTTTCCGACATCGAGCGGATCGAGGAGGAAACCCGCCGCCTCGTCCGGCCCGCCCGCGACGCCAATTTCCGACTCATGTGCGGCGCCGCCGTCTCGCCCCACCGTCACGCCGACGGCACGCTCGACCGCGACCGCATCCTCGGCCACGTCGGCCGGCTCGTCGACGAACACATCGACGCCATCGCCGTCTCCACCGCCCACGGATTCACCAAGGGCGTCGGCGACGCCGTCCGCCTCATCCGCGACGCCTTCCCCGAGCTCACCCTCATCGCCGGCAACGTCACCAGCGGCGACGGGGTGGAATTCCTCGCCAAATCCGGGGCCAACGCCGTCAAAATCGGCCAGGGACCCGGCAGCATCTGCACCACCCGCGTCGTCGCCGGCGTCGGCATTCCCCAGATGACCGCCCTCTACGCCTGCTCCCGAGCCGCGAAGGATCACCGCGTCACCACCATCGCCGACGGCGGCATCACCAAGAGCGGCGACATCGTCAAAGCCCTCACCCTCGCCGACACCGTCATCTGCGGCGGGCTCCTCGCCGGAGCCAACGAATCACCCGGCCGTCTCCTCGAGATCAACGGCAAGGTCTACAAACAATATCGCGGCATGGGCTCCCGCGAAGCCATGCAGGACGGCAGCGCCGCCCGCTACGGACACGAAAAAAGCGACGCCCCGCAGAAAGCCGCCCCCGAAGGCATCGAAGCCCTCAAGGAATCCAGCGGCCCCCTCGACACCGTCCTGCGCGAACTCATCGGCGGCCTGCAATCCGGCATGGGCTACCTCGGAGCCGCCGACCTGACCGCCCTCAGAGCCAACGCCCGCTACATCCGCGTCAGCCCAGCCGGCCAGCGCGAAAGCGCCCCCCACGACGTCATCACCGTCAAAGCCACCCCCGACACCAACCCGCGATAGCCCCTCGCCAACTAAACAGGATTAACAGGATTTACTGGATTAACAGGAAGATGAGAGAAGGGAGATACGGCCCCATCCTCCCTTCAAAAAATCCAGTCAATCCTGCGAATCCAGTTAATCCCGTTTAGTTTTTCACTCCCATGCTCACTCCGTTCACCTCCCACCTCATCGCCGACACCGGCATCTCCACCGGCGACGAAGGCAAGGGCCGCGTCATCCTCGAAGTCATCGACGAAATCCGCGAATCCACCGGTCGCCCCGACGCCGTCGGCGCCGTCATGAAGGTCAACGGCGGCTCAAATTCCGGCCATTCCGTCGGCGACCTCAAGCTCAACCTCATCCCCGGCGGAGTCGTCGACCCCCTCGTCCCCCACCTCACCATCGGAGCCGGCGTCGTCGCTGACCCCCGCAAATTTCTCTGGGAATCCGCCTACTGCGAACTCCACGGCCACCAGGCCCTTTCCCGCCTCCGCATCGACGAACGCACCCTCGTTTCCGACCTCTCCCACCGCCTCCTCGACCTCGCCTGGGAATCCTACCGCACCGAGATTCTCCACGAGGAACCCCGCGGCTCCACCGGCCGCGGCATCACCCCCGCCTACACCGACGAGATTTCCCAATTTCAAATCACCTACGCCGACTTCCGCGCCGACCGCACCATCTTCGAGCGAAAACTCCGTGCCCGAGCCGACCGCGCCCTCCGCGTGATCCAGCACGTCTGCCAGCTCGCTCCCGAGCGTTGGATCACCCTCTTCGAAACCCTCACCACGGCCGAAACCCGCGCCCACGCGGCCACCATCGAAGCCGGTGCGCTCGAAGCCGCCGAGTTCGACTTCACCCACTTCGCCGGCCCCTCCCCCTTCACTATCGACCTCGACCACCTCGTCGAAACCTACTGGCAAGCCGGGCAAAAGCTCCTCCCCGCCATCACCGACGTCCGCGAGCTCACCCTCCAGGCGCTCAGCCCGCGGCCAATCCATTCTCGGCGAATTCGGCCAGGCCTACTGGCTCGATAAACGTCACGGCTTCCCGCCCAACGTCACCGCCTCCCACACGTTCACGCCCGAATTTTTCCAGTCCGCCGGCATCCCCGCCCAGCCCGTTCACACCATCGGCTGCTGCAAAGCCTACGACACCAAGGTCGGCACCCACCTCTTCCTCACCGAACTCACCGACGAGCACCCACTCGGCCGTCGTCTGCGCCAGATCGAGTTCGGCTCCACGACCGGACGCCAACGCATGGTCGGCTGGTTCGACGCCGTCGAGAAAGGCGATGCCCTCCGCTACGGCGGCTACCAGGACCTCGTCCTCAACAAACTCGACGCCCTCAGCTACTCCGGCGACTGGACCGACGGCGAACTCGCCATCTGCGTCGCCTACCAGACTCCCGACGGCCAACGCGTCGACCACGTCCCCCGCGACGACGCGTTCCGCAAAACCCTTCAGCCGATTTACGAATGGCATCCCGGCTGGACCGAAGACATCAGCACCATCCGCCGCTACGCCGACCTCCCGGCCAACGCCCGGCGCTACGTCACCGCCCTCCTCCGCGCCATCATCGCCATCGCCGGAGCGGAAAAAACTCCGCCCAACCTCCGCTACATCGGCGTCGGCCCCCAGCGCAGCCAGATCATCAAAGACGTCCCCGCGACAACGGATCTACTCGCGGCGTAGCCGCGATGGGGAGCACACCCTTCCAGGGTGTCGCGCCGGGCTTCCAGCCCGGCGCAACTGCACGCAAGTGCACCCCCGCGGAGCGGCAACCACCAGTGGAGTAGCACCCCACCGGCAACCATCCGCTACTTCGCCTGCGCCGCGACTTGCTCCCGATACTGGATGTAGAACGTCCGCGCCGAGACGTACGGATCGAGCGCGTTCTCCGTCGCCGCGTCGTAATTGCTCATCGCCTCCGGCAGTGCCCGCAGGGCATTGGCCGCCGGGATCGAGACCGTCCAGTCATACGTGTCGCTAAAGAACTTCCCGTTGTAGAAATACCCGACGTAAGTCACCGGGTTCAGCGCCGCGTCACCCGCCCAACCGACCGCGTCACGAACGCTGTTCGGTCCGAGCACCGGCAACACGAGATACGCCCCGTGCGGAATCCCCCACCGGGCAAACGTCTGCGCGGTATCGACCGTCGGAAGATCCTTCAACTCAGGCACCCGATCCGAAAATTTCCAGATTCCCCCGACGCCGACCGAAGTATTCAGCAGGAATTTTCCGGTTTCCTGCGCCATCCGCTCAAATTTGCCCTGCAGCAGGCTGTTCACGAAGCGCCCCGGATACTTCACGTTTTCGAAGATGTTCGACAAGGCCGTGCGCCCGGGTGTCGGGATCACGAACTCGTAGCCTTTCACGATTGGCCGCAGCAAGACGATGTAGACGCCCTCGTTCAGCATGAACGTCGCCCGATTCAGCGGTTCGAGCGGATCCGGCACCGCCACGGCATCGTATTCGTCGAGGTCATCGTATTCGCCGTCGCTCACCGCGAACGATTTCCCGTCGAAATCGTCCTCGATCACGACGCTCTCGGCATCCGCGAGATCGTCCCGATCCCTCTGGGTCGTGGTGGCACAGCCGCCGAGCAGCGCGGCGGAAAGGAGCAGGAAGAGCGGACGGTGGAGATTTTTCATTAGGGTCGGGCAACGGATTGGGACAGCGCGTTGATCACCGCGTCGGCCCCTCCTTGTTTGTATTCGTTATCGAATTGGGTTCGGTAGTTCGCAATGAGACTCACACCTTCGATCACCACGTCGGTAATCTTCCAACCCTCGGCCTTCTCGAGCCGATAGGCCACGTTGTAATCGCTTCCCTTGTAAAAAAGCGTCGTGGGCACCTCGACCCGACCCGGCGCGGTCTCCGAGGCAGACTTGATCTTGATCTTCGGAGTTTCTCCCGGCGTCAGCTTCGCGCTGTAGGTCCGAATGATCAGCGTCGTGAAAAGTTTGGTGGCCTCGCTGCGCTGACCGCTGGAAAACTTCCGCCAACCCGGTCCGACGGCCCGCCGCGTCATCGCGTCGAAACTGATGGCCCGCGTCAACGTCGGTCGCAACTGCTCGGCCAGCTTCCCCCCGGAACTTCGCTGCGCCACCCCCAACACCTCGTCGATGGATTTTTTCAGCTTCGACTCGGCGGTGGCAACGTTGGAAGCGGCCAACGCTGATCCGCAGATGAAGAGCGTGGGAAGGAGGAGGAGGAAGTTACGTCGGTTCATGGAGTGGTCTCAGTTTCGCTTTCGTCGGCCACATTGCCGAAAGCCATTTTGCCAATCAAGGATTCCAGATCGACCGACGACTCCGTCATCGTGATCCGGTCGCCCTCGTTCATCATCGCCTCGTCTGCGCCGGGTGCCAGCGCAACGTATTTATCGCCGATCAGACCGGTCGTCTTGATCGATGCCATCGTGTCGGTCGAGAACTCGATGGCGTCCCGGACCCGCAGCGTCGCAATCGCGCTGTAGTCCTCCGGATCGATCTCGATCGCCTCGACCCGACCGACCGACACCCCGGCCAGCATCACGCTGCTGCCCACGTTCAGCCCGCCCGCGTTCGAGAAACGCGCCTCGAGTTCATAGGTCCCACCGCCAAGCAAAGACCCCGAACCGAGCTTGATCGCGAGGTAGCCGATGGCGACGATGCCGAGCAGGACGAAGAAGCCGACGAGAAGTTCGAGTTTGGATTGATTCATGAAAGGGTGTCAGTCGGAGTGTTCTCTCCCGCGCGGATGGAAGCAAGCACGCTGCCAAGTTCCTCGGCGCTGTCGCGAAATCCCCGAACAATGGGATGATCGCTCGCCGAGAACTCCGCGGGCGTGCCCTCGAAGCACATTCTGCCTTTTTGCAGCAGCGACACCCGGTCACTCACCACCAGTGCCTCGACGACGTCGTGGGTCACGATCAAAGCAGTAAAGCCAAACTGAAGTTGATATTTCGCGATCATCGCGAACACGGCGTTCCTCCGCAACGGGTCGAGACCCGCCGTGGGTTCATCAAAAAAAACCAACTCCGGCCGCGTGACAATCGCCCGCGCCAGAGCCAAACGCTTCTGCATTCCGCCCGAGAGCTGCCCGGGAAATTTCGCCGCGTGGTCCACCAGCTCGAGCTGTCGCAGCGCCTCCAGACTGCGCTCCCGGATCTCGTCACTCGAGATCTCGGTCGTCTGCTCGAGCGGCAACGCCACGTTCTCGAGCGCCGTCATCGAGTCAAACAACGCGTTGCCTTGAAACAAAAAACTGCAGCGCTTCCGGAAATCCTGAATCGTCCGCGGATCGCTCGATTTCAATTCCCGCCCGTCGAACGTGATCGTCCCCGCATCCGGACTCTCGATGTCGGCCAGGCACTTCAACAAAACCGATTTCCCGGCGCCACTCGGACCCAACACCGTCGAAACACTCCCCCGCGCAACTTCCAGCCCGACCCCGGCCAGCACAACCTTCTCGCCAAAACTCTTGTGCAATCCGTCCACCCGAAGCAACGGCACCGATGGTGTCCCGCTCTCCATCAGACCAGGAACGAGGTGATGATGTAATCCGCCGCCAGCACGATGATGCTGGCCTGCACAACCGCCCGGGTCGTCGCCGCACTGACCGCCCGCGCGCCAATCTCACCCCGGAAACGGTGGGAATTGAACCCATGATAAGCGCAGACACTCATGGTCAAAATCCCGAAGGACGTTGCCTTCAAAAAGCACTCCCACACGTCGCGCGACCCGACCGCCCGCTCGACGGAGGACCAGTAAACCCCGGGCTCGACGCCCAACAACAGCGAACCCGACAAACTTCCACCCCACAACCCGATGGCCACGAACAGCGCCGTCTGGATCGGAAACGTGATCAATGCCGCGATCAACCGCGGTGCCACCAAGTATCCGTGACTACTCACCCCCATGGTCTCCAGCGCGACGATCTGCTCCGTATTTCGCTGCATCCCCAGCTCCGCCGCCAGCGCCGATCCGGCCTGCCCGACCAGCATCAACGCCGCCAGCACGGGAGCCATCTCCCGCACCAGGCTCAACGACACCAACGCGCCGAGCAATCCCTCCGAACCAAACCGATTCAGCACGTAATACCCCTGCAGACCCAGGACCAGGCCCGTGAAAGTCCCGACGATCAGAATCACCGGCAGGCACAGCGTACCCTGCTCGTAAATGGCCCGCGCCACCCGACGCGACAGCCGCCGCGATCCGACGGCGGCCCCAAAAGCCCGCCCGGTGAAGAGAGCGTAGTCGCCGAGTCCACCAATAATTTCGAGGCCCGGCCGGCCAAAGAATCGCAACATCGTGCGGAATAAACGCTGAATCTCCAACAATATGCAATGCCCCCGGCGCGAAATATTGCGAGACTCGACACGCTCCACACCGCCCCCTAGCGTCCCGCCATGTCCTCCCCGACCCCTCCGCCGCCCGGCGACCCCGTGACCGCCGATTGGAATGCCATCGAAGCCGACGCCGACTTCCGCGCGCTGCTCAAGCAAAAGGCCGCCTTCGTCGTCCCCGCCACCGTATTCTTCATCGCCTACTACTTCTCGCTCCCGATCCTCGTCGGCTGGTTCCCCGAGATGATGAGCCGTCCCGTGTGGGGCGACGTCAACGCCGCCTACCTCTTCGCGCTTTCGCAGTTCGCCATGGCCTGGATCCTCGCCGGCCTCTACGTCGCCGCCGCCGCCGGCTGGGACAAAAAGGCCACCGCCATTCTCGCCAAGTTCGGTCGCGTCTAAACGACCACTCGAAAATCCAAACTCGAAACTCGAAAATCTCATGGCTCTCTGGATGTTTCTTACCTTCGTGGCGGCGACTCTCGTCATCACGTATTTCAGCGCTCGTAAATCAACCGGCTCGTCCGCCTACTTCGCCGCCGGACGCCGGATCACCGGTTGGCAAAACGGACTCGCCGTCGCCGGCGATTACATGAGCGCCGCCAGTTTCCTCGGCATCGCCGGGATGATCGCGATGAATGGCTACGACGGCTTCATGTATTCCGTCGGCTTCCTCGTCGCCTACCTCACGGTCCTCTTCATCGTCGCGGAACCCCTCCGCAACGCCGGCAAATACACCATGGCCGACGTCCTTGCCTACCGGCTGAAACCCCGCCCCGTTCGCGCCCTGGCCTCGCTCAGCACGCTCACGGTTTCCATTTTTTACATGATCGCGCAGATGGTCGGCGCCGGCGGCCTGGTCACGCTCCTCATCCCGGGCGTCAGCTACTCGCTCACCGTCATCGGGGTCGGCGTCCTCATGGTGATCTACGTCGTCTTCGGCGGCATGCTCGCCACGACCTGGGTGCAGATCATCAAAGCCGTCCTCCTCATGACCGGCAGCATCTTCCTGAGCTTCCTCGTGATGAAGCAATTCCACTTCAGCCTCGGCGAATTCTTCGCGTCGCTCACCGCCATCTCGTCAACCGCCGCCGACGGCACCACGCAGACGCGGAATTTTCTCACGCCCAACCTGCTGTTCAAAAACCCCTGGGACCAGATCTCCCTCGGCATGGCGCTCCTCTTCGGCACCGCCGGACTGCCGCACATTCTCATCCGCTTCTACACCGTCCCCGACGCCAAGACCGCTCGTTCGTCCGTGGTCTGGGCGATGATTATCATCGGTCTGTTTTACATCATGACAACGTTCTTTGGCTTCGGAGCCGCGAGTCTGCTCACCCCCGACTTCATCCGCGAAAACGGCGGCAACAACATGGCCGCCCCGCTGCTCGCACAGTTTCTCGGTGGTGACATCTTCTTCGCCTTCATCTGCGCCGTCGCCTTCGCGACCATCCTAGCCGTCGTCGCCGGACTCACCATCAGCGCCTCCACCAGCTTCGCGCACGACTTTTACACGAACGTCCTCCACCACGGGAAGGAAACCCGGCCCGGCGAGGAAGTCCGAGTCGCCCGCATCACCGCCTTCGCTGTCGGTGCTCTCGCGATCATCATCGCGATCGTCCTCGGAGCCGAAAGTGAACGTCGCCTTCCTCGTCGGCCTCGCCTTCGCCGTCGCCGCCAGCGCCAATCTCCCCGTGATCATCCTTTCGATCTTCTGGAAACGCTTCAACACCGCCGGCGCCGTCGCCGGTCTCTCCGTCGGCCTCGTCGGGTCCATCGCCCTCATCCTCGTGAGCCCCGATTTCATGGGCGAAAACGCCCTCTATCCGCTAAAGAACCCAGCCCTCGCCAGCATCCCGCTCGGCTTCCTGGCTGCGGTAATCGGGACCCTCCTCTCCCGCGAACCCTCCGCCGAAGCCCGCTTCGCCGAATTCCAGGTCCGGGCCAACACCGGCCTCGGCTCCGAGAAAGCCACCGAGCACTGAAGAACGCATGTCTGAACAGAAGGCAGCTAAGAGCGCAAAGAATCCTGAAAGGAAGCTTCTACGAAGCTGACCACTCGGCTCATCCCGCGCAGCGGGAGAGAACTCTCAAATCCCCAGCGATTTATTGCACCGGGCGGGGGTCGAACCCACAACCTCAGCCTTCGGAGGGCTGCGCTCTATCCAATTGAGCTACCGGTGCGATCAGTCGGAAAATATCGCGGCCGACCCGCAAAAAGCAAGCGCGGGAAAAACTCAGGCCACCAACACCGGCCCCGCACCCACCGGAGCGACCCGCCGCAGCTTCCCGACCACTCCCGGGACGATCTCCAGCGCCGCCTCCACGTCGGCCTCGGTATTGAAGCGCCCAAACGAGAACCGCAGGCTTGCCCGCGCCCGCCGATCCGAAGCCCCCATCGCCTTCAGCACGTGCGACGGCGTCACCGACCCCGTCGTGCAGGCACTCCCCGCCGAGCAACACACCCCCGCCTCGTCCAGCAGCATCAGCGCGCCCTCGGCCTCGATCCCATCAAAGGCCAGACTCGTCGTATTCGGCAGCCGTTCCTCGCGATCCCCATTCACCTCGACCCCCGTGACCTCCGCCAAAATTGTCCTTTCAAAGCGATCCCGCATCGCCCGCACCCGCGTCCGCTCGTCGGCCAATTCCCGACCAGCGATCTCCGCCGCCACGCCCATCGCGACGATCGACGCCACGTTCTGCGTCCCGCCCCGCCGCGCTTCCTCCTGACTCCCCCGCAGCATCGGCGTGAACCGAACCTTCCGATTCACGTAAAGAGCGCCAACGCCCTTCGGACAGTGCAGCTTGTGACCCGAAATCGACGCAAAATGAATCCCCGACTCCTCGAACCGAATCGGAATTTTCCCAACCGCCTGCACCGCATCGCAGTGAAAAAGCACCCGCTTCGCCCGGCAGATCTCCGCCACCCGCTCCACCGGAAACAACACCCCGGTCTCGTTGTTGGCCCACAGCAAACTCACGACCGCCGTATCCGTCCGGATCGATTTCTCCAAACGCTCCACGTCCAGCGTCCCGTCCCCGCCCACCGGCAACCACGTCACCTCGTAACCCCGCCGCGTCAGATGCTCGCACAATTTCACCGTCGCGCTGTGCTCGACCGCCGAAGTCACCACGTGCGTGCAATCCGGATCCCGCGCCACCGCCGACAGCAACGCCGCATTCGTCGACTCCGTCCCGCAGCTCGTAAAGAGAATCTCCCGCGCCTCACAGCCTACCAGCTCCGCCACCTGACTCCCGCGCCCGCTCGACCGCATCCCGCGCCCGCTGCCCCAACCGATAAGCGCTCGACGGATTCCCGTATTCCTCACGCAGCCACGGCAGCATCGCGTCGACCACCTCGGGATCGACCCGCGTCGTCGCGTTATTATCGAGATAGATGAGAGGCTGATCGGCGGAAATCATCGAAAGAGCCGGGCAAATTAAGGGAACCCCCCACCCCACCGCAAGGGCGATTCCTTCCCACGCCCGGGGGATGCACCCACCATTCGCCATTCACCATTGGCCATTCACCAGCTACACTCCGTCGTTTCCGAATGAAATTCGTCGCCACTCTCGTCGCCTACTCCGTCCACAACCGAGCCGGTCGCCGCAATCTCGTCCAGCTCTTCCGCTTCCTCGCGATCCTCCTCGCCCTCGTCACCGTCTTCAGCATCCTCTTCCACTTCATCATGGCCGCCGAGGGCCAGAAATACACGTGGATGACCGGCTTCTATTGGACGCTCACCGTCATGTCCACGCTCGGCTTCGGTGACATCACGTTCACCTCCGACCTCGGCCGCTTCTTCTCCATCGTCGTGCTCCTCTCCGGCATGATGTTTCTCCTCGTCCTACTCCCCTTCACGTTCATCGAATTCTTCTACGCCCCGTGGATGAAGTTGCAGGAATCCCGCCGCGCTCCGCGCCAACTCCCAACCACGCTCAGCGGACACGTCCTACTCAGCCACTTCGACCCCGTCACCGAAGCGCTCATTCCCCGCCTCGAGCAGTTCAAATTCCCCTACGCCGTGATCGTCCCCGAGCTCGAGGACGCCCTCCGCCTCCACGACGAACGGATCCACGTCGTCGTCGGAGACCTCGACGACCCCGAGACCTACCGCCGCTGCGGCGTCGAGCGGGCCGCCCTCGTCGCCGCCACCTCCACCGACCCCGTCAATACCAACGTCGCCTTCACCGTCCGCGAACTCTCCGCCGACGTCCCCATCCTCACCACCGCCAACAGTGCCGAGTCCGTCGACGTCCTCGAGCTCGCCGGCAGCACGAACGTCCTCCGCCTCGGCGAAATGATGGGCCAATCCCTCGCCCGCCGCATCATCGGCGGCGACGCGCTCTCCCACGTCATCGGCACCTTCGACGACCTCCTCATCGCCGAGGCCACCGCCGCCGGCACCCCCCTGGTTGGCAAGTGCATCGCCGACTGCAAACTCCGCGAAAATCTCGGGGTCACCATCGCCGGCGTGTGGGAACGCGGCACCTTCGTTACGCCAAAACCCAGCACCGTCATCCAGGCCAATACCGTCCTCATCCTCGCCGGGTCCCGCGAGCAGTTCCAAAAATACGACGAACTCTTCTGCATCTACCACGTCTCCGAAGCCCCCATCGTCATCATCGGCGGCGGGCGATCCGGTCGCGCCACCGGTGCCGCCCTCGAGCGCCGCGGAGCCGATTACCGCATCGTCGAATCCCTGGCCGAGCGGATCCGCGACACCGAGCACTACATCCACGGCGACGCCGCCTCACTCGAAGTCCTCACCCGCGCCGGCATCATGGAGGCCCCCGCCGTCGTCATCACCCCGCACGAAGACGACATCAACACCTACCTCACAATCTACTGCCGCCGCCTCCGCCCCGACATCCAGATCATCACCCGGGCCACCTTCGAGCGAAACATCTCCACCATGCACCGGGCCGGCGCGGACTTCGTGATGTCCTACGCCTCCATGGGTGCCAACAGCATCCTCAACGTCCTGAAAAACTCCGACATCCTCATGCTCGCCGAAGGCCTCGACGTCTTCCGCGTCCCCATCCCCCCCATCCTCGCGGGCAAAACCCTCGCCGAGTCCGGCATCCGCGAGAAAACCAATTGCAGCGTCATCGCTCTCGCCGACTCCGACGGCAAACACATCAACCCCGGCCCCTCCGCCACCCTCACCGAAGGCTCTCAAATCGTCCTCATCGGCGACATCGAGGCGGAAAAAAAATTCCTCACCACCTACGGCGTCGCGATGTGATCACCGCCCAACGCAACGGCCCAGCCCCACCCCCTCACCAATCCAAAATCCAAAATCTAAAATCTAAAATTCTTTCACTCGGTGAATCAGCACGAGATTCCGAATGTAAATCGCCCAGCCGGTTCCCTGCCCCAGCACCCCCACGATGTCCCGCCGCCAGATGAAATAGATCAGCAGCATCGTCGCCCCGATCAGACTCATCCACCAGAACGACACCGGCACCACCGACCGCTTTGATTTCTCGCTGGCTGCCCATTGCACCAGCATCCGCCCGGTAAAGAGCACCTGCCCCAGCAGCCCCAGCGACACCCAGATCACCCCCACCGGGCTCGTGATGTTGAACACGCTCTCCCACCAGCCCGTCCCCGTCCGGCTCTCGTATAAAAAGCGCGAAAATTCCTCCGCCGTCAGCAACCGGTCCGTCCCCGTTCCCAACCGCGTCAGCACGTAGCCCACGGACCCATCCGGCAATTCCACCACCTGCACCCGATCCCGTGCCCCGGGCAATCCCACCTTGAGTTCACCGCGCGGCCCCGCCATCTCGACCCCATCCGCCGCCCGCCCCAGATCGTCCAGTGGCCCGCTGACCTCCCCGCAACCCGCGACGGCAACCGCCATCAGAACAAAAATCGAAAATCGAAAATCCAAAATTACTTCGTTCCGACCAGTTCCGGATCCGGTTCCGGCACGCGATCCGGCGCCGGCACCGGCGCGTCCGGCGGCTCCACCGGACGATTCCCCCCGCCGTCATCCCCACCCTCCCGCCGGTGCGGGTCACAGAGATGATCGAACGCAACGAAATACGATTTCGAATGCCGCGCAAACAACAGGTTGAAAATCAAGACCGGGATCAACACCCAGGCCAACTCCGCCGCCAGACTCATCTTGAAAAATAAAAGCAGCACCACGTAGATCGCGATTCCCAGCGCGCTCCCCGCTCCGTAATTAACCGCCCAGATCGACAACAAGAAGTAGCCCGGCTCCCGGTCATACGCGTAGCCGCAGCGCGGACAGCCATCCAGCGGCGTGAAATAATCGGAGACCCTGCGCACGCTCGACAGCTTGGGAAACATCGGCGACACCCCGCACACCGGACACCGCAGCAGCGTCGCCCGCCAAAAATAGGCCGCCACTTTCCCCACAAAACTTCCTTCCTTCACAGGTCATCACTACGCACCAGCCCCCACCTCCGTCAAATGTCCTGAAATTTCGCTTGTGGGAACGGGTAACAGATTCCACCGTGCGCAATTCGCGACACCCCACTGAACAGTTCGCTTGATTGCTTAAAAAGTAACACCCCGCATGCCCACCACCGCCATCTCCACCCCCGAGCGCACGCCGCCGCCCGTTGGCCCTCCGGCCGACCCGCCGCGTCACGTCGCCGTGATCATGGATGGCAACGGCCGCTGGGCCCGGGAGCGCGGCCTCCCCCGCATCCAGGGACACCGCCAAGGCTCGCAAGCCGTTGGCGAATGCGTCGAAGGTTGCCGCGACGCCGGCGTCGAATTTCTCACCCTCTACGCGTTCTCCTCGGAAAATTGGAAACGCCCCGCCGCAGAGGTCAGCGCCCTCATGCTCCTCCTCGATCGATTTCTCGAAGAGAAAACCGCCGAAATGGTGGAAAAGAATGTCCGCCTCCGAGCCATCGGCCGCCTTCAGGACCTCCCCGCCTCCTGCCAGAAGCGCCTCTCCCGCGCCATCGACGCCACCGCCGCCAATTCCCGGCTCACCCTCACCCTCGCCCTCAGCTACAGCGGCCGCGCCGAGATCGTCGACGCCGTCCAGTCCATCGTCCGCGACGCGACTCTGGGTAAAATCACCGAATCCGACGTCACCCCCGAGCTCATCGCCGCCCGTCTCTACACCCACGACCTCCCCGATCCCGACCTCCTCATCCGCACCTCCGGCGAGCTCCGACTTTCCAATTTCCTCCTCTGGCAGCTCAGCTACACCGAGATCCACGTCACCACCAAGCTCTGGCCCGATTTCACCAAAGCCGACCTCCATACCGCCATCGCCGACTACCACCAGCGCCACCGCCGCTTCGGCGGCATCTAGCCCCTCTCACCAATCGAAAATCCAAATTCGAAAATCGAAAATCCCAAAGTGTCCCGCCAAATCACCATCCTCATCGTCGACCGCGACCCCGACTTCCTTGCCTGGACCAAGACCCAGCTCGAGAATGAAACCGTCCGCGTGATCACCGACACCGCCTCCGATACCGCCTTCAAGACCTTCCAGATCGAAGACCCCGATCTCGTCCTCGCCGAGCTCCACCTGCACCCCTCGAGCGGATTGGAATTCCTGGCCCGCATCCGCAAGGACTCGCCCAACGCCATGGTCATCATCACCAGCGCGCTCGGCACCACCCAGGGCGTCATCGAGTCCATGAAACTTGGCGCGTTCGACTTCGTCCGCAAGGAGCAGCTCCCCTTCACGCTCAAAATGGTCGTCGATTCCGCGCTCAAAGAGCGCGCCGACCTCAAAGCCTCCACCCCCTTCAAGCCGCTCCTCACGGTCGAAGAGCACAAGGAAGACATCGTCGGCAAATCCGACGCCATGCAGCAGGTCTTCAAAATGATCGGCCGCGTCGCCGGCTCGGACGCCCCGGTCATGATCACCGGCGAGTCCGGCTCCGGCAAAGAGCTCGTCGCCCGCGCCATCCACCACTACAGCGCCCGCAGCTCCCGCTCCCTCCTCGCCATCAACTGCGCCGCCATCCCCGAAAACCTGCTCGAATCCGAGCTCTTCGGCCACGAGCGCGGCGCCTTCACCGGCGCGCACAGCCAGCGCATCGGACGATTCGAACAAGCCGACAAAGGCACCCTCTTCCTCGACGAGGTCGGCGAAATGCCCCTCCCGGTCCAATCCAAACTCCTGCGCGTCCTCCAGGAAGGCGAATTCTCCCGCGTCGGTGGCAACGAGACCATCCACACCAACGTCCGCATCGTCTGCGCGACCAACAAAAAGCTCGAGGAGGAAGTCAACTCCAAGGCCTTCCGCGAAGACCTCTTCTATCGACTGAACGTCGTCCGGGTCCACCTCCCCCCCCTTCGCTCCCGCGTCGAAGACATCCAGCTCCTCGCCGAATACTTCCTCCAGAAGGCGGCCAACCACCTCCACCGTCCCCTCCTGCAACTCTCCGAAGAAGCCGTTCGCGTGCTGGAAAACTATCCCTGGCCCGGCAATGTTCGCGAACTCGAGAACACCATCCAACGAGCCAGCGTCCTCGCCACGACCGACGTCCTCCTCCCCAAGGACATCCCGCTCGGTCTCGCCTCCGACGCCGCCGACCCCCTCCAAGCCGACCGCACCGCACCACCCCCCCAGCCCTCGTCGGCAACCCACCAATCACCAATCACCAGTCACCAATCACCATCACCAGCCCCGCCACCGACCATCGACAGTGCCATCGACCTCCTGTTCAACGCCGCAGCCACCGACGACGCCATCCAGCTTCTTCCCTGGCTCGAGCGCGAATTCACCTTCAAGGCCATGACCCGCACCCAGAACAACCAGGTCCAGGCCGCCAAGCTCCTCGGCATCACCCGCGCCACCCTCCGCAAGCGCCTCGAACGCAACGGAGCCCTCGGCCACGACGAAGACTAACGGAGTGGCTGCTTCCAGCTGCCAACAACCCGCTGGCCAGTTCAAAATCCCCACAGCGCTCCACGCCCGCCACCTCCGCAAAGGCGCCACCCACTCTCGCGCCGCCCTCGAAACCGCCCGCGATCTCGCCCGCATCCTCCTGGCCCAACCCGCCGCCCGCGTCATCCGAGCCGAGGGCAATGCCACTTTCCCGCCCGACGATCCCCGCCCCGTCGCCGTCTTCTCGCACTTCGAAGCCACCGGCGACGTCTCCGACGCGACCCTTGCCTACCTGACGGAACTCCGCACCGTCGCCTCAGCCATCGTCTTCGTCACCACCTCCGGCGATCTCACCCGGGTCCGCGACCACGCCGATCTCGCCATCCTTCGCGCCAACGTCGGCTACGATTTCGGCTCGTGGAAAGTCGGGCTCGCCGCAGCCAGCCAGACCATCGCCACCCGCGGCGTCATCCTCGCCAACGACAGCGTCCTCGGCCCCCGCCGCCCGTTCCGCCCCATCTTTGACCGCATGGGCAGCACGCCGTTTTGGGGAATGACCAATTCCCACGAACTCGCTCCCCACCTCCAGAGCTATTTTCTCGTTGCCACCCCCTCCGTCACCAGCGCGCGTTGGTTCCGGCACTTCTGGCGCCGCCTTCGCCACCTCCCAAACGCCTACAAATACCTCGTCGTCCGCTGCTACGAAGTCGGCCTCTCCCAACTAGCCCAAGCCAACGGACTCCAGCCGACCGCCGCCTTCCCCGTCGAACAACTCGCCCCCCCCGGCACCGATCTCACGACCCTCAACCCCACCCAAAACTTCTGGCGCGAACTTGCCACGAGCTCAGATTTCCCTTTCCTCAAAAAGGGCATGCGCCGCCCCGAAAATCGCGAGCGCTTCGATGCCCACGACATCGACGACGTCATCCAAACGGAGTTTTAGCCCGGAAAAATCACCGGTAGGAGACGAAAGCGAGTTTGAGCCGGAATGCAGCAAGATTGGTGGGTTGCCAAGGAGTGAACGGCGGCGGGGAGTCGCGCTGGGATCGATTTCGGTGGGTTTGGGCGGCAATGGGGTGGATTTTGCGCCGAGGCAGGCACGACTTGCCGGGCCAAGCGCAAAACAGCGCAGGCAATCAAAGCCGCAATGAGGTGGCCTGGGGCGAGGCTGACTCAGGCGGGCGGACCGCAACCGGCCAGGCGCTGCTGGGCCTGAGCAAAAACACTCTGGAGCGGGTAGGCCGAACAAAGTGCGACGTGGATTCGACGAACGCTGACGCGGACAACGGCGGCGATTTTGAGCAACCGCAGGCGCACACTCCCGAGCGTGGCCGTGGCCAGGGTGCTGCCGACCAGTCCGATCGTGCGCACGCGCTCGAGCAGTAAATAAGCGAAGGCCGAAAACCAAAGCCGCAACTGGTTGGCGGCCATCCACGAACTGGACGTGCGGGCGGCTTTGAGGTCCAGGCTCATCTGTTTGATCATGTTCTCGGCGTTGCCGCGCCCGCAGTAGTCCTGCTCGTAGAGGCTCTCGATGTCGCCACTAACGAGCCGCTCTCCACCGTGGGAGCTGATGCCGCCCGGTGGGATGTTGGTCACCACGAAGCGAGGGTTTTCTTTGTCACCGATAAGCACCTCGGCTTTGCCCAGAACCCGCCGCTCTTTGCTCCAGGAGTCGAGCGTGCGGTAGCGGCTGTCCACGTATTGGCGGCAGGCCGTGCCGCACAGACACGAACGCATCCGCGCGCTCACCATCGCCTCTTCCAGCAAGGCTTGCAGGCGTTTGTTGCGTGCCAGCCCAAGGAGGTAATGGACGTTCTCGCGCTCCTCGCACCACGCCATGATCGGCTCGCGCGCAAAGCCCGAGTCGGCCCGCACGATGATCCGGGCCTTGGGAAAACGACGCCGGATCGCTGCGGTGATTTTTTCCAATGCCTCGACCGTTCCCGCGCTGCCATCCTGGCCACTCTCCCGCAACTCGGCCCACAGCACCACCGACCCGCAAAAACAGTAGAGCGGCAGGTAGCAATACGAGTCGTAGTAACCGTGGAAAAATCGTCCCTCCTGCTGGCCGTGCAGCGGGTTGTCCGTCGCATCGAAATCCAGAACAAAGACCTCCTGTCCCTTGGGCAAACACCGCACCCCGGCTTCCAGTAACGCGTCCTCCACGGCCTCGGGCTGCGCGTGCAGCTTGCGGTAGCGGTCGGAAAACTTCGTGCCCAGTTCGAGCCGATTGAGCGTGGCCGCACTGGCACACGCAAACCCCCGATCCTTGCTGCTGCGACGTTCCTGGCCCAACACATCCTCTTTGCCGACGACCGCTGCCAGCAGCGGATCACGTCGCAGATCGGCGTGGTCGTTGAGGTCTTCGTAACCCAGCGCCAGAGCAATCGTGCGCTGCGCCACCAACTCCTCCACACTGTGCTCAACCAAATCCGGATCACGCCGATCCGTAAAACACCGCGCCAACATCCGCGTTAGACCCAGACCTCGGTCCGCCTGCCCCAGGAGAACCGCTCCGCCGTCGCTACTGAGTCGCCCTCCGCTGAAATCGGCCTCCACTTTTCGCGCTCCCAAATCTTGAAACCACATCGGCTCGGTGACACACTCTGTTTGGCGGGCGGCGGGTGCTGCTTTTGTCTTATTCTGTTTCACACCAAGATATTATTAGCGCCGGAGTGGCGGCGTCCAGCCGCCAACAACCTATTCCACTGTCACCGCCGGACTCGGCTCCGGCGTCGGCGGAAAGTCCCCCAGCGGTGTAGCCGCCGGCGTCGGAGCGACCGCCGTAGCAGGAGTAGCGGTTGCCTCGGGCGTCATCGTCGGTTCGGGCGTGGCATCGACTTCCTCGGCTACCACTGGGGTGGGCGTTGGAGCATCAAGTCCCGCTTCCGCGTCCGCCTTGGCTTCCGCGAGTTCCTGCTTCGCTTCGTCCAACTCCTTGTGACCCTCGGCGATTTCCTCCTGCGCTTCCTGAACATCCTCAGTCGCCTCGTCCACCTCTTCGCCAAGCTTCTCCTGCCGACCCTCGCAAGCCGCCAGGACCATCACCGCGCTTCCCAAGCCCATTAGAGCAGAGAGTCGAAGAACCCGGGGCAATCGAATATTCAATTTCTTCATGCTTTTCCTTCGATTCTCGCCCCGCCCCCGCGCGTCCCCCCGCCCGGAAAATTTCACTGCTCCGCCGTCGGCTTCCCGCAAGCCTCCCACACGATTTCGCCGATTCGACGCCCCGCAACCAACCCAGCCAGACCGGAAAACTGATAGTGAATGCCGCAATACACCCGGCTCATCGAGATCTCCAGCGCCGCCGCCCACAGCGAACGGTAATCCCGCGTCACCCCCGGCACCCGGGGACTCGTCACCGAGAAATTGATTCCATCCGACTCAAAAAAACGCGCCAGCACTTCCGACGCCGCCCCGCTGAAACCCGCGTGCCCCGACGGATACTCCGGGTGCGGCGGAGCGGGCAGCAACGACTGCCAATCCGAGTCGCCCTCCGTCCCCGGGTTCCCGTCGTCCCAGGCTCCGGGCACCGCGTTGATCGGCCGCCAGAAACCATACTTGTATTTTGCCCGCCAGATCACGATCGCCGCGTCGGCCATCGCCAGATTCAGCGTCGCAAACAACCGCACGTTATCCGCAAACGACAATTCCCGATCCGCCGACAGCTCCCGCGCAATCGAGTTCCAGTGCCCCGGCGGAGTCTCCGTGAATTTCAGGTCTGACCAAAAATACGCGATCAACCGCTGCTCCCGCGTCCGCACCCGGCTCTTCTTCGCCCCCAGCGCGCGCACCTCCATCAGCCCGTCCGCGTAGGCCTGACTCGCCAGTTCCGGCGGTGGCTCCGGCAGGAACAAATCCGGATCCCGAATCGTAAACGGCCGCACCTCCCCCCACTGCGGCAGCTCGGCCGGCAGGTAATCCGGCGGTGTGTGACGCCAGCGCCCGATCTGCTCGCTCCCCGGATAACTGACCTTCCGAGCACTCCCGTCGTCCCGCCGGTTGGCGATCAATTCCAGCGCGCACTGGGCACCAATCTGCCCCGCCTCCGTCCCCTGCCAATCCGCGTCCTTCGCCACCACCATCTCGCTTTCCGGAAAAAAATACTTCGCCACCCCCTCCGCCGCCGCCGCCGTGGCCACGCGCTGTTCCGCTTCGCTCAGACCCGCCTGCTCCGCCCGCGCCATGGCATTCCACATCGAAAAGTGAAAAATCGCCAACGCCCGCGAGGCCCAGGCCGGCTCCGCGCCGACCTCCGCCAGCTCCTCGACAAACTTCTCGTTCCAGCTCGGCACCAGATCGTCGCCGGCAACCACTCCGATCGGCCCCATCGCGAGAGCCAACGCGACCCCCAACGCCATCCTCCGCAAATCCATCGGCCCTATCTACCGCCCACCCACCGAAGCCGACAATCGAATTTTCCCCGCCTCGACCCCCTCCGCCAGCTCCCGCCGACTCACCTTCCCCCGCGAGTTCACCGGAATCTCCCCCACCACCAAAATCTCGCGCGGCACCTGCCAACCCGCCAACCGCCCCGCGGCCCACGCCCGCAAATCCGCCCCATCCACGTCCCCGACCACCAGCGCCACCAGCGATTCCGCCCGCGACGCATCCCGCCGGCCAAATACCACCACCTCCGCCAACCCCGGGTAACTCCGCCAGCACCGCCTCCACCGCCGCCGGAGACACCTTCCGCCCCCCCACGTTCACCACGTCGGATACCCGTCCCACGATCCGCAATCCTCCCACCACGTCCCCCTCCAACCAATCGCCGGGCACAAACTCACCCCCCGCCCCCACGTGCAGCGCCGCACTCCGCACGCTCAGCGTCCCATCGTCCCGTCGCACCACCTCCACGCCACGCATCGGCGTCCCCACGAACCCATCCGCCACGACCGGCCCGTCCGACGCATCGAAGCAAATCCCCCCGCACTCCGACGCCCCGTAAAACGACCGAATCTTCACACCCTGACGCTGAAAAAATTCCCGCCCGACCCGTGCCAACAGCGGTGCCCCCGCCGAAATGCACAGCCGCAAACGCTCGACCGCCAAGCCATCCAAGCCCGCCAACGCGTGGAAAATCGCCGGCACCGCCGGCAGCACCGTCGCCCCGGTCGCCGCCAAACCCGCCCCCAGCGCCCGCGGCAACGAGTCCCGCGCCGCCACCACCGGCACCCCGCGAAACAACAGCGGCGTCACCAGATTCGAAAACCCGTAGGAATGCGAAAACGCGATCACCCCGTAATTCAAATCCCCCTCCCCGATCCCCATCGTCTCGCAAACCTGATCGCAATCCGCCACCACCGCCTCGCCCGAAAACTCCAGCGCGCGCGGCACCCCCGTCGTCCCGGAAGTCAGCTTGATCAGCACCCCCGCCCGCGTCTCCGCACCATCCAATTCTCGCAATTTGACCGCCCCATCCCACGTCAGCCGCGCCGCCGCCCCGCATTCCCGCTCCGCCCCCGCCACCTGGCCGTCCGTCAGCGTCGCGTCAACCAGCAGCGCCGCGCAGCCCGCCCGCCAGATTCCCAGCACCATCGCCGGCCACGCCGCCACGTTCGGCGCCTGCAGGCTCACCACCGATCCCGGCGACCGTCCGGTCAATAATTCCGCGATCTCATCCGCCTCCCGCTCGATCTCCGCGAACGTCCTCGCCACCGTTCCATCGGATCGCAGCACCGCCGCCGCTCCACCCCGCCGTTCCAGCGTTCTGGCCCATCGCCGCTCGATCAACACTTTCGACTTGCACGCAACCCCGCCGTCACGCATTTTCTCCAGTTCCATTTTTCCTTATGAAGACCGATATTCATCCAAACTACGTCGACACGGTTATCAACTGTGCGTGCGGTGCCTCTTACCACACCCGCTCGACGAGCGACAACCTTAGCATCGGCATCTGCGCCGCGTGCCATCCCTTTTTCACCGGCGAACAAAAATTCGTCGATACCGCCGGACGCATCGAGAAATTTCAGCGCCGCTACGGCAGCGCCCGCGCCACCCGCGCGACCCGTCGCAAGCCTTAGCGACCCAGTCTCTCCGCAACTCCTCACAACGGTGAGTCCGCCCCGCGCGGTCTCACCGTTTTCTTTTGCCCACCCCCACCTTCCCCCCTCGGCATCAAAGTCGCCATTTCTCATTCCGCATTTCTAATTTCTAACCTGGCATCCGAGTCGCCATTTCTCATTTCGCATTTCTAATTTCTAATTTTCCCCACCCGTGGATTTCGCCCCTCTCATCACCCGCATTCAGGACCGCTTCGCCGAACTCGACGCCGCCATCGCCTCCCCCGATCTCTACGACGACCCCAGGCGCGCGCAGGAGATCCTCCGCGACCACTCGCGCCACCGCAGCCTCATCGAGAAATGGGACGCCTTCAGCAAGGCCACCCGCGAACTCGCCGAAAACCGCGAACTCGCCGCCGCCAGCGATCCTGAGATGGCCGAGCTTGCCCGCGCGGAAATCACCGACCTCGAAGAGCAACTCCCCCAGCTCGAGTTCGCCCTCCGCATCGCCCTCCTCCCGCCCGAACCCGACGAGGACAAGGACGCCATTGTCGAAATCCGGGCCGGCACCGGTGGAACGGAAGCCGCCCTCTTCGCCGCCGACCTCTACCGCATGTACACCCGCTTCGCCGAAGTCGCCGGTCTCAAGATCGAGATCATGGACAGCTCCGAATCCGACCTCGGCGGCCTCAAGGAAATCGTCTTCCGGCTCACCGGCGAATCCGTCTTTCGCCGCATGCGCTACGAATCCGGCCCCCACCGCGTCCAACGCGTCCCCGCCACCGAGACCCAGGGCCGCATCCACACCTCCGTCGCCACCGTCGCCGTACTCCCCGAAGCCGAAGAAGTCGACCTCGACCTACCCATGAGCGACCTCCGCATCGAAGTCTGCCGCTCCGGCGGCCCCGGCGGCCAGGGCGTCAACACCACCGACTCCGCCGTCCAGATCATGCACATCCCCACCGGCCGCATCGTCCGCTGTCAGGACGGTCGCTCGCAGATCCAAAACAAAGCCAGCGCCCTCCAGATCATGCGCTCCCGTCTACTCGAAGACAAACGCCGCGCCGAAGAAGAAAAATATTCCGCCCACCGCAAAGCCCTCCTCGGCGGAGGCGGACGCGAAGAAAAAATCCGCACCTACAACTACGCGCAAAACCGCGTCACCGACCACCGCATCGGCCTCACGCTTTACAATCTCGACCGCTTCATCGAAGGCGACATCCTCGAGATGATCGAAGCCCTCGCCGCCTCCGACCTCGAAGACCGCCTCGTTGCGGAGACAACCGCCAACTAAACGGGATTGACTGGATTCACATGATTAACGGGATTTTTGAAGGGACCTGAAACGAATCCCTTTTTCCCCATCCTGTTAATCCAGAAAATCCTGTTAATCCTGTTTAGTTCCATGACGACGCTCGAAGTTCTAAACGCCGCCGCCTCCTACCTGGCCAGGCACGACATCGAGTCCCCCCGCCTGAACGCCGAGCACCTCCTCGCTCACTCGCTCGGCAAGAAACGCCTCGACCTCTACCTCGAGTTCGACCGCCCGCTCAGCGAAGCCGAACGCGCCCCCCTCCGCGAACTCATCCGCCGACGCGGCGGCGGTCACCCGCTCCAGCACCTGCTCGGCACCACCGAATTCCACGGCCACGAATTTCTCACCGACCCCCGCGCCCTCATCCCCCGCCCCGAAACCGAACATCTCGTCGAACTCACCAAATCCAAAATCCAAAATCCAAAATCCAAAATTGCCGACATCGGCACCGGCAGCGGAGTCATCGCGATCACCCTCGCCCTCGCCCTCCCCAACGCCACCATCTACGCCACCGACCTCAGCCCCGACGCCCTCACCCTCGCCCGGGAAAACGCCACCCGCCTCGCCGCCACCAACGTCACTTTTCACGCCGTCGATCTCCTTCCACCCGGCGACGCCCGCTACGACGCCATCGTCGCCAACCTCCCCTACATCCCCGCCGCCGAGGTCGCCTCACTTTCCCGCGAGGTCCAGCACGACCCCACCGCCGCCCTCGACGGCGGTCCCGACGGCCTCGATCCCATCCGCCGTCTGATTGATCTCGCTCCCGCCCGCCTGACCCCCGGCGGACACCTCTTCCTCGAGATCGGCCACGACCAATCCGACCGCGTCATCGACCTCTGCCTGACCGCCGGATTCGCCACCGCCACCGCTCTCCCTGACCTCGCCGACGTCCCCCGCTTCATCGTGGCCGCCGCAACCTGAAGCACGCACCACCCCACCCAGAGCCGATTCCGCTGCGACCATGGACTCACCCGCTCCCCCGAACTCCGCCCCCCCCCCTCCGCCGCACGACTGGCTCCTCCGCCGCTGCGCACTCACCCTCACGATCCTCAGCGTCTTTTACACCCTGTATTTCGTCCGCGCGCTCATCCTGCCCCTTTTCCTCGCGATCCTCCTCAGTTTCCTCCTCTCGCCCCTCGTCCGTTTCCTGAAGCAAAGCCTCGGAGTCCCCAACGGCCTTGGAGCCAGCGGCATCCTCCTCTCGCTGGTTGGCCTCATCGCCGTCGCCGTTGTCTTTGCCATCCAACCCGCCAGCGACTGGTTACAGACCATCCCCTCCCGCCTACCCGAGCTCAGGCATCAACTCAGCGAGCTGAAAGTCCCCTTCGCCAAGTTCACCGAAGCCACCCAGCAGGTTCAGGATATGACCGCCATCACCGAAGAGTCGGAACGGGTGGTCCAGGTTGCGACCCAACCCCTCAGCACCGTCGTCATGATGCAGACCCCGGTCTTCCTCGCGAACCTCGTCCTGATGTTCATCCTCCTCTACTTCCTCCTCGCCTCCGGCGACACCTTCCTCCGCAAACTCGTCCAGGCCGTTCCAAAATTCGAAGACAAACGTCGCACCGTCGAGATCGCGCACGAGGTCGAGCAACGGATCGCCCGCTACCTCGGCGCCATCACGCTCATCAACCTCGGCCTCGGCATCACGATCGGTTTCGCCTCCTGGTGGGTCGGCTTCAACAACCCCTTCCTCTGGGGATTTCTCGCCTTCGCGCTCAACTACATTCCCTACCTCGGCGCCATCATCGGTTCCCTCATCGCGCTCATCGCCGGACTCCTCACCTTTCCCGAGCCCAGCCAGGCCCTCGCCCTTCCCGCCGTCTACGTCGCCTGCAACGTCGTCGAAGGCAATCTCATCACCCCCCTGCTCGTCAGCCGCATCCTCACCCTCAACCCCGTCGTCGTCTTCGTCTCGATCATGTTCTGGGGCTGGCTGTGGAACATCCCCGGAGCTCTCCTCGCCGTTCCCATTCTCGCCGCCATCAAGATCGTCTGCGACCACGTCGACGGGCTGAACCCAATCGGGAGCTTCATCGGCGGCGACCCGAAGAGCGATTAACGCCATTTCTCATCCCGCATTCCACATTCCTCATTTCTCATTCCACCGAACTCATTGTATTGAATGGGCCATGGTCAAAAAACTTCTGCACACCCGCTACCGCGTTTCCGACATCGACCTCGCCATCGGATTCTACCGCGACGTCCTCGGACTCGAGCAAACCCGCCGCTCCACCAGCCCTCGCGGCTCGGAACTCGTCTTCTTCAAAGCCCCCGGTAGCGAGGAGGAAATCGAAATTTGCAAATTCGACGAGAGCGGTCCCGTGCAGGTCGGCCCCGACCTCACCCACCTCGCCTTCGAAGTCGACGATATCGAAGCCTTCGCCGCCCACTCGGAGAAACTCGGCTTCCCGCTCAGCGATGGACCCACCAAGACCTCCAGCGGATCCGTCATTGCCTTCATCGACGCGCCCGACGGCTACGAAATCGAGTTGATTCAACCCGCGTCCAACTGAGCAACTCTCAGTTGAACCCAAAAAGACAGCCCGGTCAGGCCCTCGTCCCCAAGACTCCCCCAAATCTTGGGAACACCCCCTCCCGACCGGACTGCTTTCTGAATACACCCGCTCAGATAGCAGTCACCGTGCCAACTCCATCCCGATGAAATCCTGCGTCCGATCACCCCGCTTCTGGTGGGCTCTCTTCGTCGGGTGGCTGCTCACGGTCTGCGTCCTGTCGTCCATTCCCGGAAATCAATTCCGCACCACCGACCTGCCGAACGCCGACAAGTTCGTCCACGTCGCTATCTTCCTCACCGGCGCGGGTTTGCTCACCTTCGCCCTCCGCACCGGCACCGCCTGGTCGACCGCCCGCATCGCCATCCTCACCTTCCTCGCCCTCTCCGCGTTCGCAATCGCCGACGAATTTCACCAGACCTTCACCCCGCACCGCAGCGGCGCCGACGTCGGCGACCTCATCGCCGACACCATCGGCACCCTCCTTGGCGTCATTCTCGCACTCACGATTCATGCCCAGCTCAAAAACAGACAGCGCCCCAAAGCAACTCTCGGAACTCCGAGCCCGGATCCAGCGGCATAACGCGCTCTACCACGAGCAGGCCGCCCCCGAGATTACCGACCAGCAATACGACGCGCTCTACGCCGCGCTCGTCGCCCTCGAAGCCGCGCACCCCAATCTCGTCACCGCCGACTCGCCGACTCAGACCGTCGGCGGCCACGCCATCCTCGACGCCTTCCAGCCCGCCCAGCACCTCGTCCGGATGCAGAGCCTGGACAACACCTACTCCGAAGCCGAAGTCGCCGAATTCGTCCGCCGCATGCAGCGCCTCCTCCCCGGCGAAGACATTCCGCTCACCGTCGAACCCAAGGTCGACGGCGTCGCGATCTCCCTCCTCTACGAAGGCGGAAAATTCGTCCGCGCCGTGACCCGCGGCGACGGCACCACCGGCGACGACGTCACCGGCAACGCCCGCACCATCCGCTCGATTCCCGACACCCTCCTCGGCCCGGCCCCGGATCGCATCGAAATCCGCGGCGAAATCTACCTGCCAAAAACCGAGTTCGTTCGCGTCAACGCCGAACGCGACGAAGCGGGTCTCCCCGCCTTCGCCAACCCTCGCAACACCGCCGCCGGCACGCTGAAACAGCTCGACTCCCGCGTCGCCGCCTCGCGCAACCTCGGGGCCGTCTTCTACGGATTCGGCCTCATCGAAGGCGACGCCCCCGGCACGCAATCCGCTTTCATGGATTGGCTCAAAAGTGCCGGCCTCCCCACTACCGAATGGCAGCGCCTGACCACCACCATCGACGAAACCCTCGCGGCCATCCGCGAACTCGGCCACGTCCGCCATGACTTTGTCTTCGAAACCGACGGAGCCGTCCTCAAAGCCAACCACCTCGAGCAGCAACGCGCCCTCGGCTCCACCAGCAAAGCCCCGCGCTGGGCGATGGCCTACAAGTACGAATCCGAGCAAGCCGAGACCCGCCTCCACGACATCACCGTCCAGGTCGGCCGCACCGGCGTCCTCACCCCCGTGGCGGAACTCGATCCCGTCACCGTGAGCGGCAGCAACGTCGCCCGCGCGACCCTGCACAACGAAGAAGAGATCGCCCGCAAAGACATCCGCATCGGCGACACCGTCGTCATCGAAAAGGCCGGCGAAGTCATCCCCGCCGTCATCCGCGTCCGCACCGACCTTCGCACCGGCGACGAACGCACGTTCGAGATGCCCACCCACTGCCCCGCCTGCAACGACCCCGTCGTGCGGGAAGACGGCTTCGTCGCCGTTCGCTGCGTCAATCTCCACTGCCCCGCGCAAACCACGCGCCTGCTCGAGCACTTCGCGATGCGCGGCGCGCTCGACATCGAAGGCCTCGGAGACAAGGTCGCCCTCACCCTCGTCGAGCGCGGCCTCGCCCGCTCACCGCTCGATCTCTTCGACCTCACGCTCGACGTCCTCGGCCCGCTCAACCTCGGCACCACCGAAGAGCCCCGCACCTTCGGCGAAAAGAACGCCCGCAAGCTCCTCGACGCCCTCGAACGAGCCCGGACCGCCCCGCTCTGGCGCTGGCTTTTCGCCCTCGCCATCCCCGACATCGGCGCCGTCACCGCCCGCGACATCGGCGAACTCCACCCCGACCTCGCCGCCGTCGCCAACTCCGAAATCCTCCGCGACACCGTCCGCCTCCACGCGCTCAACGAACAAATCACCCGCGAAAATCCCGCCAGCCGCTCCCACAAGGATCTCCCAAAGGAAGAACGCGAAGCGATGAAGCCCGCTTGGGAAACCCTCAAGCAAACCGCCGACGAACTCGCCGAAAAACTCATCGCCGCTCACGCCGCTTCACCATCCAAGGCCCAGGGCAAGGCTCCCCGCGACGCCAACACCCGGATCGGCCCCGTCGCCGCGACCGCCGCACTCCGATGGTTCGAGAGCGAACCCGGCCGCCAACTCCTCGCCAAGCTCACCGCCCACGGCATCAACCCGGTCGCCGAACCGCCCACCACCGCCGAATCCACCGACGGTTGCCGTTCACCGGAAAAACCTTCGTCATCACCGGCACCCTCAGTCAGCCCCGCGACGAGATCGCCGACGCGATTCGCCAACACGGCGGCAAAGTCACCGGCTCGGTCAGCGCAAAAACCGACTACCTCGTCGCCGGCAACGAAGCCGGCAGCAAACTCGAAAAGGCTCAAAAGCTCGGCCTCAAAATCCTCGACGAGCCAGCGTTCCAAAAGTTGCTCAACCCGTCTTAATTCCTTTCACCCTCTGCGGAATCCGCGAAATCTGCGGTCAAATCACCTCATGCCCACCGTCCAATCACGCTACGCCACCTCCGTCGTCCCCACCTACGGTCGCTTCGACCTCGTCATCGAGCGCGGCAGCGGGTCCCGCGTCTGGGACGACGCCGGACGCGAATTTCTCGACTTCGGCGGCGGCATCGCCGTCTGCTCGCTCGGCCACGCCCATCCCCGCGTCACCGCCGCCGTCACCGCCCAGGCCGCCACCCTCGTTCACACGTCGAACCTCTACTACACCCGCCCGCAGATCGATCTCGCCGAACGCCTCGTCGACGCCGTCGGCACGCCGGGGAAAATTTTCTGCTGCAACAGCGGCGCCGAAGCCAACGAAGGCCTCATCAAGACGGCCCGCCGCTTCGGCAGCGCCACCTCCCGCCACCACATCATCACCTTCACCGGCTCCTTTCACGGCCGCACCATGGCTGGGATTTCCGCCACGGGTCAGGACAAGGTGAAAACCGATTTCGGCCCACTCCTCGACGGCTTCACCCACGTTCCGCTCGGCGACCTTGCCGCCGTCCGCGCCTCCATCACTCCCCACACCGCCGCCATCCTCATCGAGCCCATCCAAGGCGAAGGCGGCATCCATCCCGCCGAGGGAAAATTCCTCACCGACCTCCGCGCCCTCTGCGATCAACACGACCTGCTCCTCCTCTTCGACGAGGTCCAGTGCGGCCTCGGCCGCACCGGCCATTACAGTGGCTGGCACGCCATCCCCGGTGCCACCGACGTCGTCCCGGACGGCATCAGTTGGGCCAAAGGCATCGCGAACGGTTTCCCGCTCGGCGCGTTCTGGATCCGCGACCGCCCCACCGGCAAAGATCGCGGCGCCCTCTGCGACCTCCTCGGTCCCGGCTCCCACGGCACCACCTACGGCGGCAATCCCGTTGCCTGCGCCGCCGCCCTCGCCGTGTTCGATGAGATCGAGGAAAAGCAACTCCTCGCCCACGTCCGCATGCTGGGAGCCATCTTCGCCGAAGCCCTTGCCGACCTCGACTCCCCGCACATCACCGACATCCGCGCCCTCGGCCTCATGATCGGTGTCGAACTCACCCCCGACGATCCCGCGCTCGGAGCGCTGGCCATGACCAAAAAACTCATGGCCGCCCGGCCTCCTCGTCGTCCCCGCCGGCGCCCACACCATCCGCTTCCTCCCCCCACTCAACGTCTCCGCCGAAGACATCGCGAAGGCCGTCCAAATCCTCGCCACCACCATCGGGTAGCACAGGCATCCTGCCTGTCGCGCCGGGCTTCCAGCCCGGCGCATTGCACGCAAGTGCACCCCGCGGAGCGGCAAACACCAATATCCCCACCGACCCGCCCATGGCCCCGCCACCACTCACACCCGCCCGCCGCCCCCTCCTGCGGGTCGCCATCGCCTGCAGCCTCGGCCTTCTCCTCCCGCTCATCGGCGTTCTCTGCGGCATTGCCGGAGCCTTCGATCACATCACCGACCTCCGCGACATCGGCTGGTGGCTTGCCCCCGCCTATCTCGTCATCGGTGGCATCGTCGTCGGCCTCGCACTCGTCCCCTCCCACCTGACATCACTTCTGGCCGGGCTTCTCTTCGGCTTCACCACCGGTCTCCCCGTCGCCACCGGAATCGTGCTCATCGGAGTCCTCATCGGTTACTCGGTCGGTCGGCGCTACGCCGGCGACGATCTACGAGCCCTCGTCGACCGCTCCCGCTGGGGACGACGACTGGCAACGGCCTTGATCGACGCGACCACCGGACGAGCGATCGTGGTCGTCGCACTCGCCCGCCTGCCGCCGCAGATGCCCTTCGCCATGGGCAACGTTCTCGCGGCCAGCAGCGGCGTCCGACGGATCCCACTCGTCATCGGCACCGCCCTCGGCATGACCCCTCGAATCGGACTCGTCGTCTGGATCGGGGCCGAGCTCTCGACGTGGACCCCCGGAACCCCGATTCCCGTCGGCCTGGGCTGGGCCATCGGCAGCGCCATCGTTGGATTCGGCGGCCTCGCACTCTGGAGTTGGTGGCTACTCCGGCACTCGAACGATCCCGGCGAACCCGAAAAAGCCGTCACTTCCTGACCCCGTCACTGCGGGGCAGCTTCGTCACCAGACAGCCGGTCCAGCAAGTCCCGCACTGCCTCCATCCCGACCCCGTCCCGGGCCACCACGGGCAACGTCTCGACCTTGGGAAAGCGTTCGCGGAAAGCCGCCAGCTTCTCGTCCGCCCCGGGTACGTCCATTTTGTTCGCAATCACGACCCAGGGCCGATCCGTCAGCGTCGCGTCGTAAAGCTTCAGCTCGCGCCGCAGATTTTCCAAATCACTGACCGGCTCCCGCCCCTCCGAGCCCGCCATGTCGACGACGAACATCAGCATCTGACAGCGCACGATGTGCCGCAGAAACTCGTGACCCAACCCCTTGTCCGCGTGCGCCCCGTCGATCAATCCGGGAATGTCCGCCACCGTCACGCGTCGATACCCACCGAGTTCCACCACGCCGACCACCGGGTTCAAGGTCGTGAAGGGATAGGACGCCACCCGCGGATGCGCCGCTGAGAGCTGCGAGATCAAAGTCGATTTCCCCGCGTTCGGGTAACCGACCAGGCCCGCGAACGCGATCGTCTGGAGCTCCAAAATGTACCACCCCTGTTCACCCAAATCACCGGGATTGAACTGCCGTGGAACCCGGTTTCGGGAACTCTTAAAACGGGTATTGCCCCGCCCCCCCTTGCCGCCCTCGCACAGCACAAATTCCTGATCCGGCTCGGACAGATCCATGATCGGCTCCATGTCCTTGATTTCCAATTTCTCCTTCCTCGGCGCGACCGCCTCCTCGTCCGTGGGATCCGGAGTAAACGGCTTGAAACGATCCGGCATCTCGTAGACGAGCGTCCCCACGGGGACCTTCACGATCCGGGATTCGCCCGACTTCCCGTGCTTGTTTTTCCCCAGCCCATGCCCGCCACGCTGCGCGCGAACGATGGGTTCGTAATAGAGCGAGATGAGATTATCGGTGTGAACGTCCGCCTTCAGAATCACGTCGCCGCCGTTCCCGCCGTCGCCACCATCCGGGCCGCCCTTGGGTACGAATTTCTCTCGCCGAAAACTCACGCACCCCTTCCCCCCATCGCCCGCAATCGCGTGCACCCGAATCTGATCGACAAATTTCACGCGTCTTATGTCTCACGCAAAGCCGCGATGCCGCGAAGGAATTCAGCCAGACATCGGATATAAAATCTCCGCGCCCTCCACGCCTCCGCGTGAAAAAATCACTCCACCAACGACCGATACAACTCCACCGTCCGCTCCGCGATCGCGTCCCACCCGAACGTCTCCTCCGCGCGCCTCCGTCCCGCCTTCCCCATGGCCGCCTGCTTCTCCGGATCGCCCATCACCGAATTCACCGCCGCCGCCAACGCCTTCGCAAAAATTTCCGGGTCCCGCGGCTCGAACGGACTCTCGTCCATCTGATCCAGCGGCACGAGAATCCCCGTCTCGCCGTCGACCACGACCTCCTTGATTCCCCCCACCGCACTCGCGACCACCGCCGTGTCGCACGCCATCGCCTCGAGGTTGATGATCCCGAACGGCTCGTAAATCGAAGGGCAAACGAACACCCCCGCGTTGCTGTAAAGCTCGATCTTCGTCGGCGTGTCGACCATCTCCTCGATCCACACGATCCCGCCACGATCCTGCTGCGCCCGCGCGACCGCCGCCTTCATTTCCGTCGCGATCTCCGGCGTGTCCGGCGCGCCCGCGCACAACACGACTTGAAACCCCGGATCCATGTGCCGGATTGCGTTCACCAAGTGAATAATCCCCTTCTGCCGGGCAATCCGCCCGACGAACAGCGCGTAGGGCTGCGTCGGGTCGACACCCAATCGCTTCAGAGCCGCCGTGGAATCCGTGTGTTGATATTCGTTCAGATCGATCCCGTTGTAGATGATCGGGACCCGCTCTTCCGGGATGTCGAACAGTCGCAAAATATCCGCCCGGGTCTCCTTCGACACCGCGATCACCGCGTCCGCCATCTCCATCGTCGTCTTCTCGAGCCAGCTCGAAAAATCGTAGCCGCGCCCGAGTTGCTCCCGCTTCCAGGGCCGCAACGGCTCGAGGCTATGAACCGTCACCACCAGCGGAATCCCGTAATTCATCTTCGCCAACAACCCACCGAAGTGGGAATACCAAGTGTGGCAATGCACGAGATCCGCATCGATCCCCGCCGTGTTGAAATCCAAACACCGCTGCACCGCACCGAAAGCGGATCGCAATTCCTTCGGGCACTCCATCGCCGAACTATCGACCCCAAAACCCCGCGCCGTCAGCCGCCCCTCGGACGTGTCCTGATCGCCAAAACACCGCACCTCCACGTCCACGAACTTCGCCAATCCCCGGCTCAAATAATCCACGTGAACCCCCGCCCCCCCGTAAATATTTGGCGGATACTCGTTGGAGAGGAGAAGAGCTTTCATCGCCGTCGACGCTACCAGAGCAAACCCGCCATTTCCAAGCTCCCAGCCAGCCAGTATCCCCCATCCCCTCACGCTGGCTCGCAATTCCCTCGCCCCTCGCCGCCTCCCCGGGCAAAACCTTACCGGACATGCGCATCGTTTTCGCGTCCCTCGGCTCGCTGGGCGATCTCCATCCGCTTCTCGCGCTCGCCCGCACCGCCGCCGACCGCAGCCACGTCCCGATCGTCGCCACTTCCATCGGCTTTCGCGATTACGTGATCGGCCTCGGGTTTGAGCATCGTTCCCTTCGCCCCGATTTCGATTTCGAACCCCAGCTCGTCGACCACCTCTTCCACCCGACCAGAGGCCCCGAGCGCCTGATGCGGGAGCAAGTGTTCCCAAACGTTCGCGCCACCTACGACGACCTCCTCGCCGCTACGTCAGACGCCGACCTCCTCGTCGTCGGCGAGCTTCTCTACGTCGCCCCACTCGTGGCCGCCACCCGGGACATCCCCTGGGCCAATGCCATCCTTGCTCCCACGTCGTTCCTTTCCGCTGACGACCCCTGCATTCTCGCCCCGGCCCCGTGGCTCCACCCACTCCGACACCTCGGCCGCTGGCCGCACAAACTCACCTTCGCTCTCGGTCGCCTCGTCACCAACCGCTGGGGCAAACCGCTCGCCAGACTTCGCGCCGAACTCGGCCACCCACCGGCTCCCAGCCCCATCTTCGACGCCAAACATTCCCCGCACCTCACCCTCGCGCTTTTTCCGGAATTCCTCGGCTCGCCCCAGGCTGATTGGCCCGGACAAACTGTTCAGACCGGTTTCCCCTTCTTCGAGCAACCCATCGCGGACGACATCGCCGATCGGCTCGCCAACTTTCAGTCAACCGGTCCAGCTCCTTTCGTCTTTACTCTCGGATCCTCTGTCGTGCACATCGCTCGGGATTTCTACCCCACCGCCGCCCGCGTCGCGCAACGCCTCGGCCACCGCGCCATCCTACTCACCGGGAGCAATCCCGCCCCACCCGATCTCCCCCCGACGATCCTCGCCATCGACTACGCCCCCCTCGACCGCGTCCTCCCCGGAGCCTCCGCCGTCATCCACCAGGGCGGCATCGGCACCTGCGCCGAAGCCCTCCGTCACGGCGTGCCCTCGCTCATCATCCCCCACGGCTTCGATCAGCCGGACAATGCCGACCGCCTTCGCCGCCTGGGTGTCGCCCGCGTCCTCGCCCGTCACCGGGTTTCCGAGACCACCCTCGCCGACAAACTCACCAGCCTCCTTGCCACCCCCACGCCCAGTCTTGCCGAGCAGATCGATCCGGCCCACGACCTGTCCGACTCCCTCGACGCACTCGAGCGGATCGTCCGGCCCGCCGCCCGCTAGACGCTCCCGACCACGCTGCTCCCGCCGAGCGCCGTTCCAACCTCCCCGACCCAACCCGAATCCGGCAGCGCATACGGTCGAAAAATCTCCATCGTCCCCGAATGATCGCTGTAAAGGATCGCGCGATGCAGCCCCAAATTCCCCGCCCGTGGCGAGTCGATCAAGCTCGCCGAATCGTTCGCGCTCATCTGAAAAACCACCCTCATCTCGAACTCCGACAGCGCCTTCCGGTTGATGAACCGCCCCACGCTATTGAAACCATCGACCGACGCCAACACGTGCATCCCCAGCGCTCCACCCTCCGCAATCAGTTCGCCAAACTGCGAGGCCGCGCTCGGACCACTCTCCGACATCGAGAAGTCGAACTCGTCCGCCGCCCGCAGTTTCCGAAACCGCTGCAGCCCGTGCACCAGCAGGAACGTCTCCACCGCATCGCCCCCAGCCCCACCGTTCTTCCGTCGTTCCAACTCCCCGCCCAGCATCGCCATCACTTCCTCCAGATGCTCCGCTCCCCCCACCGTCACGTCGTGCCCGACCGCGCCCACCATCTCCTCGACAAACCGCCAGCCCGCCGAATCCGACGCCAACTGGTGCAATAAAATCAACCGCACCCCGCCCACCGGATACTGCGCCGACAGCGCGGCCAACGACACCCCCAGCATCGCCAGCGCCGCATCGTCCCGCTGCCCCACGATGAGCAGATTGCTCCCACTCTGCCGCGCGAACCGGGCCTCGGTCGGCCCCTTGATCGAATTCGGCGCCCCCAGCCACACCCGCGCCTCCGGCGGCACCGCCGTCGGACGCACCCGCAGCGCGTGCGCCAGCACCGGATTCTTCCCGCACCTCCGCCGGCGCGTTCCCCTCGAAGACCACCGGAGCCGCGTCCATTTCCGGACTCGCCTCCGCCATCGCCCGCACCCGATCCAATTGCGCATCCCGTTCCTCGTCCGACAGCCAGCACACCTGAAACGGACTGTTCCCCTCCATCGCCCCCGACGCGTCGTTGTAAATCCCCTCGCCCGGACGCGACAGCAACCTCGGCGCGGCATTGTCATCATCCATGATCAAATACGCGTCCGCCTCGTTGCATTGCAGCGCCACCCGGATCGCCATCTGCCCCAGCGTCGCCCGCGCCAGCGAGTACGCCCCACCCAAAGTCTGCGACCCCAGGATCACGTGAATCCCAAACGCCCGCCCCTGCCGCACGATCCGGTCCAGCAACACCGACGCACTCTGCGCCGTCGCGTCGTCCTCCACGAAAAATTCCTGAAACTCATCGATCATCAACAACGTCCGCGGCAACGCCTCAAAATCCTCGCCACTCTCCGCCTCCCGCCGATAACCCGCCAGATCCTGAACCCCCGCCTTCCGAAACAGATCTCCCCGCCGCCTCAGTTCTTCATCCAACCGCTCCAGCACGCTCAGCCCAAACTCCCGATCGCTCTCCACCGCCACCACCCGCGCGTGCGGCAGCCGCTTGCTCGCGTAGCACTTGAACTCCACGCCTTTCTTGAAATCGATCAGGTAAAATTCCACCTCCCTCGGACTGCACGTCAGCGCCAGATTCGTCACGATCACGTGAAACAACGTCGATTTTCCCGACCCCGTCTTACCCGCGATCAACGCGTGCTGCCGCGTCCCCTTCCCGATCGCCAGCATCTGCTGCTTCGTCGCGCCCGACCGGCCGATCGCCACCCGCAGCTCCCGCGTCGTATCGCCCTCCCACAACACCTCCGGCGCGATCTGATCGAACGGCACCTCCACCCGGTTCGAATCCACGCTCGCACTCCCCAGAACCTCGATAAACTTCAACCCGAGTTCCGCCGACGGAGCCGCGTCGAGCGCCAGGCGTGCGTCCGCCCGCACCGTCCCGCAGTCCAGCGTCAATCCATCCCGCCCCCCCTGCACGCCCACACTGCTCGAGCGCAATTCCTCGGCCGGAAAGCCCGTCGGCAACGCCTGCCGCCGGTCCCAATGAATCAGCGTGTGGACCCCGCACCGCGGCCCGCTCGTAATCACGCTCTGCAGCCGCTTGACCGCCGTCTCACTGAACCCCGCCGGAAAATCCGCGATCACCAGAAAGTGATACTTCTCCGCCGTGCTTCCCGCCCGCTCGTTGTATTCCGCGATCGTCGCGTATTCGTCGCGCAGATACATCTGGATCACCTTCTCGATGTGCGCGTTCAACTCCGCCAGCCGCTCCTCGATCTGATCCGGCTGCGTCCAGATCCGCCGCGTGATCAGACTCTCCTCGTAATCCCCCAGGTGCATCAGTCCTGCGAAGTTTTGGCCCAGCCCGACCGGGTCCAGAATCGTGAAACTCAGCTTCCCCGGCGGCGTCGTCGCCAACAGCCTCAGGATCACCTGATTCAGACACGACATCACCGCCCCATCCACCGCCCCCGGCGTCTCGAACAACAGCGACCCCGTCTCCGGAAACGTCAACGCCAGCGGAATCGACACCTCCCGCGACCCCGGCAACTCCAACCGCGAATCCGCCGCCATCGGCACCTCCACCTCGAGTCGCGCAAATTTCGTCGCCAACAAAAACCTCTCCGTCGGCTCCCAACCCTCCACAAATTCCGTCGTCCACTCCGGAAACGCCTCCGCCGCCAACGCGTTCACTTCCCCGATCTCCGCGTAGATCGGCTGGATCTCCGACTCCCACCGCTCCACCAGCTCCCCCCACCGCCGCTCCCGCTCCGCCTCGAAGACTCCCCGAGCCTCCGCATTCCCCGCCCGCGCCGCTTCACCCGCGCTCCGCCCCGCCGCCTCCAGCTTCGTCAGCCGCTCACCCACCTCCCGCTCCAGCCGGGCCAACCTCGCATCGACCAATTCCTCGTTCCGCGCCAAAGCCCGCGGCACCGCCGCCCGCAACCGCTCCCGCTCCCGCGCCGCGAAACCCGCCTTCTCCTCGTCCGCCCGCTCCATCTTGTTCCCGATCTCCGCCTCCAGCGCCGCCTCCTCGTCCGCGATCCGTTTCAGTTCCCCCTCGTATCCCGTTTCCGCCGCCAGCCGAGCCGCCGCGAACCCCGCCCGCGCCCGGTGCACGGCTGAAACCACCCGTCCCGCGCGCTCCCGCGATTGCACCCGAGCCAGGACGTGCAGCGCCACCAAACCGACCCCCACCAATCCACCCACCGTCAACAGCCGGGTCCAATCCGCCGTCCCCGCCTGCTCGCCAAACCAATAAACGGCGAACCCCACCGCGCCCAGCGACACCGGCAACGGCGCGAAACTCAGCACCCGCGGCAACACCAATTCCCGAAACTCCGCCAACTCCCGCTCCGCCTCGTCCAGCGCCGTCTCCACGTCCCCCGTCGTCTCCACCGCCCCCTTCCCCCACTGCAGCCGCACCAGATAGCTCAAAAACCCCGTGAACGAATCCCGCGCCCTTCCCCGCAACTTCCGCAACCTCACCGCCTGCCCCGCCAGCACCGCCTCCGCCCGACCTTCCTCCGCCGCGCCCCGTTCCGCCGCCAATTCCCGCGACCGCGACACGTGCCGCATCTGCAACTCGCCCAGCCACCGCTCCCGCACCTTCTGCGCCCGCACCGGCAGCGTCCGCAGCGCGTCCCGCCCCGCCACCTCGATCCGCTCACGCCGGCCCGCGCGCACCTCCGCCAATCTCGCCCGCTCCGCCTCCAAAAACTCCCGCGTCGCCCCCGCACCCCGCGCATCCTCCGCGACCGCCGCCGCAACCCGCTCCTCCGCCTCCCGCTCGACCTCCCGCTCGCTCAACCGCAACTCCCGCGCCAGCTCCCGCTCCTCCTTGGCAAAGGCATCCAACGTCCCGTCCAGCCGCTTCAACAGCTCCAACCCCCGCCCCACGTCCAAACTTTTTAAGGCATTCTCACTCATCAAACCATCAACCAATAACCATCAACCAATAACCACGCACTCACTCACACTCGCTCCGCACCTGACGCAAAAACCGCTCGATTCCCCCCATCCCCTCCAGCGACTTCCCGATCACCGACGGCATTGCCTCCAGGTAATCGCTCTCGAAATGATCCGCCTTCGCGTCCCGCCAATGCACCCGCACCTCCTCCCAATTTCGGGAGAGTTCCTTCCCGCTTTCGGACAAGGCGGCGGCAGTGGCTTTCAGGCTCATGAGGGGAATTCGTTCGCGGAGTCGGGTTCGGCGGCGACGGTCTCAGATTCCGTCCCGCCCGCTCCGCTTCGATCAACGTAGACATCGAGCGCCCGCTGCACGTTCGATAAAAACGCGATGGCCTCCGGAAGCTCGTGGTCAGCCGCCATCCGCAGCCCCCCGAGCTGCTTCACCAGCGGGTCCACCACGATGTCGAATTGCCGCGCCCAATACTTCACCCGCCGCAGCTTCTCCTCCGCCTCGTGCAACTCCCGCCGCGACTGCGTTACCGCCTGCTGTTGCGCCGCCTTCTCCTCCCGCAACGACGACATCCTCGCCGCCAGCAACTCCTGCTGCGCCTCGTCGACCCGCTTCGCCCGCCGCCGCACCTCGCTTTGCCAAAAAAACCGCCGGTCGTTGACCACCCACTCCCGCGTCCGCCGCACCTCCGCGTTCACCTCATCCAGCGACCGACGCGCCACCTCCGTGAACAAAATCAAACGCGACCGGAACGATCCCAACGCCTCCACCGACGTCACGTGAGCCTCGGTCGCCATCTCCCCCTACCGTTGATCCAGATACTGTTCGATCCGCTGCGCCTTCCGCATCAGGTAAGGCGTGTGCTTGTCCGCCACTTCCACAAATCGCTTCAGCGCCTTCATCGTCACCACAAATTCCTCCGCAAATTTGTCGTGTTCCTGGTCCTGCCAACTTCCGCCCAGCGCCGCGAACCGCGCCTGCAACGACCCCGCCCTCACCTGCACGTCCTCGGTGAACCGCTTCAACTCCGAAGCAAACCGCCGCACCTCCTCCGGATCCATAATCGCCTGCGCCATAAAATGCATTCTACCTCCCCTGTCATTTTGAGCGCAGCGAAAAATCTCTGACTTACACTCGACCCTCGCGATACTCTCGCCAGCTTCCGATCACCAGTCACCCCCTCCACCAATCACCAGTCACCAGTCACCAATCACATGCCGACCACCGAAACACCCACCGACACACCCAAACCCCGCATCCAGCGCGAATCCCTCCGCCGCGTCGCCGGCATCTTCCGCTACCTCGCCCCCTACCGGCTTCGCTTCACCGGCGCCATCATCTGCCTGCTCATCGCCACCGGTTTCGGACTCGCCTTTCCCTACCTCACCGGACTCCTCCTCGACGCCGCCAGCGGCAACGCCACCGGAAATGGAAGTGGCAACGCCACCGACTGGACCACCAGCATCAACGCCGTCGCCCTCGTCCTCCTCGGCACCCTCGCCGTCCAGGCCTTCTTTTCCTTCTTCTCCACCTACTGGTTCTACTCCTGCGGCGAAGCCGCCACCGTCGACCTCCGCCGGCACCTCTTTTCCCACCTCATCGCCCTCCCGATGAACTTCTACGCGCAACGCCGCGTCGGCGAACTCTCCTCCCGCCTCACCACCGACCTCACTCTCCTCCAGGACACCCTCACCATGACCACACCGCAATTTCTGCGGCAGTGCCTGCTCATGACCGGTGGCCTCACCCTCGTCGCCTTCACCTCCCTCAAACTCACCGGCCTCATGATCTGCACCTTCCCCGTGCTCATCCTCGTCGCCATCCTCTTCGGCCGCCGCATCCGGGTTCACTCCCGCGACGCCCAGGACCGCATGGCCGACAGCGTCACCATCATCGAAGAAAGCTTTCAGGGCATCGCCAACGTCAAAGCCTTCGGCAACGAAACCTTCGAAAGCAACCGCTACTCCACCGCCCTCGCCGCCTTCCTCGGCGTCATCCTCCGCACCGCCCGCCTCCGCGCCTTGATGGTCTCCTTCATCATCTTCGGCATCTTCGGCTCCATCGTCGTCGTCTTCTGGTACGGCGCGCACCTCATGCAGACCGGCGCGCTCACCTTCGGCGAATTCACCCGTTTCATCCTCTACACCACCTTCGTCGGCGGCAGCGTCGCCTCCTTCGCCGACGTCTTCAGCCACGTGCAAAAAACCATCGGCGCCACCGAACGCGTCCGCGAACTCCTCGAAGAAACCCCCGAACTCACCACCTCACCAACCAATCACCAATCACCAATCACCAATCACCAATCACACGCCACCTTCGCCTTCGACTCCGTCTCCTTCCACTACCCCTCCCGCCCCGACACTCCCGTCCTCCGCGACCTCACCCTCCGAGCCAACGCGGGCGAAAAGATTGCCCTCGTCGGTCCCAGCGGAGCCGGCAAGTCCACCATCGTCTCCCTGCTCCTCCGCTTTCACGAACCCGACACCGGCACCATCCACATCGACGGGCGACCCGCCACCGACTTCTCCCTCACCGACCTCCGCGCCCGCATGGCCATCGTCCCCCAGGAAGTCCTCCTCTTCGGCGGGACCATCGAGGAAAACATCCGCTACGGACGCCCCACCGCGACTCACGACGAGATCCTCGCCGCCTCCCGCGAAGCCGCCTGCCACGACTTCATCACCAAGTTCCCCGAAGGCTACGCCACCCTCGTCGGCGAGCGCGGCGTCAAGCTCTCCGGCGGCCAGCGCCAGCGCATCGCCATCGCCCGCGCCCTCCTCAAAGATCCCGCCATCCTCATCCTCGACGAGGCCACCAGCGCCCTCGATTCCGAGAGCGAAAGCCTCATCCAGAACCGCCCTCTCCCGCCTCCTCGCCAACCGGACCGCGCTCATCATCGCCCACCGCCTGGCCACCATCCGCCAGGTCGACCGCATCTACGTGGTCGAAGACGGCACCGTCATCGAATCCGGCACCCACACCCAACTCACCGCCAACCCCGACGGCCACTACCGCCGCATCGCCGAAATGCAATTCACCCACCCAGAGTAACGCGACGGGATGATGATTCTCGCGCGCAGCCGCAGAGCCGCAAAGAATTTCGATTCAGAAATGTATTTCCTCCGCGTCTCTGCGCCTCTGCGCGAGCCTCCGCATCGTATTTCCTTCCACCCTCACCGATCCCCCACGTCCCCCAACTCCTCCGCCTGAGCTTCCTTCCGCTCGCGCTGCCGATGCCTCACCCGACTCTCACCAAAGCCCGCCCGGCCACGCGTCGTCCGCCTCCCGCGCCGCCGCCTCGTGCTTGTCGATGAGCGCCGTCAGCGGATCAGGTGCGCCGAGAATTTCGTCCGGCAACGCCCAGATTCTCTCAAAGGTCCGCCGCCTCGCCGTCGCCTCGTCGGAAGGATCGAGTGGATTCGCCTCCCGCGCCAAATGATCGCGCCAACTCTCGAGGTCCCGGGCCAGGGCGTGATGCCGTCGAAACCAATTCCGCGCGGTCTTCTGGGCCTCGTCCAGCCAGCGAAGCAGGTCCAATCGATCCACCGAAGCGAGTCTCGCCTCCGCCGCCGTCCGGTTCCGTTCCACTCCGGCCAGCACCGAGTGCCAGACGATCAGGAAAACCTCCGTCCGCGATCCCCGCTCCTCCTTCCGACAGGAGTCACACCAGAGTTCCTCCCGGATGATCCCGTAAACCACGGGGCTCGAACTCAAGACCGAGCCGATCTTAAAAGTCGCCATCGCACAATCGAACTCCTTCGTCTGAAGGTCGGAAATTTCCTTCCCGCAAAACCCGCACGGAATCGCCGGCGAAAAATTGATCGTGTCGAACATCCCCACCCTTCCACGATAAGACGATCCTCGCCTTCATCAAGCCAAGGCATTCGCATTCCAACTGTCGGCACCGCAATCAAGCTCCCCGCCCGCCGGGAAGCCACTTTGAATTATTCTTCCTCGCAGAGGCCCTGGCCGTTCAGCCCAGCTGGTTCCAGACGCGCTCCGGAAGCGGAAACTCGCCACCCAGCTCGGGCGGAGCTTCGTTGGGGCTCCCTCACTGCGAACCAAGACTGCAAATCAGGGACTTTTCGGTGCAGCGGGCACCTCGGAAGCCCCTTGCGTAAACCCTGGTCTACGTGCAACCGTGCTGCACGAAAATGAACGTCACGTTGAAACTACCCGATCATCTCTGTCGCGAGGCCAAACACCGCGCGATCCACGAGTCCAAATCCTTTTCACAATGGACCGCAGACTTGATCCGGCTCGAACTTGTCCGATCCCAACCGGATCGGAGGACTCTCCTCGAGCGCTTGGGAGATCCCGCGAGCGCCGATCAGGACTTCGAGCTTCCCGACCGGAACGACGATCGGGAACGACCCATCTCGTTTCGGTGAACGCGGTCCTACTCGACACGGTCACCATCTCCGAACTCCGCAAAGACAAACGAGCCGATCCGGCGGTCCAACGATGGCAGGAAACATCGCGGACGTTCGAATCCTGGATCAGCGTCACGACACCTCTCGAAATCAGGGTCGGCATCCTTCGGGTGCGTCCCCGCGATCCAGCGTTTGCCGAAACCCTCGAAGCGTGGTTGCTGAACATTGTCCTGCCCGAATTCTCCGACCGCACCCTGGGGATTGACCTCACGATCGCACTCCAAGCCGCAGAATACCGGGTTCTCCACGGACTGGCCCCCAACGACTCCCTCATCGCCGCCACCGCCAAAATCCACGGCCTCACCCTCGCCACGCGCAATGTCGCCGACTTCGCGAGCACCGGCATCGCGCTCGTCAATCCCTGGGAACTCCCCGCCTGAATTGCCACTCTCTTGCGGCTACGCACCCGCCGCACCCCCCAGCGGAACCCCGACAATCACCTCGCCCAGCGCCGGATTCAATACCTCCGCCCGCTCCACCGCCTCCGGCAACAGCCACCTCCCCACGAACGAGCCGAAAACCCTCACGAATTCAATCCATCAACCAAAAACCATCAACCGCGCCACCGGTGCCCTCGCCTTCGAAGCCGTTAACTTCCGCTACTCCTCCCGCGCCGACACCCGCCTCATCGCCAACCGCACCGCCCTCATCATCGCCCACCGCCTGGCCACGATTCGCCCAGTCGACCGCATCTACGTGGTCGAATCCGGCACCGTCATCGAATCCGGCACCCACACCGAACTCACCGCCAACCCCCACGGCCACTACCGCCGCATCGCCGAAATGCAATTCACCCACCCCTAGCCAGCGGACTCTATCAGCTGATAAGCTCGAGCAGCTCAGCCCCGCTCACTCACCGCCTCACGGAGAAGCCCATCCAACTTCGTCAAATCAAACGGCTTCACGAAGTGCTCCCGAAAACCCGCCTCCAGACTTCGCCGCCGATCCGAGCCTCCGCCAAACCCGCTCATCGCGATGGCAAAATCCGGTGGATCATTCGCAATTTGCCCCAGCAGTTCCCACCCGCTTCCGTCCGGCAGCCCGATGTCGGAAATTAACACCTCACACCCGTCCGTGTTGAGCAGCCGAACCGCGTCTCTCACGGAACCTACCGCTCGCACCCGGTGGCCCGCCATCTCGAGATACATTCGCAGGTATTTCCGCGTGTCGGCATGATCTTCCACCACAACAATATTCAGCGATTCCGTGGCCAGGTTCCCGCATCGGTCCGCGCGCTCCCGGGAAGCGATCACAATCCCTTCCCCGATCGAGTTTGATTTTGATGTCCTCGGAAACCCACCTCTGCTGCATCGTTTCCCACCGGACCCGCGGCTCCCTTTTTCCTTCTCCCCAGCGAGCCGGGAATACTTGCACTCGTCCGCACTCCAACGAACGTATCCCATGAAATTCCCCGACCCATTCCGCGTTGCCCTGGCAACCCTCATCTTCACCACGATCCCCGCTATGAATGCTGCCGAAACCAAAAAAGCCGTCCTGGCCGCCGGATGTTTCTGGTGCGTCGAAGCCATCTACGAGCGGGTCCCCGGCGTCACCGACGTCATCTCGGGCTACGCCGGAGGTCACACGGAAAACCCCACCTACGAGTCGTCGAACACCGGTCGCACCGGCCACGCCGAAGCCGTCGAAATCACCTACGACCCGGAAAAAGTCACCTTCGCCGACCTCCTCGATCCCTTCTTCAAGAGCTTCGATCCGACCGAGGGTCGCGGCGTCGCGCCCGACTTCGGCTCCCAGTACCGTCCCATCGCATTCTACTCGGACGCCGACGAGAAAGCGGCTATCGAAAAAAAAATCGCCGACCTTCAGCCCCAATACGACAAGCCCATCGCCGTCGAAGTGACCGAGCTCGAAAAATTTTGGGTCGCCGAGGACTACCACCAGGACTACGAGGAAAACAATCCGAACAATCCCTACATCCGCAACGTCAGCATCCCCCGGATGAAGCGCGCTGGTATCACCGAGTAACCGCGCGCATCACCCGCGCCGCTCGAGGAAAAACGCCTTCAGCAACCCGGCGCACGCCTCCGCCTCCACTCCGGAAACCACCTCCGCCCGGTGGTTCAACTGCGTCGTTCTCAGCAGATCGATCCATCCCCCTGCCGCCCCGCCCTTCGCGTCGGAACACCCGAAAATCACCCGTCGCAGCCGCGCGTGGACGATGGCTCCCGCGCACATCGGGCACGGCTCCTTCGTCACGTAAAGATCGCAGTCCGTCAGCCGCCAATCCTCGATCACGGATTCCGCCTGGGTAATCGCCAGCATCTCGGCGTGCGCCGTCGCGTCGGTCAGTGTCTCGACCTGATTCCAGGCTCGCGCGATGATCCGGCCCTCCCGCACGACCACCGCGCCGACCGGCACTTCCTCGGCTTCGTAAGCCCGCCTCGCCTGCCGCAGCGCCTCGCGCATGAAATACGCATCGCTCTCCAAATCGATCACCACCGCCTCGTCATCCACGCAATCCGGTATAGTCGAAGCCACCGCCATCCGCTAAAACATTCCGCCGTGAACGCCAGCAACGCCCGACCCACCATCATCGCCCCTTCCATCCTGGCCAGCGACTTCAGCCGACTCGGCGAGGAAGTCGCCTCCGTCACCGCCGCCGGAGCGGACTGGATCCATTGCGACATCATGGACGGCCACTTCGTCGACAACATCTCGTTCGGACCCGCGATCACCGAGGCCGCCAGCCGCCACACCAAACTCCCGCTCGACGTCCACCTCATGATTTCGCGACCGGATCAATACTTCGATCGGTTCACCGACTTCGCCGCCTCGGTCACGTCCCACGTCGAAGCCGACCACGACGTCGCCGACACCCTCCGGCGAGTCCGGGCCGCCGGGTGCCGCGCCGGACTCGCCATCAGCCCGCCGACTGACTTTTCGACCATCGAAGCATTCGTCGGGCAATTCGATCTGCTCCTCGTGATGACCGTCAACCCCGGCTTCGGCGGCCAACCGTTCCTCACCGAGACCCTGGAAAAAGTCCGCGCCGCCGCCAGGCTTCGCACGGATCGACAGCTTGATTTCGACATCGAAGTCGACGGCGGGATCACCGCCGAGACGATCGGCCCAGCGCGCGAGGCCGGAGCCAACGTCTTCGTCGCCGGCACCTCCGTCTTCAAAGCCGACGACCGCAAGGCCGCCATCGCCTCACTCCGTCAGTAGACCGAGAGCCTCCCCCACCAAAAACAAAGACCCCGCAACCAGAACATGGGGAGCACGCCCATCCTGGGCGTCGCGTCCGGCATCCTGCCGGACGCCAGTGACCCAACGCGGCGCAGCCGCCACTTTCAACGCGACATCCACCGTCGCCACCACCCGCCCCGGCACGTCCGTCATCCCCAGGAATCCCCCCGGATCCTCCCCCCGCTCCGAGTCCACCGCAACGAACAAAAACTCCGCCGCGATCCCCGCCAACTCCCCCAGCATCGCCGCGCAATCCTTGTCACCCAACGCGCCAAAGATCACCGGCACCCGCGCCGCGCCGTACTCCGCCCGCCACGTCGCGACCAACTGCCGCGCGCCCTGCACGTTGTGCGCCCCATCGAGCACCACGTCCCCGACCCGCTGAAACCGCCCCGGCCACCGCACGTCCGAGATCCCCCGCCGCGCCGCCACCTCGTCCCCCGCCCAGCCCGCCGCGCGCAGAGCCGCCAGCGCCAACGCCGCGTTCCGCCGCTGGTGCCCACCAACCAATCCCACCGACCAATCCCCCGCGACCTCGCCGTCCACGAAATCCACTTCCGCTCCCACCCGCGCCGCCCGCTCCCGGATCACCCGTTCCACCTCCGGCTCCTGCCCCGCGCTCACCACCGGCACCCCCGGTTTGATGATCCCCGCCTTCTCCCCCGCGATCTCCACGAGCGTCCCCCCCAGCCACCGCGCGTGATCCATCGCGACCGGCGTGATCACGCTCACCACCGGCTTCACGATGTTCGTCGCATCCAGCCGCCCCCCCATGCCGGTCTCCAACGCGACCACGTCCACCCCCACTTCCGCGAACCGCATGATTGCCAACACCGTCGCCAGCTCGAAAAACGTCGGCGCGTGCGACCACCCATCCACCGCGTCGCGCAGCCGAGTCAATCCTGCCGCCACGTCCGCCTCCCCGATCCACTCTCCGTCCACCCGGATCCGCTCGCGGAAATTCACGAGGTGCGGTGACGTGTAGAGACCGACCCGCTGACCACCCGCCCGCAACACGGAGTCCAGCATCGCGGAGACCGACCCCTTCCCATTCGTCCCGGCGACGTGGATAAACTTCAGCCCGTCGTGCGGATTACCAACCGCCGCGAGCAGACGCTCCGTATTCTCCAGACCGAGCTTGATCCCGAACCGCTGCGTCGAATCCAGCCAGTCCAGCGACTCGCCAAAGGTCATTTTTTGCCGGCGGCGAAATACGTGATCAAAAGACCGAGCAGCTCACGCATCTTCGCGCGCGGCGAAATGTGATCGACCAACCCGTGTTTCTCGAGAAATTCGGCGGTCTGGAATCCAGCCGGCAGATCCTGATGAGTTGTCTCCTTGATCACCCGCGGCCCGGCAAACCCGACCATGCTCTTCGGCTCGGCCACGATCACGTCACCCAGCGACGCAAAGCTCGCGGTCACGCCCGCCATCGTCGGATTCGTCAGCACCGCGATGTAGGGCAGCCGCGCCTTCGCGTGCCTCGCCAGCGCCCCGCTCGTCTTCGCCATCTGCATCAAACTCAGAATCCCCTCGTACATCCGCGCCCCGCCCGAGGCACACACCACGATCACCGGCATTTTCTGGGCGGTCGCCAACTCGATGGCGCGTGTGATCTTCTCGCCGACGACCGAGCCCATCGAGGCCCCGAGAAAGGAAAAATCCATCACCGCCAAGGCAACCGGCGAGCCTTCGATCTCGGCCGTCCCCGTAATCACCGCGTCCTTCAGGCCCGTGCGTTCCTGGTACGTCTTCAGCCGCTCCTGATACGCCGCCACGCCGGTGAAACTCAGCGGATCAGCGGAGACCATCTCGGCATCCGTCTCGACGAAGCTCCCCACGTCGGTCAGCAACGCAACCCGGTCCCGGCACCCCATCGTGAAGTGATGCTCGCACTTCGGGCAAACGCGGTGATTCTCGGCCAGTGCCAGATTGTGAATCACCTCCCCGCACGACGGGCATTTCGTCCAGAGTCCCTCGGGCATTTCGCGGCTCTTCCGATTGAGTATGTTGAGAACGGGTTTGCGAAAAATTGCCATAGGAAGATCGGTTCAGATTTGGGCTAACCTCGCGCCACGGTGATTGCGTTGACGGAGGCCGCCCCGGCCTCGACGAGGACGCGCGCGCACTCGTCGAGCGTCGAGCCCGTCGTCAGGATATCGTCCACCAGCAAAATGTGTCGGTCAGCCACCCGCGCATTCTGGCTCAGCTCGAACGCGTCGCGCAAGTTTTGCATCCGCCGCTTTCGGTCGAACCGCGTCTGCGTCACCGTGTAACGCCGCCTCCGCAACGCGCTCACCGTCGGCACGCCGCGCAGCCGCGTCACCCATTCCGCCAGCTCCTGCGCCTGATTAAACTGCCGCTCCCGCTCCCTCGTCGGGTGCAATGGCACCGGCACCAACCCATCGGGCTCGACGTCAGCCAGCCTCGAATCGTCCAGCGCCTCCGCCAACCAAGTCCCCAGCAACCGCCGCAACGACCGCTCACGACCGTATTTATAACGATGCATCAACTCCCGCACCGGCCCCACGCACCGCATCACCGCCACCCCGCTGTCGAAATGAAACGCGTGGTCCCGGCAATTCGGACACTCCAGCTCATCCACCATTCCATCAAACGGATGCGAACACGTCCCGCATCGAGGTAACTCCACGCGCCGCACCCCCGCCGCACACCGCTCGCAGATCAGCTCCCGCTCCCCCACCGCCCGGTCGCAAGCCGCGCAATGCGCGGGGTAAAACAAACCCGTCAGCGCATCGAGCCACGGACGCACCGCACTCACCCGGAATTCCGCATTCCGCATTCCGCATTCCGCAATTTCCCAAGATACCAGGCAACCATCGCCGCCGTCAGCAGCAGCGCCACCAGCGGAACAACGCCAGTCGGGACCATTCCGCTCACCACGTTCGGCCCGATCCACGGCATCCAGGCGTCCGACGGCTTGATCCGAAATTTCGCGAAAAGGTTCAGCGACTGCTGACCCAGGATCCAACCCGCGTGCAGCCCGATCGGCAGCCACAACGAGTGCGTGCGCCGACAAGCCAGCGCCAGGATGATCCCAATCACGAAGAGCGTGACGCAACCCGCGAGAAAAATCCCCACAGTATCCACGCTCGAAAACGCCGATCCCAGCAGCTCGAACCCGCTCGTCCACCCGACGTCCTCCCGCGCGATCTTCCCACGCGGTTTGAAAAAGTGCACCAGCGCAAAGATCGCCGACACCGACAGGATGCCCGGCCATTTCCCGACGAACCGGATCGCCAACCCCAGCATCACGCCCCGGAAAATGAATTCCTCGAAGACCGACACCGCCGTCGCCGTCCCCAGAATCCGAATCAACGTCCCGAAGCCCGCGTCCTCCCGCACCTTGTAGACCTCCAGCGAGAGGTAGACCGCCGCCAGCGCCACCAGCGGCACGATCGCGCAGACCAGCCCGACCACGACATCCCGCACTGCACGCCCGTTCCGCTCGATCCCCAATTCCCTCAGACTCCGGATGTGCAGCCACCACGCCGCCGGCACGATCAACACCAGCGCCGACACCTGAGCGATCCGACCCCAGTAGCGAAAAAACGGAAACTTCTCCGCCGCCGGGATCCATCCCGAATCGGCCAGCGCCATTGCCGCCCAGTAAATTGGCGGCGACAACACGCACGCGATCAGAATCACCGTAACTACGAACAACAGTATTTTAGCGAAAGGATTCACAACCCCTCGACGCTTACACCCAAGGGGCGGACAGAGCGAATCATAGCCGACCCAGCCGGGCAACCGCAGCATCTCGAATCAGATCAGACGCCCAGGCCACCTCTTTCAGACGCCGTCCCAAGATCTCATCGGTGTTCGCGTTGGCCGCTGCCGCGCGGAGCGCCAGCGAACGCGCGTCGATCCTTTCGTGCGACTGCATCCCCCACCAATGCGACAGGGACAATCACTTGGCAATCACCGACGTCACCGACGTCTCGAGTTGCGCTGACCGCACGACGAGCCAAAAGCCCGCTTCCTGCCTTCAGTCGAACCGCGCCGTCTTCTCCTGCGTCACGTAGGCCACCACGCTAAAGCGATCCCCGTCTGACTCCGACAGCACCAACGAAACGTAATACCAACCGGGCGGAGGCGGGTTCAGTTTCGCCGTATTCCGCACGTCATTAAACACGTGGCCCGCATCCAATTGACCCTTTCGCACCTGGCCGACCTCCCAACCGTTGATCGCGCCCCCTCGATAAGGCGTCTCCGTCGCCCAGAGAGAAAGCTTCAACGTTCCCGTCTGCCCCCTCCGAGTGTGCGAGATCTTTTCGATCGCCATGTCGACCGTCCCCGCTTCGAGGTTCGTTCGCCAGCTCCACTTCCCGGACAGGTTGAACAACGGGGGCGGCGGCCCCAAAGTTCGCCGGTTGCTCAACGTGACGTGATCCACGATCGCGTAGCCCTGCGAGCGGTATTCCAACAGAACGAGATTGATGGAATACGAGCGGCGCACGTTCGGGCGGCTGACCTTCTCCGTTCGCACCAGGTTTTTGTAAAATTGCTGCGGCCCGAGCCCTTCCAACTTCCCCGTGCTCGCCAGTAGTGTCCCGCGAATCGTCCCGCCGCGATAGGGCGAATCCGTCGCCCAAAGCTGCATCTTCAACGACCCCGTCGCGTTCTCCGGGCTCGGGTTGAGCACCTTGCCCCCCTTGAGCACAACGGACGTGTCGTCATTGAAAAATTCCACCCCCGTCGAAGTGGCAAAATACGGATTCGCCATCGCGACCGAAGTCGTTAGCAAAAAGGTCGCGATCAGGTGTGCTTTCATAAATTTTCCGGAAAATCCCACCGCCCTCAATCCGCCCCGATCTTCTCGTAGATCGGCTGCGACCGCTCGGTCGCCTCCGCGAGGATCGCGTCCGTCGCCGCGTATTGCAGATCCTCGTTCGAATACTCCTCTCCATCCACGATCCAACCGACCAACTTCTCGTTGTCGAAATTCATGATCTCCACCTGCTTCGCGACGCCCTCGATCCCCGTGTCCCGCCCCTCGCGCACCGTGAACGTCGAGACCAACAACCCGTCCCTGAAGTAATAGATCACGTAGGTCTCGTTCTCCTCGTCCTTACTATCCACGTAGACCAACTGCTTGATTACGTAAGCTTCCACGTAGCCCATGGCATTCAGCTTCCGCCCCGGCACTTCGCTGTCGCGGTGCACCTTCACCTTCCTCACGGTTTCCGACTCCAGCGCCGCGTCGATCTCCGCCCGCAGCGCCTTGAACGCCGCCGCGCTGTGGTCCTTCGACTTCGCATCATCGATCTCACCCGCCGCGGCACCCCCGCCGCCCGTCGCATTCGCGGAACCGAGCACCTTCGCCTCCGGCCCGTAGTCACCCCGACTCATCAACACATTCAGCGTGCCCTCCACCGACGGCGCATCCTCCGTCCACTCCATGTCCGGCCCGCCCCGCACCGGCACCTGCCCCAGATAATTGATCGTCACCTCGACCGGATCCGTGATCATCAATTCCCCACCCGGATCCACCACACTCCCCGGCGAAAAGGTGAAAACGTAATAGTCCGCGTGCTCCGTCCCCTTCGCCTCCTCCTGCGCTGTCGCCGCCTCGCTCAGCTGCTCATCGATGTCCGCCTGCGAACCGAATTCGCTGTCGGCCTCCACCAAAATCACCGCCGTCGACTCCCACTTTCCCCCGTAGAAAAACAACCCAAACCGCGCCCCCTCCTGATACGGCCCCCACAAAATATCCAGCGATCCATGACTCATTCCCGGGAAATACGACTGAAAATTCTCCTCGGTTCCGAGCGTCAGCACCCGCTTGTTCGTCTCGAGGCCCACGATCGAATTCGAATCATCCCCCTCCAGCACCACGACCATCTCCCCGTCGTCCGTCGCCGAGTCGTTGAAGATCAACCCCGACCCACCATCGAAGGTGATGCTTTCCACCGCTTCCCGAGCCAACCCGCTGCTCACCCCACCAACCAACAAAATCGCCGAACAAACCCAGCGCGAAATCAACGTCTCAATCTTCAACTTCATAAATTCTCTCCGCGCTCCTCCGCCAGCAATTGGTATTCCTCAAATCCAGCCTTCATCTCCTCCGGCGCGTCCTCCGACTCGTCGTAAACCCCGAGCGCCAGGCCACTCCATCGCCGAACCTCCACCCAGTCCTCCGCCCGCGCAAACGCCACGCACAGCGCGTCAACGCTCTTCAGCGTTCTCTCATCGGCCGCCCCGAGGCGCTGCTTCCGTGTCTCATAACTCGCTTCCAGCAGCGGCACCGCCAAATCTTCAAGACGATTTACGATGTAGTCGACCGCCAGAGAATATTGATCCGCAGCCACCGCCAGCGAATCCGCGCCGAAAAGTCGCTCCGCCGTCGCGATCTTCTCCAGCATCGCCGCCTGATACGCCTCCGATTTCTCCTGCGCATCCAACACTCGCGCCAAATCTCCCATCGCATCCACGACCTGCTCCTGATCCGGACCAATCGTCGCAACCAAGATCTCCAGCTGCCGCCGTGTCAGAGCCTCAGACTCCTCGAAGCTTTCCTCCCGGCGAAGCCGCGACGCCACCGTTCCCATCAACATTGTCGCCATCCCGCTCTCCGAACCCAACGAAGACTCCGCATCCGCCAGCAACCCCCGATAATACGCCGTCGTTTCCCCCGAGTCTCCGTGATCCGCCAAGAACATCGCCAGACCCAACCGCGCGTCCAGCGTCGCCTCCGCCCCCGGGCCATTCACCTCCGTGCTCGTCGCAACTGCCTGCCGGATCACCGTCTCCGCTTCGTCCAACCGCCCCTGATCCGCCAGCGACTGAGCGTAGGTCCAGCGGGCGCTCAACGTCCGCTCACTCCCCGCCCCCAGCCGCTCATCCAAAGCCGCGATCACCCGTAAAAACAGCGCGTCCGCCTCCTCGAATTCATCCGCCATTCGCCTGATCATCGCCAGAGTCCAAGCCGCATCCACCGTCTCCGGAGCATCCATTCCCAATTCCCTCTCCCGGACTTCCAGCACGTGCTGCCCCAACTCAATGCTCTCCCCCAGGCTCACCGGCCGTTCCTTGGACAGTGCCAACATCAGTTCCAGGGTCGCCGGATGTTCGCGGCCCAATTCCGGATTCGCCTCCGCCCAATCGACTCCTTCTCGCAGAATTTCAACCGGTTCCATCGACTTCCGATCCCACCGCCCGACCAGCTCTGCCAGCGTCACGACCGTTCCCGCCCATTCCACCGGCTGCTCGTCTCGGTCCAGCAACGCCAGCCGCTCCCGATAAGCCGCGATCGCCTCCGTGTTTCGACCCAGCGCCGCCTCCCCCTCCGCCAACCTCAGCAACGCCGCCACCTTCACCGCCGGATCCGTCGCCCCAGCCACCGCCGCCTCCGCCGCCCGAATCTCCTCCTCGACCGCCGCCCGAATCTCCTCCGGCGTCCGACCCGTTGCCTTGGCCACGTTGGCCTCCGCCCTAGCCACCACGTCAACACCCCCACCATCGATCGACTCCCGCAACCGAGCCTGCTCCGCCAGCAGCATCGCGATCAGCTCACTCTGCTCATCAAGTTTGCTCGTCGTCTCGGCAATCACCGCTTCCTGCGACTGGGTCTTCGAATACAGAAAAATTCCACCCGCCACCGCGACCAGCAACGCCACCGCCGACACCACCATCGTCATCCGTCGCCTCGCCCGTTCCTTCGCCAGCTCCTTCCGCAGCCCCTCCACGCTCAACTGCAGCTCCCGCGTCCGCGAATTCAGGTCCTCTCGCGTCTCAAACTCGTAATACAGCTCATCCCGCTCCAGCAACCTCGCCCGGTGCGCCAACTGCAACGCTTGCTTGTCCTCCGGCTCGGGCTCGTGCTCGTCGAAGGGATAATCCTTCCCGCACAAAAACACGTAGCACGGCAACCCCAGCTCCACCGCGATCTCGTATTCCAGCTGCGTGAAACTCCGCCGCTCCGGCGAGCCCTCCAGCACCGGCTGCGGCTCCGCCCCGTAGTAAAATCCCGCCAGGTGCACCACCGCGTTGCACGTCTCCAGCTTCGTGCGCAACATTTCCCGCACGCTCTTGTAGTCTGGCGGAAAATCGTCCTGCACGATCGGCAGACACTCCATCCGCCTCAGTCCCTCACTCACCAACCCCCGCGCCGTCCGCAAATCCCGGCTCGTCGCACTGACAAAAATTCTTGGAACTGGCTGCATTCGATTGGCAAATATTGGGTTGGCAATTAATCTCCGCGATCACCCTAAAAAACCTCACCCCGCACGGTCAACCCTCACGATCCCGAGCCACATTCCCCTCGCCCGCCCCGCCCCTTTTGAGCTTTGCTGCCCCCCGTGAACGCAACCGACAGCTTCCTCAAAGCCCTCCACAAAATCACCGGCACCGGCCAATTCCACTCCACCGGCACCTCCCCCTTCTTCCTGCCCGGCATCCACCTCGAAGGCGTTGGTGAACTCGCCTTCCCGCTCCCCACCGCCCAGGCCGAAGCCCTCAAAACGCACGCCGAACCCGCCCCCTATGGCCAGGGCACCGCCACCATCCTCGACGAAACCGTCCGCAAATGCTGGCAACTCGACGCCGCCCACCTCTCATTTCAATCCCCCGAATGGCCCGAGTTCCTCGAACTCATCGCCACCCAGATCCGCGAAGACCTCGGCATCAAAGGCCGCATCTCCCTCCACCCCTACAAGCTCCTGCTCTACGGACCCGGCGGCCACTTCCGCGCCCACCGCGACACCGAAAAACTCGATTCCATGATCGGCTCTCTCATCGTCGCGCTCCCCTCCGCGCACGACGGCGGCGAACTCCTCATCCGCCACGACGACCGGGAAGTCCTCGTCGACTTCAGCGACGACACCCGCCTTCGCACCTTTCAATACGCCGCCTTCTTCGCTGATTGCGAACACGAGGTCCGCCCCGTGCGATCCGGATACCGCTGCTGCCTCGCCTACGACCTCCGCCTCGACCACGGCAATCCCAGCCAACTCAACGTCCCCCTCACCCGGCAATCCCAGACGCTCACCGCCCCCGTCACCGCCCTCCGCGACGAGCGATCCGGCCAACTTTCCGTCGTCCCCCTCGAGCACCAATACACCCGGGCCAACCTCTCCTGGGCCGCGCTCAAAGGCAACGACGCCGTCAAAGGCCACGCCCTTTCCGCCGCCCTCCGATCCGCCGATTGTCACGTCCATCTCGCCCTCCTCACGCTTCACCAGATGGGCCAACTCGAAGACGGCTAAGGTCGATTCGAAGTCGACGAAGACGACGCCACCATGGGCGAAATCTACGAAGAAAGCCTCACTCTCGACCACTGGCGCGACGCCCAGGATCAACCCACAGAACTCGGCTGCTACCGCATCGCCACCGATGCCCTGCTGACGTCCGAACCCATCACCTCCGCCGAGCCCGACGAAAAAGAAGCCGAAGGCTACACCGGCAACGCCGGCTGCACCGTCGACCTCTGGTATCGCCGCGCCGCCATCGTCTTCTGGCGGACATCCGACGACGAAACCATCCGCGCCCACCACGATCTCTCCGGCGCCTGCCAACAACTCACCGCACTCGCCCGACAGGAAAAGCACCACCCCTCCGACGCCTTTATCCGCCTCGCGACAGCCATCATCCAGCGCTATCCCGAAGCCCTCCCCTACCACCTCCACCGATCGACCGCCGCCGCAGAAGACCGCTTCCCCACTCTGCTTAAAGCCCTCGCCACCACCCGCGCCGCCGACCTCTTCGAGCGCCTCGCCGACCGCGTCCCCGTCGCCGCCTTCACACTCTGCGACGCCCCGCTCTGGAAAAAACTTCTCAACGCCTTCGGCACCGCCAGATGCCAAAGCCTTGTCGACCGCACCAACGATCAGCCAATCGAAGAATGCCGCCCCTTCCTCTTCGATCTCCTCGACGCCATCTGGAACGAGCCCGACGCCGCCCCCCTCGCCCGACGCCTCACCGAGCTTCTCGCCAACCTAGCCCCCAAGCCCCCCGCCAGCCCCGGCTGGAACCGCCCCGCAGAAACCAATCCGCCCGGCGACCCCGCAGAAATCCGCGTCCCCGCCCGCGAGCCCGGCTCACTCATTCCCGAGCTCACCGCCTTCGCCCAAGCCACCCTCGAAGCCGAGATCGCCCGCCCCCTCGAACCCTACCCCGACTGGACCCGCCCCGTCCCCGAAACCGCAGAAAATCGCCCACCACTCATTCGCGAATTACTCACCTTCCTGGCCGACCCCACCGAGTCCACCCACCGATTCAAGCGCAACCAAGGAGATCGCTCCGTCATCGAGCAATTCATTCGAAGCCACCAACTTGATCTCGACCATCGCACCGAAGAGACCAGCCGCCCCTACTCCCTCATCTGCAAAAAAACCGAGGCCTCCTTCCACCGCCGCCGCGCCCACCGCGACCGCGAAATCGACCTCGCCGAAAAACTCACCCACCTCGCCTGACCCTACCTTCGGATTCAGGCACCCACCCCCCCCCACGCATCCCGGCCCGCGCAGAAACCCGGCGGGCAGAATGCCCGCACGGGGAGCGCGGGCATCCTGCCCGCTCCTCGGGGCTTCCAGCCCCGAGGCCCGACCCAACCGCGAAGCGGCACTTCCAACCGCGCACCACCTCGTCAACAGACCGAATACCGACCCCGTTGAAGTCGCTCCGAGGAAAAATCCCGGCACATTCATCAAGGCAAGCGGACCGATCTGAAACCCATTCACGAATCACGACCACGGCCCCGGACAGGATCCCCGAATACCCCATCAGTCCGCAGTCGGCGGTCGGTGCCCGGAGTCAAAACTTCCGGCCCCCCACCGAGAAATCTCCCCCCTACCGCGCGGCGACGTCGTTCGACGCCGTCACAATTTCCTTCGCCTGGCTCAGGAACTCGTCGCGATTCAGTGTCTTGCTGACTTCGAGCAGCACCTGGCCATCCGCATCGGTGAGGACCATCGACGGAATGTAGCCGTAGGTGTTCGGTGGCACGGCGCGAACCGGGCTCTTGTCGAGGTCCACCCCCGGCCACGGCATCCGATGATCCTTCAGATACGCAACCTCGGCGTCGCGGCTTTTGTCGCTGGGAACCAGGACCGCCGCCAACGACGCGTCCCGTCCCTTCAGTTGCTTGTAAAATCGGACCAGCTCTGGCGTGAAAGCTACGCACGGTCCACACCACGACGCACTGTAGTAAAAGAGGTAATACTTCGGCGCGGACCCGTCAGAATTGAGAATCGACGCCGAGCCACCCCGATCATCGAGCAAATTGCCCTCCAACGCAGCCGGGATCTTCGCCGTGGCGGGAACGGCGTTCGCGGCGACGGCCGCCGCAGCGCTGGCTTGCTCGTCAATCCAAGCCAGGTCCGCCTCGCTCAGAAAGCTTCGCTGCACATATTGCGCGCGTCCATTCGGGAGCAGCAGGGTGATTTTTTCGCCCTCCACCTTGTGAAAACTCGCCTCCATCGTCGCCGTCCCGTCGCGGCTCGTCCACGAGCGCAACTCGTCGGCGCTCACGTCCGAATTCAAGAAAAAGATCGATGCGGCCAGCCCGGCGATGAAGCGAATGTTCATGGGCCGAACATTCACGGAATTTAGACCGTTTGCAAGACGGTCCGGCCCCGGGGAATCCCCTAGATTTAGGCGCGAGGATGAAACTGCTTGTGGACGTTTTTGAGCCGCTTCTGGTCCACGTGGGTGTAGATCTGCGTCGTCGCGATGTCGGCGTGCCCGAGCAATTCCTGGATGATGCGCAGATCGGCCCCGTTCCCGAGCAGATGCGTGGCAAAACTGTGCCGCAACAAGTGCGGGTAGACGTTTGCCTCCAGCCCGGCGAGCGCGCCGTATTTTTTCACGAGCTGCCACACCCGCTGCGGCGTGAGGCGCTTGCCGCGATTTGACAAAAAGATCTCCGCCCCCGTCTTCGGCCCGACCAGCCCCGGACGTTCATTCGACAGATACCGGCCGATGGCATCTCGCGCCGCCTTTCCCACCGGCACCATCCGCGTTTTGTTCCCCTTGCCCGTCACGCGAATCCAACCCTCCTCCGCGTCGAAATTCTCCAGCCTCGCGTTGCACAATTCCGAAATCCGCAACCCCGACGCGTAAAGCAGTTCAAAGATCGCCCGGTTTCGCAACCCCAGCGGATCGTTGTCGTTCACAGCCGCGATCAGCCGCTCGACTTCGGGAACGTTCAGCGTGTCGGGCAGGTAGCGCTCGATCCGCGGGATCGAAATGAACTCCGCCGGGTCGACCCGAAGCCGCCCGCGTGCCACCAGAAACCGGAAGAAGATCCGAATCGCCACGGCCTCGACCTTGATCGACGCGGCCGCGAGTCCTGCGCGCTTGCGATGCGCCAGGTAGTCACTGATGTGCCCGGCCTCGACCGCCGTAGACTCCGTGACCTGCACCGTCTTCGACGCCCACGCGGCGAAGGTCTCCAGCGAGCGGCGGGTCGAAAGTTGGTAATTCGTGGACAGCCCCCGCTCCGTCGCGAGATAGATCAGAAAATCTTCAAGGTCGGATTCCATGACCCGACGCGTCGAATTTCAGCCCCGTCAGCCGGGTGTAAGCATCGACGTATTTTTCCGAAGTCCGCCGGGCCACGTCCGGTGGCAGCTCCGGGGCCGGGTCCGTCTTGTCCCAATCCAGCGTCTCGAGGTAGTCGCGCACGTATTGTTTGTCGAAGCTGAGCGGACTTGACCCGACCTCGTATTGGTCCGCCTGCCAGAACCGCGACGAGTCCGGCGTCAGGCATTCGTCGATCAGAACGAGGTCGCCGTCGACCATTCCGAATTCAAACTTCGTGTCCGCAATGATGATCCCCCGCTGCGCCGCGATGGCCCGCCCGTGTTCGTAGAGTTCGACGCTCCAATCCCGGACCTGCAGAGCGACCTCATCGCCGAGGAGCGCGCGACATTGGTGCCACGAAATGTTCTCGTCGTGTCCCGACGTCGCCTTCGTCGACGGCGTGAAGATCGGCTCCGGCAGCTTCTCGGCCTGCCGCAATCCCGCGGGCACCCCGTGCCCGCAGACCCCGCCCGACCGCTGGTAATCCGCCCAACCCGAGCCCGCGAGGTAACCCCGCACCACGCACTCGACCGGTAGCGGCATCGCCTTTTCGACGACCATCGACCGACCCGCCAGCATCTCCTCGTGCGGCTTCAGAGCTTCCGGAAACGACCCCGGTTTCAGCTCGGTCAAATGATTGGGAACAAAATCCAGCCGCTCGAACCAGAACTGCGAAAGCTGCGTCAGCACACTCCCCTTCGAAGGGATCGCCGTCGGCAGGATGCAATCGAACGCCGAGATCCGATCCGTCGCCACGATGAGCAGCCGCTCGCCCAGATCAAACACCTCGCGCACCTTTCCGCTGCGCAATTTTTTAATACCTCGCAGGTCAACCGTCAGAACATCCATCTCCGCGCGACCCTATTTTCGCCGCTCCAAAAGGCAATTTTCTTCCACACCGCCCGATCAGGACCGCTTCAGGCTCCTGAGCGCCTGAAGGTTTGACTCGCTCAATACCGAGGCACCATCTCCACTGATACCTGCTGATAACTGAGCAACGTAATCCGCAACCTTCCAAGGTGAAGCTATTTGCAGTCCGGGAATTAGAAGGGAAGCCGCTGATTGCACAGATTGCACGGATGGCGAGCCGCACTCGCGACCCACGGGCTTTTGTCTTCCTGTGTCCTCTGTGAAATCCGTGGTTCAAGAATTAAGACGTTGTCGTCGGAGCGGTCTGCCGATTCCTGGGCTTCTCCCGTTTCCAAACCGCGACGCCGTTCTCGTGGTGGAAAGGAAGTTGAGAGTTCAAAGTCGATTGGCTGGGAATCAGCAGCTCGCGTGGCTTGCGCCGATTACCTGCCGAGGGAAATTGCAATTTGGTGCAAGTGACTCATTTTCAGACCTCAACCCTCAACAACCCCCTTTCTTTCCGAGGTCGATCCGTCAGATGCGAGCCCGGAGCCTCTCGGGAAATCTCGTTGGCGAGTGGAAAAGTTTCGCCTTGGATGTGTGGGAATGGCCCCGCCCCCTCCAGCCACCGAGCCCGCCCCGTCGCTCGTCGACGCGCTGGAACCAAAGGGTCACTACGGCCTCCGGCAATGGGCGGGCTGGGTCCTTGGCCCAGGATTCCTGATCCTCACCCTCCTCGTCGATCCACCCATTGGATTGAGCGTCGCCGGATGGCGAACCGCGGGCGCAGCCGGGCTCATGGCCGTGTGGTGGATCAGCGAATCGGTCCCCATCCCGGTGACGGCTCTCCTCCCCCTGGTGCTCTTTCCCCCGCTCGAGCTCGGTTCGATCAAGGATGTGGCGGCGCCCTACGCCAACCCAATGGTCTATCTCTTTCTTGGTGGATTTCTCATCGCCCTCGCGATGCAGCGCTGGAATCTCCATCGCCGCATCGCCATCGGATTGATCTCGGCTCTGGGGACCCGTCCGGACCGGATCGTCGCCGGATTTCTCATTGCCGGCGCCTTGATCAGCATGTGGGTGAGCAACACCGCGACCGCCCTGATGATGCTCCCCATCGCGATGTCGGTCGTCACGCTCGCGAGAGGGATCGAGGGTATCAACCAACCCGGCAAGGACTTCGGAGCCGCGCTCATGTTGGCGGTAGCCTACGGGGCGACGACCGGCGGCATGGCCACCCTCATTGGCACTCCGCCCAACGCCCTGCTCGCTGGCTACCTGAATCGCGTCTACGATTCCGAAATCGGCTTCGGCCAGTGGATGCTGATCGGCCTGCCGGTCACGTTGATCGCCCTTCCCCTGGTCTACCTCGTGCTGACCAGAATCTCGTTTCGTTTGGGAAATCAACCCGTTCACGGCATGGAGGAACTTATCGCGACGGAACGCGCGAACCTGGGAAAATTCTCGCTCGGAGAAGGACTGGTCACCCTCGTCTTCGTCCTCACGGCACTGGGATGGATTCTCCGACCGCTCATCGAACGCAGCCTGCCGATGATCTCGGACACCACCATCGCAATGGCCGGCGGCGTGGCGCTCTTTCTGCTGCCGACCAATTTGAAGCGGGGCGAATTCGTCATGAACTGGGATGCTACCAAAGGAATGCCCTGGGAAGTCCTCCTGCTCTTCGGCGGAGGACTCGGCCTTGCCGGCGCGATTCAGGAACACGGCCTGTCCGAATATCTCGGCTCACTCTGCGCCGCACTCGGTGGCTGGCACGTCATCCTCATCCTCGCCGTGATCTGTCTGGGAATGCTGATGCTCACCGAACTCACCAGCAACACCGCGACCGCCGCGACCTTCCTGCCGATCGTTGCGGCGGTCGCCGTCAGCCTCGGGCAAAATCCCCTCCTCTTCCTCGTTCCGACCGCCCTGGCCGCCAACTGCTCCTACATGATGCCGGTCGGCACCCCGCCCAACGCCATTGTCTTCGGCAGCGGCGTCCTGCAACTTCCCCAAATGGCCCGGGCCGGATTCCTCCTCAACTTGCTGCTCGTGCCACTCGTCGTCCTCCTCGTCTGGTTTTTGGGGCCACTCGTCTTCGACCTGCACCTGAACACCCTCCCCGACTGGGTGCCAGCCGCCGACCGGTAGAGCCCTCGCCAGCTTCCTCTGCCCATCCGCCAGACCAACGATCCGCCCGCTTCCCAGTTGATCTTTTCCGCCGGGCGTGACTACCAGCAGACTAACCCTTCTCCGAATTGAACTCGCTCCAGCACTCTTGCCCCCTTGCCCCGTCTTCCGTCGTCGCCGCGCTGACCCTTCTTCTCGTCGGCGCAACGTTCGCCCACGCCGAGAAACTCGAAGCCGATCTTTCCGGCAGGGTTCTCCTGTTCGAGCCCGCCGAAACCATCGACCGACAGATGGACGCCCACGTCATTCTGCGTTCGGAACTCGGGCTCATCGAGGACATCGAAGTTTACACCGAATGGAGCGGCCCGCTGGGTGCCCGGCAAAAGAGCTGGGAATTCTACGACGTCGTCGGCACGCAATACGCTGGATACGTCGAGCGGCTCTTCACCGACGACAGCGGCATCATCCGATTCAGCCGCACCGAGGTCAGCGGATTCATTTCGCAGGAAATTGACGCAAAGTCCGGCTCCGGCGAAGTGTCGTGGATCATCGACGAAGACGGCGACTTCCGCGACGAAACCGAGGACCCCGAAGACTCCGACCTGGACCTCGACGGCGTCCCCGACGACATCGATCCCGAAATCGACACGCCCGAGCGGGACGCCGACGAAGAAGGGGAACTGAACCTCGTCCTCTTCCGCTCCATCAATTTCAAATCCACCGGCGACAACGATCACCCGGAGGTCACCCTCGTCGAAGAAGGTGATGAGACGCTCTCCGAAGGACTCGCCCGCCGCCACGAAGCCGAGTTGGAGGGAATCGGCGACGGCTCCCTCGCATTCGACCAGAACCGAGCCAACCGCGAACGCGAAGAAGCACTCGAAGAGGCCCAGCCGGACGCTCAGCCGGACTCGGGTCCCTCCCCCGACCCGACGCCCGATGCGGAGTTGGACAATGGTTTCGATGAAGAAACGGATGAGTTTATCGATGACCCCGACCCCGACCCCGACATCGATTCCTCGATCTGACGGGACGGCACCGCTCCGGACTCGAGGCAGCGACCCGCACGATCAGGTCGAACGAGCGAAGCGGGCAATCAAGAGCAAGTCACACCGATAAAAATCGGTGAGAATTTCCTGCTCGCGGCTTCCGACGGTTGGCACCGACGACGCAGCGTTCGTCCGATTCTTCGATTGCAATTCGACCCCCCGAATTCCGAGCTGCCCGCAAATCCGGGCGAACGCCCCGGGCAACGACCCAAAGTGCCCCGCAAAATCGAGGCAGGGAACCCCGTTTTCATCCGAGACGAAAAACGTCTGCGGGCGGAAGTGGACGTAATTTTGGATGCTTGAGTCCTCCCGAAACGCCGCGACAAACGTCGGAAAATCGCCGAACGCTTCGCGGTGATCCTTTCGGAATCTCGAGTCCTGTTCGTTGATCCCACCGCCGCGCAGAAATCGATAAGCGGAAACGAAACGATCCACCGGATCGCGGAGAATACAAAATTTCCAATAGCGCGTCATCGTCCTCGGGTCCGCCAGCGCGCACCGGCGATAAATCCGGTGATTGGTATGGTGCCCTTCGAGCAAACTCTCGCTGATCGCGATACCGCCGGTTTTGGGGATGTGAAAAAAGACGCACTGATGCCGTCGCTCGAATGGACTCAAAAAATCCTCCTCCTCCGCCAACCCCAACCGTCGGCGAATTCGGTTCCGTTGGTGAATGGTGAGCAACTTGGCCGGGTGAATCATCGAAAATTTCGCTCCGCGAAGGATCTATCGCTGGTTCTCCTCCCACTCAACTCTCAACTCCGAACTCTCAACCAGCTCAGGGTCGAGGTCGGTCCTTCATAACGACACGTCCACCCAAAGCGTTAAGGTTCACCTCAGATCTTCACTCGACGTTCCGACCACCGTCTCCTCGGTGTAGACCTCCCGATTACTCGCCTGAAACTCCGCCTTGAGCTGCACCAGCAGCTTCGATAGATCGACCAACTCCCACGCATCCAACCGAAACTTCCGTCCGCTTTCGCCGTTGTGGCGGAAGCCCGCCAGCAAATGCACCGCATCCTCGTGCACCTTGCTCGTCCCCCCGCGAGGTTCGTAATAAAATGTCCGCAACGACGAATCCCGACTCTCCGGACCCGTATAATTTCGGGTCCAGAAAAAGCACCTTCCCCCCATCCGTCACGATCCGCAGGTCCGGGTACCCCGAACGCTGCTCCTTGCCGTCCACCGTCGTCGGCACACCACACGTCCACCCGGGAATCGCCCCCACCGTTTCCTGGAGTTCAACTTCGACGTAGCGACTGGCCTCGTTCACCCGGCCCACTTTGTGGATCGGATGGTCGGGATCATTGAGCCGCTTCACCGCCGCATCGATTGCCCCGCCCAGGGTCTCCAAGATCCCCGCATCCCCCACCCGGTCCACCGCCACGATTTCCTGCCCGGTCGTCGCCCGAACCACCTCGGCAAACGGCACTTCTTCCAAACCCTCACGGTTCTCCAATAACCACGGAATCAACGAACCCACCTCGTCCGAAACGGAGTGGCGGCTTCCAGCCGCCAACACCAACAGCAGCACCAGCGCGACCCTTCTTCGGCAAGCTCTCACCCGACCTCCACCGCTCGGGACAGCGTCCGCGCCGCCACGCCCGCTGCCTCCTCCGTTCGCGCGTGGATCTTTAACAAGGACTCCCCTCGTTCCACCGACTCGCCGATTTTTTTGATTTCGCTGAACCCGACGGCGAAATCCACCGCGTCCGAAGCCACCCGCCGACCCGCGCCCAACTGCACGCTCGCCCGCCCGATCTCGCCGGCATCCATCCGCGTCACAACTCCATCCGCTCGCGCGGCAAATTCCCGCACCACCGGTGCCGAGTGCACCTCGCCCAGTCGCTCCAATGCCGCCGACTCTCCACTTTGCGCCTCGACCATCGCCACGAATTTCTCCCAGGCCGCGCCCGAATCCAACCGCTCCGCCAACTGTTCCCGCGAACTTTCCGACACCCTCGCCGCCAGGTCCAAAGTCAGCTCCCGCACGTCCTCCGGCCCGCCGCCCTGCAACAAATCGACCGATTCCATCACCTCCAGCGCGTTTCCCACCGTTCGGCCCAACGGCTGATTCATGTCCGAAATCAAGAACTCCGTCCGCACCCCATTCTCCTGCGCCGTCGCCCGCAGCGCCCCCGCTAATTCCTCCGCCTCGGCTGCCGTTTTCATGAACGCCCCACTCCCCCACTTCACGTCCAGCACCAGGCGATCCAGCGACTCGGCCAATTTCTTCGACAGAATGCTCGCCACAATCAAGGCCTGTGAAGGCACCGTCCCCGTCACATCCCGGAGCGCGTAAAGCTTCTTGTCCGCCGGGCAAAAATCCGACGTCTGCCCCGCCATGAATACCCCAATCCGCTCCAGTTGCCGAAGCGCCGCTTCCTCCGACAAGCCCACGTCAAATCCCGGGATCGCCTCCAGTTTATCCAGCGTTCCCCCCGTAATGCCCAGTCCCCGCCCCGACACCATCGGCACCCACACCCCGTCACACGCCAACAACGGAGCCAGGATCAGCGAAATCTTGTCCCCCACTCCTCCAGTCGAATGCTTATCGACCTTCGGCGGCGTCCCGTCCGGATAGGAAAATACCCGCCCGCTGTCCCGCATCGCCGCCGTCAGCGCCGCCGTCTCGCGCGTCGTCATCCCGGCAAAAAACACCGCCATCGCCCACGCGCTCATTTGATAATCCGCCACCTCCCCCCGGGTAAACCCTCCGATCAACTTCCCGATTTCACCGGCCGTCAACTCCTCCCCATCGCGCTTTCGTTCGATCAACTGCGGAACATGCATCCCGCGAATATGGGGGATGCGATCCGGAGTTGAAACGGATTTACGCAGGATAGTTTCAGCCGACAAGGTGCCTTCTGAAAAGAGAAGGACATCCGTCATTAAACGGATGCCCTCCTCGAACAAAACAACCTGGCGTCTCACGACGCCGAGCTGGATTTAAAAAAATTGACGCGTTACGCGCTGACCGGAGTCGGATCGACGTTCACGCGGCGACCTTCGCGGTCGAACTTCACGCGGCCCTCGACGAGCGACCAGATCGTGTAATCGCGACCCAATCCAACATTCACACCCGGAAGAAACTTTGTCCCCCGCTGGCGAATGATGATGTTGCCCGGAATCACGGACTCGCCGCCAAATTTCTTGACGCCGAGACGCTTGCTCCGGCTGTCGCGTCCATTCTTGACGCTGCCCTGTCCTTTTTTATGTGCCATGACGAATGAAGAGTTGTGCCCGCGACGCGCTTACGCCGAGACCGAAGTAATTTTGAGTTTCGTGAGCTGGCGGCGATGGCCCACCGTCCGGTGGTAGCCCTTCCGGCGTTTGAATTTGAAGGCGACCACCTTCTCGCCCTTGAACTGATCGACCACCTCGGCGGTCACCTTTGGACCATCGAGCAATGGCGCGCCAACCTGGACGTCATCGCCATCGGAAAACATCAGCACCTCGAGCTGGTGGTCCTTGCCAGTTTCCACGTCGAGCTTCTCCACGTCGATCGTGTCACCCTCGGCGACGCGATATTGCTTCCCGCCGGTCTGAATAATTGCGTATGCCATAAAAATCTCCTGCTGATGAGAGCCGGGGAAACTGTCACCCCTTGACCCGTCGGACAAGCAAATTTTGTGATTTTCTCGCTTGCCCCCAGCCGACCCCGCTGACACTGTCCTCGCTCCCATCGCGGAAATGCTCGGGTGGTGGAATGGCAGACACGTACGTTTGAGGGGCGTATGCCGCAAGGCATGGGGGTTCAAGTCCCCCCCCGAGCACCACTCCCCGGAGACTTGAGGACCGGGACAAACCCGGGGACCGCGAGCATCCGGCTCGCTGCGGCGGGCTTCCAGCCCGACGCCCGTTCCCCCAAACGCAAAAACGCACAAACGCGCAGCGTCAGACATCCAACGCTTGACGCCGCCCACCCCGCCCGCTAAAAGCCAAATTCTTCCATGACGCACGCCACCAATATCCAAACCTCCTCCGTGATGGCCCTCCGCGCCCTCATCTGGAGCGTGGATCGCGTCAATTTTCACCCAAATTCCTGGACGCAATCCCCAGCGAGCAGCTAGCCGAAAAATCTAAAAACCTTTTCAGAAAAGCCCCGCTCGCAAACCGCGAGCGGGGCTTTTTTTTACCAACCACCCAGCAATTCCATTTTTCATTTCGCATACCAAATTTCTAATTTTCACAACATGCAAGGCACCCAATCCATCTCATCCGCTCTGAACCGCATCGAAGCGGCGCACGGCGTTCGCGTGCTTCTCGCCGTCGAATCCGGCAGCCGCGCCTGGGGGTTTGCGTCACGCAACAGCGACTACGACATCCGGTTCATCTACGCCCACGCCCCGGAGTGGTATCTCTCCGTCGACGAACATCGCGACGTCATCGAAGTCCCGATCTCCGACGAACTCGACTTCAGCGGCTGGGATCTGCGCAAAGCTCTCAAGCTGCTCCGCAAATCCAACCCCGCACTCCTCGAGTGGCTGAAATCTCCGATCGTTTACCGCGCCGAGCCGTCCTTCGCGCTGATCTTCGGTCTACTCGCCAGCGAATACCATTCCAGCGAACGCCTCTTCCGCCACTATCTCAGTATGGCCCGGGGCAACGCCCGCGAGCACCTGCGAGACGACACCGTCCGGCTGAAGAAATACCTCTACATCCTCCGTCCGCTCCTCGCGTGTCGTTGGATCGAGCGTGGACTCGGCCCCGTCCCGATGGCCTTCAAGACCCTCGTCGACACCGTCGTCGAGGATGCCAACCTGCGGTTCGACATCGCCGTCCTCGTCGCGCGGAAACGCGCCGGCGAAGAACTCGACCGCGGTCCCCACATCCCCGCACTGCAAACCTTCATCGCCAGCGAACTCGATCGCCTCACCCGCATCATCCCCGCCCCCAAGCCCGAACCCGATACCGCCAAACTCGACCAATTTTTCCGCGAATTCTGCCTCCCGCAGGCAGCGTGAACCCGTCCCTGAGCGTCGTGACCTCCGCTGCTACGAATCCGCACTTTTCACCCGTAGCGGTCGACGTAAGGAGACCTCACCCATCACGCCGTCCAGCATCATCCAAACCATGAGCACCACCGCCACCTTCACACCCCGCGCCACCCCCGCCCCCTGGCACCAATGGGGCGCCAACCTCGACCAAAACGCCATCCAACAGATGGCCAACGCCTGCGATCTCCCCGTCTCCATTGCCGGTGCCCTCATGCCCGACGCCCACGTCGGCTACGGACTCCCCATCGGCGGCGTCCTCGCCACCGCCGACGCCGTCATTCCCTACGCCGTCGGCGTCGACATCGCCTGTCGCATGCGCCTCACCGTCTACGACCTCAAGCCCAGCCTCATCGCCGGACAACGCGACCGTTGGGCCAAGATTATCGAAAACGAAACCCGCTTCGGCGTCGGCGTCACCTTTAAGGACCGCCGCCAACATGACGTCATGGACGACCCCGACTGGGAGTCGACCAGGCTCACAACCCGCCTCCGCGATAAAGCCGCCGGCCAGCTCGGCACCAGCGGCAGCGGTAATCATTTCGTGGAATTCGGCGTCTTCACTCCGACCGACGCCGCTCTCGGTCTACCCACCGACCGCGACTACGTCGCTTTGCTCACCCACAGCGGCTCCCGCGGACCTGGAGCGCAGGTCTGCGCTGAATACAGCAAGCGCGCCATGGCCCGCCACCCCGACCTACCCAAGCACCTCAAGCACCTCGCCTGGCTTCCGCTCGACTCCGCAGACGGCCAGGAATACTGGACCGCCATGAACCTGATGGGCCGCTACGCCGCCGCGAACCACGCCTGCATCCACCACCACATCGCCCGCGCCCTGGGAGAAAAACCCATCCTCGACGTCGAGAACCACCACAACTTCGCTTGGAAGGAAACTCACGTCATCGACGGGCAAGAGCGCGAGCTCATCGTCCACCGCAAAGGCGCCACCCCGGCCGACGACGGCGTCCTCGGCGTCATCCCCGGCAGCATGGCCGCGCCCGGATTCCTCGTCCGGGGCAAAGGCCAGCCCGACTCCCTGCGCAGCGCCGCCCACGGAGCCGGCCGCCTCATGTCCCGCACCCAGGCCAAGCAAAGCTTCACCTGGAGCGGCACCAACAAAATTCTCGCCGACCAAGGAGTCGAACTCCTCAGCGCCGGCATCGACGAAGTTCCCGGTGTCTACAAGGATATCCACGAAGTCATGGCCGCCCAGACCGACCTCGTCGACACCCTCGCCCGCTTCGACCCCAAGCTCGTCAAAATGTGCCCCGCCGGCGAGCGCCCCGAGGACTAAGAAAGTGCGCCTATCCGATGCGATCGATCAGCCCTGCCTCTACTTCACCGACTGAAGCTTCCGGACCAGTCCGCGATCAATCGCCCGGATCCCCGACTGCGAAAAATCGTCAAACCCCGAAACCACCACGCCGAGCTGCACCAACCGTCCGCGGTAAAACCCAAAGACCGGCCCACCGCTCATCCCACCCTCGGTCCCATACGTCGCGTTTTCGAAATACGCCCCCTTCTTCCGAAAGAATCCACGAGTCGGCTCGACCGCCAACGGCAACCGTCCATTGTGAAAATCCAGTCCGTAGCCCACGGCCACCTTTTCCCGACCGCCCGTCAACGCCGCGTACCGGCTCGTGTAGGGCGCCGACTCTTTCCCCGCGAGGGGTCGGGAAAACGTCACCCATCCGATATCCGCTGCGAAGGCCCGGTTTGTATCCGGACTCCGATCCGCCTCGTCGATGTAAGTCTGCGTGTAAAGATAGATCGCCTTCGCTCGCGCCCTCCGCTTCGCGCTGCCCTGATATTGACCCAACGCAAACCGCACATTTGTGCTGAATCCCGACTGCCCATCGTAAAGATTGTGCGCCGCCGTCAACGCCACCGTCGGTTTGATCAGCGTCGCGCTCCCGGAAAATTGATCCCGCCCGCTCCGAAAAACCACCGGCCCCACCATCGAATAGGGAAAAACCGCCGCCTCCCCCCGCGTGAGCGCCCGCGGAAGATTCGCCCCCTCGAATCCACCCGTATTATGTGACCGCAGCGCCGCTCCCGGCAGCACCTCGACCGGCGGAGGCAACATCGGCGTCCGGTAGCCCGGCTTTTCCTCCGCCAGCGCCAAACCCGAAAAACTCAGAATCAAAATTCCCGCAACAAACTTCGTCATCCCGCAAAGTAAACCTCGAAGCCCAATCAGGCAACGCCCGACCCGTTTACTTCGTCCCCTTCCCCCCACGAAATCCGCAGTCTCACTCGCTCGGTCGACGAGCCGTAACCTCCGGCTTTACTGAGCCTGCGGGCCCGAGGTCGGTCCCATCGACTTCGTCGCTCCGTCCGTTTCTCCGGAAGTTTCCCCACCACCCGACGGCTCGAGTGCAATTCCCTCCGCAGCCGCGAAGTCCGCCAACGCCTGGCTCGCCAGCGCATCCTGTTCAGCCGCCTCATTCGCAATCTCCGGTGACCCCACCGAATCCCGTGCCAACCGCGCGCGACCCGATGCCGCCTCTCGCTCCTCCTCCACCATCGAATGGAGCCGATCCAGCGTGTCACCCGATCCACCCAGTTCGCCAATCATCCCGGTCGCCATTTCCGTCAGCTCTGCCTGAGCGCGCTTCACCTTCAAATCATTGAGGCCAAATTTCAGATCCTCGATCTTCTTCCGAGCTGCCTTGATCGACACGTCCCGCGCGCGAATGAGCTCCTGATAGGTTTTCTCGGCCTCCGCTGCCTGCGTCCGATTCTCGCCGAGTTCCCGGGTGATTGTCTGCAGGCGGAGAGCGTTCTGCGCGGCCAGTTCCTGGTTGCCGGCCCGCAGGAGCGCCGTTGTTTTCGCGCGCAACTCCCGCTCCTCGGTCTCCAGTTTCTTTACCTGCGTGATCAATCGCTCGCAAAGCCCGGCGTGCGCGGCGAGACCCTCGTTGTAGCGTGCCACCTGCGCGCGCAGATTCTCTTTTTCCACCTCGAGGAGCGCCTCCGGGTTTTGCTTTTCGAGCCCGCTGACGAAGAGACCCAGAAAGCCCCGGATGAGATTGCCAAGTCGTTTAAACATGAGTCGTGATCCTCCACATTACTCGTCACAAGCTCCCCAGCCCCGTTCGTCAAGTCGAGCGCAAACGCACCCGGCCTAGAACTTCCAAAAGATCGGAATCAACCACGTCGCCATTCCCCACAGCATGAGGTTGAGCGGGATGCCCAACTTGGGGAAATCCGAGAACTTATACCCACCCGCTCCAAAGACGTAGGTGTTCGTCTGGTAGCCAATCGGCGAACAAAAACTCGCGCTCGCCCCGAACATGACGGCCACGATGAACGGGCGCGCATCCACGTCCATCGTCGCGGCGATGCCGATCACGATCGGTGTCATCAGGATGGCCACCGCGTTGTTCGTAACCAACTCGGTCAGAATCGACGCCATCAGATACACCGCCGCCAACACCACGACCGGCCCGAAGCCGGACAGGCCCATCGCCACGGTCTCGGCAATCAATTTCGCCCCGCCCGTCACCTCCATCGCCTTCCCCAGCCCGAGCATCCCGACGATTAAGAAGAGAATTTTCCACTCCACCGACGCGTAGGCCTCGCGCGGATCGAGACATCCGCTCAACACCACGACGACCGCCGCCGCCAAGGCCGCCGAGACGATCGGGACAATTTCGAGCGCCGAGAGCACCATCACCACGACGATGGCGATGATCGCAAGCGGGGCCTTCTTGTGCCGAAACGGCCGCTCGGTCGTCTCGTTCAGACTGAGAAAATCGTCCTCCTCCCGCAGCCGCGAAATGTTCTCCGTCGGTCCCTCGAAGATCACCGTGTCGCCGAAGTGCATCGGGATGTCCTGAAAATTCTCGAACAAATTTTGCCCCCTCCGGTGCAACGCCGCCGCCGCCACGCCGTAGCGGCGGCGTAGCTTCATGTTCCGGATGGTCTGTCCAATGAATCGGGAATCGGGGCCGATGATCGCCTCCACGAGTTGCAGCGAACGCGACGCCGTCCCGACCTCCGGCTCGTTGTCGTCGTCAAACACCAGGCCCTGCGTCTCCTGAATCGCCGCAATCCCCTTGGCGTGGGCTTTAAAGACCAACACGTCCCCGGCCTCGATCACCAACCGGTCGATCGCCACGTCAGACACCCTCCGCCCACTCCGAAACACCTCAAACACCCGCGTGGTCTGGCTCTTCCCAATCTCCGTCGCCGCGAGCTCTTTCCCAACCATCGGCGAGCCCGCTTTCACGACCGCCTGACTGCAAAAGCTCCGCGTATCCTCGCTCGACAGCAATGAAGACAAGGTCTGGCGGTCCGGCAGAATTCGTCGCCCAATCGTGAGAATATACGTCGTGCCGATCACGGCGTAGACCGCACCCATCTTCGTGATCTCGAAAATCGTGAACCTCGGCTGCCCCATCTCGTGGGCCACGCCCGACACGAGAATATTTGTCGACGTGCCAATCAACGTCATCGTCCCCCCCAGGATTGCGAACGTCGACAGCGGCATCAACAATTTCGACGAAATCACCCCCGAACTCCGCGAAAACGCCAACAACACCGGGAGGAAAACCACCACCACCGGCGTGTTGTTCACGCACGCCGACAATGGCACCACGATCAGCGCCATTAGCGCGAGGGCGCGCAACTCGCTCTTCCCAGCAGCCTTGGTGAACGCCCGCGCCAACGAGTCGATCGCGCCCGTTCGCTCCAATGCCGCGCTCAGGACAAACATCGCCCCGATCGTGATCGGTGCGCTGTTGCTGAACAAATTGAGCACGTCCTTCTCGTTCAGGACTCCCAGCGCGATTACCGCCACCAGCGCGCCCAGAGCCACCAAATCCGGCGACACCCATTCCTTCACGAACGCCACCAGCACGACACCGGTCACGGCGAAGACCGCCAACATTTGAAAGGTTTCCAACGACATATTTCGAGCCCCGCAAAGAGCACCTGTCGAGCGCTCCTGTCGAGCGAGAAACGCAGCGATTCGCCCGACATTTCTTTTCGCCTTGGATCAAGCGACTCGCTGACTTACAGTCATGCATCTTGCAACAACCGACCAACATCCACCGACTCAAGCCAATGAAGGTTCTCCTAGCCTCCTCCCTCCTCTCATTTCGGTCGATGTCGCACTCGAGGCCAACTCGATGGCGTCTCCCACCGGAGTCCAAATCGACTCGGACGGCGATCTGTGGGTCTGCGACAGGGGCTACTCCCGTGTTCTGCGTTTCATAGACGCTGCGAACAAATCGGATGGAGCCAACGCCGATGCCGTCCTCGGGCAAATCGACTTCGATTCCACCGACAGCGGCACTTCCGCCATCAAACTCTCCGCGCAGTTCCTTTCCAGTCTGTTTCTGGATGCCCTCGGCAACCTCTGGACCACCGACCATATCAACAACCGCGTCCTCCGCTTCACCCGACCCGTCGCACCCACACCGCCGCCGACGGTCACACCCGACACCATCCGCCGCGACCTCGACGTCCGCGGTCGCAAAACCATCGAGACCCTCCGCAAGCGAGTCGTCATCCGCAGGACCGCTTCCGACGACACCGCCATCTCCGAGATCATCGCCAAAGCCCGCGGCGCGAAGCTCAAAAAGGTGCGCGGCACCACGAGTTGGAAAGCCATCCTCCGCGTCACGAAAGACACCGGCCGCGTCGTCGTCAAAATCCGCTCCGTCGATCCCTCCGGCAACACCTCCCGCGTCTCCCGCGTCCGCATCCTCCGACGGTAGGTATAGGCCCTCCAAACCAGGATGGCGTCCAGGCCGCATTTTGGTTCGCTATTTCGCGTTTCTCGGTAAAACCGACCAATGCTGAATTGGATCTGGCTTGGACTCATTCTCGCGGGCGTGCTTCTCGGCGCGCTCACCGGGCGGATCGCCGACGTCACGCAGGCGGCATTCGATTCGGCTGAGCTCGCGGTGATGAAGATCGCGCTCCCGCTCATTGGCATCATGGCGTTTTGGCTCGGTATCATGCGTCTCGCGGAAAAGTCCGGTCTCGTCGCGATCCTCGCCCGCCTCCTGCGTCCGATCCTCACCCGCATTTTCCCCGACGTTCCGGCCAATCATCCGGCGATGGGTTCCATGCTGATGAACATCGCTGCCAACATGCTCGGCCTCGCGAATGCCGCCACGCCGCTTGGCCTCCGCGCCATGCAGGATCTCGAAAAGCTCAACCGCCGCCCCGGCACCGCAACCAACGCAATGGTGACGTTCCTCGCGATCAATACCAGCTCCGTCCAGCTCATCCCGGCCACCACCGTCGCCTACCTCGTCGCGGCCGGCTCGGTCAACGCCACCGCCATCATCGGTCCCGCCTTTGTCGCCACCCTGTGCTCGACCATCGTCGGCATCACCGCCGCCAAGACCCTTGAAAAACTCCCCGTTTACCGCCTCCCCCCGATTGTCGATCTACCCGAGACCGCCGCAGCCGAACCCGCCAATCACCAATCACCAGTCACCAATCACGAAACTTCACCCCCCCCCTTCACGCGCTGGGCTGTCCCTGCCCTCGCCGCGCTCGCTCTCGCCTTCACCACGATCTTCGGGCTGATGGTCTTCACGCCCGAAACGTTCGCCGCCATCGCGAACAACACTCGAACCGCGCTCAACCTCGCTGGAGAGCCCTTCGCGCTACCGGATCGCTGGTTGGAAAACGGCCTCGGCCTCCGCGCCATCGACACGATCTCGCTGCTCGCCATCCCGCTGGTGCTGACGTTCTTCCCACTTTTTGCCGCCGGGCGCGCGATCCCGGTCTACGAGGAATTCGTCGAAGGAGCGAAAGAAGGCTTCCAAGTCGCGATCCGGATCATCCCATTCCTGGTTGCGATCCTCGTCGCCATCGGAATGTTCCGGGCCGCGAAGGGAATCGAACTCATCGCCACCAGCCTGGGCTCATTTTTCAATGCCGTCGGTTTCCCGGTCGAGCTGCTTCCGCTCGTCCTCATGCGACCGCTCAGTGGCGGCGGCGCGAGCGGAATTTTCAACGAGCTGATCCGCGAAGTCGGACCCGACAGCGTGATCGCGCGGATGGCATCCTGCATCATGGGCAGCACCGAGACGACCTTCTACGTGATCGCCGTCTACTTCGGATCAGTCGCCGTTCGCCGCACTCGCCACGCCGTCCCAGCCGGACTTCTGGCCGACGCCACCGGCGTCATCGCATCGATCATCGTCTGCCGCCTGCTCTTCGCGTAAACGAAACGGAGTGGCGGCTTCCGGCCGCCAACACCCTCACGGCACCGCCGCCAGGATCGACACCGCACTCACCCGCCCGTCGTCGTCGAACTCCACCCCCTCGGATCGCAGCAGCGCAATCTTCCGCGCAATCGCCTTCCCCTCCCGGTCCCCCGCAAACCCGCCAAGCGTCCGATTCGCCGCGATCACGCGATGACACGGCACCTCCGGCGCGTAGGGATTTGCCCGCATCGCGCCGCCAACCGCGCGCGGGGCCCGGCAGCCCACCGCCTCGCCCAGAGTCTTGTAACTGACCACCTTTCCCCGCGGAATCGTTCGCGTGATCTCGTAAACTTTTTCTTGAAACGCAGTCGGCATTCCCGAGATTCATCCCGCCGGGCCCTCCCACACAATTGAAATTCCTCCTCCTCACCCTCGCGTTGTTGACGGCAACGCTGCCGATCCACGCCGGGACGCTGATCTCAATCACGACCCCCGTCGGCTCGATGACCCTCGAACTGGACGACGCGGAAAAGCCAATCACGGTCGCCAATTTCCTCAACTACCTGAACAGCGGTCGCTACGAAAACGTCTTCGCGCACCGGCTCGACCCGGGCTTCGTCCTGCAGTCGGGTGGATTCAATTTGTCTGATAATTCGCTTCAGGCCGTCTCGACCGATCCACCCATCGCGAACGAGTTCACGAACGATCCTCGCTTTAGCAACCTCTATGGAACCATCGCAATGGCGAAGGTTGGCAATGATCCCAATTCCGCGACCTCTCAATGGTTCATCAACCTTGCAAACAATGTCTTTTTGGACTCGACGAACGGCGGATTCACCGTTTTTGGCAGAGTCATTGATGGTTTCAACACGTTGGAGAAGTTCAATACCGACTTCCCGAAGTTTCCGGCTGACGGTCGTGGCGTTTACGACGTCCGACCACGAGACGGAAACGGCACTCCAGACCCAAGTTCACCATTTGGAGAACTTCCTCTTCTCGATGACGAATTGATCACTGAAAATTTTTTATTCTCTGATCTCGCCGTCATCCCCGAACCAGCAACCCTCGCCCTGCTCGCTCTCGCTGGCACCGCCGGAATCCTCCGAAGAATAACGCGGAAACGCCGAGTTAAATATCCCCTCAATCTTCGCGTCAATTCGCGCCGTTTCGCGGGCAAAAATCACCTCACGTCACCGCATCGGTTCTCGTCTCCCACGGACTCCTCGGCGGCGCGAAGCTCACCGGGCTGCCCGTGAACCAGGCCTTCAGCCTCTAGCCACGCCGGTTCCCCCGGCATCCCAAGCGTGGTTTGCGACCCTCTCCCCTCGTTATGGCCGTCCTACGGTCGTCCCACGGGAACCGCCCCTTGGATTCCACCAACGCGCCACCGCAGCGGCGTCCCGGCAGGCATAAGCCGAACCGCGCGGGCGATGTCCCAATTCGTGAGCCGCAGTCCCCCCAGGCTCTCCTGCTCGCGCAGATGGTCCGGGATGCTCGTCCCGTGCAAACCGTAGGGGATCGGTTCACGGTCGACACCAAGGGCAAGATTCAGCCAGAAGATTCCCGCTGGATTGTTCGGCCCGGCAGCCAGCACCTCGGGTGATGAAAGGGTGGTTGGTGACGACTGAGGCGCCGCGTCAGGCGACTCCCGGCCGTAAATCCGCGTCTCTTTCGGCACGACCCGAGTCGACTCCCTTACCGTCTTCAGTTGCGGTCTCGGAATCACCTCGAGAATCGTCCACTCGCTCCGACCGACCAACCCCGGGCGCGCAATCGACACCGGCATCACCGCCACCCGCTTGCCATCCCGACGAATCTCCAGCAACCACCGGTCCAAGACCGCCGCTTCGACCAGCCCTCCCGCCTCCGCTCGCGGCTGGATTGGCTCCCGGAAAGTTGACTCGATCGCGAACGGCTCGACGTTGGGAACGACGAACTCCGTTCCGATCGCCGGAATTAGCTCGATCCCCGGGTTCAGGCTTCGCAAATACGCCTCATTGCAGCGATAGCGCTCCGCGACAAATTCCCACGGCGTCCGGTAGGCCAGCATGGTCCCCCGCGTCAGCTCATCGTAAGTCGGCTTTGCCTGCTCCACGACGATCTCCTCCTCCCCACCCTTCTTACGTTTCGGCGTTGGAGTCGCCGCGTTCGGATCCACGCGTTCGGCTCGGGGCGGCGCAATGAAGCGAAAATCCTCCCGCCTCAATTCATAGCGCGTCAACGGCTCGGGCACCGTCTCCCGCGCAGCCGCCGTCAACGCCGCGGGCTCCGCCAACTCCGATCGCCCATCCGTGTAGAGTGCCACGACGCGCTGCATGGTCGGACCCGACTGACCATCGATCCCACCCACGGAATAGCCCTCGCGGTCCAGAAACACCTGCACCGTCAGCACCTCCTCCGCCGGCGTCTTTTCCGTCGGCTCTTCCTCCACCGCCTTGGTCGCCGCAGGAGCCGACGCCCTCGCGGCGGCAACCTCCTCCCGCGTCGGAATCCGCAACACCTCCCCCACCCGAATCAGGTCACTCGTGAGTCCATTCACCCGCTTGAGGAGATCAACCGGCACGTCGAACCGCTTCCCGATCCGCCCCAGCGCGTCACCCGGCTGAACCTCGTAGTCCATCGGCCGAGCCGGAGCCACCGTCGGTTGGCCGGGAGCAGCAATCTCCGGACGACGGCGCACCTCCGCTGGCGGCTGGAGTCCCCAAAGCCGGTCATCCGATGGCATCACCTGCCATTTCCAATTCACCGCCCGTTCCAGACCAGGCTCCCGCCCGGTGAAGCTCGGCGGAGAAGCCGCGCCAGCCGTCCCCCACCCCGCGACGACCGACAGCAGCACCCAAGCCGCTCGCCAATTGAAAGTCATGTCTGGACTTACCCTTCTCCCGCCCCCTCGCACCAGCCCTAGTTGCGGATCAAACGGGATTCGCCACTCTCGCCGGCCTACCAAGATGACCGCGAAGACCGCTTCTCCAGGGCGGCGGCTTCCCGGAGTTTGTCCTTCTTGCTTCTTCGCAGGCCCTTGATTCCACCGGTTCCGGGGGAGGGCGGCGGGGGGAGCTCGGTGGGCTCGAAGCCGGGGATGTGTTCCTGGGGAATTTGCAATCCATTGCGCTTCTCGATCAGGTCGAAGTGCGCCACCGACTCGCCGGTGACGAAGCTGATCGCGACGCCATTCTCTCCCGCCCGACCCGTGCGACCGATACGATGGACGTAATCGTTCGCGGAGCGCGGCAGGTCGTAATTCACGACAGCGGGGAGCTGCACAATGTCGAGCCCGCGGGCGGCAAGGTCGGTGGCGACGAGCACGCGGATCGCAGAGTTTTTGAAGTCCGCCAACGCCTCACCGCGCGCCCCCTGGCTGAGATCACCGTGAAACGCGAAGGCCCGGATACCCTTTCGCCGCAGCTTGTCCGCGACGTGGTCAGCGGAATACTGACGAGCCACGAAAACGAGCACGCGCTCCCAATTTTCCGTCGCGAGAAGGTGACGCAGCAGCGGAGTTCGTTGGGCGGTGTCGACCCGGATCGCCCGCTGTTCGATTTCCGACGCCTCCGCCGGATCGGGAACGATCTCGATGCGGGTGGGCACCCGGAGAATCTCGGCGGCGATCGATTCCACGGCGGCGGGGAACGTGGCGGAGAAGAGCAGGTTCTGACGCTGCTCCGGCAGCAGCGCAAGGATGCAGGAAAGTTCCTCAGCGAATCCCAGATCCAGCATCCGGTCGGCTTCATCCAGGACGAGCGCCGCCACGCCGGAAAGTTGCACGGCATTGCGATCCACGAGATCCAGCAGCCGCCCCAGGGTGGCAACCAGGAAATCAGCTCCACCCCGCAACGCCATCATCTGAGGATTGATCGAAACCCCACCCACCGCACTGACAACCTTCATCCGCTCGGGAAGGTGTCTGGAGAATTCTTGAACGACCTCGCGAACCTGCGCGGCCAACTCCCGGGTCGGCACGAGGATGAGCGTATGCACGCGCCCCGACGCCCCCTCCCGTCTCTCCAGCCAACGTTGCAGCAACGGCAGGACGAACGCGGTCGTCTTACCCGAGCCCGTCCGGGCCGTCGCCAAAACGTCACCCCCGGCCAGCACGACGGGAATTGCCGCAGCCTGCACGGGCGTCGGGGCGGCGTAGGAACTGACGGCACGAATCAAATGATCCGAAAGGCCAAGGGCGGAAAAGGGCATGGACGTTTACTATCCCCGATTCCGTTTCCCCGCCATCGCCAAGCGCTCCGCGCGACATCGGATCCAATCCCGCTGAACCTTCGTGCTCATTCGCGGTTTTCGTGGGCAAAAATCATCGACCCCTCACCAACCCCCGATCCAGACCGCGCGATCTTCCCGACCACCAATCTCCCAGACCCGCCCTAATCCTCAACCCGCTCGCCGATAATCGTCACCTCGTCGAATTCTGCGGTGTCGTTAAACGATCCGAAGCCGATGCGCCCGACCGGATAGCGGGTGTCCTTTGCCGTCATCACCGGCTCTTCCCGATCGTCCACCCAGACTGAGATCGAACCGTCTGCCTCGTGGGACACCCGGATCGTCTGCCAGCCGGCCGCAAGCGCTGCCTCGGGCGATTTCTCGAGGTGAATCGGGGTTCGGCCCGTGGACTCCACCCGCATGATGATGCTGTGCGTCTTCCCATCGGAATCGTTCGAGACGTGCGCGTAATAAAAGTGCTCCGGATCCTCGTAGCCAAAGAGCAGCACGACATCCCTCCCCACCTTGCTCGCAGGCTCCAAAGACCGCGCGACCACGCTGAGCGTCGCATTCTCCCAGCGACCAGGGACGAGAGCGTAGGTGGCCGGTCGGCGAATGGGGCCTTGAGGTTGACCCGCTTTCGCAATGCGAAGAATCCCGTCACCCTCCTCCCAATGCCGAGCCGGAGTCAGCTCCAAGTCGCTGTTTCCCTCAAAATCCGAACGCCATTCGTCCGCCCACGCCAACGTCCCGACCGAAAGCGCCACCGCGAGAACTACGAACGCCAACCGCCTACGCAATGCGACCGTCCTCGTAGCCCGGCACATTCCAAGGGGCGATCGTCCCTGCCAGCGAGCGACGCACTTCCTCACTTATGGCCGCTTGCGATGCGGACTCCATCGGTTGGAAATTTGACGCAATGGCCACATTCTCGGAAAGATGGGCCTCCGTATCCAAGCCCACGATCACCGACGACACCCCCTTCAGACTCAACGCATATCGGATCAGGTCCGCACCGCGCAAATCGGAGTTCCGGGCGTGTCTGACGGTCTTCATGCCGACGATCCCCAGGTTGCGCTCAATCGCCAACGGCAGGAGTTGGTCTTCGTAGGCCCCATCATCCGGGGGGTCCGCCGGAAAGATCGTCAACAAAGCGTCGGGATCAAATCTCTCGATCGCCTCCATCAGGACCCGTGCGCCCGAATGACCGGTCACTCCGTAGGCCCCGATGATTCCCTGCTCCTTCGCCTCACGCGCAGCCCGGCAGGCACCCGTTTCAATCGCTGCGAGATCATCCTTCGGCGTGAGATTGTGAATGTGATACAGGTCGATTCGATCCGTTTTCAATCGGCGCAGACTGCTTTCCAATTCCCGGTGGAAACCGTCGTAGGATCGCTCTGCGGACTTACTCACGAGATAGATACGATCGCGATTTTTCTCCACGACCGGGGCGATCGTTTCCTCGCTGCCGGAGTAGTTGTGCGACGTGTCCCAGTAATTGATTCCCGCTTCGAGTGCCTTCTCGAGGAGAGCGTGCCCCTTTTCCGGGTCCCCAGCGAAAGGACGAATAAACGCGCTCCCCAAACCCAACCCCAAAATGGAAACCTCAGCGCCAATTTTCCCCAACTTTCGCCGCTCCACGGTCGGAGCAGACTCCGCTGTTACCAATCGACAGCCCAGGCCAATCCCACTCAGTCCCGCCAAGCCAGCCGCACTTCGAGTCACAAACTGACGACGTGATGTCTTCATTAAGTAGTCCTATCACCACTCCGGGTTCGAGGCAATCTCGTGAACTCAACACCTCCGGGGTCAGTCCATACTTTTGACCCATCGATTGCGTCTTAAGGAGGTTCTGAGCGTCTCGTGCTCCACCCAAATCAAAATTCTCCGAGAAAACAGCCCCCTGCCAGTCAATCAAGTTTGTTCGGCGATTACCCTCTCCAAGAAACTGACCCGCGATGGCCTCTCGACTATCCGATGCGAGACCAGCCCCGCAAAATGTGTCGATCTGTAGGATCGGGCCGCTCACGCCCCCCCTCGCCTCCCCGGCCAACGTTGCAGCACTGGCAGTACAAACGCGATCGTCTCACCCCACCCGGTCGGTGCTGGTCGCGAAAACGTTTCGCGCTGCCAGCACGGCGGAGATTGTCGCAACCTCTCCGGCCAAGCTCTCTCGGGCGCTTAAGGAAGAGTGGCCGCTAACTATTCACAGCAGATCGTCAAGATCAAAAGCACCCGTAACCTGCCCGTGGCAGGGCATTTGGCTTGAAGCGCGAGAAAGCTGACAGGTAGGGGAAAAGAGAAATGGCTAGACAAAAGCGCGTCGAAAAGCTGAACTACGGTGGTGAAAAAGCAGGAGACCAGGAAAGGCGAGGGCATTGAAAGCAAGGCAACGCGATTGGAAGTGAAGGTAGCGCATTCGGCGGGGGACTGGCGCCGAGCGAAAGAGGCCCTTGGGCGAGAGCATGGGTTGGGAGCTGGGAGCGAGGCGGGAGACCGGCTCTGCCAGTTGGTGATGGAGGAAGGGAAGCTTGCCGGGGTAATGGTGTGGTGTGCGGCGGCGTGGCATTTGAAGGATCGGGACGAAGCGGTGGGATGGGATGCGGTGACGCGCTCGGAGCGGCTCAAGCTGGTGGTGCAGCTGCGACGCTTTCTGGTTTTGGAAGAGGCACGACGGCCGAACCTTGCCAGCCAATGTCTTGGGGCCGGGATGCGGGAACTGGTGGAGCAATGGGAAAAGGCCCACGGATACCGACCACTTCTGGCCGAAAGCTTCAGCGATCCAGAAAGCCATGCGGGAACGGTTTACAAAGCGACGAACTGGACGCAGGCGGGAACGACGAAGGGGTTTTCGCAAGACCACACCGACTACTACATCCCCAACGGGAGGCCCAAGAAGCTGTGGCTCAAAGAGCTCGCGCCCAAGGCCTGCGAGTTGATGAGCGCGCGCGAGTTGCCCGAAGCCAGCAAAGGGGCCTTGGTCGGACGCGGGGGAGCCCGCAGTCCGCTCAAGAACGCCGGACTCAAAAGCCTGCGCGACGCCTTGAGGGAGGTGCCCGATCCGCGTCACCCCAAAAGCCGCCGCCACCCCCTATCGGCGATGTTGACCCTGATCTCGCTGGGGTTGCTCATGGGAGCGCGCGACGTGCTCGATATCTGGAGGAAAGTGGCCTGCCTTTCCCAGAGCCAAAGAGAGGCGATCGGCCTGCGGGTGCGCGACAAGCAAAGTAAGCGGCTCAAGATGCCCGGCTACGATGCGCTCAACGACCTGCTGGCCGCCGTGGAACCCCACGCCTACGCCCATGCGCTGACGGCCTGGTTGCAAGCCAACGCGGGAGCGCTGCCCCGCAGCCTGGCCCTGGATGGCAAAAGCGTGGGCGATGGACGCTGCGGCATGATCGTGACCCTTTGCCGTCATGAAGACGGGCGTCCGGTGGCCATGATCCCGGCCAGCGGAAAAAAAGAAGACTGCGAAGTCTCCGAAGCCCGCGCCCTGCTCTCCAATCCCGGGGTGGAACTGGTCAACGCGCTGGTCACGGCCGACCCGCTTCACAACAAAGAGGCCACCGCGCGAGTCATCCTGGAAAAGGGAGGCGACTACCTCATCGGCACAAAAGCAAATACCTCCAAACGATTGGAGGCAGCCACCCGCGCCCTGGAGGGCTCCCCTTTTTTGACCTGAGCTGCGAAGGCGATCACGGGCGCATCGACTCCCGCAAAGCCGCCGTCCAACCCATCTCCCCAGTCTCCGCCGGGCTGCCCGGTGCCCGCTCCGCCATCACCGTGCAGCGCGACTGGCAGCAAAAGAAAGACCCCCACCAAACGCCCAAGAGCCATACCCGCATCTTCCTTTCCAGCCTGAAACCGGAAGAAAAATCCCGTTCCACCCGCGCCGTTCGCGAGCACTGGAGCATCGAGAACCGCAATCACCACAAACGCGACGCCTCCGCCTGGCAAGAAGATCGGCACCGACATCGCAGACCAAAAGCTGCCCTCAACCTCGCCCTCACCCGCAACGTCCTGCTCGCCCTCATTCCCTTTGAGCACGGGCAACCCCTCGCTCACTTCTTCGAACTCTACCACCGACACCCAGCAAAAGCTCTCAACCTTATCCTTCACGCTCGCCCCGCCCTATGACCCTTCCAGCCAAACGCCCTGCTGCCCGTGGAGCCCGTCGTGACCCGCTGGCGTGCGCATCCATTCCATTCCGCTAAACATTCGCGCTCATTCGCGTGTTTCGCGGGCAAAAAAATCACCTCACTCCACGGTCACGCTCTTCGCCAGATTGCGCGGCTTGTCGACGTCGCAGCCGAGTTCGCAGGCCATGTGTTAGGCGAGGAGTTGGAGCGGGATCGAGGTCAAGATCGGCGTCAGGTAATCCGGCGCTTCGGGTACGAGAATCACGTCGTCGGCCACCTTGGCCAGCTTCTGGTCGCCCTCGGTTCCGACGGCAATCACCGGTCCCTTGCGGGCTTTCACTTCCTCGATGTTGCTGACGTTCTTTTCAAAAACCGAATCTCGCGGCGCGATGAAAACCGACGGCGTCTCTTCGCGTCCGGGGTCAGTCCATACTTTTGACCCTTCGGTTCGTTTGCCTATTTGCCCGCCCCGCGTTTCCGCCGTTGAAGGAGGTTCCGGGCGCTTCGCCAGGATCCCATGTGCAATTCTTTCGCGACCCATCCCATCGTCATCGGCGTCTGCTTCCGAACCAATTCCGCGATCTCAACTTTTGTCGAATGACCCTTCCTTTCGGTTTTCAACCGGTCCTCGTCCCAACCCGCTGAAACGAGAGCTTCAGCGATGAGGTTCCTAGCTCGGACCTCATCAGACTCAAAGCGTTCTGCCGCCACGTGGGTCCGATCCGTCGGATTCGCTTGCGAAATCCATCGGTCGATTCGGTCGAGAAAGTCATCCGCCCCAAACCGCCATCCTTTGCGGAGCGGCCTCCAAGCGCCTTCCTCGTCCTCCCGACTCCTCACCTCCATGCGCTCCGAGAACTCACGTCGACCTTTTCGATCATCCCGTTGGATGCCGTGTTCACCAAGAAGCCTCGTCGTCCGCAACCACGGGACCCTCTTCGAAGGATGCGCCAGATAACTCGGGAAGCTACTCCACCGATACGACTCAAGACGCTCTCCCTCTAAAATCAAATCTGCCCGAGCCGGGTTGAGGTGGACGTAATCACAGGCCGTTCGCATATAATGATCATCGCTCTCATCCACCAAGACCGACTTATATCGGCCTGAAAACAGATGACCACGGACACGGTGTCGGGCATTGAACCGAATCGTGTAAGTTCCCAGCAGCCACTTCATTCCCACCACCAAATTTGGCTGCGGTGTCTCAATCACGAGATGGAAATGATTCCCCATCAGGCAGTAGGCATCAACGATCCAACCACACTTCACACAGGTCTCTCCGAGCGTCCCCACAAACCGCTCCCGATCAGAATCCCCCCAGAAGATTGCCTCCTGCCGATCCCCACGGCTCATCAAGTGATACCGCGCCCCCGCATATTGAACCCTCAACGGTCTCGCCATCTACCGACGATAAATCAAGCGCGATAGTGTGTCAATAGTTCGGACTGACCCCTTTTCCGGTCGATTCGGTCGAGAAAATCATCCGCCCCCAATCGCCATCCTCGGCGGAGCGGTCTCCAATCGCCTTCCTCATTCTCCCGACTCCTCACCTCCATGCGCTCCGAGAACTCACGTCGCCCCTTTCGATCATCCCTTTGAATGCCGTGGTCACCAAGAAGCCTCGTTGTCCTCAACCACGAAACTCTCTTCGACGGATGCGCCAGATAACTCGGAAAGCTACTCCATCGATACGACTCGAGACGTTCTCCCTCTGAAATCAAATTCGCCCGGGCTGGGTTGAGATGAACGTAATCACAGGCCGTTCGCAGATAATGATCGTCGCTCTCATCCACCACAACCGACTTATATCGGCCTGAAAACAGATGACCGCAGACACGGTGTCGGGCATTGAACCGAATCGTGTAGGTTCCCAGCAGCCACTTCATTCCCACTACAAGGTTCGGCTGCGGTGTCTCAATCACGAGATGGAAATGATTCCCCATCAAACAGTAAGCATCAACGATCCAACCGCATTTCTCGCAGGTCTCTCCGAGCGTCGCCAAAAACCGCTCACGATCAGAATCCTCCCAAAAGATCGCCTCCTGCCGATCCCCACGGCTCATTGCATGATACCGCGCCCCCGCATATTGAACCCGCAATGGTCTCGCCATCCACAGGGGATAGAATACAAGCGATCACATGTCAATAGTTCGGACCGACCCCTTTTCTGTCAATAGTTCGGCCGACCCCTTTTCATGTCAATAGCTCGGACCGACCCCTTTTCGGCTCCGGTCCTTATGAGCGCGATCCCGTAGGACTCGACCACGGCCACGAGGTCCGTGGTTTGCTTGATCCGGGCGAAGTCCGGATTCATTGGCCGCTTTCCTTCTTGGCAAAGACGGCCGCGATCAGCCGCAAGCCCCATCGAACGTCGGCGATTACCTTTTCCGCGCTTCGTGCCTCCTGTCCGCTTTCGGCGATCCAACTTTCCTGCAAAAGCGCCAGCGCGAACTCGAAGTGATCCCGCGCCGCTTGACTGTGACAAGCGTGCGCGGCTTCCTTGGATGCAGCAACGGCGGCGTCGATTAGCTCAAGCTTGCCGTGGCCGGAAGCGGTCAAGCCGGAAGTTGAAGGATTTGACATGCTCTTTAGATACGGTATTGCCTATAACAATGCAAGCGATTTCCGTATCTAAACCAAAGCGTCGGTATAGTTGGGACATGCCAGGAGGTCGTCCACCCAAGTCTCAAAACCGATCCGAGTTCGGCCAACGTCTTCACGACGCGCGGCAGGCCAAGGGCCTTTCACAAAATCAAGTCGCCGAAGTCCTCGGCATCACCCAACCGAGTTACGCCGATTGGGAACGCAGCGCCGTTTCCCTCAAGCCCGAGTATTTGCCCAAGCTTGCCGATGTCTTCGGAGTTTCCGTCGATCATTGGCTCGGCATCGAGCAGCAGCGCCGCAATGGCTCCGGGCCGACCGGGAAGCTGCGCCGGGTTTTCGAGGATGTCGGCGACCTCCCTCGCTACCAGCAACAGCGCGTGATCGCCATTATCGAGGACATGCTCGTCGCCCAGCGCTCCAAAGCCGAAAGCTAGCCGCTGAGCCTTTATTTTCCCAGCCGTTCAACCCGACCGCGATTTTTACGAGCGGCTTTCGGGTCGGGCGGGTGTGCTCGCAAAAGAAGGACGGCGTTCTTTATCGGACTCCGCTGGCAGCGGAGATTCTGGAGCCGTTAGGCTCCCGCGGCGGAGCCGCCGCCCGGGATTGGGTTTGCGCCCTGCGCGTCGATCGTCGCATCGACGGACACGCGCCCCTTTCAAGTTTGAGGGCGGCGCTCTACGGCTGCCGAGCTGCCCCGACAACCACGACACGGCTCGACGGCACCAGGCAATGGCAGCCGCCCCAGTAGGCCGACCAGTTGCGTCCTTCAACACCCAGGACGCCGCCCGGCCTGCCTGACTTTTTGCCCGGTCCGCTTGCACGAGTGGCGAGGCGACAACAACAAACGCCCCCTACCTTCCACGGGGCTTTGTTGTTGTCGCCCTCGTCAACTGGCATCCCGCGCTTGCACGGGGCGTGACAGGCCCCGGCCTCTGCGGGGACTGGCGCGAGCCGTGCGCGCCCGCTCGGGCGTGAGGATGATCGGCTCTGCGATCACCGGAACCGCCGGAGCGGCTGGCTGACACTCGGGAGCGGACCGCGCGGGGACGCGCTGCTCTGAGCGCGGCCCGGCGGGGGCTGCAGGGCTGGTGAACCGGGCATTGCCGCTAGGCCATACTTCTGTATTGCGGCCTGGCGCGGGACCTGCCCGACCTGCTCTGAGGTCGGAGGCATTATATCACCCAACTCGCGGCAACGTATTAGCCGAGCGAGCGCTCTGCCGACCGGTGCCGCGGAGGGTCCCTTCAGGGAGGGGCCGCATCAGGCACGGCTATACGGTGCCGCTGTTGGGCGATGTCATGCCGCGCAGGTCCCGTGACCAGGCCGCAATCGTGACCTGCCGAGAGCGAAGCGAAGGGTGGCTTTGGTCACCAGTCCGAACGCGCTCTGGCGGAGGGTGGATTTTGCAGGACGGACGTTGCCGGAGACGATGAGTGTTTGAGTTACGACAAGCGAGCGTCGGCGCGACGGATGCCGGGACCACGGGGAATTAGCATCCGGCGTGACGGCGCGGTCGCTGTGGCAGTTACGGCGTTTTGCGTCGCAGGAAGAACACCACACCAGCCACGAGCAGGGCAGCAATTACGGCGATTGGGATAATTGGGAAGTTGGATTTGCGTTCAGGCGTGGCAACCTCTGATTGGGTTGGAGTCGAAAATTGAGGCATCTCAGCAATCGGACTTGGCAATGGTTTAGGCTCCGACGGTGGAGTTGGTGCAGTTGTCGTGTAGGCTGGAACCCGCGTGGGCATCGGAGCGGGATTCTTTCGCGCTTCGATTACTAACTCATCAATTTGAGGGGCATTCTTTTCCCACCACCGCTTCCACTGTTCAACCTCGTTTGAAGTGACTCCGCGTCTCGCTCCGCCTCTCGTGGGTCCGTCCGAAAATCCAAATTGCTGCATGGCTACCGCAGCTGACGCATCAAGAGATTCATTCGTAACATCGTCCATCCCGGACGGCAAAACAGTGCTATCGTTAAGGAACTGAGCGATTGTTCGCGCGGCATTTGCCGTCCCTAATTTTGCCAGCAGATCAAAATTCCTTTTTATATTTGGATCGCTCTTTCGTGCCTCCCTAAGTTCAACTATATTACGTTCTATTACCGATTCCATGCCGGGGCTACTTTGAAGAACCGCCATTGCCTCAGCGGAAAGTTCAGGACTTCGATCATCAAGGGCGGATGCTCGTAAAATTGGCAGTGCTTCCCTTGCGTCGATGTCTGTGAGGCGCTCCAACGCAGAGTAGTTGCCATCGAGCAATTCTGTTTTGACTTGCTCCAACGTCTCTTCCTGAGAATGCGCGGGGAAAGCGCCCGCCAACCAAAGGGTGCAAATTATTGAGGCGACTTTCATTGACCCGAATTCGGATTTACAATATCCCACTCCGGTTTAGTCAGGAGCGTTAATGGAAGCGGGGATGATGATGGCGGTAATGACTCGCTATACATTAGCCTAATTTCCGGATCTGAGTTCGGAATATAAATTGGATCAGAGGGGCCGGAATCCGAGTGATTCATATTGAATAGATGACCAATTTTGTGGGCGGTGGTATGTTCAACGGTTCCGGCTCCTGTGTAATCTTTAACGTATGCCCAACCACTAGCAGCCCGTCGGACTTAGAGGGACGACAAAAGGAGAGGAAGCTGTCAGCTTGGGGAAATGGCAGTGCGATACGTCAACGTTGATCATGAAACCCCGTTACTTTTGCCGCCGGACCTTCGCGACTGGGTTCCGGCGGGCCACATGGTTCATTTTGTGATGGACGCGGTGGGAGCGTTGGACCTTGGAGCCGCGAAGAAGAACGAACGAGGGACGGGGTCGGCGCAGTATCCGCCGTCGATGATGCTTGGGTTGCTGATATACAGCTATGCCACGGGGACTTTCGGCAGTCGGCGCATAGAGACACTCACGCATGAGAACGTGGCCGTTCGCTACCTGTGTGCCGAACACCATCCCGACCACGACTCGATTTGCAAGTTTCGGCGCGAGAACGCGGAGTTGCTGAGCAGCAGCTTTCACCAAGTGCTCGAGCTGGCGGCCGGGTCTGGAGTCCTGAAGGTGGGAGAGCTGAGCGTCTCGCTCGACGGCACCAAACTTCTGGCCAACGCCAGCCGCCACAGCGCCATGAGCCATGATCGCATCGAAGAGCAGATGAAGCTGGCCAGCGAACAAATTGGCGAGCTTCTGGCCAAAGCCGAAGAGGCCGACAGCACCCCACTGGCCGACGGGTTGGAGATCCCGCAGGAAATCAAGCGCCGAGAGGACCGATTGGCCAAGCTCCAGGAAGCCAAGACCGCCTTGGAAGCCCGGGCCAAAGTCCGCTTCGAGCAGGAAAGCGCGGCCCACGCCGAAAAGCTCGCCGCCCGCGCTCAAAAGCAGCAAAGCACCGGGCGCAAGGCCCGGGGCAAGGAGCCCGCGCCGCCCATCGAAGGCCCTGGACCCAGAGACCAGTATAATTTTACCGACCCCGAGAGCCGAATCATGAAGGACAAAGGCAGCTTCGCGCAGTGCTACAATGCGCAGGCCGCCGTGGAGGTCGAAACCATGCTCATCGTCGGCGCACACCTCACCGACGCATCCAACGACAAGCAACAACTCCAACCCGGGCTCGAGTCAGTGAGTCCGGCCGTGGGCAGCGTGGCCCGCGTGCTCGTTGACAGCGGCTACTACAGCCAGGAAGCGGTCGCAGCCGCGGAAAGTCGGGACGGGAACCCGAAAGTTTACGCCGCACAAAAACGTCAGCCGCACGGGCGCAGCGTCGCCGATCTGGAGCAACGAGAAGACCCTCCCGCGCCGCCGCCCGACGCGACGTCGGCCGAAATCATGGCCCACCGACTGGCCACCGCATCGGGCCGCAACCTTTACGCCCTGCGTAAACAGACCGTCGAACCAGTCTTTGGCATCATCAAAGAGGCCATGGGATTCCGGCGATTGCTATTGCGTGGCCAAGAGAAAGCCGCACTGGAATGGTCGCTTGTGACCACCGCCTACAACCTCAAACGCCTCTTCGGACTCGGAATGAAGGTCGCAAGAGCGTAAAGAGTCCGCCATCACGCCATCATCCGTGCTGGCAGAGAGTCCAAAACGCTCTCCACCGGGTTCCCTCGCTCCAATCCCATCTTTTTCGTCATCGCCACCGGCCAATCCAACCTCGTTTCAAGAAACTTCCACGCTAACGCTCTGGCTCCAAGTCCGACAGGCTGCTAGTGCGCCGAGCTTTCCCCAAGATGGTGGCATAGGGGAATGATCTGACAAAATAGACGTTGAAATCAACGCTCGTATCGAGAACGGAATCACGAAGAACGGCCTCTTCTAGCGATATTGTACCATTACTATCGAGTTCAAAATCAAAAAATCCGTTTCGATCTAGGTCGTAGTCAACGACGTAGTCTGTCCGCGTGACCGTAAAATATGTATTAGTTTGGATCCCGTAAACTTCGTCTAAATAGTTTTGAAGATCACTTGCCGACGGTGTGTTTAGCGGTCGGATTGCCAATCTCAAGATTTGCTCGTCATCACCTTGCGCCGTGGTGTCGCACAGACCATCGGAACCGGTGCGAATGCCGCCGTTTCCAAAGGTGTCATCTCCTCCCATCGTCGTCGTGTCGATTGTCCCATTAGGGCCAGGCCCGATACACAGCGCGTCCGGAGCTCCACCGCCGTCTTGTTGCGTCACGGCATGAATCGCTACGGTCTTCTCCTGATATTTCTTAACAGCCAAATTCAATCCTCCAGTTCCAAAAGTTTCGCCGACTCCGAGTTCGACAGCAGTATCTTCGCCCAAGTTCGTATTGGTAACGGTGATGGTCTCCGGTGACTGGTTGGTCGAATCCAGCGTAACGCTTGCGCCACCGGGTCCGGGTAAAACCTTGAACTTGATTTCCAAGTCCGGACTCGCAGGGGTGATGGCCTTCGCTAATTCTCCCCGTCCTGCGGGATCATCAGCCAATTTGGCTCACTTTCTTCGTCAAATCCCGAACTTGGATAAGTCTTTCAAAGTTCCTGAAGAAGCGGAAGCGAGACCGCGCCGGTTTTGATCCGCCATTTGCGGGATTCGGCGACAGCATCAAAGCGTTTGTTCTTCTTCGTCGTCATAGATGAGTTCCAACGGACTGACGATACGGATTGGGGGGTAACCCTGCAAGAGGTTCACGGCGTTGAACGCATCCGATCGGCGGACGTTGACCATGTGACGGAAGTTCCAGCTAACGAGCAGATGGAGTTCGTGAACGACGGCGATGGCGACATGCCGGGCGTCGTCGGCGTAGGTTTCCGGGACGACCGCGGCGTCGAGGTAGGCGCGGGCCAGCTCGATGGCCTCGACGGTGAGCGGAAGGAGATCGGCGGCGGGGAACGTCTCTTCCATCAACTCGCGCACGTCGGCCGGAGCTTCCTCGATTTCCTGCCGGGTTACCGCGGAGGTCGTAAACCGGAAGCGCCCGGCCTCTTTCTGCCGCCAGAGTTCGCGGGTGGCCTCCTCGAACTCGTCGTCGAAGTAGCCGCCGATGACGGAGGTGTCGAGGTAGAGCGGGAGCGTGCGCACAGGCATGAGATTACGGCTGGGAAGGAGTTGGAGCGAGACCGGATCAGGAGCGGTGACGGTTTTTGCGGTCGCGCCAAGCGTGGAGTTCGAAGGCGGGAACGTCGATCACGCGGCGGCGCTCGCTGGGGGCGGTGGACTTGTGGACGCGTTGGAGATCGGAGGGGACGACGCGGGTGTAGACCTGCGTGGTGAGAAGCGAGGCGTGGCCGAGCATTTCCTGAACGTGGCGGACGGTGGCTCCGCCTTTGAGCATTTCGGTCGCGCAAGCGTGCCGGAGGCTGTGGACGGTGGCCGCTCGCGGCAGTCGGGCGGCGTCGCGGTGAGCCATGAGGTATTTGCGGAGGACGTTGGGGACCAGCGGGCCGCCGCGATCGGTGAGGAACAGGCGGTCGGCGGAACGGTTGCGGTTCCGGGCGAGGAGGATCGGGCGGACGCTTTCGAGGTATTCGGTCAGGAACGCGACGGCGACTTTGCCGATGGGAACGATGCGGTCTTTTTTGCCTTTGCCCAGGACGACGCGAACGGTGCGATCCTTCACGTCGATTTCGTAGGCGGTCAACCGGCAGAGTTCGAGGCCGCGCAGACCGCACGAGTAGAGGATTTCCATGAGCGTGCGATCGCGGAACCCGGTCGGCGTGGAGAGGTCGGGCTGGGCCATCCAGCGGCCGACCTGGGCGTCGGTGAGAACGCCTTTGGGCAGTTGGCGGGGCTTCCGCAGTTTTGGGAAGTCGGCGAACGGATCGAGAACGATCTTTTTTCGGGTTTTGAGGAACGCGTAAAAGCCTTGCACGGCGTGGACTTGGGAGTTGCGATAACCGGGCGAGAGCAAGGAGCCGTCAGGCTTCTTTCTCCGGGTCAAGTGCTCGTGGTAGGCGCGGAGCTGCTCGAACGTGGCATCGCGCAGATCGGAACAAGGCAACCACCTGAGGAACCGCTCGATGTGATCGACGCGGGCTTTGACGGTTTGGGGCGTGAGGCTGCGGGCGTAAAGGTGCTGGCGGTAAAGCTCGACGAGCCGCGCGTCGGGACTCATTGCCACGACCCGCGATAATGCGGCGGGGCAGCCGCGCCCGCGTCGCCGGTTTCGCGTGGATGGGTGCGCCCGTGGACCTTTTTCAGCTCGGCTTTGACGATGTGCAGATAACGCTGGGTCGTGGTCAGGTTGCCGTGGCCGAGCATTTCCTGAATGTGGCGAAGGTCGGCCCCGCGCCGGAGCATGTCGGAGGCGAGGGTGTGGCGGAACGTGTGCGTCCCGATGTGCTTTTTGAGATGGGCGCGGCGTTGGTAGGACTGGAGTTTGTAGAAGACGCTGCTGTGGTCGAGGCGACGGCCAAAACGGCTAAGGAAGAGGTGCGACGGCGCACTGCCGGTTTTCGAGTCGTCCTTCACGAGGTGCGGGCGGACGTTTTCGAGGTATTCCCGGAGCCATGCGAGCGCCCCTTCACCGATTGGAATGGAACGATCTTTGCGACCCTTCGGGGCGCGAAGCGTGATGAGCCCTTCCTCGAAGCGCACGTCGGAGACGTGTAGCCCGATGGCTTCGCCGAGCCGCATTCCGGTTGCCCAAAAGACTTCGAGCATGACGCGATCGCGGAACCCGACCGGCGTATGGAGATCGGGCAGCGCGAGCAGGCGGCGGATTTCCTCGGTCGTGAGCAGCGCGGCGGGCAGCGGCTTGGGCTGGCGCGGGAGTTTGATGATTTCGGTGGGATCGACGACGACGCGGCCCGTCGTTTTGAGGAACCGATAAAAAGCTTCGAGGTAAGAGAGCTGATTGATTTGCGTGGCCGTGGAGAGTTTCTTTCGGGTCTTTTCGCTGACGACTTCGAACAAGTGCGCCTGGTAGTCGGCGATGGTTTCCGTGTCGATCTGATCGAAGTCGATCCGCCGAGCGGCATCGACCGCGCCGCGGTCGCGGGCGAACGCGAAGAACCGGGCGAGTTTGTCGCGGTGATCCTTGGCGCTGCCTTCGGCGAAGCCCTGCAAACGGATCCACTTCGCGTAATCGGCGAGCAGGTCGGGGATACACTCTATTTCTTTTCCCATGCGTTCCTGTTCCGGTTCTGCTGCTTTGCGCAAAGCCTGTGTTTATGCGGCTCCGTGGCCGATTTTGGCCGATTTCCGCTTTTCACCCGCTTTCTCCGCTTTTTGGGTGAGCGCCTCCGGCGTTGTCAGCCCCTCGAGGAGAGCGGGAGCTTGCCGTTGTGGAAGCAGTCGATAACGGAACGAGCCGCCGCTGGGCGCACGCTGGACCTGCACGTATTCGAGGTCTTCGATCTGGCGCATGTAGGTCTTAATCACGTGATCGGGGAGCCGGATGGCTTCGCGGATCATGCGGCGCGTGAACCAGGTTTCGCTCACGCGGGCATTTTTCTTCCCAGCCGTTTCATTGACGACGCGCTCGACGTCTTCGAGGAAGTCGGCAACCGGCTTGGGAACGTCGCTGCCCGCCTGGGTAAAGACGACGTGCGCCAGGTCGTAGGCTGCGGCGTAGTCGTCGAGCGTCGCGGCGATGTAGCCCGCGCCATCCTCGTCGTTGATTTCGCGCTGGTGCTGGTGCACGAACGCGATGCCTTCGATGAGCGACAGGAATTGGTCGTTGTCGCGGCGGCCGCGCAGCCAGGCCGCCGGGAAGTCGATCAACTCGACGAACGGGATGATGACTTTCAACGGCTGCAAAAGACGTTGGGCGTTGTGGTGGGTGCGGAGGACAGCCGCGTTGCGGCGGTCCTCGCGCCAGCCTTCGAGCGTGCGGGATCGCCGCTGCGCGGCGAAGATCGCTTTCGTTTGGGCTTCGCCTTCGTCGAGGTAAAGCTCGAAGCAACGGTTGGCGTTCTCGGGGTTGATCTGCTGATCGGTGGTCGATTCCATGTAGGCAATGGGACCGTGGATTTCGAGGATCGCGGTCTTGATTTTGCCCGTGCTCGGGTCTTTTACGGGAACGGCCAGTTTGAGGACATTGCGCGTTTGCAAAGTCCGGATCGGATACTCGGCTTCCTCGCTGCCGTCGCGCTCGTCGACGATGAGCAGCCGATGCGTGAGCGCGTCGGGTTCGAGGTAATAGAGCGCCTGCGGCGTCAGCCGGCTGAAGTAATGAACGTCCTCGGGCGGCATGAGTTCGGCCACGCATTCCATGAGGAACGATTTGCCGCTCCCGCTCTGCGCCCGGAAGATCGCCGATAACGGCTTGGGGAGTCTTCGACTCGTGCCGATCAAGTAGGCGAGTTTCTTGTTTCGCGCCTCGCCGACGTAGCCGACGAGTTCGAGATCGGCGGCGATTCGCTCGAGCAGATCGGGCGAACGGAGGAGCGCCAGCGCTTCGTCACGCTCGGCGTCCGTCATCGTCAGACGCCTGCGTTTGGGCGGTGTCGTTGTCCGTCTCGGCCTGCAGGCCTTCGAGCGATTCGAGCAGGGCGAGAAGATCGTCTTCGATCTTGCGCGGTTCGACGACGAGCCGCTCGGCGGCGGTCGCGGCGAAGCCGCGCCGCGATCGCGCCCCGTAGAGGTCGATGTTATCGACGTGCGCGGCCTTTTCGTTGCGGGCCGTCACGGCCACGCGGAGGCCGTTTCCGCTGAGTTCCCGGACCCGGTAGCTGACGCTTCCGTTCTGGAACAAAGCGCCTTCGTCGGTGCGCTCGACGAGCGTGAGCCGCGGAGCGGCAACGCCGACGGCAACGGCTGGAAGAGAAGCGAACCCGGTCGCCTCGTGCGCGGCGAAGTAATCGCAGGCGTCCTTGACGCCTTCGGGCCATTGCAAGCGATGGCAGCGGATGCCGCGCGGGCCAAGCGTTGAAGCCAGTTTACGGGCGGCGGCTTCGCCGCGCTCGTCGTTGTCGTAAGCGAAGACGAGTTTTCGCACGCCGTGCTTTTCGATCAGCCCCTCGTGGTGCGGCGTCCAGCCACCGGCGCCGTAGGCGGCGATCACGTTTTTTCTTCCAGCCGTAAAAAACGCGATCCCGTCGAGGATCGACTCGGTCACGATCAACTCGTCGGCATGGGCCGCGGCAGCGGCTCCGTTCCAAACGCCGCGATGTCCACCGGCAAGGTAAAGGTGTTTGACCTCCGGGTTGCTTTGAATCGAGCGCCCGTAAAGGCCGACGGCCTGCCCGTCGGCATCGAGGACCGGCACGACCAAGCGAAGATAAAACCGCTCGTTGCCGCGCTCGTTGAACAACGCGGCCAGCGCCCCGCGCTGGGCCACCGAGAGCTTGGCTTTCAAGCCCCCGGTCACGAACCCGACTTTGAAGTGACGAAGAGTTTCCAAGTCGGCGAGGCCGCGCGCGCGGAGATAATCGAGGCCGCGCTTGTCCGATCCGAACAGCGCCTCGTGGTAATGCTCGACCGCCGCAGCCAGCAGCTTTGGATCGGGGAGCGGAGCGACCGGCGGCGGAGCCAAAGAAGCTGGCGAAGCCAGTTCGCTGCCGCGCTGCACTCCCGGGATCGCTGAACAAAGTTTGAGCGCCGCCTCGCGGTCACTCACGCCCTCTTTCCGGGCGACGAACTGAATGACGTTGCCCGCCGCGCCGCACGCCGGGCAGTGGAACAGGCCTTTGGCCTGAGTGACGTGGAAGCTCGGCTTGGTGTCCTCGTGGAACGGGCAAAGCCCGACGTGATCGGCTCCGGTCCTTATGAGCGCGATCCCGTAGGACTCGACCACGGCCACGAGGTCCGTGGTTTGCTTGATCCGGGCGAAGTCCGGATTCATTGGCCGCTTTCCTTCTTGGCAAAGACGGCCGCGATCAGCCGCAAGCCCCATCGAACGTCGGCGATTACCTTTTCCGCGCTTCGTGCCTCCTGTCCGCTTTCGGCGATCCAACTTTCCTGCAAAAGCGCCAGCGCGAACTCGAAGTGATCCCGCGCCGCTTGACTGTGACAAGCGTGCGCGGCTTCCTTGGATGCAGCAACGGCGGCGTCGATTAGCTCAAGCTTGCCGTGGCCGGAAGCGGTCAAGCCGGAAGTTGAAGGATTTGACATGCTCTTTAGATACGGTATTGCCTATAACAATGCAAGCGATTTCCGCATCTAAACCAAAGCGTCGGTATAGTTGGGACATGCCAGGAGGTCGTCCACCCAAGTCTCAAAACCGATCCGAGTTCGGCCAACGTCTTCACGACGCGCGGCAGGCCAAGGGCCTTTCACAAAATCAAGTCGCCGAAGTCCTCGGCATCACCCAACCGAGTTACGCCGATTGGGAACGCAGCGCCGTTTCCCTCAAGCCCGAGTATTTGCCCAAGCTTGCCGATGTCTTCGGAGTTTCCGTCGATCATTTGCTCGGCATCGAGCAGCAGCGCCGCAATGGCTCCGGGCCGACCGGGAAGCTGCGCCGGGTTTTCGAGGATGTCGGCGACCTCCCTCGCTACCAGCAACAGCGCGTGATCGCCATTATCGAGGACATGCTCGTCGCCCAGCGCTCCAAAGCCGAAAGCTAGCCGCTGAGCCTTTATTTTCCCAGCCGTTCAACCCGACCGCGATTTTTACGAGCGGCTTTCGGGTCGGGCGGGTGTGCTCGCAAAAGAAGAACGGCGTTCTTTATCGGACTCCGCTGGCAGCGGAGATTCTGGAGCCGTTAGGCTCCCGCGGCGGAGCCGCCGCCCGGGATTGGGTTTGCGCCCTGCGCGTCGATCGTCGCATCGACGGACACGCGCCCCTTTCAAGTTTGAGGGCGGCGCTCCACGGCTGCCGAGCTGCCCCGACAACCACGACACGGCTCGACGGCACCAGGCAATGGCAGCCGCCCCAGTAGGCCGACCAGTTGCGTCCTTCAACACCCAGGACGCCGCCCGGCCTGCCTGACTTTTTGCCCGGTTCGCTTGCACGAGTGGCGAGGCGACAACAACAAACGCCCCCTACCTTCCACGGGGCTTTGTTGTTGTCGCCCTCGTCAACTGGCATCCCGCGCTTGCACGGGGCGTGACAGGCCCCGGCCTCTGCGGGGACTGGCGCGAGCCGTGCGCGCCCGCTCGGGCGTGAGGATGATCGGCTCTGCGATCACCGGAACGATCCGGAGCGGCTGGCTTACACTCGGGAGCGGACCACGCGGGGGCGGGGCCGCTCTGGGTCCCGTCCCGGCGGGGGCTGCAGGGCTCGTCAACCGGGCATTGCCGCTAGGCCATATGTCTGTATTGCGGCCTGGCGCGGGACCTGCCCGACCTGCTCTGAGGTCGGAGGCATTACTTCACCCAACTCGCGGCAACGTATTAGCCGAGGGAGCGCTCTGGCGAGCGGTGCCGCGGAGGGTCCCTTCAGGGAGGGGCCGCATCAGGCACGGCTATACGGTGGCGCTGTTGGGTGATGTCATGCCGCGCAGGTCCCGTGACAGGCCGCAATCGTAGCCTGTCCGACGCGCTCTGGCGGAGGGTCGACTTTGCAGGACGGACGTTGCCGGGGACGATGAGGGTTCGAGTTACGAGCGTCGGCGCGTCGGATGCCGGGACCGGGGGGAAATTAGCATCCGGCGTGACGGCGCGGTCGCTGCGGCAGTTACGGCGTTTTCCGTCGCAGGATGAACACAACACCAGCAATGAGCAGGGCAGCAATTACGGCGACGGGGATAATTGGGAAGTTGAATTCCGGTTCGGAGAGTGGGGTTTCAGCGGGCGCAGTTTGGTTCGGAGACGGCATTTGAGCAATCGGACTGGGCAATGGCTTAGGCTTCGACGGCGGCGTTGGTGCGGTTGTCGTATAAGCTGGAACCCGCGTAGGCATCGGGGCGGGATTTTTGCGTGCTTCGATTACTAAGTCCTCTATTTGAGTGGCGTTCTTTTTCCACCACCCCTTCCACTGTTCAACTTCGTTCAAAGTGACTCCGCGTTTTGCTCCACCTCTTGTAGGCCCGCTTGGAAATCCAAATTGCTGCATAGCAATAGCTGCCTGAGCTCTGACACTCTCGTCTGCGACATCGGCCATGCCAGACTTCAGAACTATGTTGCTATCCAAAAACAACGCTATATGTTTAGCGGCGTCGGGAATACCCAAAAGCGCAAGCAAATCGAAATTTTTCTTAATAGATGGCTCGACGTATCCAGACGATATTTCGCTTTTGATATCGTTTGCGATCACCTCCTCGATATTGGGAATGGATTTCAGAACGTCCAATGCTGTAGATGAAAGTTCTGGAGTTCGATTGTCCAATGCTGAGGAGCGAAGCAACGGAAGTGCTTCCGCAGGATCTGATAACTCCAGATCAGTCAACGAAGAATAATCGCCTTCCAAAATCCGAACTTTAACATCTCTAACTGAGGACTGCGATAGCGCTCCCGCGATAGACGCCATTGCGGAACAGGCGACGAGTAAAATTGTCAAGCCCCGGTGATTTAGCATTTCGCTCATTTACTTAGTCTGGATTTACGATATCCCACTCGGGCTTTACCAGTAGCGTCGGGTTTTCTGGAAGTTTTGTTCCAAATATCAATCGAATCTTTGGATCGCTGTTCTTAAGTTTGGTTGGATTGTCGCTTGTGAATTTCGACCCTTCTGAATGAGGCAATCCCAAGCAGTGACCCAGTTCATGCGCGGCCACATTATTGACTGCAGACATTTCGGCGGAAAAGTCCTTAACATATGCTATAGCCAACGACGAAACGGCCTTCCCGATGGCGGCACCATAGTTGAAGTCATGCACGAAATACACGTTGAAATCAACATTAGGATCACGAACATTGTCTCTCAAAACAGCCTCTTCGTCGGTCAATTCTGAATAACCTGACATGTCTAACATTTTGTTGGATACACCATTGGCATCCCTCTCGATATCGTAATCGACAGTCGCGTCATTTCTCGTGACGGTAAAATAGGTGTTGGCTTGGATTCCAAACACGGTGTTAAGATACTGCTCCAATCCTGCTGCTGATGGAACATTTTGTGGTGCGATATCGAGCGGAATGCCTTCACCAACATCAATAACTTGATCGTCGTATTGTGAGTCCGCACTGGTCTGACAAACTCCATCCAGCCCGGTATCAATTGTTCCGTCTGGATTGGGATTGTCATCTCCAGCGGGGGTTGTAGCTCCAATAATTGTGGCTCCAGATTTTGGTCTTACACAAACTTGATTGGCTTTGCCATCGCCCGGCTGCAGTGGCATCGGCGTCGTATATCGCTGTGTCACCGCGTGAATCGCTACGATCTTTTCTTGATATTGTTTAACTGAGAGTTTCAGTCCTCCAGTTCCGAAAGTCTCGCCGACTCCGAGTTCAACCGCGGTGTCCTCGCCCAAATTGGGATTGGTAACGGTAATTGTCTCCGGTGATTGATTGGTCGAATCAGGCGCTACCGTTGCACCGCCCAGTTCCAGGGCAGCACCTTGAACTTGATCTCCATGCTCTGGCTCGCGGGTGTGATTGCCTTTGCGTAATTCTCGCCATCCTGCGGGATCATCAACCAATTCGGCTCGCTCTCCTCGTCGAACCCCGAACTTGGATAAGTCTCTTCAAAGTCAATAGGCAGGAGAGCAAGTTCACTTGCAGAATAGGTCGGGTCTTCCTTCTCAGGAGTTGGAGGCGGGGGCCCTGTCGGCCTTGAAGGACCGCGTGATCCTGAAATGGTCGAGCTGCCGCCTCCACCTGACCCGCCCCCAGTGACGCCGCCACCGGTTCCGCCTGGTCCGCTGCCAGTCCCGGGCGATGGTTCGGTTGGCGGTTCAGGCGGAGGTTCCTCGTATTCCAAAATATAAGTGTAGAACCTTTTGACCGTGAAGGTCACATAATAAGAATCGTCGCCAGTTGCATCCGGGTTATCAGCGTTCTCGGGAGCCGTCTCTGGTTTCAACTGATTCAGAAAGCCATTGAATCTTCGGAAATCTTCATTGGTGTAAACGACGTTGGGATTCGCAGCGAGGTGATTAGAGGGGATCTTGGCAGTAGTGTTCGGCAGGGAAAATGCTGTGGGAAAGAGGTGAGAAAAAATGCTGAATGTGACGAAATCGTCACTTGTACGACCCTAACTATTCGGCTTAAATGGGGATGTGGCCAAGATCAAAGCAGCGAAAACCCAAGCCGAGGGTTTGGACGAGAAGCAGTTGGCCAACTGGAAGCTGCTGAAAGATTTTCTGGCGCGGCTCGAGCCAATTCTGGCAGCAGCACCGAGCAAGAGGACGGAAGAAGACCCGCGTCGCACACTGGATTCGGGCGGCTACTTGGCGCTGGTTCTCTTTGCCATGCTCAATCCCGTGCTGAAAACGACGCGGGCTCTCTGCGCGGGCAGCCATTTCCAGCGGGTGCAGGAGGAAGTTTGCGGCCAGTCGGTGAGCTTGGGCAGTTTTTCGGCCATGCAGCACGTGGTCGACCCGGAGTTGCTGGCGGGGTTGTTGCGCTCGTTAGCCAAGGAAGCGGTGCCGCGCTTTGGTGATCGGAAAGAGCGCGAGAAAATCGGTGAACTCATCGCCAACGACGGGACGCTCCTGCCGGCCCTGCCGCGGATGGCTTGGGCGATTTGGCAAAACCCGCAGAATCGCGCGGGCAAACTCCATCTTGAATTCAACGTCTGGCGACAGATCCCCGTGGAGTTCACCGTCAGTGATGGCAACGGCAATGAACGCACCGTCTGGAAGAGCAAACTCAAAGCGGGAGCCTGCTACGTCAATGACCGCAACTACAGTCACGATTACCGGGTCATCAAAGAGGTCCAGCGAGCGGGAGCGCGTTACGTTCTGCGCCTTCACAACAACAGCCTGATCACCCGCCTGGAAGAGCCCCGCTCGTTGAGCGAAGCGGACCGGGAGGCAGGCGTTGTCGAGGACAGCAACGTGCGCTTGGGCAAGGCTGAGGACGGTCCCCAAGGGCGATTGGTGCGAGTGGAAAAAGACGGTCACACGTTCCTGCTCTTCACCAATCTCGAAGACATCGAGGCCCAATTGGTAAGCCTCATCTATCGATCCCGCTGGCAGATCGAACTCTTCTTCAAATGGATCAAGTGTGTGCTCGGATGCCGACACTGGCTGGCCGAGTCTCAGGCTGGCGTGACCACTCAGGTCTACTGCGCTCTGATCGCCTCGGTTCTGCTCGTGCTTTGGACCGGCTCCCGACCCACCAAGCGTCAGTGGGAAGCTCTCCAGTTCTATTGGATGGACTTCATCTCCCTCGACGAACTCCAAGCCGCTTTGCTGCCTCGCAAAAAATCCTGATCGCTTCGCTCAGCCCCCTTTTGTTCCGCTCGTCGGGACGGGCTGCGCTTGCCTTCATCCAGTCCGATCATTCCCCGGCCTCTCCTCCCAACCCCGCTTTCCTCGCTCTCCAACGCCCCTGTTGCTTGTTTTCTATCCCGAGCATTTTCTCTGCCGAACACTACTGGGATCTTGGCGTCTTTGATCGCTCCGGCCCCTCCGATATCGACCTTGATCTCTTCGCCATCACGATCTTCTCCGGAAAACTCCTGTCTCCCACCGATATGAATTCCCAGCTCATCGTCGCCGCTGGTCAGAAAATATGGAGTGGAAGGTCGATAGCGAATTCGAAGAGTCTTTGTGGCATACTCTTTTTCTGGCGCAGGCCCCGCAAAGTCGTAAGGGACGATTTTTGTTGGTGTCTTCGTTATAACTTTATGGCTAAATATCTAGCCCCCTCCGTCCAGTGCGTCAGCCGGGTTGGTTTTGTCCGAAAGCTCCTGCGAATTAGACCGACCGTCGCCATCGAGATCGTCGCCCGGTCGATAACCGTCGCCAGCGTCTCCATTTCTCTGGTTGGTCCGCGATTGGCCGTTCGATCCGGTTGATCCGGTTGATCCGGTTGATCCGGTTGATCCGGTTGATCCGGTTGATCCGGTTGATCCGGTTGATCCGGTTGATCCGGTTGATCCGGCGCTTTTCGTCGCGGATGATGAGTTGCCATTCTCAAGTGGTGGGATGAGCCCGTTCCGCGCGCGCTCTCCGTCCGTGATCCCACCCGCGAAGGTAAACGCATAGTTTGGGTTGGTAAAATAGATGTAGAGTTCTTCGTAATCGGTTAGCCCATCGCCGTCGCTATCTCGGAAGCGAGCTTCGATCGTAAGGTTGTCGATTCTAGGATTCGTGTGGTTCAGGAATTCCGTACGGTTGTTCGCTCCGTCGCCGTCTGGATCCTGAATTGGGGTGGAAGGATCGTCGATTGCATTGAAGTCATATTCAACCTCCCACGAGTCAGTTAGCCCATCAAAGTCCGTGTCAGGCTCTTTGGGATTTGTGAACAGAACACGTGCCTCAAGAAAATCGTTCAGTCCATCGTTGTCGGTGTCTGGCTTCTGCGGATTGGTGCCAAGCTCAAATTCTTCAAGATCGTCAAGCCCATCTCCGTCGGAATCAGCGTAAGAATAGGTCCCGTTCTCAAGCTCATCTCCGTCGGAGATCCCGTCCCCGTCGGAATCGGGGTTCGTTGGATCGGTGACGATCAGAAACTCGGTCAGGTTAGACAAGCCATCTCCGTCCATATCCAGATTTGCCTCGTTTTCCGGATCCTGCGGGTGGCTGATTTCGAACAACGTTTGATCACTGATCGGAAGTCTATACCAGCGAACGTCGTCGAGAACGATGTTCGGCACGAGGAATCCCATTCGACCGTAGCCGCGGGGCACCACCGTCGAAGCATCCAAGGACACTTCTTTTCCGTGCCCCAGAATGAGCGGCCCCTCACCCGTGCTCATGGGCGAGGGCATCGGCCCAGTGAATTTCATTTGCCCATCAACGAAGAGTTCCCGCTTCGGATTGTCACCTCGGGTCACGCGGAGGGCCAAGTGGTGAACACCGGTTGTAATACCGGAAGCGATGCTCAGGACTGATGACACACCGCCCTGATGCCTGAGTGTCACGTGCAGCCTGCGGTCCTTCGTCATCCGGATTGAGAACAATCCTTTTCGTTCCGCAATATACCGGGTTCGCTCGGATTCGTTGCTTTCCGGGATCTTGATCCAAGTCGCGAAAGTGAATCCCGCTAGAGAGCCTGGTTCAGAACCAGCGTTAATCTGGTCGTCGGGGCGGGCGATGAAGTAGGCGCTTTCGTCCCCAGTAAGGGACAATCCATGGTTTACCAAGCTGAAATCCACGGCATCTGGTGCGTGCGGGAGTTCCCGAAATTCGATGATGGTCGCTTCGCCTCCAGTCACCCCATCGATGTGATTGCCGCTGGTATCGGGTTGCGTGCCGAGAGTTCGTTCATCGAACCGCCACCACCCAGCGAGCCCTTCCAGCGCCGATCTTGCGTTCAGCCCATAAGCGTTCTCGAAACCGTCCCCTAATCCGTCCCCGTCGGAATCGTAGTGATGAATCAGCGTGGAATCCGCAGCTCCGTTTGCGTATTCGGCCAAGTTGCTGATCCCATCCCCATCGTAATCCCCGGTGGCATCGTGTTCATTGATGGGGTCCAGCCCATTAAAAACCTCGGCTCCATCCGGGATTCCATCGTTGTCGCTATCGACGGTATCGAGTTTGGTTTTCCAAACTGTCTCGGCGGCATCTGACAGACCGTCTCCGTCGGAGTCGATACTCGGGTCTTTCGGTTGGAGTTCGTTGGACAGTCCGGTCCGGTAAAGGCTTTGGCTGCCGGCTCGGAAAGACTGCCCATTCACACCGTTGTCGATCGCCCAGCGGGTAGGGATCGCCGTTCCCGGCAAATAGCTGACCAATGGGTCGGTGTCGTAGCGATACTCCTCAAAATTCGAAACACTATCCCCGTCGAAATCCAGGCCTCGATCGCCAGAGTTCAGTGGGCCGAAGTTCGCCGTATTCGCGGTATAGTCCAACTCCCACGAATCATCCATGCCATCGCCATCGGTATCTGGTGTGAGCGGGGCGGTATGGGTGGCGGTATCTTCGAAGTAGTCAGTGATGCTGTCGCCATCCGAATCGTAACGTAAATCAACCGTTCCTGGTTCGGTCGGCTCGCCGCCATCACCGCCGCCTTTCGGTCCGGCGACGTAATATCGCCATTTCAAAAAAGCCGGGTCGGGCGGGAAGGCTTCTGCATAGTCCAAACTACCTCGGAGAGGATCGTTCCCGCGACCCGGTGTCCAACCAATCGCCGAGTCACTCGGGTCGCCTTCCTCGTCAGTGAAACCCAAGGCGTATTCGTCGGTGCCACCAAGTTGGCTCGCATTGTCGCGCGTGAGACTGAAGCGAACCCATTGCGATTTACGCAGGAAAATTCTCATACTGGCGACAGAGCCGGGGTCATTTGAATTGCTAACGATAAATTCGGTCGAGATGGGTGAGGTCGCTCCGCCGTCGGCAGCAAAATGAGCCTTCACCCAGACACTCCAGGCATCGTCCAAGAGGTCGGCATCCGCAATCGAGACATTGACGCGAATGAATTCCTCGCCGTCAGGAATTCCGTCCCCGTCGGAGTCATCGACCATCGGATCGGTCCCGGTCACGTATGGAATTCTCAGCGGAACACCGTTGGCAATATAGTCCGAATCCGCGATTTCCTCCGAATCAATCAAGCCATCTTCGGATCGGTCCCGAAGTGCTCCAACTCATCTTCGTCGATCAACCCGTCCTGATCGAAATCGCCGCCTTCGCTAATTGTGAGGTCGACGGAAATGGATTCCGAATCGTCGGGAATTCCTTCCGCATCAACCCTCTCAGTGTCAAAATGGGCAACAACAAACTGAGCGGAACCATACACCAACCGATTGTTCCGCGAGACGGTAAAACCACCGGCTAATTCGGCGGAAGTCAGGTTCCGAAAAGTTCCGTCAGGTTCGTAGAGTGTGCCACCAGCCAAGTCCCAGCCGCTGCCACTCGTCGCTTGAATCCGAAAATTTTTCGTGAATCGTGAAACCACGAAGTGCGAACCCGCTTTTGCCGCCTGATTCGCATCGATTTCGACGATATTTGGCATGCCATTTGGCGATTCGAACACTTCAGCCCTGACACCGGCAAGAAGCGCCGCGAGAATCAACGAAGAGACGATGCCGGAGACTTTCACGAGAATCGATTGAGATCAGACAGGATTCGAGGAAGCTCTGAGACAGCAGGATCGTCTGGGTAGACACCGGGTTCGAGATTCAGTGCTCGGGGGTCGAGTTGCCTCGTTAAACAGAAGTGGCGCTTGGTAAGCCGCTTTTTCCAACCGAGAGCTGGAGCGACGCCGACACAACGCGGAATTCCGTCTGCGGCAACCAGCGCTGACGTGCGATCAGTCGTCCAGAGTCTCAGGCACTGCCAATAATAGGCGTAGGCCGCCATTTCGTGCGTCGGTGCCTGCTCCTTGATCCAAGCCAAGGTCGACAGCGCCGCCGCCAAGTCGTCGCGTCGGATCATGGCCAAGGACTCTGGAACGCCGAGAATCGCCAAGCCCTCGGGAGGAGTAGCCGGGTCGGCCAGCGAGGTCTCGACCAACCTTGTCGCCTCCGAGTCCCGGCTTTGAGAACGATAGGCGGCCGCGACGAGTGCAAGCATCTCCCAGAAGGCGGTTTGAGGCGACCAGAGCCACAGCTTTTTCCGATCGGGCAGGCTTTCCCAAGCCTCAGTAATAGCCGCAAATCTTCCAAGGTCAGATTGACGACGGAAGAGCTTGAATCCGATGAGTAACGCTTCTTCCGGAAGGTCCTCGGCCTGAAATGCTCGGCGTGCGAGCTGTTCGCCTCGGTCAAAGATTTCGTCCGCCACCGCAGCGATCTCGGGGGGTGCCAGAGTCATTTGGCGGGCGAGATCGAGGAGAAGTTCAAAATCATCCAGGCGACGGGCGACATTGAGAATCTCGTCGCGGGCACCGGCAAGGGCGGCTGAGTTTCCACTCGCAACGACGGCACGGAGCCAATCGAGACGGGCATAAAGCTGGAATCGCTCGGGTACTGTTGGTGTCCGGGCAATGCGATCAAGTAGCGGAACAGCCAAGCCCAACTCGCCGTTTTTTTGGAAAAGTTTCGCAAGGTTGGATGCGGCTCGCGACCAAGTCTCATCCCGTTCGTCCGCATCGACAATTCTCTGAAGGATGGGGATCGCGAGGGCAGGCTGATTGGCGCCGACGCAAGCACCCGCAAGTCCAAGGGCTAACTCACGCTGTTTGGACGGCCCATAAGTTGCCGTTCCATCAGAAAGAATCCTATAAATTCCGGGATTCTTATTCTCAGCCAGCCGTGACGAGATGACCAATTTGGCGGCTGATAGCCATTCTCGCGGCGCGATGTTCGGAACGTCCGCCAGCTGGCGGGCGAGCTGCGTGAGCTTCCGGGCGGAGTCGCCACTTTGGACAGCTGAAGCAAGCCGCAATTTTGCAAACTCAGCCTCGATCACATATCTAGGATCTTCACGGGGACCGAGCTCAGTATATGAGATCCATTCGGGATCTCCGAGATCGCGCAGAGCCCGCGCAATGACGAGCTTCGCGCGACCTCGCACTGTCGGTTTCGCCTGAGCAAGACCTCGGGTTAGCGGTTTGTTCAGATTAACGATCCCAAGTCCACGCGCGCCCGCGATGATGATCGGCCATGCTGAAAGCGTTTTAGAGCGGAATTTTCCTACCATTAAAGCCTCGCGAGCGAGGTCAACCGCACGTTGGAAATCCTCGTTAATCAGAGCGATGCGAGCCAGGCAGATCCGAGCACGTTCAGCTCCACCTGGCTCGAGGCGCACAGCCTCACCGAAATAGCGAGCAGCAGTGTCGGCTTCGCCTTCTTCCCAAAACTGCTGACCAAGCCTAGATGCCACCACACTCGGACGAGATGAACGGACCTGCACCAAAAAGTTTCCGCCGCCGCGCACTGCTGAAGTTGCGCGACTTGATCCAGACCGGTAGTCCCGCCACCTAGCGAGAGCCGTAGCGAGAGTTGCTTCTGCAGCCTCTGTGGCCTTACCCACTTCGACTGCTTTCAGCAGGACCCGAACATTTCCCAGCGCGGGCGAGAGCCAAGTATCGCCGGACTCGGGGGCCAAATCGACGGCACGTTGGTAGGCAGTAGCCGCGCCCTCAAATCGCCCCCTTTCAGCCTCCGACTTGGCAGCGAGCGCCGCCACCTGAGAACGGACTTCGGGCGAACGATCACCCTGAATTACCGCATCGAGTTCGCTCAGAGCCGCCGCAGTCTCTCCCTCCGTGAGAAGCCGATTCGCTTTGCGGAGCCGCGATGAGACGGGGCGATTATCCCCGGATGGAGCTGGTAGACGTTTGCGGTAGGACATCGCGGCTCGGGATCAGTTTAAATGAAGGCCCCGGGGTGCTTGCGCACCCGCGGGGAAGCATGGCCGCGACGGCCCCTATCGGGGGTCGCGGCCCAGCAAATTGGTTAAATCAAAATTTCCTCGGCTTGTTCATAAATTTCGAAAGGGTGGCGAGTGCGGCGGCTGGAGGCGAAGGCGGCTTCGACCGACTCAAAGCGGGCGCGGCGGCAGTACTCGATGAATGAGGGCGAACACAGCGAGGGATCGACGGGACGAATCCGAACGGTTCGAGTCGGGCGCGGTGACTTCGCGGAAATGACCGAAAGCGCAGCGAGCGGGGTCAACAAGCCAAGCAGCGCGCTGGTCTTTAGAAATTGCTTCCGCGTGATCACGGCGGGATGGATAGTCTGCCCCAAACTGATGAGGAATAAAACAATGCGATTTTGGGGCAACTGGAGTAAATCTCGGGGAAACCCCTATCTTCTGGCAATCGCTTGCGTTTGCGGATTCCTGATCGGCCCGACCAACGATGCGAAGAGCGAAACTATTGGATATTTTTACGCCTTGGACGCCGACTTCGCAGAGTTGGAGAACGCGGCGTCAGGGGTCGAACGTACCGCAGTCATCGGGGGGACTTCGGTGACCTTTCTGAAGTTCGACGCGCACCAAGTCCTCGCGGCGAAGATGGGCGTGGGATGTGTGGCGACGGCGGTATCCACTCAAGCGGTCCTCGCGAAATTCCCCTGCGATCTGGTGCTGTCGGTGGGGCCAGTCGGGGCACTGGATCCAACGCTCGAAATCGGGACCTGGTACGAGGTGAGCGAGGTCGTGGCTTATCAGCGTGGGACGGAAGACCAGACGGGGTTCACTGTGACGAAAACCGGGCGCATGGCGTTGGATACGCCAGATTGGCTTACGACCGGGCATGAAGGCAATCTTGTGGTCGCGAGCGGGGAAACGTTTAGCGCGAGTGATTCTTTCAGAGATGTCGTGCGGGAGAGGTCGGGAGCGCCAACGATCGACATGAACCTCCACGGCTTGGTAAGTGTTTGCAAAGCCTACGGGGTCCCGCTGTTGGCTTGGCGAGTCGTGAGTGATCGGGCGGGAGAGGAGGCGGGGGCGGAGTTCGGTGACTTCGTGCGAGATTACGACGGTGAAGGTGGCCGCCAGGCGGCGACGGTAATCCGGGCGTTACCCGCGAATCCCAATCGCCCGGAAAGTTACGACGGGCTGCGGAAACTGCTCGGAGAGTGAGGTTGCCCGCGAATCAGCGCGAAGGCCTGAAACTCTAATAAGGATCAAATCAATCTCTCAACAACGATCACCCGACTGATTCCATCCCGCTAAACATTCGCACTCATTCGTGTGTTTCGCGGGCAAAAAACCTCACTCCACGGTCACGCTCTTCGCCAGATTCCGCGGCTTGTCGACGTCGCAGCCGAGTTCGCAGGCCATGTGGTAGGCAAGCAACTGCAGTGGGATCGAGGTGAGAATCGGGGTCAGGTAATCGGGCGCTTCGGGCACCAGGATCACGTCGTCGGCGACCTTGGCCAGCTTCTGGTCGCCCTCGGTTCCGACGGCAATCACCGGACCCTTGCGGGCCTTCACTTCCTCGATGTTGCTGACGTTCTTTTCAAAAACCGAATCTCGCGGCGCGATGAACACCGACGGCGTCTCTTCGTTGATCAACGCGATCACGCCGTGCTTCAGCTCGGCGCTCGGATAGCCGGACGCCGCAATGTAACTGATCTCCTTGAGCTTGAGAGCCGCCTCCAACGCAACCGGGTAGTTAAACTGCCGACCCATGAAGAGCACCACCTTGGCCTGAGCGTATTTCTTCGCGATCCTGGCAATATCCTGATTCAGCTCCAGCACACGGGCGACCTTGTCGGGCAACGCTTCGAGTTCGTGGATCACGGCCATCCCCTCGCTGTGGGAGAGATTGCGAATGCGACCCATGAGGAGCGCGATGAGCGCCTGGATGACGACCTGGGACGTGAACGATTTCGTCGCCGCGACGCCGATTTCCGGCCCGGCGTGCATGTAGACGCCGCCGTCGCTCTCGCGGGCGATCGTGCTGCCGACGTTGTTGCAAATCCCGAGCGTGCGGTGCCCCTTGCGCTGACTCTCGCGCAGGGCGGCCAGTGTGTCAGCGGTCTCCCCGCTCTGGCTGAGCACGAAGACGAGCGTGTCCTTGGTGGTCGGTAGATTGCGATAGCGGAACTCACTCGCGAACTCGCACTCGACCGGGAGCTTGGCGAGCGTCTCGATCATGTATTCACCGATCATGGCGGAGTGAAACGCCGTCCCGCAGCCGCTCAGGATCACCCGGTCGACGTCGCGCAAGTCGGCGTTGCTCATGTTCAAACCGCCGAGTTTGGAGGTTCCCTCCTCGTGGGAAAGTCGACCGCGCAGGGCGTCGCGGATCGTGTTCGGCTGCTCGTAGATTTCTTTGAGCATGTAATGCGGGTAGGTGCCTTTGCTGACGTCTTTTTCGCTGAATTCGACCTGACTGATCTCGTAGCCGGCCCCGTCTCCACCAAGCGTAGTGATCTGAAACGAATCGTCCTGCAGCGCGACGATTTCGTAATCCTTCAAATAGACAACATCCCGCGTGCGGCTGACCATAGCGGCGACGTCGCTGGCGATCAAATGCTCGCCTTTGCCAATCCCGAGCACGAGCGGACTGCCGCGCCGGGCACCGACCAGCACACCGGGGACGTCCACGTGGACCACCGCGATCCCGTAGGTCCCAATGACTCGGCGGAGCGCGCGGCGCACGGCTTCGACGAGCGCTCCCTTGTCCTCACCATCCGGGCGAGTCGAATTCCGTCCCAATCAAATGGGCCAGCACTTCGGTGTCGGTCTGGGAGACAAATTCGTGACCCTGCTCGATCAATCCCTCGCGCAATTCCTGATAATTCTCGATCACGCCGTTGTGAACGAGCGCCAGTTTGCCCGAGCGATCAAAGTGCGGGTGGGCGTTTTCCTCCGTCACCGCTCCGTGCGTTGCCCACCGGGTGTGACAGATGCCGAGTTCGCCGGTCACGGGTGATTCCCCGACGACGCGATCAAGGTCGGCGATCCGACCGACAGCCTTGCGAATTTCGATCCCATTACCGTTCACCGTCGCAATGCCGGCGGAATCATACCCTCGATATTCCAGCCGCCGAAGGCCCTGCAGTAAAACGGCCGGAGCCTGCGATTTTCCAACGTATCCAACGATTCCACACATAGTTTTTGGCCCGTTTCCGGGTTTTGCAGAGTGACAAAGCGGCCAGCCACCGGCAAGGTCGGATCAACCCTCAATCACCCAAATTCCCCACGCACGCATGAGTCGCAAAGTTCATTCCCTCACGAAAGGCACCCTCGCAATCATCATGGGAGGCGGAGCCGGCACGCGTTTGTTTCCGCTCACCAAGGAACGCTCGAAACCCGCCGTCCCGCTCGGCGGCAAGTATCGACTGGTCGACATCCCGATCAGCAATTGCCTGAATTCCGGCATCCGCGAGATGTACGTGCTGACCCAGTTCAACACCACTTCGCTGCACCGACACATCAACGACACCTACAAATTCGACGGTTTCAGCCGCAGCTTCGTCGATATTTTGGCCGCCCAACAGACGCCGGAAGGATCCGAGTGGTATCAGGGCACAGCCGACGCGGTGCGGCAGAATCTGCGCTACTTCCTCGAGCGGCCCTACGAGCATTTCATCATTCTCAGCGGCGATCAGCTTTACCGCATGGACTACCGCGACATCCTGCGGCAACACATCGAGCGCGCGGCCGACATCACTCTGGGCGTCATTCCGGTCAACCGCGCGGCGGTCCCCGGATTCGGCATCATGCACACCGACGAAAACAAGCGCGTGATCGAGTTTGTTGAAAAGCCGAAGGACCCCGCCGTGCAGGACACGCTGCGAATTCCCAGGGAAATTCTCAAATCGCTCGGCAAGGACGAATCCGAGGAGCTTTTCCAGGCCTCGATGGGCATCTACGTATTCAATCGTAAGATTCTCGAGGACTGCCTCAATAACGATATGGCCGACTTCGGGAAAAACATCATTCCCGCCGCCATCGAAAACAGCAAAGTCGACGCCTACATTTTTGAGGGCTACTGGGAAGACATCGGGACGATCCGCGCTTTCTTCGACGCCAATCTCGCCCTCACCGACGACAAACCCGCCTACAATTTCTACACCGGCGGCAATCCCACCTTCACCCAGCCACGCTTCATGCCAGCCAGCGTGATCCGCAACGCCAGGATCGTCCAGGCCATCGTCTCCGACGGCAGCCACCTTCTCGACACGACGCTCGAGCGCTGCGTCATCGGCATCCGCAGCATCGTCCGCGAGGGCTCCACGCTTCGGAACACGGTGATGATGGGGGCCGACTACTACGACGACGACAACCCGGAAGCGGGAACCGTGTCGCCGGACACTCCACTCATCGGCATCGGGCGGAACTGCACCATCGATCACGCGATCATCGATAAAAACGCCCGCATCGGCGACAACGTCGAGATCGGTTGCAAGGTCGGCGAACCGGACAGCGAAGGCCCGGGCTACTACGTCCGCGACGGCATCGTCGTCATTCCGAAAAACTCCGTGATTGCCCCCGGCACCCGGATTTGACCACAGTCGCGGGATTTTCGATGACCCATCCCGCCGCCGACACCACCCCATCCAAACCAAGCACCCGGCCCCGGCGCCTCATCGCCGTGGCCATGCTCGTCACGACCCTCCTCCCGCTCGGCGGCTGTCTCTACGACGCACCGCTGACGGGTCAGGCTTCGACGAATCTCGACACCCGACTGCTCGGCGTCTTCGAATACCGGCAGCGCCCTGTCGCGTTGGAAGACGCCGATCCGGACGATGAACCAAAACTCATCATCCACCGTGCGGCGCTCATCCCGCGAACGGAAGACACCTACTGGATTTTTTACCGGAACTTCAGCGAGACCCCCGCGAAGACGCTCCGCTTCATCGGTTGGATTTCCCGGGTGGACCAGGAATATTACCTCTCGGTTCAGGACGACACCGTTGGATCGAAGAGCTTTGGAAAATTTGCCTTCGTGAAGTTCGATTGGAACTTCCCCGGCAACTTCACGATTTCGAGCCCGAACATGCAGGATCTCGAAAACGTCGCCACGCCGTTCGAGATGCGAAAAGGCGTCCGCGCTCGCCTCGCAGAAGGGACCCTCTTTCCCTATGAAGCCACGCCCTGGGACAAGATCGCCCGGATCCACTGGGATCGAAAAGCCGAGAATCCCGAAGCGACGCTTCCCAAGGAATTCCTCGAAGGCACCGAGCGAAATCTTCCCGGATTGTAGAGCGTCGCAAACTCCCGCTCTCGCGAAACCGGCGGATCCAACGGGAATCGCCGACTGAACGCGTCGACGACTACAACGTCTCGAGCGGCTCCGGAGTCGGCGGCGGGTTCAGCGGGATCGTCGGCTCCACGCGATACTGCCCGAGTCGGCGCAGGTAGGCCCTTTCCAGAATGTCACTCCGCTCCTGGAGTTCCGGTTCGATGGAGTTGATCTTCGCGAAGAGCATTCGATAATATTCCCGGAGCGCCTGCCGCTTGTCCTCGTCCGTCTTCGCACGCTCCGACTTGTCCTTCATCTCACGGATCGCCTGGTCCTTGAGCGCCTGCAGCTTCACCTGCTGAAACTTCACCTTGAGCTTCCGCTCTTTCTCAATTTTGTTCTCCTTCAATTCCGGCGGAGCCGGGGGGAGTTCCGAGGAATAATCGTAATCCAGCGGCGCATCGGCGGGAAAATCGATCGACGGATCCGGCGTGTAAACGTCCTCGGGAATCAACGTGCTCGGATCCGGCAACTCATCCGACATCAGCTCCGGTAATTCGTCTTCGATCGGTGGCAGATCCGACGAGAGGTCATCGATCCCCGGAGCGGCGGGCATCGGCTCCAGAGGTGGTTCGACCCCGGCTGCCACGTCGGCGTCTGCGGCGTCGGTTTCCTGCTGAAGATTCTCTTGGGCTCGATCCATTTCCGCCTGCTGCTCCGCCGTGGCCTCGGTGTCCATCTCGTCGACGGAGTCGAGGATCCGCTCGTCCGCCGCCTGGATCGCAGCGTCCGTCCGTTCGGCCTCGGTGGGCGTTGCGGTCGGAGCCGGCACAACGGAACTCGCCCCCGTGCCGCGACGTTGCGCTTCGACTGACGACAGCGTCAGCGACAGGACGCTGACAACACTTAAAAAAACTGGAATGCGGTTCTTCATGCGGAGCATCCGACCGGTCGGCAGCCCACCCGTCGGGACTTGCCAAGCAAACAGGTTTGTTTTCACTTGGCAAGCCACCACCCGGCCACCATGCCACGCCTCGTTCCAGCCCCGCTCACCTTTGCTCCGGTCACCATCGACCACAGCCCCGCCGAGTTGGCCGCTCGCTTGGCCGGGCCCGGACTCGCGTTTCTCGACAGCTCGCTGGCGACGGCTGGCAGCCACTCCTTTTTGGCGACGGAGCCCGACCTGATCCTTTCCGGATCCGCTGATCAATGGCCGGCCCTCGCGCGCGAACTCGAGCGCCGCCGCCGCCGGACGACCGACTCCGGTCTGCCGGAAGGGGCCGCCATCGGGTGGTTCGCCTTCGACGGCAGTTATCGGTTCGGGTTTTACGAAAACCTCCTCGCCTACGATCACTCCACCCGATCCTGGCTCGCCCGCGGCCCTCTTCCCCACGAATCAAGCCCTCCCGCCTCAGGTCCGGCTCCCCTTTTTCTTCCCGAGATCGACGAGGAGCAATTCTGCGCCATGGTCCGCCGCGCGCAGGCCTACATCGAGGCGGGCGACATTTACCAGGCTTGCCTCTCGCATCGCTTCTCGACCCCACTCGTCGGCTCCGCGTGGTCGCTCTACGAATCTCTCCGCCACTATTCTCCCGCCCCCCATGCCGCCTACCTCGATCTCGAAGACACGACCGTCGTCTCGGCCTCTCCCGAGTTATTCCTGCGACTCGACGGCGACCACGTCACGACCCGCCCCATCAAGGGCACCCGCCCCCGCCGCTCGGACGCCGAGCAGGACGAACGCTCCGCCACCGACCTCATCACCTCTCCCAAAGAAATTGCCGAGTTGGTGATGATCACTGACCTCGAGCGCAATGACCTCGGGCGCGTCTGCGAATACGGCACCGTGCGCGTCACCGATCTGCTCCGCCTCGAGCGCTTCGAGCAAGTCTTTCACCTCGTTTCCACGATCGAAGGCCGACTCCGATCCGGCACCTCCCACCTCGACGCCCTCGCCGCCTGCTTCCCCGGCGGATCGATCTCCGGTGCCCCGAAGAAGCGAGCCCTCGAAGTCATCGCGGAGCTCGAACCCGTCCCGCGCGGTCTCTACACCGGCGCCCTGGGCTACTTCGGATTCAATGGCGAAAGTCAGTTCAACATCGCCATCCGGACCGCTGTCGTGGAAGCCGGAAGAGCGAGCTTTCACGTCGGTGCCGGCATCGTCGCTGACTCCGTGCCCGAGCGCGAATGGCAGGAGACGCTCGACAAGGCCGCCGGCATGCTCCTCGCCGCCGAGCGCTGCGGGACGTAGCGAGCGTCGAATTTACTTCGCCAGCGTCCGCGACAACTCGGTGAGCACCTCGCGCAGCGCGACGTTCCACGCCTCAACCAGCGCTTGCGGTCGCCGCTCCGCCACCGGCACCCGCCGCTCAAACGTTCCTTCCGAAACCAACGTCAACTCGCCGCCTTGATTACGAAAAAGCTGCACCCCCATCGTCAACACCGCCTCGGGGCTGCCCGGAAACTGGAAATCCCCGTAGAGCTCGGAGACCGAACACCGGATCACCCAATCCTGGCCGCCCGGATCTCCCGCCTCGGCGACGGACGAAAATTGCTGACTCTCACTCACCCACTGACGCACGACCGAGGTCATCATCTGCGACGGCGCGACCAGGAAGCTGTTGTAGGGGTCCGTCTCCCACTCCGTCGGCGAGACTTTGTAAACGAAGCCACCCGACGCCGACCGTAGGCCGACATCGACGAAACTGACCGCCGCCGTGCCCGAGCGGCGCATTCCCGCGAAGGAAGGAGGGTCGCCCGGATCGAGCAGAAAACTGGCCGGCACGTTACGCTCGAATCCGGCACACCCCACCAGCGCGATCCCGGCCAGCATCATCATGACTTTCGAAAATCTCATCATCGTCTCTTTCGGTTGGGCGGATCCATCACGGACGACGGCTTCTCGGGTCGCTGCCAGATCACCCGCGAAGGATCACGGACAATGGCCGCGCTGGCCTCACGCAGATTTTCCGAAATGATCCGCAGATTCGACAGCGTTGCCGAGATTTCATCACCGTTAATCTGCGAAGCGGGCTCAATGTTGGCCAAGATCGCTCGGAGCTGCGCGTTGGATTCCATCACCTCCTTGAGGAGCGCCTGAGTGTCTCCGCTGAGCGTTGGCAGGTCGAGGTCGGCAACGGCCTGGGTCAGATCCTTCGTCAATGCCTGCATCTCCTCGCTGACCTTCGGAATGTTCGCCTCATTCACCGCCGTCTGAACCTCCGCAAACAAATCCTGCGCCCCATCACTGAGCTTCTTCAGCTGTGCTCCCGTGATCGCCCGGTTGAGATTATCGAGCAGCGCGACCGTCCCGTCGCTGATTCCCGTGATGTTCAGGCCCTCGACTTCGCGCATGATGTTATTCACGGAATCCAGCATGTTCGTGAGTTCGCCGGGAGCGGATGGCAGGAAGTAATACTGCGGCTTCCACGCGATCTTGAGCGGCACAAATCGGCGCGGATCGAGGTAGTTGATCTCCATGTAGTTCAAGCCGGTGATGCCAGCCGGCTCGATCTGGACCCGCATTCCCCGCTCGATGTTCTCGGTGAGCACCGGCTGGAGATTTTCGAGCTGAAACATCCCCGGGAAAATCTCCTTGTCGATCTCCATCACGAGCACGACGTAATTCACCATCTGCGTCGTTTCGACTTCGGGGTAGCGATTGAAGACAAAGCTCACGTCCGCGATCTTGCCGACGGTCACGCCCCGGAATTTCACCGCCGACCCAACCTCGATGCCCTGCACCGTCCCGTCGACGTAGGTCTCGATCCGAATCTTGGGTTTGAAAAACTGGCCCACGCCAAACGTGACGAGTGCCGCCGCCAGCAGCGCGAATCCCAGGATGATGAACAACCCGATCCGAAAATAATTTGCCTCGCTCTTCTTCATGTCTCGGTCGGTTCCGCTTCCCGGTGGAAAAATTGCCGGACAAACGGAATGTCGGAGTGATCCCGCAACTCCGCCGGCGGCCCGGTCGCGATGATCCCCTTGCTCTCCTTATCCAACATAATCACGCGATCCGCCACCGCGTAAATACTTGCCAGCTCGTGAGTCACGATCACGAACGTCATTCCCATCGTCTCCTTGAGTCGCAAAATCAACGCGTCCAGCTCCGCCGACGTGATCGGATCGAGGCCCGCCGAGGGTTCGTCCAAAAACACGACCAGGGGATCCAGCGCCATCGCCCGCGCGATCGCCGCCCGTTTCTGCATGCCGCCGCTGATCGCGTTCGGCAGGAAGTGCGTGAACTTGTCCAACCCCACCAGCTTGAGCTTCATCCAAGCAACGAGATCCATCGCCTCGCTCGAGAGCGACGTGTATTCCTCGAGCGGTAAACGCACGTTGTCGTTCAGGGTCATCGACCCGAAGAGGGCGCCACTCTGATACGAGACGCCGATCCGCCGCAGGATCTTGATCCGCTCGTCGCCTTCCGCCGACACGATGTCATCCCCGTCGATCAACACCTCTCCGCCGAGCGGAGGATTCAGCCCGATCATGTGCTTGAGCACCGTACCTCTTCCCGCAACCCGACCCGCCCAGAATCACGAAGACCTCGCCGCGTTCGACTTCGAAATTCAGATCCTTCAGCACCACGTTGTCGCCGTAGCCCGCGACCAGTCCCTTCACTTTGATAATCGCGCTCATCAGAATCCAATCGCGAAGAACACGAACGCAAACACCGCGTCCACCAGGATGATCAGGAAAATCCCGCTGACCACCGCCCGCGTGGTCGAGTCGCCGACCGCGGCCGCACCGGATTTCGTCTGCAGCCCCCGCAGGCAGCCGATTCCCGCGACCAACACGCCGAAGAACAATGCCTTAATGAGCCCAGCCAGCACGTCGTTGACCGACACAGCGGACGTCAGTTGATTCCAAACCGCCGCCCACGGGTGGCCAAACATCATCACGACCAGCAGACCGCCGCCGATTCCGAAAACGTTCGCGTATAAAGTCAGGATCGGCGTCACGATGAGGCTCGCGAGCACCTTCGGCACCACCAGGAATCGCACCGGATCCATCCCCATCGTATTCAGCGCGTCCAACTCCTCGTTCACCTTCATCGTCCCAATCTCGGCGGCAAACGCCGACCCGCTCCGCCCCGCCAGCACGATCGCCGTCATGATGCCGCCCAACTCCCGCAACATCGCCAGCGCCACCAGATTCACGACGAAAATATCCACCCCAAACTGCCGCAGCGGCGCTGCAGATTGAAACGCCATGATCATCCCGGTGAGAAATCCGATCATCCCCACGATCAGAAGCGCGTTCACCCCCGCCTTCTCGACGGTCTGCCACATCGTTCCCCAACGCACCCTGTCCGGCCGTCCCAGCGCCGCCAGCAGCGTCAGCGTCAACCGCCCGGTGAAGACCACCTGGTCCCGCAGATCGCCGAAGAACAACGCTCCCACCCGACCGGCCTGCACGGGCACGGAATCATCGCGTCCCGGCGGCGGCCCCAGCGTCGGATACTCGTCTTTCTTGTAAGGCTCGAGCAGACGAGCGGAATCCTCGGGCAGCCCCTCGATCTTCGCGTCAAATTTCTTGGAAAGCTGGAAAAGCAGCGCAATCCCCGACGCGTCGATGTAGTCCAAACCCGCTACCTCCACGGTTGCGCCACTGTTCTGCTCGCAGAAGGACGCCGCCTCATCCCAGATCCGAGCCGCGCCCGCCGCGTCCAGACTACCGGACAGGCGAACCGTCTTCCCGTCCACCTCGATGTTTGCTTTCGTCTCCGCGTCGACCACGCGCCTACCTACGCTATCAACGCCCCACCCGCGAGCTAAACCCCGGCACCACATCCCCTTTGACCTTCGACCGCCCGAGCTTCAGACTCCCCCCATGGACCACATCTACAAAAAAATCGAACTCGTCGGCTCCTCCACGGAAAGCATCGAAAAGGCCGTCGAAAACGCCATCGCCAAAGCCTCCGACTCCGTGCACAACCTGCGTTGGTTCGAAGTCGTCGAGACGCGCGGACACCTCGAAGACGGCAAGGTCAACCACTGGCAGGTGACGATCAAAATCGGCTTCACGCTCGATTAAAAAGCAACCATGAAATCGTCCCCCTTCGTCGCTCTGGCACTCGCCGTTCTCCTGACACTCACCGGCTGCGTGAACGGCCGATTCGTCCCACCGGATCCCATTGGTCGCGCAATCTTCGGGATCCGCGACGACCCTTACGACGACCGCTACGAACGCCGGACCTACTACGAGGACGAATACGATGACCGCTATGACGATCGATATGATGATCGTCGCTACGTGGCACCGCCACCTCGCTCCCGCTACTACTAAGCGCAGCGTTCGCCCGCTTCCTGAATCGGACTCGTGAAAAAGACCGCCGTCCTGGCGGCGGCGACAGCCGCCCTGTTCGAGGAATTTGATAAAGTCCGCGCCGCCTCCCGCGCGACCCGCGCCGGGGGCAACGACGAGGAAAGCCGCGCCGAAGACAAATACGACACCCTCTCGACCGAGCAAAATTACCTCGCCGACGGACTCGCCAAGCAGGCCCAAGCTGCCCGCCAGTCCCACGCCGCCTTCGAGAAGCTCGACCCCCGCGACTTTACCGCCGACGACCCGATCGACCTCGGCGCGCTCATTCTGCTGGACCTGTCCGGCGACCGATCCTGGTTCCTGCTCGGACCGGCGGGTGGCGGCCAGGAATTCGAACACGCCAGCCACACCATCACGATCATCACCCCGGAATCCCCCCTCGGCGCCCAACTCCGCGGCCTCCGCGTCGGCGAATCAACCACCCGACCGAAAGCCCGCGTGGTGGAAATCGCCTGACAAAGGGCGATCCGCCGCCGCCTACCCCCCGTGCGCCCCCGCCAGCACGTCCGTCTCGCCCAGCTCGAGCTCGAATGGCACCAGCGGCATCGGATCGTCATGATCCAAAAACTCCGCGCACAGCCCGAAAAACTCCGCCTCACTCTGCGCTCTCCGCACCGCGTGCAGGAACTTCCCCGTCGGCTCCACCCCCAGCGCAAGATAGTTCATCACCTTCTTGACCCGCTGCACCCGCCGCCGCTCCTCGACGCCCGCCGCCGCCGTCGATTCATACAGCCCCCGGACGTAGCCCAGCACATCCCGCCCCGTCGGTTCGCCCACCGGCTCGCCGCGCAGCCGCTGCCGGATTTGCGAGAAGATCCACGGATTCCGAATCGCCCCACGACCAACCATCAATCCCGCCGCGCCCGTTTCACGCAATATTTCCGCCCCACCGTCCGCCGAGGACACGTTCCCATTCGCCAGCACCGGGCACCGCATCGCGCCCACCGCATCCGCAATCCGATCGTAGTGAACGTCCGACCGATACCGCTCCGCGACGGTCCGCCCGTGGACCGAAAGCAGGTCGATTTCGTGCCGGGAAAATACGTCCAGCAGCGCGTCGAACTCCCCAATCTCCGCAAACCCCAACCGTGTCTTCACGGTAAATCTTCCCCGCACCGCCTCCCGCAGCTCGCCCAAAATCCGATCCACCATCGGCAGATCCCGCAGCAACCCGCCCCCCGCGCACTTGCGGAAAACGACCGGAGCCGGGCAGCCCAGATTCAAGTCGACGCCCGCCACCGGGTGCCGGTCCTCCAGCTCCCGCGCCGTCCGCACGAGCGACGGCACGTCGTTCCCGATCAACTGCGCCACCGCCGGCCGTCCCGTCGGATTCTCCACCACCGAACGCAGAATATTCCGATCCAACCGCGACGTCGCCAGCACCCGGAAGTATTCCGTGAAATAGACGTCCGCCGCACCGTAGCCCGACGTCAGGTTCCAGAAGTTCCAATCCGTCACGTCCTGCATCGGAGCCAACGCCAGCAAAGGCCCGCCGCCACCCCATTCTTCGACCACCGACATCTCGTCGATCTGAACAGAAGGAAACGAAGAGAACGAAGAAATTGCATCCCTTCGTTTCCTCCGTTCCCTTCTGCTCGAAAGTATTTCATCTTCCACCTCATCGTGACCCCGCCCGATCTCCACGACCAACTCGCGGATCGTCTCCGCCGCCGCTCCGCCGACCTCTTCCCGGGACACCCCGTCGCCGTCGCCATCGATGACCTCCCGGCTTCCGACGCTCCGATCCTCGCCACCGCTCGGGCACCCGATGGTCCACCACCTCCTTCCCACACCCTCGCCGACCGCCGATCCGCCACCCGCCAGGCACCTCTCCACGCCCTCCTCGATCAAAAGGTCCCCGGATTGGGTTGGGCGTTTCGTCCCACGGGGATTTTCCACCACGTCGGCAGCCGTCCCTGCGCCACGCCTGCGCCCGGCCTCGTGGAGGAAATCTGGATTGATTCCTCCCTCACCCCGCCGCCCGCTCCGTCCCGCTTCCTGCTCTCCGCCGCGACCGTCGGCCCAACCGGCTACCTTCCCGTCATCGGAGCAACGACCGCTTCCGCGTATCCCCCGATTCTGGCCGCCCTTCTCGCCCTCGTCTTCCCGTGGACGACCGTGCTGATTCTGATCGCGGCTCTCGCCCTTCTCGCCACCGCTCAGTGCGTCGCCGCCGAGTCCACGGCCGCCCGCCATTTCCTCGACCCCGATGCCCGCGAGTTCGTCCTCGACGAAGTCGCCGGAGCCGCCATCGCCGTCTGCTTCGTTCCCGCCGACCACATCCTACTCGGCACCCTCCTCGCCTTCGTCACCTTCCGCCTCTTCGACGTCCTCAAGCCCGGCATCCAGTGGATCGAACTTCGCCCCTGGCCCGGCAAAGTCGCCTGGGACGACGTCATCGCCGGCCTTTACGCCGGCCTCACGACCGCCCTTATCACCGCGCTGCTCTAACCAATCGAAAATCCAAAATCGAGAATCGAAAATTCACCATGCAATCCGTCCGCCTCCACGCTTTCAGTAACGACCCCACCGAAGCCCTCCGCGTCGAGAACCTCGAGCTTCCCCCGCCCGCCCCCGGCGAGCTCGCCCTTGAGATGCTCGCCTCACCGATCAATCCAGCCGACCTCAACGTCATCGAAGGCACCTACGGCGACCTGCCCGAACTCCCCGCCACCATCGGCAACGAAGGTTGCGGTCGCGTCACCGCCGTCGGTGACAACGTGAGCGATTTCAGCCCCGGCGATCTCGTCGCCACCACCCTGCCCGGCTGCTGGACCACGCATCGCAACCTCCCCGCCGCCAATGCCGTCCGCGTTCCCGCTCATGCCGACCCACTCCAGGCCGCCATGCTCTGCGTGAATCCGCCCACCGCCCACGCCATGCTTCACGGCTTCGTCGATCTCGAGCCCGGCGACTGGATCGTGCAAAATGCCGCCAACTCCGGCGTCGGCCGCTGCGTCATCGCCCTCGCCAAATCCATGGGCGTGAAAACCCTCAACCTCGTCCGCCGCCCCGAGCTCATCTCCGAACTCACCGACCTCGGTGCCGACAGCGTCCTGCTCGAGGACGCCGACCTCCGGAAAGAACGACCCTTCGGCGACACCCCGCCCCGCCTCGCGCTCAACGCCGTCGGCGGCCCCTCCGCGCTCAACATCGCCAGCGCCCTCGCACCCGGCGGCATTCACGTGACCTACGGGGCGATGTCCCGCCAGCCCGTCAAAGCCCCCAACGGCCTGCTCATTTTCAACGACCTCGCCTTTCGTGGATTCTGGCTCCGCCGCTGGTTCACCGACACCCCCGCGGCAGAGCGCACCCGCGTTTTCACCCTTCTCGCCGACCTGGTCGCCGACGGCACCCTCCACGTTCCGATCACCCGCACGTTTCCGTTTCAGGAAATCCAAACCGCTCTCCAAGCCAACCAAGGCTCCGGAAAAACCCTCCTCGTCCCCGCGTGAAAACCACCTTTGGTCTCCCCCTGGCCTTCGCCGCCACCCTGCTCGTCGGCATCGCCGTCGGACGATCGATCACCCGATCGACGACCGAACCTCTCGACGCCTCGTCAGCAATCCACCACTCACCACTCACCGCTCACCAATCACCCTCCACCGTCACGCCCGACTCCCCCCGACCCCAACCCTCCACCGCGGCCAATCCGACTCCCATCAGATCCCGCATCGACGCCGCCATCGCCGAGCCCAGCCTCTATCGCCGCTACGCGCTCATTGCCGCCCTCTCGCTCGACCTCACTCCCGAAACGGCGCGGGAAGCGGCTGACGCCATCCGCCTCACCCCCGAAAAGGACCGGCGCTCCACCCTTCTCACCATGGTCCTCTCCTCCTGGGCCCGCCTCGATCCCGGCCCCGCCCTCGAATACGCCAACTCGCTCACCGAACGCCGCGAGCGGCGCGCCGCCGTCCTCGGCGTCCTCACTGGTTGGAGCGAAAACGACCTCGACGCCGCCATCGCCTGGACCGACCGCCAGACCGACTCCGACCTCGGTCGCTCCGCCCGTTCCCGCGTTCTTTCCACCTTCGCCGAGCGCGACCCCGTCCGCGCTCTCGAATACCTGCGTTCCCAGCCTCCCTCCGACCAGCAACGACTCGCCTACTCGGTCTTCAACGCCTTCGCCACTCAGGACCCCCGCGACGCCGCCGCCCGCGCCAGCGCCCTTCCACCCGGAGCCGTCCGCACCAACGCCCTTCGAGCCGTCACCAACCAATGGGAAAACGACGATCCCGCCGCCGCCGCCGAATGGGTCCAATCGCTACCCGCCGACTCATCCAAGCAGGATCTTCTTAGTAGCGTCCTTCAGGACTGGGCTCGCAACGATTTCGAAACCGCCTCGACCTGGATCGAAACCTTCCCCGCCGGCTACGACCGCGATCAGCTCATCAAGCGAGTCACTTCCCGCGTCGCGTCCAGCGATCCGACCAACGCCGCCGCCCTCGCCACGCTCATCGGCAGCGAGGAGGAACAAGACGACGCCCTGCGCAACATCGCGACCAACTGGGGTGACGACGACCCCGTCGCCGCCCAGCAATGGGCCCGCTCCCAGACCGATCCCGCCGTCCGCGATGCCATCTGGTCCGGCGTGATCAGCGGCATGTCGCAGAACGATCCCGCCGCCGCAACCGCGCTCCTCACCAACATCACCGACTCATCCACCCGCCAAAACGCCGTCTCCAACCTGACCTACAACTGGTCCCGCTACGATCCCGCCAGCGCCGCCGAGTGGGCGGGCTCCATCCCCGATGATGACGAACGCGCATCCGCCATCGGCAACGTCATGTCCCGCTGGGTCCGCTACGACGCCGACTCCGCGCTCGCCTGGTTCCGCTCCGTTCCCGCCGGCGACGGTCGCGACCGCACCCTCCAACGATTCGTTTCGACCGTCGCCGAGAGCAACCCGGCCGTCGGCCTGCAATGGACCCAATCCATCGCCGACACCGGCACCCGCCAAGGTCTGATCACCAGCCTCGCCTCCCGCTGGCTCAAGCGCGACCCGGCCGCCGCCACCCGGTGGATCAATTCAGCCGACCTCACCCCCGAGATCCGCCAGCAACTGCTCAAGGACCAGTAGTCCCGCGGAGGGTCCAAACATTTCATTGAACAAAAATCCGCTTTCGAGCGTCTTACTTTGCGATGAAAAATTCACTCTCCCGTTTCGCCGCCGTTGCCACCTTCCTCGTTGCCACCGTTCCTGCCTTCAGTTGGGCGGGAGACGGGTGGAAAACCGATTACGCCGAGGCTCTGAAGACCGCCGCCTCGGAGGAAAAGATGGTCCTTCTCGAATTCACCGGATCGGACTGGTGCCCACCCTGCAAAATGCTCCACAGCGAAATTCTGACGAAGGACGACTTCAAAGAGTTTGCCGACGAAAACCTCGTATTGGTCGAACTGGACTACCCAAACGCGAAGCCTCAACCCGACGAGCTGAAGAAGCAAAACGCGGAGTTGGCCGAGACCTACGGGATCGAAGGTTACCCCACGCTCATCGTTCTCGATAGCGCGGGCAAGGAAGTGAAGCGGGAAGTCGGTCTCGCCTGGAGCACGCCCGAAGAACTGATCGACTGGATCAAGAAGAGCTGACCAGCTCTTCGATCCGGGGCCGCCTGGCCTGATCACAAAAACTCAAAAAAAAGCACCGCCACGATTTCCGGCGGTGCTTTTTTCTGCACGGGCCGACCGCCCGCGCGCTACTCCTTCATCCGGCGAATCAGCGTGTCCGCCATGTCCGCTGGAGTTTCGGCGACCGCGATCCCGGCGTCCCGCAAGGCCTCGATCTTCGCCGCTGCCGTCCCCTTGCCACCACTCACGATGGCGCCCGCGTGACCCATCCGGCGTCCAGGAGGTGCCGTCGCACCCGCGATAAATGCAGCGATTGGCTTTTTGCAATTCGCCTTCACCCACTCAGCCGCCTCCTCTTCCGCAGTCCCACCAATCTCACCGATCATGATGATCGCTTCCGTTTCGGGATCGTCGTTGAACATTTCCAGCACGTCGCGGTGCGAAGTCCCGTTGACCGGATCGCCACCGATCCCCACGCAGGTGCTCTGTCCCAATCCACGTGTCGTCAATTGCCAGACCGCTTCGTAAGTCAACGTGCCCGAACGGGAAACCACCCCGACGTTACCCCGCTTGTGAATGTATCCCGGCGCAATTCCGATCCGGCAGCCCCCGTGCGAGTCCTCACCCGTCCCGGGAGTCACGAGCCCCGGGCAATTCGGACCGATCAATCGCGTCTTGGAATCTTTCAGCGCCTGCTTCACCCGCACCATGTCGTTGACCGGGATGCCCTCCGTGATGCACACCGCCAGATCGACCCCGGCGTCCATGCTCTCGAAAATGGCGTCAGCCGCGAACGGTGGCGGCACGAAAATCACGGAAACCGTCGCGCCCGATTCGGCGACCGCCGCTTTGACCGTGTCGAAAATCGGCACCACGTCGGCGAATTTTTGCCCACCCTTTCCCGGCGTGACTCCCGCGACAATCTGCGTCCCGTAATCGAGGCTGAGCTGCGCGTGACGACCGCCGAAGCTGCCGGTGATGCCCTGCACGAGGACTTTGGTATCTGCGTTGACTAGAATGGCCATGGGAATTTTCGATTTCCGATTTTGGATTTCCGATTGGAATTTTTTTTCTCAAGCGGGAGTCGCTTCTTCGCTCGGTTTGCGTTTGTGAATGATGATGATGTTGCCATCGGGGTCTTTGACCATCGCCATGTGGCAGACGGGAGTCTCGAAAGCGCCCATCTGAAATGGCACGTTTGCGGCTTTGAGTTCACTGATTGCGGCTTCGAAATCCTCGACTTCCAGTCCAACCGAGCAGCCTTCGCTGGTCGGATTGAAACCCTCGTATTTGCCGATACTCAACGTGCCGGGGCCAATGTCGTATTCCACCCAATGCCCCCCCTCCATCGCATGGTCCATCGTGCAAGTGAGTCCAAGAATGCCCTCGTAAAAGGCCTTGGCCCGCGCGACGTCCGTGACCGGATAGCAGGAGAATGCGATTTCGCTGATCGTCATGCCGCTGCGGATTTTTCCTTCACGGCAGCAACGATCTTTTTCGCCGCGTCCAGAATGTCGTCTCCGCTGATCAACGACAACCCGCTGGCATCCAACGTTTTCTTGCCGGCCGCGACGTTATTGCCCTCGAGCCGCACCACCAGTGGCAGACTCAATCCGGTCTCACGCGCTGCGTCGACGATCCCGTTCGCGATCACGTCGCAATCCATGATGCCGCCAAAGATATTAACGAGAATCCCCTCAACCTTCGGGTCTGCGAGGATGATCTGAAACGCCGACGCAACCTGCTCCTTCGTCGCGCCACCCCCGACGTCGAGGAAGTTGGCCGGGCTGCCACCCGCGTATTGGATGATGTCCATCGTCGCCATCGCCAGACCGGCTCCGTTGACCAAACAAGCAATGTTGCCATCGAGCCCGATGTAGTTCAGACCGAACTTCGAGGCTTCGACCTCCCGAGGATCCTCCTCGGTCTCATCCCGCATCGCCACCACGGCTGGCTGGCGGTAGAGCGCGTTGTCGTCAAAATTGAATTTCGCATCCAACGCCAGCAATTCGCCCTTGCTGGTCACGACCAGCGGGTTGATCTCCACCATCGAGCAGTCGCAGCCGATGAAGAGCGAGTAGAGATTGGTGAAAAGTTTCGAAGCCTGGTTGATCAGCTTGCCGGTGAGCCCGAGCGATGCCGCGATCTGGCGCGTCTGGAAGGGTTGCAGACCGTAGGACGGATCAATCGGGATGCGCGCGATTTTCTCGGGCGTATTCTCCGCGACCGCCTCGATGTCCACACCACCTTCCGTGCTCGCGATCACGATCGGAGCCGACGTGGCCCGGTCCAGCAGAATGGCAAAGTAGAGTTCCCGCTCGATGTCGACCGCTTCGCCAACGAAGAGCTTGCTGACCTCCTTGCCCTCGGGGCCGGTCTGATGAGTCACGAGCACCTGCCCGAGCATGTTCGCCGCCAATTCCCTGGCCTCGGCGGGCGTCTTGCAAAGGTGAACGCCGCCCTGGAAACCACTCTTGAACGTTCCCTTGCCGCGACCACCCGCGTGAATCTGAGCTTTGACGACAATGCCGCCGCCGAGTTCGGTCGCGACCTTCTCCGCTTCCTCCGGCGTGGAGGCGACCCCTCCGGGTTGCGTCGCCACCTTGTATTTCGCAAAAAGTTCTCTCGCCTGGTATTCGTGAATGTTCATGGGTCGAATCGCGGCAACGCCCTGCGCGCCAGCGGGCACAAGGGGGTATCGGTTCAGGCCGGGTTAGTCAAGGAGAGGGCTGAAACTGAGCGCTTTCCCGTCAAAAATCACGGCACGAGCGGCCTTCGGTTCAATCTTCACCATCAGCTCGCGAGTCCACTTCCACCGGCTTTCCGTCGACGATCTGGCCATCCGAGATCATCCGTTCTAGTAAAGCATCGGCATCCGAAAATCCCTGATCCGACGCCGCCTTCAGCAACCGGTAGGCCTCCGGGACGTTCGGTTGATCGAGTCCCGCGCCGACCCGGTAAATATCCCCCAACACCTTTTGCGCGTAGACCCACCCAAGGTTCGCCGAACGCTCGAGGTAATGAATTGCCATGCCGATGTCCGGCTTCACCCCTTCGCCGTTCAGATAATGGAGTCCCGTGGCAAAAAGAGCCCGGCGCTCCCCCAGCTCACCCGCCCGGCGGAAATAGCCAAACGCGCGCGCCGCATCCTGCGGCACGCCCACGCCGCCCTCGTAGGCCTTCGCGACCAACCTCGTCCCCTCCGGACTCCCCGCCTCCGCCGCCAGCGTCGCCAATTCGAAATACCGCTCCGGATCCGACTCGACCAGCCCCTCCGCCATCGCCACGGCCTCGGCAGGCGACAGTTTCGCCTCGGCCACCGCAGTTGGCGACGGCGACGGCGTCGCTGTGACGGTCGGACTCGGGGTCGCCCGCACCACCTCGGGCTTCGCCGAAGGAACCGGCGTTGCCTCCGCAACCGACTCTTGGGAACCGCTCCCAAAAATCAAAATCCCGCCGCCCACCGCCGCCAACCCGACCAGTCCGGCGACCACCGCCCCCACGGGAACCTTCCGCCGAGGCGCCCTACTCAGTTCCACCCGCGAAATGGGCGGCGTACCGGGCTCCGGCGGCGGCACGGCGACGTCCGCCGCCGCCGGAGCACTCACCACCCCGCACGCATCCCCCACCGCGTCACCCAACTCCGCCGCGAACGCACTCGGCGACCGGTAGCCCTTCGTCGGATCGAACGCCCGCCGCAACACCCGGTTGGCCTCCTCCGACAAATTCCCAATCGGCACGAACGTCCCCGAGCCATCCCCGAGCCGGGTTCCGCCAAAGATCTCGTAGGCGATCGCCGCCAGAGCGAAGGAAAATTCCACCCCCGGATTCCCCGAGAACGCACCCGCCTCCCGCAGCGACCCTCCCGCCGATCCGACCATCGTCGCGTTCGCGTCCGCCGGAGCCACTCCCTCCAGACTCAGCGCGTTGAATTTCGGCTGCCCCGGCGCGGCTTCGCCCGGCACGAGCGTGATCCACTCCGCCACCAGCCGGGGACACGGCACCCCACCCAGCTGCAGGGCCTCGAGCCCGCCCGCCAGCGACGTCAACACCAGCATCCCCTCGCCCGGCGAGAGCCAACCCCGCTCCCTCAGCGCGTCCAACAACGACGGACCCTCGATCCACTCCCGGGTCAGAAAACTGATCGGCCGCGCGTGCTCCAGCGAATCGACCCGCACGATGGACGGATGCCGCACCCGCTGCAACGCCGACACCTCATCCTCGAGCCTCGTGTAAGCCTGACTCGTTGGCAGCAACCTCGGGTCCAGGATGAGAACCGCCACCGTCCCGTTCGTTTCGAGATTCTTCGCCCGAAATGTCTGCCCGAACTCGCCCGGATCAAATTCATCCAGCAACTCAAACCTGCCGGCCAGCACCACCCCCGGTGCCGGCACCACCGGCTCCTCCGCCGCGCTCTCCTCCGCCACCTCGGTTTCAAAATCCTCATCCGACACCACCGGCGAACCCACCCGCGACCCCGACTCCGTCCCCGCGCCCGCGCCCGATCCCAGACAAGCCTCCACTTCGGCGCGCAATTCCGCCGGAGTCTGCGGACGATCCGCCGGGTCCTTCGCCAGCATCCGCTCGAGCAACATGACGACCGCCTCCGACTGATTGGCAAACGCATCCAGCGGCGGCTCCCGGTGCAGGTGCTGACTCATCACCTGTGCCAGCGAACCCGAGAACGGCGTCTTCCCGGCCAGCATGTAATACAGCGTCACCCCGAGCGAATAGATGTCCGACCGCACGTCCAGCTCACCCTCCTCCAGCTGCTCCGGACTCGCGAAATGCGGCGTCCCGAGAAACCCACCCAGCGTGATCGTTGCCGCCTCGAATCCCGACGCCTGATCCGCGCCCTTCGCCAGACCGAAATCGATCACCTTCACCAGCAGGTCCTCCCCCGCCTGCCGCAGCAGCATCAAATTCGCCGGCTTGATGTCGCGGTGGACCAGCCCCTGCTTCTCCGCCGCCCCCAGCGCCCGGGCCACCTGCATCACGATGTCCAAAGCCAACCCCGTCGGCACCGCGCCCTCCCGTTTCATGAAATCCTCGACCGTCTCGCCCGGGATGAATTCCATCGCGTAAAAAAACGCGTCATCCGCCATCCCGAGGTGATAGACCGCCGCCACGTTCCGGTGCCGAATCGCCGCCGCCGCCCGCGCCTCCCGCAGAAACCGCTGCCGAGCCGTCTCGTCGCCCAGATACGTCGCGTTGATCACCTTGAGTGCCGCGTCACAGCGCAGATTCGTATCGTAAGCCTTGTAGGTGATGCCCATCGCACCACGCCCGAGTTCCCACAGCCCCCCGTCGTCCCGTCGAAGCACCTCGTAGTGTTGAAAACGAACCGATTCCGCCATACCGAGCCGAAGCAACTACCAGAGCCTCGCCCAGACTGCCAAGACGCGAGTAAATAGACTCCATGGACAATCCGGCCCGGCGAACCAACCCCCCGCCATCGCGCCGCCCGCACCCCAATCCAAAATCGAAAATCGAAAATCGAAAATCAAAAGTCCCCTGGTATCTCTGGCTCAACGTCCTCCACCTCGACGCCCCACTCATCACCGTCGCCTGGCAGATGCTCTTCGCCCGCACCGCCGACTACGAACTCCCCGTCACGGAATCAGCGATCCTCTTCCTCGCCGTCTGGATCATCTACGCCGGCGACCGCGTGCTCGACGGCTTCCGCCTCTCCGTCGGCCCGACCACCGCCGCCCGCCACCGCTTCAGCCGCCGCCACGCCCGCCCACTCGCCGCCGGCATCCTCCTCGCGGCCACCCTCGGCGCCCTTCTCGTCGTCACGACCCTTCCGCTGCGCACCCTCCTCGCCGGCAGTGCACTCGGCTCGTTCGTCGTCGCCTACTTCGCCTGGAACCAGCTCGCCGGCACCCGCTGGGGCCGCGGTTGGCTGAAGGAAGCTGTCGTCAGCCTCGTCTTCGCCTTCGGTGCCGCCCTCACCCCCCTCGTGAACGCGTTCACCTGGCCCGTGCTCGGCGAGACCCTTGGCTTCGCGCTCCTTTGCTTTGCGAACTGCCTCCTCATCGCCCGACTCGATCGCGACCGCGATCACGACCGGGGCGAAACTTCCATCGCTGCCCGCTTCGGTCCCACCGCCCGACCGTCCCGCACCCTCTCGCTCGTGCTCGCCACCATTTTTGCAATTTGCGTCGTGATCGTCGGCACCACCCCCGTCCTTCTCAGCCTCCTCGCAAGCGCCATCCTCCTCGCCACCGCTCCGCTGATCGAACGCCTCGTCGGCTCCGACGCAGCCGCCGCCTGGGCTGACCTCGCTCTCCTCACCCCGCTGCCAGCACTCCTCGTGGCGGGCTGAGAATTTCCTCCCCGCCCCCCGCCGCAGCTCGAGCGTCGGCGGATTCCGAGCAGGTCTCGCAATCGCCGTAGAGAACGATTTCGTGTTCCTTCACGCGGAAACCACGCGGAGCCAGGTGGTCGATCCCACCCACGCAACCCACGAGGTCGAATAACCGGCGACACCCCCCGCACAAAAAGAAATGATGGTGCCGACGCGCCGCGCTTTCGTAATGCGGCGGCGCTCCCGGGACGTCGATGAGCCGGATGATCCCTTCCTCGACGAATTGCTTGATCGCCCGATACACCGTCGCAATCCCGAGCTGAGGGAGCTCCCGTTGAGCCATCTCGCACACCGACGTCGGCGTCAACGGTCGCTCCGAAGCCTCAAAAATTGCCGCAATCAACTCCTTCTGCCGCGTTGCGTATGCCATCCCGAACTCTCGCTCTCAAAAAAATGCGAGTCAATTCTCAAAAACACCTTGCACAAGTGATAGATGATAGTCATATCTCAAATTCATGAACACCACCTTGCTCACCTTTTCCGTCGCTCTCACCCTTGGCTCCCTGACTTCCGCCCTCGCGCAGCCGGCGTGGACCTCCGGCCACGGCGACATCGGCGTCGGCTGGGAGGACGAAGGGTCCGGGTTCGAACTCCATCCGCACTGGCACATGGAAGGCGGAGTGGTCGGCGGCACGCCCCAGTTCGACGAGGAATACGACGCCGGCGACCTCTTTCTCCAAGTGCCGGACAACGCGAACTCGACGGCTGTCCGCCCCGCATCCGCAGCTTGGGCTCCCATCGGCGTAGCGGCCGGCGAAACGTTCTGGGTCATTCCGAACAACCCCGTGGCCGACGTCCCCTACCTCGGCTTCGCCACCGAGGAACTGATCGCGTCCGAGTGGTCCGGCGACATCGCTTTCACGCTTTCGGGGATGACCGGCCCCGGTCACGTCTCCGTTTACTTCACAACCGTGGGAGACCCAACATTCCTCTGGGCTTCGTCCGATGGCATCACCGCCGCCGATTCCTTCAACGTGGCGATCCCGGGTCACACCCACTACAATGTCGCCTTCAGCACCCCGGGCACCTACGCCCTCGACATCACCGTCTCGGGCGACCACGTCGGTGGACAGCGCTCCAGTCCGCCACCGAGACCTTCACCTTCACCGTCGTCCCAGAGCCCTCCGTCGTCGGTCTCCTTGCGCTCGCCTCGATTGGCGCAGTGCTCTTCGCCAGGCGCCGTCGACAGGCATGATCCTCCCGCACGGCGAAAAATCCGGATTCACCCTCCTCGAGCTTCTCGTGGTGCTCGGCACCGTCTCGGTGCTGGCGGCTTTGTCCGTCAGCGCCGTCACCACCGGTATCACGAGAGCCCGCCAGGCCGAATGCGCGTCGAATCTTCGCCAGATCGGCACCGGTCTGCTGCTCTACGCCACCGACAACGGCGGCGTCCTCCCGGACACCTCGCACACCGGCCAGCTCGGCCGTTCGTGGATCTACACCGTCGCACCCTACTTGGGCGACGTGGACGAGATCCGGATCAGCCCCGCCGATCCCAACGCCGACCGTCGCCGCGCCGAGAGCGGCACCAGCTACACGCTCAACAGCATCGTGTTCAACCCGGCCTACGACGCCGTCGGTCAGGTCGTCACTCGATTCAATCGCCTGCCCCTCATCTCCAAACCGTCCCAGACCCTGCTCGCCACCACCGTCTCCGACCGCAAAGTTCGGCGTCGGTGCCGACCACACTCACTCCGAAGAATGGCGCAGTTGGCGCGCCGCCCTTGTCGACATCACGCCGGACCGACACGGTGGCAACGGTCAGGATCGACTCCAGGGAAGTTCGAACTACCTCTACGCCGACGGACACGTCGAAATGACGACGGCCAAGGATTTCAAGGAACTCCTCGACTGCGGAATCAACCCGGCCATCCCGCCGGAGTGACCGTCTACTCCGGGGCCTGCCGGTGCACGAGCCGCACCGCATCCAGCCGCAGACGCGTCCCGGCCAACACCTCACCCAGCGCCGTCCGCTGAACTTCCAACGCCTCGATCTCCTCGGGGCGAATTTGATCGTTCACCTCGCTCAGATGCCGCAGTCGGTCGATCTCGGTCTGCAGCTCCGCCTTCATCTTCGCCGTCGCCGCTTTGACCAGCCGCGCCAACTCCCCCCCCGCCAGCCGCTGCGCCTCGGTCAACATCGCGGGGATCAGTTTTCGCTTCAGCGTCTCGTTGTGCAGCAGTTTGAAAAGGTCACCTTTTTCCAGTTTGGCGGAGGTCAGCCTGGCGTTCGCGGATTCGTCCTGCAGGCGATGATCAACCGCGACCCGGATCGGATGCGGCGGTAAAAACCGATCCACGTGCAGCGCCGCCGGCGCCACGCACTCCGCGATCGCGTGAGCCTCCAAGTAGACCGCATCCGCTCCCGGAACCCGCCAGATGCCAAACGCCGCGTTCCCCACCTCGGACCCCAGCAGCAAATCGATCGCCCCGCGAATCATCGGATGATCCATCGAGAAAAAACCCAGGTCTTCGCGACTCAGCGCCCGCCTTCGGTCGAACGTCACCGACAACCCATCGTCCGGCAACGCCGGAAAGGCATCGGTCAGCAAGTGCCCCGGCCGCAGCAAATACCCACGATGTCCCAGCTCCTCGATGTGGATCCCAAAATGATCAAACAACTCGAGCGTGAATTCCTCGAAAGCCGGGTCCGTGTCCCGCCGCTCAATCCGCTCGATCAGGGTCGCCGCCTTCCCCGGCTGCGAAGAGTTCAGCTCCAGCAACCGGTCGTGGCCCTCCGCCATCCGCGTCGCAACCTCGGTCGCCAGCGCGCGCGATTTCTCCAGGAACGCCGTCAGCTTTTTCGCGTTCGGATTTTCCAGCAACGCGCGCAGGTCCGGGTCCAGCGTCCGCGCGATCTCCGCCGCTCCGTGCAGGTTCCGCTCGAATGCCCCCAATCCCTCGTGATACCAGCGCGCCAGAATCTCCGAATCCGTGTCCGGCTCGCATACGGCACGTGAATGTTGATCATTTCGCTCTGCCCGATCCGGTCCAGCCGCCCGATTCGCTGCTCCAGCAATTCCGGGTCGTCCGGCAAATCGTAAAGCACAAGGTGATGGGCAAATTGAAAATTCCGCCCCTCGCTCCCGATCTCGGAACAGATCAGAATCCGCGCCCCCTCCGGCTCGGCGAAGAACGCCGCGTTGCGATCACGCTGCAGCATCGACAGACCTTCGTGAAAAACCGCCGCCGTCACGCTGATCCGGGCCAGCAACGATTCGTAGAGCCGCTCGGCCATCACGCGCGTCCGGCAAATGAGCAGAATCTTCTCCGACCCGAGCTCCCGCAAGAGTCCGACCAACCACGTCAGCCGATCACCATCCTCCAGCGAGACCAGGTGCGGTTTCCGCTCCGGAAATCCCGAAAGCGCCGCCCGCGTGTTGCGAAACATCACCCGCCCCGTTCCAAAACGATCCAGCCGATCAGCGATCTCCTCCGCCGACGCCTTCCGCGCAATCAACTCATCGACCTCCCGCGCGACCACCGCGTAACGCTCCGACTCCGCGACAAATTCCTCAAAGTCGCCGTAACGATCTGGATCCAGCAACCTCAACCGACCAAAATGACTCTCCAACCCCAACTGCTGAGGCGTCGCCGTCAGCAGGAGGACCGACGCGATCTTCGCCGCCAACTGCGCGACCAATTCGTAGCCCGCACTCCCCGCCTCGAGGTGATGCGCCTCGTCGACGATCAGCAAATCCCAGCCCGCCGAGATCGCCTGTTCCGCCCGCTTCGCCGATCCCGCCAGAAACGGCGCGCTCACCAGCACGAGCTGACTATCAAGGAAGGGATTCACCTCCGGGTCACCCGCCTGGATCGCCGCGCAACGTTCTTCGTCGAACAGACTGAACAGCAAATTGAACCGCCGCAGCAACTCCACGAACCACTGATGAACCAGTGGATCCGGCACCAAGATCAGCACCCGATCCGCCCGCCCCGTCAACTGCAGCCGGTGCAGCACCAAACACGCCTCGATCGTCTTCCCAAGCCCGACCTCGTCCGCCAGCAGCACGCGCGGCGCGAGCCGCCCGCCACCTCGGACGCAATGTGAAGCTGATGCGGAATCAAATCAATCCGAGCTCCCGCAAATCCCCGCACCGGCGACTGACGGATCCGGCTCCGAACCCCGAGCGACGCCACCCGCAGGTCGAACGTGGCGTTGTCCTCCGCCCGCCCCGCCAGCAAGCGATCCTCCGGCGCGCTGAAACTGATCGTGTCCGCCAGCTCAGCCTCCGGGACCTCCCGGTTGCCCGGTGCCACGACGTAGGTCGCGATTCCCGCCTCCGTCGCGACCGACTCGACCGTCAATTCCTCGTCGCGGTGCGTGCGAATTTTATCGCCTGGTCGGAACACGATTCGGCGCAGCGGCGCCGACTCCAGCGCGTATTGTCGATGCTCACTGGCCGCCGGAAAATAAATCTCCACCCGCCCGAATTCAGCCTTCATCAGAATGCCCAGCCCCAGCTCGGGCTCCGTGTCACTGGCCCAGCGCTGCCCCGGTTTGATGTCGGAAGGTTTCATTACGATTCGCAGGCTTGTCGCCGGCCTTCCAATTCGTCCCACCTCGCAAAAGCGGCCGTGGTCTCCCGCTCGATTTCCGCCAACCGCGTTTGGAGCCGCGGCAGCTCCTCCGGCTCGTCCCGGTAAAGATCCGGCGACGCCAGCCGCTCGGTGATGTCGCCGTGTTCCCGCTCGAGCCGCTCGATCTGGTCCGGCAATTCCTCCAGTTCGCGACGCTCGCGATTCAAAAACTTCGGCGCGCTCCCAGTCGCTTTCGACGGCACCGGCTTGGGCTCAACCACGGGCACTGGAGCCTCGATCTTCCGCGCCCGCTGCGTGAGCCAATCGACGTAGCCACCCACGTATTCGTTCACCAGCCCCTCGCCCTCGAAGACCAGCGTGCTGGTCACCACGTGGTCCAGAAAATCGCGATCGTGCGAAACCAGCAGCAACGTTCCCGAGTAATTCAGCAGCAGTTCCTCCAACAACTCAAGGGTCTCCGCGTCGAGGTCGTTCGTGGGCTCGTCCAGCACGAGCAGGTTCGCGGGTTGCAAAAACAACCGCGCCAGCAAAAGCCGATTCCGCTCCCCACCCGACAGCGCGCTCGCCGGCAGTCGAATGCGGTCACTACGGAAAAGAAAATCCTGCAGGTAACTGTGAATGTTCTTCGGCTTCCCGTCGAACGTCACCGTCTCCGCGTCGCCCGCCACGTTCTGCGCCACCGTCTTCGAGTCATCGATCTGCGCGCGCATCTGATCGAGGTAAACGACGTCCAAATTCGTTCCCGAGCGAACCTCGCCGCTGGTCGGCTCCAATCGGCCGAGCAGAAGTTGGAGCAGCGTTGTTTTCCCGCTTCCGTTCGGCCCGATGATCCCAATCTTGTCGCCCCGCCAGATCGTCGTCTCGAGATCGCGGATAATCGCCTGATCGTCGTAGGAAAAATTCACGCCCTTCGCCTGAATCACCTTCTGACCCGAAGTGGCTCCACCGGCCAGCGCCAGGGTCGCCGTCCCTTCGCGTTCCCGGCGCTGACTCCGCTCACGCCGCAGCTCCTTCAACGCCCGGACCCGCCCCTCGTCACGCGTCCGACGGGCCTTCACCCCCTGCCGGATCCAGGCCTCCTCCTGCGCCAGCTTCTTGTCGAAGGTCGCCCACTGCCGCTGCTCCGCCTCCAGCGCGGCGGCCTTCCGTTCGAGAAACGTCTCGTAGCCACAGGCCCAACTCGTGAGTTTCCCCCGGTCGAGCTCGATGATCCGCGTCGCCAGCCGTCGCAAAAATGCCCGGTCATGCGTGACGAAAAGCAGCGTCGGCTTCGTCTCGAGCAGGAAATTTTCCAGCCACAAAATCGAGTCGAGATCGAGATGATTCGTCGGTTCGTCGAGCAGCAACACGTCGGGCTGAGCCGCCAGCGAACGCCCGAGCAGCACTCGGCGCTTCAACCCACCGGAGAGATCGGCAAACTCAGCGTAGGCGGGCAAATTCATTGTCTCGGCCAGATTCTCCAACCGCACGTCGGCCTCCCACTCTTCTTCGTGCCGATCCGGACTCAGGCCCGACCGCAAAACGTCGATCACTTCCCCCCCGAGCCCCCGCGGCACCTCTTGCTGAAGCCGGGTCAAGACGGTTGCCGGCGGCCGAATGACGTCGCCGCTGGCGGGCGTCTCCTCCCCCGCAATCACGCGCAACAGACTGGTTTTCCCCGCCCCGTTACGGCCCAACAAACAGACTCGCTCGCCCGGATCGATCTGCAGATCGGCCCCGTCGAGGATGGGTGCGCCGCCGTAGGCGAGGGTGATGTTGCGGAGTTGGAAAAGTGGCATGGGGCGCGGACCCTACTACAACTTGCGAAGTGAGCAACGCCCTACGCGGCAACCGCCGCGCAGGCCGGACGCGCCACGTCGCTGAACGGAACCTGCGCCTTCAGACCCAGCTCGTTCATTAGATCCAGATCTTCGTTCACTTCGGGGTTTCCCGCCGTGAGCAGCTTTTCGCCGTAAAAGACCGAATTCGCACCCGCGAAGAAGCACAACGCCTGCGCCTCGCGCGACAAGATCGTCCGACCGGCCGAAAGGCGAATCTTCGCCTTGGGCAGCGTGATCCGGGCCGTGGCGATCAGCCGCACCAGTTCGAACGGGTCAATCGGGGTAGCGGATTCCAACGGGGTCCCGGGCATCGGCATCAGGCAATTGATCGGGACACTCTCCGGCACCGGGTCGAAATTGGACAACACCTCGAGCATCCGCAACCGGTCGGTCTCGGATTCGCCCATCCCGAGGATCCCGCCGCAACACACCGCCATGCCCGCGCGCTGCACCGACCCGATCGTATTCAGCCGATCTTCGAACGTGTGAGTTGTCACGATGTTGCCGTAATGCTCGGGCGAGGTATCGATGTTGTGATTGTAAGCCGTCACGCCCGCTTCGCGAAGCTGTTCGGCCTCCGCGTCCCCGAGTTGGCCCAGCGTCACGCAGACCTCCATCCCCAGCTTGCTGACCTCTCGGATGGTCTCCAGCACGGTCTCGAAGCGAGGGTCCCCCGCACGCACCCCCTTCCACGCCGCCCCCATGCAGAAGCGAGTGGAGCCGTTGGCCCGCGCCTGCTCGGCAATGGGCATTACCTCGGCGGCGGTCAGCAATTTCTCGCGCTCCACACCCGTTTGATACCGGGAGCTCTGCGCGCAGTAAGCGCAATCTTCGCTGCAGCCACCGGTTTTCACGCTCAGCAGCGTGCAAAGTTGCATCTCGCGCTCAGGCCAATTGTCTCGGTGGACCGACCGCGCGGTCTCCAACAGCTCGAAAAACGGTCGGTCGTAAATCTCTTTCAGTGCAGCAAAGGTCGCCATCCCACCGTTCCTACCGAACAACTCGATCAGATGAAAGCCCGCAGCGCCGCGACTACTTCTTCGACCGCCGACTCAGGGTCAGCCTGAAGGTCACTTCCTGAGTCCCGTCGCGCAACGTCTGCTGAATGCGCAGGGAATTTCCCCGCATCCGCAGCTTACCCGTGACGACTCCGTTGAGACCGTAACCGCGCCCGAGCATTGTGAAACGCCCACCGCGACGTCGTAAATTGCCGGTTCCCACCGCGCGGAGCGAATCCGGAGTCAGTTTATCCCGAAGGCGAAGGACCGCCCGTCCTTTTCCCGCGAGTGAATAATTCGAGGTAATTTTTCCCCGCTTGTTGTTTCGGATGAACGTGCCCTCGGTGGAGATCTGGAGCGCCTTCTTTCCTCGTGATAAACGAATGGTCGCCTTCACGGGAGCCGACAACCGTTTGGGCTTCCCAGCCTTCTTGATCACGATCCGCTCGATTCCTCGATAGCTCCCGCGCATGTCCCCAAAAACGGGCGCAGTCGCCCCGGAAACCTCCACCGGGACAACCAACGCCAAGCTGAGCAGCGCAGGCAATGCGCAAAAAACGAAATTTTTCCGACCGTGACGAGAGAAAGACGGGAGCATTGTAGAGACTAGATAGACGATTCTCATTTCGTCAAGACCCAACATCTTGTGCCACGGGCCGCCGGGAGTGATTAGTTACTCTTCTGCAGAGCAACTTTCCAAGACGCTTCCACGCGAAAAATCAACCGTTTCTCGGAATAATCTTTGAACAATCCGCTCGAACTCCTGTCGATAGTTAAGGTCGTTAAATAAAAAATTGATTCGAATTCACCGCACGAAAGTGCCGGTTCGTTCGTTATTACTAACAAGGAGGGTCGGTCACCCCGGCTACAACATTATGGCAATCGAAGATACAGACACAGGATTCCAGCTCTACTTGCGAGAAATCGCAAAGTTTCCGTTGCTGACCATCGAAGACGAGATTCGCCTGGCAGCTCTCATCCAGAAAGGAGACGCGGCGGCGCGTTCCGAAATGGTCCGTTGCAACCTACGGCTCGTCGTCAAGATTTCTCGAGACTACCAAGGCCTCGGCCTTCCTCTGCTCGATCTCATTTCCGAAGGGAACATCGGTCTCATGAAGGCTGTCGAGCGCTTTGACCCAGCCAAAGGTGGCAAGCTGAGCACCTACGCTGCGTGGTGGATCAAACAATCCATCAAGCGGTCGCTAGCCAACCAGAGCAAGACGATCCGGCTTCCCGTCCATCTCGTGGACAAGATTTCCAAGATCCGACGCGTCGCGACTCATTTGAGCGAGGAACTCGGACGCGAGCCAACCGACGAAGAATTGGCCGAGGAGATCGGGATGAATCCCGCCAAAGTATCGCAGCTCAAGATAGCGGCCATTCGACCGGCCTCGCTCGATGCGCCAATCGGCGACGACGAGTCGACCGAGTTTGGTGAGATCGTCGGCGACGCCGAGGCACTGGACCCTTTCGAACTCCTGCGAGACAAGGATCTCCGCGACGAAGTCGGCGACTTGCTGGAGATGCTGGACGATCGCGAGCGCAAGATCATCAACTCTCGCTTCGGGCTGGACGGCGAAAAACCGCGAACCCTCGAGGAGGTCGGCGAACGGTTCGGAGTCACCCGAGAGCGAATCCGTCAGCTCCAGAACATCGCACTCCACAAAATGCGCAAAGCTCTCGGTAAAAAGGAGAAGCCACAAATCGAAGCTCTCGTCTAACCCAACGCGAGTTCAGAATTTAAATCAGAAGGCCCCGGCGGTAAAAACCGCCGGGGCATTTGATTTTTGACGATGAGCTTTTTCTGAAATTCGCGCCGCACCCTGAACTCCTGCTCCGGCAGCGATCGCTGTCGGCGACCCGGATAACGGGTGCCGAAGTCAGTCAGTTCTCGTTACTGCTCGGCTCCGTAGGTTTTCGTGCCCTCTCCGTGGGAGTAGTAGTAGTGATAGTCCTCGCCGCGAGCCGGCACCATGTTCAACGCAACCCCGCAAGCCGGACGACCCGTCCGACGAAGAAGGTCGAGAGCCCGCTGAACGAACCGGCGACCAGTTTTGTGCGAACGAAGCACCAGCGCAATGGCCGAAAAATGAGAGGTCAGTCCGAGGGTATCACTGACCGCCAAAACCGGGGCCGAATCCATCACAACCCGGTCAAATCGTTTATCAGCCTGCTTAAGCAGCTCTTCCACCCGCTCGCGGCGTGAGAGCAATTCGGCAGGATTTGAGTATCGTTGTCCAGCAGTAATGACCGATAGGCCCGGAACCCTCGACGGCCGAATGATTTCGTCCAGTTCCGCCCGACCGATCAGGTAGTCAGCTAGTCCCGGCTGCTTCTCGCCCCCAAAAAGTCGATCTTCGATCACGGGCTTTCGAAGGTCTGCGTCGATGAGCAGGACATTGGTGTGCTGCTGAGCAAGCGCAACCGCCGCATTCGTTGCGCAAAATGACTTACCCTCCGAGGGGACTGCACTGGTGAACAAAATGCGCTTCTGATCGCCCTCCAGCATCAGCATGGATGCCCGCAGCGTGCGAAAGGATTCGCTGACCGTCGAGTGGGCATCCTCCAAGAGGGGAAGACGCAACCCGGTCTGAGCGCCATCTTCCGGCGAAACATTCTTGAGCGGTCGCGAACGTTTGAGAGCCGGCATTTCGGGAATTGCCGCCAGGACCGGCAATCCAAGAAGTCTCTCAGCTTCGTCCGTGGATTTGATCGAGGTATCGAGAATGGCAATCAGAAAGATCACCCCTGCCGCCAGTCCCAGCGATCCAAAGGCGGCCAACGCAATCGCCGTCAGCGCCTTGGGCTTGATCTGATATGCAGCCGACGCGGAGTCCACGACCTGCAGGAAAAGCGATTGACTCCGCGCTTGCGACGACTCGGCGTTGAGCCGTTGAAGTACCGCCTGGAAGGCAATTTGATCTGCCTCGATTTGCCGCTGCAAGACACTCGATTGAATCGCAAGATTCTTGACGTTGAGCGTCTTCTGCTCCTGGTTCTTCGTCTCCCGCTCGAGACTCTTTTCGTTCTGCAAGGCGGCACGCAACGAAATCTCGAGCGTGAACGGTGCCCGCAACGCTTCCGCGTCGAGAGACTCCTGGAGCGCCTGACGCTGACTCTCCAACTCAATGATCGCGGGATTCTTCGCCCCGTAGCGCTGGGCTAGCGCGCTGATCTGCCCATTCAGTTCATTGAGTTGGCTCCGCAGCCCCTGAATCTCAGGAAGCTGCGCGACACTCGCGATCTGGAGCAGCTTTTGAGGATCGTCGCGAGCCAATTGAACCTGTTCGAAATCGCTCTCCAGCTTCAAACGGTCCGCTTTCGTCACCGTGAGTCGGGAATTCAGCTCCCGGAGTTGCTCCGCGATGATGTTGAGTTCGCTGTCGACGGAAACGCTGTCGAGTTGCTGGGAATACGCCGACAATTTCTCCTCCGACTTTCGTAGATTACCCTCGAGCCGATCCTTCTCAGCCATCAAATAGCTAATGTTCGTTCCGGCACTCTCAAGGCGCTGGACGCCGTCGAGCGCGATGTACTCCCGCACGAGTGCGGCGGTGACCTCGGTAGCAATCTCCCGGTTCGAGTGGCTGAAACTCACTTGAATCAGTCGGGTGCCCGTGATGACATCCGCTTTGGTATTTTCCATCAGTTTGCCGACGCAGGCGCCCGCAGAGCGTTCGTCCGCCGGTGTATCGGGCAGAAATTCCGGCCTCTCCGCTAGGTTCAACTTTTCAGTTACCCGCTCCATTAAGGTTCGGCTCAGAAATCCTCGTTGAATCGTTCCGAGCATTTCCAGCGCGCGGAGATCCTCGAAGGAATCGGTCATCCCGAGAGTCGGGGCAGCGTCCATCACGCGCTGCTCCACCTTAAGGACGGTCGCCGACTGATAGATCGGGGTCGCGACATTGAGGTAAGTCACCGCCGAGATCGCTCCCGCCACGAGGAACAAGAGCACGACCCAAAAATACTTCTTCAGCGCACCGAGAATTCGACCGAAGTCGATCGAGATTCCTTCGGAGTCCTCGTATTCCGAAATTTGGTATCCCGGACGAAAATCCTCCGGATCAGGATCTGAATTGGCGGGCATTACGGGTTAAAACAAACTTTCGGGAACGGTGATCAAATCGCGATTCTCGATGATAAATTGCCGACCGGCAGGGGTCAGCAAATTCACCCGATACTCGACGATCCCCTCATCGGTCGTCCGCGTCACGGTCACTTTTCGAAGATTGCCGATTCGGGTGTTGCCGCCAGCGATCGCCACCGCCGTCGCCAGCGTCACGATTTCCTCGCTCGGAATTTCGTAGCTACCAGCGCCATTGACCTGACCGTAGATGGTAAATCGCCTCGGGGCGTATTCACTGATGCTGACCGTGACCTGCGGGTTAATCAGAAACCCTTGTCGAAGCTTCGCGGCGATGGAGCCCGCCGCTTGCTCAACCGATTGCCCGCCGATTTTCACTCGTCCCACCAGCGGGAAATTGACCGTCCCATCTTGACCGACCCGCTGCACCGACAACATGTCCTCTTCCTGAAAGACCGAGATCTCCACCACGTCACCCTGAACCGAGCCGATAATTTCCGAGCTTGTCGGCTAAAATTGCCGGATCGATTTCAATTGTGCGCTTCACGATCGGCGCAGCGCATCCGACCACGAAGAGCGCGAGACATCCGAAGAACAAACCAGCCAGTTTCACTCCGATCGGGGACCGGCGAGACGAGCGAAACAAGAGACACATCATTCGTTCGAAAGCTTGGAAGCTAGGAGGTTCCTTGACGGGACGCTAGAGAAAACTCCGTGAGGCCTTTCTCGATCCGTCCAACCACAGGGAAATCGTCCCACGACCGCAATTCGGAAAAAAAGGAGGCAGGATTAACTCCTGCCTCCTGTGAGATCTTAATTCCTCCAAACGGATTCGTCCCGATGGGCGAAACGTTAGATCATGCCAGGCGCCGAACCAGCGTCGAGCCGCGCCTGGTAGGGCGTCGGGGTTGGAGCTGGCGTCGGAGTCGGCTCGTTCCGAAGAATGATTCGCGCAAGAATCTTCTCTGTCTGGCGGATATTCCGCTTGGCTATGGCATTGCTGATTTGCCCTCTAACGGCAGCCCGCGAAAGGAGCCGAGTGTAAATTCCTTCAAGTTGGATCGCCTTCCGTTCCACGAAAGCCGTCAAGAATTTGACTGTGGCCGTCTTGTAGTAGCGTTTTGCCTTCTTCGGATCGAGCTTGACCAGCTTCCGCGCCAACGAAATCACCTTCGCCGGACGGGTCTGAGCGTTCGGGAGTTTCTTCAGCTTCTTGAAAAAACGGTCAATTTTCTTTTTGTCCTTGTCGCTCGTCTGAGCGTGGGTCGTGGACGTCGAGGCGAGTACGGCGAGCGCAACGGAAGCCGAAATGGCGAATATTTTTTTCATCGTGGTCGGAGTTATTGAGTTTCAGAATGTGAACTGAGCAAACGCTATGCCAGCGATGGCTCTGTTTAGTTCCTCCTGCTGAACCATACATCTGAAATGCGACGAGGGAAGGAGTTTCTTGCTCTACCGAGAAACTATTTTGCAATCCGAATGCAACCCATTGAACGGGAGAGCGTTTTGCCCTCTTGATAACGCCGTTCGAAAAGGACCCCATTGTCTCCCGTCGTCATCTGGATTTGCCATTGCCGTGATCTTGTATTCTCGCACTGCTTCCGAGCCGACCGAGAACAGACCGGCAGAGGACCGCTTCGGGCGACCACCGATTGGTGGTGCAGGATTGCAATGACGGGAGAGCGTCGACCTTTTTTCCCTAAAATCGGCGCAAGCTCAGCAATCCGCCTTCTACGCGACAAGATGGCGCCTGACGTTCCATCCACTCTCTAGCTCCGGTCATTAAAGAGCGTCTGCCTTCAATGTCCTGCAACCTGCGCGCCGCCGGATAGGCCCACCCTCCTTCAGACGGCGAGCAAGGTTTCTGCTCCCGGGCGCAGCGCGACGATACCGGGGTTCTTCACCTGTTCTTTGTTGTAACCCAGCCCGGCTCCATCCAACTGCCGGAGCTCGGCACCCGCCGCTCGCAAGATCGCGTGCGACGCTGCGGTATCCCATTCCATCGTCGGAACGTCGCGAAGATAGATGTCAGCGGCCCCTTCCGCCACCGTGCAGAATTTAAGGGAACTCCCCATACTCCGAAGGCTTGCCGTCGAGTGGCGGGCGACCAACTCGGCAACCGCCGGTCCAGCATGATCCCGACTCGCAACGAGCGTTGGCGCGCTTGCCAAATCGTATCGACCGGCGGCGATCTGGCGCGCTGCGTCCGATCCCACCTGTTTCCAAGCTCCGACGTGATCAGCCCAATAGGTCATTTTCGCCGCAGGCGCGTGAACGACGCCGACCGTCGGCAAGCCATCTTCGATGAGGCCGATATTGACGGTGAATTCTCCAGTTTGCTTGATGAATTCCTTGGTCCCATCGAGTGGATCGACCAGCCAGAACCGCCGCCAAGTTTGCCTCTCGTGATACGGAGCGAGCTCGCCCTCTTCTGAAATCACCGGAATTTCAGGCGTGAGCCGGGCGAGCGCAGCCGCGATGAAGGTGTGCGACGCTTGGTCTGCGAGGGTCAACGGCGAGTTATCTGCCTTTTTCTCCGCCGGAATTGCCTGCCCGTAATGCGAAAGAATGATTTCGCCCGACTCTCGGGCGATCTGCAGAAGATCTTCGATCATCGCAACCTCAGACGATCATCCCGGCAGCAACGGTCTCGTTCGTCCCGGGATTGATCAGCACAAAGGATCCAGTGATCCGGTTGCGGCGATAGGCGTCGTGGATGAGCGGCGCGGCCGTGCGAAGCGTGATTCTGCCGATGTCGTTCATGGCAAATGAACGTCCACCTTCGACCTTGTGAAGAGAGTTGATATCCACCAGGTAACGGATTTCCCGGACGACTGCCTGGGTCTCCCGCGTCGTGTGGCGAATGAGATACTTTCCCCGCTCCTGCATTGGCATCTGCGAAAACCAACAGATCATTGCCTCGATATCCTGAGAGACGCGCGGTGGGTTGTTCGGCTTGACGATCATGTCTCCTCGGGAAATGTCGATCTCGTTCGTAAGAGTCAAAGTCGTCGATTGGGGCGCAAACGCTTCGTCAAGATCACCGTCCGCCGAATGAATTCCTTTGATCGTCGTCGAGAATCCTGACGGCAAACAGAGCACCTCGTCGCCCGGCTTGAAAACACCCCCCGCCACTCGACCCGCGTATCCGCGGTAGTCATGGAATTCCGTCGACTGCGGCCGAATCACCGTCTGAACCGGAAACCGCGCGTCGACGTGGTTATGTTCGCCGCCCACGTAAACCGTCTCGAGAAAATAGAGCAACGACGGTCCTTGATACCACGGCATCGAAGATGATTTATCGACCACGTTGTCGCCATTCAGTGCGCTGATCGGGATCGTCGTGATGTCGACCAGACTATCCAGTCGCGACGCGAAGGATTTGTAATCCTCGACGATGCTCGTGTAGACGGACTCGTCGTAGTCGACCAAATCCATCTTGTTGACGCACACGACAACGTGCTGAATCTTCAGCAGATCAGCGATAAACGAGTGCCGCTTCGTCTGCTCGATCACACCCTTGCGAGCATCGATCAGAATAATCGCCAGGTTGGCGGTCGAAGCGCCGGTGACCATGTTCCGCGTGTATTGGATGTGTCCCGGCGTATCGGCGATGATGAATTTCCGCTTCGGCGTCGCGAAGTAGCGATAGGCCACGTCGATCGTGATTCCCTGCTCGCGCTCGGCCTTCAATCCATCGGTCAGCAGCGCAAGATTCACCGTCGCGTCACCTCGACGCTTGGAACTCTCCTCCATCGCCGTCATCTGATCTTCGAAGATGCTTTTCGAATCAAAAAGCAGACGACCGATCAGGGTCGACTTTCCGTCATCCACGGAACCCGCAGTCGTAAATCGTAAAATATCCATCGTTCTCTCCGCTTAAAAGTATCCCTCGCGCTTGCGGTCCTCCATCGAGGTCTCCGAGCGTTTGTCGTCCGAACGCGTCCCGCGCTCGGTCTGCCGGGAAGCAGCAACCTCGGCGATAATGTCATCCAGCGATGCAGCGCGAGATTCAACGGCACCCGTGCACGTCGCATCACCAATGGTGCGAAAACGCACCACTCGTTTCTCGGCGACCTCACTCCCTTGCGGCTCGAGGAATTCCGTCACGGCCAGCAAAGTTCCGTTCCGCATGAACACCTCGCGCTCGTGCGAGAAATACAACGACGGCAGCTCGATCCCTTCCCGCTGAATGTAGAGCCAGACGTCCATTTCCGTGAAATTCGACAACGGAAACACCCGAAAATGCTCACCCTCGTTCTTCCTCCCGTTGAACAAATTCCACAGCTCCGGACGCTGATTCTTGGGATCCCACTGGCCAAACTCATCCCGGTGGGAAAAAAACCGCTCCTTGGCTCGAGCCTTCTCCTCGTCGCGACGACCACCGCCGAGGCAGGCGTCGTATTGGTTTGCCTCGATGGTGTCGAGCAGCGTCACCGTCTGCAGTTTGTTGCGCGAAGCGTTGATCCCCTTCTCCTCGACCACGCGCCCCTCGTCGATCGACTGCTGCACCGACCCCACGATCAATTCCGCACCCAACTTCGCGACGTAGGAGTCACGATAAGTCATCGTCTCGGAAAAATTATGACCCGTATCCACGTGAACGAGCGGAAAAGGAATCTTCGCGGGCCAGAATGCCTTGTGGGCCAGGTGCGCCATCAGGATCGAGTCCTTTCCGCCGGAAAAAAGCAGCGCCGGCTTCCGAAACTGGGCTGCCGTCTCGCGGAGAATGAAGATCGCCTCTGCCTCGAGTTGATCGAGGTGGCTCAGATTGTAATCAGGCATCGGAAAAAGCGGGGAGTGTTGGGGTCCGCCTCCCAAAAGTCAAAGGTCAAAACCAGTCCGCCTCCTGCCATCCTTCTGTTACGCTCACACCCGATCCCATGACCTTACCCGCCATTCTCACCAAAAATGTCACTCGCACCTTTGGTGACGCCCGCGCCGTCGATGATCTCACATTTACCATCGCCCCCGGATCGTTCTATGGATTCCTCGGACCCAACGGTGCGGGGAAATCGACAACCATCAAGATGCTCACCGGGCTCCTCGCCCCGACTTCCGGGAGCATCACCCTCCTCGGCGAATCTCTCGCCGACCCCATCGCCGCGCTCGCCGTCAAATCGCGCATTGGCGTTGTTCCCGAGAACCTCGCACTCTTCGACAACCTCACCGGGCGCGAATACCTGACGTTCGTCGGTCGAATGCACAAGCTGCCCGCCGACACTCTCCGCGCCCGCCGCGAAGAGCTCCTCGCCGTCATGCAACTCGACGACCAATCCGGCAAACTCACCGTCGAGTATTCGCACGGTATGAAGAAGAAGCTCTCCCTGGCCGCCGCGCTGATCTCCCGCCCCGACCTTCTCTTTCTCGACGAGCCCTTCGAGGGCGTCGACGCCGTCTCCGCCCGCCTGCTTCGCGATGTCCTCCGCCGAGCTTGCGCTCGCGGGGCCACCGTTTTCCTCACCTCTCACGTCCTCGAAATCGTCGAGAAACTCTGCACCACCGTAGGCATTATCGTGCAAGGGCGGCTCGTGTTTCAGGAATCCATGGAAACCATCCGCGCCACCGGCTCACTCGAGGACCGTTTCCTCAACGCTGTCGGGAGCGACCCCGGAGATAACGCTCGCTTGAGCTGGCTCGAGGAATAAACCCCCGCTCTTCCGAAGACAACCCGCATGGACTCCGCCCAATTCCGCACGATTCTCTGGTTGCGCTGGCGTTTGGCCGTGAATCAGTGGACCCGCAGTGGCGGGCTGGCCGCCATCGTGGCGATGCTCCTCGGGATCGGAGCCGTGCTATCCGCCATTTCCGCCTTCGGAACCGGTCTTCTCGTTGGCAGCAGCGCGCTCAGCACCGCATCGCCCGACATGCTGCTCATCGTCTGGGACATCGTCGTCGCCGTCTTTCTCTTCTTCTGGATCATCGGCATCGCCAGCGAACTTCAGCGCTCCGAGATCATTGACCTCCCCCGCCTGATGCACCTCCCGGTTTCACTCCGCAGTGCCTTCCTGATCAACTACCTCGCGTCTCACGCCACCCTCAGCCTCATCATCGTCGGTCCCGCCATGGCCGGGCTCATCGTCGGGCTCGTGATCGGGCGGGGTTGGGCCATGTCGGTCCTCGCGCTGCCCGCGATCGGACTCCTTCTCATGGTGACAGCCTGGACCTATTGCCTCCGCGGCTGGCTCGCCGCGATCATGCTCAACGCCCGCCACAAGCGCTCAGTGATCGTCTGGATCACCATCGGCGTTATGCTCATCGCCCAAGCTCCCAATCTCTATTTCAATCTCGTCCGCGACTCGGATGCCGCGCCGATCACATGGTCGGGCGATGTTCAGCTCCCCCCGGCAGTCGAGACCGCCCACCGCTTTGCTCCGCCGCTCTGGATTGGACTCTCCGCCCGCGCCCTCGCCTCCGAGGGAAATTTCTGGCCCGCCCTTTTTGCTGGCACCGGGTTACTTTTGCTCGCCGGTCTTGGGTTCCAGATCGCCTATCGCTCCACGCTCCGCTTCTACTCCGGAGTCTCCCGATCCTCCGGGGGAAATCGGCCCGGCCTCGAGTGGAATCCGTCGCGCTTCTCGAGCGACGGCTTCCGTTTTGTTCCGAGACGATTTCCGCCATCGCCACCGCCAGCTTTCGGTGCATCACGCGTGCGCCAGAGCTCAAAATGGCCCTCGGGAGCGCCGCCGCAATGGTGATCATTTTTGGCGTCATCTTCCTGCGACCGAGCTCAGGCATGATTCCGGAATCCACGCGCCCCTGGGCTCTATTCGGCGCGATCAATCTTGCGCTCATGATCGCAAACCAACTCTACGCCAATCAATTTGGAGCGGACCGCGACGGTTTCCGCAGCTTCGTGCTCGCGCCCATCTCCGGACGCGAGCTTCTTCTCGGGAAGAATCTCGCGCTCCTCCCGCTGCTGGTCGGCGTCGCCTGGATCCTCCTCGCCCTGCTCGCGATCGTCTGGCAAATGCCCGTCCGCACGCTGATTCAATCGCTCTTCCAAGCCGTCAGCGCGTCGCTGCTCGTTCTCGGGATTGGCAACGCCGCGTCCATCTTCCTCCCCTACCACACGATTCCCGGAACGCTCAAACCATCTCACACGGCGCCTCACGTCATGGTCGCACTCGTTATTTTCACGTTCATTCTACCCATCCTACTTCTCCCCATCGCCGCCCCGATGATCGTCGAGAGCGTTCTCATCCTGACCGATCAGCCGCCTCAGCCGTGGCTGGAATTTGGCGGCTCCGTCGTCACGCTCGCGATCGTGTTCGCGCTGTATCAGTTGAGTCTGCGACCACTCGGACGAGCCCTTGATCGCCGCAAGCTCAGGATTCTGCAAGCGGTGACCCGCCCCATCGAATAGACCCGCGACGGCAGGCCCTACCCGCGGATCCAGACGAACGATGAACACCCGGGCGCGGGCGCACTCGCGACCGGCGCAAGCGCGTCCCCAGCCAGCCCCGGGGCAAATCGCTTCAGGTCCAGTGCTCCCAGATCACGGGCGTTCGTCGAAAGCAACATCCGACCGCCGGCACTCAACAGTTCCCGCCCCAGCTCGACCAGGGATGCGAAATCTTCGGCCGCCCGGAAGATCCGCCCGCCTTTTCCACGCGAGAACGTCGGCGGGTCCAGCACGATGACATCAAACCGTTCACCCCGACGAGCCAACCTCGGCAGCACGGCAAAAACGTCATCCGCGATCAAGCGATGTCGCACCGGATCTTCGAGACCGTTCAACGCGAAGTTCTCTCTCCCCGTCATCAGAGATTTTTTCGCCAAGTCCACGCTCAGCGTCACGGCACCGGCTCGAGCCGCAGCGACGGAAAACGCGCAAGTGTAAGCAAAGCAATTCAGGACCCGCACCGGATGCAACGACTCGAGATAGCCTCGATTCTCCCGCTGGTCGCAGAAAAGACCCACGGAATAACCGGCTCCAAAATTCACGCCAAACCGCAATTGCCGCTCCAACACGACGACGCTCAGGTCGGCATTCGGATCGCCCCGGACGAGCCGCGGGACGTCCTGCTCACCCGGTTGCTTCACAAGCTGGCGGACGAACACTCGTCGGACCACCTGACCGGCAGCCTCCGCCCAAGCCTCGAGCTCGACCAGGTTCCCGGCAGCCCCATCCGGATCGCTCATCAGGAAATCGTCTCCAAACCGCTCGATCCACGAGTCCCGACCGGTCCAGACGCGGTGAGCCGTCGTTCCCTCGTCCGCCAATCGCGCTAATTCCGCGCCGCCGATCCAGTCGCCCGTCACGCCGCCGCCGCTGCCGTGGCGAACGGCGGAATCGGACACCCCAGCGTGTCCGCCACGGCCCGGAGGAGCGCTCCCTGCCGCGGCTCGATCACGTCGTCCGCCATCACCACCCGCCCGCAGGCGATCAGGACCTTTTTCTTCGTCGCGCCGTCCGCCTGCAGACAGTCGATCCAGCGCCCCGTCGACATCCCCCAGCCGCACCCCATCGACCCGCTCCATCGGGAATGCGCCCGGTTTCAGATTCAGCGAATCCACCCCCGCCCCGAAGGAAGCCTCACGCTGCGCCGGATCTTCCGAATCAAACCAGGCCAAAGCCGACATCACCGTCACCAGATCCGGCAACAACGGCATCACCGAACGAAAGCGCTCAGCCGTCCGTTTGTGCCCGCTGAAATACCCGTCCAGATGCCGAACCATCACCTTGTGCAGGACGTATTCGAACAAGCTCACCTCGCCGTCCGCTTCAATGAGCGAGCGAACGTTCGCGCGAAAAGTTTGGTATTGCTCCGGCGACAACCGACGCAGAGCCGGCAGACAAAGATCCACCATCGACAGCCACGATTCCTCCGCGATCTCACCCCGCCGCTCCAGATCGGCGACCACCTGCGCCCGCTCCGCGTCGCTCACCTCCAACGCCGCCAGCTGTCTCTCCCGCGTCGCCTCATCCGAACTCACGAGCAGCGAATAAGTGAGCCCCACCGCCGCCGAAGCCTCGTGGGCCGCTTCCAGCGCAAACTCCGGCATGGACGCCAACAACGCCGCCCCGACCACCAGATTCCTCCCCGTCAGATTCCCCGCTCCATCCGTCCACCCCCCTTTTGCCGCCGGCTCATCCGACCGCGCTTCCGGGCTCGCGACGATCCGCTCCGCCGCCGGATCAAATCCCGGCGCGATCGCCGCGATTCGCTCCGCAATCGGCGGGTGGGTCGCAAAGAGCCCCGAAAAAGCGTTCTCCACCCCATCGCCAAAAAACAAGTGACTGGCCTCGCCCGCGCGAGGAGTCGCCAACCGGCCCGTCGCGCGGCCAATTTTACTGAGCGCCCCCGCGATCCCATCCGGATTTCGCGTGAACTGCACCGCCGAAGCGTCCGCCAAAAACTCCCGCTGACGGCTCACCGCCGCTTTGATCAAATTCGCAAAAAACATCCCGATCCCCCCCACCGCGAGCAGCGCGATCCCGATGACGAAAATCGGAATCTGGCCGTTGCCATTGTCACGGCTCGAGCGCACCCGCCCGCCGGTCCAGAATCCCGCGCGCATCAGAATCCGCCCCAGGATGGTCAACAACAGGATCCCGTTCAGCACACCAATCAGCCGGATATTCAGCCGCATGTCCCCATTGAGGATGTGACTGAACTCGTGGGCGATCACTCCCTGCAATTCATCCCGCGTCAGCGATTCCAGCGTCCCCCGCGTCACGGCGACCACGGCGTCTCCGGGCTCGTTCCCGGCCGCAAATGCGTTGATGCCGCCCTCCTCCGGCAGCACGTAGACGTCCGGCACGGGCAGACCCGCCGCCAGCGACATTTCCTCCACGACGTTGCGCAACTGCACCTCCGCCAGGTCCGTCGGGTGGGAAGAGATTTGCTGCCCACCCAACATCTCGGCCACCACCCCACCGCCGCGCGACAACTCCGCCATTTTGAAGAGCGACCCGACCGTCACCACGATCAACGTCCCACCCGCGACCAATCCCAGCGTCCGGAGATCGAGCAGACTTTCGCCCATCGCGAGCGTCGCCACGACCTGCAGCGCGACGATGATCCCGATCACCGCCAGGATGAAATAAATGATCAGCCACCCCGTCTTGCGACGAGCCCGGTCCTGGTGTTCGAAGAAATCCATCGGGTGAAAAATTCGCGGGAAACCTTCGTGGTGGCAATTGATATCGAACTCATCCCACGGCCCGCCGCCGCACCCAGACGTCCACGGGCACGAGCAAAATCGCCAGGATCAAAAACCACGGCGACAGATCCCGCGAGGATCGCACCACTTCCCCGGTCGGCCGCAGCGCCTCCTCCGCCGACGGGTCCAGTATCCCATTCCCCGCAGCAACCAATCGCTCCAGCATCGGCCCCGTGTCCCGCAGCACGGAAAATTCCTCAGTTCCACCCGCCTCCGCCGCGACCGCCACCGGCGACCCGCCGTTGACCTGGATCGAAAATTTTCCATCGCCCGCGACCCCTGGGAACCCGGCCCGGTATCGTCCCGGCGCGATTTGCTCCGCCCTCACCTCGCGCGAATCCGCTAGTCGCGTCACCGTTACCTCGGCCTCGTCGGCAAATTGCCCCCCCCCATCCATCGCATCGACCACGACCCCCGTCTCTCCACCCGCCGACGTCACCCGCGCCGTCACCCCGCTTTCGTCCGCTCCCCGAGCTGTCGCCCGCGCGAGCTGCGTGACCAGTTTTCCAAAACCCGGCCACTCCAGCCAATCGCCCGTCCACCGGCCTTTCAGATCGCTCGTAAACGCGGCCGCCTTTCCCAGTCCGATCCGACCCGTCGCCAGCAGCGGCTCACCCCGTTCGGTCGCCAGCAGCACCCGCGTCCCGGCCTTCACACTCGTCGCGTCGTAGCCCAGCACGAACGGAGCCGCCGTCCAATCGATCCCCGCGATCTCGTCTCCGTCCGCCCCCACGACCGGACGAAACGCCGTTTCAACCAGGTTCGAACGCGTCGCCCGCAGCGTTTCTTCCGCAAAGATTCGAGGCAGCGAGAGCGCGTCGGACGTCAGGTAAAACCTCCCACCGCCCCGCTCCGCCAACGCCCGCAGAAATTCCGTGTCCCGATCTGTCTCCCCCCCGAGCGCCACCACCGACACCGTGATCCGCTGCGCCAGCATCGCCCCAGCCAGATCCAGCGCGTCAAATCCTCCAGCCGATTTTTCCTCCGCGTCAGCCGCATCGGAGAACAGGATCACGTGCCGGATCCGCGCGTCGACCTCCCGCAGCGCGCGATACACCGCCACCAACGCCGTCGTCACGTAGATCCCTCCGCCGCCCGCCTGGATCCCCAGCACCCGATCCGCAGTGAGCGCCCGATCCGCCAATCTCCCCAACGGCACGACCGCGTGCGCCTCGGTGTCGACCGCCAGAACCCCGAAAAAATCCTTCACCTGCAAGGCGTCCATCGCTCGCACCGCCCCGGCATCAGCCAACGCCATCTTCGTCTGCCCCCCCACCATCGCCGCCATGGAACCCGATCGATCCAACGCGACCATCAACGCGGAGACCGGCAATTCGGCGGCGTCCTCATAATCCAATTCCACCGGTGCGAGTTCCGCCAATGGCGTGTCCCGGTAGCCGCCCGCCGCGAAGGCATTCTCTCCCCCCGCGAAGATCAGTCCACCGCCAAGCTCCACGACCCACGTCCGCAAGAGCTGCATCCGTCCTGCCCCCAGTGCCTCGGCCCCACTGTCACTCAGCACCGCAAGATCGAAGCGATTCCATTCCTCGATCCGCTCCGGCGCGGCGTTCGTCGGTCGCACCTCGACGTCGAACTTCGCCCTTCTCAACTGCCCCGCCAGCCATTCCATCTTCCCGGGCTCAGGGTCCAGCAGGAGCACCCGCGCACTCCGCGAAGTCGCGACCTTCGCCTGCGCCACGTTGTTCTGCGCGAAAGTGTCCTCGGCGGCGATCACCTCCGCCCGCAACTCCCCGGCCCCGTCGGCTCCCGCCACGTTCGCGAATACCACCCGATTCTCGCCGACCGCCAACTCGGCCTCCCGCCCTGCGACCAGAAGCCCGTCGGAATACAGGCGGACCTCAACTGTCCGCTCACCGTTCGAGCGGATCGTTGCGACGACATCGAAAGCCTGCCCCGGCTGCACCATCGTCGGCACTTCCAACGCTGCCAACTCGACCTCCGGCGCACGATCCCGATCCACAATGACCGCGTCGGTCGGCACACTGGCGTCAGCGAGTTTCCGCACCGCGATCTCGTCCGACATCGGCTCCCGCGACACCCCGTCGGTCACCAAAACAAACCGCGTCGGCTGGTCCGCCGAGCGATCAATCGCCGCGCGCAACAAGGCTTGTCCCGCCGACCCCTCCGAAAAACTCACCGTCCGAACCTGCTGTTCACCGGCGGTTTCGCGCACTTGCTCGAGAAACGCCGCAGCTGCTTTGAGTCCCGCCGGTGACACGCTCGGCGATTCGTCCGTCACGACGAACACCGATGTCTCCAACTCTTCCCGTTCGACCACAATTCCCAGCAGCGACAAAAGCAACGCCGCAAAAATCGTCACTCGCACGCCCAGCGCGACCGCGCGCCGGTCACTCGCCTGCCGCCAAACCCACCAGATCGCTGGCAATCCGGCAAACGCCGCCAAGGCGACGACCGTTATCCAGCCCGACGACGCGCTCACCCCGATCATCGCCCGGGCAATTCACTGGAGATCACGGCCTGATCTTGCTCAGAAGGACCGTGGGGAGACGAAAGATTTTTTCCTCCGCCCTTCGTTCCCCTCCGTTCGGGAACTTACGCTGCGACCATGGCGCTGAACGCCGCCTGTCTCGCGCTGCTCCACTCGCGCATCGCCTCGCGCAGCCGATCCGTCGCGAGGGCCAACTCATCCTTCAATTCCGCCTGCCGCTGGCGCGAATACTCGCCGCCCCGCTTGGCGACTTCCCGCGACTCCGCGAGCAGGCTCTCCCACGTTGCGACCGCAGTGTGCATCCGCTCCTGCGCGGTGTGAAGCATGCCCTTGACCGATTCACAGACCACGCCCTGATACGAGGACAACCGCTCCTCGAGGTGACGCTGCTGCTCGGCGATCTGCGCCTTGATGATCCTCTCCTCAGCCACGCGCCGAAGATTCGATACCAACCCGAGCTTGTGCAGCGCCCAGATCGTCCACTTCGTCGGATCGAACTGCCAGGCCTTCACGCCGTTGCGATAATCGTACTGAAACTCGTGGTGATAGTTGTGGTAGCCCTCGCCGAAAGTGACGACCGCCATCAGGAAGCTGTCACGAGCCGAGACCTGCGAAGAATACGGGCGCTCACCGATCCAATGACACAGCGAGTTGATGCAAAACGTCATGTGATGCACGACGACCGTCCGCGCCACACCCGCCAGCAGGAACCCGCCAAGAGCCGCCGTCGCTCCGCCGTAAAGGTAACCGATCGCCGCCGGGAGCGCGAAACCTACGCCCACCGCAATGAGGGCGTAGTGTTTGTGCTGCCACCAAGCCAGCTTGTCCTTCTGCAGATCACGCACCCACGTCAGCGGGGTATCGGGTCCGTGGCGAAAGAGGAGCCAGCCGATGTGGGCGTGGAAAAATCCCTTGTTGATATCGTAGGGATCCTCGTCGTGATCGACGTGCTTGTGGTGACGCCGATGGTCCGCACACCAGCCGAGGGCCGAACCCTCGAAGGCCGCCGCGCCAAAGAGCAGCGTGTAGAGTTTGACCGGCCATTTGGCGTTGAAAGTAAGGTGGGAAAAGAGCCGGTGGTAACCCAGCGTGATGCTCATGCCCGTCGAGATGAAGAAGAACAAAAACAGCAGCGCCTGGAAGGTATCGATCCCGTGTTGCCAGATGTAATACGGGACCGCCGTGCAGGTTGTGACGAACGTGCCGATCAGAAACGCACTGTTGAGCCAGTGGATTTTTTTGAGGGAAAATTTCATAAGCGTGGATAGAAATTGGAAGCGCGTAAGGTGGAGGGGCTCACGCTTCCTGTCAAATGACATTGCTGGCCCGATCCGCCGTCCGCGTTTGCGAAAGACTCCGGATTACGGCGCTGGCGTCGGCGTCGGCACGGGAGCCTGCCGGCGCCGGACGGTCACCTTGATCGGCGACGAAGTGCTTCCTGCGAAGTCAGTCGCCCGAACGAAGAACCGGTTCTGCCCGCGCTTGACCCGGGTCGTGAATCTCCAAGGCTCGGTGCCCTCGGCATCCTTGTAAGGGCCATCGCGGTCCCGGGCGACCTGCACGACTCGCACCGTATTTTCATCCGTCGCTCTGCCCGAGAGCGTGTATTCCGTCTTACGCGTTTTCTTCCGCAAGCTATTGCCAAACACCGTGACCGTCGGCGGACCCGTATCGGGCGCAAACTGCTGGAAGCTCCCGCTGATCTGCAAATCCTGGAATCGGATCGACTGACCAAAGCTCGTGCCAGTGTCCGCAGGTACTGAAGGCGTAAAGCCGGAAAGTCACCTCGCCACCAAAAACGAGCGGACTGTCGAAATTCATCGAGAACGTCCGGAAATTCAGCGGACCATTGTTAAACGTCACACTCCCCAGATCGGAACTGTAGTTGTCGTAGCTCCACCGCAGAGCAAGACCGTTTGTCGTGCCACCAAACTGGCCGCCAACCGCGCCTCTGAAGGTAATCCGCGAGATGGCACCCTGAAATCCACCCACCTGCGTGAACTTGAACTGTCCGTACTGACCCTTGCTCCGGCTCTGGTCCGAATTCCGAGCGGTCTCAGTCAGAAGGATGTAAGCGTATCTCTTGCCTTCCATCACGCCGAGTCCGACCCGCGCATCCGATCCAAACGCCCCAAAGCCCGTGGCCTCGATGTTGCCGTTCACATCGGTCGGCTCAAAATTTCGCTCCAGCGGATAAACTGCCAATTGGGCCGATAGCGTGGCGGTGGTCGCCAGCGCCAACGTCAAAGCCAGCAATGCTTGGACAGGTAATCTTCTCATAAGCGACCCCTAGATAGAACTGACCCGACGGCGCGTCAACTTCGTTTCACGCGGCAAGTCAATCACGAAACCTCCGCAAATATTGAATCCACCGAGTGCCCTGCCTATATTATTCACCATGGCCGACAGCCCCCCCGTCCGACCACCGCCCCTCCCGGGACAGCGCGCGCGGCGCGTGATCGCCTGGTCCCTGATCCTTATCCTGCTCTCGCCTTTTCTGGCCGTCGCCGCCTTCTACGGCTTCGAAAATATCTCAGGCCAGCGCGCGTGGGACGTCGCGCGCCTGCGACTCCAGCAGCTCGGTGAGCCGCTCTCGGTCGCCGAGATCCGACCCAGCCCACTGCCAGATGAGCAAAACATGGCAGCTGCCCCGATTTTCGCGCAGCTCTTCAGCACCGATTCCTCGGTCGCCGCCGACGACCTAACCGGATTGCGGCTCCCGGGCTCTTTGAAACGGGGCGCGGAAGGTTCCGCCGATATGATCGCGCTCGCGCGGCGCTTCCGCGAAGACTTCTCGGGCAGCGCACGCGACGCCGTCACCGTCGTCGCCGAAGGCCTCGCCCCCATGGCTGACACCCTGGCCAAACTCCGGACCGCCGCCAGCCGACCGGGTTCGTCGTGGCCGATCTCGCTCGACGGAGGATTCCATTTTCCGATGCCCTTCCTTCAGCCGATGGCTCGCGCAGCCGAGGTGATTTCCGCTCGCGGAATGGTCGCCCTCGCGCACGACTCACCCGCCGGAGCACTCAAGGACTTTCTCCTCATCACCGATCTCGCTGCCCGCTCGAACGAGCCCTCGCTCCTCGTCAGCGCGTTACTCGAGCAGACGATGACCCTCGAAGCCGTCCGGATCGTCGAGCGCGGAACGACCGATCGGCAATGGAGCGACGGCGACCTCGCCATCATCGAGAAGCGGCTGTCGGAGATCCACCCTCTCCGTCGGTTTGCCGACAGTCTGCGCGGCGAGCGCGTTCTCTTCCTCGCCGCGTCGGATCACCTGCAGCTGCGGGCGGCCAGCCTCTTCGCCATCGTCGACATCTCGAACGCCACGATGGAAAAACGCACCCGCGCCCTTTCCCATTTCGTGTGGGCCCTGCGACCACGCGGCTGGGCCGCCCGCGACCGGGCACGCTACCTCACCCTCTCCCAAAAATACCTGGACTCGGTGATCCGCAACGACACCGTCGATCTCGCAGCCGTCGCCGATTGGAACGCGCGTATCCGATCAATCCGCCGCGACGGCTTCGAGCTTTTCCGCACCCCGCTGACCGTCCTCACGCTCCCCGCGTTCGGAGCCGCCGCTCGCAAAGCGGCCTACGCCCAATCCCGCGTCGACCAGGCCCGGCTCGCCTGCGCTCTCGAGCGATTTCACCTCCGCCACAACGATCTCCCCCAACGCCTCGGCGAGCTCGAACCCGAGTTCATCGACCGTCTCCCCCGTGACGTCATCGGCGGACGCCACTTCGTCTACCGCCGCGACGGCACCGACACCTTCACTCTCTACAGTCTCGGCTGGAACGGGACCGACGACTCGGCCCACAACGACTCGATCCGCACCGCCGCCGAGATCGGCGTCAACCGCCCCGATTGGACCTGGGCCGCCCGCTGAGCCCACCCCAAAGGGGCGAACCCACCGCATCCCCACCAATCACAATTCACCCATCACCAATCACGGCGCAGCCTCACCCACTCACGCCCCGAAACCAACCCACCGGACCCGGCGCGAGATTCGTGTTAATCTGCTTCACCTCCGTGTAAGCCTCGTAACCGTAGGTTCCGAGCTCCCGACCAATTCCACTCTGCTTGTAGCCTCCCCAAGGCGCTTCGTTAAAGGTCGGATGGTAGGTATTGATCCAGGTGATCCCCGCCCGCAACCCGCGGATAAACCGCTGCGCCTTCGCCCCGTCGCTCGTAAAAACCGCACCCGCCAGCCCGTATTCCGTGTCGTTCGCCAGCCGCAGCGCCTCCTCCTCCGAATTGAAAAGCTGGACCACGAGGACCGGGCCAAAAATTTCCTCCCGCAGAATCCGCGCGTCCGCCCTCGCGTTGATGAACACCGTCGGCTGCACGAAATTTCCGCTCCGCCGCGCATCGTCATAGCCCCCGCCCCCGCACAGCAGCTCCGCCTCCGCCTTCCCCTCTTCGATGTAATCCAGCACCTTCCGCTGATGCGCCTCCGAGATGAGCGGCCCCATCTCCGTCCCCTCGTCCAGCCCCGGCCCGACCGCGATCCGCCCGCACGCTTCGGCCAGCCGAGGTAAGAATTCCTCCGCCCAACTCCGCTCCAGAATCAACCGCGACCCCGCACTGCAGACCTCGCCCTGACCCGCGAAAATCGCGAACATCGAATACTCCAGCGCCGACTCGAAATCCGCATCCGCAAACACCACGCACGGGCTCTTCCCGCCCAGTTCGAGCGAGATTTTTTTGAGGTTCCCCGCCGCCGCCACCAGGATCTTACGTCCCGTCGCGCCGCCGCCCGTAAAAGCAATTTTGTCCACGCGATAACTCTCCGCCAACGTCGAACCCACCGGATCGCCCGGCCCCAGCACCAGACTCACCACCCCCGGCGGGAAGCCCGCCTCGTCGATCAGCTCAAATAAGCGCACCGCGCTCCACGGCGTCAGCTCGGACGGCTTCAGGATGCAGCAATTCCCCGCCGCCAGTCCCGGCGCCAGCTTCCACACCGCCATCAGCAGCGGATAATTCCACGGGATGATCTGCCCGCACACCCCGATCGGCTCCCGCACCGTGATCGTCTGCACGTTCGGGTCCGACGTTTCAAACGTCTGCCCGCTCGGTTTCGTCGCCAGTCCGGCGTAGTAGCGGAAGCACCCCGCCGCGTCCGCCACGTCATACCGGGCCTCCCGAAGCGGCTTGCCGTTGTTCAACGTATCGCGCCGGACCAACTCATCCGCATCCCCGTCGATCAAATCCGCCAGCTTGAACAAAACAGCGGCCCGGCTCGCCCCGGACGTCCGCGCCCACGGCCCCTCGTCGAAAGCTCCCCGCGCCGCGCTGATCGCCTCCTCCACGTCCTCCACTCCCGAGTCCGTCGCCACCCCCAGCACCGACCGATCCGCCGGGTTGTGGAACTCCCGAGTCCCGCCCGCCTGCGCCGCCACAAACTTCCCACCGATGTAATTCTTGAGCATTTGCATGCAGAAATCCTACGCCTCCCCCCGCCGCTGCGCCAGCGTCCAGCTACGCTCAGTACACTTGAGGAACGATCATCTCCTCCGGCACCGGATGCCGATGGTAGTCCTCGTGGTGAACCCGCTGCGGCAGCACGATCGGATCGTGAGCGATCTCCTCGGATTTCACCTGACCGAGCAGATGGTGAATGCAATTCAGCCTCGCCTTCTTCTTGTCCACGCCCGGCACCACGTGCCACGGCGCCTCCGGGATGCTGGTCCGCTCCAGCATCATCTCCTTTGCCCTCGTGTATTCCTCCCACCGCACCCGGGACTGCAGATCCATCGGGCTCAACTTCCACCGCTTCAGCTCATCGTGGACCCGGCAACTGAATCGAAACTCCTGCTCATCGTCGGTGATCGAAAACCAATACTTCACCAACTGAATCCCCGACCGAATCAGCATCTTTTCAAACTCCGGCACCGACCGGAAAAATTCCTCGTATTCCTCCTCGGTGCAAAACCCCATCACCCGCTCCACCCCCGCGCGGTTATACCAGCTCCGGTCGAACAGCACGATCTCACCAGCCGCCGGCAAATGCGCCACGTAGCGTTGGAAATACCACTGCGTTTTTTCCCGGCTATTCGGAGCCGGCAACGCCGCGACCCGACAAACCCGCGGATTTAAGCGCTGCGTAATCCGTTTGATCGCCCCCCCCTTCCCCGCCGCGTCCCGACCTTCGAAAAGAACCACCAACTTGTGTCCGGAAGCCACCACCCATTCCTGCAGTTTCACCAACTCACCCTGAAGCCGAAACAACTCCCGAAAGTAGGTCCGGCGAAACTCCGCGTCCTCACCCCCGTCCGACCGTTCGCCGTCCTCGAGTTCCAGCTCCAGCTCCTCGTCGAAGCTATCCACCATCTCCCGCTGAATCCGATCGTAAAGAGCCCCCTCCGCCGCAGCGGCGTTCAAATCCTCAGCCATCCAGCCCTCCTATTGATTCTCCGCTCCGGAAACAACCCCCGCAACGTCACCGTCCCGCGACATTGCCGACCAGTCTCCCTCGCCCTACCCAAGCCGTGGCTTCCAAATCGCCGCATCAATGATCGCCCAGATGTGGACCAAGACAGCGACTCCCATCGGGATCAGCAACCACCACAGCGCCCAGGAAACCGCCACGACCACGAAAAACACGATCGCCGACACGATCCGCCCCTGAATCAACTGCCCCAAACCCGGAATGAAAAAACTCGCCAACGCCGCAATGACATTCCCAGCCGAACCACGTCCTTCGTTCATACCGATGAGACTGCCAGATCCATCCCAACTTATCAACTCGCAAGCCAAGGGAAGTCGCGTCAGCTCGCCGGATCGGTGGACTCAGTTCGAGTTGAATTCGTCATCCACCGGGACCACACTGTTCAACGACACCGGCGGACGCCTTTGGGTCGCTGATTCCGCTAATTCTCGCGTGTTAATGTTTACCAATGCCGCCTTCCTGGATTTCGACGCACCCGCCAGTCTCGTGCTGGGTCAGGCAGGTTTACGACGAAGGGTGAGGCCAACACGGCGAGTGGGATGGCGGTTCCGGAAGGCGTTTGGGTGGATTCAATTGGGACGCTTTGGGTCGGCGAATTTCGAAATCACCGCGTTACGCGATTCGACGACGCGGCGGGCAAGACGGGCGGCGCGCCAGCCGATGGCGTCCTCGGTCAGCCCGGGTTCGACTCGAGCGTCAGTGGATCCGGCCCCGATCAACTCTTCAATCCGTACGGCGTCACCGTGGATTCCACCGATACTCTCTGGGTCGCCGACGTGAGAAATAACCGCGTCGTCCGATTCTCGCTCACGGCCGTCACCACCACTCCGACGCCGCTCGATACCACTCCACCCACACTTCAGGTGCGCGGACGTAAAACCATCGAGACCCTCCGCAAGCGGGTCGTTTTCCGGGGAACCGCCAGCGACAACGCCTCCGGCATCGACCAAATCGAGATCAAAACCCGACGAGGCGCGAAAGTTCGGAAAATCAAAAGGCAAGTCGAGGTGGAAGGCCGTCTTGAAGGTCAGGAAGGATCGCGGTCGGGTTGTCCTCAAACTCAGAGCCATCGACGGAGCCGGAAATCGCTCCGCCTTTTCGAAGGTCCGTATCCTCAGCCGGTAAAACGAAAAATTATCGATCCGGCTCGATCCTCGTTGGCCCTCTATGCTTTCCGTGCGTCCGCCGAATTGACGCCCCCGCCCCGGCCCGCGTAGTCTCCGCGCCCTCATGCAAACTCCCAAAGTCCTCGTCGCCGACGCCATTTCTCAGAGCGGAGTCGACGAACTCGCCGCCGGCGGAGCCCTCGACGTCACCGTTTCCACCGGCCTCCCCGAAGCCGAGCTGCTCAAAATCATTCCCGAATTCGCCGGCCTCGTCGTCCGCTCCGCCACCAAAGTCAACGCCAACGTCCTCGCAGCCGCCACCAACCTCAAGGTCGTCGGTCGCGCCGGAGTCGGCGTCGACAACGTCGACATCGACGTTGCCACCCAAAACGGCGTGATCGTTATGAACACCCCCGGCGGCAACACGATCTCGACCGCCGAGCTCGCCTTCTCGCTCATCATTAGCCTCGCCCGGATGATCCCGCAGGCCGACGCCTCCCTCAAAGCCGGTCGTTGGGACCGCAAGAAATTCGAAGGCGTCGAGCTCAACGGCAAGACCCTCGGCATCCTCGGCATGGGCCGCATCGGCACCGAAGTCGCCCGCCGCGCCATCGCCTTCGGCATGCGCGTCGTGGCCTACGACCCCTACCTCTCCGCCAGCCGCGCCCGTTCGCTCCAAGTCGACCTCATCGACACCATCGACGACCTCCTCCCGCAGGCTGATTTCATCACGATGCACATGCCGCTCACCGACGAGACCAAGCACATGCTCGACGCCCGCCGCCTGAAGCTCTGCAAAAAAGAAGCCCGGATCGTGAATTGCGCCCGTGGCGGCCTCATCGACGAAGCCGCTCTCAAAGTCGCCCTCGACGAAGGCACCATCTCCGGAGCCGCCCTCGACGTTTACGAAATCGAACCGCCCCCCGCCGAATTCCCGCTCCGCGACACCCCCGGCATGGTTTTCACCCCGCACCTGGGAGCCTCCACCGCCGAAGCCCAGGAAAACGTCGGTATCGAAATCGCCCAGGCCATCCGCGCCGCCCTCCTCGAGGGCGAAATTCGCAACGCCGTCAACGTCCCCTCCATCGACGCCCGCACCCTCGCCACCCTCGGCCCCTGGATTGATCTCTGCGACCGCCTCGGTCGCTTCGCCTCGCAGATCGCCCCCAAGCGGCCCGAAACCCTCCGCGTCCGCTACAGTGGCAAGATCGCCGATCAGGAGCTCACGTCCATGACCCGATCCGTCCTCACCGGCTACCTCAAGCCCATCGCCGGCAACGAGGTCAATCAAGTCAACGCCCCCGCCATCGCCAAAAACCTCGGACTCAAAATCATCGAGAGCCGCCACAGCGAAGCCGGAGAATTCACCGACCTGATCGAAGTCATCGTCGAATGCGGGGACGACAAGGTCAGCGTCGGCGGCACCCTCTACGGAGCCAAGCCCCGCTTGGTCACCGTCAAAGACCACTTCGTCGAGATCGTCCCCGTGGGCACCGTCCTCCTCTTGGAAAACAAAGACCGCCCCGGCATCGTCGGTCACATCGGCACGCTGCTGGGAGAGGAAAAAGTCAACATCGCCAGCATGTCCCTCAGCCGCGACGCTGTCGGAGGCACCGCTCTTACGCTCCTGAACTTGGACACAATCCCCGAAGAATCGGTCATCGCCAAACTCCTCGCCGACCCCGACATCCAATCAGCCGAAGTGATCCGCCTCTGAGGGTTTGAACAGAAGGTAACAAAGGAAACGAAGGCTGACTTCTCGCCCCAAAGGGGCTCTGTTCAAAAGTATTCGTATTCTCTGTATCCTTCGTTCCCTTTCTTACCTTTTGTTCAAATGTATTTCCCTTGCGCGAGCATACTCAGTGTTGCAATCTTCCCGCCCGCTCCAATCAACCTTGGAGCCGGAAGAAAGTAGGTGAAATAAATTCATGCCCGAAGTAACCGTTCGAAAAGGAGAGCCCATCGACCGCGCCCTGAAGCGTCTCAAGTCCAAACTCGAGACGGAAGGAGTGCTGGAAGAAGTGCGTCGACTCCGCGCGTTTGAAACGCCCACGCAGAAAATGCGTCGCAAGGCGAAGTCCAACGCCAAGAAGGCCAAACAGAAGTTCCGCTTCAATTTTAATCTGAACTAAGCACCCCTCGTGCTCAGAGTTCTCATCGCCGGCTGTGGTTTCGTAGGAGAAACCGCAGCCGGCTTTTTTGCGACAAGGCTGCCACGTCCTTGGACTCGCCTCCTCCCCCCGCAATTCCACCGACTCGACGTTCGAGATCCTGGCCACCGACCTCACGGCCCCCTCCACCCTCACCGCCGACCTCGCCGGTCGCGGCCCGTTCGACGTCGTCATCCACTCCGCCAGCTCACGCGGCGGCGGCCCCGATGGCTACCGCCGCATCTACCGAGACGGATTGAAAAACCTCCTCACCGCCTGCCCCGGCGCACGGCCCATCTTCACCGGCAGCACCTCGGTCTACGGCCAAGCGAACGGCGACCTCGTCGACGAAACCAGCCCCACCGAACCCGACCGCGAGACCGGTCAAATCCTCCTGGAAACCGAGCAACTCGCGCTCACCGCCGGGGGATCCGTCGCCCGCCTCGCCGGCATCTACGGCCCCGGGCGCTCCGTCCTCCTCCGTAAATTCCTCGAAGGCACCGCCGTCCTCGAAGAAGGTGGTGCTCGCTGGATCAACCAGATTCACCGCGACGACGCGGCCCACGCCCTCGTCCACCTCGCGCTCGGCGACGCCGCCCCCGGCATCTACAACGTGTCGGACGACACCCCCGCCACCCAGCGCCAGGTCTACGGATGGCTCGCCGCCCATTTCGAAAAAACCCTCCCCCCGGACGGCCCCGCCAACCCCCACCGCAAACGCGGCACCAGCAGCAAACGCGTCTCGAACGCCAAACTCCGCGCCACCGGCTGGCAACCCAATTTCCCCAGCTACCGCGACGGCCTCACCTCCATCACGCCCGAGTAACGTGAGCTTCCAGCTTGCAGGATCGCAACCCGCCACCGCCGTTGCGATCCGCGCAAAAATCGCTGCCGTTCTTTTTTCCCTTTCCGCGCGGCGGCGTGGTAGCGTCCGCAGACTATGAATGAGGAATCTTCGTCGTCGACATCACCGGATCTGTCGAGTTTGGGAATGGATCTGGCGCAGAGCTTCGGGCCGTCCTGGGCCCGGGGTGAGGAGGATTCCTCCGCTCGCCACGAACAGCTTGCCAAAAAACACGGCGGCGGTGAAGATCGCCCCCGCCGGGGAAACCGGGGGGATGATTTCGGAAATCGCGGCCCGCGCAAACCCCGCCCAAGCGGCGACCGAGACCGCAGCGAGCGCGGCAGTGGCGGCAAACGCAGTGGTGGCGCTCGCCGCGACGATTCCCGGGGCCCCGCTCCTGCGCCGAAGGTCGAACCCATGCTCAAAGGCTGGGCGCTGCGTTTTCTCCCCGACCGACGCGGAGTCGAGGGGTTGGCCAAACAAATCAAATCCTCAGCCAAAGCGTTTCCTCTGTTCGATCTGGCGCGGCTGGTTTTGGAAAAATCGGAGCGCTACGTGGTGGAGTTCAAACGCTCCGGCGACGACGTCCAGCCAGTCTGGCAGGTCAAAGCCGATGGCACGCTCTGGACCAGCGAAAGCGAAGCCAGCGCGCGAGCCCTCGTCGCCAACATCGACAAGTTTTACCGACGGGAGCGCGTCACGGTTGATCCGCCGAAGGGCTCATTCCCCTTCGTCGCCGTTTGCGGGATGAGCGGCACCCTGCTCGGCCCGCCGAACTACCACGATTACCAATCCAAGATCGTCCAGCTTTACACCGAGCGTTTTTCCAATCTGCCATTCGACGTTTTCAAAAACCGGATCAAGATGGAGCGGGACGAGGCGCTCATTGAGAAATGGCGGGAGGAACAGAGCACCCGCGACGTCTACTACCCAGTCGATCCCAACGCCGCCGGATCCGCAGACCAGACCGAGGAACCCAGCGACTCGGTCGACGGACCATCCGAGGCCGCGCCCGATCGCACCGCGGCCGAGGCGCCCCCGACAGAAGTCGCTCCGGAGGCAGTGACCACTGACGCAGAGCCGACCTCGCCCGCTCCGGAAGCCGCCGAGGTCACCCCAGGCGAAACGGAACCCCCGGCCCCGGGCCCGGAGTCCGAGACTCCACTCGACGAGACGGCACCGTCACCCGAGCCCGAAGCCGCGCGCAATCCACGAGTCACCCGAGCCAATCGAGTCAACTGGCGAGCGGCTCGAAACCATGGCGGACGTCGAGCAACACTTTCGTGCCAACCACGGGACCGGACTCGTGGTCGCGATTCGCGACCGGGTCGTGGTTGGTGGCTCAGCCGCTCTCAACGACTCCGCTGCGCCAGTCCTCGAACTCGCCCGCAACCACTGGGACGAACTGAACCGCTTTCCGCTTCCCGTCGCCCACGGCCTGGGTCAGCAACTCGCCTCGAAGGGCCTCCACGTGTTTAAGCTGGCTGATAAAATCACTTACATCAGCGTCGCCCGCCCCAAGTGGCTCGATCTCGCAGCCAACCCAGTTTCCGACGCGTTGAGCGGAATGCTGACCTTCGTTTCCGAACACGAGAAGACGCCGCGCGCCGAACAATGGTCGGGACTCGTCGAACTTCGCCCAGCCGAAATGGAGGATCGCGAGTCGGCGGTTGCCCGCGACTTGTCCTGGCTCATTCACGAAGGCTACATCGTCGACTTCGCCCGCAAGGGCCTCTGGGTCGTGCCGCGTCCGAAGAACCGTCAACCGGACTCCAAACCAAAACCCGTTCCCGTCCCCGTCCCTGTCCCCGCAGTGGCGGCGGATCAACCTTCAGTCGTTGAGGCAGCGCCAGCACCCGCACCCGAGTCAACCCCCGCTACGCAGTCGGAGGACTCCGCGCCCACTCCAGCGGTTGAACCCACGGTTGACCCAGCGGAAAAGCCCACGACCGCTCCCGAGTGAAGCGGGTCGTCGTTCACACGGACGGTGGCTGCCGAGGCAATCCCGGCCCGGGTGGCTGGGGCGCGGTCCTCGTCTACAATTCCCGACGGAAAGAACTCAGCGGTGGTGCCAATCTCACCACCAACAATCGCATGGAACTCCAGGCGGCCATCGCCGCGCTCCAGGCGCTCGTTCAACCCTGCGAGGTGGAATTTTTCACCGACTCGAAATACGTGCAAAATGGGATCGCTTCCTGGATGGCCGGTTGGAAGAAGAACGGCTGGATGACCAAAGCCCGGCAGCCGGTGAAAAATGTCGACCTTTGGAAGGAACTCGATGCAGCGGCGGCTCCACACACGATCGAATGGCGCTGGCTCAAAGGCCACGCCGGCCACACGGAAAACGAGCGCTGCGATGAACTCGCGAATCAGGCCATGGACAGGCTCTGAATTTTAGATTTTGGATTTAAGATTCCGGATCGATTCCAGCCGCGTCTGCATTTCCGCAGGCGTCAGATTTTCAAGTTGCTGAAATAACATCCACTCGTGACCAAATGGATCGCGAACACATCCGCAGCGGTGACCGTGAAATTCCGTCTTCAGAGCGCGCTCCACCACCGCCCCGGCAGCCACGGCCCGCTCGAACGCCGCGTCGATATCGTCACGCTGAAGGAGAATCTGGATCGCACCCGACTCCGCCGCTCGCGAGCGAACGGACAGCGTGATCAAAGCCCCGTCAATCGTCATCTCCGCGTGGATAACTCCTTCGCCCTTCGGATCAGCCAGCCGGAACCGATCCTCCGCGCCAAAGGCTGAACGGTAAAACCTCAAAGCCTCGCCGGGATCCGGCACGGTCAGATTGATCGAGAGAGTCGGGTAAGTCATGGTATCCGTTGCCTCGCGCCGACGCGCCGAGCAGCCGAGTGATCTTGAATCGCATTCTCTGCGTCTCTGCGCGAGATTCTGTATTGTCCGAGCTCGCGCGAAGCCACAAAAAAGGCACCCACCAATACAAACCGGTGAGTGCCCTTTCACGGCCACGAAGTCAAACTGACCTCCGCGACCGAATTTTGGGGAAGATTTACCGCGAGTAGAGCTCGACGACCAACTGCTCGTTGGCAATCGGGTTGATTTCGTCCCGCGTGGGAATCCGGACAACCTCACCGGAGAAATTGTCTTTATCGACCATGACCCAATCTGGAACCGGCACGACGGCCGTTTGTTCCATGCTGCGCTGGGCGAGGCGGCGCGAACCCTGACCGTCTTTGATCACGATCTTATCTCCAGGTTTGAGATTGGCCGAAGACACATCGTGCTTCTTGCCGTTCACCTGAACGTGGCCGTGGGAAACCATCTGCCGCGCACCAGCTCGAGTCTTCGCGAAGCCCATCCGGAAGACAACGTTGTCGACCCGGGTTTCGAGGAGCTGGAGGAGAGTCTCGCCCGTGACACCACGACGATTCAGCGCGATGTGGAAATAACGGCGAAACTGCTTCTCGAGCACTCCGTATTGGAAACGCAGCTTCTGCTTTTCTGCCAACGCCAGAGCGTAGTCGGAAACCTTCCGGCGCGAACCCTTCGGTCCGTGCATGCCGGGGCGGTAATTTTTGCGTTCGAATGCCTTCGGTGAGCCGCCAAGCAACACGTTGAAGCGGCGGCTGACTTTGGTCTTGGGTCCTGTGTAACGAGCCATCTTGAAATTTTAGATTTTGGAGTTTCGATTTTCGATTGGTCTCAGACGCGGCGCTGTTTAGGCGGGCGGCAGCCGTTGTGCGGGACCGGGGTGACGTCGCGGATCGTGCTGATGTCGAGGCCGATGGCCTGCATCGCGCGAACCGAGGATTCGCGACCCGAGCCAGGGCCCTTCACGCGGACTTCGACTTCCTTCACCCCGTGGCCCATGGCCTGACGGCACGCATCCTGCGCCACCATCTGCGCAGCGTAAGCCGTGCTTTTCCGGGACCCCTTGAAGCCGCACTTGCCGGCACTCGACCACCCCAGGACTGCTCCGGTGAGATCGGTGATCGTGACGATCGTGTTGTTAAAGCTGGCTTGCACGTGGGCAATGCCAACGCTGACGTTCTTGCTACCCTTGGCCTTGACGACCTTGATCGGCTCGATGTTGTCGTCGAGCGAAATGCTGACGGGAGAGGGCTGAGCCGATGTCGCGGCATCGGCATCCTTCTTCTTGGATTTTTTCTTGGACTTCGGCTCGGCAGCGGCAGCTTCGCCTTCTGCTTTCGGAGCTTCGGCTGGCTTGGCCGCATCGTCACCTTTGGCTTCCTCAGCCGCAGGCGTCTCGGCGTCTCAGGCGTCTCAGCCGCAGTCGGCTTGGCTTCCGGTGCTTCTTCAGCCTTCGGTGCCTCCTCGGCCTTCGGCGATTCCGCAGCTACTTCCGTCTTCTCGGCGGGAGCCTCGATTTCCGCAGACTCGGTCGTCTCTGCGGCAGTGGCTTCCGGCGCCTTGGCGGGCTCTTCCTCCGGAGTGTTCTCGTTCTTTTCGTTCGTTTCGTCGGCCATGATCTTGCGTTGTCTCTGGATTAAACCTTACCGGTCTTTGCGTTCGGGTTGCGCTGGACGCCGACCGTGCGGCGAGGGCCCTTCCGGCTGCGGGCGTTGGTGGAAGTGCGCTGACCGCGCACGGGAAGTCCGCGACGATGGCGGATACCACGGTAGCAATTGATTGCCTGCAGCCGCTTGAGATTGCCCTGCACTTCGCGGCGAAGGTCACCCTCGATCACGAGTTGGCTCGCGCTGATCGCGTGGATGAGCGTGCCGATTTGCTCAGGAGTCAGATCCTTGGCGCGCACGTTCGGATCAATGTCCGCCGCTTCGAGCAGCTTCTTGGCTGTCTTCGGCCCGATCCCGTAAATATACGGCAACGAGGCTTCGATTCGTTTGTTTCCGGGAATATCAACTCCGAGTAGACGAGGCATAAAATTTTAGATTTAAGATTTTGGATTTTGGAATGCTGATTTCGGAATCAAACTTCGGGCGGCTCGTTCACCAATCCAAAATCCAAAATCCAAAATCGAAATTGACTACCCTTGCTTTTGTTTGTGGCGGGGATTTTTGCAGATGACGCGGACGACATTCTGCCGTTTGACGATCTTGCAGCTTTCGCAGAGTCGTTTGACGGAGGCTCGGACTTTCATTTAATAGGACGTTGCGTTGAAAATTTTGGGCTTTTGATGGTGGCCGGAGCGATTTTGAGTCGCGCGACGTAGAGACGCGAAACCATCGTCCAGGGACACCTCGACGACCGCGGGGGTTAGGTAAATAGGGATTTTCTTTTAAATGTCAACACTTCTGGCGCACCGTCGGTGATTAAAATCGTGTGCTCGAAATGAGCCGACGGCGACCCGTCCCGCGTGACGACCGTCCACTGGTCATCCAGAACGTCAACTTCCGGCCGCCCCATGTTGACCATCGGCTCCACGGCCATGGTCATTCCCGGCTTCAATTTCGGCCCCGTGCCGCGTTTGCCGAAGTTCGGAACCTGCGGCTCTTCGTGCAGCTTTCGCCCGACGCCGTGCCCGACAAATTCCCGCACGACCGAGTATCCGTGCCTGACCGTTTCCTGCTCGATAAAGGAACACATGTCGCCCAGACGCCGCCCGCCCCGAGCGAACTGAAGCGCGTCATTGAGAATTTGCTCGGTCGTCCGCAGGAGCTTCTCCGTCTCCGGATCGATGATCCCAACCGGTATCGTCGATGCCGTATCGCCAATGTAGCCGTTGAACAGCACGCCACAATCGAGCTTCACGATGTCCCCATAGTTAATCACCCGCGGACCACCAAACCCGTGGACGACTTCCTCGTTGATCGAAATGCAGAGCTGTCCTGGAAACGTGCCGCGGTATTTGTAAAACGCACTCTTCGCTCCGGCCTGCGCGATCAATTCACCCGCCAGGTCATCCAGTTCCTTGGTCGCAATCCCGGGCCGAATCCGGTCGGCCACCTGATTTAAAATCTCAGCGGCCAGTTCGCCCGAGCGGCGCATCTTCTCGATCTCGGAGGAAGACTTGCGGGGAATCACGAGACCACCACCGCTTTCATCGCTTCATTGATCCGCGCGGCCACCGCTCCGCGCCCGGACGCTGCGTCGATTTCGACCAATACTTCCGCCGCTCGATAAAAATCCACCACCGGGTCGGTGAAGCGGCGGTGTTCGGCCAATCGGGCATCGAGCGTCTCCAGCGTGTCGTCCGAGCGTCGTTCCAGCTTGGCGCCACAATCCTCGCAGGGATCGCCCGGCTTCACCCCGTGAAAGGTCATTCCGTAGGTCGCGCCGCAGTTCACGCAAGTCACTCGGTTGAGAACCCGATCCCGAATCTCGTCATCGGAGAGTGTCAGCCGAAACGCCAGATCCAGCTTTTCGCCCCTGGAAGTCAGCTCACCGTCGAAAGCTTCCGCCTGCCCAACGGTTCGGGGAAATCCATCCAGAACGAACGCGTCCCAATGCCCTTGGTCAAGCCACGCTGTGAGCACTTGGATGGCGACCTCATCCGGAAAGAGTTTCCCTTCGAGGGTCCACTTTTCCATCTCCCGGCCCAATACCGTTCCCCGCGCCCGCTCCTCCCGCATCATCGCCCCGGTCGACGCCGTCGGAATGCCGTGGTCACGCTCGATGAGCTCCGCCTGCGTTCCCTTCCCCGAAGCCGGGGGGCCCAACAGAACAATTCGACGTCTCACGGGCCCGCTTCCGCCCTATTGTGCGGCCGTGCTGCCGAGCCAGATCGCCATGCCCGCAATCACGATGACCGCGATACCGACGTAGATCCACACCAGCGAGCTGTCCGATACCACGTTGTTCGACCCCATGCGGCGCTGTTCACGCGAACCCCGGATTCGTCCCTTGCGCAAGAAGCCGTCGTAATGGCGCTGCAGCAAGTGGGTCTCCACCTGGCGCATCGTATCGAGGACGACACCCACGATAATCAGCAACCCCGTGCCGCCGAAAAATTGCGCCGTCATGTAGGGCACCTGCAGCCAACGGCTCAGCAGCTGCGGCAACACGGCAATCACCGTGAGGAAGATGGCACCGGCAAAGGTCAGCCGAGTCATCGTGTAATCGAGAAATTCCGCCGTCGGCTTGCCCGGACGCACCCCGGGGATAAACCCGCCATATTTCTTCAAGTCCTCCGCGATCTGCGAGGGCTGGAACTGAGTCGCCACCCAGAAATAACTGAAGAAGAAAATCATCAAGCCGAAGAACACGTAATGTGGCCAACCGACCGTCAACGCCTCGGCGATGGCGCGCGCCGTGCTCGATCCCGGGAAGGCCATTTGCGCGATCGTCGAAGGGAACAACAAAATTGCCTGCGCAAAGATGATCGGCATCACGCCGGCGTAGTTCACCTTCAGCGGCATGTATTGCGTCTGCCCACCGTAGACCTTCCGGCCCACCACGCGCTTGGCGTATTGGATCGCAATCTTCCGCTGAGCCTGAGTCACCGCGATGACCGCCGCGATGACGATCAGCAAGAACGCAACCATCAACACGAGCACAACCGGGCTGACCTGCGCCGTCGCTGCCGCCCCCTCACCAGTTGGAACAAACGTGCGCCACGCCTGGATCAAGCCAGCCGGGAGTTGGGCGAGGATACCCACCGTGATGATGAGCGAAACACCATTGCCGATCCCGCGATCAGTGATCTGGTCGCCAAGCCACATGAGAAACATCGTTCCCGCACTCATGGTCACGACCGTCAGAAGCCGGAATCCCAGCCCCGGATCCGCCACCAAAGGCACACCCAATCGGGTGATCGTGTCCATGATTCCCGGCAAAAACGGATTCGCTTGGGGGTTCTCCAACGAGAGAGCCAGTAAATACCCCTGAAGCGCGCACAATGCGAGGGTCGCGTAGCGCGTGTACTGCATGATCTTCTGCCGCCCACCATCCTCACGCGACAGCTTGCTAAGCTTCGGCACGACCGCCGTGAGCAACTGCATCATGATCGACGCCGAGATGTACGGCATGATCCCGAGCGAGAAGACCGCCGCAGCCTGGAGAGCGCCGCCACTGAAAAGATTGAACAGAGCCGCCACTCCCCCGCCGGTGTTCTCACCCGCAGTCACGAACCAAGCTCGGAGAACTTCAGCGTTGACGCCCGGCGTCGTGATCGCCGCGCCCACGCGCATGATGACGACCATCGCCAACGTGAAGAGGACCCGCTGACGCAGCTCCGGGATTTTGAAAATGTTGGTGAAAGCAGAAATCATAAAATCAGCGCAAGGCTCTTTGGGGTGCGGAGATCTCCTCCGCTTTCAATTTGTCGCGGCGCGTATTGAAACGGAATGAGGCAGGAAGTCCATCCGGATCCCGCCCCCTCCCAAGCGGCGGGAATCGCCGCACTCCAGAAGGCGGCGCTCCGCGTCATTACTTGGCTTTCGCCGCGACCCGTTTCTCGCGGATCGAAATCGATCCGCCGATCTCCTCGATCTTTTTGCGAGCCGATTCCGTGATGTGATCGATTTCCAACGAAAGCTTCTTCGTCAGCTCGCCGCGTCCCAGGACTTTCACCCCGTCGAGCTTGCCGCGAACGAGGCCTTTGTCGCGAAGTGACGCCTGATCGACCGTCGCGCCTTCGTCGAAGACGCGCTCGAGATCATCGAGGTTCACCGTGCCGTAAACGGTTCGAAACTGAGCGTTGTTGAAGCCGCGCTTGGGCAGGCGACGAATGAGCGGCATCTGACCGCCTTCAAAACCCGGTCGGATGGAACCGCCGGAACGGGCCTTCTGACCCTTGTGGCCTTTACCGGACGTTTTGCCCTGACCGGAGCTTTCGCCGATACCGAGGCGTTTGCGCTTCTTCTTCGCGCCGGGATTGGGTCGTAGATCGTGGAGTCTCATTGGAAAAACTTAAGCAGCGGCTGGAGTTTCGGCGACGGTAGGAGCGTCGACCGTTTCGGTTTTCGGAGGAGCCACCCGCTTCCCGCGGATCGCCATGATTTCGTCGCGCTTACGCAGGAGCTTCAACGCTTCGAACGTCGCCTTGACGACGTTGGCGTGGTTGTTGGAACCTTGGGACTTCGCGAGAATGTCGCGGATTCCGACGGCTTCGATGACCGCACGCACGCCGCCACCGGCGATGACGCCGGTTCCTTCAGAAGCGGGGCGCAGCATCACCCGACCACCGCCGAATTCGCCGTCCACCCGGTGAGGGATGGTCGTTTCGCGCATCGGGTAGTCAGCCAGATTCTTACGAGCCGCTTCAGAACCTTTCCGGATCGCTTCCGCAACTTCGTTGGCTTTGCCAAACCCGTAACCTGCCTTGCCCTTTTTGTTTCCAGTCACGATCAACGCGCTGAAACTAAAACGCCGACCGCCTTTGACGACCTTGGCGCATCGATTGATGAAGACGACCTTTTCAGTGAATTCCGAAGGTTCTTCCTGCGGGCCTTGGCCGCGACCTTTGCGGTCCCGGCTATTTCTACGATCCATTGCCATAATGCTAAATCCTGAGAGGGGTTAAAATTCGAGTCCCGCAGCGCGGGCCGCATCGGCGAGCGCTTTCACCTTGCCGTGATATTGGAAGCCGCCGCGATCGAAGACCACGCGCTTGATGTTTTTGCCAGTCACTCGCTCAGCGACCAGTTTGCCGACCTTTTCGGCGGTTGCCACGTTGGCGTGAGCCGCGTCCGTTCGGAGTTCTTTCTCCGTCGTGTTGGCGGAGGCAATGGTTTCGCCGGTCTGATCGTCGATGACCTGAGCCGTGATGTGGCGACCAGAGAAATTGACCGCAAGACGCGGACGGTCGGATGTGCCGGCCACTTTCTTGCGAACGCGGGCGTGGCGGACTTTTCGAATGCTGAGATGTGCCATGGGAAATAAATGCTGAGGTTACTGGACCTTTTTGCCTTCCTTGCGGCGGACAATTTCGTCGGAGTAACGCACGCCCTTGCCCTTGTAGGGCTCCGGCGGGTAGTAGGAGCGGATGTTCGCGGCGCACTGGCCGACCGCCTGCTTGTCGATGCCTTCGACGGCGATTTTGGTGTTATCGGTCACAGTGACCGTGAGTTCCGACGGAATTTCGAAGTGAATCGGGTGCGAGAAACCAAGGTTCAGATTGAGCTTGGTTCCCTGGACCGCCGCCTTGAAGCCGACGCCCTGAATCTCGAGGTTGCGTTTGAACCCGTCGTTGACGCCGATGATCATGTTGTTGACCAACGAGCGCGAGAGCCCGTGAAGTGCCCGGGTGCTGCGAGCTTCGCCGATCCGATCAAAAGTGACTTTGCCATCGGCAACTTCCATCTTGATGCTCTTCGGCAACGTCCACTCGAGCTTGCCCTTCGGGCCTTCGACGGTAACAAGTCCGTTTTCTCCGCCTTCGACTTTAACCTTCGCCGGCAAAACAATTTCTTTTTTTCCAATACGTGACATGGCTGGGATCCTGGTTGTGCGTTCTTCGGAAAAATTTACCAAACGTAGGCGAGCAACTCGCCACCGACGTTCTTACGACGCGCTTCCTGACCGGTCATGATGCCGCTGGAAGTCGAGAGAATGGCAATACCCATGCCTCCGAGCACGCGGGGAATGTCCTGCGAGCCGACGTACTCACGCAGCCCGGGCCGGCTGACCCGCTTGAGACCGACGACCGCAGCCGCCTTCTTGACGTATTTGGTCTGAACTTTGATCACCGGGAACTTCCCCGTGCGGTCAATTTCGTAGTCCTTGATGTAGCCCTCGTCTTTGAGAATTCGGGAGAGCTCGCCCTTCATTTTGGAGAAGGGCACTTCGTAGACCGATTTATTGACGGCGCTCGCGTTGCGCAGGCGCGTCAGAAAATCAGCGATGGGGTCGGATACAGTCATGATATGTGCAGCGATTCAAGCCGTGGCTCCCGGGACGAAAGGTTCGGGAAGCCTTGGTAACTAGCTCTCGGTCGCGGCCTCCTCTTCGTCCTTCGGCTCGTCTTTCTTGACGGGTTCCGGTTTGGGTTTGTCGGAAAATGGGACACCCAGCTCGGTGAGCAGGCTCTTGGCTTCCGCGTTCGTCTTGGCCGATGTGACGATGGTCACGTCGAAGCCGATATTTTTCTTGATCTTGTCCAGCTCGATCTCCGGGAAGATCGATTGATCGGCCACACCGAGCGTGTAATTGCCGTTGCCGTCAAAGGCTTTGGGCGACACACCACGGAAATCGCGGATGCGGGGCAGCGACGTCTTGATGAGACGCTCGAGGAATTCATACATCGTCCGACCACGGAGGGTCACCTTGGCACCGATGGCCTGCTTCTCGCGGAGCTTGAAGTTGGCGACGCTCTTCTTGGCGACGGTTTCGACGGGACGCTGGCCCGAGATCGCGGCAATTTCCGCCTTGGCGATTTCGAGGGACTCCTTCACGTCCTGCGCGGATCCGACGCAGCTATTGATGACGACTTTCGTCACCCGTGGAATCTGGTGGACGTTGGCGTAGCCGTGCTTCTCGCGAAGCGCCGGGACGACTCGGTCGCGATATTCGGTCTGGATTTCGGGTTCTTTGAGCGCGGTCATGTGCGGTTAAGCGGCCTTCTTTTTGTCGGTCGCGCCTTTCTCGGTGAGTTTGACGTTGGAAATATGAATCGGGCCCTCGCGTTCGAGGATGGCTCCCTGTTGGTTCTCCTGGGATTTTTTCTGGGTCTTTTTAATCATGCGCACGCCCTCAACCAGAACCTGGTTTTTGGGGCGGATGACTTCGAGAACCTTCCCGGTGGAACCCTTATGGTTACCGGCGATCACCTGAACGATGTCGCCGCGTTTGACGTGAAATGTTTTCTGAACTGCCTTCATGTTAAAGAACCTCCGGAGCGAGCGAGACGATTTTCATGAAATTGCGCTCCCGCAATTCGCGAGCGACGGGTCCGAAAACACGGGTGCCACGAGGATTGGAATCCTTGTCGATGATGACGACAGCGTTGCCGTCAAACCGCAGGATACTACCATCGCGCCGCTTGATCGGATGAGCCGTGCGGACGACGACCGCCCGGACGACGTCGCCCTTTTTCACGGAACCGCCGGTCGACGCTTCCTTGACGTTGCAGGTGATGATGTCGCCGACACCGGCGAACTTGGTCGCCTTGCCGATGACGCCGATCATGTGGGCCCGACGCGCGCCGGTGTTATCGGCGACCTCGATGCTGGAAAGAAGTTGAATCATGGCGTAGAAACTCAGTGCTGAATGATCTCGATGAGACGCCAGCGCTTGAGGCGGCTGAGCGGACGAGTCTCAGCGATCACGACGCGGTCGCCGATCTTCGCTTCGTTCTTCTCATCGTGGGCGTGAAACTTGGTCATCTGCTTGATGATCTTGCCGAATTTCGGATGCGGCACGCGGGTGGTGGTCTCGACGGTGATGGTCTTTTCCATCTTGTCGGACACGACGATGCCGACGCGGGTCTTACGAAGACCCCGAGCGTCCGCTGCGGACTCGGATTCGGGAGTGAGGGTAGCTGTGTCTTCGCTCATGATTTACTTGGTGCCTTCGACGGCAACCACTTTGGATTTTTCCGTGATCGCGGATTCGATGCGCGCCAGGTTGCGACGGATTTCGCGGATGAGGTGGGGTTTTTCGAGCTGTCCGCCCTGCTGTTGAATGCGCAGATTAAACGCCTCCTGCTGAAACTCACGCTTGCGGGCATTGAGTTCCTGAAGGGTCATGTCGCGGGCTTCTTGAATTTTCATGGTGTCTGGTAAAAAAGCTGAAAAATTAGGCGTGGTGCCGGGAAAGGAACCGGGTGCGCACCGGCAGCTTGTTGGCGGCGAGGCGCAGGCACTCTTTGGCGACCGTCTCCGAAACGCCATCGAGTTCGAACATCACGTTGCCGGGTCGAACCGTGGCCACCCAAAATTCAGGCTGGCCTTTTCCCTTACCCATCCGGGTTTCCGGGGGACGCTTGGTCACGGATTTGTCGGGAAAAATGCGGATCCACAGCTTGCCTTTCCGTTTCATGTGGCGGTTCATCGCGACACGGGCAGCCTCAATCTGAGTGTTGGTGATCCAGGCGCGTTCGAGCGTCTGGAGTCCGAATTCGCCGAAATCAATCGAGAGCGTGCGGGAGGCATTTCCCTTCCGGCTTCCCCGCTGGGACTTCCGGTATTTCACGCGTTTGGGCATCATTGGCATCTCAGTATCCTCCTAAAAATTTATCGTTGTTAAAAACCGGCGCGATTAGCTGACGACCGTGACCTCGTCGGTCGGCGCGGGTGCCGGTGGGGCGGGCGGCGGTGTCGGCTTCTCTTCTTCCTTCTCGGCGGGTTTCACCACCCAGCACTTCACACCGATCTTGCCGGCGGTCGTGTCCGCCTCGGCAAATCCGTAATCAATCGGCTGGCGCAACGTGTGGAGCGGAATGGTTCCCTCGCGGTACCACTCGGTGCGGGCGATCTCCGATCCGCCGAGACGGCCGGAGATGCGGACCTTGATGCCCTCGGCACCCATGTCCATCCCGGTCTGAACCGAACGCTTCATGGCGCGGCGGAACGAGATTCGGCGTGCCAACTGGCTGGCCACGTTTTCGGCGACAAGCTTCGCGTCGATCTCGGGCTTCTTGATCTCGACGATGTCGATCTTGACCTGCTTACCACCAGCAATGTTGGCGATTTCGTTGGTCATGTTTTCGATCTCGGAGCCCTTCCGGCCGATCACCACGCCAGGACGGGCGGTGAAAATCGTGATGCGGACGGTGTTCCAAGCGCGCTCGATGAGAACCTTGGAAAGAGCAGCCGTCTTGAGCTTGTTCTCGAGGTGGGTGCGAATCTTGTGATCCACGTAGAGGAACTCGCTGAGTTCCTTCTTCGAGGCATACCATTTCGATCTCCAGTCGCGGGTGACTGGCAGGCGGAATCCGATTGGGTTGACTTTTTGTCCCATGACTTAGCTTTTGGTTTCCTCGGCGGCGGGAGCCGTCTCGGTGGCTGGGGTTTCGGGCGCCGTCTCTTTCGGCTCCTCGATTTTCTCAGATTTGGCGGGCTTGTTGGTGCGAGCTCCGGCCGTCTTTTTCTTCTTGGCCTTGGGCTCGCGCCGTTTGATTTCGATCTCGTCGGTGAGAGTGATTTTGATGTGACTGGTCCGCTTGCGGATCGGTCCGGCACTTCCCCGGGCTTTGGGACGGAACCGCTTGAGCGTCGGTCCTTCGCCAACAACCGCTTCCTGGACGACGAGGTTCTCGGTTCGCAGGTTATTGTTGTTCTCCGCGTTCGCGATGGCGCTCTTCAGCGTCTTCACGATGAGAAGGGCCGCCTTCTTCGGGGTAAACTGGAGGAGGCTGAGCGCATCTGTCGCGGGGAGACCTTGGATTTCCTTAGTCACCTCGCGGGCTTTGAAAGCCGAGATTCGCGCGTAGCGATATGTCGATTGAACCTGCATGAGTCGTTTGTTGAAATTCGTTGCTGTAAAAAATTATTGCCGGGCTTTCACCCGGAGCTGGTCGCCGATCTTGATCGGGTTCTTGTCGTTTTCTAAATTCTGAATCACCGCGCCGCTGATTTGCTCCCGCACGTCGACGACTTTGACTTCGCCGATCCGGCCGCCGTTGCGCCAGACCTCGAAGGGCATCCCGATCTTCACTCCGTGTTTGTCGCCAAGGTTGGCAACCACTAGGGAAAACTCGTCTTTGAGTTCGACGACCATCCCGTCGGAGAGGCTGGCAGTGACTGCCGACGGAGCACCCGTATCGGGCGTCGCGCCCAGCAGATCATTGACCTTCCGAAGCTCGGTTTCCACGGTCAACCGGCTTTCGGGCGGAATTTCGCGGGTGGATTGGATAAGCGCCTGGATGGCCTCTGTCAACAAGATCAGTTGGTCCGACAGCTCGGCGCTGCGTTTTTTTTCCAAACGCAGATCCCGAACCGCGGCGATGAGACGCTGCTCGATTTTGCTTTCGTTTCCTTCCAGTCCCTCGATGCCCAACGCCTGAAGTTTCAGCGAGAGTTCCTCGGATTGGCGCTTGAACATTTCGGCCTCGGCGTTGGCGTTGGCGAGACTGCTCGTGAGCGCTTTCACCGAGTTTTGCAGGAGGATGAGCCGCTCGTAGAGCGGTGCATCGGCCATACCCGGAATGCTCGAAGGCGCACGGGCCTGGCTCCCTCCAATCACTTGGGGAGTGCGGATTTCAGAATTTCTCAAAGATCGATTGTCCTGCGCGTCGGCGATGATCGCCAACCCGAAGACACAGAGGCCTGCCGCTGATGCAGCAAGTTTCATCCCCCGTTATTTACTCACTTTTGCGGTGTGAGAACCGTGCCGTTTGAAGATTCGCGTCGGCGAAAATTCTCCCAGCTTGTGGCCAACCATGTTCTCGGTGACGAACACCGGGATGAAGGTTTTGCCGTTGTGGGTATTGAAAGTGTGGCCGACGAAGTCGGGCGTAATGGTCGAACGCCGAGCCCAGGTCTTGATGGGCTTTTTGGTGTTGGTCTCGTTGAGCTTGTCGATTTTCTCGAGCAGCTTCCAATCGACAAAGGGGCCTTTTTTGAGTGAACGGGACATGACTTGGGATTACTTGGACTTCGACTTGTTCTTGCGACGCTCGACAATGAAGCGGTCGGAAGGTTTGTGCTTCGTGCGGGTCTTGAAACCCTTGGCGAGCTGACCCCACGGGCTGACCGGATGCTGGCGTCCGCCACCACCCTTGGACTTGCCGTTACCACCACCATTGGGGTGATCAATCGGGTTCATTACCATACCGCGAACGTGCGGGCGCTTGCCGAGCCAACGGGACCGTCCGGCCTTGCCGCTGGAAACGTTCATGTGGTCGGTGTTGCCGACCGTGCCGACGGTGGCGTAGCAGGTCACGTGGATGCGGCGAAGTTCGCCGGACGCCAACTTCACGTTGGCGTATTCGCCTTCGCGGCTGGCAATCAACGCACTGGTCCCAGCGCTACGGACGATCTGTCCGCCACGGCCCGGGATGAGCTCGATGTTGTGAATCGCGATTCCCAGCGGAATCGACTTGAGCGGAAGGGCGTTGCCTGGCTTCGGCTCGGCGTTCTCTCCAGCCGTCACTTTTCCGCCAGCCGTGAGGCCGACCGGAGCGAGGATGTAGGCCTTTCCGCCGTCAGGATATTGAAGCAGTGCGATGCGAGCCGAGCGATTGGGATCATATTCGATCCCGATCACGTCCGCCGTAACGTCACGCGTCTTGCGTTTGAAATCGATGATCCGGTAGCGACGCTTGTGACCGCCGCCACGGTGGCGCGAGGTCATGCGGCCGTTGTTATTACGGCCACCCGATTTCTTGATCGGAGCGAGGAGGCTGCGCTCCGGCTTGTCTTTGGTGATCTCCGCGAAGTCAGGCAGCTCCTTGAAGCGGCTGGCTGGCGTGAGCGGTCGAAAAGTCTTGAGTCCCATGGCTGGTAATTCCCCGAAAGGTTAAACGAGGTCGAGTTTGTCGCCCGCTTTCAGGGTGACGATGGCTTTTTTCCAATGAGCACGACGTCCGAAGTCAGCGCGACGCTCGCGCTTCTTCTTGCCGTCGTAGTTCATCGTATTGACTGCGGTGACCTTCTTTTTGAAGAGCACTTCGACCGCCCGCTTGATCTCGAGCTTGTTGGCAGTGCGGCTCACGCGGAAGACGTACTTGTTCTGCGTCTCGGAGAGCAGAGTCGCCTTCTCGGTGAGGAGAATGGTCTGAATGTTGTCGTAGAGAGTGTGGCTCATGCTGCGAGGCGGTCGGAGAGTTTCTGAATGCCGTCACGAGTGACGATGATTTTGTCGTAATCGAGGAGTTGCTCGGTGTTTACGTCGGAGGCGACCACGAGTTGAGTCGTCTTGACGTTGCGAGCGGCCTTGTAAGTCGTCTCGTCGAATTGGCTCCCAATCACGAGCGTCTTCCTGGCTCCGCCGTTGGATTCCGTGACGAGCGAAACGAACGCCTTGGTCTTGAGTTCGGTGACCGCGAAATTTTCGACGACCAGAACGTCGCCGTCCTTGATCCGCTCGCTGAATGCCTTGCGGAAGGCGAGCTTCCTGACGGCTTTCGGCACGTTCTTCGTGTAATCGCGCTGACGGGGACCGTGGGCGGTCCCTCCGCCCGTCCAGATCGGCGAGGATTTGTAGCCTGCTCGGGCGCGGCCCGTGCCCTTCTGGCGCCACGGCTTGGCACCGGAACCGGCGACTTCACCCTTGGTCTTCGTCTTGGCGGTGCCGCTCCGGCGATTGGCCTGGAGCGCGACGACTGCGTCGTGGACGGCTTGATTCCCCTTCTTCTCGTCCGTGATGAGGACGATGTTGGCTTGTTCCGCGTCGGCGGCTGTGAAAGTTGCTGCGCTCATTTTAGTCCTGCTTAACCTTGGATTTCTTGATCGACGGACGAATCGTCACGTAGCAGCCCTTCGCGCCGGGGACGGCACCGCTGATTAGGATCAGATTGTCCTCTTCGCGGACCTGCACGACCTTGAGATTCTGCGTCGTGACGCGCTCGTCACCCATGTGTCCGGGCATCCTCGTGTTCTTCCGCACCGTTCCGGGCGTTGAACCCGCGCCAATGGAGCCGGTCCGACGATGCATCGTGTGACCGTGACTGGCCGGCTGACCGGAGAAATTGTGCCGCTTCATCGCGCCAGCGAAGCCTTTGCCTTTCGATTGACCGATCACGTCGACGAACTGCCCGACTTCGAACGTGGTCACCGGGAGATCGACGCTCTCGGGCGCGCTCTCGCCGTCCTTGAGTCGAAACTCGCGGATGAAACGCTTGGGGGTCGAATCCGTCTTGCCAAAATGTCCGAGCTGCGCTTTGGAAACGCGCTGAGGTTTCTGGTCGTCGAAGCCGACCTGGATCGCGGTGTATCCGTCCTTCTCGCTGTCGCGGACTGCGAGCACGCGGTTGCCGCCCGCGTCGATGACGGTCACGGTGATGGCGTTCCCGGCGTCGTCGTAGACGCGGGTCATGCCGAGTTTTTTTCCTAAAAGTCCGATGCTGCTCATGCTGTTATCCTCCGGCGTCAGATTTTGATGGTGATATCCACGCCAGCCGGAAGGTTGAGCTTGCGCAGCTCGTCAACGGTCTTGGCGGTCGGCTCAACGATGTCGAGAAGACGCTTGTGGGTGCGGATCTCGAATTGATCCATTGATTTTTTATCGACGTGCGGCGAGCGGTTCACGGTGAACTTCTCGATGCGGGTCGGGAGGGGGATGGGGCCGGTAACCTTGGAACCAGTGCGCTTGGCTGTCTCCACGATCTCGAGCGCCGAGGCGTCGATGATCCGGTGATCAAACCCCTTGAGGCGAATACGAATTTTTTGACCGTTCTGCATGTGCTTAAGAAATTAGTAGGATTGATCGAGGATCGAATTGAGGACGTTCTGGGGAACCTGTTCGAAGTGGGACGGCTCCATCGAATAAGAGGAGCGGCCCTTGGAGAGTGAGCGAATGGCGGTGGCGTAACCGAACATCTCGGAGAGCGGAACCTCCGCATCGATGGTGGTGAGAATTCCCTTCGTCTCCATACCCATGATGCGAGCGCGGCGACGATTGAGATCACCCATGATGTCGCCCTGAAATTCGTCCGGCGTGATGTTCTCCACCTTCATGACCGGCTCGAGAAGAATCGGCTGGGCATTTTTAATCCCGTCCTTGAGGGCGAAGATGGCCGCCATTTTGAAAGCCATTTCGTTGGAATCGACGTCGTGGAAACTCCCGTCGACGATATCGACGTGGATGTCGACGAGCGGGTAACCCGCGATGACGCCATTGGTCGTGGCTTCGGAAAGCCCCTTGATGACCGCAGGAATGAATTCCTTCGGAATCGCGCCTCCAACAACCTTATTTTCGCAGGTGTAACCCTTGCCCCGCTCGTTCGGACGGACCTTGACGACCACGTGGCCGTATTGACCACGACCGCCGGACTGCTTGATGAGCTTCCCTTCACCGTCGCCTTCGCTGAGCACCGTCTCGCGGTAGGCGATCATTGGCTTGCCGGAATTCGCGCCGATCTTGAATTCTCGCAGCATCCGATCGCGGATGATCTCGAGGTGAAGCTCGCCCATACCAGCGATGATCGTCTGGCCGGTTTCGTCATTGGTCGTGACGCGGAAAGTCGGATCCTCTTCGGCGAGGCGTGCGAGCGCAACGGCCATTTTCTCGGAATCGACGGTCGTCTTCGGCTCGATAGCCATCGAAATGACCGGATCGGGGAAGGACGGCGGGATGAGGAAGACCTGGCGCTTCGCGTCGCAGAGTGTGTCGCCGGTGACGACGTTCTTGAGTCCGACGATGGCCGCAATGTCTCCGGAATACACCGACTCAACGTCCTCACGCTTGTCGGCTTGAATTTGAATCAGACGACTCACCCGCTCGCGCTTGCTTGTGCGGGGATTGAAAACGGTATCGCCCTTCGAAAGTTTGCCCGAGTAGACGCGAAAGAAGACGAGCTTACCGACGAACGAGTCGCTCCAAAGCTTGAACGCGAGGGCGCAGAATTTGGCGCCATCGTCGGTCACGATGCTCGTGTCTTCACCGGTCGCAGCGTTCTGAGCCACGGCGGGAGGAACGTCGAGCGGGCTGGGCAGGTAATCGACCACCGCGTCCACGAGGAACTGAACACCCTTGTTCTTGAAAGCCGAACCGCCCGCAACCGGGACGAAGCGATTGGCAATCGTCTGACGACGGATCGCCGCCTTGAGGTCTTCCTTCGTGATTTCCTGTTCTTCCAGAAACTTCGCGCCAATCTCCTCGTCGAGATCGCACATCCGCTCGAGAAGCGCTTCGTAAGCGAGCGCGGCCATCCCCTTGTGATCGGTCGGGATATCCTCGATGCGGTAGGTCGAACCGAAAACATCGTCGTCGTAGTAAACGACCGCCTTCTGGTTGAGCACGTCGATCTGGCCACGGAGCGTGTCTTCCTTGCCGAGTGGGATGAGAATCGGGAGGCAATTCGCGCCGAGCTTCGACCGCATACTCTCCATGGCGGCGTCGAAATCGGCACCGACGCGATCCATCTTGTTCACAAAGGCAATGCGCGGAACGTTGTATTTACTCGCCTGCCGCCAGACCGTTTCGGATTGGGGCTGCACACCCGCGACACCGCAGAAAACGGCGATCGCGCCGTCGAGAACGCGAAGCGAGCGCTCAACTTCGGCCGTGAAGTCCACGTGGCCGGGAGTATCGATAATGTTGACCCGCTGCGTGATGCCTTCGAAGGCTTTGTAAATCGCAGCGTCTCCTTCCTTGCGCTGAATCCACTCGCAAGTCGTAGCGGCTGACGTGATCGTAATGCCGCGCTCGCGCTCCTGCTCCATCCAATCGGTGACGGTCGTCCCGTCGTGCACCTCGCCGATCTTGTGGATCATGCCGGTGTAAAAGAGGATGCGCTCCGTGAGCGTCGTCTTCCCCGCGTCGATGTGCGCGGCGATCCCGATGTTCCGGGTCCGCTCCAACGGATAGGCGCGGTCGGGCGAATTCACATTCGCAACCTCAACCGGTTTTTCCTGGAGCATGACAGACATCGAGAGCGTGTTGAGGTTTCGGAGATCGAGGTTACCAGCGGAAATGGGCGAAGGCGCGATTCGCCTGCGCCATCTTGTGCATGTCGTCGCGCTTCTTGATGGCGTTGCCCTGACCGGCTGCCGCGTCGCGGAGTTCGTTGGCGAGGGCATCTTTCATCGGGACACCTCGACGGTTGTTGGCGAAATTGACGAGCCAGCGCATCGCGAGAGCGACCTGACGCTCCTGCGGGACTTCCATCGGAACTTGGTAGGTCGCACCACCCACGCGGCGGCTTTTCACCTCGAGGCGGGGGCGGACATTGTCGATTGCCTTATTCAGGGTCTCGAGAGGATCGACCGTGTCGCTGCCTTCCCGGGACTTGTCGATGGCACCGTAAACGATACGCTCGGCGGTCGCCTTCTTACCGCGACTCATCACGGCACTGATCAGGCGCGCCACGAGCGGACTCGCGTAGCGGCTATCGCGTTTAACTTCTTTGTGAATGACTCGGCGTCGACGGGACATCTTATTTTAGATTTTGGATTTTGGATTTCCGATTGATGCTGATTAGCGCTTCTTTTTTGCCGGAGCTTCCTGGCCTGGCTTCGGACGCTTCGCGCCGTATTTCGAACGACCGCGACGGCGACCGTCGACTCCGAGAGCATCGAGTGCTCCGCGGACAATGTGGTAACGAGTTCCTGGGAGATCCTTCACCCGTCCCCCACGAACGAGGACGATCGAGTGCTCCTGGAGATTGTGGCCTTCACCGCCGATGTAGGCGATGACCTCCTGGCCGTTCGTCAGGCGGACCTTGGCGACTTTACGAAGCGCGGAGTTCGGCTTCTTGGGCGTGCGGGTCATGACCTGCACACAGACGCCACGGCGCTGAGGGCAATCGTTGAGCAGCCGGCGACTTGGATTTCGTCACCACTTTTTTCCGTCCGTAGCGGACCAGTTGGTTGATGGTAGGCATGAGCTTTTTAAGGGCAATTCAGATTCCGAGACGTCCAGAGGACAAAAAAGCCACACAGGAATGTGGCTATCCTTCTTCCCCGTCGGAGTGCGGGAAGGAGGAAAGTAGCGATTTGGATTTCCAAGGCAACACTATTTTTGAACTTTTTCTTGGAAATTTCCTGACTTTCGAAGGCACGCCACGCGGCGACAAGCTCCGGAAGTCCAACGGCTCGCAACGGCGCTCAACCGAGGTCGCGCCTCAAACCGCTCGGACTCTTAGAAGCAGAAACAATAGCCGCAATATCCGGGAAAGGCTTTGCCGAAGTGGCTCAGGCTGGGGAATCCCACCGCCGGCAGGTCGCCCGGCATTCAACCTACCTGCAGGATTCCGACGACTAAATCCATTGAGCCAACGTTCGGCCCGACAACCGGCCCGAGCGCTGCGAGACTGCTCCCTCGGTTCGACTCCACGTTGTTTGACAAGTCCACCGATTACCCGCTTGATCGATCCCCACTGGGAAGGCATTCCCGCCCCCCCATCGCTGTCCTTGCAACTGGAATCTATCTGAAACGTCGTTCGCGTGAACCCGTTCCCGTACCCTTCGCCGATTAACTCCGCCTTCCTTCGCACTCCCGCCGTAAGTCGTCAGCCCGTCCTGCGTCGGATCGCAAATGAACTCCGTCAAATTTCCCGCCCCCGTCAACCGGATCGGCGCCACGTCGTAGTCGGCCACTCCCCGACCGGGTCCCGGAAGAGCCGCCTTGGCCGCACATCCTCTTGTTGAAAGTCGGCTCATCGATCTGAAACCCCGACGCGACCGCCAAGCTCAGCGTCATCGCGGCCAGCCCGAGCGCCGCGCACAGGTGCAATTTCGTGCGTTCGAAGCTGCGAAACAGACTCGCGGGCATCGGAGTCGGCACCCAGACGTTTTTCGGTACGACGACCGAAAATGCGGGCACGTTCAACTTACAGGTGTGGAGCTGGGATGAACTCGGGCTTGAATCTTCAGATTCATTCAGCGTGAACGGCACCGGCACCAATCAACATCCGCCCCTCGACGCCATCCGCATTTCCTTCGTCGCCGCCTTCCCGGAGCCCGGGACGCTCAGCCTCGCTCTGCTCGCCGCTGCTCTCGGCTCGGTCGTGATCTTCCGCCGCCGCAAAGCAACTCAGTAGCGCCAAGACTTCACCCGACCTCAAAACGAATGTAGGCCGCCGCGACGAATGCCACGACGGCCTACTGTTCCCCCCAGAACAACTTCCTGGTGAGCAGGTCGCATGCCAAGACGGACCCGCTCTTGAAATACTACGCGGCGATCCCGCCTAACCAGCTACCGCCGAAGGATCCGCACCTTGGCCCGCTTCGACTTCAAACCCGCGCCGTCAGTCGCTCGCAGCTTCACAATCACGCGCCCAGAATTCTTGCTGATCCGCAGCACCACCTTGAACGTGCCATTCCCCTTCACCTTTGCCTTGGTGACCTTGCCTCCGCGGGCTTTCACGTCCAAATCCGCAATGCCCGAGGCATCACTTGTCGTCCCACGGATCACAACCCGCTTCCGCAGCGTCTCGATTGATTTCCGACCGCGGACCTGGAGTGCGGGCCGCTTCGTGTCGGCCGTCAGCGCAGGCGGTGGCGCCGGGGTGGGCGTTGGATCGACGGGGCGAGAGAAGCGCAGCGCGCGGTTGTTGCTCGTATCAGCGACCCAGAGGTTGCCGGTCGGACTCAGGTAAAGTCCAAGGCCTTGGTCCAAACTCAGTCGATTGGCCGCGATACCCGGTGTGTCGGTAAAAAAGGGACGGCTGCCCCACGGCTCCGTCGGCAAGCGGTTGGTTGCCAGCAGCCGCAATGTTGTCATATCGCAGGATTCGGTTGTTTCCCTCGTCCGCCACCCACAGGGCTCCGAATGCATCCACGACAGCATCACGAGGAAACTCCAACCCTATGCTTCCGCCCCCCGAGGCCTTCGCGTCGAAATCGGGCTGACCAATCACCAGGTCCGCGTCCGGACCATTGCCGCGAGTCGCCGCATCGTCGTAAGCCACGACTCGATTATTGCTTACATCCGCCACCCAGAGGCGTCCCGAGGGATCCTCCATCACACTCGAAGGTAAAAATAATCGTTCAGCGCCCGACGTCCCGCCGCCACTGGTGAAATTCGCCTGACCAATAACTTGGACTGCCCCCGCTCCGTTGGAAAGAATGGCCGCGTCAGCAAATCGCAGAACACGACTATTGCCTAGATCAGCTACCCAGAGATCACCGGCAGGATTGATCCGCACGCCAAACGGAATCCTCATTCGATTTGCGGTCGTGTCCGGCGTTTGCGATGTGAAATCAACCTGGCCCAGCACAAGATCGGCTTCAGGGTTGTTCCCCAAGGCCGACGCATTCGACCACATGAGCACCCGATTGTTGTTGAAATCCGCAACCCAGAGCCGCCCGGCGGGATCGACGCACAGTCCGGACGGACCCGCCAGCGAACGCCGCGTGGGATTGCCAAATCCCGCGCCGCCATTGACGTCGTCGCTCGTGAAATCCGCCTGTCCGAACACCGCTTCAGCCGCGGCCCCGTTCGTCAACGCGGTTTCGGAGGCGTAGCGCACAATGCGGTTTCCCTGAACCTCGGAAACAAATACCTTTCCCGTCGCCGGATCGATGGCCACACCGTAGGGGCTGGTGAGAGTCGTGTCCGAATCGAAGACGACCGCGTTGCTGGTGAAATCCGCCTGTCCGAGGACGAGATCCGCGCTGGCCGAGGTGGGGATCTGCGCCCCGACGTTTGCGACGATGCCGACGACCGCGACGGTTAGAAATTTAACAATTTTCGTGCTCATATTTTTCGTTGGTGAACTGTTCCCGTCAGCCTATCGACGGAGGATGCGGAGCTTGCCGGGCTTCGATTTGTTCCCGGCACCGTCGATGGCACGCACTTTGACGATCACGCGACCTCGGTCTTTCGTGATGCGAAGAACGACTTTGAAGGTTCCGTTACCCTTGACCTTCGCTTTGGCGACCTTCCCGCCCCGGGCCTTCACGTTGAGATCGGCCACGCCGGAGGCATCGCTGGTGGTCCCCCGCACCACGACGCGCTTGCGCAGCGTCTCGATGGTCTTGCGACCACGAATCTTCGAGTCGGGAGGCGTCGACGTCCAACCGCTGGCGTGGGTGCCGGAGTCAGGGTCGGCGGAGTGACCGGTCGCGTGAAGCGCAGGACGCGATTATTGCTCGCATCCGCCACCCAAAGGTTTCCCGCTGGACTCAGAAAAATGCCGCCAGGGGTGTTGAATTGGTTCCTCCCTAAGCCCCTACTGTCAGTAAAAAAAGAAGACTGCCCGACGACGGCGTCCGCGCGAGGTCGGTTATCTTGGGATGCAATTTCGTCGTATCGCAGAATCCGGTTGTTCCCCAGATCGACCACCCAAAGCGCTCCGAAGGTGTCCACCTCCACCGCGGTTGGAGTGCTCAAGCCGACAATCCCACTCCCTGCAGCCTCCGAATCGAAGTCTGGCTGACCAATCACCAAGTCCGCTTCCGAACCGTTCCCGCGATTGGCAGCATCCTCGTAAGCCACGACGCGGTTATGAGATTGGTCTACGACAAACAAGCGACCGGAGAGATCGACCGAGACGCCAGATGGTCCAGCCAAAGAGTTCGCAAATCCGCTGCTAACAAAGTCTATGACCTGACTCGCAGCGGCTCCGTTGGCCAAATTTGCCGCGTCCGCGAAACGCAGAACACGGTTATTGAAATAATCTGCAACCCAGAGATTTCCGGCGCTGTCGACGCAAACGTCAAAGGGAATTTGAAGCTGATCAACCGCGCTTCCCGATCCCTGAGAGGCGAAGTCGTTTTGGCCGAGCACGAGATTCGCCGGGGCATTGTTGCCGAGATCCGAAGCATCGGTCCACATGAGGATCCGGCTGTTGAGGGCGTCAGCCACCCAGAGCCGACCCGCCTCGTCAACCGTCAAGCCAAGTGGTGAGTCCAAGCCGCTTGCGTTTGCGCCATTTCCAGAACCGTTGGGAAAGTTCGGCGTGGAAGTCTGGAAAGAGTCCTGTCCGAAGACCACTTCCGCCGCGCTTCCATTGCTGAGCGCTGCCTCGGAAGGAAACCGCAGGACGCGACTAGACCGGCGGTCAGAAACAAAGACCTTTCCACTCGTTGGGTCTACGGCGACATCCTCTGGATTCGTTAACGTCGTTGCAGACACGGCTCCGCCTGGGTTCGAGTCGAAATCCGGCTGGCCCAGCACAAGATCCGCGCTTGCAAACGTCGAGATTTGCGCCCCGACGTTTGCAATGACTCCGATGACCGCCGCAGCGGCCAGAGATTTCGCGCTCGCCCCAGCTTACCGCCGGAGGATGCGCACCTTCGAGCGCTTCGACTTGTTGCCGGCATCGTCGACCGCGCGCACCTTCACGATCACGCGACCCGAAGTCTTTGAGATTCGCAGCACGACTTTGAATTTTCCATTGCCCCCGCACCTTGTTTTGGCGACCTTCGCGCCACGGGCCTTTATTTCCAATTCGTCGATTCCCGACACGTCGTCGGTCGCCGTTCCCCGAATGACCACCCGCTTACGCAGCGTCTCGATCGTCTTCCGCCCGCGAACCTTCAGTTCCGGACGCGTCACGTCCACAACCGGAGCCGGGACCGGCGCCGGAGCTGCCGGACGCGAAAAGCGCAGCACCCGGTTACTCGTCCCGTCCGCAACCCAGAGATCGCCACTCGGCTCGAGATAAAGGCCCGACGGAAACCCGGTATTCAGACGATTGGCGGCAACCGCGTTTCCTTGTCCGGAGAAATCCGCCTGTCCGATTACGGCGTCAGCCGCAGCCCCACTCGACTTGCCCGCCACACCATCAAATCTCAGGACCCGGTTGTTACCGCTGTCCACCACCCACAGAGCACCAAAAGCATCCACCTGCAGACCCGTCGGATTAGACAGCTTGGAATCACCGATCCCAGAGGTCGTCGTCATGAAGTTCGCCTGGCCCAGCACGACACTCGCATCCGTCCCGCCATTCCCCGCCTGGGTTCCGGCCCCGACGAATCCCGTCACCCGTTGGTTCCCGGTGTCCGAAACCCAGAGCGTCCCGGACGCGTCGAGGGTCACCCCGGCCGGGCCGTTCAGCTCCCCTGCTCCCGAGCCGCTCGCCGTCCCTACAATCGTCGGTTGACCGAAGACTTGGTTCGCATTCGCGCCATTTACATTCGTCGAAGCATTCCGGAACCTTAGGACTCGATTATTGCCTGCTTCCGCCACCCACAAATCGCCGCCAGCATCGACAAATACATCCAATGGTGCGCTCATCCGGTTGAACCCCGGACTCGCGGTCGAGCTGTCGAAGTCATTCTGACCGAACACCAGATTGGCGGGCGGCAGGCTGAAGAGGTTCAACGCCGGATCGGCCGCGTTGGCATACATCACCACGCGATTATTACCCGCATCGGCCACCCAAAGGCGTCCACTCGAATCAATCGACAGACCAGAAGGAAGCGCCAAACCCGTCTGACTGGCGTTGCCAAATCCCGCCCCATTGTTCGGAGCAAATCCCGTGTCATCCGATTGTCCGAAGGTGACTTCCGCCGGAGCCCCGTTGAGAAGACTCGCCATCGACGCATAACGGAGGACGCGGTGATTGTTTCCGTCGGACACAAAAACCTTCCCCGACGCCGGATCGACCACCACGTCGCGCGGGCTGTCCAAAGTCGTCAGACTGGCCGCCGCATTCCCGCCCGATGTGAAATTAGTCTGCCCCAGCACCAGATCCGCACTGGCAAACGTCGGGATTTGGGCAAATGCGGAACCCGCCGCCAACAAGAGCGAACCCCCGACTGCAAACAAGGTATGTAGGAAGAAAACTTTCATGACGCCAGCTTCCCACGCGCCAGAGATCCTGTCTTCCGGAACTCTTTTCCGGAAAATTCAGCATTCTCCTTCACTGGACGCCCCCTTTTTGAGAGCTTTTTGCAATGCCGACCACGAGCATCGAGTTGTTCTTCATCAGAACAAAATCCGGCATCACCCTGGACCACGTCCGCTTCCAGCCCCGCGAGGGCCAGACTGCGGTCGAAAGCGTTCGCGGCGATCGTTTTCGCCGGGTTGGGCCCTCCTTCGCCTGGACCCGATCACTCCGCGCGCTCAGTCTGCTGCTCGTTCGGCACGGCGTAAGCGAAGAGCCTGCCGCGCTCGTCGGCGGTCCGGATTCCCCCGTCCGCACCCTGTTCAACCTCCTTGAGCACCCCGAACGTAGTTCTGCCGCAACTCCGTTTACATCTCCCGGCGGCACTTGCCACCTGCCCCGCCTCCTCACCTGCACCCCCGTTGGCCATAACCGCTCCAGCCAGCCCGAGCACTCCGTTGCCATCGAGGCAAACCGCCTGCCGCCATCCGCCGTCGGCGTCTTTCTCGACGCCCACCGACTATCTCATCGCGACGAAGCCCAGGAGCTGCTCCGCTCCCTCGCCTCAGCTTGGCCGCGCTGGCACCAGCCAGCGACCAGCCTCCCGCCACCCGCCGTCGAGCCACAGAATTCTCGCGCTGCCCACGCCCGGCGTGCCACCGAGACTGAGCGTAACCATAAAATCGCCGCCTACTACGCGAATGCCCTCGCCGCGTGCCCGCTCCAAGCAGCCTCCCGCGCCCTGACGGACCTGCTCCCCGGCGAAATCCACCTCGCCTTCAACACCTCCCCGAACGGCGCGATCGATTTCGCCACCAGCCAAGGACAAGCCGGGCGCGAATTTTGCACCGCCACCATGGGCGCCGCATCAAGTAATCCCCTCCTCGGCCAATGTCACGGTCAGGTCCGCGCCATCTCCGACGTCCTTTCGACCCGCACCTGGCGCAATCGAGCACTCTATCATTGCGCACGCCCACACCTCCCGATGGAAGACGCGATCGGCACCGACTTCCTGCTCGCCAACGGCACAATGTTCACCGCCTGCGTAATTCGCGACACCCGCTCTTTCCCCGACGAAGACCGTCGCGCGTTCGAACTCTTGCTCCCGCACTTTCGAAACATCCTGAGTTTCTCAACCCCCGGCCCAAACGTTCCGCCCAAACGGAACGGAAATCCCGAAAATCGCCTGCACGTATTCGATCTCCCTCACTTTGACCGCAGTGGCGAACTTGACGCCCAAAAAATTCGCCACCTGCTCCACGCCCACCTTCCAGCCACGAAAGCGGCAGTTCTCGTGCCTGCCATCGTCGATTGGGTTCAACGGAGTCGGCAAAGAAACCAAAAAACCTTCTGCCCGACCGCGATTCGCACGCATCCCTCCCTCTCCCCAGCCGTCGTTTGCATCCCTGCGACCAAACATTCCGCCGGTGCCATCGTTTTCCCGCCGCCCGCAGCCGCGCAGGATCCCTTCGACTAAATCAGTCGGAGACATTCTCCCCATTACGGGCAGCCCTCGACCGACAAATTGCTCGCAACACCATCACGCCCGCCATAATCTAATGATTGCCAACCCGGCCATCTTATGCTGACCAAACCGATCTTCGCACTCACGACTCTCGCCCTCTACGCTGCGGCGGCAGCCACCCTCCTTCTCACCCCGCCCGTCCAGGCCCAGGATTTCGTGTCCGGTCAGGCTGCGGACGCCGTGATCGGCAAGCCCGATTTCACTTCCAACACACCTTTCACTCCCACTCCCACCAATACCGGCGGGGTCACCTCCGTCGTCATCGACTCTGCGTCCGGCAAAGTCTTCGTCTGCGACTTCGGCAGTAACCGCGTGCTCCGATTCGCCTCCGTCGCGGACGCCACCTCCGGCGTCGATTCCGAAATCGCCTTCGGCCAGCCCGATCTGACCACGGGCACGGGCAACACGGGCGGACGTAGCGCCACCAGTCTGGCCTCGCCCATCGACCTGCACATCGACTCCGCCGGGCGGCTTTGGGTTGCAGACAACAACAATCACCGCGTCCTCCGCTACGACGATGCCACCGAGGATCCCCCCACGCTTGCCACCCGCACCGCCGATGGCGTGCTCGGACAATCGGACTTTACCTCGGGTTTCCCTGGCACGACCGCCAGCACATTGGAGAATCCCCGAGGCCTTTGGATCGAGCCCAACGGATCCTTGTGGGTTGCCGACGGCGGCAACAATCGCGTCCTTCGCTTCAATGCGGCCGCCACCCTCCCAGACGGGGCGGACGCCTCCGTGGTTTTTGGCCAGCCCGACTTCACATCCAGTGCGTCCGGCCTCTCCCAGGCGATGTTCAACGTCCCCTACGGCCTGGTGGTCGATGACGCGGGACGCCTGTTCGTGAGTGATTCCTCCAACCATCGCGTGCTTGCGTTCAACTCCGCGTCAATCGCCGGATCGAACGGCCTCGGCGCGTCCTCCGTGCTCGGACAACCCGACTTCACGACCAACTCCCCCGCCACGACAGATCAAAAGTTCGTTGCCCCCACGTTCATCGACCTCTCACCCCAGGGACGCCTCTTCGTGGCGGATTTCAGTAACAATCGGGTCGTCTGGTTTGACAATGCCGCAGCCAAGCCCAACGGCGCTCCCGCGGACGGCGTCCTCGGCCAGCCCGATTTTACGACAGCCACCGCCGCAACGACCGCTACCGGCATGTTCTCTCCCATCGCGGCGTTCCTCGACGGTTCCGGTCGACTCTGGGTCTCGGATTTCACCAACAGCCGTGCTCTCCGCTTCTCCCCCAGTGCCGCCCCGGAGCCCACGCCTACCCCCACGGTCGATTCGAAGAAGCCCGAACTCTCGATTCGCGGTCGCAAGACGATTAAGACGCTTCGCAAGCGCGTCGTCGTCCGAGGCATCGCGAGCGATGCCTTTGACCTTGAAGTGAAGGCCCGTGGTGCGAAAGTCGCCAAGACGAAAATCAAGGGCAACGGCACCTTCAAAGTCGTCCTGCGCGTCACCAAGGACAACGGTCGAGCGGTGGTCAAAATCCGCGCCGTCGACAACGTAGCCCTCAAATCGAAATTCTCTAAGCTCCGCATCCTTCGCCGCTAGCTCGGCAGCAGCCGGACGCAGCCCCACGCGAATTCCATGAAAATCTACCCCGCCCTCGTCCTACTCGCCTCCAGCCTCACCGCTTTCGGCCAGTCAGTCACCTTCCTCGACACTTTTGGTTCACCCGGCTCCGGCGACCGCTTCTTCCAATCGCCAAACTGCGTCGCCGCCAACCCCGCCACGGGCGCCACCTATGTCGGCGACTCCGGCAACGACCGAGTCCAGCAACTCGACGCCAGTGGCATCTTCGTTCGCAAGTGGGGAACACCAGGCGCCGCCGCCGGCCAATTTGGTAAGATCACCGGCATCGCCGTTCGCCGCAGCACGGGCGAAGTTTACGTTGTGGACGCAGGACTTGCCAACGTCCATCGGTTTACCTCCACCGGTTTTCATCCAATCCTGGGGCACTAACGGCTCAGGCCCCGGCCAGTTCGACGAGCCCGTCGGCATTGCTATCCACGACGCGTCCGGTCAGATCTACGTCGCCGATTCAGGCAACGACCGGGTCCAGCGCTTCTCCACAGACGGCGTCTACCTTGGCCAATGGGGCAGCACCGGCACACAGGACGGCCAATTTCGGCAGCCCCGCAGCATTTCCGTCGATCAAGCAACCGGGAGCGTTTTCGTCGCTGAACAAATGGGCAACCGCGTCCAACGCTTCAGTCCCGCCGGATTCTTTCAACTCAGATGGGGCTCCAACGGCACCGAACCCGGACAATTCATCTTTCCTTCGGGATTGCACGTCGACTCCCTCGGCCGCGTTTATGTCGCCGAGGTTGGCGGCGGCCGCGTTCAGCGATTCTCCGCCAATGGCACCTTCCAACTGCAATTTGGCTCACTCGGCGGTGACCCCGATCAGTTCAACCTCGTCGAAGATATCGCATTCAGCGGACCAAATACCCTCATCGCAGTCGACTCTGGGGAAAGCCGATTCCTCCGGTTCCAAATCAACGAAGCCGTCACCCCGCCCCCACAACCCTTCCCCAACGTTCCCACCGACGCCACCGGCCCCACGATCAAAGTCAAAGGCCGCCGCTCCATCGACAGCCTCAGCAACCGCGTCGTCTTCCGCGGCACCGCCAGCGATGACACCGACGTCGCCGGCATCGAGTTCAAAGTCTCCGGCCAAGGTGGATTTCAAGTCGCGAAAGGCACCACCAGCTGGAAAGCCGTCGTCCGCCCCGACAAAAACAAACGCATAACCGTCGTCCGAGTCCGCGCCATCGACTCCGCCGGCAACAAGTCCAGCTTCCTCAAACTTAAGATCTTCCGCCGCTGATTTCCCCTGCCCGGATTGCCGATGTGGGCTGCTAGAGCGAATAAATTGGCCCCAGAAAAGGTGTAGGCCACCGCGACGAGTGTCACGATGGCCTACTGTTCCCCCCAGAACACCACCAAGAACAGCAGCCCCCGTGCCAACCCGGGAAATTGACCGCGAAATCCCCTTCAAATCAAAAAAACACCCCATTCCGTTCAGTCTCGATCTGAAATTGGACAAATTCAGCCAGCCATTCTAATCTTATCGCAAGTCAAACGATCGTCGCCTCGCCCATGAAATCCGTCGCCACCGCTCTCTGCCTCCTCGCGTTCTTCCCCCAAGTGCTACGATCACAGGTCATCTTCTCCGCGCCGACCAGCTCCGGCCTGAACCTTTTCCAGGAGGAGAACGGCGTGATTACCCAGCTCAATACGGGACTGAATGAGCACAACTTCCCGTCGATATCACTCGACAGCCGATTTGTCACGTTTTCAACCCCCGACCCCGTTGTTCCAGCCCTTCAGGTTCCCCCGAGTTCAGATATTTACTCCTTCGATCGGCTCACTGCGACAGCCCGCAAAATCATCGACACAAACACGGCTGTCGTGAATCCGAGCGAGGTCCAGATTTTCCGCCCGCTGTCCTCAGCACTCTCTCCCAACAATCAGTTCCTTGCCTGCGGTATCGAACTCAGCCGACGCTCCGGCAACACCCCGAACGGCTCAGGCCGCTACCTCACGGTTGTTTCTGCCGCGACCGGCGTGCCGATTTCCAACCCCACCGACGCCCGAGGCGGCGCTGCTTCGGATGATACCAATGGTGAATTCCTGGGCATTTCTTGGGATCGCGCAGGCACGTCATTCGTCACTCCCGCACTCGGGAATACAACTCCGCCGACTGGAGTCGGACTTCCGGCCATCTGGCGAGTCACGCAAAATGGAGCCGGTCAATGGAATTTCACAGCGCAACTCTCGGCCCCGACATACAACCCACCGCAGGGATCCACTCAGATCTATCCAGCCATTTCGCCCTCCGGTGCCGGTCTCGCCTACTTCGATATCTTCTTCCCCGACATTCTCACCAGCAGTCAGCCCGTCACGTCACGTCTGATCGTCGCGAACGCCAACGGCTCAAATGCCAGTATCGTTCAGACCTTCAATCCCGGCTTCTACCCGGTCGGTCTCGCATGGTCACGCGACGGCACCCAACTCGTCTTCTCCATTGCTCAGCAGATTCAATTTGGCAGCGGTGGCTATTCGACGCTCGTTGATCCAAGCACCGCCGTCATCCGTCAGATTTCCACCGGCGGCGGCGTCCCGACTGCGGTCCCCGGCATCGGAACCGCACTTTTCCCGAGCGTTCCAGTCGTCCCGCTCCTGCCACTCTTCGTTCCAACGCCCGACACCAGGCGCCCCGCCCTGAAACTACGTGGACGCAAGACGATCGAGACCTTGCGCAAACGCGTCGTCCTCCGTGGCTCCGCCCGTGACAACGTCGGCGTCGCCGACATCAACGTAAAGGCCCGCGGAGCCAGGGTGAAAAAGGTGAAACTCCAGGGCGGCGACCGTTTCAAAGTCGTCCTGCAGGTCAGAAAACGCTCCGGGCGCGTGCTCGTGAAGCTCCAGGCAGTGGACGGAGCGGGTCTGAAATCGAAGCAGGAGAAGTTTCGGATTCTCCGACGGTAGACGGCGTTCGGTTTTTCAGCTCCCCGACAGGCTCTTCGATGTCGCGTGGGCCATTCGAAATCCCACGACCTGCGCGACGACCACGGCAATGTAAAACTGCCCGATCGTCGCCTCGAGCCAGGCGAAAGTCGCCGCCACGTGGCTCACCGGCGTCACGTCGCCGTAACCCAGAGTGGTCAGCGTCACGAAGCTGAAATAGTTGAACAACGCCTGTCGAGAGTGGGGATTCTCCAGTTCGTTCCCCATGTCCGAATGAACCGCAAACGAGCCCGGCGCCAGCAAATCGGTCACTTGGTAAAGACTCGACCAGCACAATCCCAGCAATAGGTAGCTGCAAAGTGCTCCGATCACGTCATCCGCCCGCACCGCTCGCCGCTCGATGATTCCATGCAAAATCACGCCCGCCGCGTAACCATAAAAGATGAGCGAACTCACGTGCAGGACCAGCTCGAATCCCAGGCGGTAATCCGTCGGAGTAAAGTGGGCGGCAAAGTTCCCGACCAGTCCCGGTGCCGCCAGCAGCAGAGACACGAATCGCTCCCGTCTGGTGTCAAAAACGAACAAAAGCACCGCCAAGGCCACCACCGCAGTCAGTGCATTGTAGACGATCCAATCCGCGCTCAGCTCGTGCATCGCAGGCTGGAGCAACATCACAGCCAGAAGCGTGATGAACAACGCCACGTGCCGCTTGGGCCAACGCACAATTTTCCGCAGCAAACTCATCCCTGCTGAACTACCACGGTCCGGACCTCATTGACCAAAAGATCGATCTCGTCCGAACTGATCTCGAACGGAGGTGTCAACGAAAGCACGTTGCCGGCTGGCGATCCGGCGAGGACGAGCAGGCCACGCTTCAAGAGGCCGATCACCAGTGCTCCGGCCAGACCCGCATCCGGCGAACCGTCCGCTCGGACCAGCTCGACGCCGCGCAGCAGCCCAACTCCCCGCAACGCATCCGACGCGATCGAGATCCTGCAATGACTTCAAGGCCACGTCCAGCGTCGCAGACGAGTCCGCGACCAGTCGGCTCGTCTCCTCCCTCAAATGCTCCGAGATCGACGCCAACGCCATGCCGCACCCCACCGGGTGGCCGAGATACGTGCTCGTATGGAGCGCCTCGCCGGCGGACTCCGGCCACGCGTCCATCACGTCGCTGCGCCCCACGCACGCTGATAGCGGAAACCCAGAGGTCAGCCCCTTCCCCAAGCAAATCAGATCCGGCACCACGGCCTCGTTCCGCTCACAGGCGAACAACGCTCCACTCCGGTTAAATCCCGTGTAGATCTCGTCAAAAATCAACACCGCGCCGTGCTCGTCGGCAGCCCGCCGCAGCATCGGCAGAAATCCCGGCGGAGGCACGACCTCGCCGCCTCGCCCCTGAATCGGCTCCACCAAAATCGCACCAATCCCGCCGTCCGCCAGAGCTGCCCGCAACGCCCGCTTCACGGGCTCCAACTCCGCTCCCGGTCCCTCGGGAAACGGCACCCGCACACCGAAACGCCCGAGTTGCGCCTCAAACGGTTCTCGAAAAAAATCGATTCCGCCGGTCGCCAACGCGCCGTGCCCCAGTCCATGATACCCCCCCTCGAACGACAACACCCCCGCCCGCCCCGTGTGGAGCAACGCCGTCTTCAGCGCCGCCTCCACCGCATCCGACCCCGAGCAACCCAGAATCGTGCGACCGCGTCCCTCTCCCCACCTCTCGAAAGTGATCTCGCTCAGTCGCCGACACAGCTCCACTTTTTCCCGGGTCGGATGGACATCCCCCATCGCGTGCCCCAGCCGGTCGAGCTGCTCGTGAGCCGCCCGCCGGACCACCCCCGCACCGTGCCCAAGACCCGTGACGGCGAACCCGGACGTGAAATCCAGAAACCGGTTTTCGTCCACGTCCCACACGTTCACGCCCTCCGCACGATCCCAGAAAACGGGAAAATCCGGACCCGTGAACGTGACGTTCCGCGACTCATACCGTCGCAGTTCCGCCGCCAGTTCGAGCGAAACCGGGCCCGGGATCGGCGTCCGAAGTGCGGGCAGCATGTCAGCCCGCCTACGCCGCCCGTCGGTCAGCCCGCGCCACCAGTGTCTCGTAAAGTGCGGCGTAGCGTGTCGCCGACGCCTTCCACGAGAAATCGACGGCCATCGCCCGTTCGACCAGCGTCCGCCATTGCTCCGCGTCGTCCCGGACCCGCGTCGCGAATCGCACGATGTCCGCCACCGCGTCACCGCTGCGAACGTTGAACGTGAATCCAAGGCACGTCTGACTCCCCGGACGGTAAGTCGGCGTGAGGGACGCCAACCCGCCACAAGCCAGGCTCACCGGGATCACTCCGTAACGCAGAGCCTTTTTCAAAATCTCGGCAGCGGGCTCGATCGCGTCAGGCGACAGCAGGATATCTGACGCCGCCAGCGCCAGCCGGAGGGTCGCCTCGTCCGGCTCGGGGATCCAGGCGAGCCGCCCCGCGTGCTTGCGAACCGCGTGTTGCAGACCAGCCAGATTCACCTCGTCCGCCGGACCCAGGATGGCGAGCTGAGCACCGAATTCGAATAACCGGTCAACCGCCGACAACAGTGCCGCCATCCCGTCGAGCGTCATCGCCTCCGTCGCCACGAGCAGCAGCGGAGCCTCGCCCTTGGCCGTCAGTTTTGCCTTCGCGAGCCACGCCTTGCGATTGGCGCGTTTGCCAGACGGAGCCTTGAACTTCTTCGCCAGCGTCGAGTCCGTCGCCGGATTCCAGAGGAACGCATCGAGCCCCCGAGCGATCCCTTCGATCTTCCCGGCCTGCTCCCGAGTCACCGGATCCAGCCCGCACCCTCCCGTCGGCGTCTGAATTTCCGTTACAAAGCGAGGACCCGGCACCACGACCGCGCTCGGCCGCCAGCATGCCGCCCTTCAGGTAGTTCAGGCTGCCGAAATACTCGAGACCCCGGGCGGAAAAATATTCACCCGGCAGATTCAACAGACCGAAATCGTAACTCCAGAAATTGCCCTGAAACTCGAAGACTGTCCGCCGCCAGCACGACCGGAGCCGCCAGCCGCTGGTGCGACGCAAAGACCGGCACCAGCGCCGCCTGCCAATTGTGCGCCTGAATCACGTCCGGCGCCGGATCCATTCGCTTCGCCAACTCGATCACCGCTTTCGCGAAAAACGCGAACCGCGCCGAGTTGTCCTGATAGTCCCGCCCCTCGGCCCCGTAGATTCCCGAACGGTCGAAAAACTCGTCCCGCTCCACGAAGAACACCTGCACCCCGTCCTTCGATCTCGCCTCCCGGATCTCACACGACAGCGTGCTGCCGCCGACCGGGATCAGGAACTTCGCCCCCGTGCGCTTCGGCGCCGTCTTGCCGGTCTCGCTGGCGGATCGATAGTAGGGCAGGACCACACTCACCTCGTTTCCTTGATCGCGCAACTCGGTGGCGAGAGAGCGGATGGAATTTCCAGACTCTCCCGTGCTGGCGTATGGCGCGAGCTCGCTGGCGGCAATGAGAACGTTCATGAGACGCACCGTATCACCGAGCCTCGCCGCTGAAAACGGTGGAATAACTTCACACGAGAGTTGCATTCCTCGCCGGAAGATTTAGTTTCGTGGGCTCAACGGATGGGTGGCTGAGCCCGGTCGAAGGCACTCGACTCGAAATCGAGCGTGGCAGCGATGTCACCGTGGGTTCGAATCCCACCCCATCCGCCACCTCTCACTTTGAATTGGGGTGGGATTCGAACCCACCCATTTCCATGGTTCGAGCCGAAGCGCAGCGAAGGCAGCTCCGGCTCTGCGGAGCAATCCCACCCCATCCGCCATTCATAATCGAGGGGTTATGAAATTTTTCGGTCATCCGAGATGGCGGGCAGGCAACAGTCAATTAACCCTTGTTGAACGCGCGAAGACTTCACCCAGAGGTATTCTCTGATGCCGACGGCGAGATGGGAGTAGAACGACGCTACCCCCAACCATAGGAACTACTGCGCCGTATCACCTTCTCATCCGCGACTCCCTCATCTAGCGTGCGCGTTTTCGTTTGTAGATGTCCCAGCCCCAGCCCAAAGCACCCAAGTCACCCGCCTCTTCTGACAAATCCCTCGAATCCTGGATCTGGGACGCCGCCTGCTCCATCCGTGGGGCCAAGGATGCGCCGAAATACAAGGACTACATCCTCCCACTCATCTTCACCAAGCGCCTCTGCGACGTTTTCGACGACGAACTGAACCGCATCGCCGCCGAGGTCGGCTCGCGCAACAAGGCCTTCCAGCTCGCCAAAGCCGACCACAAGCTCGTCCGCTTCTACCTCCCCCTCGTCCCCGACGATCCCGAGCAGCCCGTCTGGTCCGTCGTCCGCAAGCTCTCCGACCAGATCGGGGAAGGCGTCACCACCCACATGCGGGCCATCGCCCGGGAAAACCCGCTCCTGCAGGGCATCATCGACCGAGTCAACTTCAACGCCACCACCCACGGCCAGCGCGACCTCGACGACGACCGCCTCTCCAACCTCATCGAGGCCGTCAGCACCAAGCGCCTCGGGCTCGAAGACGTCGAGGCCGACATCATCGGCAAGTGCTACGAATACCTCATCCGCAAGTTCGCCGAGGGCGGCGGCCAGAGCGGCGGCGAGTTCTACACCCCGCCCGAGGTCGGCACCATCACGTCCCGCGTCCTCCAGATCGAGATCGGCGACACCTTCAAGAACCCAGAAATTCCGCAACCAAGCAGGGCAAACTCCGCACCTTCGACCGCGTCGTCGCCAATCCGATGTGGAACCAGGACTGGTTCACCGAGGCCGACTACGACAATGACGAACTCGACCGCTTCCCCGCCGGGGCCGGCTTCCCCGGCAAATCCTCCGCCGACTGGGGCTGGGTCCACCACGTGCACGCCAGCCTCAATGCCACCGGCCGCGCCGCCGTCGTCCTCGACACCGGCGCCGCCTCCCGCGGATCAGGCAATGCCGACACCAACAAGGAAAAGACCGTCCGCCAGTGGTTCGTCGACCACGACCTCATCGAGAGCGTCCTCTACCTGCCCGAAAACCTCTTCTACAACACGACCGCCCCAGGAATCATCCTGTTCCTCAACAAGGCGAAGCCCAAATCGCGTCAAGGCGCAAGCCTTGCTCGTCAACGCCAGCCAGGTCTTCGAAAAGGGCGACCCCAAAAACTTCATCCCCGACGCCGGAATCCAACGCATCGCCGACACCCTCATCGGGTGGAAGGAAGAGGAAAAACTCAGCCGCATCGTCGATTACGGCCGAACTGAAGAAAAACGACTACAACATCTCCCCCAGCCGCTACATCCACACCAGCGACGCCGAAACCTACCGGCCCGTCGCGGAGATCGTCGACGAACTGCAGGTCATCGAAGCCGAGGCGCGGGAGACGGACAAAGCTCTCTGCAAAATTCTCACCAAGCTCGGAGTTTAACCGCAGATTTCCCAGATGAACGCAGATTTCATTTCCCATCCAGTTGTCAAGGAATCCTTGACAGCTCGAACCAAAGCGAAGGGAGGCGGGGCATGAAGGAGAAGCCCGACAACAAGGAGACTTCCATCACGCGTTCCTCCGCCGTCGAATACCTCACTTTCATTGCCGCGCAGGGGCAAGGTGGCGTCGAGGTTGTCTATGCGGATGAGGAAGTCTGGCTCACCCAAAAGATGATGGGCGTGCTCTACGACGTGACGACCCACACCATCAACTACCACCTCAAAAAGATCTTCACCGACAACGAACTCTCGGAGGATTCAGTTATTCGAAAATTTCGAATAACTGCCGCCGATGGGAAAAGCTACGACACCGGCCACTACAGCCTGTCTGCCACCATCGCCGTCGGCTACAAGGTCAATTCCGAGCGGGCCGTCCAGTTCCGCAAGTGGGCGACGACCGTGGTCAAGGAATTCACCGTCAAAGGCTTCGCCATGGACGACGAACGCCTGAAAGCGGGCGGCACCATCCTCACCCAGCAGTATTTCGAGGAACAGCTCCAGCGCGTCCGCGAGATCCGCCTGAGCGAGCGCAAGTTCTACCAGAAGATCACCGACATCTACGCCACCGCCATCGACTACGAACGCGGCGCCACAGCCACCCAGCGCTTCTTCGCCATGGTGCAGAACAAGCTCCACTGGGCGATCCATGGCCAGACCGCCGCCGAGGTGATCGTGGACCGCGCCGATGCCGGGAAGCAACACATGGGGTTGAACACCTGGAAAGATGCCCCCAATGGGAAAATCCAGAAGTTCGATGTCAGTGTCGCCAAAAACTACCTGACCGAAGGGGAAATGGCGCAGCTCTCCCGCCTCGTGAACGCCTACCTCGATGTCGCCGAGGACATGGCCCAGCGGCAGATCCCCATGACCATGCAGGACTGGGAAACCCGCCTCAACCGCTTCATCGAAGCCACCGACCGGGAAATCCTGCAGGACGCCGGCAAAGTCACCGCAGAAATTGCCAAAGCCCACGCCGAATCCGAATTCGAGAAATACCGCATCATCCAGGATCGCCTGTTTGTCTCGGATTTCGATGCCGAGGTGCTCGGCATCGGCAAGGGTAACGAGGAAAGTGGGAACGAGGAAGGAGGCGGAAAATGAATACAGGAAGAATTCAACCGCAGATTTCGCAGAAGAACGCAGATTTGATCATGAATCCAACGGTCAAGGAATCCTTGACAGCTCAATCCGTGGCCAAAGGAGGCTTGAGATGAAAAAGAAACCCACCAACGCCACGATCAACGTCCGGGGCACCGAGATCACCGTGATTCGCCGTCAGGACGAGGATTTCATCTCGCTCACCGACATGCTCAAGGCCAAGGACGGCGAGTTCTTCATCTCCGACTGGCTGCGGAACCGCAACACCGTCGAATTCCTCGGTATCTGGGAAACCGTCCACAACCCAGATTTTAATTCCGGCGAATTCGCCATAATTAAAAGTCAGGCCGGGCTGAACAGCTACAAATTGAGCGTCAAGGAATGGGTCGAGAAGACCAGCGCCATCGGCCTGCGGGCGACGGCCGGGCGCTACGGCGGCACCTACGCCCATCACGACATCGCTTTCGAGTTCGGGATGTGGATCAGCCCCGAATTCAAAATTTACCTCATCAAGGAATTCCAGCGGCTCAAAGAGGACGAAAACCGCCGACTCTCCCTCGCTTGGAATCTCAACCGCACCCTCGCCAAGATCAATTACCGCCTCCACACCGACGCCATCCAGACCCATCTCATCCCGGCGGAAGTCACCCCGAAACAGGCCGCCTTTACTTACGCCAACGAAGCCGACCTGCTCAACGTCGCTCTCTTCGGCCAGACCGCCCGCGAATGGCGCGACGCCAATCCCGGCAAGGACGGCAACATGCGCGACCACGCCACGCTCGAACAGCTTCTCGTCCTCGCCAACCTCGAGAACATGAACGCCGAGTTCATCCACATGGAGCTGCCGCAAAGCGACCGGATCAAACGCCTCAACGCGATTGCGATCCGCCAAATGCAGACCCTCACCGTGCGGACGGCGAAGCAGTTGGAAGGAGGAAGCGAATGATGTCCGGCGTCCAACAAACTGAAATCGGCGAGTTTCCATCCGCTTGGGAAATCGACGCGTTGATTCGCCCTTCGACATCCAGCAAGGAAAACAGGTCTCGAAGAAGAACCGCGATGGAGAACACCAACGGCCGTTTCTCCGCACCAAGAACGTCTTGTGGAATCGCCTCGAATTGACCGAACTCGATCAGATGCACCTTAGCGAGGCCGAGCAAAAGCGTCTCGAACTTCAGGAAAACGATCTACTCGTCTGTGAGGGCGGCTCGATTGGGCGAACCGCCCTTTGGAACAACGAGGTCGAAGGATGCCTCCATCAGAACCACCTACATCGCCTCCGCGTGAAAGGCGAACGGGCTGACGGCCAATTCGGCGTGTATTGGCTGTGGTATGCCTTCGACGTTGCGAAGCTCTACTTCGGACGCGGCAACGTCACGACGATCCCGAACCTCTCGCGGTCGAAACTGGCGGAGTTGCCCATGGCGCTCCCCCCACTCCCCGAGCAGAAGAAGGTCGCGCACATCCTTTCGACGGTGCAGCGGGCGATCGAAGCGCAGGAGCGGATCATTCAGACCACCACCGAGCTGAAAAAGGCCCTCATGCACAAGCTCTTCACCGAAGGCCTCCGCAACGAACCCCAAAAACAAACCGAAATCGGCCCCGTCCCCGAGAGTTGGGAACTAGTGCCGCTCGGAAAGTATGCACGCGTGCTCAATGGATACGCCTTCAAGAGCGCCGATTACGTCCCCGATGGTGTCCGGCTGATCCGGATCAGCAACGTCTCGCCCGGTGTCCTTATCGACAAGGACGACAAATATTTGCCGACATCCTACTTAAAAGAGAGAAGCGCGTATGCACTCGAGGCCGGTGATCTGATCCTGTCGCTGACGCGTCCGATCATCAAAGAAGGAATGAAGTATTGCTTCATTGAAGAGCAGCATCTGCCCGCGCTTCTTAGTCAGCGCGTTGGAAGATTTGAAATCACCGATCCGCGACTCAGGAAGGACTACCTTTTCCAGATCATCTTCTCGCCATACTTCATCGCTCCCTTGAAATATATGGCGGAAGGATCAAACCAACCGAACGTGAGTCCAACCCGTCTCGAGGCATTTCAGATTCCGATTCCAGACCGACATGGAAGAGCAGAAACAGATTGCAGAACTCCTGACGGGCTTGAACCGGAAAATGGAGTTGGCGAAGCAAAAGATTTCCCAACTCCAAGACCTCTTCCGCACCCTCCTTCACGAGCTGATGACCGCGAAGACCCGCGTTCAAGACGTCAAGTTTGAGATGTAAGCGAAACCTTTCCGTCATGCCCACACACCCAGATGCAATTGGATACATTCGAGACCTCGGGCACACCGAGAGAATCCCGTGGCTGGAAATGACCTGTGATCTAGCCGCTTTGGGAACGACAAACCTGAGCCCTATTGACCTGGAGACCCTCGTTCAGCTTTTCACAAAACGGGCAAGCTACATTCGGCAGTCTGCGCCCCCAGCAGCCGCTGCCCCAACCAGCGCCGCCGCTCCAGCGCCTGAGCGGCTTGAAGCAATCGGTCCGTTCAATGGCTTCAAACGCCTAAATAATTCAATAGCTGCATCGTTTCCGAAACGAGCGACGATCGTTTTCGGCGCGAATGGAAGCGGGAAATCCAGTCTGTGCGAAGCATTGCAGATTCTAGCGTCTAGCGATGCGCCTAGGCGACCGCTGAATGACGTTCGCGCTACCGGGACAGCCACTCCATCATTCAGCTTCAGATTCACTTCGGATGCAGCCGTTCAGAATTGGACATCACCGGGTGCCTACGGAGCCCGCTCAAGCGTCGTGAAATACTTCGACTCGGGCGTTGCTATTCACAACATCACGAGCTCTGTCCAGCCCGGACGTATTATCGAGCTTTCTCCGTTTAAGTTGGATGTCTTTGGAACGGCGAAGAAGCACTGCGAGGAACTCCGCGCAGAGCTGCAAAGAAGGCAAGGTGAGAACGAAACTCTGCTTTCTGGACTCGCTGATCAGATCCGGACAAAGTTCGAGTCTTTCGACGGCTCCGTGCTTGCTGGTTTAGCAACTCCGACAGTTGCCGCTCTACAATCCCAGATAAACTTGGGTGAGGCATACACTGAGGGGAGTAAACTTCCAGAAAAGCTCAAAAAGAAGGAGGAGCTAGAGAAGGCTACTTCTGAAGAAGGCCTCAAACTACTCAAGGGGGAGGCTTCGGCGATGAAAAGCCTGCACGGAGAGATCCAACCGATCGTAAGTGCGGCTGAGAAGCTTGTTGAAATCGATCCGGTTGCTCAGGCCAAAATCCTAAAGGCAAAAGAAGAGGAGCTAGAGATTCTCGCTAAAGCACTTATCCCATCGGGTGCGACTCTGGACAAACTAATGGCCCTCATCCGGCCTGCGAACGAAGTATGCAATCTCCATTCTCCAGAGTCCCAACAGTGCCCCCTTTGTAAGCAAGCCCTGCGCGAAAGTGAGCTGGAGCTTTTCAAAAAATATTCCGATCTTCTCACAGGAGAACTGGACTCGGTGGTGGGACGAGGTGTCCTTCGGGCAAATTAACGCTGAGTACTCCCTCTTTCACAATTAGATAGGCCTGAGCAACATTACGGTCGGAAAGAACCATGATCTGACGGTAAAGCTCAAGGAGAGGGATACTGTTGAGGTCGATATTGACTCGTCCTCCAAGATGGTGATTTGGCCGACCTTGCAGTTCAACCAGAACAACTCGAAAGTAGACTTGGTCGAAGGGCATGGAGTCGAGTTCCGATTCACTGAGCCCTGCTCAGTGAAGGAAACTCGGCTCAAGTATGTGGAATCTTTTCGCCGTTTTCTTACACTGCTCATCAGTCGACCCGTTTATGTCGATAAGGTGTATTTTCATCCAAACGATGGAGAGGTTCCGCACGAAGCCAATCTCCTCCAATCAAATCCAGTAGTTGAGTCTGCCGACCGCAAGACACTCTACCCTGGGATGGTCGTGAGCTACCGCGATATATCGGAGAAATTCGGTGACGTTATCAGGCGTTGGTTCGAATTGGAGGAATCTTTGGTCGACGTTCTCAACCTGTATTTCGCCACGATTTTTGTTCCGGATCTATACATCAATCAGACGTTTCTCTTCTTGGCGCAAGCGCTGGAAGTTTATCACCGGACAAGTCCGAACTTTGAGAATCAGGTGCAACCCAAAACGGATTTTCGAGCTCGGAAGAAGAACATCATCGAGAAAGTTCTGGAGGAAAAGGACTGGCTCACTGAGAAGCTGGCACATGCCAATGAAAAGACCCTCGCGCAACGCCTAAACGAGTTAATTGGCCTTCACCAAAACGAGGTCGATCAGTTTATCGAGGACACGACTGAGTTTTCCGATTCCATTCGTCACACTCGCAATCATTTCACCCACTACGGAACGGGGGAAAAAGGAATGGAGAAAGTCGCTGAAGGAATTCAGCTGATTGATCTGACGGCGAAGATGCAGACGCTTCTGGAGCTTTGTATTTTTTCCGATCTAGGAATTTCAGGCGCACCGATTTCCCGAATGATACAGAATCTGAAGCAGCGGCGATATTTCGAGCTCTAGCCCACCACATATGCCCACACCCGGAGAACACAAAACCGTCCAAGCTCGGATCCTCGAATACGCCGACCTCCGTCGCTGTTCCAGCTATGGCGGTCAAGAGGCCTTTAAGAATCCATGAGTAAGCCTGGAGAACATAAGACCGTTCAAGCTCGAATCCTTGCCTACGCGCAAGAGATCGGGTGGTCTTTTGTCTCACGCGAGGAAGCCGAGCAGCGGCGGGGGTTTGATCCAGCGGTGCCGACCGCCGACCGCGCCAAGAATCCTTCGCTCTTCTTCGACGACCTGCTCGACGCCCAACTGCGCACATTCAACCCGCGCTACGCCGAGGCCGAGGGCGCCTTGCTCGGGCAGTTTCGCCATCTCCACACCGACATCTACGGCAACCGGGAATTCGTCGAGCACCTGCGGAACCGGGGCAAGTTCTTCGACCACGAGGAGAAGCGCGAGCGCGACCTGATCCTGATCGATTACGGGGATCCGGATAGAGGGTTGGGGTTGACGCGGATGCTGGCCAGGTGCTTTCGGGATCGGCGCGATCCGGAGTTGATCGAACACAGCGTCGAGGAGTTGGTGGCGCAGCGCACGTTCGGTGTGGCGCTCGGATACGAGGACCTCAACGACCACAGCGATTTGCGACGCGATCCGTTGCTGGCGGTGGCCGTGGGCAAAGAGGATGTGCTGGGCGAAGATCACGGCGGCCATTCGGCGTCGCTTTCCCAATGCCCGGATCGTAGTGCGAGCCGATTCGGGCTTTGCTCGCGAGCCGATCATGGCGTGGTGCGAGGAGCGCAAGAATGTTTATTTACCTCATCGGGCTGGCGCGCAACAAACGCCTGCAAGCCTTACTGGTCGACGCGTTGCTCCGAGCGCGGGAGCGCTCGTGTCGGTGCGGGACGGCCTGCCGCGAGTTCGTGGATGCACGCTACCGCACGCTCGATTCCTGGACCAAAGAACGGCGGGTTTTGGGCAAAGCCGAGGTGCTCGCTATTGGCGACAAAGACAACCCGCGCTTCGTGGTGACCAACATCCCGCCCGGCGGCATCTTTTGCGCTAAGGGCAAGCAGCTCGTGCCCGGCGACATCGAGAGTCTTTACCAAGAGCAATACTGCGGTCGCGGCAACGCTGAAAACATGATCAAACAGATGAGCCTCGATCTTAAAGCCGAGCGCACGTCCAGTTCGTGGATGGCGGCCAACCAGCTGCGGATTTGGTTTTCAGCCTTCGCCTACTTGCTGCTCGAGCGCGTGCGCACCATCGGGCTGGCGGGCAGCGCATTGGCCACGGCTATGCTCGGGAGCGTGCGGTTGCGGTTGCTCAAAATCGCCGCCGTCGTTCGAGTCAGCGTCCGTCGAGTCCACGTCGCGCTTGGCTCCGCCTGCCCGCTCCAAGACGTTTTCCGCCAGGTCCAGCGGCGGCTGGCCAACTGCGGCCCGCCCGGCTGAGTCAACTCGACCCCAGCAACCTCCCCAACTCAGCCAATCTCCGCCGCGTTTCTTAGTTCGGCTTACACGCTGCTGCCCAAATCAGGGTAAAAAACGTCTCTTTCTCCCGCCCGTCAGCCAAAAATCCAACCCATCGCGTTACCCCGCCGCGGCTGACCGCTTTTCAGCCCGATTCATCACCTTTTTTTGTCTCAGACCCGACTCTGCTTTCTTCCGGTGATTTTTCCCGGGCTAGTCATCTAGTCGAGATGACCACGGATCCCTCGTCCGAGCATTGCAGGACCGATTGCCCGGCTGGGATCTCCTCACCGAGCCAGCGGAACTGATCCCTAACAGTTTCGACGGCACCGCCACCTACGGTTTGCGCCCCACGGCAGTCGTCTTCCCCCGCTCCACCCAGCAAATCTCGGAACTCCTCACCTTCGCAGCCGCGAAAGAAATCCCCGTAGTCACGCGCGGCTCGGGCACTGGACTGAGCGGGGCAGCGTGCCGAGCGACGGCTGTCTGGTTGTTTGTCTCAGTAAAACGAACCGGTTCCTGGAACTGGACCGCGCCAACCTCACGCTTCGAGTAGAGGCCAGTGCCGTCACTGGTTCGAACTCCTTCGCCGCCACGGAAGCCGGTCTTTTTTTACCCACCCGATCCCGGATCGAAGAAGATCTCCACTCTCGGAGGCAACGTCGCCGAGGATTCCGGCGGTTTGCGCGGGCTCAGTCTGAAGATTTCTGGTCTTGGATCCAGCTTCGCGACCAAGGAGGGAATCAAGATCGGGTTTGACTATTTCAAAGCTACCGCGAGTCGGGCGAGCGCGTCGTTGAAGCCGGGAGAACACGACTTTCACCTCCATTTTGTAGAGCTCCACAACAGCGTTCCGGCCAATGCTCTGACCCTCGCGTCTTTCGTGGCGCTCTGCTCAGCGCTCCTCCAGCGCCCGGTGCAACCGCAGTTCGTCATTCGCGGCAGCATGAGTCTCGGCGGCAGCATCATCCCGGTGGAATGGAATGGGGGAGAGAGAGCGAAGCGAACGAAGACCGCCCCGGCACTGCGGGGCAATCCACCCCATCCGCTAGCCAACGGCCCGTGGAAAACTGCTCGAGGAGGGACTCGAACCCACACTCCTTGCGGAACCAGATCCTAAGTCTGGCGCGTCTGCCAATTTCGCCACTCGAGCTGCGAAGAATGACATTCCTCAGCCCTCCCGGCTCCCGCAAGCGCAAACTGCTACGCGCGTGAGTTCACGTGTTGCCTGACTTGCGTTTGAGAGCGAATGCTGCCAGCGCAGGATGACCCACGTCCGCCGATCAAGACCGCCAACCGCTCCTTGAAGGCGGCGTTTGACTTCCACGCCAGTAGCCACTCCCCTCCGTGACGAACCTCTTCTTTGGTTGGCCGCATTTCGACAAGGTCTTCTCCGTGCCGACGACCGTTGGTCGGGTCCATCGCTGCGTAGAGCTTGAGAGCGACTTGGTCCAGTCGATCAATAAATTGAACGGTGAGGCATGGTCCATATTGACGGGAGTGCGCCGCTTGCCTCTCGAGCCGTCCCAGCAGAAGGAAAGCATGGCTGATCTCCTCCTTCCTGTGAAATTGCCTCATCGAAAATCGAGTGCGTGCCGTCAGCTCGCGACGATCTTGACTGGCTCGAACGTCCCACCCGGCTGTGCAATGTGGGCTTCCTGCTTCAGTCGAGCCACGCGGCCGGCAAAATCGTCGTCCATCACAGTCTGATAACGAAACCCCAACCCCTCCGGAAAGTTGCGGGAAAAAGATCGGCTAAAATCACCCTCTCCGCGCGATCACCAACTCACCGTAAAGACCGGGCTCCTCGAGCCGTCCGGCAAAGTCCGCCGCCCCGCTGACTCCACCGCCACGGATTTCAGCGTCGCCGTCAAAGCCACAAACTCCCACCCGGCCAGCGCCCCGTCGACACCACCCGCCGATCTAGCCAGTCCCGCTGCCTGCCGCGTAAACGCCGATCTTCCGCCCGACCCGGACGGCCCGGCGCTCAATCCAATTCCCGCCGTCGGCCACGCTTCCCTCATCGCTCTCGCGCAGGCAATCGCATCCTGAGGTTTGCCGAACGTCGCGCGCACTTCCGGCTCGAGTTCCACCACGTCACGAGCTCGATCCAGCCAGTCCACACCATCCGGGAGCGCTCCCGCGTTCGAGGCGTGCACGCACACCACAACCGGCGGATCGCTCTCCGCCAACGTGCTCGTTGGAACTGCGGAGACCGGCGCGTCGTCCAGCGGGTTCCAAGCCCGAACCTCCAATCCCGCGCTCCGAGCCCGGGCCACCATGTCCGCCGTTCCGCCCGCTCCGTCGCCTTCCCGCCCGTCCCAGACCGCCAACACGATGAGTTCGCAATTCCATTCCCTCGCCCGCCGCATCGCCGATCCCAGGATCACCGCGTTGCCGAACGCCCAAAGCGATTGATTCCCCTCGTCCTGCTGCGACTCCCAGACCGCCACGGCGGAGTCGAGTGCGGTCTCGTAGCGCGCCGCCCAGCCATCCGTCACGCTGGCACGGGCAAACTTCTCCCGTTCCAGCGGCAGCACGACGGAGCAATCCACGCCCGCCTCGCGCAGCAGTTCCAACCCGATCAAATCACCGCCGTCAGCTCCGGCCGCGAAACCCACCCACGGCGCCAACTCACCGATCGTCGCAGCCATCCGCGCCCGCACCGATTCCACCCGCTCCGTCGGGAAACGAGGCTCTTCCCGATCCGCTCGATCCACCCGGTGCCCCGTGATGCAGACCACGAGCGGTCGCCCGAACACGTCATCCAGCTCCCCCCGGTCGAGCCCCAATCCAGCCAATAACAGCATTGCCTGTTCCCGAGTCGTCAGCACCTGATCCCGCGCCGGATCACCCGCCATCGCCTCCCGGTACATTTCCCGGGCACCCGCCAAATTTCCCGTCGCCAGGCGCGCTTCCGCCAGCGACGCCCGCTCCCAGTAATTCGACGCCCCGCCCCGCCGCTCGAGATCCACCTCGACCATCTTCGCAAAGCGAGCCGCCTCGTCCCCGTCGCCGACCAGAGCCGACAGCGTCGCCGCATTCACGGCCGGGAAATAGACGTCATCCCTCGGTTCCATCGCCGCCGCACCGTATTCGTCCCTCGCCCTTCGCAGCAGCGACGCGTCTCCTGTCGCCTTCGCCGCATCCTTGAACAAACGCCCGAGCAGAGGACGCGCATCGCTCAACCCCGCCAGCGCCTCCCACCGATTTTCCACGATCGTCAGAGCGCGATCGCGACCGCCCGCCCGTGCCAGCGCCAAGGCCTGCCGGTAAGGCAAGAGGGGGTTGTCCGGAAACCGGGCCGCCCCTTCTTCCGCGACCTCAGCCGCGAAGAAATTCTCACCCCGCTTCACCAGGATCGCCGACAACTTCTCGTAGATCCCCGGAAACAATCCCCAGAACGGCCGCACCCGCGCGTTCCACAACGCAGCCAGTTCTCCGGTTGGCGCCGAAGCACGCGCGCCAGCGAGTGATTTTTCGATCCTCGCCACCCTCCCCATCGCGCGCGCCAACCGGCTCTGGCTGGAGGTTTCCAGGTTGTCTTCGCGAAGGGCTTCTGTCATCGATTCGTCATCGGATTCTGTCCGGGGAACTTCATCATGGCAGGGGGATACTACGCACCGCAATACTGGGTCCACGACCTCGCCGCCAGCATCCTCCATCGCGCCGTCGCCTCGTTCGGCCGCATCCTCACCGCCCGACCCGCCCTGGCGGAAAGCGAACTCCTCCGCCACTGCCGCTGGATGGTCAAACGCGGGTTCGTCCCGACCCTCCTCATGGCGTTTCTGTATGGAATGCTGACCGCCTATTTCCCGGCGTCCTACCTCGAGCGCCCCGACCTTTTTCGAGAACTCATCCTCCCGCACTTCGGTGGATTCTTCGTCTCGTTTCTGATCCCCTTCGCCGTCGCGAATCTCTTCTGCGTGCGCGGCGTCGTCGCCATCGCCGCCGACCTGAGCGGCATGCGCCTGTCGCAGGAGATCGACATCCTCGACACCCTCGGGATCGACGTCGCCCGCCAACTCTTCGCCCCCCGCGCCCTCGCACTCGTCCTCCTCGCGCCCATCCTCGCCGTCCTCGGCGTCGGCTTCGGAGCCCTCGGCTGCTGGGCCGGCACGTCGATGTTCCTATCCATCGGGCTCGAGGAATTCTGGCGCGAATTCATGGCCAGCGTCACCCCCACGCTCTACCTCGTGACCGTTATCAAAGCCGCCGCCATCGCGTTCGTCCTCGCCATCATCGCCGGATCGCACGCCTTCGCGCCCATCGCCCCCGGCTCCCGCGACGTCGTCGGACGCCTCACCACCAAAGCCGTCAGCGTCGCGTCGCTCGGAGTCACCGTTCTCAATCTCCTCTTCCGGATGGCCATCACATGACGCCGCCCGCTCTCAGCGTCCGCGGAGTCTCGCTGCACCCCGCCGCCCCCCCGATCGACTTGGCACTATCGACCGGAGAATGTCTCGCCGTCATCGGCGGCAACGGCTCCGGGAAAAGTCGGCTCCTGGCCGCGATTCTCGGTCAATTTGACAGCGACGGAACCATCGAGATTTTCGGGGTCCCCGTGCACCGCTCCTCCAGCCGTCGCCGCGCCCTCACCGAGGTCGGAGTTCTCTTTCAGGAAAACGGCCTCCTCCGCGATCTCTCCGTCCGTGAAAACGTCGCCCTCCCCGGCCTCGTCCGCAGCCGACTGCCAACGGTCGCCAACGACTCGGACGTCAGCGCGTTGCTCGCTCTGCTCGACTGCACCCACCTCGCCGACACGTTCCCATCCGAACTCAGTGCTGGCGAAGCCCGGCGCGTCGCCCTCGCTCGCGCCATTTCCGGCAACAGCCGCCTGCTCCTTGTCGACGAGCCGACCGTGGGATTGTCCGAAGACGGCCGCGAGCAGATCACCGCCCTCCTCGCCGCGCTTCTGTCGGAGCAAGTGATCGAGGGCCTCCTCGTCTTCACGGAAGACCATCGTCTTGCCAGCGCCCTCGCCCACCGAGCGCTCGTTCTCTCCCGCCAACGCGACACCTTCGGCCACAGCCAGGAGGAATCACTCGCCAACCCACCACACCCATGAGCCAGACCGACCACCGCCGTTTTTGGAGGGAAGTTTTTCCGAAGTTTCTCGAAGCCACCGCCATCTGGGCCATCGTCGCCGGAGCCATAGGCTGGCTCACCTGGAAGGAAATCAACCGCACACCCGACCAGGTTGAGATCGGTCGCCCCGTCACGTTCATCGCTCAGGAATCCTTCGGCGTTACCGACGGCAGCACGCTGTTCTGCCAGGGAATCGCGGTTGGCGAAATCCTCGCCGTCGAGCCGGTCACCACCCCCGATGGCAATCTCGAGATCCGAATGGATGGGACCATCGACCCCCGCTTCGCCGACTGGGCCTTCTCCTCCGAAGCCGCCACCAAGGCCGGCGCCCTCTCCGGCATCACCGGCACACCCATCGTCCTCACCTACGAGGGGGAACTCCAACCCGGCCCCGACACCGACCCGCAGCAACTCACCCTCACGCCCCCCGAAGAAACCGGCGAACGCGTCAACCGAGTCCTCACCGAAGTCACGAAAATCACCACCGCCTTCACCGACCCCATCGCCGCCGACAAGCTCCCCGCCGACTGGCCCCCTGGAGCCGACCCCATGCGGATCGCCGTGATCGTCCACAACCTCGAACGCGCCACCGACACCCTGAAAAACGCCGCCGCCGACCTCGGCCACGAGCTCGACGCCACCGACGAAGCCACCCTCCTGGCTAGCCTCCGCGGCATCAAAACGAACGTCGACGTCCTCACCACCGAAGCCGCCACCGTCCTCGGCACCCTCGATCAGACCGTCTCCGCCATCGACGGCAAAGTCACCGACCTCCTCGGACAGACGTCAACCGATCGCGCCCAGCCCCGCGAAGAAATCAACCGCGCCATCGCCCGCGCCGACGAACTCCTCACCCGCCTCAACGCCCTGATTCCAAGAATCGGCGACACCTTCCTCGGCCGCCGCTTCATCAGCAAACCCGACGAACAACGCGCCGAAGAAGCCACCCGCTGATCCCCCGCCCAGCACCGTCCGCGCGAAAATGGTTTCCCTCCCCGCCGCCGCATTTTTAGACTGCGCCGATGAGCCTGCTCGAAGTCCGCAATCTCTCCATCGCGTTCGACACCGACCGCGGGCGCACGGAGGCCGTCGTCGACTCCTCGTTCTCGCTCGATAGCGGCCAGACCCTCGCCATCGTCGGCGAATCCGGCTCGGGAAAAAGCGTGACCGCCCTTGCCCTCACCCGCCTCCTCCCCCAGCCGCCCGCCAGCTTTCCCACCGGCTCCATTCTCTGGCACGGTCGCGACGTCCTGAAAATGAAACCCGCCGAGCTCCGCAAGATCCGTGGCGGCGAGATCGCCTACATCTTCCAGGAGCCCTCCAGCTCGCTGAATCCCGTCTACTCCATCCGCTCGCAGATCGCCGAAGCCATCCGCCTCCACCGGCCCGACGTCAAGGACGTCGACCAGGAAGTCATCCACTGGCTCGACGCCGTCGGCATCGTCGACGCCGCCAAACGCATGCACGACTACCCGCACCAACTCAGCGGCGGCATGCAGCAGCGCGCCATGATCGCGATGGCACTCAGTTGCCGCCCCCAGCTCCTCATCGCCGACGAACCCACCACCGCGCTCGACGTCACGATCCAGGCCCAGATCCTCGAAGAACTCCGCACCCTCCGCTCGCGCCTCGGCATGTCGATCATCCTCATCACGCATAACTTCGCCATCATCCGCGGCCTCTGCGATCAAGTCGCCGTCATGTTTCGCGGGCGCATCGTCGAGCACGGCCCGACCGAAACGATTCTCTCGGATCCGCAACACCCCTACACCCGGGCACTCATCGATTGCATTCCCCGCCTCGGCTCGAATCAACGCCGCCTCCGCACCATCGATCACGCCGCCCTCGCCGAATCCGCAGGATCCGCCGGGTGAACCCCCGACGCGCCCCCACGCGGGTCCACGGCGCCGTCGCGGCTCTCCTCGTTCTAGCCACCCCCACCTGGGCCAAGCCGCCCGAACCCCCGCCGGAGAACGTCCAGCTCGTTCTCACCCAGCCCGACTACCCGTTCCCGGTCCCCGAGCAACTCGTCATCGACATCGAGTCTCCGCGCGAACTCCCCTTCAACGCCCGCACCTCGGACGGAAAAATTTCCACCCGCCCCCTGCCAGGCGGGCAACCCATGACCCCCGCCGGCCTCACCGGCCTCAACGTTTCGGGCAGCGGCCAATTCTGCATCAACCAACTCTACGCCCTCCAGGAAACCCTCGCCGGCCGCGCCGTCACCATCGTCGACCTCCGCGCCGAGCCCCACGCCTTTCTCAACAACATGGCCGTCTCCTGGGGCCCGCTCGACCAACTCCCCGACGTCGCCCCGACCAAACTCGAGACCCAATACCTCGCCGCCGCCCTCGCCGACCACACCGTCACCGCGACCGCCTTCGCCCTCGACGGCTACACCCGGCCGGAAAGCTGGGAACCCATCAACCTCCGCATCGCCGTCCGCAAGGCCCGCACCGAGCCGGAACTCGTCGCCCGCGCCTATTGGAAATACGTCCGATTTAATGTCGTCGATTTCGCCCCACCTCCGGACGCCGTCGTCGAGCGATTCGTTCGCTTCATCGCCGCCCGCGATCCCTCCACCTGGCTCCACCTCCACTGCGATTCCGGCCTCGGGCGCACGACCACCTTTCTCACGATGATCGACATGATGGCGAACAGCTCGCGCGCGCCCGCCGCCGTCCTGATCGAGCGCCAGCGCCGCCTCGGTGGAGCCGACCTCACCGAAACGACCGACCGCAACCGGCGCCGAGCCGCCGGGAAGCGGGCCCGGCTCGAGT
>CAVUDH010000002.1:0-158853 GCA_963740185.1 uncultured Verrucomicrobiae bacterium
TGCGTGCGACCCCGCCAAAGGCAACGGCGTCCCCATGTCTCTCGCGTCGGAAAAGTTATCGATTCTGATCAGCTCGATGCCTCTTCTCTGGCGGGCGAACGGGGTCGGCATGCTCGAAATGCGTATCTTTTTGCGCGATCCACGTGACTGCGTTCGTTTGCCCGGATGGGTTTACTGCCTATACTTCCAAATGTTCTGCGGTCGCCCTCCGTGCTCCGCCGTCGCGACTCCAACCCTCCAAATTCACTCCATAACCCGGCAAATCCTCCATGAAAGCATCCAAAATCCTCCTCACCTTCGCCGTTTCGGTCTCCCTGCTCACTGCCGCAGGCACCTCGAGCGCCGCTGGCTTGTTCTACTCATTCGACCAAAACAAAAACGGCAGCGGGGATGAGACGACCGGTTTCACCCTGGTAACGACCGCGATTTCGGGTTTTGCGTCATCCAGCGACGTGACCTACACAGGTAGCAGTCTGCGGACGCAAGCCGACGGCGGTGAAACGTCCTTCGTGAGTTTCGAGGGCGGCACGCCTTGGCTTGGCAGCGGCGGCAGCAGCACTCCAGGACATTCGCTCGCTTGGAATCAAGGCAGCACCGGAAATACCTTTTCGTTCAACTTGGACACGACCGGGACAACCGATTTGGCGATTCGCCTGACCGTGCGCTCGGCTGCGGGCGTGTCGGCGATCACCGATTTCACATCCTTCACCTACAACACTGGGAGTGGTCCGGTTGCGATCACCTCCGGAATCAGCAATTTCACAGCTGACGCCGGGTTCAGCCAATGGTCCGCCAACTTGAGCGGTCTCACCGCCGTGGAGAATCAGCAGTCCGTCGCCTTCCAGTGGACGATTCCCTCGATTCCCAGCGGCGATAGCTTCCGGGTGGACAACATCCAGCTGACCGCAGTGCCCGAGCCTTCGACCGTGGTCCTACTCGGACTAGCGCTGGCCGCAGGTGTCGTCGTGGCGCGCCGCCGACGCGCTGTCCGCGAATAATTCGAAAACTTGAAATCGATTTAGGGTTGGTGAAAGCCGGGCGCGAGCCCGGCTTTTTGCTGTTGCCGTCGAATCGGAGGACTCGACCCAGCGCGGTCAGCCATTCGCCGACGAGGCCTCGAGATGGAAACACTAATCCTGAAAAGGAAATTGAGACAGGATTTACGGGATTTACAGGATGATGAAGAGGAAGTTGGGCTCATTGTTTCCTCACTCACTGGGAGAGTGGGCGATTTTTCGGAAGTCACTGACATTTAATCCTTAAAATCTTGTGAATCCTGTCCTTGCGGTTTTCTGGCAATCGAAAGTTCCGGTGGGCTGGGTAGCGGCGTTGTCCGTGGCTGAATTCAGTATCTTTTTGCACGATCCGAATCAGCGCCTTCGATTGTCGGAATCATCCGCCGACAGTAGCGTGCGTCTCAGATAGCCCGGGCGACTTATGTCTTTCCGGCGCATCGTTCAACCCTCCGCAAATCCCCATCATCAAATCCTCGTATATGAGTGCAAAGAAACTCCTCCTCACCCTCGCCGCTGTAGGAATCTCGTCGCTGAATTCAAACGCAGCAACATTGATTTCTGGCATCACGACCACAACGACCGCTGGAGGGAACCTCCGGATCGCCACGATTACGGCAGGCTCCGTTTATTCCGTCTTCGAGCAGCCAATTTCAACCTCTGTCTCGGGGGGCACCTATTTTTACCTGAACTCTGGAACGGATCCGGGTAGTGCAGCGGCTTCGCTTCTGGATTCCAATATCGATACCGGCCTGCTGAACCCTGGAACACATTCGGTTCAGTTCGGACGGACGCTACTAAGTAGTGAAACTTTCGTCTGGCTCGACGGTGACTCGAGTCGCCTAGATGGTGTCACCTTCAGCTTATTGAATTCTACCGGGATTGTGATCAGTAATCCCTGACCCTCGATGACGATACAAACGGTGATATCTTCGCTATTGGCACCGTCAACAGGCGTCCGACTGGTAGCGCATTGACCGGCTTCAAAGCAGGCGGGTTTGCTGTTTCTTTTAGTGACTTCACCGGTGTCGTTGGCACGGTGACCGGAATTCGAATCGCCGACTCTGCGGCAAACAGCAGTGACTTCGATCCTTTGATGATCTCCATCGCCGCCGTCCCCGAGCCTTCGACCTACGCGATCATGGGACTTGCGCTGGCCGCCGTGGTGATCGTTGCCCGCCGCCGCCGCCAGTCGGCCCAGCCGTAACCTGAGATCTCAATTCCGATGGGGGTTGGCAGGAGCCGGGCGAGAGCCCGGCTTTTTGCTGCCGCCATCGCGGACGATTCCGGGGTAGACTGATTCATGCGACTGACGGACTGGCGAAATCTTCGGGCTCACGTGGTGTGGGCCTACGAAGGCGTGCCGCTGGCCCCGCGGGGGACTTTTCACGACGAACACCTTGTCGCCTGGCGCTTACTCGAGGGATCGGTGACCGTCTCCGGTCGACGAAAGACGGTGACGGCTGTGGCGGGTCAGTGGGTCTTTCCGCCGCGGGGTGAAGAGGTGCGCGAGTTCTCGGAGGATGCGCGGCTGATTTCGGTCCATTTCCGCGCGACCTGGCCGGATGGGCATGAGCTCTTCCAGGAAAACGAGCCGCACGTCGGCGAGCCGGATGGCTTTCCGGACCTCGACGCCGCGGCTCGCCGCTTGGCGGAAGTCATTCACACGCGTTTCCCCGACGTCATTGGCAATCGGCTTCCCTTCGTCGAAGCTGATCTCAAAGATTACCTGGCGTTGGAGAGCGGACTGCCGGCGTGGTTGGACGCCTACGCCACCGCCATGCAATCGCTCGGCGCGCGGATGTGGACGCTCAACACCTTCGACGAGCGGGTGGTGCATCTGAGCGAGGCCATCGACGCGCTGCCGCTCGACGCCGAACTCTCTCTCGCGGACGTCGCGGGAGGGTTTGGACTCAGCCCGGGGCACGCGTCGCGACTGTTCGTCGCGCACTTTGGATTCACACCTAGAGAATACCGGGAGCACCAGCGAGTCGACGCGGCTCGTCGCCTGCTGCGCGGTTCCTGCACACCGGTGAAGGAGATCGCCTTCAACCTCGGTTTCAAGCAGCCGACGCACTTCTCGGCGTGGTTCAAGAAGCGGACCGGTGCCTTCCCTCGCGCTTTCCGCGACGCCATCGTCAAGCCGAGTGAGGCGATGTGAGGGGGATGCGTTATCTCGCGCAGAGGCGGAGGGGCGCGACGCATCCGTGATCACCTTCGCCGTTCGGGCATCCGCAACCTATCCGATTCGGAAGCTGTCCGCCTTGCGTGCCGAAGGGTGACATTCGACCAGAGACTTACCGAGATCTACGCGGCGCTGAAGCAGGACGATGGTCGGAGACGAAACTGAGCGAATCGCTCAATCATTGTAGTATGCCGAGGACCTCCCATAACGAGGCTTTGCCGCTGAGGGGCTTAAGTTGATTACCGCACTTCCGCGAATCGATAGATGTCTCCGCGGCGTAGCTTTGGCGCTGTCGCTGACGAGGATGTTTGCAGTTCTGCGCGGCCCTTTAGCCAGTTCTTGAGAAATGTCTCCTGAACCGTGGGATATCGCATGGCTGTCGCGTAAAGGGTGTCGTATTCGATCTCGCTTTTCCCGGCGGTCAATCGGCGGAGCGCCGTTTCGGCTTTAGCTTCGAAATGGTCCTGCAGATGCGCGAGGTGGGCGGTTTCTGGAATGTCTTCGCCAGAAAAGAATTCAGTTCGGCCACTGCGGTGTTCGCGTTTGGTCTTTTTCGCATCGGCTCGGAGTGTTTCGGCCAGCCGTAGGGATTGCCGCTCGGCTGCCTTGAAGACGTCGATTCCTTTGATGTCTCTCGTTGCGTAGATCAGATGATAGTTCGTTCGATCTTGAGTTGGTCGGAGAACCAGCGCTGTCGAAACGAAGGGAAAACTGCCGACGGCCGCCAGCCTCTCCGCGTAAGATTCGACCATTGCGTCCTCGCGTTCCTGTCCGCCGAGCCCCGCGATCCGGTTCTCGAAGAATTGTCGCCAAAAAGCCGTCGGAAGCTGGCTCTCAACCCGTCGCGCTCGTCTTTGATAAAGCGCTGGATGTGTCCGGTCATGAAGTTGACGAGAACTTCGCAGGGTTGGATGCGAATGAGAGGCGCGATTACCTCCATTGAAAAGCCCTTCCAGCCCTTGGGATCGATCAGGATGAACGGAAAGTGTGTGTCTTTGCAGGCGTTGACGATTTTCACCAAGTCAGGGATTGCGTTTTCGAAAGGAAGGTTCAAGGGAGTCACTTCGACATCGGTTGGTCGAGATGCGTAGTCGCGAAGTAACTCGAATGAAGCCGGATCCTTTTCAAGAAAGACGCATTTGATGCTGAGATCTTTCTTGAAGGCCGCACGAACCGTCTCGCGAGCGGCTCTCAGTTCCTTTAGGGCAATCGCGAACGAGGAGTCCGCAAAGTCGCTCGACGAAGTTTCCCATGGGCCCGAGAAGCCATCAATGTAAAGAATGCCACCCTTCCACGACCCAACAATCCTGGCGAATCGCTGAAGGTATTTCTCCAGAACCAAGTGCTTGATCTGAGTTTGTTCGCGTTCTGAATAGGGGTCATCGGCCTCGGCGGTCATCTTGCTCAGGCTGGGATCAGTTTACTGAGCAGCCCGGCGCGGCTGGTCGGGGACGCGACGGGATAGCTCGAAGCCTCCGGAAACTCATCGTGGGTGCGGCCATCGAGTTCTCGAACCGTCGTGGACTTCCTCACACCGCCCCACTGTTTGAAGAAGAAGGGAACTTTCGCCACCAGGCATTGTTTGCGGGCACCGATCGAACCCATGATGCCTCAATGGGGCGAGCTCCGGGTCCGCTTTCACCGCCAACGATTACCCAGTGAATCCCTTTAAGATTGAAATTCCCCAAATCCTCGATCAGCGGTTCAACGGAGAGAAAAGCGACGCTCGGGCGCGCCTTGCGAAGCAAATCGATTCGGGGCAAACGATGGGAGCGATTTTCCACGCTGACGCCCCACCAGATGTGATCGGCCTTTGCAGCCTTCTTCAATTTTGTCCGGAGAAGCTCGCTCATCCGATCGGCCCGTTTGGTCAGGATTTGGTAGGTGTGCCAATTCGCGGCCAGCATCACCCTGCACGTATGCTCGATGTAGGCATCTGGAACGTCCTCGTGGAATAGGTCACTCATCGAATTGACAAAAATCCGGCGCGGTGTGCTCCAACGAATTGGGTCGCCGAGTTTGTCCGGAACAAGCCGCAGGTCGAATCCGAATTCGAACGGGTGGTTCTTCACGCCGCGGAACCTTTCAGCGAACGTTTCCGCGTAGCAGTGTTTGCAGCCGGGACTTACCTTCGAACACCCACGCACAGGATTCCACGTGGAGTCGGTCCATTCGATTTTTGACGAAGCACTCATGAGGGCAATAGGCGGATGACGCTGCGGGCAACACCTTGAACTTGGAGGTTGTGGATGGGATGCATTTCGGGGTATTTCGGGTTCTCGCTCTGCAGCCAACAACGATCAGCGCCGCGGATGAACGTCTTGAGGGTGGACTCGTTGTCGATCAACGCGGCAACGACATCCTGGTTTTTGACCTCCGTTGTCTTCTCAAGAAGAACGAGATCGCCATCATGAATGTGCCTTCCTTCCATCGAATCCCCGCGCACACGGAGCAAGAACGCATTCGATCTATTTTTGATTCCGTAGGATAGGGGATTCAGGGGCAACGTCGCCTCCTCATATTCATGGGTCGCGATCGACAATCCGGCCGGTATCGCGCCGAGGACGGGTATTCCCAATGCTTTTGGCGTGAGCTGGATGGATCGAGCTGAGCCCGGCCCTGACTGGAGGTAGCCCTTTTCCTTGAGAGCGGCGAGATGGTCTGCTGCTGCCTTCGGGCTGGCGAAATTGAAGTGACCGCAAATCTCGCGATGAGTCGGCAGACTTGCGCCGGATTCCCATCGGGAGATGAGAAATTCAAGAATTTGAAACTGTCTTTGTGTCAGGCCGTCCATGAGCTATACAAATGAATAGTATTTAGGCTCCGCATGTCAAGTTCGGACTTGTCATCGAAAAGGTGCCGAAGTCTTCGCCGGTAGGGCGATGTTTTCGTCGATGAGGGCTAGAAGTTCGACGAGTGACGGAAACGCGGGGATTCAATGTTGTTCTCCGTTGTTACGTTTTCATTTGACGCTCTCCAAATCGCGAGCTACACCATACGGAACAACGGATAACAACACCATGAACCAAGCATTCAAAGCAACAAAGACCAGATCCAATCGCCCGGGATGGAGCGTCACTTTCAAGCACCCAAAGCGGAGCGACAGTCGCGGCAAACCCGGTCTGAAGATCCGCAAGGGCCTCGGCACCCAAGACGAAGCAGCGGCGGACGTCTTGGTTGCCCAACTCAATCAATTGCTGGCAGACGAAAAGTGGTGGTCGATCGACCGCCGCAAGGAGGCTGAGCAACAATTCGACCCCGTCGTCGTTGCCGCCTTCTTCGATGGTATGGAATCCGGAAAGATCAGCTCGGCCGAGCGGCGCCAGTCTCGCCTGCGGCTGCCGGGCCATGAGGAGGGTTATTCACGCGTGCTTTTCTCCGGCACGACTGGGGCAGGGAAAACGACCCTCCTTCGTCACATCATCGGAGCCAACCATACCGAAGACCGGTTTCCTTCGACCTCAACTGCCCGGACAACGACGGCGGAGATCGAGATCATCACTGCCGAGAGCGCCTTTGAGGCCGTCGTAACGTTCATGCCCGAGCACGAAGTCCGCGCCCACGTCGATGAATGCCTCGAGGAAGCATGCCTCCGCGCTGCGCACGGCCAAAGTGAGGAGAAAACCATTGGCGCTCTTCTGGCCCACCGCGAGCAGCGATTTCGCCTCTCCTACATATTGGGGGGCTGGAATCAGATGGCCACGCAAGCACCAGAAGACGACTTCACTTTTGAGGGCGATGAGACAGTCGAAGAGAACTTGGCTGAGGACGAAGCTGTCACCACGGAAGAGATAGTCGGAAATTGTGAACGGCTCAAAAGCTATCTCGCGCGGATTCAAGAAATCGCCGCGGATACCGCCGCGCTCGCTGCCAACGAACTTGGCCCACTGTCTGCCCTCGACAGTCCAGATGAGCGGGCGGCCTGGCTTGAAATTTTCGGCGACCTGCTTCACGAGCACGATGACTTCGCGGGGCTGGCTCACGACATCATGGATGACATTGTGGAACGCTTCGAGCGCATCGAGAGCGGGGAGTTCGAAACGGAGGCGAGCGGATGGCCGGCATCCTGGGTTTTCAACTCCGAGGACCGTAATGTATTTCTCAAGCAGATCCGCTGGTTCTCCAGCAACCACCACGCTCAGTTTGGTCGGCTGCTCACTCCGTTGGTGGACGGTGTCCGCGTCCGCGGCCCGTTTCATCCCATTCCTGATGGCCTGCGCGTCGCGCCCAAGCTGGTGCTGCTGGATGGCGAAGGAATTGGGCACTCGGCCAAGGCTGCTTCCAGCATCTCGACTCGCGTCACCCGCCGCTTCTCCGACGCGGATCTTATTCTGATCGTGGACAATGCCGAGCAACCGATGCAAAGCGCGCCCTTGGAACTACTGCGTTCGATCGGAAGTAGCGGCCACGCAGACAAACTCGCAGTCGCCTTCACGCATTTCGACTTGGTCAAAGGGCCGAATCTCAATAGTCAGACTCTCAAACGGGACCATGTCCTAAGCGCTGCACGAGACGCGATCGGTACCTCTTCGCCAAGCCCTCGGTGCTCCCGTCGCTTCACAGTTGGAAGCTCGATTGGAGAATCAGGCGTTTTTCCTCGGTGGACTTGATCGGGAAATCGCAGGTATCCCGAGGGGCTTTCAGGATCAGATTCTGGATCTTCTACAACTCATGCAGGATTCAGGCGTCCCTGCCGAGCCGGTAGATGCGGCCCCGATCTACAGTGGCGAAGGGCTCGAAATCGCCCTGCGCGATGCGGTAGAAGGTTTCCAGCAGCCATGGAAAGCGCGGCTTGGTCTAATCTACCACGACGGTATCGCAAAAGAGCACTGGACCAGAGTCAAGGCGCTCGCCCGTCGATTGGCTATGGCTTGGGCGAACGAATATGACGACATGCGTCCCGTGGCCGATTTAGTCAAGCAGCTGCGCGAAAGCATCTCCCGCTGGCTTGATTCCCCGGCTGGCTGGACTCGCCCACCTGAGGATGATGTCGAACGCCACGCGGCTCTTTCGCCCATCCGGCAGTCCGTCAACACGGCCCTCCATGATCTGGCGGAAAAACGTCTTGCGGATCTTCACCGCATCAATTGGACGGCTGCCTACGATTACTCCGGAACTGGCTCGACCTTTCGTCGCGCCGATGAAATTCAGAGTATCTACGAGGAGGCAGCCCCCGTGATCAGCTCTGCAATGAGCGAACCCGCACGCGCCTTTCTGCATGCCCTGCACAAGCTAGTGCGTGAAGCGGTGACGGCGGCCGGAGGAAGCTTTCGGTGAGACGGACAGCCGCCGAAGTGCCACCCGACTCACCTACGACCAATGTTCATTCTCATAGTTGCTTTGCTCGCCTCGGCCTAGGGGTTGTGACGAACAACCGGTCCGTACGAAGAATTCTTCTTTGCCTTCATAGGATGTGAAGATCGGTTTACCGCTGCGGGATACTTGAACGCGGCAAATCTGCTGGTTGTCGTAAAGCGGGAAGGTGATCTTGATGTGCCCCCCGTATTCGGAGCCGATGTATTTCATGATGATTCCGATCAGATGGAGCTCGAAGCCATCGGTGTTCTGCTTGTCCAGCGTATTTAGATCGTCCGCCAGACCCAGCGCATTGGAATCGTCGTTGATCCCGATCAGGAGGTCACCCCCTTCCGAGTTCAGAAAGGCGGCGATGGTTTTTGCGATCACAAATTCCAGTTTCTTGTTCACTTCCTTAGTTCTCAGGTCGTAGCGAAGGGTGGACTTGAACTCGACGCGGTCACTCTCGCCTGCGGCGATCAACTCTTCCAACTCTTCGTTCGCCGGCTCCTTATGGCTCAGCTCGATGCGTGATTTCAGCGCGTCATAAATGAGCTGGGATCGCTTCGCCAAAAAGGTGGCGTAGTCGTCGCTCTCGACTCCAAATCCTTTGAGGTCGATGAAATGAGAGTTCAGAGCGATGTTGATCTGGCTGTTCTCGTCATGGAAGTCGCCGATGTAGACCGACGGCGCCTTTGCTCCGATCTTGCGCTTATTTAGGTGGTCGCTGACGAGGGTGATGTTCATCAGGCTGTTTTCGTTCGGGGGGTGCTTCGCCTTGAGGTAGGCGCGTGGGAAGAAGTGGTGGTAGTTCTTGCTGTTCGCCATCTTAAGCCAGGAGTTGTCGAGGATCACTTTTCCGTTGTCCGTGAAGTCTTTGGGTTCGTGGTAGGCGAGAAGGCAGAGGATCGCTTTGCAGTAGCTGTTCCCGGCGCTGAAGTTCGTCTCGACCAATGCGCGTGGCGATTCCAGATAGACCGTGACCTCGCTGTAGTCAGGCCGATTGCCCGTCAAGGATCGTGTCGATTCGCTTGATGTCCTGTGCGAGCTTCGACTCGGTGGAATGGAGTAGCGAAAGCTCAGACTCATTCGCCAGAAGAACTCTTCGAGGTACTTGTTCTGGATTCCGGTGGGCTTGTCTTTCTGATGGTAGAAGAAGTACGCGAAGGGAATCAGAAGCGCATCGTACGGAAGTAGATGGGATACCGGGATGCGGTAGGTCGTGCGGAAGTAGTCGATGCTGTCTTTGAGGGCTGAGATGACATCGTCCCAGGTGTCGAATCGTTCGTTTGTCCAGCGCGAGGATCGTCTTTCGTTTGCACTCCTTGGTCCGACTGAGGACGAGCGACAGGAGGCTAAGCGACCGAGTTGGAAATGCCGTCGTATTTGACGTCCTTTAGCTCGGTGATGAAGTCCCCCCACTTCATCGTCATGTCGAAGGTCTGACCCTCGTCATACGTCTTCGCCGACATGATCTCGAAGAGTGTCAGCGTCTGGCCGCCGGTGTTGATTCGGGTGAAGACTTCGATCGCGGATTCAATGTCGTCTTTTCGCAGGACCACCGTCGAGAACTCGTACGTATCAAAGGCGGTTGCGTAGGAATCGATGAGCTGCAGCTCGTCGCTGAACTGGGTCCAGTTGCTGTCGCTTTGTCACTGAAGTTCAGGACTGCTCGAGGAGAGCGAGTGTTCTCGCCGATGGGCTCGGCGGTGATGACTTGTTCGTCGTTGTCGGTGACGTCGACATTGAGGTTGACGTCGATCTCACTGTAGTCCGTGATCTTCTTTTCCCCGACCTTTTGGATCGTCGCACCGCGATACGCGGCGAACAGGGAGGTGATCCGTTGTTGGCCGTCGAGGACGTATTGGACCTTGGTGCCATCGGGCGTTGGGGGGATGTCGAGGTTGCCGACGTTCTTGATGTCGTTGATGCGCTCGTCGGTCTGCCAGAGGATGAAGGTGCCGATGGGATAGCCCTTCAAAATGCTGTCGAGCAACTTCGCGGTCTTGTCGACACTCCAGACGAAGTCGCGCTGGAACTTGGGGATCTTGATTACTCCTTTTTCGATGTCACGAATGAGATCGGAGTATTTTTTGGAGTCGGGTTTAGGTTGTTCGAAATTCATGGGGCTAGTTTGGTGTAGGGGCTGGAACGGGTGTGGCACATTTTGATTTAACGAAATCGAAAATGGGCTCGAAGACCTTGAAGTGTTCAGCATCGAGGCTAGGTACGACACTTTTGGCAAAGGTCGTCTTCTTCCCTTTGAAATTCTTGAAATTATCAGTCCGCTCCGAGTCGATCTTGAAGTGTGATTCAAGACCTGGAACGTCATGAAAAAGGAGTTCAACCGTTAGAAGAGAGTTGTGCCTATAGGTGTTGCCGTTCGTGGGATTGATACACCTGTTTTTTTATGGTTGAAGCGCCCGGAACTGGTAGCAGCAAGCCGTAACCTTCGTAACTCTTATTCTTTTTTGTTAAGCACTTATGGGGGTCAGTTTCCAAGTCTTCATCTTCATTGATTCGATACCAACTGCTGTATCCATCATCGAAATCGAAGACACCGAAAAACACACGATCAGGGTGTTCATGGTAGAGAGAGTCGCGTTTCAACAAATTTGCTAAGAAGAAGCAGTCAAACGCGTTTTGGATCTCAAACGGCCGCTCTTCCCCAGGAAACAGTTTCGACCAAGCCGTATCTAGAATTATCTCGTCAGTGACTCCCTTCCGTGAAGAGAACCGGTCCTGACGTGTTTCTTAGATTGTGCTGGATGTTTAGGCGGGCCTCTGACTCGGAGAATGTGATTAGGCCTGCTGACAGGGACGTGATAACTTCGCTTCTCGGAACTTTGGAGACCTTAACGGTGCTGCCATCGATCTCGAAAAGGTTGATGAGGCTATCGTCGCTCGATGAAATCGTGGAGGCGCTGTGGCTGCTGAGGAGCGTATGGTTGGTTTGGGCGGCAGCGTCTGAGATCTCGAAAATCTGGCTGAGAAATTGGTGTTGCCACTCGGGGTGAAGAAAAGAGTCCGGCTCATCCAGTAGCGTCAGGCAGTGGCGCTCTTTGAAGAGCTCGGTGATGGCGAAGATGTAGACGGATTGGAATTGGCCGTCGCTGAAGTAGTCAACGTTGCCTTGGTCTGTATCGTTGATTGTAAGCGGAATTGAAATGCGGTCAAGCATGTCAAGTATCTTCAAGTTGTGCAGATGATTGAAGACACTCGGAGTGTCGGTTTTGAATTCTTTTTCAAATAGATCCCTATCAAGCTTTAAAGTATAGGTATCGCTTTTATCGTCATAGATTTCGCGATGCTTAAATTCACCTTTCACGCAATTCTGCAGTCTCAGTAAGAATTCATGAGTTATACCCTCAGCGCCCCAGTAATGAGTGCGTGGATCAAACTCTTCTATTGTCTCTTTGCTTTTAGCGAAGGAGGGCCGTTTTTGGTACGACGTGGGCGCTGTCAGAGATCGACGTGATCTCTAGCTTCTTTTCTATGTATTTTCGGGCGACAGAGCTTTTGGGTTGGAGTAGCAGTGCTGACAATAGGAGTTCTTTATGCTTCGATCCGATTCCAATGAATCTGGGGCTTTCATCTAAAGACGCTAACTTTATTCGACTTTCAAATGCTGATGTATATGCATCGATTAGTCTAGTGACCGTCTGGTTATGACCTGAGTAATATACCAGAACGTTTTCGGGGAGAAAGGTTTTCCCAAGGGTTTTTCTTTCGTCACCATTGATGCGGAGTTGACTCTCGTTCCATTCGATTAGGACTTCCGTTTCCTTGATTGTATAGCCGATCTTGTAGTCGAATGTCGGTGGGATCTTTAAGCCTTCATAAAGGTGGCGGAAGATCTCGATCAGCGCCTCAAAGAGGTTTGATTTTCCGCGTCCATTTTTGCCAACGAATACATCCAGACTGCTATCATATTCTAAACTGAGGTCGAAGTTCTTAAGGTTCTTGTAGTCGCTGATATGGACGTGCTTGAGGCGCATGGCTGTTGTATGTCAGGTGGGCCTATCGGATGGCCGCTTCGACGAGGCCGTCGGCGAGATCCAGTTGGGTGGCTTGGGCGGTTTGGAGGCTCGCTTTGAGGCGGTCGCACAGGCTCATCAGTTCATCGACTTTGGCGACGATGCGGTGTTGTTCGGCGAGTGGCGGGATTGGAACTGCCAAGTCTTCCCACTTTGACCTGTTGATGATTGGAGTAGCGGATCCGGTCGATTGATCCAATGCCGATTTGTGGAAACGATCAGTTGAAACTGCGGTGTTCAGATATTCGGAGCGAATTAGGATCGGGCGAATCGAGTTGATTTGCTGATTGAACGCGACACGTCGATTCGCAACGACGCTTTTCCCAATTGAGCCACCGATGCATACCATGAGGATGTCTCCAGATAGACCCTCAGTGCTTTCTTCGACTCCCTCCTCCGTTAGCGCTTTGTCGGACTTTAGGAGCTCGCCTGTTGGAGTTATTTGTCCGGGGCCAATGAATTCGATCTCTCCACCAAAGTTCGAGGCGTTGCCGGTCTTGGGTGTTTTCCCGGTAGCCCCAATCCCCGTTTGTCCAAGACGGAACCACTGCCAGCCTTTTGGAAGTGGATATGGCTCATCGGTTCGTATGATTGGTTCAAGAGGTTTCTGCTTCTTGATCAAGCCAGCTTTTGCCATCCGCACCTTTTCTGTGGTGATCTTCTTGAGGAGTTCAGCACCAGATTCATCCTCCGGATCCTGCTCGACGAGTTTGCCCATAACGGCGAGTTGGAGGATGTTTTGTTTGAGTTGGTCGATGCTGGATTCGGTGGTAAAGAGGGTATCGAAGTGGGAGGCGATGCGCTGCCAGGCTTCGGCAAAGGCGCCGCGTTCGCGTGCGGCCGGCAAGACACCGAGGAGCGTTTCCACCAGGGCGCTGTGCGTGCGCACGCTGTCCTCTTGCTGCTGCTCCAGCTGATCGCACAGCGCCATCAGCTCATCCACTTTCGCCACGATCCGGTGTTGCTCAGCGATGGGTGGGAGTGGCAGCAGTCCTGAAAAAAACTGTTTATCGTTGATGGCCGGATAGGCGATGCCCGTTTGGCAGCTTTCAACATATTGGATGAACGTCGGCGACCGGAGATAGCGATAAACGAACTGTGCTTCTATCCCCTGAAACGGATGAATGATCGCGAAAGCAGTGCTGGCAATCGGTTCGGGTTCGAAGGATTCGCTGACCACGGCAATGTTCAGCAGATAGGGTCTTACGGTCGAATAAATGACCGTGCCTTTCTTCACGATCTTTCTTGCTCGGGAAGGTGCTTCGCCTGCTGGTAAGATTGTGGGATCGGAAACAATGCCTTTTTCTTTGTTGATCGCACCGACGTCGATGTAGGTAAAATCAGAGTCTGGAGTTTTCTGCCCCCAATCGTGTCCCGCTTCGGCCAAACGAATCCAGTCCCACCCAGACGGCAGCGCGAAAGGCATAGCACCTTCTTTGATTTTTGGGAGAGGCTTCCTCCTTTTGATCTCACCGTCTTTCAATAGCCGAGCTTCTTCAGCTCTGATTTTCTTCAGCAACTCCGACGCCGGTTCATTCTTAGGATCTTGCGGGACGAGCAATCCCCGCACCGCCAATTCAAGAATCAGCTCGCGCAGTTTTTTGATGCCGTAGAACTCTTCCTTTTTCCCGCCCCCGCGTCCGGCGGAGGCCTTGGCTTTGATCACCGACGTCCAGGTGTCGAGGTGTTCGGTGATGAGTGTTTCTGCGGCGCTCATCACTTATTTCCCGCAAGGGCGGTGGCTAGAATGGATTTCAACTGATCGCGCAGATCCTGGATTTCACCCTGCTGTTTGCCGTAGGTGGCGAGCAGCTCCTTGGGGTCGTGGGTGACGGTTTCGCCGACGTGGGGGTTGCTGATGTCGAGGTTGTAGTTGCGCGCGGCGATGTCCTCGATGCTGACTTTCCAGGCTTGCTCGGTTTCGAGGCGCGTTTTGAAGCCGTCGGCTTCGGAGCCCCACCAGTCGATCTCGGTCTGGAACTCCTCGAAGCGCATGGGCTTGGTTTTGTTGTAGCTGACGACGCCTTCCGGGTAGGGGTGCTCGTAGAACCAGACGGCCTTGGTGGCGGGTTGTTCGCTCTCGGGTTTCTTGGTGAAGAAGAGGATGTTGGTCTTGATGCCGGTGTAGGGATTGAAGACGCCGTTGGGCAGGCGGACGATGGTGTGGAGGTGGCATTCTCCAGCAGGTCTTGCTTGAGGCGAGTTTTCATGCCCTCGCCGAAGAGGAAGCCATCGGGCAGGACGACGGCGGCGCGGCCGTCGGTTCTTGAGCAGCTTGACGATGAGCGCCATGAAGAGGTCGGCGGTCTCGCGGGTGCGGAAGGTGGCGGGGAAGTTGTTCTCGATGCCGTCTTCCTCGGTGCCGCCGAAGGGCGGGTTGGTGACGATGACGTGGACGCGGTCGCGTTCGCCGTAGTCCTTGTAGGGGCGGCTAAGGGTGTTGTCGTGGCGGATGTTCGTGGGGGTGTCGATGCCGTGCAGGATCATGTTCGTCGTGCAGAGCATGTGCGGCAGGGCCTTCTTCTCGACGCCGTGGATGCTGGCGATGAGGGTCTCCTCGTCCTGGGCGGATTTGACGTAGTTCTTCCGCTTGTGATCGATGGTGCAGGCGAGGAAGCCGCCGGTGCCGCAGGCGGGGTCGAGCACGCGTCTCGGCGAGCTGGGGATCGACGCGGTTGACGATGAACTGGGTGACGGCGCGGGGGGTGTAGAACTCGCCGGCGTTGCCCGGCGCTTTGCAGGTCTTTGAGGATTTGCTCGTAGATGCTGCCGAAGGTGTGGCGGTCGTCGGTGTTGTTGAAGTTGATCTCGCTGATCTTGTTGATGACCTGGCGGATCAGGGTGCCGGACTTCATGTAGTTGTAGGCATCCTCAAAGACGTTGCGGATGACCTGGGCGCGCTTGCCGTGCGGTCCTTCGAGGACGAGCTTCTCCTTGAGGGTGGGGAAGAGCTGAAGGTTGACGAAGTCGCTGAGGGCGTCGCCGGTCATGCCCTCGGGGTCGGCGGCCCAGTTGCGCCAGCGCAGGTGCTCGGGGAGCGGCGAGTTGTAGTCGTCCTCGAGCAGTTCGATCTCCTCTTCGCGGTCGTCGTAGATCTTGAGGAAAAACATCCAGACGAGCTGGCTGATGCGCTGCGCGTCGCCGTCGACGCCGACGTCCTTCCGCATGATGTCCTGAATGGACTTAATGGTTCCGCTTACGTTGCTCATGCTGCGTGTTTTTGATCGAAGAGTTCGTTCTCAAGTTCTTGGAGGGCGTTTTCGTAGTTTTTCCTGCCACCGAAGACGTTGTTGATGATCTCGACGGGAGTGCCCATCTGGTCGAAGGGGGTGAGTTTGAGAACTTTGGGGCTCTCGATGGTGAGGACGCCTTCGTCGGCGTATTTATCCAAGAGGGCTTCGAGGACGGCCCGGGCTTGCTCGCCATATTTGGTGAAGTAGTCGCGCTTCTTGACGTTGTCCGCCCGTTCTTTTCGTGTGAGGGGCGGCTGGTCGTAGGCGATGTGGCAGATGAGATCGAAGTCGCCGTAGTCTTTGCCGACCTCGTCGGCAAGCTTGGGCAGCTCGATGCCGTATTCTTTGAGCTCGTGGATGATGGCTGCCTTCTTCTTGGCGGAGTTCCACTTGGTAATGAAGTCATCGAGGGAGGCATACTCCTTGCGGATGTGTTTGCGGCTATAGTCGCAGTAGGACTCGGTGACCATCTGGCCGTCGTCGCCACGGTATTCGACGGTTTTGGCGAGTATTTTGACCTCCACTCCGCTGACGTGGATCTTTTTTGAGCCGTATGGGGGTGGGTCCTCGTTGATCACGTCATCGTCTGGCTCGGGATCGGGGGGCACCGGATCGTCGTCGGGATCTGGTTCGTAGATGACGACGGGGTCGCCGTCGAAGTCCGGATCCTTGAACAGCTCGGTCGCGTTCTTGAAGTCCATGACGGTGAAGAAGAACTTGCCATAGTCTTCTTCGATGCGGGTGCCCCGACCAACGATCTGCTTGAAGGTGGTCATGGACTTGATCGTTTTATCCAGGACGATGAGCTTGCAGGTCTTGGCATCGACTCCGGTGGTGAGGAGTTCGGAAGTCGTGGCAATGACGGGGAACTTGGATTCCGGGTCGATGAAGTTGTCCAACTCGGCCTTGCCCTCGACGCTGTCGCCGGTAATGCGCATCACGTATTTGGGATTGTCGAGAGCAAGCTTGCCGGCCGCGTTGGTGATGGCGGCGCGCATGCGCGCGGCGTGATCGATGTCTTCACAGAAGATGATCGTTTTCGAGAACGGGTCGGTGGCGTTGAGTAGCTCCATGACGCATTTGGCAACGAGCTTTGTGCGCTGGTTTAGAACCAAGATGCGATCCATGTCGGCTTGGTTGTATTTTCGCTGCTCGATGTCCTGCCCGAGGTCATCGGTCATGCCCGGTGGGGGTGTCCAGCCGATGAGATCCTTGTCGAGGTGGTATCGGACGACTTTGTAGGGGGCGAGGAAGCCGTCTTCGATTCCCTGCTTCAATTTGTAGGTGTAAACGGGCTCGCCGAAGTAGGTGATGTTGGAGGCGTATTTGGTCTCCTTGGGGGTGGCCGTGAGACCGATCTGAGTGGCGCCGGAGAAGTAGTCGAGGATTTCGCGCCAAGCGGAGTCTTCCGAGGCGCTGCCGCGGTGACACTCGTCGATGATGATGAGGTCGAAAAAGTCGGAAGAAACGGTCTTGAAGATTTTGTCTTCTTCGTCGGGGCCGGTGAGGGCTTGGTAGAGACCGAGGTAGACTTCGTAGGACGGGTCGATCTTCCGGTTCTTGACCTTGGTCATGACCGAGCCAAAGGGCTTGAAGTCGTTCACGAGGGTCTGGTCGGCGAGGATATTCCGATCGACGAGGAAGAGGGTGCGCTTGGCTTTTTTGGCCTTCCAGAGCCGCCAGATGATTTGGAAGACGGTGTAGGTCTTGCCTGTGCCGGTGGCCATGACCAAGAGAAGGCGTTTCTGGCCTCCTGCGATGGCTTCGAGCGTGCGGTTGATCGCCTCGCTTTGGTAGTAGCGCGGCTCTTTTCCGTAGGCGTCCAAATGGTAGGGCTCGAGGACCAGCTCCTCTTCGTCGTCCTTAATGTTTCGGTGCTTCTTGTAACGTTTCCAGACTTCCTCCGGCGTAGGGAAAGATTCGAGGGAAAACTCGCACTCGATGTCCTCACCGGGGTCCGGGACCTTGTTGTGGGAAGCAAACGCGTCGCCGTTGGAACTGAAGGCGCAGGGAACGTCGAGAATGCCAGCGTATCCGAGAGCTTGCTGTAAGCCACGGCCGACGGTGTGGTTATTGTCTTTGGCCTCGATAATGGCGATCGAGACTCCGGCTTCGAACTGCAGCACGTAGTCAGCGAACTTTTTCTTTGTCCTGTTCCGCGAGGACATGTTGCCTCGAACGATGACAGGTCCGGGGGTGAGGGTAACCTCGCGGCGGACTTGGGTCAGCTGGTCCCAGCCAGCGCTTTTGATCGCGGGCGTGATGAAGAGATCACAGACGTCGATTTCGCTGAGCTGCTGTTTTTCTTGTTTTGTCATGCAGCGATTGATTCGGTGTGAGAGTGGAGTCCTGTGAATCTTAGGTAAAAGTCAGCGGCACGGTTGAAGGCCTCGTCCTTTGGGATCTTGCTTAGGGCAAGGTTATGATCGAATTCGCAGAGGCGCTTGGTGAAGATGAGGGGGAGGATGTCATCGGCGGCTGACGCCCGGCGGGTTGCCTTCGGCAATCGGTCTCGCTCCGTTCGGCTGTATTTGACTCGCGCTGCCGCGCTGACCCTCCGGGCTGCCTTGGCTGGCGATCTAGGTCGCACCGCTCCATTTGGCGCATACTTGGCCCCGCGAATGGAGCAGGCGGCGTCCCAGATCCAGGATTCGAGAGACTTGTTTGGTGCCTGAGGCTTGGAATCGGAGCGCGCTTTTTGGGACATCGATGAAACCGCCACTTTTGGCAGGATCGTCCGAAAAACGAAGCGCAATGGTTCGCGACCTTGTGAATGGCGGGTTGGAAAGCGGTCCCCAAACAATCCGCTCGTTTCAGCGCTAGAACGGACATCAAGCAGCTACATTATCCGCATACGGATGGGTTTCTTTGGTTGGTTGGCGGGGTGGCCAGTCTGGATGAGGCATTTGCGGAGTATCTGAGCGCGCTCCGGGGCGGCGGGGTCTTCGATTTGCTCCCGAAAACGTCGGTCATTTCGCCGGTGACCGCTTTGTCGTCCCTTTCTGAAGCGTTGTCGCCGAACACGGCGATGTAAGGGGTGGAGTCGCGCCGGATAATTAGAATAATTGAAATAATTAAACTTGCTGGGAGCGAGGGCAACCTCCATCGTGCGCACATGCCGACGATCGACGTGAGCGAGGAAACCCTGGAAGCACTGCGTGCGCGGGTGAAGGATTTTGGCGAGTCGCCGGAGTCCGTGATCCGTCGCTTGCTTGGGCCGGCAGGTGGGGAGACGGGAAAACAACAGACGGCCGTTGCGGATCAACTGGAAGTCGCACCGGAGCTGAAGGAACTCACTGGCTCGGGGCATTTTCAACACCTCAACGGACGAGACCGCTACTTTGCCCTTCTTAAAGTTCTACATGACACGAAATCGGAGCTTTTCGCGACGAAAGTGCCGGGTTTGAAATTCGGCAAGCGGATCCAGATTGCCCGGACGTTCAAGGAAATCGACGAAAGCGGGAAAAGCACATTTCCAGAACAGATTCCTGAGACCAATTTTTGGGCTTTGACGAATCTCAGTAACCGAAGCAAGCGGGACACGATCCTCGCGGTCATGCAGCGGCTCGACTATCCGGAAAAGGATATTCGGTTCGCGCTTCAAACAATTCCGGATTCCTCCTCAAACCGTTCCAGCGCGGCAATCGCGTTGCTCAACCAACTATGAGAACGCTCGATTACCAGCGCTTGGTGGTGGGCTACCACGGTTGCGATGCGTCTGTCCTTGAAAAGGTCATCTCCGAGGGTGGGACGCTGGTTCCGAGCAGAAACGACCATGACTGGCTCGGTTCGGGAATCTACTTCTGGGAGCACGGCCCGACGCGCGCGTATGAGTGGGCAGCGGAACAACGGAAACGAAAGCGCCTTGAGAAGCCGGCGGTTGTGGGCGCTCTCTTGCATCTCGGTCAATGCTTTGACCTCCTGGATTCGGCCTACACCGATGTGCTGGTGGACGCCTATCCGGAGTTCTGTAGGTCCCTCGAGGCAGCGGGGCGAAAAATCCCTCGCAACGAGGCGCTAAACGAAGCTGATCCTGACAGAATTCTGAGGCGACTTGATTGTGCGGCGGTAAACTGGACGATCTCGGAACTGGAATCCGGGATGGGCGGAACCTTCCAGAGTGTCCGAGGCGTCTTCCAGGAAGGTGAGCCGGTATTTCCAGATTCCGGCATTCGTCGCCGATCACACATCCAGATCGCCGTCCGCGACCCAACTTGCATCCTAGGATATTTCCTGCCATCGTCTGAAGGTTGATGAGCAACGGAACTTCCAGCGTAGCGGCCTTCGACGTCAAACGGGCGTGGGAGGTATCCAAAAGGTCACTGGACTCCATGACGCCTGCGCAGCGGACGCAAACGCTGGTTAAGTCCGGCGTGCTGACGAAAAAAGGAAATGTCACGCGAGTCTACAAAGGCGTCTTCAAACCTGCTCGCGCGAAATCGTAGACGAGAATCCGAGGAGTTCTCTGGACTCTCGACGAACCGTTGCGAGGGTTCATTTCTGAAAAGCAATGCGTTGGGCAGGGGCGTGGTGTAATCGTGTGACCGCTGTGAGGTGGCACAATAACACGATCATCCGCCTACAAATGGGTTTCTTTGGTTGGTTGGCGGCGTGGCCAGTTTGGAAGTGGCAATTGCGGAGTATCTGAGCGCGCTTCGGGGGGAGCGGAGCTACAAGGCGCTGGCCGACGAGCTGGGGATTGCGGAGTCGACGGTGAATCGGCTGATCGAAGGTGATCAGTCGGCGACGCTCCAGAAGATCGAGGAAATCCTTCGCAAGAAGGGGCTTTCGCTGACGGACGTATTCGGGGAGGTCGTGAATCGCAAATGGACGCGATGTAGGTAGCGGTTGGGCGAATTCGGTAGATCGCTTTCGGGGCAAGGTGCTCCGCCTCGCGGAGAATTACAAATTATGAAATGCAATTCCTCTGCGCGAGACTCGTGTTCCTCTCAGGTCGCCCACCCGTCGGCGTATTCGAGGCAGGCGAGGGCCATCATCGTCCCGAGCATGTCGCTGATTGGGTGCGGCTCGTCGCTGAGGCGGACGGAGTGGTGATTGACGAGGCAGTGGTCGCCGTGGAACGCGAACGCGCCGTCCGATTTGCGATACTCGCGCAGGAGGCAGTCGCAGAGCCGCCCGCCAGCCTGGACGATCTCGTCGTGGCGGTGTCGTCCGAGCATTTGAAGATCGAGTTCACGCAGAACCCAGAGGGCGTCCCAGTTCATGCACATGTTCCGGGGATAGCCGAACTCGCCGGTGGCTGATTGAAGGTCGAGCGTGGAGTCGATGGCGGCCTCCGCGTGGGGGACCGGGCGGCCGACGGCGAGGTAGCCGTTCATGATTTTGAAAAGCCCGGCCATCGCGCGCGCCGGATCGTCGGGGCAGCCGCGGGCGGTCGGCATTCCGCTGGCCGGATCGAGCACGTCGGCTTCCAGCGAGGCGAACATGTCGGCCAGCACGGGGATCGTGTCCCGTTGGTCGTCGGCGGGCAACTCGCGCAGGTGCGCGACGATGGCCCGCGACCAAGCCTCGCCCGTGGACCAAGGATTGGACCAGGGAAGTGAGAGGGTCCACGCCCGACCGTCGACCCGGGAGAGATCGGCGAACTGCGCGGTGGGCGGAGGGAGCAGGGGAGCCGCGCCAAGGTGCGCGAGCGCAAGAAGGGTCGCGCCGTGGCGCTGCGCCCAGATGGCTTCCCAGGAGTGGTGGCCGTCGTGGGTGTCCGGCGTCTCGAGGGGATCCTTGAACAATCCATCAGCCGAGTCCTGGCAGCTTTGGAAAAACGCGACCGCCGCCGCTCGGTCGTTTGCGTCGACCGACTCGAGGGCGTCGAGGCGATGGAGGAGATCGATCGCGATGCCGGAAGCTTGGAGTGACCACGGACGGCTCGTCGCCGCGTGGTATCGCCAGCGCCCCCAGGCCGATTCGCGACACCGCACCGACTCGATCCACGCGAGGATGTCGCCGCGGACGGTGGCGACGAATCCAAGGGCCGACTCCGGGGAAGCCTCCGCCGGATGTTCGAGCGTGGCTAATTCACTCATCCGTGGCATTGCCTTCCGTATGTGTATAGCGCGGCTGTCCCGGACGCGGGGGGGGAGGACGTCTTGTCCTCCCGATTCGAGCGTGCGGACGAGACGTCCCCACCCCGTTTTTTCCGATCCCGAGGGAAATCGGGCATCTCCGGCCATCCAACCTCTTCGACACGCGGAATCACGCTAAACACATACCGGCTTCCAGCCGATGATCCGTAGAACATCGGCTGGAAGCCGATGCCACGGACTTCGATGGCGCGTTCGTTCTGCGAGCATCGTGCCGGGATCATTCTCGAGCGGCGGTGTCCGCTGTCTGCTCGGCTTCGGGTTCGGGCGTGGGTGTCGGGGCCGGTGGGACGGGGCCGCGGAAGAACGTGACCGAGTGCGGGGCAAGATTCATCTCGTCGGCGAGATTGGCGTCGGTCGACTCGGTGAGGCCGAACTCGTCAACCACGGCTTTTTCCCACGACGCGTCCGTCGGGGCGGTCTCGAGTTGCAGCGTGTTCGCGGCGGACGAACGGTTGATGACGAGGAGGCCGGCTTTCGAATCATTCTTCGAGGCGAAGACGACGACCTGGGTCGGATCGCTGGTCTCGACCTTCACGGCGTCCCCCATCATCCACTCGTTCGCGTAGTGAAAGACGTGGGCGGCGGGGCGGAGCGCGAAGTCTTTGTCCATCTTGCCGTAGACACCATCGCGCTCGTTCCAGGCGTTGCTGACTTCGAGTTGGTGCGTCGCGAATTCGACGAAGCAGAGCGCGTCGAAGACGGCACCCTTGTGGTTGAGCATGCGGGGTTCGCGGGTCTCCCAGGTCCAACTGATCGCGTATTCGTTGAGGTGGATCGGGATGTGCCGGTCGGGGCTCACCTCGGTGAGCATGGCCTGGAGATCGGCGATGTGGTCGCCGATCTTCTGCGTCTTGTTGTAGATGCTGAAATCGGATTCCTCCAATTTGCCGCTGGCGTAGCCGTGGGCGGAGAGGAAATCGAGGTTGGGCAGGGTGGCGGCGGCGAAGCGCTTCAGCTCCGCGACGTAGTCGGGTCGCATGGCGGCGGGGCCGCCGGTCTGGATCGACGGATCGACCGCCTTCATCGCCTTCGCGCAGAGGTTGTAGATGCGGGTCAGTTCGTCGAGCCGGTCGGGCTGATTTTTCTTCTGGAGGTCGACCCAGTAGAGGCCGTCGCGCTCGTTGGTGATCTCGAAGTAGGGAATGGCGAAATCGTTGTCGACGTTCGTGATTCGCACGAGATCGGCGCAGAACTCGGCGTAGGCATCGAATTGATCCGCGTCGAGGAAACGGTCGCCGTCGGCGTCCATCCACTCCGGCCAGTCAGGAATGGTGAGAACCTTCTGCACGCCTTTCGGATTCCAGGCGGAGAGCGCGGCAGCAATTTTTTCGGCGTCCCAGCGCTTGCCTTCCACGTCCACCCAGCCGATCGCCTTCACGGTCGAATCGTCGATCATGTTGGTGTTGTGATAGCGGACGATGGGGACGTCCAGGTAGGCGAGTCCTTCCTGATAAGCCGGGCTGGCGGCGACTTCGGGATCGAAACCGGCGAAGATTGCGACGGAGAACGTGCCGCGCGGGATCGGGTGCGCGACTTGATCCCAATGAACGATGGCGGTCGCGGCGACGGGGGTTTCCTCGACGGGCGCGGCGGCTTCGCCCGGGAGGGCGGCCGTCTCCTCGGTGGCGGCTCCGGCTTCGCGCTTGGGCTTGGCTTGCTTCTGCGCGGTTTTCGGAGCGGTCGCGCCTGGTGGAAGGTAGTCCGGGTCGGCTGAAACGACGACCGCGTCCAGACCCGCGCCGGGTGCGGCGTTGGGCTGGCGGATGAGGACGACGGCCTCGCCGAGTTCGTCCCGGCGGAAGGTGCCGAAGCAGCGCCAGGTCCACTCGTCGGACGGCCAATTGAAGAGCCACTTGAGCTCGCGCTGCTTGCCTTCGGCGGATTTGGACTTCAGGCACATGCCGTGCCCGCGCCCGCGAGCCCAGATCGTGAAAGACTCGCCTTCGGCCGGAACGGGTTGGGTGAGGAGCGGGAGGTAATCGCCGGGCTGCGCGACGTAGGCGCTGCCGAGTGCGTCGTCGTCCGCTTGCATCTCCGCGCCGCCGGCGAGCGCTCCGCTCTCGGCTTCGAGAACGGGGGCGGCGGGGGCAAAACCCGACGCCGCGAGCGCGAGGAACGTGGCTAACGGGAAGAGGGGTCGAATGATCACTGTTCGGAAAGGCCTTCGACCGCACCCGCGACCGTTGGATCAAATCCGGGGTCGGAGGAGATGATCACCGCGTCGAGTCCGGCGTCGTCGGAGGGCTCCCGACCACGGATGATCGTGATCTCGGCACCAAGTTCGGCGGCGGGATAGGTGCCGTAGGATTTCCACGTCCAGGTGGTGCCGGGTTTCCAGCTCCATTTGACGCCCTTCTGCTTGCCGCCGACGGTCTCGGCGGTCTTGAGCTGCAGGCCCACGCCGCGCGCCCGGATCCAGATCGTGTAACTGTCCGCGCCGGTGGGCGTCGCCATTTGGAAGAGCGGATTGTAGTCCTTGTCGCTCATGGTGTAGGAGCCTTCGAGCGCATCACCATCGGCGAGGATTTCGGCACCGGCGGTATTAGCCGGGCTCTCGGCCTGGATGAGGGTTAGACCATCGTCGGCCAAAAGCGTGAACGTGGTTGCCAGGGCAAGAAGGGGCGTAAGGAGGGTGGTTGTTTTCATGAGATTTCTAAGTGGTTGGATCAGTATTCGATCTGGAGGTGTTTATGGAGGAGATCGCCCTTCTTGATGCTTTGGGCGTGGCCGTCGGCGAAGAGGAAGTTGGCCGCCGTGTCATTGCCGTGCCGGTAGCGGGGAGCGGCGTAGTTGATGCCATCTTTGTCGGTGCCGGGATCGACGGGCTGTTCGGCCTTGCTCTCGTTCCGATCGTAGATGCCGGGCTGTTTGAACATGTAAGCCTGAACCTTCCCGTTGTCGCGCTGACACGCATCCGCGAGCAGAATTGTGGACGAAGGCCGTTGCACCTGCATCATGCTGCGGAGCTGTGAGGCGCTGCTGTACTTGGCGTCGGGCATGACGTTCGGGTTCACCGTGTAGGCCATTTCGTGATCGGCAGTCGGAATCGTTTTCGCCGGGCAGTCGAAGACGCCGCCGAGATCACGAGCCCATTTGATGTCCTGCCCGTCCTGGCCGAGATACGGCGCGATGGCGTCCGTCCAATAGGCGTAGGGGTTAGCGGAACCAGGTTTGTCTTTGAACGAACCCGCCGGATACGTTTGGTTATCAGCGACGTAGAGCATCACGCCGACGCCGAGCTGCCGCTGATTCGAGAGGCAGGCGGCGTCCTTGCCTTTGGCCATCGTGCCCGAGAGCATCGAGAAACTGAGCGCGCTGAGAGTCGCAATGATCCCGATCACGACGAGGATCTCGATCAGCGTGAAGGCTTGGCAAGAGGGGAAGCGGGCGCTTGTCGCCGAGAGGCAACGCCCTGGGAGGGAGGGAATGTTCATAGCTCTGGGTGTTCGATAAGTTTGATCAATCGGTAGTCCGTCGCAAATATTCGCGAGTTTTACGTTAAGTTGAGTGGGGTTGTTGAAGTTGACGTTCGAAGATTCGAACGTCGGCTGGAGAGAAAAAGACCGTCTCGCCGTCCGCCACGGAGTCGCCGGTCAACGCGTCGTGACCATCGAAATCCAGCGATAGCTTCAAGAGGTCGTCGGAAACGTTACTCACGAAGAGAAACTCGCGTTGGCCATTGATTCGAGACCGGACCTGGAGGCCGTCGGGGATATTGCAGATCGGGGGGGAGATCGAAAGCGTCGAGCAAAGTCCCAGGAGGAGATGCTTCAACGCGGAGGATTCGAGGTCCGCACTAAGGTATAAAGCTCGACCCGTTCCGGATCGCCGTGAGACCAACGCGGGGGAGCCGGCGTAAAATTCTCCTGCGAAGCGGGCGAGGACTTCGCCCGATTCCGGACGGACGATGTCGCAAAACTGCCGGGCGCGGCTGGTCGATGGCAGGAGGGTGTCGACGGATTCGATGGCGACCGCTTCGTCGGCTCGGAGGCAGTCGAACTCCTCGCAGGAGAGGCCAAAAAGCTCGCGCAACTCGGGACCCAAACGGCCCCCGGGGAGTACGCACTGGTGTTCGTTCACCCAACCCGTCAGGGGGTCACTCAGCACGGTCGCTCCGCGCCCAACGGCAGCCACCAACCCAGCGATCACGGCCTCTGTGAGCATGAAAACGCCAGGTAGCAAAATGAGGCGGTAGCGGCTCAAATCCGCCGAGAAGCTCACGACGTCGGTCGGCATACTGGCTTCCCAGAGCGCCGTGTAGACGCGGAGGCAGCGGGTGCGCGGGTCGTCCACGGAGTCGAGTCCGGCGTTGGATTCAAAGTGCCATTGGGCCTGAGCGTCCCACACGATGGCGACCTCGGCACTGATCGTCCCGCCCGCGACGCCGCCCAGGCGGTCGAGTTCGTTTCCAAGTTCAGCGACCTCACCGAAGACGCGGGTTCGCTCCGGCGCATCCCACGCGCAGATGGCCCCGTGCATCTTTTCGCTTCCACCGCGACCGGCTCGCCACTGAAAGGTGCAGACGCCGTCGGAGCCGTGCGCGACTTGCTGCAGGCTAAGCAAACGGTGAATGCCCGGGCGCTTGGCCCGCGCAAACGGCAGGTGCTGAGGCTGGGTCGGACAGCTCTCCAGCAGGAGCCAGGGTTTATCGAGGAGACCGCGCATCCGGTCGGCGTGGAACGCGGCAGCGATTAACTCAGCGCGGTCCGACGCCGGGTCGCCCGTGATCGCTGGGTAGCTGTCGTAGCTCACAAAGTCGACTTCCTTCGCGAGCAGGGCGTCGTCGACGCAGGCACCTCCGCTGTGCAAATTCGTCGTCACGCGCGCATCGCTAAATTTTCGTACTGCCGCGATCTCGTGACGAAGAAAATCAGCGACCTGCTCCGAGCAGAAACGAAACCAAGCCGTCGCCAGCCCTTCCACCCCGGTATCGCCCGGGCGAATCTCTTCCCAACTGGAATATCGGTTCGACCAGAAGGAGGTCCACCATTCGCCGTTGAGCCGATCAAGGTCGGCGTCGAACCGGCCCCGCAGCCATTCCTGAAACCGGCTCACGCAGCCGTCGCAATAGCATCGGTTACAGTCAGCGTTCCCGCCCAACTCGTTGTTGAGGTGCCAGGCGAAGAGAGCCGGGTGGCTGCCATAACGCTCGGAGATTCGGGAAATCAGAACCGTGCTCTTCCGTCGGAGCACGGGTGAACTCCAACAGAAGTTGTGTCGCGGACCCGCGACCTGTCGCGTTTGATCCGCCCCCTGGCGCGCGACCTCGGGATGAGCTCGCACCAACCAGGGCGGAAGAGCGGCGGTCGCAGTAGCGAGGCAAATCCGAATCCCGCCCCGGTGGAGCCGCTCGACACAATGATCCAGCCAAGCGAAATCGAACTCGCCGTCCCGGGGTTCGAGCACGGACCACGAAAAGACACCGAGGCTCACAAGATTGATGCCCGCCTCGCCCATCAGCGCGACATCGCGCTGCAGGACATCGGGGCGGTCGAGCCATTGCTCCGGGTTGTAATCACAACCGTGGACAAGCCGATTCTCCAAGATTGCTTTCATCTCGCGAAGTCGAGGGCTGACCTCGAGCCAGTGCGGTCGCTGCGGCTATCGACGATAACGTCGAAGAGCGGCAAGTCCGAGTGCTCCAAGTCCGATCAAGACGGCGGAATTTGGCTCGGGAACGGCGACCACGTCAGAGAACGTGCTGCCAACCGACAATTCATCGAACACGGCGGAACCATTCGCGGCCCGGAAACGGACCAGGTCTGCAACGTTGACACCCGGAGTCCCAAAATCGGGATCGACGATGCTCCCTGAAGCCATCGCGGTCGCCGTGGAAGCCAGGTTTCCTTCATTCAATCCCGCAGAAGTGAGGGTCGCGAAGTCTGCTTCGTTGTAGATGTAGACGTCGATGGTCGTCGTATTGGTCGTGAAGTTGCCGTAGTTGATGTTGCCGAATTTGGTCAGCACGAAATAGCTGGTGCCGGTGACAAGGTCGAAGGGTCCGGTGGCGTCTGAATTATTGCCCACTCCACCGCGAATCGCGTAAGGGTCGTTGAAACCAAAGGAATACTTCGCGTCGGTGAAATATTTGCGATTGCCGGTGCCATCGGTAACAAACTCGCTGCCGAAACTGCTCGCCTGATTGTTAAAACTGTTGATCGCAACGGCGCTCGTTTGGTTGATCAAATAGCTGACCCAGAGGTCGCTGTTGGTTGGCGTCGCATTGCTCCATTGCCGCTGTAGCCGGCCCTGATCGGAGTTGGACCCCACCGCGCTGATCGACGCCGCGCCACCCGACGAGGCGAGGCCTGAAAATGTGAGGCCCGTCGTCAGCACTTCCGAGGCCGTTCCCGAGGAATCGAAGGCCCAGGAGGTTCCGCCGAATCCCGTTCCACCTGAGTTGCCGGCGACGGAACCGGGGGCGTAGTCGAAGCTTTCCGAGACGTAGAGGACGGCGTGAGCCGAACATGCTGCGGATAGCGCGATGGTCACAGTGGGGAGGAATTTGGTGATATTCATGGGAGTTGGAGGGGCTGACTGGGTGGATTTAGTTGAAGCCGAAGTCTCCGTGCTTGACCGCGATGAATCAAACGGATCTCAACTTACCGTTAAGCTTGCGCCTGATCTTGGAGTGGCGGATGATCGAGATCATGGTGAAGGATCGTCCAACCTTGCGCATGATCGCCAAGCGGGTCGGCGTCTCGCACGTGACGGTCTCCCTCGCGCTGCGTAATGATCGCTCCATTCCGGAAACGACTGCAAAGCGCGTTCGCGCGGCCGCCGAAGCAATGGGGTATCGACGCGATCCGGATGTCTCGAGGTTGATGGCAAGAATTCGCGAGAACCGTCAGGCGGGTTACCAAGGTGTCATTGTCTGGCTGACTGCGTGGCCGACCCGCGACGGGTGGAGGCGGTGGCTCATCGAGGAGCGGGCGTTCGCCGGGGCGAAAAGTCGAGCGGCGGATTTTGGCTATCAACTCGAAGAGGTCTGGTATTTCGAACCTGGCGTGAGTCCCCGTCGCCTGACCTCGATCTTGAAGGCTCGTGGAATCGAGGGGATCCTCGTGGCGCCCCTCCCTGATGGCCTGACCTCTCTGGATTGCGAGTGGAGCGAATTTTCCTGCGTCGCAATAGGTTCCAGTCTCCATGAGCCTCGGCTGAATCGGGCGACATCTGCCGATGGATTGAATCTCGAGCTGGCGCTGGAGGAGTTGGATCGGAGAGGTTTTGACCGACCGGGCTTGCTACTGAGTTGGGGCATGGACGAACGCGTTTCGCACGCTTGGAGCGGCACCTACCTTTCCAATCAGCTGCGTCGACGGAAGCCTCACCGGGTCCCTCTGTTATCGGCGAAATCGATCTCGCGATCGGCGTTTCGAAAATGGTTCATCACCCACCGCCCAAATGCCGTTATCTCGAACGAATACGAAGTGATTGAGTGGCTGGGTGAGCTTGGTCTGACCGTTCCGAAAGACGTCGGTCACGTCCGCCTGGACACGAATTCGCTCGAATCGAAGATCAACGGCCATTGGAAGTTGCCCAGCTCGACACGAAACTCCGGGATCGATCAACTGCCCGAGGCGATCGGAGCAGCCGGCATCGATGCCGTCGTCGGGCAACTGCATCGGAACGAGAGAGGAATCCCCGCGCATCCCAAACTCATTCTCGTGCAGGGCTGTTGGATCAATGGCATTACTCTGTCGAAAAAGCCCAACGCTGGCGGCGCCGGTATAAAGGCGTCCATCCAGCGGGCATCGACGCTCGCTGGTCGCCGACCAACCGGGGAATGAGACAACGTTCACCCACCGCCTTCCCGAGAGTGTGGGCATGGGCCAAGCATTACGGCGTCAGGTCTTGGAAATAGATGTCGCGGAACTTGACCTTCTCCGCCGCCGGGACGGTCGGGTCGGGGTCGACGTAGCGCTCGACGATGGCGTGCAGTCGCTTGGTGGCAGCGACGGTCAGGTCCCCGGCGGGCGTCTGCTTGAGCGTCTCGCCGATCGAATAGACCCCGAAGACGTTTCCCCGGGTCGTGAGCAGGCTGGCGACGTCGCGGATGAGCTGTTCGCTCTTCTCGCCGCCGTCCGCGATCCCGGCGATCTCAACGATTTCGCCGGGCGAGTCGAAGACGCCCGCGTAGCCGTATTCCTTCCCGGCGGGGATCCCCGGTCCTCCGGTCGAGAGCGTGTGTTCCAAGACGTTGCGCGCGAGCTGGTCGGCGGTCGCCGCGTCGACGACTTTGCTTGGGTCGGTGGAATCGGTGCGCGCGTCGCGGAAGACGGCGGCCAGCGGAGCCGGGCGGGTGATCGGAAACGGGGTGATTCGGGCGTTGACGTTCACGCGTCCCGCTCCCGACGTCCCGTGGGGAAAGTAGAGTTCCTCGGCTTTGCTCGGAAGAGTGGGGTTTGCGGGGTCCCTGGGGACCTTCACCGGCGCGGCGAACAGATCCACGAACGCCCAGTCCGGGACCTCGGAGCCGGCGGGCGCCGTGCTTGGCTGCAGACGAATCGTCCGCCACGGGACGCTGGCGACGTTCGTTTGGTAGTGGGCTCCGGTGTGGATCAAGCCGAGTTCACCGGGTGATTGGACCTGGCCGTCCGGGTTCGTCGCGCTGCCCTTGGGGGCCGGCATTTGGAGACTGGCCGCAGAGATTTTCCCGTCGATATCCGTGTCCTGCGCCGGGGAGGTGGTGCTGGGAAGTTGACCGACCATTTCCGTGAGGCGGCCATTGACGCCGCCGAGCGTGTTGGTCGATCGGATCGTTCCCCAGTCCGCTATGAGGTATTCGAGCCGGGGATCGTTCGTTTCGAACGAGCTGATGGCGGGAATGCCGGTTTCTCCGGGATCCGGGACGTTGGCGTTGATTGGATAGTCGAGGTAGGTCGAGGGATTTCCTCGCGTCGACCCCACGTTTGGCGCGAACGCGATCCGGGGCGGCGAGCTTTCGTCGATGAGATCGTCGTCGTTCGCGTCGGTGCCGATGAACAAGATGGTCTTCAGACCGACGTTCGGCGTGACCGATCGGGGAGTGTCGCGGTAGAAAACGTGACTGAGGACGGCGTAGTTCCCTGCGAGCAGAATGGGATCGCCCGTGACGATATTGGCGGTGCGCACCCGAAAGAACCGCCCCCCTTTCGAGGATGTCCGGTTGCCTTTGAAATCGTCGTATTTCACGGTGGCGTCGACCGACCGGGCCGTTTCATCGTAATAGCAAAAGAGGAGTTTGCCGGGTTCCGGTTCCAGAAGATTGACCGACTCGAGGCCGTAGTTTTCTGGAAGGAAGACTTCGACGTAGAAACGGGCTTTGTATTTGCCCGCGTTCGGTCCGGAGGCTTCCGGCGTCTCGGAAAGCCACATCGCCTGCTCCGTGATCAACAGACGGCGGGTCTGGCCGATGAAGGTCTCCGCAGTTCCGCTGTTTTTCTTCATTTTAACTTTGTTGTCCTCGATGACGGCCCGGGTGGGTTCGACGAATGGCTTCTTCGATTCCGCACTCCGGACGTAGTCGATGATGTTGATCGCAAACTGCGCCAGTCGAAGCTTGGCCAGTGCTGGATCTCCCGGGAAATATTTCTCCTTCAAGGATTTTCCGGGAGCTATTGGCCAGTTGGTCTCTTCGAAGTATTCGATCAAGGTTTCGATCGTCGCGTTGTATTTTGTATCTTTGATCGAGTCCAAAAATCCAGGGTCCGCCTTGGGATCATTGAGAATATCCAGATAGGAACGCCCGCCCGCGAGGTCCTCGTTGGTCGTCAAAACGAAACGGTCTTCGTTGAAGAACGTCGTCCCGGGATCGTTGGCGTAGTGGGTGAGGTTGAATTTCTGAGTGGTCAGCGCGTCCAAAAATCCTGCGGGCACGGCGTTGTCGAACGCCACTCGACGGACGTTTCGCGGGGTGTCGAAGGCCACGCGTTCCAGCGCGGCGTATTCGTCGAGCGAAGGTGCTCGTCGGCGCGCCCGGCACGTCGTAGAAGTGAATGGCGCGCGCCATGTCTTCGCCGACCGTGAGGTTGTTTGGCGAGAGCAGAGCCGCGAGACCGACCTTGGTGGGATGGCTGATGGAATGCGGGTTCGCGTCGTCGCGCGTCCACGCGACGTTGTAGTTCACCTTGCTGCTCTCGTCGTCGGTCCAGTAGGCGTAGCGCCCGACGAGCGGGTTGTCGGTGTTGGTCGTGCTGGGCGTCGCCGAGGTGTCGAGGGTGCCGTCCTTTCGAACGTAAATCCATTGGGCCTTCAGCTGCGCGACGTTCCCCGAGGCATCGGGGCTCTCGGTGACGAGGTGGGACGCGGGAGTCTGGAAGGTCAACGCGTTCAGATCGGGGGCGGCGAAAATTGGGTTCGTGGACGCCGTCGCCAGACCGGAAGAGAGCGGCACCTCCTGCTGGAGAATTTTCCGGGCATCCGGTTCGCCGCCGCCAGTGGCGGCACCGGCGATCAGCCGACCGGGCTGGCTGATCCAGTTGCGTCCGGTATCCGCCGTAGTCTCGCGGATGGCCGCGACCGCCTGGTCGATCCCCGACTGGGCCAGCAGCGTGGCCTGCGTGCCGTCGAAATGACTCCGCGCCGAAACCCGCTCGACCCGGACGCTCTCGGAGAATCCGACGATGATGATGGTCAGGATCACCAGCACCGCCAGGGTGATGAGCAACGCGGAGCCGGCTTCTTTCCGGTGGGAGGAGTGGATCTGAATGTTCATCGCGAATTTCTCAGGAAAACCCTGGTGGTGTAGGCCCGAAGGCCCGGGCGGATGGCTTCTAAAGTGGCGTTGGTGTGAACGTCGTCGACAAATTCCGCCGCCGTGTCCGACTGGCTCGTTCCCGCGATGATGTTGGCCTTGAGCGCCGCGTCGATGCGTTGCGCGTAGCGTTCATCGACGAGCGCAAGACTGATCTCGACCACGGCCGGAAGGGCGCAGGCTGGTTTGATGACGGTCTGCCCGGACGCGTCCGCGTAGCGGTAACCGCGACGCGAATCGAACCCGTCCGAGAAGCTCGCGCCGGACGCGTCCTGCGTAATGGGATTGCCTTCGGAATCCAGGCAACGAACCCAGAATCCGACGACGTTCTCGGCGAAGAGTCCGCGGTAATCGTTCGCCGCGTCGGCGGGACAGGCCGCTTCGAGAACCGCTGCGTTGATCCAATCCGTCGGGGCGTCGTAGATTCGGAAATTTGGATCGGCCGTGACCACGCCCGCCGGGGACGTTTGCGTGAGACTCGCGAAGAAGCGCCTGAGTTGAGGCTCCAGACCGTCCCACGCAACGAAGTAGCCGACTTCGGCGACGTCGCCGAATTCCGAAGTCGTGGCCACCGGAGCCTGCCAGAAGATCGAATCGCGATTCTGATACTCAGCCGGAAGTGGTGGGTTCACGACGAACTGGAGACCGGTGACGTTGTCGATCTGGATGGGCAGCAGCGCGCCCTGCAATTCCTTGCGCATCAAGTCCGAGATCGCCCGCCCGTTTTGGTTGCGCCGGGACCGGCCCTCACCCTCCATCCAGGCTTGGGAGACTCGATCCATCATCGATGCCAGCAGCACGACAAGCAGCGCCAGCACCACGAGCGACACGAGGATCTCGATGAGCGTGAAACCGCGCCGACCCCAACCCGAACGCCGCAGCCGGAACGGATCAATAATTGGCAATCGTCGCATAACTCGTTCGCTCTTCTCCCGTCGCGGTTTCAATCGTGATCTTGATCCCGACCAGGCTGACGGGCGTGCCACTGGTGGAAATCTCTTCCACCCGGCATTCGTAGGACGGCGTGTTTCCCGAAGCGACGGGTGCCGCCTCCTGATCGAAGGCGAAAACCCGGCCAGTGCCCGCCAGCGAAGTCCGCATTTCGTCGAACGGTTCCGCCCGCAACCCATCGACAATCTGGCTGAGGATCGCCGCCGAAGACGTGTCTTCGGACGCTTCCCGACTGCCTTGCAACGAGACCGACAGCAGACCGATGATCGCGATGATGGCGACCGAGGTGATCCCGAGTGCGAGGACGACCTCGATCAAGCTGAACGCTCGTCGTCCCGCCCGTCGCATCGGATCAAGGGCGATCAACCTTCAACCTCCCCGTCGCCGCGATCAGGGCGAGTTTGTAGTAATTCTCGGGAGTCCCATCCGGCCCGGGACGCGTGTAGGTGGGCGATCCGGAGCCACCTGCCCAACTCCCCTCCACCAACCGCAATCCCGCCGCAGCTCCGCCGAGAACCGCTCCACTCGGCTGGAAAATCACGTAGCGAAACGAGTCGGCCCGTTCCCCGGCACGCTCCGGCAACTGGGAGGGCAGCGAGGGGATCAACTTCGTCCCGGACTCCGTGAAGCTCGACCCGGAATCGACGATGATGCCCTCGGGGAGGACCTCCCATTTGGAAACCTGCTTCCAATCGGCGGCGGTCAAGGCCCCGCCGTCATTTCGCGGGCGGGCCGCCAGAACCACGAAGGCCTGGTTTCGGTCCTGACTCGCAGAATCCGTCGCGATCGCGACCGCCGTCATGGCCCCCTGCGAGGTGGCGTGCTGTCGCGCTTGCTCGAGAATCGCTGCGACCCGGTTGCCCGCCGCCGCGAGAGAGGTCGACCGTCCGAAATTATTGAAAGCCATTCCCGCTATCCCCAACAGCAGCGCAACCACCGCCATCACCACGAGAAGCTCGACGAGGCTGAACGCTGGCGCGGCTGAACGCCGATGAAAAAAGGGGGAGCAACGATTCATGGAGGGATGAATGGGTTGACGAACATCGACTGTCCTCCGGCCGTTCGCAAACGGCCATCGATTTTACGTTAAACCGCCCCATCGCGGATCGACCCCTCGTCATACAAGTCAATCACCCCCTCCTCGTCCAGGGTTGCCGCATTTGCCATGGAACCCGGCGGCGGGCTTCGCTAGGGTGCCGCGACCATGCACCGATTTTTTCTTTCGCCCGACGATCTTCTCCAGGACACGCCGAGTCTCAGCGGGGACGAGGCGCACCATTGTCTGAACGTCCTGCGGCACTCGGTTGGAGACAGGGTCGTGGTCTTCGACGGGCGGGGTCACGAAGCTACGGCAATCATCGAGAGTGCGGGAAAATCCTCCGCGCAACTCCGCGTCGTCCATCGGGGCAATTCCGCGCCGCTGCGCTGCCGGATCACGCTCGCTCAGGCCGTGCCGAAGGGTAAAAACATGGACCTGATCATCCAGAAAGCGGTCGAACTCGGGGCGGCAGAGATCATTCCGCTGCTGTCCGAACGCACGGTCGTGCAGCTCGACACGAACGACCTCCCAGCCAAACAAGCGAAGTGGCAGAACATCGCCCTCGAAGCCTGTAAACAGTGCGGGCAAAACTGGGTGCCGCAAGTCTCTCTCCCGGTTTCGACGCGGGCGTTTTTCGATGGGGCGAAACCGAGCGGACTCTTGCTCATTGCCTCGCTCCAATCGGATGCCCAGCCGATCAAGACCGTGCTCCAGGGCATCGCGGACCAGAACGGTTCGCCTCCGACGGAGCTAACGATCTTCGTCGGTCCGGAGGGTGATTTCACGCCAGCGGAGATGGGATTGGCCAAGAGCAATGGCGCCCGACCGGTCACGCTCGGGCCGATCATTTTGCGCACGGAGACGGCGGCCATCTACTGCCTGAGCGTCTTGGGCCACGAGTTGTTTTAACCGAAGGGTTGCGGCGGTGAGGGGTTGGCGGTAGGAACGCTGCCATGTCGGAAACGGTTCTCGTGGTCGAAGATGAGCAGGACGTCGTGGATCTGCTCCGTTACAATCTCAACCGGGCGGATTTCACGGTGCTCATCGCATCGGACGGAATCGAGGGCCTGCGGGTCGCTCGGGAGCAACGACCGGACGTCATCATCCTCGATCTGATGATGCCGCAAATGACCGGGGACAAGGTCTGTCGGGCACTCAAGGAGGACCCCGAGACGGCGGGCATCCCGGTGATCATGCTCACGGCAAAAGCCGAACCCGAAGAGCGCGTCCAAGGCCTGGAGCTGGGGGCGGACGACTACGTGACGAAGCCCTTCAGCCCGAAGGAACTGGTCCTGCGGGTCAAGGCGGTGCTGCGTCGACTGCGGGGCGCGGAGCGGTCTGATCAAAAGGTGGTCGGGCCGTTCGTCGTGGATTCCGCAGCGTTTGAAATCCGCCTCCATGACCAACGACTGGAGCTGACGACGACCGAATTCAAGCTGCTGAATCTCTTGATCGAGCGGCGCGGACGGACGCAATCGCGAGACACGCTGCTCTACGATGTCTGGGGTTACCAAAACGCCATCGACACCCGGACCGTCGATACCCACATGCGGCGACTGCGTGACAAGCTGGGCGACGAGGCGGTCCGGATCACGACGGTGCGCGGCGAGGGCTATCGCTTCAGCGCGACGACGGACGCCGGATGATCACGTCGCTTTGGCTGGCGGGTTCGCTGGCACTAGTCGCTGTGGCGGCGTGGATCTGGCGAGCCTGGGTGCGGCCGATTGGGGACGTTCGCTCGGCGCTCACGGCGGTGCGGGATCTCGAGACGAGCGTGCCGATCATCCGATCGGGGCGACCAATTTTTCGGGAGATTGCCAAAGATCTCCACAAAATCTCCGACCAACTTCGCGACCAGCGCCAGCAGCTCGTGGAGGAAGGATTCAGCCTGCGCGCGATCCTGAGCAGCATGGTGGAAGGAATTTTGATCGTGGATCAGGGGCTGAGGGTCCGGCTGGCGAACGAGGCGCTTTACGCGATGTTCGACCTCACCCGGTCGCCAATTAATCGGACGGTGATGGAGGTTTTTCACGAGCACCGCTTGCTGACGGGAGTCGAGCGGTCGATCGCTGAATGCCGACCGCTGAACCTGGAATTTCAGATCGACTCGCGGAACAGCACGGACCAGACAACGCGCTATTTTCGGGTCAACGTCGCGCCGCTCCTCCCGGCGGGCGGGGCGAGTCCGGTCGGCGCGCTGATCGTGTTCAATGACGTGACCGAGGTCCGGACCTTGGAGACGGTGCGACGAGAATTCGTGGCCAACGTGTCCCACGAATTTCGCACCCCACTGTCGATCATCACCGGCTACGTCGAGACGTTGCTCGACGGCGCGATCGACGACCGCGCGATGGCGGTTCGCTCGCTCGGCGTGATCCAGAAGCACGGTGAACGCCTGACGTTGCTGATCGACGATCTCCTGACGATTTCGCGGATGGAAAATCAATCGGTCGAGTTGGACCGGCGGGACTCGAACCTGGCGGAAATCGTCGGGCGCGTCGTCGAGCAGCAGGAGGCTCGGATTCGCGAACGGGGGGTGACCGTGGCGGTAAACTTCGACGCGGACGCCGAACACGCCGCGGTCGATCCTCCCCGCATTGAGCAGGTGTTCATCAACCTGCTGACCAACGCGCTCCAATACGGCGCCGGTGAAAATGCGATTGTCCAAGTGACGGGACGACGGCGGGGCGACGACGTCGAGGTGAGCTTCACCGACGACGGACCGGGAATTCCCTTCGAGGACCAACCGCACATTTTCGAGCGGTTCTATCGGGTGCACAAAGACCGTTCCCGGGACGCTGGCGGAACGGGGCTGGGACTTTCGATCGTGAAAAATGTCGTGATGGCGCACGGCGGGCACGTGAGTTTGCGCAGCACGCCGGGCGCCGGAGCGACCTTTCGGGTGGTGCTGCCGGTGCGGGCGCCCGCACGCGTCCTGAACTGAAACGAACATTGCCATGATGAAATCGATCAAAGGACTGCGCGGCTACCTCATCGACGCGCCGAAGCGCGGCTCCATCCGCGGAGTGCGGGACGGAGCGATCCTCGTCGAAGATGGCCGGATCGCGGCAGCCGGTCCCTGGGACGAGGTCCGGCGAACCCCCGAAGCTGCAATGGTGCAGTGGGCGCACGGACCGGAAGCGGTGATTATCCCAGGGCTCATTGACGTCCACGCCCACCTCCCGCAATTCCCCGCCGTCGCGCGCGTCGAGGACGGGCTGCTGCCGTGGCTGAAACGCCACGTGTTTCCGCTCGAACGACAATTCAACGCCGCCCGCGCACGGGAGGAGGCTCCGCTGTTCTTCGAGTCCCTGGCGCGGCACGGCACGACGACGGCGATGCTCTACGCGACGATTTACGAGGAAAGTTGCGAAGTGGCCTTCGAGGCGGCGGCGGCGAGCGGGATGCGGGTCATCCTCGGGAAGGTGATGATGGACGACGGGAGCTACGGCGATCTCCCGGTGGAGCAGATTCTGCCCCTGTCGCTGGCGCAGTCGGAGCGGCTTTGTCGCCGGTGGCATGGGCACGACGACGGGCGGATCGACTACGCATTCAGCCCCCGATTCGCCGTCACCTGCACGGAGGCCATGATGCGGGGAGCGGGCGAGTTGGCGCGGGAATTCAACGCCTACGTGCAGACGCACCTCTCGGAGAACGCGGGCGAGATCGCGGCGGTAGCCGAGCGGTTTCCCAACGACCCGCACTACACGGGCGTCTACGACCGGTGCGGACTCCTCGGGGAACGGTCAGTTTTCGGCCATTGCATTCATCTTTCCGACGATGAACTCGAGCGGATCGTCGCGACTCGGTCGGTCGTCGCGCACTGCCCGACTTCGAATTTTTTCCTCAACAGCGGGATCATGCCCCTCGGGCGAATGCTGGACGCCGGCGCCCGCGTCGGGCTGGGGAGCGACGTCGCGGGCGGGCCGGAGCTGAATCTCTGGCAGGTGATGCGGTCCTCCATCGAGGGCCAGAAAGCGCGATCATTTTTCGAGGAAGCGACCCGCGTTCCGAGCGAGGCGGAGTTATTTTTCCTGGCGACGCAGGGCGGAGCCGAAGCCCTCGGGAAGGGCTCGATCATCGGATCCATCGAGATCGGCAAGGAAGCGGATCTGGTGGCGCTCGACCTGAGTCAGGCGCTGCCCTACGGCCTGCGGGGGAATCTGCACGCCGACCTGACCGCAGAGGAGATCATCACGCTGCTCGTCTACCGCGGAAACTCAGCGTCGGTGGCCGAGACCTTCGTGCGCGGCCGATCGGTCTGGCGCGCGCCCGAGCCGCTGCTGCTGTGAACGCGAGTTGCAACTTTCCGCCGAGTGCCGGGTTGGATGGGAGGATGAAAACCCTCCTGCTCCCCGCCGTCGCCGCCCTCGTCTGCGTTTCCGTCGCGTTCGCCAAGCCTGAGCCGCCTCCGAGCCTGCTCGACGGATCGCCTCCGGTGAGCGGCTGGGTATTGAAGAAACTTTCGCCCGAACTTCGCGAACGCGTCGAAGCGGTCCAGACGAAGGCGATGGAAGAACCGGGCATCCGGGAGCAACGGGAAAAAGTCGATCACGCAGCGCGTGAACTCCGCGACCGCGTCCGGGACTCAATGTTCGAAATCGATCCCGGTCTTCGCGAGGCGATCAAAGCGGAGATGCCCAAGGCGAATTTCGGGAAAGAGACGAAAGAGCTACCCAAGGGCGTTGCGGGAATGACCAGGTCCGAGCGGAAGGAAACTGATGGCCAAACGGAAATCCGTCACAGACGACCCCGCCGTCACATCGGCCCGCGCGGCCATGGAGCGGGCGTCGACTCCGGCCGAGCGGAAGGCCGCCAGCGAGACCTACCGCGCCGCGATGGAAGCGGCCATGGCCCGGTAGCGAATCAATCCAGCCGCTTCGCCTTCTCGACCAAGGTGAGAAATTCCGCACGGTAGCTCCCCGGATCCTCGCCCAACGCGCCCCGGGCGATCCGCTGGATGTCGGCCCAACCCAGATCCCCGGCGTTCTCCGATCCGCGCAGCCGCATCCCGAAAGCCGCCACCGCCGCAGCGAACCGCAGGTCTTCGGGAGCCTCATCAAAGGCCACGACCTCCGGCCCGACCGGGCGTTCGATCAGCCGGCTCACGTCCCCATCGGGCGCCTTGTAGCGGAGTTTCACGGTGAAGAGATCGCTCGCCTCCCCCGTAGAGGTCGACGTAAGGAGACCCGGGTCCGGAGCGTCGTGACCTCCGCTTCTACGAGCTGGCGCTTCCGGCTGCTGATATTTCAACGGATCGACCGACGCCACCCCCGGAACCCTCCCGCCCGCAGGAACGATCTCGTAGAGTGCGGTGACCGAATGCCCGGCGCCGATCTCGCCAGCGTCCTTGGTGTCGTCATTGAAATCCTCTTTCGCCAGGATTCGGTTTTCGTAGCCGATGAGCCGATAGCCCGCGACCGTCCCGGGATTGAACTCCACCTGAATTTTCACGTCCTTCGCGATGGTGAAGAGCGTGCCACCCATCTGCTGGACGAGCACCTTTTCCCCCTCGGCGGGCGTGTCGATGTAGGCGTAGTTCCCGTTCCCCTTGTCCGCGAGTTGCTCCATGGCGGAGTCCTTCAGATTTCCCGTTCCAAAGCTCAGGACCGAGAGGAAAACTCCCGACCCGCGCTCCGATTCGATCAATTCCACCAGCGAGCTACGGCTGGTCGTGCCGACGTTAAAATCGCCGTCCGTGCAGAGGATCACGCGATTGTTTCCCTCCTCGAGGAAGTGCGCCCGGGCCGTCTCGTAGGCGAGCTGGATCCCCGCCGCGCCGTTGGTCGACCCGCCCGCGCCGAGGCGTTCGATGGCGTCCCGGATCGTGGTCTTGTCAGCGGCGTCGGTCGACGCCAACTCCAACCCCGAAGCGCCAGCGTAGGTCACGATGGCTACCCGGTCACCCTCCCGCAGCTCGTCCACGAGCTTCACGAGTGAGCGCTGAAGTAAGGAGAGTTTGTCGGGCGATTTCATCGATCCCGACACGTCGATCAGGAAGACCAGGTTGCTGGCGGGGAGTGAATCCGCCGCGATCTCACGACCTTGCAGGCCAACGCGGGCCAGCAGGTGCGACGGGTTCCAAGGTGCCCGGGCGACGTCAGTCGTCACCGAGAATGGAGCATCGCCCTCCGGCTGCGGGTAGTCGTAAGGGAAGTAGTTGATCATTTCCTCGATGCGGACAGCGCCGGACGGCGGGCGCTGAGCGTCGCGGAGGAAACGCCGGACATTCGAATAGCTCGCCGTGTCCACGTCGATCGAGAACGTCGACAACGGCTCCTCCCCCACCGCGTGGTAACCGTTTTCCGAAATCGAATCGTAGGCCTCGGTGTTGAAGGCCACTTCGGCTGGGATTTGCTGCTCGAAACCACCTCTTGCCCGCCGAATACCGGTGCCCGAGCCCACCCCCTTGCCCTTGCCCCAGCTCGTGGTGAATTGCGCAGTTTGGGAGGCGGACATCCCTGAAGCACTTGCGGAAAGATTGGTCGAACTTGGTGGTGCTTTCGTGGCGATCGTTGGTTTAAATTCGTCTTTCGCTTCCTCACCGAGTTGGCGGATCGTTCCGTCCATTCTCGCCAGCGAGTCTTTGAGCGCCGCGTCAGTTGCGGCTTCGGTCGATGTCGCCAGTGACTCGGGTTCCAGCAGGCTGGCTTGGAGTTCCGTCTCGAACGTCGGCTGCGCGGCGGGCTCGGTCGACGCGATGGACTCCGGAATTCTGATGTCCACGCCATCAACTACAACCGGTTCGACGGTTCCGCTGATGGTCGGATCCTCCTCTCGGAACGAGATTTGAAACACGAATAGCACGACCACGCACGCCGCCGCGACCAGCCCGCCGCCGATTGCCGCGACATCCCGCCAGCGCCGCCCTCGTTCACGTTTGCGCGCCATCTCCGCGTCGCATCGCGCGACCAGATCCGCGCGTTGATCGGCCTCGAGGCCGTGCTCACTGGGGGCGTCTTTCATCATATCGGTAAAGTGGTTGATGGCTTTGAGTTCGCGTTGAAGTTCTTCCGAGGCGGCGAGTTCGCGCTCGAAGGCATCGCGTTCCGCACCGTGGAGTTCGCCGAGGGCGTAAGCAGTGATCCGGGGATCGTTGGGATCGAATGATTTCATGGCAGGGCCTCCTCTTGGTTCCAAAGTGTTCGGAGAGTTCGGATGGCGTGGTGGAGCTGGTAACCGACGTTCGACACGCTCAGTCGCGTGGCCTCGGCGATCTCCGCGTAGGACAGCCCGCCGTCGAATTTCAGCACCACGACGGCGCGCTGCTGGTCTGGTAATTCCGCTACAAGCTTGCGGAGACGCGCCCAGTCCTCCTGCGCTCCAGCTTCGGCGTCCGGCTGCGGTCGCGGATCGGCGTGATTTTCTTCCAACCCGCCGTCGGTGAATCGGACAATCTTCCTCCGGTGATCCAACGCACAATTGCGGCAGACGAAAAATAACCACGGCGCGAGCCGAGGTTCCAATTTTCCAACGTCCTGCCGGCTCAACCGCAGGAAAGTCTCCTGCACGGCATCCCGCGCGGAATCGAGATCACCGGCGATGCCGCACGCGTAGGTGACCAGCGGTCGTTCGTAGCGCTCAATCGCGGCGTGGATGATGGATTCGGCGGACATCGTTCTGCCCAGTAAACGCCCGTCCCGGGAAATCCTTAGAAAATAAATACGAATAAAATCCCGGCGCTAAACGATCCGTTTGCTCAACCAAACATTACCGAAACCATGACGATCCCAACCAACCCCCTCTCCATCGCGGCCTGCCTGGCCACCAGCGCTCTCCTTACTGCCTGTGTCACCGACCGCGTCATTGAAGTCGACGACGAGGTCGTGACCACCACGACCCGGAGCTCGACCGTCGCCACCTACGAGCCCGGCACCGTCGTCGAAACTCTCCCGGTCGGCTACCAGACCCGCAACGTTTCCGGGCGTCAATATTACCTCTCCGACGATGTCTATTACACCCGCGACACGAATGGCTACACGGTCGTCACCGATCCGGCCTCCCCGGATTACCTCGCCACCAACGCGCCTCCCGTTCGCAGCGGCGTCGTCCGCAACCCGAGTGGCCCGAGCTACCAGACCCTCGAGACGCTGCCCGACGGCTACCAGACGCGCACCTACAACGGACGCGAATACTACATCCTCGGCACCGATACCTACGTCCGTGGACCACGCGGCTACGTCATCACGACATCTCCGTTCTGATCCGCTCGGATCGTTCTTCAGAAAACCCCTCGCGGCCTCGGGCTGCGAGGGGTTTTTCACGTCCAAACCGCTTATTTTCAGCGTTGGACGAGAGACCCGCTCGTATTCACAAGTTATTCCCAAAACCACAACCTGTAGTGGTTTAAAAGAAAACACCCACTACATATGTCTTTTTCGTTGACCTTCCACCCTTGCACTTCCTACGTTTCGTCCGAAAGCTGACCCGGGTACCCAGTTGAGTTGTCTTGGGTGCCTCCCCTCCAGAAATTTGTCCCGCCACGGGGCAAAAATTGATGACAGACCGATACCCAATCACGCCCGAATCACGTAGAAATCCCATGTCCGCACCATCCACAGAAACCGCCGCCGCCGCCGTCACCCGCACTGCCGCCACGACCACCGTCACGCTCGGTGACCGCACCTTCCACCTCGACCGCGAGAAGGCCGAAGCCGCCTACGCCGCCAAGCGCGTGATTAATGGCCGGGACACCATGTTTTTCAACATTCTCCCGGTCAAATACCAGTGGGCTTACGACCTCTACAAGACGATGAAGCACAACCACTGGGAGCCCGAGGATATCCAGATGCAGCGCGACATCGAGCATTGGCGGGACTCCACGGGACGCATCAGCGAGACTGAGCGCTGGATCATCAAGATGGCCATCGGCTACTTCTCCGCCGCCGAAGGCATCGTCGGCGACAACATCCAGCACGTCGTCCGCGAACTCGTCACCGCCCCCGAGCTCAAGCTTGTCCTCGGTCGGCACGCGCACGAGGAAAACATCCACGCCGACAGCCTCGTTTACATGATCAGTTCGCTCGGCATCAATCCGCACGAGTGCGAGGCGATGTTCGAGGACATTGCGACGATCAAGGAAAAGACCGAATTCGTGGTGAACAACAGCCGCGCGCTCCGTCGCGACGTCGACATGAAGCTCACCGAGAACAAGCAGGCGCTCGCGAAGAATATTTTCCTCTTCGGGCAGTGCATGGAAGGCACGCAGTTCTACGGCCTCTTTGGCATGGTCCTCGCGCTCTACCGCCAGACGAAATTTCCCGGCATCGGCCAGATGTTCAGCTACACGCTGCGCGACGAGTCGAATCACATCGAGGTCTTCCGCAACCTGCTCATGGACCTCATCGACGAGAATCCCGACATCTGGACCGAGGACTTCCGCGAAGACCTGCGGGAGACGATGCGCGAAGCCGTGCGGCTGGAGAAACAATTCATCGCCGATTGCCTCCCCGTCTCCGCCGTCGGCCTGACCAAGGAGGAATTCACGACCTACATCGATTTCATCGGCGACCGTCGCCTCGAGGGTGTCGGGCTCGAGCCGCTCAACGGCCCCATCGACAACCCCCTCCCCTGGCTGGCCGAAATGATGGACCTCCGCAAGGAGTCGAATTTCTTCGAAAGCCGCGTCACCGACTACCGCCGCTCGGCATCGATCAAGGACGCCGACGACGACGATCTCTGAGAATGATGGGTGATATTGGTTATTAGTTATTGGTTATTAGAAATTCCAATACGACGCCGATCCAACCACCTCACCACCAATAACTAATAACCACCAACCAACAACTTTCTCACCAACATGATCCGCAAACCCACACTCGAGCAGGACGTCGTCCTCAAGCGCATCGTCACCACGCCGCGGAATCAGAAGCCCGACTTCGCCTGGCGGGAGGTTCTTCCCGCGCTCGACCAGCCCGGGATCAAGGTCACCCACGGCACCGAGGAACGAGCGTTCAACCTCGCCGACGTCGCGGACGAAATCGGCAACGCCCTCACCGATCTCCTCCTCTCGCGCGATCAGGAGGACGACATTTTCAACGACAAAAACCGCACCCTTGTTGCGACCGTCGCCCACTCCGTCGCCGAGCGCCTCGCCGAGCAGGTCGCCGAAGGCCGCACGCTCAGGCTCTCCGAAAACGACCTCTCGCTCCTCATCGAAAAGGCGCTCATCGAGATCGACGCCCACGACGTGGCGAAGTCGCTCGTCTTCAGCCGCTCCGCCCGGGGCGGCGTGCGCGTCGGACGCGGCGACTCCACGCTCGCGCCGCTGCACGTCCGGCTCATCCGCCGCAACGGCACGGTCGTCCCGTGGATCGAGGACAAGATCGAGATCGCCGTCCGCAAATCGTTCCTCTCCGAGCACGAAAACCCCGAGCCAGCCGACGCCATCGCCGCCGCCATCACCGACCGCATCCGGGAGGCCGGTCAGGCGTTTGTCCACATCGAGGACGTGCAGGATTTCGTGCAGGAAGAGCTCATGCGGCAGGGCTATTACAAAATTGCCGCCAGCTACGTCCTCTACCGCGCCCACCGCGCCCGGCTCCGGGAGGACGAAGACACCATCCCGGCCGATGACGAGCCGCAGCAGGACAGCCTCATCGTCGTGCGCACCGCCGACGGCACCAGTGATTTCTGGGACGGCAGCGACCTCAAGCGACGCGTGGCCTTTGCCACCATCGGGCTCGACCTCAACCTCACCGCCGAACAGATCGAGCGCGAACTCCGCCGCTCCATCGGCACCGAGACAACCACCGAGGACCTCAAGAAAACCATCATTCTCAACGCCAAATCGCTCATCGACCGCGACGCCGATTTTGCAAAATTTGCTGGCCGCATCCTCCTCTCCTACATCTACGAGGAAGTCCTCGGCTGGAACATTCTCACCGACGGCATCGAGGGCCTGAAGGAAGTCCACGTCCGTGCCTTCAAGAACTACCTCCGCCACGGCGTCGCCATCGAGCGCCTCAGTCCGAAGTTGCTCGGCTACGACCTCGACAAACTCGCCGAGTCCCTCGACCCCTCCGCCGATCTCGATTTCGACTTCCTCGGCATCTCGACCCTCTACGACCGCTACCTCGTCGTCGACAAGACGGGCAAAACCGACCGCCGCATCGAGACTCCGCAGTTCTTCTGGATGCGCGTCTCCATGGGGCTCTTCACCGACGAACCCGCCGACCGCGAGGATTGGATCATCCGGCTCTACGGTCTCTACAAGGGTCGCCGCTTCTGCAGCAGCACGCCGACGCTCTTCAATTCCGGCACGCCGCACAGCCAGCTCAGCTCCTGCTACCTTTACAAGATTGACGACAGCATCGAGTCGATCATGCAGCGCGGCATCGCGGAAAATGCCTACCTCAGCAAGTGGGCCGGCGGCCTCGGCGGTTCCTGGACCGCCGTCCGCGGCACCGGCAGCTACATCAAGGGCACCAACGGCGAGTCCCAGGGTGTGATCCCGTTCCTCAAGCTCCACAACGACCAACTCGTTGCGGTCAATCAGGGCGGCAAGCGCCGCGGCTCCGGCTGCGCCTACCTCGAGACGTGGCACAACGATATCCTCGAATTTCTCGAGCTGCGCCGCGGCACGGGCGACGACCGCCGACGCACCCACGATCTCAACACGGCGAACTGGATTCCCGATCTGTTCATGAAGCGCATGGAGGCCCGCGAGGACTGGACGCTCTTCCGCGCGAACGAGGCCCCGGATTTGCACGACCTCTACGGACGGAAGTTCGAGGAGCGCTACGCCCACTACGAGCGCCTCGTGGACGAAGGAAAAATGTTTGGCCAGCGCATGCCCGCGCTCGAGATCTGGAAGTCGATGCTCAAGATGCTCCTCGAGACCGGGCACCCGTGGATCACCTTCAAAGACCCCTGCAACCTCCGCTCGCCGCAGGATCACGTCGGCGTGATCCACAGCAGCAACCTCTGCACCGAGATCACGCTCAACACGAGCGCCGACGAGACCGCCGTCTGCAACCTGGGATCGGTCGTCCTCGACACCCACGTCCGCGCCGACGGTTCGCTCGATTTCGAGATGCTCCGCGAGACCATCACCGTCGCCATCCGCGCGCTGGACAATGTTATCGACATTAATTTCTACCCGACCGAAGCCGCCAAGCGTTCGAATCTGCGCCACCGCCCCATCGGCCTCGGCATCATGGGCCTGCAGAACGCGCTCTTCAAACGCAACGCGTCCTTCGCCAGCGCTGAGGCCGTGGAGTTCAACGACGAGTTCATGGAGACCATCGCCTTCTGCGCCTATTCCGCGTCCGCCGACCTCGCCGCCGAGCGGGGGCCCTACAGCACCTACCGCGGATCGAAGTGGGACCGCGGGCTCCTGCCGCAGGACACCGTCGCCATCCTCGAAAACGAGCGTGGGATCAACATCGACGTCCCTCGGGGCGGCAAACTCGATTGGGCACCGGTCCGCGAGAAGATCAAGGCCCACGGCATGCGCAACAGCAACGTCCTCGCCATCGCGCCGACCGCCACGATTTCCAACATCACCGGTACCACGCCGTGCATCGAGCCCAGCTTCATGAACCTGTTCGTGAAGGAAAACCTAGGTGGAAAATTCCCGGTGCTCAATACCCACCTCATCCGCGACCTCAAGTCCCGCGGACTCTGGGACGATCACATGCGCGAGCAGATCAAATACTTCGACGGCGAACTCGAATCCATCGAAGGCATCCCGGCCGACCTCAAGGAAAAATACCTCACCGTCTTCCACATCCCGTATGAGTTCCTCATCGACGCCGCCGCGCGCCGCCAGAAGTGGATCGACCAATCGCAATCGGTGAATCTCTTTATCCGCGAGCCGGATCTGAAAATCCTCAGCCACATGTATCGCCGCGCCTGGGCGACCGGCTTGAAGACGACCTACTACCTCCGCTCCACCAGCGCCTCGAACATCGAGAGCTCGACCAAGAACGTGAAAAAGGAACTCCGCGGCGTGACTGGCACCGGCACGTCCCGAAGAAGATCGTTCACCCCCGACGAGAAACTCGCCTGCAGCATCGAAGCCATGCGCAACGGCGACGAGTGCGAAGCGTGTCAATAGGCCCGGAGGGCCTGATTTTTAAGCCTCTAGAGGGCAATCAGACAGGATTAACAAGATGGCCTAAAATGACTTAGGCCAACTCGATCACTCACCTGCTGGATAAGTGACACGGCTTCTGCAAATAATTGAAATTTAATCCTGTCCATCCTGTTAATCCTGTCCATTTCAGGATTTAGGGGTTCCGCATCCGGGAAGTGCCTGCCACCCGACCCCTGACGTTTGGGCGCTACGATCGCGCCGCTTTCGTGACTTTTGCCGCCTACGCTGCGGCCTCCGTCGTCGTCCCGGTGTCCCTCGTGGAATTGTCGCGGGAGCTTGGATTTTCGTTGGCCGAAGGCGGCATGAGTGCGGGCGGCACCTTGCACCTCGGCCGAACCGTCTCGATGGTCGCGGCCATGCTGCTGGCCGGCTTCGTTGCCGGACGCTGGGGCAATCGGCCAACGCTCGGTTGGTCGGTTCTCCTGATGGCGCTCGGCATGTCACTCTGCGCCATCGCCCCGAGCTACGGATTGCTCCTCTTTGCGCTGCTTCTCGCCGGCCTTGGGGAGGGAGTGATCGAGGGGTTGGGCACGCCGTTTGTTCAAGCGCTGCATCCGCGCGAGTCCGGACGCTACATCAACTTCACCCACGGGTTTTGGTCCCTGGGCGTGCTGATCACGGTGCTCGGATCGGGTCTTCTTCTGAGCCTGGACGTCTCGTGGCGACTGATCGTCGGCGTCGTGGCGGGGGCCGGTTTTCTGGCCGGCTGCCTGATCCTGCTTCCCGCACCCGTGGGTCAGGCTCCGTATCCCGACACTGCGACGCGAGTCCCCTGGCGACGCGTGCGCGACCGCGCCTCGGCGATCGTCCGCACCCCGCGCTTTTGGCTCTATTACGCCGCCATGTTTTTGGCCGGTGGCGGGGAATTTTGCCTCACGTTCTGGAGCGCCAGCCACATCCACCTTCACTACGGCGGTTCGGCCTGGACCGGCGGGGTGGGCGTCGCGCTTTTCGCCACGGGCATGCTCCTGGGACGAACCGGCTGGGGCTATTTGATCGAGCAACGCGGTTTGCGCCGGCTGATCGTCCTTTCAGCACTGGGAGGAACCGTGCTTTGCGCACTTCTGCCCGGGGCGGGCAGCCTCGGTTTTTTTCTCGTGTTGCTCTTCGGTGCGGGGGTGGCCACCGCACCCTTTTGGCCAAGCATTCAGAGCTACGCGACCGACCGCCTCCCCGACGTGGATAGCGACATGCTTCTCATCCTGCTGTCGTGCGCCGGGGTTCCGGGCTGCGGCTTTTTCACCTTCCTCATGGGCTGGCTCGGAGACCGCGCGGGTAATCTCTCCGCCGCATTTTACCTCGTGCCCGCCGCGTATGCGGCGCTGGGCCTCCTCATCGCCTTCGACAGCGCGACGGCGAAAGCCAAAACTTAACGCGCCTGATTCGACGAGCGTCACTATTGCAGGGCCGACGCATCTAAAAATTGAGAAGGTGCAGGAGGAAGTCGTGATCCCAGGCGGCGACAAGTTGTTTGGTCTTGATGCTACGTTTTTTGGACTTTTCGCGAGAGAGCAGGTTCAAGGCGAGGCGTCGGAGGGTGGCAAGATTTTCGGCGGCGTTAGCGCTGCGAGCGCGGGAGCTGTCCTCGCGTAGGACGACGTCCAAGACCCAGTGACAGGAGTTCTCCACGCCCCAATGTCCACGGACGGCTTGAGCGAAGAGTTTGACGTCGAGAGGCAGGCTGCTCAGAAAGTAGCGTCTTTCCACGCTGATTTGACCTTTGATTTCGCGACTGGATTCGACCATTCCGACGCTTTGCAGACCTTCCCATTGGCTGATGTCTTCGAACCAGTCGATGGCGATGCTTTGAAAATAGCGCCGGATTTCCAAGCGTCCGTGACCTTTGTCGGCGGTCTCCAAGAAAGCGAAAGTGGGGGCTACTGGCGGCTTCTTCGAGGATGGTTTGGGTGCCGGTGGGCTCTGAAGCTCACGGTCGAATTCGGCATCGAGGAAGCTTTTGACTTCCTCGTGGACGGTCGCATGATTGCCTTTGAGAGCGAGAACGTAGTCGGCGTCGGCCTCGATGATTTCCCGCGCGATCTTTTTTGGCAGCCCATCGCATCGGTGCTCACAATGCAGCCACCGAGTTCCAAGGCTCGCAATAGCGTGGGCACCGCCGTGATCTCGTTGGTTTTGTCGGGCACTTCGAGCTGCCCCAAAACGAGTCGGTTGCTGGTCGCCCACGCGTTAACGATGTAGCGCACGTTCCCGCCGTCCTGACAGGCTGCGCGGAGGGCTTTGCCGTCGACGGCGATGATTTCCCGGTCGATGAGTTCGCGCACGCTCTGCGTCCATCTCATGAAGCACTCGTGAAAACTCGCCGGATCAATCAGCGCAAACACGCGGTTGAAGGTGTCGTGACTGGGGATGCCGTTGGGCAACTTGAGAAAAGTTCTAAACCATTTTTCTTTGGCTCGTCCGAACTCCTCCATGTCGTAAAAGGACGTGCCAGCGCACAAAAGCGTCGAGATCGCGATCACCAGGATATCGCTCAACTCGTGATAGCGAGTGCGTGAAATCCGCGGGTCTTCGATGGTTTTGAACTCTTCGATCAGGCTTTTTTGGATGGGATGCGTTTCGGACATCTCTTCCATTTACGCACATCAAAATATACGTACCAGACCAAACTTCTTCTATCGCGATCTTTTTTGATGCGTCGGCCCTGTCACTATTGGGTTGAGCATCCCATTCGAAACGTCAACCTTCACACCCGTGTCCGAACGCGTTCTGTCGACGAGCCAATTCACCGCCTGGGCGATCGATTTTCAATCCACTGGTCGCAGCCTCGTGCTCACCAACGGTTGTTTCGACCTGCTTCACGTCGGTCACGTCGATTATCTGGAACGCGCAGCCGCTCTCGGTGACGCGCTGGCGGTCGCGATCAACTCCGACACCTCCGTCCGCTCCCTCAAAGGCCCGACCCGCCCGATCAATTGCGAAGCGGATCGCGCCCGAGTGATGGCCGCGCTCCGTTGCGTCGAAGTGGTGTGCGTTTTCGATTCCCCCCGCCTCACCGAGACCATCCTCGCCGTCCAACCGGCAGTTTACGCGAAGGGTGGCGACTACACCATCGACACGCTCGATCCGGATGAACTCGCCGCGCTGCGCCGAGTCGACGCGCGGATCGAAATCCTCCCGCTCGTTCCGGGCCGCTCGACCACCGCGATACTCGCGAAAGCGAGCTGAGGAAAACCCTCTCCGCTAAACGTGGGCCGCTTCGGCTGCGGCGTCCTGATTTTTTGCCGAGCACTCGGGGCAGTGGCCGAAAAATTCGAGCGAATGATGGATTCCCGTGAACCGCATTTCACTTTCGATCAACGCTTCGACTTCCTTCACCGGGCAGGGAATCTCCAGCACTTGGACGCTGCCACACTCCGTGCAGACGACGTGATCGTAATGCTGCGCCGGATTGGTCAGTTCGTAGTAGCTGCAGGACCGCTTCAAGTTGACCTTGTGAACGATTTTCATGCCCTCGAGCAACGTCACCATCCGGAAAACCGTCGCGTAATCGGGCAACATGCCGCCTTCGGCCAAAGCCGCTTGCTGGATCTCCGTGAGTGACAACGGTCGCGACGCCTTGAAAAGCGCTTCCATGATGCCTTTCCGGCTACGGGTCACGCGGAGGCCTTGACTGCGAAGAAGGGCGAGAATGCCCTTGGCACTAAAATCAACGTTATTCTGGGACACAATAATCCCTTCATGAGCCGCCTAACGTCCCAACGCAAGTCAAAAGCAAAGAAATTCGAAAAATACCCGACCGAATTAGGAGCCTCGAACGATAATCACATCGTCTTCAATATTGCCCCCTGGAATTTCCCGGACTCCCACGATTTGGTAAATGACTCGTGCGTGAAAAGCAGCGGGCGGGAGGACGTTCTCATCCCAGCAACTTCGCCTCACTGGCTATCTCCGCCCAGTCGCTGATGTGCTAGCCAATTCTACGCCACCTTTTTTTGTCGGGAAAATCCGAGGCGCAGCGCGTGACACTCATCGCTGCACGGGCAACCGGCAACGTGATCGTTGACCAATCCCATCGCCTGCATGAACGCGTAGACCGTTGTCGGGCCCACGAAGGTCCATCCTCGCCGCCGGAGGTCTTGGCTGAGTGCACTGGATTCCGGCGTCTTCCCAAGCGCTCCGAGGGTGGCCCGGTCGAAAGTCGTTGGTCGGGAAGCCGCCGCCGGTTCCCACCGCCAGAAATACGCTGCGAGCGAGCCGCATTCTTCGATCAACTCGAGCGCCCGTTTCGCGTTGTTGATGGTCGAGAGAATTTTCCCCCGGTGCCGCACGATCCCGGCATCGAGCACGAGGCGCTCGACGTCCGCTTCCACAAAAGCCGCCACCGCCTCGATGTCAAAATCCGCAAATCCCGCGCGGAAATTCTCCCGCTTCTTCAGGATCGTCAGCCAGCTCAACCCGGCCTGGAAGCCCTCCAGGCAGATTTTCTCAAATAACCGCCGGTCTTCCGCCACCGGGCGACCCCATTCCTCGTCGTGATAACGCCGATAAATTTCCGGCTCGGCACCCCACCAACAGCGACCGCCGACGAGACTGGGTTCCGTCAATTCCGCCCCCATTCGGTCAGCCGGACAGCAGGTCCTTCATCCGCGCGAAGCTGTTTTCAAACTGCGCATCGTCGAGCGGCTCGTTCACGATGTCCTCGAAGTTTCGCCGCACCACGCCCTCGCCGTCGATTTCCTCCAGAAACCGACTCGGCTCGCAGAAAACCGGCGACCCCCACCGCATGCGATTCCGGCAGTGCGTAATGGTCAGCGAGGTCATCGCACGCGTCACTCCGACGTAAAACAGCCGCCGCTCCTCGTCGACCGTATCCTCGGCCTTCGACCGCTCGTGCGGCAGCAGCCCCTCCTCCGCACCAATCAACGTGACGTGAGGAAACTCCAATCCCTTCGCCGCGTGCAGCGTGATCAACGTCACGCCACGCGAATCCTCCTCCTTCTCCTGCCGATCCCGATCCAGCGACACCTCGTCCAAAAATCCCCGCAGCCCGTCGCGCTTCCGCTTCTGGTAATCCTGCAGGCTGATCAAAAAATCCCGCACGTTCGCCTCGCGTTTGTCGGCCTCGGTCGGCGTCTTGCACGACCGCCGCAGGTCGTCGAAGTAGCCCGACTCGTCCAGCATCTTCTGCACGATGGCCGCCGCGTCCTCGCCCGGCGTCTCGATCTCGATCCGCCCGACCTGAATCGTCTCCGCAAATTCCCGCACCTTGTTCCTCGCCCGCGTCGTCACGTATTCGCCAAATTCCGGACTCGTCATTTCCGCGAACAAACTCCGGTCATTGCCCATGCTCCGCTCCAGCGCCAGATCCACGGTCGTCGCCCCAATGCCGCGCGGCGGCGTGTTGATGATCCGCAACAGCGACGTGTCGTCGCCCGGATTCATGAGCACGGACATCGTCGCCATCACGTCCTTCACCTCCCGTCGATCATAGAAACTCTTCCCGCCCACGACCCGGTAGGGAATCCGGAGCCGGCGGAGATTTTCCTCGAAGAGCCGCGACTGAGCGTTCATCCGGTAAAGGATCGCGAAGCCCTCCCACGGGGTCGCTTCGGAATGCTGACGGGCAGCGATCTCGTTGACGATGAACTCCGCCTCCTCCTTGTCGTCCGGCACGGCGATGATCTGCACCGATTCCCCACCCGTCCGCGGACTCCACAGATTCTTCCCGCGTCTCCGAGTGTTATTCGCTATCACGCGGTTGGCCGACTGCAGGATCTCGTTCGTACTCCGGTAGTTCTGCTCCAGCTTCACGACGGTCGGATCGGGAAAGTGCCGTTCGAATTCCAGGATGTTCGTCACCTCCGCCCCCCGCCACCCGTAGATGCTCTGATCGTCGTCGCCGACCACGCACACGTCCGGCGGATCGCCCGCCGCCAGCAACGACACGAGATCGAGCTGGAGCTTGTTGGTATCCTGAAACTCGTCGACCAGCAAATGACGGTAAAGGCTCCGCCAACGCTCCCGCACCTCGGGAAAATCCGCCAGCAGCCGCACGGCGTTCACGAGTAGATCGTCAAAATCCATCGCGTTCTGCGACCGCATTTCCTGCTCGTACCGCCGGTAGACCGCGCCCACCACCGTCTCCTCGTCCGACGGAGCCGCCCAACCGTTGTTCTTCGCCTTGCTGATCGCCGCCCGCGCCACGCTCGGCTCCAGCGACTCGCCCTCGGCTGTCACGCGGTTGATGATTTTCTTCACCAGACTCTGCTGGTCGCCGTCGTCGAAAATCGAAAAATTCTTTTTGTAACCGAGGTGCTCGGAATCCGTCCGCAGGATCCGCATGCACAGCGAGTGAAACGTCGATATCGAAATCTCGGCCCCCGCCTCCGCGTCGATCATCCCCATCGCCCGCTCCCGCATCTCGCGGGCGGCCTTGTTGGTAAACGTCACCGCCAGGATGCCCGACGGCCGCGCCCCCTGCGCGATCAGCCACGCGATGCGCGCCGTGATCACCCGCGTTTTCCCCGTGCCCGCGCCAGCCAGAATGAGCAGCGGCCCACCGGTGTGGGTCACCGCCGCCCGCTGCTCGTCATTCAGATCCCACAGCCGAAATCCACTCACGCCGCGTCCTCCGCCAACCGCTGCAATACCGCCGGATACAACGCGTGCTCCGCGACCTGAATCCGCGCGTGGAGCGACTCCGCCGTATCGTCCGCCCGCACCGGCACCTCGGCCTGCCCCAGCACCTCGCCAGTGTCCACCCCGGCATCGACGAAATGCACCGTGCAACCCGTCACCGCCACGCCCGCCTCCAGCGCCTGCCGCCAAGCCTCGAGCCCGCGAAAGGCGGGCAACAACGAAGGATGAATGTTCACGATCCGACCGGGAAACGCCTCCAGCAGCGGAGCCTTGATCACCCGCATGTAGCCCGCCAGCACGACGAGATCGACGCCCGCCAATTGCTTCACCAATTCCGCCTCCACTTCCAGCGAAAGCCTCGTCCGGTATCGAGGCTCGTTCACCGAGAACGTCGGAATCCCCGCCTCCTCCGCGATTAGCAGGATCCCCGCCTCCACAACGTCCGAGCCCACCACGACGACGTCCGCATCCAGTTCACCCGCCCGGATTGCGCGGAGAATCGCGGAAAAATTCGAGCCCTTCCCGGACCCCAGCACACCCAATCGCAGACGTTTCATCGGACGGCAGATCATGCACGCCCCATCCGGTCGCGCAAGCCACAGACACCGATGGGGAGCGCGGGCATCCTGCCCGCCCCCCGGGGCTTCCAGCCCCGGGAACCCCAAATGACCCGCGAAGCGGCACTTTCAACCGCACATTCACCTCACCGCCACTCGTGTTTCGGATACCGCCGTTTCAGCTCCAACTTGAGCTTCGGATACGACTCCACCCAGAAATTCGCGAGGTCCGTCGTCACCTGCACGGGCCGAAAATTTGGTGCCAACACCTGGATCGTGCAGGCCACTTGCCCCCCCGCGACCGTGATTGGCTTCGTCACGCCGTACAGGTCCTGAATCCGCGCCGCCAATACCGGCGCCGCCCCGACCGCGTAGGTCACCTTCGCCCGACGCCCGCCCGGCAGCTCGATCCGCTCGGGGACAAATTTGTCCAGCAGGCCGCCCTGCGCCGGCGTCAGCCATCCCCGCGCCGCCGGCTTCACCGGCCGGTCCTTGATCTCGCGGTAGCTCGTCGCCCCCGTGCAAATGTCAGCGAGTAAAATCTCCCGATCCGCCTCGGTGATCGGCGCGATGCCGAAATCCCCCCGCCAATCCGCCAGACAATTGATCCGCACGATCAACTGCTCCATCTCGTCGTCCCACTGCTTGAGCACAAGGTTTCCCCGGAAAACTTCGCCCGCCAGACACGCCGAAGCCGCCGCTGACGGACCCGCGTCCCGATCCCGGTTCTCGAGCACGAGATCCCGGAAGACCTTCGCAAACCGCTCGACCACCCGCTTCTGCGTCGCGTCAAAGACCAACTCAGACCGCTCCGAGAAATCACCCGGAAACATCTCCCTCAACCAATCCTCCTCGATCTCGGTCACCAGATTCAGCATCACGTCGGCCTCCCCCTTGCGTCCTTCGATCTCATCGATCGACCCGACCACCAACAGCCGCCCACCCGTCGCCACGCTGTCCCGCGCGAGCGTTCCCCGCCGCCCGTGCGCCAGATCACAGACGTGCGTTCCCGCGCCCCGCCGACACGCGACGTGATCCGCGAATCCCGCCAGCACGCAACGCCCCACCGCCTCCTCCGACGCCTCCCCGTCCCCCGACCGCAACCCCTCGGCTCTCGCGATCCGCCCGAACTGATCCGCCAATTTGCCCACCTGCCGCGCCGTCTCCGCGTGGACTCCCAACGACCGGCATTCATCCAGCCGAAACCGCCGGGCCCGCGCCCACTCGAACGCTCGAATCAAAATCACAAAATCCGACCCCGCCCCGCCCCAGGCCTTCTCCCGCGCCTCGACCGTGCGTTTGTCCGCCCGCAGCAGCAGGTTCCGGGATTGCGTCAGCGCCGCAATCAACACCGCCTCCCGCACGCAGTCGAGATCGCCAGCCGCCAGAAACATCCGCGCGTAGCGCGGGTGCACCGGAAACGAAAGCATCCGCCGCCCCACCTCCGTGATCGCCCCCGTGTCCGACAACGCCCCGAGGTCGCGCAACAGCGCAACCGCCCGCCCCAGCGCGACCGCGTCCGGCGCGTCCAGCCATCGAAACGCGTCCAGATCCTCGACACCCGCCGCCTTCAACCCCAGGACGACCTCCGCCAGATCAAGCCGCTTGATCTCCGGCTCATCGCGCAGCGCCCGCTGACGATTGGACGACTCCGTCCACAGCCGAACGCAACGCCCCGGCCCCGTGCGTCCCGCCCGACCCGCGCGCTGGTCCGCCGAGGCCAGGCTGATCGCTTCCACGTAGAGCGTGTTGATCCCTCGGTGCGGATCGAACCTCGCCCGCCGCGCCAGCCCCGAATCCACCACCAGCGTGACCCCTTGAATCGTCAGCGACGTCTCCGCGACGTTCGTCGACACGATCACCCGGCGGTCCGCCCGATCCGATACCGCCGCGTCCTGCTGGTCGGACGGGAGTTCCCCGTGCAAGGGCAACACCGGCACCCCCACGCCCAGCCGCCGCTGAATCGCCTCGATCGTGCGCCGAATCTCGTAGGCTCCCGGCATGAAGACCAACGCGTGACCCGCCGTGCGCGGAAATTCCGCCGCCACCGCGTCCGCCGCCGCTTCCCAGACATCCCCCGTCGGAGCCCGCCGCGCGTATTCGACGTCCACCGGAAACGTCCGCCCCGCCGATTCCAACACCCGACACGGCGCGAGATAATCCGCCACCGACGCCCCGTCCAGCGTGGCCGACATCACGATCAGCCGCAGATCAGGACGCCCGGAATCCTGCAAGTCCAGCGCCCGCGCCAAGGAAATGTCCCCGTGCAAATGCCGTTCGTGGAACTCATCGAACACCAGCGCCTCCACGCCGCTCAAGAACGGATCAGCCTGCATCCGCCGGAGCAAAATTCCCTCCGTCACGTAGAGAATCCGCGTCTCCGGCCCGGATCGATTGTCCAGCCGGATCTGGTAGCCAACCTCCTCCCCCAGCGGGCACCCCCGCTCACTCGCCACCCGCGTCGCCAGCATCCGCGCGGCCAGCCGCCGAGGTTGCAGGACAATAATCTGCCCCCCCTTTCCCGCCGCCGCGTCCACCAGCATCCCCGGCACCTGGGTCGACTTCCCCGAACCCGTGGGAGCCTGCAGCACGACCCGCTCCGACTCCGCGAGCGCCGCCAGCAACTCGTCCCGCACATCGAAAATCGGCAAATCCATACCGCCGGGAGGCTACGGACGTCCCGACCCCACCGCAACGCCCGCTTCGAAACCCTCAACTGAGCACTAGAAACTCCCCCGACATTCCCGTAGTGTCCCCGGCAAATGACCGCCCGCCTGCTCCTCGCGCTCGCGATCTCCACGGCTCCGATTGCCCCCAGCTTCGCCCAGGACGAAGCCGCTCCCGAAGTCCCCGAGACCGCCACCGCCGAATTACTCTTATCCACCGACGCCGCCGAGACCGCTCCGCCCGCCGAACCTCTGCCCACCCTCACCGCCGAGGAAATGGCCGGTGCGGTCCACGTCGAGAGCGTGTCCGTTCCGACTCCGGGAGAATTTTTTGCCGCCATCAACAAGATCGATCGTCCAAACTGGTCGCAACTCGACCGCCCCGGCCCGCTCTCCGCGACGACCAGCCGCGCCCGCCTCTCGCTGAACGTCGGCACCCGCGTCTCGGATGGCTTCATCGCCGTCGAAGCCCAGGACGGCCAGCAGGTCAAAAATACCGGCAAGGACATCATCGACCTCGCCAAGGGCCTCGGCGTCTCCGAGAGCATCATCGCCCGCGGCAATTCCATCGGCGACTTCGCCGAAAACAACGAATGGACCGCCCTCAAGGAGGAACTCGAAGCCACCGAGAACGAGGTCAAGCTCCAGATGACCGCCCAGCGGGACGAACCCCTGGTCATTCTCGTCACCGTCGGCGCCTGGGTCCGCGGCATGCAGGCCGCCAGCGAAGTGATCGGTTCGAACTACTCGCCCCTCGCCGCCGAGCTTCTCCGCCAGCCCGCCATCGTCGACTACCTCATCGCCCGCCTCGACTCCCTGCCCGCCCGCATGCAGGAGGACGAGCTGATCCAGAAAATTGAGGCCGGCATCCTGACTTTACGTCAAACGACCGACCTCCCCGCCGACCAGACACTCACCGAGAAGGACGTCGCCACCGTGCACGCCACCACCACGGAAATCGTGGAATCCATCAACGAAGCCGCATCGGAATCATGATTCGCCTCCTATCCCTCTTCACCATCCTCGCCGTCGCGCTCCCCACGTTCGCCCAGGAAGAATCGTCCTCCACCCCCGCCCCGGACGCCAAGCCGACCGCCGAATCCTCCGCCGACCCCATCCCACCGACCGCCGGCAATGAAGCCGCCGCCCGCCGCGGAGCCCTCGAGCTGGCGGGCGCCTTCTCCAACGACGGCTACAAGATCCGCGACGGCTTCTGGTATTCCTCCGTCGAAGCCGACAAGCCCGCCATCCTCAAAGTCAATCTCTTCGCCGGCAACGAATACTGGTTCTGCGCGAATGGCCTCCCGCCCGCCCGCGCACTCGACGTGATCATCTTCGACTCCAGCGGAAACGTCATCGATCAACAGGAATATCACGATGGCACCAGCGCCGCCGTCGGCGTGGAACCCACCGTCAGCGGTGAATACTTCGTGCAAGTCAGCCTCACCGCCGGCGACAAAAGCGAATTCTGTCTCCTTTACTGCTACAAATAAATGACCGCCACCGATTCGCTCACCATTGAAAAAATGGACGACGAGGGCGTCCGCCACTTTTCCGTCTTCCTCGACAACAAAGTCGGCGCGCTGCTCGCAATGGTGAAGCTGCTCAACGAGCACTCCATCATGATCCTCGCGCTCAGCGTCCAGGATTCATCGGAGAGCTCGATCTGCCGCTTCATCACCAGTGACCCCACCCAGGTCGAAGAGCTTTTCGAGATCCACGACATCGCCCACAGCGTCTCACTCGTCATCGTCACCGAGCTCAAGGAAGGCGCCGCCGACCTGGCGCGAGTCCTCGCCTCCTGCCTCAAGGCCGAGGTCAACGTGTTTTTCAGCTACCCACTTCTCACCCGCCCGCGCGGAAAAACGGCCCTCTGCCTCCACGTCGACGACGTCGAGTGCGCCTCGTCCGTCCTCCGCGGCGACGGTTTTCCCACTCTCAACCAATCCGACCTCTCCCGGTAGTCTCGAGTTCCGAGTCTCGAGTTTCGAATTTTATGAAAAGACCAATCCGCCTCCTCTTCGCCACGCTCACCCTTGTCGCCTCCAACGCCCTCGCCGGCGTCGAAATCGTCCAATCCGTCGAGACCACCAATCAAGCCGGGATGAACATGAAAATGACCGTCCAGGTCGAAGGCGACCGCGCCCGGGTCGACGTGGGCGATCAAATGTCCACCATCACCGGCGGCGGCACCAAGGACATCACGACCCTCATGCACGGGCAGAAAATGGCGATGACCATTCCCGCCGCTGCGGTCGAAGCTATGAAGAGCCAGGTCAAACAAATGGCCGATGGAGCGGACGCAAAACCCGACCTCGAGCCCACCGGCAGTAAGGAAGAGATCAGCGGCTTCGCCTGCGAAGAATACACCGGCACCGTCGCCGGCATGGACGCCACCTACTGGGTCACCAACGACGTGCCCAATCAGGAAAACATCACTAAGCAGCTCAGCAAACTCGCCGGCGACACCGACCCATTCAAGGGCGCGTTCAGCGACGAGGATTTCCCCGGCTTCCCCATCCGCACCATCGTCACCTCGCCCCAAGCCGGTGAATCAACGGTCACCGTCGAATCGATCACCGAGAAAGACATCCCCGATTCCGCGTTCGAAGTCCCCTCCGACTACAAATCGACCGCCATGCCCACCATCCCTGGGATGGGCGGGTAATCGCTCGCCGGACGTCAGCTGACGGAAAACTAAGTATTCCAACCCTTCACCTCATCCACGAACAGGCGGAGACTGGGAGACTCGCTGCAAGCCTTGGGAAGGTCCCTCTCCGCTGCAGCCCAGAAGTATTCGTCGGGTGTCACTCCCGCTGATCGGGCCTCGTCCTCACAGATATCTTTCAATTGTCCTGGCACTTTCCCGCCGTAATAAGCCCGAGCAAGCGATTGGGATGAACGGGAAAATATCGGAAGCGGCTCGCGATTTGGATCACTCAACAGAAGAACCCAGCTTTCGATCATTTCGACGGGAACGGCCACCGCGAGATTGACCGGCCATTTTTCTCGATTTGGGCCCAATGCAGCTGCCGCGATTTGCTGAAGTTCCGGATATCGGGGCGACTTTTTCCGGTCAACTCCGACGAGAGGTCTCGGCAATGGGGTCGCGCCGGGATGACCAGGCGCTCGATCATTGTCGATGGCTATCACCACCGAGACATCCTGAGGTCCGGTCCAATGGCTCATCCGGTTCAGAAGCAGTCGTGCTGTCGCCAGCGCGGTCTTCCAGTTGGACCCCCGTCGAAGCCGATAATCCGCCGGACGCTCAAAAGTTCGGCCTGAAATCCGCTCGCAAAGCAGGTCGAAGAAGAGTTCGTCGCGTTCCCCTTCGCAAAGGATGTAGAGAAATCCCACGACGTCCTATTTTCGATCGTGGGAATCCTTTGCCGGAACGCCCCCGACGAGCCCGCTATACCAAAGAGCACCCAACGGCATATCGTCGGGATCGACCGATTCGTAATCGAGGTTCTTCATCTTCTCGGCGAGAGTCGTGAGCGTGCTCGCTCCATCGACTTTCTCAACGACGATGACGGCATCCTGATGATCTCGGAAGCAGTCAACGAGGTAGGGATTCTGCGTCGTCGCAATGATGTTGATTTCGTTGCGCTCGGCAATGTCCCGAATCAGCGGAGCGATCTGCTCGAAAAGACGCGGATGCATGCCTCGATCAATGTCTTCGAGCAGGATCACCGCCGGCGGATCTTCCTGATGAAGGATCGTCAAAATACAAATGATGAGACGGGTTCCCTCGGAGAGTTCGGTCGCGGGAGTTGGGTCGTTCAGACCGGTTTCGCGAACCTGGATCTGTTTCTCCCCGCGGTTCACTGTCTTCAGGCTCAATTTCTCAGCCTCGGGAACATACCGGGTGAGATTGAGCTGGATCGCATCGAACAAATCTTCCCGATCGCCATTTTTCAAGACGTCCAGCACTTGGCAGGTTCCACTTCCATCCCCTTCGACCTTGGGTGAAGGAATGGTCGGCTCAACGTTAGAAATATTGTCAGGCGAAAGGTTGAAGATGGAGAAAAGTTGGCCCTGCCACTCGGGCACATGGGAGATCTGCAAAAGCTCAGGTTCACCCGGAGCCTGGAAGGCGTTCCCGCTCGTTGTTTCTCCAGTCTTGAACTGAATTTCAAATGCGTACTGCTGACCAGAGAGATTCTGGTGCCTTACCCACATTGGTTTCGATACTACGCGCGCTCGTCCATCGATTTTCCCAGAGACGGTCTGAAACAGCCGAAGAAAATTCGACTTCCCGCTCCCATTTGCCCCAACGACCAAGGAAAACGGTTGAAGGTCGACCTCCGCGTCAACGAAGGAGCGGAAGTTTTGAATGCGGACGTGAGTGATCATATTCCGTTCGAAGCAATCTAGGGCTTCCGCTTCGATGCAGGCGATGATTTTTGTCGAGGTGCGAATCGCCCTTCCTACGCCGTCGGACGCTTCAGCTCGAAGCGATCCATCGTGCGGCAATACCAGTCGGGGCTGGCCATGCGACCGACGCTCCGGAATTTTTCCGAGATGATCCGGAGCGTTTCCGGGTCGATTAATTCGTCCCGCACGTGAACGCGGTGGACCAACCCGATGATCAACCGATTGTCACCAATCTGGAGCGTGCCCCATTCCGTGCACTCGAGCGCGGCGGGGGCGGCGGCGATGCGCGGCGGCGCGACCAGGGTCGATTCTGCGGTCGCGAGTCCCGTCCGAGCCAATTCGTTCTGGCCGGGCGGGAGGTCCGCAGCCGTCAGATTCATCGCTTCGGCGAGGTCTTCGTCCACGAGGTTGACCACAAACTCATGCGTCGCGCGGACGTTGGCCGCCGTGTCCTTCGGCTGCGTGGGAGTGCGATTCCCCGGGCAAAATCCGACGATCGGCGGGTTCGCGCCCAGAACGTTGAAGAAGCTGAAGGGTGCCGCGTTGAGCTTACCTTCCGGCGACAGACTCGTGACCCAGGCGATGGGCCGCGGGGTGACGAGGGACGCAAGGATGGGGTAGGCGCGATCAGCGTGTTCGTTGTCCAAATCGAGTTCCATAATTTCTGAATGTTTTTGGGGTTCTGAGTTCGTTGGAATCCGTGTTCAGTGCCGGGATGGCTCGAGCGGAAGCAAAGATCGGGGTCGTGACCTGCACGGCCATCGTGGTTGCGAATATGATCGGGACCGGAGTCTTTACGAGTCTGGGCTACCAGGTCGGCCCCCTGCCATCCGGATTTGCGATTCTCGTCGTCTGGATGCTCGGGGCGGCGTTCGCGCTGTGCGGAGCCCTGGCTTACGCGGAACTCGCCGCCGCGCTGCCGAGATCGGGCGGCGAATATAATTTTCTCACCCGGATCTATCATCCCGCCATCGGGTTCATGGCCGGGATGGTGTCCGCAACCGTCGGATTCGCGGCTCCGGTGGCCCTGGCGGCAATGGCGTTTGCGGAATACGCGCACGTGCTCGTTCCGGATCTACCGGTCGCAATGATCTCCATCGGCATCGCGACACTGGTGGCCGGGATGCACGCCATCTCCATCCGGTCGAGCCAGGCGTTTCAAAATGCGTTCACGGCGCTGAAAATTTCGCTGATTCTGGTGCTGATCGGGGCGGGGATCGCGATGGGTCCCAGCGTGGAGATCTCGTTTCTGCCGACGGTCGGAGACTCCGAGCTGATCGCGAGCGCGCCCTTCGCGGTGGCGTTGATGTACGTGATGTATTCGTATTCGGGCTGGAACGCGTCGACCTACATCATCGGCGAAGTCCGCGATCCGGCGCGGAACGTCCCGTGGTCGCTCATTCTCGGAACACTGATCGTCGGCGTAATCTACGTCGCGCTGAATGCCGTCTTTTTGAAAACCGTGCCGATGACCGAGCTGGCCGGCCGGGTGGACGTGGCCAACCTTGCCGCCGCCGCGATCTTTGGCCCGACGGGTGGGCGCTGGATGGCGGGCCTGATCTCACTCGGGCTGATCTCGGCGATCAGTGCCATGACGTGGGCCGGCCCCCGGGTGGCGGCCACCGTCGGGGAGGATTTCCGCTCGCTGCGCGTGCTGGCGTGGCGAACCCGAGGCGGCATTCCGCTCGTGGCCTGCGCCATGCAGTGGCTGATCGTGATGGCACTCCTCTTGACCACCTCCTTCGAGGATGTGCTGATCTACACGCAGTTCGCGCTGGTCGCGTGTGGCCTGCTGACGGTCGTCGGCGTGGTCGTGCTGCGGATCCGGGAGCCGGCGATGGCGCGACCGTTTCGCTGCTGGGGATATCCCGCCACGCCGATCCTGTTCGCCGCGATCGCCGTTTTCTCCCTCGGCTACACGGCGGTCGAACGCCCGCTGCAGGCCGCCTGTGGGCTGGGAACTCTGGCCCTCGGACTGGCCGTCTACCTGGCTGGCCGGGAGGTCGGGCGGTGGCGATCGTAGATCAGGCTGAAAAACTTTCGCCGCAGGAGCAGTGCGCCACGGCGTTGGGGTTCGTTACCTTGAACCCGCCCTTCTGCAGGTCGTCGCTGTAGTCGAGCTCGGATCCGCTGACGAATAACGCGGTCTTCGGATCGACGACCACGCGGACTTCGCGGGACTCGACGAGGATGTCGCGATTGGCCGGTTCGTCGACCAGATCCATCTTGTATTGCAGACCGGAGCAGCCGCCGCCGATCACGGCGACCCGCAGCCCACCGTTTTCCAATCGGCCCTGCCGGGTGAGAAGAGTGCGGAGCTTCGTGCCGGCTGATTCGGACACGCGGATGAGCTTTTCATTCCCGACGCGATACTGAATGCCGTCTTTTTCGACTACTGCCATGGTCTAGCTATCGACGATGAACCGTCCCGACACAAGGGGGCGCGGATGGGGGATCGCGAGCTTCGTCCGCTCGCCGCGCGCGGGCTTCCAGCCCGGCGCCCCAACCCAAAGCGCGCAGCGCTCACTCCCGTCACCGCAGTGCCGCCCAGACCCGGTGAACGTCGTCGTGGGCATCGAGCGCTTCGAGAAATTCAGCCGCCTCGCCACTCTGCTCTTCCGATAGCTCGGGAAATTGCTTCGGGACGTAGCCGAGCTCGGAGGTGACCACGGTCCAGTCGTGTCCGGCCAGCCAGGTCGAAGCGGCTGCGGTGGCCGTCCGTTCGGTGATGAAGCGCGCCCCGGCGACGTCGGGCGGGATGTCGTCGTTCTCGTCGGCGGTGAGCGGAAACACTTCGTCCGCGCCGGCTTCGATGGCGGCTTCTTCCCGATCGATGCTGACGTCGGGATGATGCGCTTCGACGAGGCCCACGTGGTCGAAGAGGAACTTGTTGCTGCCGGGAGTGCCGAGTTGGGCGTGCTTGAAGAGGACCCGGATCTCGGGGGCCGTGCGGTTGTTGTTGTCGGTGAGGACTTCGACGATCACGGGGACTTTGTGCGGCGCGTAGCCTTCGAAAACGATGTGATCGAGGACGAGTTTGTCATCGCCGATGCCCGCGCCCTTGTTCACCGCCCGCTCGATGGCGTCACGGGTGACGCTCTGCTTCCGCGCCTTCTCCATCGCCGCAAAGAGACGGGCGTTCGCCGCCGGATCCGGGCCGCCGGTCTTGGCGGCGACCATGATTTCTTTGACGAGTTTACCGACGGCCTGGCCTTTTTTCAGGTGAGCCGCTTCTTTTTTGGAGTGGAGCCATTGTCTGCCCATAGGCGCAGGAAACTAGGAGAAGTCCGCGCACAATTCACGCGAAAGCCGCGACCATTTTTCGAACTCACCGGGGTCACACCGCGCGATACCAGTTATCCCGCCGTCGTGGCTCGTAACCGGCTTCACGGATCAACCGCTCGATCTCGCCGCTGTTCAGCCGGAAGCTCGTGCCCGCGCTGCTGACGACGTTTTCCTCCATCATCACGCTGCCGAAATCGTTCGCGCCGTATTTCAGGGCGACCTGCCCGATCCGGGGGCCTTGGGTGACCCAGGAGCTTTGCACGTTCTTAAAGTTATCCAGGTAGATCCGCGACAGCGCCTGCATCCGCAGATATTCCGCCGAACCCACCGGCTCGGCCCGCAATTTGGTATTCTCGGGTTGAAACGTCCAACAGATGAACGCCGTGAACCCACCGGTTTCGTCCTGCAAGTCCCGCAGCCGCTGCAAGTGCTCGATCCGCTCGTCGAACGTCTCGACGTGGCCAAACATCATCGTCGCGCTGGAACTCAGGCCCTGACCGTGCGCGATGCGCATCACCTCGAGCCACTGGTCCGAGTTGCACTTCAGGGGCGCGATGCGATCACGGACCCGGTCTACCAGGATCTCGCCACCACCGCCCGGAATGGACCCCAGCCCCGCCTCACGAAACTGCCGGATCACCTCGTCCATCGGAAGTTGGAAGACGTCCGCGAAGTGATTGAACTCCGGCGGGCTGAAGGCGTGGATATTGATGTGCGGATACTTGTCCCGGATGTGGGTCAGCAATTCCAGATACCAATCGATCCCGAGCTTCGGGTGGTGACCGCCCTGCATGAGGATTTGAATCCCCTCCACGGCAGTCAGCTCGTCCAGCTTCCGGTCGATCTCGTCGAGCGACAGGACGTAATGATCCGCGTCCTTCTCGGTGCGGTAGAACGCGCAGAACTTACAGTAGACGTTGCAGACGTTCGTGTAATTGATGTTCCGGTCGATGATGTAGCTCACGACGTCGTTGCCGCGTCCGTCGAAGGCATCGGCCTTGGCCAATTTTCGCCGCTCGTCGGCCAGCGAGCCGAGTTCGTTCAGCGGCAGCGCGTAGAGTTCGCGCGCATCGTCCGCGTCGATCCTCCCGCCATCGAGCACCTTGTCGACCACCGACGCCACCAACCCGCTGTCCATCACTGCTACCATACCGCGCAACCTAAAGGCTTTCGCGACAAACTCAAAATCTTCTCGTGATCCCCGAATGCCGGCGCGATCCGGCCCTTTGCCGATGGGTCGGATCGACCCGCCTCTCCAGCAAATTCACCCGACGGTTCGACGATGAATCCACACGCTCTGCAGCAGGCCGAAGCTGACCATGATGATCATCAGGAATGATCCGCCATAACTCACCAGCGGGAGCGGAAGGCCGGTGATCGGAGTCACGGCAACGGTCATCCCGATGTTCATGAAAATGTGCGCGAAGAGCAGCATCAGCACTCCCGTCGCCAGCAACCGCCCAAGGTCGTCCCCCGCCATCATGACCACGTAAAGCGCGGTCAGCATCAGCAGCGCAAAGACTCCCATCAGGATCGCCCCGCCGATGAACCCGTGCTGTTCGCCCAGCACCGCGAAAATAAAGTCATTGTGCACGATCGTGCTCGGCAGGAATCCCAGCTCGTTGAGCGTATTCTCCGCCTTGAAGCCTTTCCCGGACATCCCACCGGAACCAATCGCGATCAGCGATTGGTTAATCGTCCACCCCGCGCCCTGCGGATCCAGGTCGGGATCGAGGAATACCATGATGCGGTCCTTTTGGTAGGGCTTCAGGCCAAAGTTCACGATTAACGGGACCATCGCCACTCCCAGCAGGATCATGCTGACGAGATAGCGCAGCGGAATCGCCCCGATGAAGAGCATTCCAAAGATCACGGGAATCCACACCAGGGACGAACCCAGATCCGGCTGAATCAAAATCAACACCCACGGTGCGCCCACGATCGCCCCGCACGCCGCAATCCTGAAAAACGGGTGCATCGTTTTGAACTGACTCAGGAACAACGCCAGCACCATCACGCCAGCCAGGATCGCGAGCTGCGAAGGCTGGAAGTTCATGAACCCGAGATCCAGCCAGCTCCGCGCGCCGTAGACCTTCTCACCCACGATCCGAGTCGCCACCAGCGCCCCGAGGCCGACGAGGTAGAGCGGCAGCGCTCCCCACCGGACCCAGCGGTAGTCCATAAGCGAGACCACGAAGAAGACCGGCAGACAGATGATCATCCACTTGATCTGGCCCTCCCAAAACGTGTCCGTCCGCATCCAAGTCGCACTGTAAATCGCGTAGATTCCGAAAAACATGAGCCCCAACATCAGGGCGAGCAGAATCCAATTGAATCCAAAGAGCTTTCGAAGGAACGGGTGCATGCGTCGAGTCGGCGACTCTCGACGATCCTCCGTCAACTATCAACTCCAACGACACTCCAACGAACACGCCGCCCCCGCCGGGACCCACGGAGTCCCGGAGTCAGGTCTCCTCACGTCGACCACTACAAAGTATCTGATGCGTAGAAGCGGAGGTCACGACGCTCCTCCCAAACCGCCTTCACCCCGTCACCCCCGACAATCGCATTTTCGATTGACGCCGGTCCCGTAGGACGGAGGTTCAGCGCGATGGTTCGAGTCTTGGGATTGCTGATGGGGGTGTGGATCTTCGCGATGACGGTGGTGTTTTGCATCCGCACCAGCCAACCGACGCCCGAGAAGATTCAGACGGAGCTGGCCGCCAACCCACTCACCGACCTGAATGCGCCCGCGCGGGCCGAGTTCATCGACCGCACCGCGAGCCGCGTCAACCGGCTCGACTTCGACGACCGGCGCAAGCTCCAGCGAACCCCGGAAGCCCGCGAGTTTTTCGAGTCCATGACCGATGCCGAACGCAGCGACTACCTCGATCTCACGCTTCCCGAAGGCTTCAAGCAGGTGATGCTCGCGCTGAACAAGATGAAACCCGACAAACGCCGGGAAATCGTCGCCAAGGCGCTGGAGCGAATCGGTCAGAACGATCCCGCCGCAGATTCCGAGGAGCGCACGCAAGCGGACGAAGCCATGATGAAGAAAATCGCCGCCCAGGGGATGACGGCGTTTTACGAAGAGGCAAACGCAGACGTAAAAATGGACTTTGCTCCCGTGATCGAACAAATCCAGCAATCGCTCCGGTGGCGGGATTGAGCGCGCGGCCTCGCACCCGGGCGGGATTCTCGCTCGTCGAGATCCTCGTCGTTCTCGCGATCGTGGTGGCGTTGCTCGCGATCCTGTTTCCCGTGGCTTTCAAGATGAAGGAAAAGGCGAAGACCACCGCCTGCCTCGCCAACCTCCGCTCGCTCGGCATCGCCCTCAATGGCTACCTCGGCGATCACAACCTCACGATGCCCACCCTCGCGCCGGGTCGCGTGGAAGGCGGGCCGCCGGTGGACACCATCGACAACCTGCTGGCTTCCTACGCGGAGAACAGCTCGGCCTTTCGTTGCCCGGCCGATGCCGAAGTCTGGCGCGCGTCAGGCACCAGCTACTTCTGGAATCCCGCGCTCAACGGGCAAAGCGCCACGGCGTTGAACTTTCTCGATCTCACCGAAGCCGCCACCCGCATCCCCGTGCTCAGCGACAAGGAGGGCTGGCACGACGGCGGCGGGCCACGGGTCAACATTCTCTACGCCGACGGTCGCGCCACGACCGGCCTCCAACTTTCGACCGGTCAGTGACGATGCTGCGGATCGAGGGCATCACCAAGTCGTTCGGCGGACGGAGCCGCCCTGCACCCGCTCTCGCTGGAGGTTCGACGAGGGGAAATCTTTGGTCTCCTCGGCCACAACGGGGCCGGGAAAAGCACGACCTTCGGCGTGACGCTGGGCCAGGTGCGACCGGATGCCGGCGAGGTGTTCATCGGCGGCATTCCCGTCGGGAGCCAGCGCTCGCGGGCCTTGGCCAGGGTCGGCGCGATCTTCGAAACTCCCGCGTTCTACGACTACCTGAGCGGCTGGACGAACCTCCGGATGCTGGTCGCCTACTCCGGTCACGTGCCGGATGCAAAGCTCCACGAGACCATCGAGCTGGTCGGGCTCACCGAGCGCATCAACGATCGGGTGCGGGTCTACAGCCACGGCATGCGACAGCGGCTGGCGCTGGCGCAGGCCTTGTTGCCGGATCCGGCATTCATTCTGCTGGATGAACCGAGTGAGGGCCTGGACCCCGAGGGCATCGAGGAAATGCGGCGCCTCATCCTCCGGCTCCGCGAGGAGCGGGGGCTCACGGTCATGCTCTCCTCCCACCTCCTGTCGGAAGTCGAGCTGCTGTGCGACCGGGTCGCCATTTTGAATCAGGGCCGGCTGACCTACTGCGGAGCTTGGAGCGAGACGGCCGCCGCGCAGCGCCGCGTGCGCTGGGAACTCGACGATTGGACCTTGGCTACCGCCCCGCTCGAGCGCGCGGGCGCGAAGTTCGAGGCGGGGGGCGTCACGATCCTTCCAGAATCGGCGGACATTGCCGCCATTGTCGCGGACCTGGTCGGGACGGGTGTGCGGGTCAGCGCCGTCGAGACGGGGCGGGCCTCGCTCGAGGACTTTTATTTGGAACGGACCCGCAGGGAATGAGTTTGTATTGGGCCCAATTCGGCGGAGAGCTCCGCAAGCTCTTCGCCCGCAAGCGCACCTACATCGGGTTTGGCGCGTTCCTCGCCATCGAGCTGCTGCTCCTGGCCCTCCTGCGGCTCGACCGGGTGCAGACGTCCGTCGCGAAAATGATCGAACGCAGCGGCTACGAGGCGGAGACCTACCTCTCCGGCCTCACCCTCGGCCTCATGATTCTGCTCTGGACCATCGTCCTGCTCGGATCGCTCTACCTCGCCCTGGTCTCCGGCGACCTGGTCAGCAAGGAGGTCGAGGATGGGACGATGCGAATGATCCTCTGCCGACCGGTGTCACGGCTCACGCTGCTCTCCCAGAAGGTCCTGGCCGCCTTCGCCTACACGGCGGTGCTGGTGATCTTCATCAGCACGGCGGCGCTGGCCGCCGGACTGATTGATCGTGGCGCGGGTGGTTTGTTCGCCTTCGCGCCGATGGAGCGCGTCTTCGCGCTCTACGAATTCGGCGAGGGCCTGGGCCGCTACGCGCTCGCGCAGCCCTTCATCATCCTCAGCCTCTTCACCATCGCCGTGCTCGGCTTCTTCTTCTCCTGCCTGCCGATGAAACCCGCCGCCGCGACGATCCTCACAATTTCCATCCTGCTGATCGATTCGATCCTGAAAAACATCCCCTACTTCGACACGATCCAGGACTGGTTTCTGACCGCGAGGATGGCGACCTGGGTCGACATCTTCCAACCCCGCATCCCGTGGGACACGATGATCGAAAACTACGCCATCCTCCTCGCCATCGACGCCACCCTCCTCGTCCTCGCCTGGGCCGCCTTCGAACGACGCGATTTCAAATCCTGAGGTAGCGCCGAGGCCGCTTTCTCTCGCCGTTCGGGAGCGCGATTCGGTAGCTTCGCACCTCCTCAAAAAATCAGCTCATGATCACCGGCGAACTCAAATCCAAAGTCGATCGCATCTGGGACACGATGTGGTCCGGCGGCATCTCGAATCCGCTCTCCGTGATCGAGCAACTCACCTACCTGCTCTTCATCAAGCGGCTCGATGAGCTGCACGCGCTCGAAGAACGAAAGGCGAACCGCACCGGCAAGCCGATCGCCGACCCGATCTTCTCCGCCGACGAGGATCACCTCCGGTGGTCACGCTTCAAGGAAACTGCTCCGGACAAAATGCTCCAGACCGTGCGCGACGAGGTCTTCCCGTTCATCAAGACCCTCGGGCAACGCGGCGGCACCGCGACGGATGGCGACTCGACCTATTCCCATCACATGAAGGACGCCATCTTCATGATGCCGACGGCCCGCGTCCTCGCCAACGTCGTCGATCAGCTCGACGGCATCGACATGGCGGACAGTGACACCAAGGGCGATCTCTACGAATACATGCTCGGGAAGATCGCCAGTGCCGGACAGAACGGCCAATTCCGCACCCCGCGCCACATCATCAAGCTGATGGTGGACATGACCGCTCCCACGCCGAAGGACGTGATCGGTGATCCGGCCTGCGGCACGGCCGGCTTCCTCATCAGCGCGTCGGAGCACCTTCGCCAGCATCACAGCGACGCCATCTACAAGGACGCCACCTCCCGCCGCCGCTTCAATGAAGGCACGTTCCACGGCTACGATTTCGATTCCACCATGCTTCGCATCGGCAGCATGAACCTGCTACTCCACGGCGTCGAAAATCCCGACATCCGCTACAAGGATTCACTGGCACAGACCGATGAGCTTCAGGAGGAGAAGTTCTCCCTCATCCTCGCGAACCCGCCCTTCGCGGGCAGCCTCGACCACGAATCCACCGCCAAGGACCTCCAGCAAATCGTCAAAACCAAGAAGACCGAGCTGCTCTTCATCGCCCTCTTCCTGCGCCTGCTCCAGATCGGCGGGCGCGCAGCGGTCATCGTGCCGGACGGCGTGCTCTTCGGCTCGTCGAAAGCGCACCGGGCACTCCGCGAGATTCTGGTCGAAAAACACAAACTCGACGCCATCGTCTCCATGCCTTCCGGCGTCTTCCGACCCTACGCCGGCGTCTCCACCGCCATCCTGTTCTTCACCAAGACGAACTCCGGCGGCACCGACGACGTCTGGTTCTACGACATGCACGCCGACGGCTTCTCGCTCGACGACAAACGCAACCCGCAACCGGAAAAGAGCGACCTCCCCGACATCCTCACCCGTTGGCAAAACCGGAAAGCCGAAACGGGCCCGCCAACGCACCGACCGCAGCTTCCTCGTGCCAAAAGCCGAGATCGCCGCCAAGGACTACGATCTCTCGATCAACCGCTACAAGGAAGTCGAATACGAAGCCGTCGAACACGATGCGCCCAGCGTGATTCTCGGGCGATTGGCAAAGCTGGGGGAGGAGATCGCCGCGGGACGGGCGGAGTTGGAGGGGATGTTGGGGTGAAAATCGCGCCGAAACGATTATCTGATCTGTGTGCTACTATAACGAAGGGCACCACGCCAACAACGCTCGGGATGCGCTTCCCAGAAAATGGAATCCCCTTCATCCGAGTTAACAATTTCAAAGAGCGAACACTAGCTATGAGTAGAGACATGCTGTTCGTTTCCAACAAAACGCACCGCGCGCTTTCTCGTTCAGTTATAAAGGGAGGCGATGTTCTTCTTTCGATCGCTGGAACCATCGGACGATGTTGCGTCGTGCCGCATGAAAGTCCTGAAGCAAATTGCAATCAAGCTGTGTGTGTTATTCGCACCAAGAGCGACCTACTAAATAATCGGTATTTGGAAAGGTGGCTCGGCAGCGAAGCAGCAGCCTCGCAACTCTCGAACGGTAGGGTTACAGGAGTGATATCCAATCTAAGCCTTACGAATGTCCGAAATCTCGATATTTTTCTCCCACCCTTGGCTCAGCAGAAGCGGATCGCGAGGCTTTTAGATGCGGCGGACGCCTTGCGGGCCAAGCGCCGCGAGTCCCTCGCCCAGCTCGACGCCCTCCTCCAATCCAGCTTCCTCACCCTGTTCGGTGACCCCCGAATCGGCTGGTCTCGGGGACGGATTAAGACTCAATCACTCAAATTGGGAGAAGCTGTCAAAATCCGCACAGGCAAACTCGATGCAAATGCTGCCGACGTCGATGGTGCCTATCCATTTTTCACCTGTGCGATTAAATCGCTCCGCATCAACACCGCAGCGTTCGACACGAAGGCTGTGCTCGTAGCCGGAAATGGCGACCTGAATGTAAAATATTACGAGGGTAAGTTTAATGCTTACCAGCGAACCTACGTTATCGAGACCCAAGGTGAGGGAGCCCTAAATCCTCGTTTTCTCCATATCTATCTTGATATTTACGTTAGCGAATTGCGGAAAAAGGCAATCGGGGGGGTGATAAAATACATCAAATTACCCTACCTAACGGATGCACCGCTAGAGCTACCCGACATAGAAGCGCAACGCCATTTCGCAGCCATTGTTGAGTCGGTCGAGCGGCAGAAATCCCGGCTACGCGCCCACCTTGCCGAGTTGGACGCGCTCTTCGCCTCGCTGCAATCCCGCGCGTTCAACGGCGAACTCTGACCGCCGTGCGTTTCCCCTATACGAAGAGTCAGATCGAGGCGGCGGTGGCGGCCCGCAAATACCTGCGGGATTGGGAGCCGCTGACGTTCGAGAAGAGCGGCGAGGAATCGCGGCGCGGCGAAGCATTGCTGGAGCGGGAGGACGGCAAAGACGATCGCCTCCGACTGGTCGCCCGAGCTGGGAGCCTGGCCCAGCCGCTCACCTACAAGAGTAGTTTGCTGCTGGAGGACCAAAAGATTCGCGGCATCGACCATCACGCCGTTGGCCGAAGCTACAAATACCGGGTCGTCATACCGAAGGGCTGGCACGAAGACGTGATTGATCCCAATCGCGAACCGGACGAGAAGGGATACCACGAACGCATCCCGCTAACGGATTTCGACCCCTCGGAATTTATCGATTTCGTTCGGAAAGTGTGCCGAAAGTGGAGCATCGATTTGCCTCCGACCGACGACTCGCTATTGTGATGTCTGCAAATACTTCCGATTCCGAAAACCAGCTCCTGCGGGATGTTTTGACGACCTTCTGGGACGAGCAGTTCCGCGTCGAGACCACGGCCAGCGGGTTGGTCGCGGCTCTGCCCCTGATGGATGCCTCGGGCTGGCAGGTCGTCGTCCACTTGGATCCACTGACCGCTGATCGGTGGGTGATCAGCGACCGGGGCGAGACCTTGGGGAAGCTGGATGACGCGGGGCGGAATCCCGCTTCCGTTGGAACGCGGGAGTTGGTGGCCTCGCAGTGCGCGTTCTACGGCATCGAGCGCGACGGTTTGAACCTGCGAAAGATTCTGAGTCATCCGTTCGATCCGGTCGAAATCCAGATTTTCGCCGAGGGCCTCGTGGCGGTGTCCCACCTCCGCTCGAAGCGGCCAATCGAGGTCGGGATCAATCCGACGCACCGGATGGAGACGCGTGTGGCCGCGTATTTCGAGCGCCAACGGTGGACCGCGCAACGCCACCACCGATTGACCGGCCTGATCGAGCGCGAAGTCGTGGTGGATTTTTACGCGGAGGGACCGCGACCTCTGGCCATCCAGCCGGTCGGCCGGAATCGCCACCTCCGCGATTACATGCAGCAGTGGGGCTGGCGCTGGACCGACCTCGGTCGGGCGCATCCCGAACTGATCAAAGCCATGGTCTTCGACCCGGACAATCAGGATTGGGATCCGGCCTCCCTGCGGATTGGCGGGGAGGTCTGCGACGTCTTCGTCCCCTACACCGAAGCGGAGGAAGCGCTGGACGCGGCGCTCGCCGCGTAGGAATCCGCGGATAGTAAGTCATCGGTAATTTCCAACTCTGCTTGCGCTACTCTGCGCGACACAACCTCCAATTCAATGCGTCTTCCCTGGCACCTGTCCGCCATCCCCTTGCGCCAAACTCTCCACCCTGCTACCTTTCAGCCGTGATCCACGAAGTCTGCCTGCGCGATGAGTTCGGCCCTCGCATGAGCGATGGTGCTGCGGCTTATGCTTTCCGGGTGTCGAATCTCGATCCCTACATCGGCTTGGCTCAGGTCGAGCGGGTGATCCTCGATTTCACCGGGATTCGCAGCGCAAACAGCTCGTTTGCCAACGCGTTGGTCAGCGGACTATTCGAGCAGCATGGGGCGGAGACGCTGGAGAAGCTCATTTTCCGCGGCTGCCTGCCGTCGATCCAGGTTCTCGTGCAGGCGGCGGTCGATCTCGGCATCGAGAAGCACGGCGAGTGCGTCTGAGGCCGTCGGATTAGAGATTGTCCGGACGATTCGACGCCGTAAGACTGCGTGGCGATGAACCTAAAGGGGAAAATGGAAAATTGCTGAAGAGGGCATAAGAGACGTAGCGTCAGGAGGATGCAGACCAGAGAAGCGGGGGAAAGGACTCACCCAGCGGGTGAGTCGAAAAAGCAGCTGGAACGAGCGTCGGGAGGGTGGCCGGTGGACACACCCGGAGGGAGGTATTACGCGGAATGGGACGAGTCGACGCCGGTGACGCGGGAAGGATCGTTGATCTTCTTTTTCCAGTTTTTGGAGGCGGGCGGAAGGTGGGAAGAGTTTTTGCGGGAGTGCCCGTTGAGCTACACGGGCAACCGAGGTAGCGGAGCGGCGCGGGTGATGGGCACGGTGATGTTGAGCGTGTTGTGCGGGCATTGGAGGTATGCGCACATCAACGCGGTTCGGGGAGACGGGGTTAATCCCGGGCTGTTGGGTATCCCGGAAGGCACGGTCAGCGAGGATGTGGTGCGCTTGGCCATGGGAAGGATGGAGGAGGCGGCGGGTCTGGATTGGTTGAGTGACGCGCTGAGCGGGTGCATCGCGCCGGCGTTGGGGTTGCCGTGGATCCTGGACATCGACGTCACGGTCAAGCCGCTCTACGGCCGACAGGAAGGAGCCAAGATCGGCTACAACCCGCAAAAGCCCGGTCGGCCCAGTCACGTCTATCACAGTTATTTCGTGGCCAATTTGAGGATGAGCCTGGGCGTGGAAGTCCTTCCGGGCAACGAGCACGCCGGAGCACGGGGGCTACCCGGTCTGTGGAAAACGTTGGAAAAACTCCCCCGCCACCGGTGGCCGACGTTCGCTCGGGGCGATTGCGGCTACGGCAGCGAGGCGGTGATGCTCGAGTTCGAAGAACGCTCGTTGCCCTACCTCTTCAAGCTGCGGCACACGGCCAAAGTCAAAACGTTGGTCCAGACCATGATGAGGGCTGGAGCGGCTTGGGAGGACTGCGGCGATGGTTGGCAGGCGTTGGAAAGCTCGATCCGGCTCAGCGGCTGGACCCGCACTCGCCGCGTGGTGCTCGTGCGCGAAAACCCAGCCCGAGCCCCCATCCGCGAACCCGGAAAGCCGCGTCGCGGCAAAGATCGGCAGAGCGATTTACCCCGAGCCCAAGGCATCGGCTGGGACTCGCAGGCGACCCCATGGAGTGGCAAGATCGCCGTTCTGGTCAGTTCACTCGACGCCCAGGCCCACCCCGCCCGCGTCATGCCCGAGCACTATCGCCAACGCGCCGACGCCGAGAATGCCTTCGACGAACTCAAAAACCAGTGGGGCTGGAGTGGGTTCACCTCGCGTCGCCTGGCTTCCTGCCGCCTGATGGCCAACCTCATCGCCCTGTTTTACAACTGGTGGAGCCTCTACCTGCGCTTCTACGACGAGGAACACCACCGCGAGGCCATCCGCTCCCGCCCCATGCTCATGGCCGGGGTCGCCCGTCAGATCAAAAGCGCCGGTCAACGCACCGTGCGCGTGAGCATCCTGCATGAAAAAAGCCATCTCATCGCCCACGCCATCACCCAGATCAGCAACGAGATAGCCCAGATCAGTTCCATCACGGAGCGATGGACCGTGTCCCAACGCTGGACTTTGCTTCTGACTCGTCTTTTGCGCCGCTGGCTCGGTGGAAAATGGCTTCCTGGCCTGCCGCCCGACGCCGCCCTGCTACTCAGCGGATGAAAATCCTCCGTCTCCTCACGCCTCTATCTCCGATCTCGCCCTGCTTCCTCTTGGTGCCGCTCCCGATCGCCCATTTTCCTTTTTAGGATGAAGGTTTCCGCGAACTTCGCGTTTCTCGAGCAGGAGTTTCCGCAGGCGGCGGAGAGCGCGACGTTTGCGGAGTTGCACGTCTACGGTGATCCACGAGCCTCGTGTTTTCACTCCCGCCACGCGCTCGAGCGTCTGGTCAAGCGGATCTACAAAGTCGACAAGTCCCCGAGCCCGCCCCGGGTCCAAAACCTAGCAGTTACCTTACCGAACCCGCCTTTCGTGCCCTCGTGCCCGAGGTCGTGTGGCAGAAGGCCGAGTATGTCCGACAGGCGGGAAACGTGGCGGTGCACGGCAACAAGGCGCTCGATGTCCTCAAAGAACTCTTTCACCTCCTCTACTGGGCGGGCCGCACCTACCTGCGTCAGGGTGCCGAAAAGCTGGAGGGGAAAACTTTCAACGAATCGTTGGTGCCCGCCGCGCCTCCGGCCACGACCCCATCAAGTCCTGCGCAGCTGGAATCGCAGAAAGCCGATCTCGAGTCAGCCGAAGGAACGGAGGAGCTGGACGTCGAATTGCAGCGCCTTCGCGACCAGCTTGCGGCCATCAAGGCGGAAAACAACTCGATCCCCGAGACCCACGACTGGAACGAGGGCAAGACGCGCCGACTCCTCATCGATCTAGCACTCCAAAGAGCGGGCTGGACCTTGGATTCAGCCCAGGACCGGGAGTATCCAGTCAGCGGGATGCCGAATCAGCAGGGTATGGGATACGCCGATTACGTTCTCTGGGGCGACGACGGAAAACCACTGGCCGTGGTGGAGGCGAAAAAGACGACCGGAGACCCGGAGACCGGCCAACAGCAAGCCAAGCTCTACGCCGATTGTCTGGAAGCCATGCACGGTCAGCGACCGATCATCTTCTACACAAGCGGCTACGCGACCCGCCTGTGGGACGACCTCTCCTACCCTCCGCGACCGTTGCCGGATTCTACAAAAAGGACGAACTGGCGTCTGTGATTCTGCGCCGGACGGCTCGCCAACCACTCCAGCAAACACCCGCGAGCCGGGCCATCGTCGAGCGATACTACGCCCACCGAGCGATCTCGAGCATCGGCGAACATTTCGAGAAGAAGCGCCGAAAAGCGCTGCTCGTGATGGCCACGGGCACGGGAAAGACGCGTGTAGCCATCGCGCTGGCGGACGTCCTGCAAAGGGCGAACTGGGCCAAGCGGGTGCTCTTCCTGGCGGACCGAATCTCTTTGGTCAATCAAGCCTGCAATGCCTTCAAGGCCCACCTTCCCGAATCCAGCCCGGTCAACCTCGTAACCGAAAGGAACCAGACTGGTCGCGTCTTCTTCTTCACCTACCCGACGATGATGGGAATGATCGACGAGACGAAGGGAATCGAAGCCCGCTTCGGTGTCGGGCACTTCGACCTCATCATTATCGACGAGGCGCACCGCTCGGTTTACCAGAAATACGGCGCGATTTTTGAATATTTCGACTCGTTGCTGGTCGGCCTCACCGCGACACCCCGGAACGAGGTCGACAAGAACACCTACGACCTCTTTGAGCTCGAAGTGGGCGTGCCGACCGACGCCTACGAGTTGGCGACAGCCGTGATGGACGGCTTCCTGGTCCCACCCCGGGTGCAGCAGGTGGATCTCAAGTTTCCCCGCGACGGCATCGACTACGATTCGTTATCCGACGAGGAAAAGCTCCAGTGGGAGAGCCTCGATTGGGGCGACGACGTCGAGGAGCGGGGACTGCCGGACAAGGTCAACGCCTCGGCGATCAATAATTGGCTTTTCCACAAAAATACGGTGGACCGGGTGCTCCAGCACCTCATGGAAAATGGCCACAAGGTGGAGGGAGGCGACCGGCTGGCGAAGACCATTCTCTTCGCTCGAAATCATGATCACGCGAAGTTCATCGAGGAGCGGTTCAATTACCATTACCCGCATCACCACGGCCACTTCGCGCGGGTAATCGATCATTACGCGAAATATCCGCAGAGTCTGCTGGACGATTTTTCACTCCTTAACAAATGCCCCCACATCGCGATCTCAGTGGACATGCTCGACACCGGGATCGACGTGCCGGAGGTGGCAAATCTCGTTTTCTTCAAGCCCGTCTACTCGAAAATCAAGTTCTGGCAGATGATCGGACGAGGCACGCGCCTGTGTCCCGATCTTTTCGGACCAGGTGAGGACAAGCCGGACTTCCGGGTCTTCGACTTTTGCTTCAATTTCGACTTTTTTCGGGAGAACCCCGATGGGATCAACGCCAACGACAGCGCCCCACTCGAGCACGCGCATGTTCCGCGCGCGAGTGGAACTGCTCGCTCACATTCAGAGCCACTCCTCACTCGATCCGGATGGTGCTCTTCAGGAATCGTTAGCGGCAGGTCTGCACGGAGAGGTAGTCGGAATGAACCGTGAAAACTTCATCGTGCGTCTTCATCTGGAAGCGGTGGACCGTTTCCAGAACCGTGAAAATTGGGCGAAGCTTGACGCGGACGACTGCCGGAAACTGCAACGCGAAGTCGCCAACCTCCCGTCGGAGATTCCGACGGACGACATCGAGTCACGGCTCTTCGATCTCATTGTTCTGCGTCTGCAACTGGCTCAGGTCGAAGACGACATCGCGACCTTCGAGAGTCACCGCAAGCGGGTCGTCGAGATCGCCATGCTGCTGGAAGAGAAGACTTCAATCCCGGCGGTAGTCGCTCAGCTGGATTACCTGGCCGCCATTCAGGAGCTTGGTTTTTGGGAGGACATCGGCCTCCCCGGGCTGGAAAAATTGCGAACTCGTCTTCGCGGGCTGGTGCCATTCATCGACAAGAAGAAACGAAAGATCGTCTACACTGATTTCCAGGACGAAGTCCTTCGGGTGCGGGAGGAGGTAGTCGTCGAGGTGCCCAAAATGACCGGCGCTCAATACGCCAGAAAGGTTCAGGATTATCTCCAAATCCACATCGACCATCTCGCAATCCACAAACTCCGCCAGAACGAACCTCTCACGCCGATGGACCTTGAGTCTTTGCAGGACAATGCTTGTCGAGATCGGAGATGGCCAGGGCGCGGAACTCCTGACCAATTTGTTGCAGCACACCCAGTCTCCCAATCTTCCCTATTTCGTGCGAAGCCTCGTCGGAATGGATAGAGCTGCGGCTATCAAGGCGTTCTCGATATTTCTTCAGGACGAAAGCCTGACGTCTCAGCAGAACCGCTTCGTCGAACTCATCGTCGAACAGCTCACGGCAAGAGGGGTCATGACCCCCGCAGCGCTCTACGAGCCCCCGTTCAAGGATTTGAATATCGGTGGCCCGGACGCGGTCTTTGCGGGCAGGGAGGATGTCGTCGACGAAATATTCGTCGCGCTGTCCGACACCCAGCGATGCGTCGCCTAGCGATGTAATCTCCAGCATCTGCCGGGCATCCGGGAAGCGAATCAAACATCATGAAGATCGGAATCACCGGTGCCACTGGATTCATCGGCTCGCACCTCGCCGCGCAGGCCCGTCAACGGGGGCACGAGGTGGTGGCCTTTTCGCGGTCGCCCGACCGACCCAAAACGGGATTCAGCGAGACGCGGCGATTCACGACCGACTTTGTCCCCGATCTTTCCGGGCTCGACGCCATCGTTCACCTGGCGGGCGAATCCATCATCGGTCTCTGGACGCCGTCAAAGAAACGTCGGATTCGCGAGAGCCGGGTCGAGGGCACCCGGCGGATCGTCGAGGGTCTTTCGGCCCAGCCTGACGGACCCAAGATTCTTGTGTGTGGTTCGGCGATTGGCTACTACGGCGACACCCGGGAGACCATCGTGGACGAGTCGTCGGCGTCCGGGCGCGGTTTTCTGGCGGAAGTCGCCCGACTCTGGGAATCCGAAGCTGGTCGCGCCCCGGATTCAGTCCGCACGACCAAAGTTCGCATCGGGTTCGTGCTCGGCGACGGGGGAGCGATGAAGCTGGTCGGTCCGGTTTTCAAGGCCGGACTCGGGGGTCGGCTCGGTGATGGCCAACAGTGGATGTCGTGCGTCCACGTCGACGACGTGGCCGGTCTGATTCTTCATTCGGTGGAGAACGAAGGGGTCTCGGGTCCGCTCAATGCGGTGATGCCAGAGCCGGTGCCGGAACGTCGAATTTACCCACGCCACGGCCCGGGCCGCGCACCGACCGGCGATGATGCCGGCCCCAAAAATTCTCCTGAAGATCGCCCTCGGCGAACTCTCCCACCTCCTGCTCGACAGCCAGCGGGTGGTTCCCACCGTCGCTCAGAATACCGGCTACCAATATCGCTATCCGACGGTCTTGTCCGCGGTCGATTCGCTATTGTCGACGTAGACTCACCAAGGCTGAGGCGACAGCTCGACGTCGGGATTTTTCCCGTCGAAGTAGTCCACCGTCCACGAGCTCGGAAACAGCAGTACCTCGGCGCCTCCCGCGTCCAAAGCGAGCTTCGCCCCGCTGGGTAGCGTGAGTGCCGGTAATTCCCCGCCGTCCTTCGCCCGCACCCAGCGCGCGATGCTCCACGGCGCGTTCTCCACCCGACACCCGGCCCCGTATTCCCCTTCGAGCCGGTATTTGAGCACCTCGAATTGCAGCGGCCCCACCGCGCCGAGCAGCGACACCCGCGCGAAATTATCCGGCAGCTCAAACGCCTGCGCGACGCCCTCGCGGATGAGCTGATCGAGTCCCTCGCGGAAGCGTTTGCCGGTCGCCGTGCTCGTGCTGTGGGCAAACGCAAAACACTCCGGCGCAAAGCGCGGCATCTCCTTGAAGCGGATTCCCGCGTCCTCGGACAGCGTGTCGCCAATCTGAAAATCCTGATTACCCACGATTCCCACCACGTCGCCAGCCCAGGCGCTGTCGACCGTCTCACGCTCCTGCGCGAAGAGCCGCTGACTGTTCGAGAGCCGGACGGGCTTGCCGGTGCGGGGATGGACGACGGTCATGTCGCGCTTGAATTCCCCCGAGACGATCCGAATGAACGCAACCCGATCCCGGTGTTTCGGGTTCATGTTCGCCTGAATCTTGAAGACAAATCCGGAAAATGCCTCGCTCCCCGGCTCGACGATTCCTTCCTCCGATTCACGCGCCGCCGGCGGCGGGGCCAGCTTCAGAAACCGGTCGAGCAGCAACTGCACGCCGAAATTATTCATCGCGCTCCCGAAGAAGACCGGCGTCAACCTCCCCGCCCGCACCTCGCCGAGATCGAAGTCCGCCCCCGCACCCTCCAGCAGCTCGAGCTCTTCGCGAAATTGCTCGTAGACGTCCGGCGGCATGGCCTCCCTGACCAGCGCGTCGTCGACGCCGCCCACCTGCTCGGGCGCGCGAAACGCACCCATCCGCGTGCGTTGAAACAAATGCACCTCATTCTCCTGCCGATCAAAGACCCCGCGAAATTCCGGGCCGCTGCCCAGTGGCCAGTTCAGCGGCAGCGCGTCGATTCCCAGGACCGTCTCCAGCTCGTCCAGCAGCTCGAGCGGCGGACGCGACGGGCGGTCGAGTTTATTCATGAAAGTAAAAATCGGGACGCCCCGCTGACGGCAGACCTCGAAGAGCTTTCGCGTCTGCGTCTCGATACCCTTCGCCGCGTCGACCACCATCACCGCCGCGTCGACGGCCGTGAGCACGCGGTAGGTGTCCTCCGAAAAGTCCTGGTGACCTGGAGTGTCCAGGAGGTTGATCACGCACCCGCCGTATTCAAATTGCAGCACCGTCGAGCTGACCGAGATCCCGCGTTGCCGCTCGAGCTCCATCCAGTCGCTCGTCGTCGCGCGCTGGTCTTTCCGCGCCGTCACGCTGCCCGCGAGTTGCACCGCGCCGCCGTACAGGAGGAACTTCTCGGTCAGCGTCGTTTTCCCCGCGTCGGGGTGGGAGATGATGGCGAACGTCCGCCGCCGGGCGATTTCGGAATGACTCACGGGACCGGGGACGCTATCCAAAAAATTGACCGGAGCAAATCCCGATGGGTGTCGAGCCGAGCGTCGTCAACTCCGCTTCTACGAACCGAGTCACTTCAATTCGTAGCGGTCGACGTAAGGAGACCCGGCCCAGCGCTCCGCCCCGCCGCCATCACGCGGAAGGTGAGATTGACCCGCGGCTCCGTCACGCAGACCGATTTCCGGATGCAATGGTGCCAGTCCTTCTGCGTCGCCCCCCGCATCACCAGGAGGCTGCCGTCTCCCAGGGTCAAACCCACGGTCTCGCGCGTCACCTTGTGCCGAAAGGCAAACTTCCGCTCCGCTCCGAGGCTGACCGAAGCGATCGGCGCCCCCGCCTCCAGCGCCCGTTCGTCGTCACTGTGCCAGCCCATCGCTTCGCTCCCGTCGTGGTAGAGATTGAGGAGGCAGGAATTGAACTCCCCGCCGACCGCCGCCTCCACCCGCTCCTTCAATCGGATCAGCGGTTCAATCCACGGCAGCGCCAGCTTCGGCTCACCGGAGTAGGAATAATCCCACGGCTCGTCGCCGTACCACGCGACCTTCCGCGCGGTAACGTAAGGCTTCCCGAACAGCACTCCCGAGTCGTTCGCCCAGGCCGCCTTTCCCATCAGTCGCGCGAGAAACTCCGCCGCCTCAGCCTCTCCGAGGAAGCCCGGTCGGTAAATTGCCTCTCCCTCCCGTGGCAGCAGATTCCCACTCATCGACCCAAGCTATCCTGCTATTCCCCAATTTCCCACTCCCGACAGCCTTCCTGATCTGATTGATTCTTCGCGCGGTTCAGCCCATTCGGCCCCCGCCGCTGCTCGATTCCACATGTCCGCCGAATTTTTCCACCTTCTGGAGATCGTCCTGCCGATCTTCATCGTGATGGTCGCGGGCTTTGGCGTGCGGAAACTGCGAATCCTCTCCGCCGAGGCCGACCGCTCGCTGATCGGGCTCACGGTCACGCTCCTCACGCCCGCCCTCGCCCTCGACACCATCATCGGCAATCCCGCATTCGACCACCCGGCAAATTGGTTCATCCCTCCGCTCCTGGGTTTCGGCTCGGTTGCACTCGGCGTTGGCGTCGCCCAGCTCGCCAGCCGACTCACTCCGTTCGCCGACGATACCCGCCGCCGCACCTTCGTCTTCGCGACTTCGATTCAGAACTACGGCTACATCGCCATTCCACTCACGGCCGCCCTCTTCGACCGCGAAACGTTGGGAGTGCTCTTTGCGTTCATCCTCGGCGTCGAATTCGCCTTCTGGACCATCGCGCTCTGGCAACTGACCGGGATTCCGAAGGCCCGCGATCTCTGGCGATCCATCAACCCGCCCATGGTCGCCATCCCGATCGCGATCCTGCTTCACGCCAGCGGTGCGCAGCAGTGGCTGGCGGGTGCGCCGCACACCACCTTTCACCTGCTCGGGGCCTGCGCCGTTCCGATGGGACTTCTCCTCAGCGGCGCGCTCCTCGCCGATTACGCCCGCCCCAGCGCCCTCCATCGCAGCGGTCCCACGGTCGCGGTTTCGGTCCTCGCGCGCATCGTGATCCTGCCCGCCCTCATCCTCGTCGCGGCAAAATTTCTCCCCATCGACCCCGCGCTCCAAGCCGTCCTGATCGTCGAAGCCGCCATGCCCGCCGCGATCTTCCCCATCGCCCTGACCCGCCTGCACCACGGCGACGTCCCCGTCGCGCTGCAGGTCGTTGTCGGAACTTCGCTGATCGGATTGATCACCATTCCCCTGTGGATTCATCTCGGTCTGGCTTGGATCGACGGAATCGTCTGAACCAAACGCTTAACGAATCGCGCTCGATCCGCTACCAAACCACGCATGCCACAGATCCTCGACATCGACGCGACCGAACTCGCCGTCCCGTCCCTCGGACCGGGCAAATTTCAATCTCCGCTCAAAGTTCTCGCGGAAGCCTCCCAAGGAGTGGCGCACTTCGTTGAAGACAACGACCGACTTCTCTTCGAGCTTCGCGAACGGCACCTCCGCCACATCTTGGAAACCGGGGCGCAGATCCCCTTCGTTGATCGAGCCGGGCCCCGCGAGCGCATTCATTTCGACCCCCGGATCACCAATGTCGCCGTCGTCACCTGCGGCGGACTCTGTCCCGGCCTGAACAACGTCATCCGCGCTGTCACGCTGGAGTCGCATTACCGCTACGGCATCCCGCGAATTTACGGGGTCCGCTACGGATTCCAGGGATTCATCCCGGAATACGGTCACGAGCCGATGATGCTGACCCCACGCAGCGTCGCCGAGATCGCTTCGCACGGCGGCACGGTGCTCGGGTCATCACGCGGTCGGCAGGACGAGAACAAGATCGTCGACTGGCTGGTCAAACACGAGGTCGGCGTCCTCGTCGTCATTGGCGGCGACGGCAGCCAACGCGGTGGTCTGGCCATTCACGAAGCAGCCCAGGCTCGCGGCGCCAACATTGCCGTCGTCGGCGTCCCCAAGACCATCGACAACGACATGGTCTTTCTCGACAAGAGCTTCGGATTCGAGACCGCGTTTTCCCAGGCCGTCAAAGCCATCGACTGCGCTCACGCGGAGGCCAAGGGAGCGCCCAACGGGATCGGCCTGGTCAAGCTCATGGGCCGCGAGTCCGGGTTCATCGCCGCCCACGCCGCCCTCGCCCGCACGGACGTGAACTTCGTCCTCGTCCCCGAGATTCCCTTCCACCTCCCCGGCAAAGGCGGATTCCTGCACGCTCTGAGTGAGCGGCTTCGCCTCAGCGACCACGCGGTGGTCCTCGTCGCCGAAGGAGCGGGCCAGGATCTACTCCAGGAGCGCATAGATAAGGACGCGTCCGGAAATCTCCGCCTCGGCGACATCGGCACTTTTCTGCGCGACGAGATCACGCACCACTTCGCGGAACGCAAGATCGAGATCAATCTCAAATACATGGACCCGAGCTACCTGATCCGCAGCGTGCCGGCGGACCCCCAGGATGCCCTGTATTGTTCGCGGTTGGGGCAGAATGCCGTTCACGCCGGCATGGCGGGCAAATCCGCTCTCGTCGTCGGTCGCTGGTCGTATCACTACGTCCACCTGCCCGCCAGCCTCGTCACGCGCCAACGCCGCAGCGTCGATCCGGGTGGCGATCTCTGGCAATCGGTCATCGCCTCCACCGGCCAGCCCAGCCGCATGTTCAACGATCCCGTCGATCCCGCGTGACCACCTTCGTCAACGCTGCTGCCTACAAGTTCGCGCCGCTCGACGGACTCCCCGAGCTACGCGAGCAGCTACTCGAGCGCTGTCGAGCCGCCAACATGCGCGGGACCATCCTCCTCAGCCCCGAGGGGATCAACCTCTTCGTCGCGGCTGAGCGGAGCGGCGTCGACGATTTGTTGACGTTCCTGAAAGCAATTCCCGGCCTCGCCGACCTCGCTCCAAAGTTCAGCGAGAGCGATCATCAGCCGTTCACCCGGATGCTGGTCCGGCTCAAACGCGAGATCATCGCCTTCGGAGTCCCCGGGATCGACCCCTCGAATCACACCTCGCCCCGCATCGCTCCCCGGGAACTCAAAGCCTGGCTCGATGCCGGTCGACCGATCACCCTCCTCGATACCCGCAACACCTACGAAACCGAACTGGGCACGTTTCGCGGCGCCCGGACGCTGGACCTGCGGCATTTTCGCAATTTTCCCGAGGCGGTCGCGACGCTGCCCGAGGCTCTCAAGGACAAACCCGTGGTCACGTTTTGCACCGGAGGGATCCGGTGTGAGAAGGCCGCACCGTTCCTCGAGCAGGCTGGATTCAAAAATGTCCTCCAACTCGACGGTGGCATCCTCAAGTATTTCGAGGACTGCGGCGGGGCGCACTACGACGGAGAGTGTTTCGTCTTCGACAAGCGCGTCGCGGTGGACTCGGATTTACGCGAGACCGGGGCGGCTCTGTGTTTCGCGTGCCAGATGCCGGTCACCGTCGCCGAGCAGTCGGACCCCCGCTACGTCCCCAGCGTCTCGTGCCCGCACTGTCACCACGAGGACCCCGCGTCGGGTCTCCTCCCGTCGACCACTCCGTAGAAGCGGAGGTCACGACGCTCCGCGCCCTACCGCACGAGGTGCGAGAAATCGTGATCAACGAGATCGCCAATGCGCTCGAGGGTGATATCCGGCTTCGGGTAGCGATCTTCCACGCCGGCTTCCTCCGCGTAGTGACCTTGTCGCGGCCACACGGTCGTCAGCCGGTCACCCCAGATCTCCTTCATCGCCGTCAGGATGCGGAGTTTGTCGTCGATCATCACGTAGTGATCCGCCGGATGAACGGTCTCGACGTAATCCAATCCCCGTTCCTTGTGGATGAGGATGATCACGCACCGCTCGACCGCCTCGAAGATGCCGGAACGCTCGATCTTCCGGGGCTGGAAGACCGCGTCGCCGTCCGAGAGGACGACCGGTTTTCCCCACTGGCGAACGTGTTCGATCGCGTCGAGTGACCCGGGATAGAGGCGATTGGCAAAGGGATAATCGACCAGAAACGATGACATCCGCAGCAGCCGCGCGTCGTGCATTTTCTCGAGCCGGTAGCGCTGCAGGGTGCCAAGATAATCAGCGTAGCCTATCTCCTGGCGAAGCTCCTCGAAGAGCTCCCGGTAGCGGCCGTAGGCACCCTCGCCAAATTGGTGGAGCCACCCTTCGAGATCAGCGGTGACCTTGTCGTTATTGAGCAGCGTATTATCGACGTCGAAGAAGAAGACGACCTTTTGGTGGGGAGCAGACATGGAGCGAGTGCGGAGATACCGCTTAGTTGGCCGCAAACGCCGCCGCCAGGATCTCCTGAGCTTCGGTTTGAATGCGTTTGAGGTGGTCGGCGTCGCGGAAGCTCTCGCCGTAGATTTTGTAAACTTCCTCGGTGCCGGACGGACGGGCCGCGAACCAGCCGGACTCCGTCTCGACTTTCAAACCGCCGATGGCTGCCCCGTTGCCGGGAGCCTCGGTCAGCATCCGGGTGATGGGTTCGCCCGCGAGTTCCTTCGCCGGGACCTGAGCCGGGGTGAGTTTTTTGAGGACCGCCTTCTGCGCGGAATTGGCCGCCGCGTCGATCCGTTCGTAGACGGGAGCGCCAAATTCCCGGGTGAGATCGGCGTAGTGCTCGCCGGGATCGCGCCCCGTTTTCGCCGTGATCTCAGCGGCCAGCAACCCGAGGATCGGACCATCCTTATCGGTCGTCCACACGCCGCCATCGCGCCGGAGAAACGACGCCCCGGCACTCTCCTCGCCGCCAAATCCGAGACTCCCATCGAACAGACCCTCGACAAACCACTTGAACCCAACCGGCACCTCCCGCAGCTCCCGCCCGAGCTTCGCGGCGACGCGGTCGATCATGGAACTGCTCACCACCGTCTTCCCGACGCCTGCGGTCGCGGGCCAATCCGGGCGGTTCGCAAAGAGGTAGGAAATCGCGACGGCCAGGTAATGATTGGGATTCAAGAGGCCCGCGCTGCGAGTCACGATTCCGTGACGGTCCGCGTCGGTGTCGTTCGCAAAGGCGATGTCGAATTTGTCTTTCAGCCCGATCAGGCCCGCCATCGCGTAAGGGGAGGAGCAGTCCATCCGGATCTTGCCGTCCCAATCGACGCTCATGAATCGGAAGGTCGGATCGACGTCGCCGTTCGAGATCGTGACATCCAGTCCGTAACGCTCCGCGATGGGCTCCCAATACGCGACCGATGCATTGCCGAGGCAGTCGACGCCAATTTTCAGGCCCGCCGCACGGATCGTATCCATGTCGATCACCGCTCCCAGATCGCCAACGTAACTTCCCACGTAGTCGAACTTTTCGGTGGTCGACGCCGCCATCGCCGCTGCGCAGGTCACTCGCTTGACGCCCTTCAGGCCGTCGGCCATCAACTCGTTCGCGCGGTCCTGAACCCAACCCGTGATGTCCGTGTCGGCGGGACCGCCGTTGGGAGGATTGTATTTGAAACCGCCGTCCCCCGGGGGATTGTGCGACGGCGTGATGACAATCCCGTCCGCCAGGCTCGACGTGCGTCCGGCGTTGTAAGCGAGGATGGCGTGCGAGACCGCAGGCGTCGGCACGAATCCCCCCGCCGCGTCAACGCGGACGCTCGCGCCATTCCCAGCCAGCACCTCGAGCGCGGTGACGTGAGCCGCTTCGGAGAGCGCGTGCGTGTCCATGCCTAGGTAGAGCGGACCATCGATCCCGTGCGCGGCCCGGTATTCGCAGATCGCCTGGGTCGTCGCGAGGATGTGATCCTCATTGAAGGTTTGTTTGGACGCAGTCCCGCGGTGGCCTGAAGTGCCAAAGCTCACGCGCTCGCCCGGGGCGCTTGCGTCCGGCTTCCCGGCAAAGTAGGCCGTCATCAGCCGGGGGACATTTGTCAGAATCGAAGCGGGAGCGGTCTGACCAGCAAGCGGGGAATTCATCGAGGCAGGCTAGCTCGAATCCGAAATCAAGGGCAAGGGTGCGGACATCGACCTTTCCTTCTTCGCGACCTTTGCGACCTTCTGTTCAAACGTATTGTATTCAAATTGCCATGCTTGCTCTCGACGACCCCACCCTCCTCCGCTCCCAAGCCCTCGTCGCCGGCGAGTGGATCACCTCCACTGACACCATTCCGGTCACCAACCCCGCCACCAGCGAGACCATCGCCACGGTGCCGAGCCTGACCGCCGCCGACACCGATCGCGCCATCGCTGCAGCCGCCGCGGCCATGCCGGCCTGGGCCGCCCGCCCCGCTTCCGACCGGGCCAGGGTCCTCCGGCGCTGGTTCGATCTCCTCACCGAGAATACCGAGGACCTGGCCCGAATCCTCACCGCCGAGCAGGGCAAGCCGCTCACCGAAGCCCGGGCCGAAATTGCCTACGGAGCCGATTACATCCAATGGTTCGCCGAAGAGGCGCGGCGCGTGCAGGGCGAGATCCTGCCGCCCCCCTCCGACGACCGCCGCCTCCTCGTGCTGCGGCAACCGATCGGAGTCTGCGCCGCCATCACGCCGTGGAATTTCCCCAATGCCATGCTCGCCCGCAAGGTCGCGCCCGCCCTCGCCGCCGGTTGCGCCATGGTCGCCAAGCCGGCCACGCAAACTCCGCTATCCGCCCTGGCCCTCGCCGATCTCGGCGAGCGCGCCGGGCTCCCGCCGGGTCTCTTTTCGGTCGTCACCGGTTCGTCCGCCGAGATTGGCGGCGCGCTGACCGCCAACCCGATCGTCCGCAAGCTCACTTTCACCGGGTCCACCGAAGTCGGAAAGCTTCTCCTCCGCCAGTGCGCCGACACGGTCAAAAAGGTCACCATGGAACTCGGCGGCAACGCGCCGTTCGTGGTCTTCCCCGACGCCGATCTCGACGCCGCCGTCGAGGGTGCCATCGCCGCCAAGTATCGCAATACCGGCCAGACCTGCGTCTGCGTGAACCGATTTCTCCTCCACGACTCGATCCACGACGCCTTTGCCGACAAACTGACCGCCGCCGTCAGTCGGCTCAAGGTCGGCCCCGGCACGGAACGGGACGTCGATCAGGGCCCGCTGATCGACGAGTCCGCGCTGGAGAAGGTGGAATCGTTGGTCGCAGACGCGGTCACCAAGGGCGCACGCGTCCTGATCGGCGGCCGTCGGCACCCTTTGGGTCGGACGTTTTACGAATCCACGATTGTCGCCGACGCCACCACGAAGATGGACTTCGCCCAGGAGGAAATTTTCGGCCCCGTCTCCGCGCTCTACCGATTCCGCACCGACGAGGAAGCTCTCGCCCTCGCGAACGACACTTCCGTCGGCCTCGCCGCCTACTTCTACACCCGCGACCTCAGCCGGGCGTGGCGCTTCAGCGAGGCCCTCGACTACGGCATGGTCGGCGTGAACACCGGCGCGATCTCCAACCCGACGGCGCCCTTCGGCGGCGTGAAAGAATCCGGCATGGGCCGCGAAGGCTCCACCCACGGAATTGAGGACTACACCGTCCTCAAATCCGTCTGCCTCGCCGGCCTCTGAGTCCCTTGGATTCTGCCGCAAAGAATACAGTGATCTCGCGCAGAGGCGGAGAGACGCAGAGAAATGAGTTATTTAAAGTAATTCTCTGCGCCTCTGCGCGAGCCCGAGAATTCTCAGATCTGGCCCGCGATGATCTTCTCGAGCTTCACGATGTCGGCGGCAAACTTGCGGATGCCGTCGCCCAACTTGTCGGTCGCCATCGGGTCTTCGTTGAGCATCCAGCGGAACGTCTTCTCGTCGACGTCGGTTTTCTCGATGTCCGTCGACTTCGCCGCGTCCGCCGTGAGCTTTTGCTCCACGGTGTCGTTGGACTCCGCCAGCTTCGCCAGCAGATCGGGGCTGATCGTGAGCAGGTCGCAACCGGCCAGCTCGGTGATCTGCCCGACGTTGCGGAAGCTCGCGCCCATGACCTGGGTCTCGTAGCCGAACTTTTTGTAGTAGTTGTAGATCGTGTTCACCGACAGCACACCTGGGTCCTCGGCGCTGGCGTATTCCTTGCCTTCGGTTGCTTTGTAGTAGTCGTAAATCCGACCGACGAAGGGCGAGATCAAGGTGACGTTTGCCTCGGCGCAGGCGATGGCCTGAGGAAGCGAAAACATGAGGGTCAGGTTGCAGTTAATCCCCTCAGACTGACAGACCTTGGCGGCCATCGCGCCTTCCCACGTCGATGCGATCTTGATGAGGATCCGGTCCCGCGAGATGCCGACCTTGTCGTAGAGACCAATGAGGTAGCGAGCCTTCTCGATGGTGCCTTCGGTGTCGAAGGAAAGCCGGGCGTCGACTTCCGTGGAGACCCGACCAGGGACGATCTCGAGGATCTCCTTTCCAAACAGAATGAGCAGATCGTCGACGATCTTTTTCACCAGCGACGGGCCGTTGAGCGACGAGGATTTGTTGTCGGCAATCGCTTGATCGAGCAGGTGTTTGTAGGCGTCCTGCTGGACGGCTTTGAAGATGAGACTCGGGTTGGTGGTCGCGTCCTGCGGCTCGTATTCCTTGATCGTTTCGAAGTCACCGGTATCGGCAACGACGGTGGTGAATTGCTTGAGTTGGTCGAGAGAATTCATGGACATGAGTGGGTTTTCGGTTGGGGTTGATCGGTTGAAAAAACGTAGGGAGCCGCTTCGCAATTGCAATTCCCAACTAGCTTTCGTGCGCGAGACTGGCGGCGACGAAGCCTTTGAAGAGCGGATGGGGCTGGTTGGGCTTGGATTGAAACTCCGGGTGATACTGGCACGCCAGATACCACGGGTGATCCCGGAGCTCGATCAGCTCGACGAGCATCCCGTCGGGCGAGGTGCCCGAGATCACAAATCCCGCCGCTTCCATTTGTTCGCGGTAATCCACGTTGAACTCGTAGCGGTGACGGTGACGCTCGGTGATTTCCTTCTGGCCGTAGACGCGCTCCGCGAGCGTGCCTTCACCGAGGACGCTCGGACACACCCCGAGGCGCATCGACGCACCCTTGTCGGTGACATTGCGCTGCTCTTCGAGGATGCAAATCACCGGATTTTTGGTGCCGGGATCGAACTCCGTGCTGTTCGCGCTTTCGAGCCCGCAGACGTTGCGGGCAAACTCGATGGTCGCAATCTGCATGCCGAGACACAGCCCGAGAAACGGCGTGTTGGTCTCGCGGGCAAATCGCGCGGCGGCGATTTTGCCTTCCGTTCCCCGATCACCGAATCCACCGGGGACGAGCACACCCGCCACCCCACCGAGGTATTTTTCCGCGCCTTCCGCTTCCAGATCCTCGGCGTCGACGAGCACGAGATCGACGGCACAATCGTGCGATGCCCCCGCGTGGGTGAGCGATTCGTAAATGCTTTTGTAGGCATCCTGAAGCTCGATGTATTTGCCGACGACCGCGATGCGGACCCGCTTCTTGGGGTTGACCACCCGCGCGACGAAGCGCGACCAGCCCGTCATGTCGGCCTCGGCTTCCGGAAGCCCGAGGGTCCGACAGACAATGTCGTCGAGCCCCTCCTCCTGAAACATCAGCGGCGCTTCGTAGATCGTATTGTCCACGTCCCGGCCTTCGATGACGGCAGCCAGCGGAATGTTACAATACAGCGAAAGCTTCTGCCGGACTTCCTCGTCGAGTGGCAGCTCCGTGCGACAAATGAGAACCTGGGGCTGCAGACCAATCTCGCGCAATTTCGCCACGCTCTGCTGCGTCGGCTTCGTCTTGAGCTCGCCGGCGGCTTTGATGAACGGCACCAGCGTGACGTGCATCAGCATCGAGTTCCCCGCGCCGACCTCGAGGGTGAATTGCCGGATTGCCTCCAAAAACGGCAGGCCTTCGATGTCGCCCGTCGTGCCGCCAATCTCGGTGATGCAGACGTCGGCATCGCAAACGTCGCCCATCCGGCGGATGCACGCCTTGATCTCATCCGTGACGTGCGGAATCACCTGCACCGTCTTCCCGAGGTAATCGCCGCGCCGCTCCTTACCCAGCACGGTTTCGTAAATCTGCCCGCTGGTCACGTTGTTCGCGCGGGTGAGCACCGTGTTGGTGAAGCGCTCGTAGTGCCCGAGATCCAGATCGGTCTCCGCTCCGTCGGAGAGCACGTAGACCTCGCCGTGCTGATACGGGCTCATCGTGCCGGGATCGACGTTCAGATAAGGGTCGAGCTTCTGGAGCACAACCGAAATGCCCCGGTGTTCCAGCAGAGTTCCCAATGACGCCGCCGCCAGCCCTTTTCCAAGCGAACTCACCACGCCGCCCGTCACGAAAATATGCTTCATCGGCGCGGAGTGTAGGGTGCCAACTCAGAAAATCCAGCCTCCCCGGAAAAACCTCTCACTGGCGGGTCAGGATCGTCGTTTTTCCCGAATGACCTTCAATTCAGCAGCTGTCTGTAGATCCCGCGGACGTCCCATCGCCAGCTTGGCATCGATCATTGCATCCAGACTGAGCACCCGAATGGATAGCTTGCCCAATGACACGGCCACACTTCTGGCGAGGCATTCTCCGTAACCACCAATGCCCCGGATCTCGCCAAGGCAATCGAGCTGACCCAACTCGGTCGAAAGATACAGATTGTTCAATCCGCCCTTTTCCGCCTGTCCACGCGTGAAGGGGACCCGCTGCGGTGTCATGCGGTGAACTGGCCGAAACTCTGCAAACGCGTTGAACACTCGAATCAGGTTCGCCGCGCTCATGTTACAGGCAACGTCGACATCGAGCGTCGCCAGCCCGCCGCCGTGCGCAGCGGCACCGAAGCCGCCGGCAAGCACGAACTCCACCCCACCCCGCTGCAAACGGAGGACCAGCTCACGAAGATCATTGGCCATCGGTCAAACCAGCGCGGAGATCGAGAATCAACGCCGCCGCGTTCGAGTGTTTCGTCAGCCGCTCGTCAACGGTCAGCCGCAGGTTCTCTTCGACCATCGACAGATCGATCCCGAACGCTTCCGCGCGCTCGCAGACCGACAAGCCATCACCCGTTTCCGCGCATTGCTCCGTCTCTTCCACACCGCGACCCTCTCACAGCAATCCAAAATCCAAAATCGGAAATCGAAAATTCCTAAAGTCCTTCCGGCGAATTCAGCAACTCCGCAACGCGCTTCAGCAAACGCCCCGCCGCGCCGCCATCGAGCACGCGATGATCGAAACTAAGCGTGAACATGGCCTCGGTCACGGGTAGAAATTCCTCCACCTCGGCGTCCCAGCTCGGAACAATCGCCCCCGCGCCCATGCCAAGCAGGATCGTCTGCTCAGGCAGCGGGATGGGCGTTGCCAACGTCAGGCCGAAGGTCCCGTAATTCGTCACCGTCGCGATGGATCCACCCGTGTCGGCGGGCGGCATCCGGCGCTGTCGCGCCAGATCGACCAGCCGATTGTAGCGCTCTACCAGATCGGTCAGGGGCGTCTGATCTGCATTACGAATGACCGGGACCATCACGCCATCCTCGGCCTCGACCGCAAACCCGATGTCGATCGAGCGCGGGTGCACGATGCGCCCACCGATCAGCCGACCCGCCGGCGCGCTGTTTTCGCCCAGGGCCATGGCCAGGGCTCGCAGCGCGTAAAGGGCCGGACCCGGCTTGGGATTCTGCGTTTTCCGATGAGCCAGCAGCTTGTCCATCCGGACGGGGATCACGACCGTCGCCAAGGGCCGCGTCCAACTCCGGCGCATCGCGTCGGCCACGGCCACGCGCATGCTCGATGCCGGGGTGGTCCGGTTACGTTCGACGTCGCCGAGGAATTTCTCGAGGTCTTCGATCGTCACGCGTCCGGAAGCCCCACTTCCCGCCACGCCGGCGAGATCCGCCGCGTGCAGGCCAAACTCCGCCATCCGCGCCTTCATGCGGGGCGAAAGGTAGGTCGCCCCACCCGCCGGAGCCGGCACCGGCAGTCCGCTCACCGTGGGCTCCACGGTCTGCGAAGCCTTTTTCTCCGGTGCCTTTCGTTTCTCCGGTGCCGAACGCTTGGGCTCCTCCGGCTGCTCGTCGAGCCCGATCCGCTCAGCCTCTTCCGCCGTCACTTCGATCAGCCCCAGGACGGAACCCACGAGGTAGCTTTGGTCGGCCTCGGCCCGGATCTCGGCCAGCGTGCCGTTGCACGGCGCGGTCACGCCCATCACGGCCTTGTTGGTTTCGACTTCGATGATGTCGCTGTCCGCCACGACGGCGTCTCCCACGGCGGCAAGGACGCGGACGATTGTCGCCTCGGCAATCGATTCGCCGAGTTGGGGCATGATGATTGGGACCTGGGGCATGAGATTTGAGCGTTAGAGTTCCAGCAATTGACGGGTCGCGCCCGCGATGGTTCCCGCCGTGGGGCGGTGGGTTCCCCAGAGATCAGGGTGATACGGGACCGGGGTGTCCCGCGCGTTCAGCCGCTGCGGGGGCGCGTCGAGCATTCCAAATGCTTCCGCCGACACCCGCGCAATGACCTCCGCCGTGACGCCGCCCCAGGGCCATGCCTCGCCAACGCACAGCAACCGCCCCGTCCGGCAGACCGAGGCCAGCACGGTGTCGGTGTCCAGCGGTTTGATTGATCGCAAATCAACGACCTCGATCTCGTAGCCGTCCTCCACGAGATCCTCCGCCGCCGCGAGCGATTCGTGCAGCATCGCGCTGTAGGTCACGATGGTGGCGTCGCGTCCGGGTCGAGCGATCCGAGCCCGCCCCACCGGCAGACTTTCGTCCAGCGTCGGCAGCGAGTCAGCCTTGAGATGGTTATACAAAAATTTGTGCTCACAGAAAATCACCGGATCGTCGATGGCGACGGCCTCGATCAGCATGGAATACGCGTCCTCCACCGTCGCGGGCGTCAGCACGATCGTCCCGGGATAGTGCGCGTAAATGGCCTCCATGCTTTGGCTGTGGAATGGCCCGCCCCCCGGCGTCCCGCCCGACGGCAGCCGCACCACGATCGGACACGCCACCTCGGTGCGGTAATACAGCGTCGCCGCCTGGTTCACGATCTGGTTGAAACCGCAGGTCGAGAAGTCCGCGAATTGCATTTCGACGATCGGTCGCATTCCCTCGATGGCGGCGCCAATGGCCATCCCCATCATCGCGTCCTCACTGATCGGCGAATCGAGCACGCGACCCGGAAATTGCGTCGCCAGATTCTTCGTCGCCTTGAACGCCCCACCGAAGCTTCCCACGTCCTGCCCGTAGATAAATACGCGCGCGTCGTCGGCGAGCACCTTCCCCTGAGCCTCACAGATGGCCTGCAGATAAGTCATACTCCCACCTCCGCAAACCGATCCTGCAATCCTTCGCTCGAAATGGCCGACCACTCCTCCTCGGCGGGATCCGGCGCGGGTTCGCGAGCCACCCGGCCAGCCGCTTCGTTCACCTCCGTCCTGGCCTCCACGTGCCACGCGGCGATCTCCTCCTCCGTCGCCCACCCGTTGGCGACCAACGTCGCCTCCGCAACCTCGACGCAATCGCGCCCGACCTCGGCCCCTCGCAACTCCGGATCAATGTACGACCCGTCGTCGTGCTCACCGTGCCCGACCAACCGCAGCAGATCCGCCACTACGAGCTGCGGTCCACCGCCCTCGCGCGCCGCCGCGACGGCCCCGCCGACGACCCGCAAACAATCCGTCAGATCCGTTCCCACCGCCCGGTGACCCGCCACGCCGTAGCCCGCCGCCCGATCCATCAGATCCGCGCAGGCAAACTGCCGCGCCGTCGGTGTCGAATACGCGTATTGGTTGTTCGCCACCACCACGACCAATGGCAGCCGCTCGACGGCCGCCGTGTTCATCCCCTCGTGAAAGGCTCCCGTCGACGTGCCCCCGTCGCCGATGCACGTCGCACCCACCACGCCGGATTCACCGCGAAACCTCCGCGCCAACAGTCCGCCCGCCACCAGCGGAATCATCGCGCCCAAGTGGCTGATCATCGCGTAATACCCCTCACGCGGTCGCCCCCGGTGAATGTTTCCATCCCGCCCCCGCATCGACCCGAGTTGCGATCCCAGGTAGGTCCGCAACGTGTCCAGGACCGTATCCCCAAACGCCATCCGCCCCGCCTGATCCCGGATCAACGGCGCAAAAATATCTCCCTTCCGCAGGTGACATCCGACCGACACGCTCAACGCCTCCTGGCCCCGTCCCAGGAAGACCCCGCCCTTGATCTTCCCCCCGCGATAGAGCGCCGCGAGCTTCTCCTCGAGGATCCGTGCCAGCAGCATCGTCCGGTAAGCGCCGACAAATTTCTCGCGCCCGACCTCTTGCGCACTCGATCTCGCTTCTGCCATGGAGCCCGGACGATAGGAACAATCCCCGCTCCCTGCAAATCCCGATTCCCGCGCAGCCGTCACGCCTCCGGACCCTCCACCTCGACCGCATTCACGCCCCCCTGCGGCGCGTAATCCGGCGTCAATCGATCCGGTCGCACGAATACCTCGTTTTCCCCGAATACACCAACCAGCACGTATCGTCGCCGGATGTAATCCCGCAGCGGCGCGGCCCAATTTTTAAACCGCGAGTATTCCGTGTCATTGATGTCACGCTCGTCGATCACGATCACCGCCGGTCGCTCCCTTTCGAGCTCCAGCATCGAATTATTGAGCCAGCTTTCACCCGCCGTCACGTTGTCGATGTAGAGATTGCGCAGATACGAACGCCGGTTCGTCATGAAATTGATCGTCGGCGAATACGGATACGTGATCACCCAATCGTCCGGGCGCGAGTGCACCACGACCGCCTCGTGGATCGCCGCGATGCGCTCCCGCTCCCGCCGCTTCAGCCACACGCGCACCCCGTTGTCGCCCCTGAACTCATGGTTCCGCTTCCGCTTCGCAGCGATCGTCCCCGCCGACTCCTTCGGAAACGAGTGGTAAAAATACAGCCCCTCGCCGACCACGCACAACCCCACAAACCCGATCACCGGCACCCGCAAGGCCCAGCTCCCCCGCGCCCACCGCAACCCGTGCCAGCACGCGCACACCATCGCGATCACAAACGGGCACATGAACTCGCTCAAATGCGGCGTGTCCGGACGGAAGAAGAAATACTGGGGGAACAAAGTCAACGCCACCCCCAGCGTCACGAGGCACGTCAGCGCCGCCGCCTTCCGCTCCCCGTCCCGCGCGATCAGCGCCCACAACAGCCCGCCACTCGCCACCACGAAGATGATCCCGCTGATCACCATCGGCAGATGAAGAATCACCACGAAGACCGCATCGTAAAACGACTCCTGATTGAAAAGTTCGCCCAACGTCTCCCGCGGACGCGTCGTATCCCCCGCTCCCCCATCGGCAACCCTCATCCACTCGGAGTGGTGGCTTCCAGCCGCCAACAACTCCCTCCCACCAAATCGCTCCCTCGAAGGAACAACTGCCGCATCAGCCTCAGCACCCGCATCCCCCAGCACCTCCTTTCCAAACTCATACCGCAGCCGATTGATCTCCGTCGGATACTGACCCAAAAAATCCGGCCCAAACCCGCGCGCCTTCGCGTCCAGATACACCGGCACGTGAATCGCCACCACCGCCGCGACCACGACCACCAGCGCCGCCGCCGCCGCGCCCAACCGCCTCACCAAAGCCCCGCGAACGCCAAACGGATACAGCGCGATCAGCCCCACCGCGATCACCGAGATAAAGATCCCGAGATCCACCCGCACGAGCAGCGTCAACCCCAGCCCCAATCCCGCCAACGTCCACCACGCCCACCGCCAACGCGGCGAGCGCGGCTCCAGCACGAAAGCCTGCAAAAACAAATACCCGTTCAGCACCGGCAGCAGCCCCATGTAATTCCGGAACAACATTCCCGGGATCAAAATCAGGAGCACACCCGTTCCCACCGCCAGCCACCCCTGACCCGTCACCCGCCGCACGGTCAAAAACCCAATCACCGCCATCGCCAGGCACAGCGCGAAAAAATACAGCCGCAACGCCACGTAGTCCGGACCCGTCACCTGGAACAGCCACGCAATCGGGTAAAACCACATCACGTTGTAACCCAGGAACGTCTCCACGATGGGCAGCCAACCCTCGTTCAACCGCATCGCGATCACCGCCGCCGTTCCCCCCTCGCCGCCCAGATTCAGATCCGAGCGGTAGTATTGCCCGTAGTAGAAGCAGCGAAAAAACCAACAGCGCCACCGGCCCAAACCGCCGCAGCAGCGCATCCGCCCGCGACGCATTCTCCCGCGTGCCCACCCGCCGGGCACCAGCCACCACCATTGATCGAAAATCCAAGTCCGGCAGCGAACGCCTTTCCCGCTCCCCGTTCAAATCAAAATCGTCTCCGTCTGCTCGCCGTAAGGCGTTGTTCCGGCAAAGTCGTTGGATCGGATGATTTTCATAAATTTTTCGTTTCAGTCCGAGCGCCCCCGGGCGTCCACGGCCCAGGTTTCCAGGATCTGTTCGCCGTCCACCAGGTGCACCTCGGGTGCCAGGTTCAATACCGGGCAAACGTGAGCCGGAACGAATCGCAGCCGCTGACCGATGGTCAATTTCGCGACCCCGTCACCGTTCAGAAACCCGTGCTCTTCGCTGACCTTCACCACCGTGATCTCGGGATCCTCTTGGCAGCGGCCGAGCAACCCAGCCTGCGACCGGTCGCCGCTGAAGACCTTCGATCCCGCATCGATCAAGGCCAGACCAGGTTCCGGCAAATCGATCACCGTCGCCAGAATCGTCATCGCCGCGTCTTCTCTCGGCACGACGCGAGTCGATTCGACCAGCGACAAATCCGCGAACACGTAGCTGCCCGGACGAATCGCCGCAACGCCCGGTTTTCCCGCCATGATCGCCCCCGTCACGCTGCACCCCGGCCACAGCGGCAAATCGCCGCCCACCGCCGCCGCCGCTTCGCTCAACTTCGCGTGCACCGCTTCCGCGACCGCCGCCGCCTCCTCCGGCGACCCCACGCCGTAAGCGTGCCCCTCGTGCGTGTAAATTCCGATCAGTTCCATTCGCGACGACTCCCGGATCAGGGAAGCCACCGCTTTCGCCTCGTCGAGCCCCCGCACCCCCTCCCGCCCAAGGCCGGTATTGATGGCCATCAACACCGGGACTTCGATCTCCGCCTCACCGAGCAACCGATCCAGGGCCTCGAACTGCCCCCGACTCGTCACCGCCAAGATCAGCCGATCCAGTTGCCCGGCCAGCGCCCGCAGCCTCGGAGCCAATCGCCGGTCCACCAACGAATGCGCAATGAAAACGCTCCGCACCCCGGACGGCAACAGCGCCTCGGCCTCCCCCACCTTCGCACAAGTCGCGCCCTTCGCCCCCAGCTCGAGCTGGCGACGCAGGACCGGGACCAGTTTGTGGGTCTTCACGTGCGGCCATAGCTCCACGTTGGCTTCGTCACAGCGCGACTGCATGTTGCGCAGATTGCGCTCCATCGCGTCCCGGTCAATCAAGCGGGCTGGCGTCGACAGGTCGGTCACGTGCATGACCCAAACGTAAGAAACCTGCCGGCAGCGTGTCCACGGCGATTGCCACCGATTCACTCTCATTCCCGTTTCACGAAATCTCCTGGAAAAGGGATTCTTCCCCCGTGATCGATCGCGCCACCCCAGTCCAAAAACCTTCGCGCCCATTCGCGCAATTCGCGGGCCATCGCATCTCCCCCGAAAAACTCGCCCGTCGCCTACGAACTCCACCGCAATTCGAGACTCTGGCGGGGCCTGAAACTTGCTGGTAAAGAAGGACGATGTTGCAGCTGACGAGTTTGTTTGGGTTGGTAGTCCTGATTGCGCTGGCCTGGGGGCTCTCGCGACACAAGCGGCTCTTTCCCTGGCACACCGTCCTCTGGGGGCTCGGGCTCCAGTTCGCGTTTGCTCTGCTGATCCTGAGAACGGACGTCGGCAGAACGGTTTTCGGCGCGGCCCGATTGGGAGTCGCCAAGATCGCGGAATTCGCCGGCGAAGGTGCGCGAATGGTCTTCGGCCCGCTCGCCGACGGGGAATCACTAACGACCGCGTTCGGCCCCAACGCCTACGTCTTCGCCGTGACCGTGACGGCGGTCATCGTCGTCGTCTCTTCGATTTCCGCCGCGCTCTACCACTACGGGATTCTCCAACGGGTCGTCCACGCCATGGCCTGGATCATGCGGCGTCTCCTTCGAACGAGTGGAAGCGAAACGCTCGCCGCAGCCAGCAACGTCTTCGTCGGCCAGACCGAAGCCCCGCTCTTGATTCGGCCCTATCTGAAAAGGATGACCCAAAGCGAACTCATGGCCCTCATGACCTGTGGCTTCGCCACGGTCGCCAGCAGCGTCTTCGCGATCTACGCCCAGCTCGGAATCGACGCCGGGCACCTCCTCACCGCCTCGGTCCTCAGCGCCCCCGCCGGATTGATCATCGCCAAGATCATGGTGCCCGAGACCGAGGAAAGCGAGACGGCGGCGGAATCCTCGACGGAGGTCGAACGGACCACCGCCAACGGCCTCGACGCCCTGTGTCGGGGTGCGGGGGACGGCATGTTGCTGGCGATCAACGTGATCGCGATGTTGATCGCCTTCGTTGCACTGGTCGCGCTGGTCAACGCGATAATCACGGCCCCGCAAACCGCGCTCGGGGTGGCGCAACCGGTGACCTTCCAGCAATTCCTCGGCTGGTTGAACTGGCCCTTCGCCTGGCTGATCGGCATCCGGGCCGAAGATTGCGCAGCGGTGGGCCAGGTCATGGGGGAACGCATCGTGCTCAACGAATTCATCGGCTACCTCAGCCTGACCGGGATGAAAGACACCCTCGACCCGCGCAGCTTCACCCTGGCAGCCTACGCGCTCTGCGGCTTCGCCAACCTCTCCAGCATCGCGATCCAGATCGGCGGCATCGGCTCCCTCGTCCCCGAACGCCGAGCCGACCTCGCCCGCCTCGGCCTCCGCGCCATGGCCGGCGGCATCCTCGCCTGCTACCTCTCAGCAACCGTAGTCGGCGTGCTCCTGTAAGCTGCCCAGCCACGAAAAAACCCGCGCAGAGAGCCCGCGCGGGTTTTCGCTAGAACTAATTCCTTCGAGAACTAGGCCACCATCCGACGGCGTCGAGCGACGACGACCAGCATAACAAGCCCGGCGATCCCGAGTGCGTAATGGTGCGGTTCCGGGACAGCGGTGACGGAGCCGCCGACTGCAAGGTCGTTTCCTGCTAGGCGACCAATCGCAAATGTCCCGGTCGTCGCGGTCCCGGTTCCATAAGCGTAAAGTCGAAAGGTTGCTGTCGCCGTCGAAGAGAGATCTTGAAGCGCCGAGATAGAGGATAGATTCAGTTGAGTTTGAGCAACGCCACTTGTAGCGGTGGAGGTGTAGCTAACAGGCGAACCAATGGTCGTGAATCCCGATCCGATACTATACCGCCAGATATAGGTGTTCGGCCCCGTGCTCGATCGGCGTAAAGTCACGTCCAACGTTGACAACGAGAGGGTGAAACCCGTCTTTGAACTCACTGAAAATTCAAAGAAATCATTGTTGGCTATGGCGTTGGCCTGAGTGCCATTCAACGTGAAGTCCGTTGCAGAAAATGAGTTGGCCAATCCCGAGGCATTGATTCCCGAACCGCGAATCACAGCGGATGGGTCCAGATTTGGGTCGATTGTCGTGGCTGAAACCGAAATTTCGTTGCCAGTGTTCCCGTTGAACTCCCAAGCAGCGATCTGCGCGCTGCTGAGAGAGACTGATGATAAAGCAACCGAGGCTGCGATGATGATTTTTTTCATAAATAGATCGTCTTATGTTCTCACGTCACACAACACACCCCCTCCCACCCGGGAGGCGGCCCGAACCGGACGCGCACAGATCAGAAATTGAATTGGCGTCCGTTGAGAGCCGTTCTGTGAACTGACTCATACGCGGTTTCTCCGCCGACCGGTGCTGGAATACTCCATCGCCAAAAAAATGCTATCCGCAAATTTGTGACAATCTCGCCATCCAGCGCGATCCGGTGTAGCACCCTGCGTGCCATCCCCGAGTCTGCACACGAAAAACCCCCGGGGAACTGCTTCCCCGGGGGTGGTCGAATTTTCGATTCCGTGATTTACGCAGCGAGACGTCGACGCCGACGAACCAACGCCGTCAGAGCCACGAGACCGAGAATGCCAACGGCGTAGGTGGACGGCTCGGGAACAGCAGTAATTGTGAGCGAGTCCATTGCAAACTCTTCACTGCCGGAATTGAAATCCAACTCGACTTGGAGATCGAGCACACTTCCGACTGCGGCAAACGTTGCCGAGATCGATTGCGCGGTTGTAGTGAGTATCGACCCTTCCCCGCGGCCATCGAAATTGGTATCGACCCTCCATGCTCCGTTGAATGTGTCGGGATCATCGACGTCTTGGCGGAATGCCAGCAATAAAATCTTACTTCCGCCATCGATGCTGTAGCTGAAACTTACAAAATCTAGCGCATCCGTGCCAGTAGTGCCGGCGAACAATCCACTAAACTCGAACTCGGTGCCCGAAGAGATATCTATTCCAGACCAAGTTAGCGTGATTGGAAGCGTCGCTCCTTCGCCGTCGAGGTCTTCTCCAACCAGAAATCCACCGGAGAATCCTGAGTAGCTTGGAATGCCGGAGGGCGCGGAGTCCCCATCGTAGTCGTCAACCCCTCCGGCAATTCCGAGGTAATCGGATCCGCCATCACTGAAGAATGGCGTGCTCTTGGTGAATTGTGCATCGTCGGAAAATGATTCCGAAAATAGCTGCGCATCTGCAGCCGTTGCCGTCACGACAACGACCGCAATGGTGAGTAGTGTTTTTTTCATCATGTGTTGTTTTTGGTGATTCTAGTGGTTTCCCCTAGTTCGGATGTTGCGTTGAGCAGCACCCGTGCCAGAAGCAGGTTTTAAGCGGCTTTCCGGACTGAGAAGACTGTTGGCTGGATTTTTGATATCCGCAAAACCAAGCTTGTTACAAACTTGTCTCATTTTCTAAGTCGCTCGCCCCAATAAACTTGTCGAGGTGTGATTTGGACGTCGCTCGGGCTGAGGCCTTCACGAGCAGCCTCAAACTTTTCTGATTCATTTTCCTTAAGGGCCGGAACGCAGGCCGATTCACAATTGGCCGACATGACCAAAATTCACCAATGGCCAGATCGAAGCAGATTTATGAAGCCGCCGGGCCGAAGCCAGTTTGGGATTTCAGCTACGGTCGCGGGAGTTGATCCCGCTCGGAGTCAACTCGTCCAGACGCGAAAAACCCCGGGGAGGTTCCGACCAGGATGGGCCCACAGCTTGGAGCGCTTCGGCTCGACGAAGCTTTGGATTAAAGCGTCCGAACTTCCGGCAAACGCCCCGCAAATCCAAAGCGATGTCGCGCCATCGCGCTCCAGAATGAACTCCCCTTCGAATTTGAGACTGACGCTCAATCGCTCCTTTCTGGAACCTCCGAAAAATTTTGCTATTGCAATTCTTCCTTGCCGCCAGGGGCCGGACGAATCGTCCCTCGAGTCCTCCGATGAAGCGCTCTAAGTCGGTTTTAGTCAGCACTCTGTGAATGCAACGATCTTGTTACAGAGAGATCGTTGCTGGCAGCGGGGTAGAATTGTTGACTGTTATCGGAGCTACATTCAGTCCGCAACGATTGCGTTGGCATGAACAGTGCTGATCCAGAACGCTCAAACCAAAAACTCAGACGAAAAATGATGATAAAAAACTTAATGATTACGCTGGGAATCCTGGCAGCCGGAGTAACCAGCGCAAATGCGACCATCCTCGTGCAGGACGATTTTTCTTACGCCGATGGGAGTTTGGTTGGTAACACGCCGCCAATTGGTGGGATCTGGACGAGCCACAGTGGGACTACTCCGGGCGAAATTCAAGTCAGTGGCGGGACGGTGCTTCTCAATGACACTGATACCGAGGACGCCAGTTCCTTGTTCGCTACGGCGACAACGGGTTCGCTCTTCTACGGCTTTGATGTCTCAGTGGCGGATCCGGGTGACTATGGGGGAACCGACTTCGAGTATTTTGCCCACTTTTACACGACGCAAAATTTCGACTTCAGCTCCCGTCTCGACGTGGTGGACTTTACTGCGACTGGGTTCAAGTTCGGCTTCTCAAGCGATTCTTCGACTGCGGATGTGACTTGGGCCACCGAATTGAGCTACGGAACAATCTACCGCGTTGTCGCTTCGTTTGATTTGGATTCTGGCGATGCAAGTTTGTGGGTCAACCCGACGTCCGTTGGTTCGACGAGTATCACGACAACCGGGGATCTGCCTTCAGCTGGGTTGGACGGATTTGCCTTCCGGCAATCTTCCGCCGATCCAGACTTGAATTTGACGATCGATAATCTCTCTGTCGGAACGGAGTTCGTTGATGCCATCCCTGAGCCAAGCACGGTTGCTTTGGTGGGACTTGGACTGGTTGGTGCGCTCTACGGAATGCGCCGACGCCGGAAGTAGTCTAACCTCAAGTTGATTCTGAACAGCCCCGGTCTTGCGACCGGGGCTGTTTCTTTACGCGGCAATCACTGCCTGTAATTACTCCGGCCCCGCAGTCGCTTTGCTTGTCGTCTGGGAGTCTGAATATCGTCGCTTGATCGCGGGAAAGACGAAAGGCTCGCCGCAGCATGAACACATTCCCACGCTTGGTTCTTCTCCCGCTCCTTTCCTTCGCCGGCCTCCTTCCCGTGGCTTCGGGGGAGCTCTTGTTTTTCGAAAAGGTTGACGACGAGGCCTCCCAGACGGTCTCGCTCGAGATCGAGGGGAACCGGGTGACGGGTTTCCAGACGTGGCAACCCCACGAACAGGATGGAGCTCGGGGCTATTTGGACGGGGTGCTCAAGGGTGACCGGATCATCGCGACCTATTCCTACACAATCGAGGGGAGCGACCAGTCTCAGGACCAAGTCTTTAAACTGGACGGCGATCGCCTGCTCATCGGTCAGGGGGAGTTGGTCGATCCCCGGGACGACGGAAATCTCATTCTCAAGGATGCGACGAGCGTCACTTTCGATACCGAACTCAAGCGGGTCGATGCCTTCGAGCCGAGGGTCGGATCGGCGGAGCGTAAGGCGATCATGGACGCCATGCGGGGTCCGGTGTCACGGCGGATCGGCCAGCCGGTGGAGTTCACCGGCGACCTGCTCGAGTCCGATGGTTGGGTGCGGTTTCGCGGCAGTGTCGGAATTACCAACGGCCAACCGCCCAAGGATGAAGGCGCCGAAATGGACCTCGACCTCGATTTCTTCGCTCTCCTTCAGAAGAGCGCTGGGGGCGAGTGGCTCCTTCGATTCTCCGGCTTCTCCGGCGACATTTCCGCCCGCGAGGACGCCCGCTACGAGTTCCCCGACGCGCCGTGGGTTCTCTTCGAGTGACTTGGTCCGAGCCAGGCCACCACCGGCAGCAGGATCATCGCCGCGCTCGGGATCAGCACGGCCCATTCGGAGGCGGCGGCCAACGCCGCGAGGAGCCAGCAACCGCGAGAATCGAGGCCCCGATCACCCGATCCGATCGGTCGCCCGGCCAGAAGGGAAGCGAGGCTAATACCAGCACCGGCAGGGCCAGGAGCCACCAGGGGGTCGCGGTCGGTTCCCTCCGATCCGTCGTCGTCCCGGGGCTCGGTCGGAGTTCACCGACCACGACCCGGTCACGAAACTGCGCGTCGAGCTTCGGTGAGATGAGGCCCTGTTCTCCGCGCATCCTGGCGACCATCAAATCGCCAAAATTCACGGTCATCGTCTCGCCGCTCGCCTCGGACAAACCGTCGGGAAGTTCGCCGGCGCGTGCGAATTCAACGGGAAATTCGATGCCGCTCAATTTGGACCGCAGCAAAGCCCGGTTGCCGTCCTCCGCCACGGGACTCCAGAAAACGACCGCTCGCGGCGAAAAGGGCTCGACCGCCCGGAGAAGAAGCGCGGCGTCCAGCGACGGGATCGTGTCGTCGTCCAGCCGGTCGAACTCGACGAGGGTCACGGCACCCGGCGTCGGCACGCCGAGCCATTCGCGGTATCCCTCGCCCACGACACCCAGCCGCCCCGACACCTCACACCAAGTCAGTCCGCCCGCCAACAGCGCCAGAAAAACCACCCAAACCAACCGCTTCATCACCCAATCCAAAATCCAAAATCTAAAATTGAAGAAGTTCCTTCGCGTGCGCCCGCGCCGCGTCGCCGTCACGGCTGCCGAGCATCCGCGCGATTTCCGCCTCGCGCCCCGCGTCGGCCACGCGGTCGAGGGTCGACACCGTGCGTTTGGCGACGACGGATTTGGCGACGACGAAGTGCGTGCCCGCCGCCGCGGCGACCTGCGGAAGGTGAGTAATGCAAAGGACCTGCCGGGCGGTCCCGATCTCGGCCATCTTCGCCGCGACCGCGTGGGCGATTTCGCCGCCGACGTTGGCGTCGATTTCGTCGAAGACGAGCACCGGCACTTCGTCCTGCGCGGCCAGTGACGTCTTGAGCGCCAGCATCACGCGGGAGATTTCGCCACTCGACGCGATGGCCCGCAGCGGCTGGGCCGGCTCGCCGGGATTTGGCGCAAAAACGAACTCCACCGTTTCCAAGCCGTCCGCTCCCGGCTCCGTGAGCCCGTCGAGTTGCACCTCGAAGCCCGCTTTCAAGAAACCCAGATCCTGGAGGTGTCGCCGCGCTTCGCCAGCGAGCTTGGGCGCGGCGTTGGCCCGGAGTTTGGAAAGTTTCCCTCCCACCGTCAGCACGGACTTCCGCGCCGCCTCGATCTCCGCGCCGAGATTCGCCCGCCGCTCGGATCGACTCCGCAGCATGGCCAACCGCTCCCGCGCCTCGTCTCCGTAGGCAATCACGTCGGGAACCGTGCGCCCGTATTTCCGCTTGAGTCCCTCGAGCAAATCCAGCCGCGCCTCGGTCGCCGCCAGGCTCTCCGGATCGGCGTCGATCCGATCCCGGTAGGTCGCAAAATCCCCGGCCAGGTCGGCGATTTCCTCCGCCACCGCCACCACCCGACCCGATAAATCCTCGGCGCCAATCGGGTCGAGCTTGGCCATTTCCCGGGCGAGCCGTCCGACTTCGATGAGCCCGTTTTCCAGCGAGTTCTCCGCGCCTACCAAGGCGTGGCCGGCCTCCGCCGCCAGCGTCATCAACCGCTCGGCGTTGCCGCCGGCCTGAGCCTTCGCGAGCAGAGGCTCTTCTTCGTCGGCGGTCAGTTCGGCGGAATCGATCTCGGTCACTTGATGATCCAACAGGTCGATCTCGCGCTCGACGGCCTGCACTCCGGCCTCGCTCTCGGCCTGCTCCGCTTCCAGCGCCAGCCAACGCCGTCGGTCGATCCGGTAGCGCTCCGCCACGTCCACGGAACCCGCGAACGCGTCGACGACCCGCGTCTGCGCCTCGCGGGAGAACAACGATTGATGATCGTGCGGGCCGTGCAGATCGACCAGGCGGTCGCCGATCTCACGCAGCAACGCGAGCGTGCAGGGCGAACCGTTGACGAATTGCCGACCCGCACCCGCCGCCGAAATGACGCGTTTCAGCAGGAGTTGGTCTTCCTCGCACGGCTCGACGCCCGCCGCCTCCAGCAGCCCCGGCACGGCCGAGTCGTCCGGGAGCGCCATGATGGCCTCGATCACGCATTCCGCCTCGCCCGACCGAATGGCCGATTTGTCCGCCCGCTCGCCGAGCAGAAGTTTCAGGCCACCGATCAGGATCGATTTGCCCGCACCGGTCTCACCCGTGATCGCGACGAAGCCCGCCGGAACGTCCCAGGCGAGTGACTCGACGAGTGCAAAATTTCGAATCCGAAGCGAAGCAAGCATAAGAGTGCGGCCCGCGAAAAACGCGAACGGCGCGAAAGTTTATCTACAATACAAAATCACCACTGCCCGGCTCGGGTGACGAGAAGAATTGCCATCACCCCATCACCGATTCGCGCCCATTCGCGTCATTCGCGGGCAATCAACCTCACTCGGGCCGAAACTCCGGCGGGACAAACTCCATGTCGCTGGCCTCGGCCACCGCCAGCCGGATTTGCTCGGCCAGGACCTCCCGCGCCACCGGTGGCTGGTAGCCGGTCAGGCACCGGGTCACCGCAGCGACCGGGGTCAACCCCTCGAGCTTCGCCACGCGGTAGATCTTCATCGCGAGCGCGTCCGCCGCACCGGGTGTCAGCCAGTCGGGCAACAGCGATTCGATTGGCTCGAAATCCGCTGGGGCAACGTCCACCCCGCGCCGCCGACACAGCGCCCGCAGGAGATCGAACGACTCCCGGGCCGTCGTCGTCGGAAAAATCGGCACCTTCACGTCGATGCGCCCCGGGCGTTTCAGATCGACCTCCACCAGATCGGGTCGGCTCGTGGCCAGCACCCAGACGATCCGGCCACGGTTCGACGCCTTGCTCATCTCGGTTGCAAACATCGAATAGATCCGCCCCGACAATCCGCCGTCGTTGCCACCCGCGTCCCGCCGCCCGAGCACCTGATCCGCTTCGTCCACGAAAACAAAACACCGCCCGAGCGCCGACAGCAGGCGGAAGATTTTTTCCAAATTTCCCTCCGTGCTCCCGACCCACTTGTCGCGAAAATTTTTCAGCTTCACGACCGGCACCCCCGCCTCCCCGGCCAGGCACTCGACCAGATACGTCTTCCCCGTCCCGACCGGACCAGCACACCAGATAACCCATCGGCAACGCCTCGAGGTCATTGGTCCGCCACAAGGCGAAGTCCTGCCGCAGCATCTCCTTGAGTTTCGGCTGACCGTGCACGTCGTCCAGCGACCGCGTCGGCTCGACAAACTCGATCAACCCGTCGCAGTCCCGCTCGACGATTTCCTTCCGCAGCTCCGCGACGTCCCGCTCCCGCAGCGGCTCACCCGCGTGTTCCCAGCGGCGGAGGCGGCTTTCGATCGCGTTAAACGTCGCACCCCGGAACTGCCGCGCGAGCCCACCGAGATCGTCGGCGCACTCCCGCAGCGCCACCGGGTAGCTTGGCGCCAGGTGCTCGAGCGCGGCGGCCAGTTCGACCGGCTCGGGCAGCGGAACCTTCACGGCCACCGCCGCCGGGTTGGTCGCCAGCAGCGGGTGCAGGTCAGCGAGATTATCCGTGAGCAAAAACGTCGCCAGCGCGTGGGACGCCAGCCGCGCGTCCGCGCTCCACTCGCGCAGCAACAACGCGATGGCGCTCAGGTCGTAATTCAGCGCGCCCGGCACCGCCGGCGCGACGAGATTCGCCGCCGACACCACGCACGCGATCTGCGGAGCCGGACGACCCAGCGCGGTGAGGTTCGCGGCGTAGCGGAAATATTGCGTCAGCGTCTCGACGGCGGCCCTCGGCGCTTTCGGCAGGGTCGGCGCGTCCCCGGCCTGCGGCCACTTGGCAAATTCCTCCCGCCCCCGCTCGACCCGTATCCCGTTGCCGAGATCGTAGTGCAGGATGACGTCAAATTTCGGCAGCAGGATGTCGCGAAAAAAATCCCGCAAACTTCCCATCCCGCCCGAGCTTCCGCCCCCGAGAAAAAACCGATCGTGGATGTTGCCGTAAAGGACGAACTGGCTCGCCGCCCCACTCTCGTAAGCTGAGATCACCTCAGCGGTCCAACCCGGCAGTCTCGCGGCGCTCATTTACTTCGCAGCCTCCATTCCGCCGGCACGCTCCCCGCCCCCGCCGCCCAAGTCGAGCGTAAACCCCGCTGGCTCATATTGTGATCTGGTATCCCCGGAGTTCGCGTAAAGCAACCAGTCCCACTCGTCCCGTGATCCGCCTCAATCCCATCCTTCGACCCGCCGTCGCATTCCTCTCACTCGGCGCGACCCTCGTCAGCTGCGGTCCCCAGCCGACCCTTCCGAGCGAAGGGCCGTCCGCCACCGTCCCCGCGATGGACCCGCTCGCCATCGTCCTGACCCCTCACGCTGGCGACGACGAGGCGGATCGGACGATCCGTCGATACCAGGAGCACGTCCGTGATGGGCGCCTGGTCGATCCCTCACTCGAGCGCCTCGGGTGGGCCTTCGTTGCCAAAGCCCGCGAAAGCTTCGACCCCGGCTACTACACGCTCGCGGCAAACTGCGCGACCGCGCTCGCCAGCCGCGATCCCGACTCGAACGAAGCCCGCCTCCTCTGCGGCCACATCGCGCACAATCTTCACCGCTTTCAGGAAGCCGAAGCCATCGCCCTCGAGCTGGTGGCCGCTCGCGGCAATCCCTTCGACTACGCACTGCTCGGTGACGCCCTCATGGAGCGGGGCGATCTCGACGGAGCGATCGACGCCTACCAGAACGCCATCGACCTGAAGCCCGGCCTTCAGACCTATTCCCGCGCTGGCTACCTCCGCTGGGTCATCGGCGACACGGCGGGAGCGCTTGAACTGATGCGCCTCGCCTTGTCGGCCGCCTCGGTTCACGACCCCGAGTCACTCGCCTGGACCGCCAGCCGACTGGCGGCGCTCGATTTTCAGACCGGCTCGAACGTCGAAGCCGGTCGGTCTCTCGACTCCGCCCTCGCAGTCATCCCGGACTACGCACCCGCCCTCCTGCTTCGCGGCCGGATGCTGCTTGCAGCCGGTCGCTCGGACGAGGCGGTCACCGTGCTCCGCGCCGCCGTCGACGCCAACCCCCTTCCCGATTCTCGGTGGGCGCTCGCCGATGCGCTCCGGGCCGCCGACCAACCGGACGAAGCCACCGAGATCGAGGCGGCCATCCGCCAATCCGGCGAGCGCACCGACCCCCGCACCCTCGCACTTTTCCTGGCAACCCGGGGAGAAGAACCCGCTCGCGCCGTCCGGCTGGCGGGCAACGAATTGAAGTCGCGGCAGGATATTTTCACCCACGACGCCTTCGCGTGGGCGCTCGCTGCCGCCGGACGCGCCGACGAGGCCCTGCCCCATATCAGCCGGGCTCTCGTCGAAGGCACTGAGGACGGACGGCTCTACTTTCACGCCGCCGTGATCAATCACCGGGCCGACCAGCTCGCCGCAGCGCGGGAGTGGATCACCGATGCCAAGGCTCTCCGTCACACGCTGCTTCCCTCCGAGCGCGACCAGCTCGACCGACTCGAGCAGACGCTCGCAACCACTCTCCCGCCGCCGGAAAGTTCCGCCGCCGGCCAACCAAAACTCAGCAAAAACCAAAAAACCAAGTCATGAAAATACCCACAATCCGGACCTTTGCGCTCGCCGCGGTCACCACCCTCACGGGAGCAGCGCTCGCGTCCAGTCACATGGACGCGCCGCTGATCACCCTGGATCCCTCGGCCAACACGACCGACGTCTACGCGTTTGTCGCGGACATCAGCGGAGTGAAAACCCTCGTCACCGCCCTCGGCGTTTACCCGCACCAGGAGCCGGGCGTCGGCCGAACAAATACAACTTCGACGACCGCGTGTCCTACACGATCAACGTCTCCACCGGTGCCGACGTAGCCGCAGGCCGGACGACGTTTTCGTACCTGTTCAAGTTCACGACCTCCTACCAAAACACCGCGACCATCCTCCAGTCCTACCTGGGAGTGGTCGATTCCGTGGATCCGATCGATCCCGACCAGAATCTGGTGCAGACCTACACCGTCACCCGCTTGACCGTCGCCACCGGCGCCAGCGAACTCCTCGGCTCGGGCGTCGTCCCGCCAAACAACCAAGGCATCGCCACCCCCCTCTACAACGTGGGGAATGACGGTAACAATCCCGCCAAACCGGGCGTCGCCACGTTCGCCGCGCTCGATCCCAACACGGCCCAATCCATCGCGACCCTCAACGACGGCACCCTCGCCTTCGCCGGTCAGCGTGACGACGGGTTCTACGGCGACATCAACTCGATCTTCGATCTGTTGCAAATCCGCAGCCCGGGTGTGGATTCCCAGGGTGGATTCAACATCCACCTGATGGCTCTCGCCATCCCGGTTGCCGCTCTCGGCAGCGACCAACAGGTCGTCGGCGTTCACGGCGCAACCCTCCGCCCAACCTTCGATATCGTCACGAACACGACGAGCGACGTCGACTTCGACCGGGATAAGGACAAGGACCGGAAGAAATTCCGCAACGGCCGCCGCGTTCGCGTTCGCGTTCGGAAGGACGTCCGCGTGGAAGTCACCCGTACCAACACGACCACTCAGACCGTCGTGCCGCGCCTCGTTCAGGTCGCTCGCCAGGGCAACCCGCTCTTCAACGAAGCACTCGTCGCCATCGCCGACAAGGACCTCTACAGCCGCACAACCCCGGAAACCGACGGCACGCTGTTCGCGAAATACGCGTCCACTCCCGAGTTGGCGCAGCTGATCGACGCAATCGTCTTCGGTGACGCCCCCGGCGGCGCGGACGACGGCGGGATCCAGGACGACCGCTTGACCGATCGGTGCGATCTCGTCGGAATTTTCATCCCGGACGTGATCAAGGTCGACCTTTCGACCGCCCCCGCGCGTCTCGCCGGTGACGGCACGACCTTCGGAACAAATCCCGATTCCGACGACGACGGCTTCTCCCGCCTCGGCATCTTCGGCGGCGATGGCCTCCAGAGCGCCGTCCAGGATCCTTTCGCCAATGGCGGGATCATCCCCGGCGGGTGGCCAAACGGTCGCCGCTTCGGTGACGACGTGGTCGATATCGCGGTCAGCGCGCTCGCCAGTGATCTGCGCACCACGCCGATTCAGGTGGTGAACGCCGGCGACGGGGTTGACGGAGTGAGCGCCAACGACGCCACCTACAGCAAAGTCTTCCCTTACGAGTCGACCCCACAGAACGGTCGGAATCACACCCACTAATCACGCCGAGCTTCAACCCTCGCGACACCGCGGCGACCGCTCATTGGTCGCCGCGGCACGCGGGGATTTCCTTTTTTCCAATGCGAATCCTCACCTTCCTCTTCAGCCTGATCCTTCTCTCGACGGGTTCGGCGTTTGCCCACGATCCCGGCCTGAGCGGATCGACCATCACGCTCGGCACCGACCACACCGACGTCGTCGCGGCGTTTTCCCAGGTCGAAGTCGAATCCCTGCTCAAAGCTGAGCAAACGACCCTCGCCCAGCTCGCTGATCGCGTCATCCGAGTCGAAGTCGACGGCCAGCCGCTGACCCCCACTGAGTCCACGGCTCAAACGATCAAATCCAACGACGTCGAGTTCCGCGTCGTTCTACCTGCGGTCGTCAACGGTTCGCTCACCATCCACGTCCCACTCATCGACGAACTCGGCTACGGCCACCGCCACTTTCTGACCGTCAACGACGTCACCGGACATCCCCTCAACCAAACTCTCCTCAGCGCGTCAAACCACACGGCGTCCATCCGGATTTCCGAGCCCACCTCCGAACCAGGCACTGAATCAGACGCCCACGCTCCCTCCTCGTTCTTCGGATTCCTGCTGCTCGGGATCGAACACATCCTCACCGGTTGGGATCACCTCCTCTTTCTCGCCGTGCTCCTGCTCGTCGTGCGCGGCTACGGCGACGCCTTCCGCATCATCACCTGCTTCACGCTCGCGCACTCGTTCACACTCGCTCTCGCGACCTTCGACCTCGTCACGCTCCCGGGATGGATCGTGGAGTCCATCATCGCCGCATCCATCGTCTACGTAGCCCTCGAAAATATCATCCGCCAAGGCCAGCCCCGCGGTCGCTGGGTTCTCACGATTGCCTTCGGGCTGATCCACGGCCTCGGGTTCGCCACCGTGCTCCGCGAACTCGGGATCGGTGCCCGCGGAACCGGAGCGCTGGGCCCCCTTTTCGCGTTCAACCTCGGCGTCGAGTTGGGTCAAATCGTCGTCGCCTCCCTCGTCCTCCCCGTGCTTCTCCGCTTCCGTCGGAATCCGGTCTGGACCGCCCGTTGGGTCCCCGCCACCTCGGCACTGATCGCCCTCATGGGTGCCTACTGGCTCGTCGAGCGTCTCCGCTAAGGCGAGTCGGCGGGCTCCGGGATCAAGTCCACCGACTTCCCGTCCGGGAGCGAGATTCCCGGCCCGGCCAAGCCCTCCCCCTCCAAGCGAAGGACGAGTTCCTCCCGATCCGCCAGCTCCCCCTCACCCGGCGATATCACGTCGATCCGTCCGCCCCGCCACCACGCCGAACCGTCGTCATAGCGCCCGGCACGCCCTTCGAACCGCGCCGCCGCGAGCGGCGTTCCCGTCGTCCGCAGCACGGCCAAAACCTCCTTGCCCCGATCCGCCCCCCGCGAGATGACCAACTCGACGTCGACCCCATCGACGTTCCCCGCGTAGATCATTCCCGTTCCCAATCGCTCGCGCAGCGCCTCCAAGGCCGCCGCTGCCCGCTGCTCAAAGGCTTCCAGCCAATCCGCTCGCATCGTCTCCAATCCCCCCGCCGTCACGGCGACCTCCGCGAGTAATTGCTCGGCCTCCGGCGATCCCTGGATCGGGATTTCCGCCGGTCCGTCCGGCACGCCCGTCAATTCGAGCGTGTTCCCCGTTCGTTCGATGAGCCAATTCCCGTCCGCCGTGGGACGGAGTTCCAACGAGACCAAGGCGGGCTGCACGGAATCCTTCGGCACCTCGATTCGCTTGAGCAGAAATCCATACCGCGTCTGCTGCCACGCTCGTTCGATCGCGGTTCTCAACGCGTCGCCCTCCGGCAAGCGCGTGGCCGCCCAGGCGCGAACGGCGTCCAGCCGCGCGGCCACCGGCACGCCGGCCGGGGTTCCGAATCCATCGAAAATCGACACCAATTCTTCGGTGATCCGATACCGCACCGGCACGTTCGTCCGGAACCGACCGTCGCCGATGGCCTCCAACGGAAATTCTCCCGTGATCTCAGCCAACTCCGCATAATCGGGCGGGTTCGTCGCGACGAACGTCCGCACGGCCTCCCCACGCCGATCCGTGCAACCCACGAAAACTAACGCCACGAGGGATATCCACGTCCCAGACGTTCGAACGCTCAGCAGAGCGGAAAACCCTCTCACTGCCCCAGCAATTGGCTCTTCAACGTCTCCGTCGCCGGCCTCGGCCCGAAGAACAGACTCAGAAACGCGCGCTGAAAGTCCCGTCCCTCCACCGAGCCCTTCAGCTTCCCACCTTGATAAACCTTCGTCTCGTCGCCCGCCAACACGACGCGCTGGGTCTCCATCTTCCCAATCGGATCGAACAACGCCACGAAGGCCTTCCGGTCGGACTCGAACCCTGCGTAGGGATCGGTGACCCCAAACTCGAACTGCTCATTCCAACCGTCATCGACCTGACCCTGATCCGCCGCTCGTAAGAACGTGAAATCCATCTGCAACGGCCCGTCGGAATTCATCACCGCGCTCGCCGAAGACAACCGCTGCGGCGAATACAGCGCCGCGACGTAAACCTTGATCGGGACGAACGCCAACTTGATCGAACGCACCCCGGCGCCGTTGAGCGACAGAGATTGCCCGTCGACGGTTTTCGTCGGGGCCAGCGTGACACCTTCGATCTCCCGCCCCTGGGCGGATAGGCTGGTTGCAAGAAGTCCGAGGCTAACGCCAATAATCGCGTGGAGATTTTTCATAATGAGTTGATTCAGCACTTATTCTCTTTGCGCCTTGCTCCCAAGGCAACAAATCCCCGCAACGCGAGCGAAATCATGTATGCTACCCAGCTTGATATGACCAAATTTCTCCACGCCCTTTCCGCCCTGGGACTTCCCCTGTTTCTGGGAGCCTGCGCCTCCGTCACTGCCCTGAAGACCGAGGCGGAACCGCCCAACACCCCCTCCAAACTTCCCGATCGTGTTTACGTTCAGGACTTTGCCGTTCCCGCCGAGAATCTCCGGGTCGATCGCGAGGGCGAAAAACTGGTCTCCTTTCAGGAGGACGTCGCCGACAAACTCACCGCGACCTTGGTCAAGCAACTCGACCGTTCCTTCGCGCCCGCCGAGTCCCTTTCCGCCGAGGGCGACCTCCCGCAGGAGAATGCCTGGCTCATCGTGGGAGAGATTGACCGGATGAATCAAGGAAGCCGCGCCCTCCGGACCCTCTTCGGGTTCGGTGCCGGTGGAACCAAGGTCGTGACGACCTCCACCGTCCACGATCTCTCGACCTCACCGCCCACGCCGATCCTCGCCATCCGCACGACTGGCGGCTCCAACTCGCCTCCGGGAACCATCTCCACCATCACTCCACTGACGGTTCTCGGGCCCATCGGCTTGGGAATCGGCTCCGTGGCTGCCGGGGCCGGGTTCCGAGCTTTTCCAGGACTCAGTGACGATCTCCGCCGAACCGCCCGCGAAATTACCGCGACCCTGTCCGCTTATTCGGCGGAACAAGGTTGGGTCCCCGAATCCGAGGCGCTGGCGCCTAAACCCGTCGGTAGTGGCTCCATTCGGTTTCGCGATCCAAGTCGCAATACGCCATAAGTTATTTATAGTTAAATACTTATAATCTAGTTCGTCTGTCGTTATTCAACCTTTCGCCTAACTGACCTTTCCTTCAAGACCCATGCATCCAACTGAAATCCCGCTACGCGATGCCGCCATCGAAGCCAGGGAACGTGCCTACGCGCCCTACTCCCACTTCCTGGTCGGAGCCGCGCTTCTGACCCGAAGCGGAAAAGTTTTTACCGGATCCAACGTCGAGAACCTAAGCTACGGCCTCACGATCTGTGCCGAGCGGGTTGCCATCGGGACCGCCGTCGCCGCTGGCGAGCGCGAGTTCGAAGCCATTGTCGTCGTCGCCGACACGGATCAACCGATCAGCCCGTGCGGAGCCTGCCGCCAGGTTCTAGCGGAGTTTGCTCCTCACCTCCGAGTCGTTCTGGCGACCCTGTCGGGGGAAGATGCTGTCTTCCAACTCGACGACCTGTTTCCGCGACCTGCGACCGGAATTTTGAACCGACCCTGATCGCCGCGTTGTTCCACGTGGAACGCTCGCGATTTCTGCTTGCCAGTAGTCATGCCCTCCTTCGCTTTTCCCAAGGAATACGACGTCATCGTCACTGGGGCGGGTCACGCTGGGATCGAGGCTGCGTCCGCCGCCGCTCGGATCGGCTGCCAGACGCTGATGCTCACGCAGAATGCGGACACAATCGGGCAGATGTCGTGCAACCCAGCCATTGGCGGCCTCGCGAAAGGACACATCGTCCGGGAGATCGATGCCCTCGGCGGCCTGATGGGCGAAAACACTGACGCCACCGGAATTCAGTTTCGCCTCCTCAACGCCAGCAAAGGCCCGAGCGTCCAAGCCCCGCGGGCGCAATGTGACAAGAAAGCCTACCAGTTTCGACTGAAAGCCACCCTGGAACGCTACCCCAATCTCGATATCCAGCAGGCCAACGTCTCTTCCCTGCTGGTCTCCGGCGACGCCGTCACCGGGGTCGACACGACGACCGGTGTCTCATTCCACGGTCGATCCGTGATCGTCACGACTGGCACGTTCATGCGAGGCCTCCTTCACGTCGGGATGCGCAATCAATCCGGCGGTCGGATGGGCGATTCGGTATCGACCTTCAGCGATTCCCTGCGGGATCTCGGCTTCGAGGTGCAGCGCTTCAAAACCGGCACCCCCTGCCGCCTTCTCGCGCGAAGCATCGATTTCACGCGGTGCCAACGGCAGGACGGCGATCCCAACCCCCAAACCTTTAGCTTCACGCCCACCACCTCGGCGAACCGCGAACTCTTCACGCTGAACCGCTGGTCGGCCGGCAAGTTCCACGTGGAACAAATCCCTTGTTGGATAACCCAGACAACCGAGCGAACTCACGAGATCATCCGCGACAACCTCCACCTGTCGCCGATGTATGCCGGTCATTTCGAGGGAGTCGGCCCCCGGTATTGCCCCTCCATCGAGGATAAAGTCGTTCGCTTCGCCGAAAAATCGAGTCATCAACTCTTCCTCGAACCCGAGGGCCTCCACACGGACGAAATCTACGTGAACGGCGTCTCGACCAGCCTCCCCTTCGACGTTCAATACGCCTTCATTCGCAGCGTTCCAGGACTCGAGAACGCGCAAATCCTCCGCCCAGGCTACGCAGTGGAATACGACTACTGCCCCCCCACCCAACTCCACCCCACCCTCGAGACCAAACGGATCGCCGGACTCTATTTCGCCGGCCAGATCAACGGAACGTCCGGCTACGAGGAAGCTGCCGCCCAGGGGCTCATGGCGGGCGCCAACGCTGCCCTGGCCGCTCGCGGTGAAGATCCTCTCATCCTCTCACGATCCGAGGCGTACATCGGCGTGCTCGTTGACGACCTCGTCACTCGCGGGACCACGGAACCCTACCGCATGTTCACTAGCCGGGCAGAACACCGCCTCCTCCTCCGTCACGACACCGCCGATCGTCGCCTCACGCCCCGCGCGCTCACCGCCGGACTGATCCGCGACCCTCAGCGCGAAAATTTCACCGCCAAACTCGCCAACATCGATTCCGTCGGCCGTTTCATCACGCAAACCCGCTTCGAAAACGGAACCCTCGAGCTCTGGCTCAAGCGTCCCGAAAACCACTGGCAAACGCTGCCAGCCGAGCTCACCCGCAACGGCTCGGCGGAAGTCTGGACCACGGTTCAGAATGACGTCAAATACGCGGGCTACATCCGCCGCCAACGGGATCAGATCCAACGCGCGGCCAAGGCCGAGAGCCGGACGATCCCAGCGGAATTTGCCTACGATCAAATCTCGGGGCTTCGCCGCGAAGCCGTCCAGAAGCTCGCGGAAATCCAACCCCGCTCCCTGGGTCAGGCGGCCCGAATCGAAGGCGTCACCCCCGCCGACATGTCGCTCGTTGCCGTCTGGCTGGAGCGGCACCGACGCGTGGCTGATGACTGTGGTTCGTCGCCGACAGATCCCGCGACAGGAAAAAGTGATTGAGACAGGATTATTGCCGGAAACCTTGGGTCATGGCGTCCACGAACGCCGGTCCGAGGATAGCAGAGCCAGTGGGGTTGGTGATGATCGCCGTCCGCAACGGGATTGGTGCCGGTCCCAGCGGGCACCACTCCAGCCGGTAACCGCAGCCACGGACGTCCTCTGCCACGCACGCGGTCAGACCCAATCCGAGCGAGGCCAGCCACAACCGCTCGCCGAGCGAGCGGTCGCGCGAGCGATCAAACGCAAATCCATCACCGACCTGCAAATCATGAACCAGTTCGTCCATCCGGGTCGCCGAACCAGCCGAAGCCGCGAGGATCGTTTCGCCGAGAAGATCCTCGCCGCCCAATCGCTCCCGGTTGGCAAGTCGGTGTTTTCGAGGTAGCGCGATTCCGATCTCGCGAGTTTCGATCTCGCGACCCTCACCCTTGTCCGTTACCAGAATTCGGACATCGTCCTCCTCGAGACAACCCGCGCCAGCATCTCCTGCCAACACGATGATTTCGAGTCGCGCTCCCCGAAACCGCCGGGCGAACTTTCGCAGCCGCTTGCTCACCAACTCCGACCGCGCTTGGTCCTCGATCCCCACCCGCAGCGTCCCCGCCCGCCCAGCGACCGCGTCCAGCAATCTCGTTTTCGCCGCATCCACGAAATCCACGATCTTCCGCGCCTCCGGTCGGAGCCCGACACCCAGTGGGGTTAGCTCGGCACTCCGCCGAGATCGGTCGAACAGCTGAGTTCCCAACCCGTCCTCCAACTTCTTGATCTGAATGCTCACCTGCGATTGGCTCGTCCCGAGCTTCCGGGCCGCCGCCGAAAAACTCCCCTCGTCACAAATCGCCAAAAATAACCTCAGCTGATCGCTTTCCATCTCTTTCCGGTATCCTACTTCCTTTTCAATATCAATTCTTTATCGACTTAGCCTATTTTGCCGCATCCCTTTGCGACCTTCGCATTCCTCCGTTCAGATCCCCGCACCCCCAGGCAGCTTCCGTCCGACTTGCGCCGTGAAAAATTCCCCACTATCGTCCACCCCTCTATGAAACAGACCTTGTTGGATAAAGTGTGGGACGCCCACGCGGTGCGGAAGTTGCCTAATGGCCAGACTCAACTGCTCATCGGCACGCACCTCATTCACGAAGTCACGAGCCCGCAGGCCTTCGGGATGCTCCGCGATCTCGGCCTCAAAGTGCTTTACCCGAATCGCACCTTCGCCACCGTCGATCACATCGTGCCGACCGACGAAAGCGTCGAACCCTTCTCCGACGCTCTCGCCGACGAAATGATCAAGGCCCTGCGCGCGAATTGCGCGGAGTCAGGCGTGAAGTTTTTTGATCTCCCCAGCGGTCAACAGGGAATCGTCCACATCGTCGGGCCCGAGCAAGGTATCACGCAGCCGGGCACGACCATCGCGTGCGGCGACTCGCACACCTCCACCCACGGAGCGTTCGGGGCAATCGCGTTTGGCATCGGGACCAGTCAGGTCCGCGACGTGCTCGCGACCCAGACGATGGCTCTCCACAAGCCGAAAGTGCGACGGATCAACGTCGACGGCAAACTCACGCCCGGCGTCTACGCCAAGGACGTGATTCTTCACATCATCCGCAAGCTCGGGGTGAACGGGGGCATCGGATACGCCTACGAATACGGCGGCAGCACCTTCGATCATTTCACGCAGGAGGAGCGGATGACCGTCTGCAACATGTCCATCGAGGGCGGTGCGCGGGTCGGTTACGTCAATCCCGACCGCACGACCTTCGAGTATCTCAAAGGGCGACCCTACTCGCCGAAAGGTGCGGAGTGGGACGAGGCGGTCGCCCGTTGGCAGGCAACCGCGAGCGACCCGGACGCGGAATACGACGACGTGATCAGCTACCGCGCGGAAGACATCGCGCCGACGGTCACCTGGGGCATCAACCCCGGCCAGGCCATCTTCATCGACGAAAACGTGCCGACGCCGGAGCAGGTTCCGGCGAAGGATCGCGCGACAGCCGCCGAGGCGATCACGCACATGCACCTCACTCCGGGCGACCCGATCAAGGGCACCAAGGTCGACGTCGCCTTCCTCGGTAGTTGCACGAACGGTCGCATCTCCGATCTCCAGGAAGTGGCCCGCTACCTCGAAGGCCGCAAGGTCGCCGACAGCGTCAAGGCCATCGTGGTCCCGGGATCGCAGGGCGTCTCGTCCATCGCGGAATCCATGGGGTTGGCCAAAATTTTCCGGGATGCCGGATTCGAATGGCGCGGCGCCGGGTGCTCGATGTGCCTCGGAATGAACCCCGACAAGCTGGTCGGCGAGCAACTCTGCGCGAGTTCATCGAACCGCAACTTCAAAGGGCGCCAGGGCAGCCCAACGGGTCGCACCGTGTTGATGAGCCCGCTCATGGTGGCCGCGGCTGCGGTGACCGGCGTCGTCTCAGACGCGAGGGAAGTCTTCGAAATCGCGGCGTGAGGATCGCAATGTCTGGAATCCGTAGCGGTCGACGTCAGGAGACCCGGGCGCGCGCAGGTGTTCGGCGGGATCTCCTCACGTCGACCGCTTTGCTTCTACTGGCGGCTTTTTCGGGCTTCGCGACCGCCGCGCCCGCTCCGTTCCTGTGGAAAATTGAATCCCCGGGTGCCACCGCGCCCAGCTACCTCTTCGGAACCATTCATTTGCCGCGCCCCGACGTGGCTCGGATTCCCGACAGCGTCGCCCCGGCGTTCCAATCCGCCGACGCCGTCTATACCGAAATTCCGATGGATACCGGCACATTGATCGAAATGTCGACCAAGCTGTTCCTTCCGTCCGGAACGACTCTCGAGGACGTGCTCCCGGTCGACGTCTACCAGGCAGCGCTCGACGAACTTAAAGCGATGGACTTCGACGCGCCCCTCGCGCCCCGGGATCGGATGAAAATCTGGGCTTTCACGGTCAGCCTCGCCACGTTGGAGGACGAACTCCAGTATCCGGGAGTCATCCCGCTCGACATGTTGCTCTTTCAGCGCGCCGCGATGGCGGGCAAGGAAACGGGCGGACTCGAAACCGCCGACGAGCAGCTCGCCATTTTCGAAGACATCTCCGAAGAGGACCAGATCGTCCTGCTCCGGGACACACTCGAGCAACTCGCCACCGCCCGCGAATCCGGAGAAAACCTCACGGACGAACTCGTAGCCAGCTATCAATCCGGCGACCTCGATCGACTCGAAGCCGACGTGGCCAAGTCAATGGCCGTCGGCCAATCCGAGCTCACCGATCGATTGATGGACCGGTTGCTCAACCAGCGAAACGTCCTGATGGCCGAGCGGATGGAACAGAAAATCAAGGCCAGGCCCGAAAAATCCTTCTTCTTCGCCGTTGGGGCCGCCCACCTCTACGGGAATGAAGGCGTGATCTCCCTGCTCGAACGCACCGGCGCGAAGTTGAGCCGCGAAGCGGCGAAACAACAACCATCAACCACTAACCAATAACCATCAACATGGCCAAGCTCCCACCCATCACTCAAGTCAGCGGCACGGCCGTCCACGTTCCCGGCGACGACATCGACACCGATCGCATTATCCCGGCGCGCTTCATGAAATGCGTCACCTTCGACGGACTCGGCGAATACGCCTTCATCGACGTCCGCAATGACCCCGACACGGGCGAGGAACGCGACCATCCGCTCAACGACCCACAATTCGCCGGCGCAAGCATCCTGCTCACGGGGTCGAATTTCGGCTGCGGCAGCTCGCGCGAACACGCGCCGCAGGCACTGTATCGCTACGGATTCCGCGCGGTGATCGCCGAATCGTTCGCCGAGATCTTTTTCGGCAATTCCATCACTCTCGGCATGCCCTGCGTGGTGATGAACACCGGAGACATCGAATCGCTGGCCAAACTGGTCGCCGCCGATCCCGCTGCCCCGATCACGATCGACCTCGCGGAACGCAAGGCGCACTGCGGCGACGTCGATTTTCCAATCGTCGTCCCAGACCATGCCCACGAGGCACTGGTCAGCGGCAAGTGGGACGCCATCGCCGACCTGCTGGAGGGTGTGCCGGACGTGAAGAAGGCGGCCGACTCGCTCGCCTACATGAAGTAGCGCGGGCCCGCGCTATCCAAGCAGGCAAAGGGGTCAGCCGATGAAAAGCGATGAAAAGGGGTCAGCCGATGATTTCTGGCTATTGGTCGCAAACGTCCACCAGTCCACCACGTCCTGACCCCGCATCCGACACCACCATCGACTTTTTATTTCGTCGCCTCCGATAGAGCTGCTGACTGACATTGCTGGCACTCCGCATCGCCAGGCGCCTGGCGATCCAAGTCAGACTGACTGCCGTCGCCCGACTTAGTTCTAATGCAATGTCGACCTTCCGAGGATCGCTTCCAGGGAGCGTTTCCAGATCCGCCTCGTCAAGACCGACTTCCTCAGCCATGACTCGAACGATCTCCTCCGCCGCTCGTTCGGAACGCGCCTTACCGTGTTCGCTGAATTCATATTCACGCTCGGTGCTTTCCTTGACCGGGTGCTGGAGCAATGACTCCTTCAGCGCCTCACTCCCCCAATACCAGCCTCGCCGCAGCGTGCTCTGAAGCGTCTGCTCGTCTGGTCGTGTGACTCCCGCCCGTTCTCGCTCGGAATTCGCTCGCCCGTTGAGCCTCTCTACGAATCTCTCTCGCCCAGCCGCAGTATCCTCGCACTGGAACAGGCTCAACCCGGAGGCCACATCCATCCACGCCCCGGGCCGCTTCGATTCCCCGACACCATATCCCTGCGACAGGCTACTCCATCGATAATCAAGCAATCCCAACCCGCTGCTCGGGTCGACCATCCCGGCCCGCGCCGGATTGACATGAATGTAATCCATCAGAATTCGAAAGTAGTCGCCATCTCCGTCGCTCGAACTCAAGACGACCGATTTATACCGACCACCAAACACGTGTCCCCACCTCCCGTTTCGAACGTTGAACCGCCGGGTGTAAGTGTATTGAAACCACCGCATTGTTTCCACCAAATTCCCGGCCGGGGTCTCCAGGAGCCAATGGTAGTGGTTGCTCATCAACACCCAAGCGTGGATTCGCGCTCCCGTCCGCTCGCACGCCCGACCCATCGTCGAAACAAAATCCTCCCGGTCCTCCTCCGTCTCCGCAATCGCCTCCGCCCGATCTCCCCTCGCCATCACGTGATAAAACGCTCCCTCAAATTCAATCCGCTGCTGCCTTGCCATCTCGACAGCCACCATGCCAAGAAATTCCGAGACAAATCAATAGTCAGAATTCATCGGCTGACCCCTTCCCCTTCCCCTTCCCTGGCCAAAGAAGTTGAATCCGGTCGGTTGTCCAATCGGCTTCCGGGTTTCCCTCGACCTCCCCGATCAAGGCTTCGTAGCGCGGTGCGTCGTAGCCGATGGCTGCCCATCGGAGCGCATCCCGGGCGCGGTTGCTGCGAAAGTCGCGAATCTGCTCATGCGTCCAAACCTTGTCACCGGTCCAATATGGGATGAGTGAATCCAGGGCGAGGCGGATCGAAGCACCGCCTGGGGCCTCGTAGCGATGGAGGTCCACGCCGACGAGTTCACCGAGCTGGGCAACCTGGAGAAGAAATTCCACATTCTTCGCCGAGTAGCCAAGCGACTTTGAGCGCCATTCTTCATCGGGCTGGCTGCCATCGGGTTGGATCTGTCGGGCGATCACGTTTGGTCCGAAGTCCTCCAGGATCCTCATCGCGCGGGCGTCGTCCCCGATGAAACGGGCGATGGCGGCGCGCTGGAGTTCGTAGCCAGTGCGGATGTTGTTGTGCTGGTTCTCCGCCAGATCGCGCCCCAACTCACTGGTCTCCAGCCAGTCGAGGAATTGGCCAAACCACTCCCGCATGCCGACCAGGTTGGCTTCCGTCCAATCCGCCGAGAACGGCAGGAGCGTCACCGCATCAAAGAAGTATTTCGACGGAAAATAGGCGGTGTCAATGATCCCGTAGCGGGTGCCGGTCGGGCCACCGGGCGAGAGTTGTGCGTGGTTGAGATTCGGATTCATCCTGGTCGCGGGGTCGAGAAAAAAGGTCCGCAGCATCGCCGCCGCCTTGTCGGCATACCGCGTGTCGCCGGAGAACCAAGCCGCCAGCGATAGGTCGGGGACCGCATCCTGAATGAGCTTGAGCTTGGGTCGGTCGTATTCGTCGCCGAGCGGATTCCTCTCTCCGTCGCGAAAAACCCAGGGCAGGCCATCCGGTTTTTTTGGGTCAGGCCATTGGTAGCTTTGCAGGCTTGCGTAGTCGTGCGGATCGCCGCTCGGGGCGGGGTGGATTTTGTCGGTGACGGCTGGCGGTTCGACCTCCATCCACCCGTCAGCACTGGCGATAAGCGCCTGGTAAGCGGGAAGGACGTCGGGAGCTCCGGCGGCAATGGCAGCGCGGGTTCGCTCCAAAAGCCCGGGTCGCAATTGCACGAGATCGGGGGTGGTTGCCAAGGCAGACGGGCCGATGACAAAGAGCGTGACTGCGAAAGCGGTCAACCTGGAGGAGCAATGTTTCATGGGCGTAAATGCTACGCGAAGGGGACTGCCGACGGTCAAAGGATTTTCCACGGAAGGGGTCAGCCAATGAATTTTGACAACGCTTAGCTACGGTAGGGGTCAGCCGATGAATTCTGACAATGCTTAGCTAGAGCCTGTGGAAGGGGTCACGTGAAGGGGTCGGTCCATTGCATTGGCACATTCGGCGCTCGCAACTTCCCATCGATTTTCGACTTTCACTGTCGGGCTCAGATTCGGAGAGGGCTTTGCTGTAACGGAACTTAGCGGGAGCTTCGTCTTGATCGTTGTGAATTCTGCCGGGACAAGTCGCGGCTCTGATCGGCCTAACCTTGATGAGCTTGGGGTCGAGGCGGTAGGAGCCGGTGGGGTCGTCAATTACGTGGAGCGATACCGCCTCGTGATGGGAAGTGGTCTCGCTTCACTCAACTTGGGAGCAAGCGTCGGACTGGAAGCCCGACGCGACAGGCAGGATGCCTGTGCTCCCCATAATACAATCTTGGGTGGTGCCATGGAGAGACGGGGCACGAGTGGACGGCTCGACCTGAGGCCCAAGAACGTCTTCCAGTAACGGCTCTGATGGTTCGACGAAGTGAAGGCGACCAACTCTTGATCGAAACTCTGCGGGGAATCGTCGCTCCGAGCCGCTCGGCAGCGGCAGGACTGCCTCGGGAAGGGGGTAACCTATCTACAAGAACGCCTCGACGTCCGACAACTTTTCCTGACCGGTTTGCAGGTCGTAGAGGATCGGAACCTTGGTGATGCGATTAAGCACCTCGCGGTTCGTCTGGGCCGCAATGTCGTCGCACTCGCGGGGACGATTAAACACGATCCCAGCGCAGGTGAGCCCGAACCGATTGATGCTTTCGAGCGTCAGCAGCGTGTGGTTCAACGCGCCGAGCTGATTGGCGACGACGACGATCACGGGCGCGCTCATGGCTTTGGCGAGGTCGCCCATCGTGTAGTCGACGCGGATCGGAGTCTGCCACCCGCCGGCACCCTCGACGATCACGTCTTCGTGCGCTGCGGTGAGGCGACCGAAGGCAGCCAGAATGTTCTCGGGATCGATGGTGCGATTCTCGAGTTCGGACGCGGTCAGCGGCGATACGGGGGTTTCGAAATACTCGGGATTCAGGTCAGGTAGCGACACCTCCTCGCCCGAGGCGCGGAGCAGGATTCCGGTATCTTCGTTGGAACCACAGGCGATGGGCTTCATTCCCACGGCATCGCGACCGGCGGCGCGAAGAGCGCGAATCAAGAGTGAGGCGAAGTAGGTCTTGCCGACGTTGGTGTCGGTGCCGGTGACGAAGTAGTTCATCTAGTCCTTACGGGCGGCGGCGGCGGAATGGTCGCCGGTAACTTCGAGGAAAACTTTCTCCAAGGACCGCTGCGGGCTGCGCGTTTCGAGGAGGGTCGCGGCGGAACCGGACTCACGGATCAGGGCCTCGATCTTGCCCGCGAGGGCGGGGTCGGCGTTTTCAACGATGAACTGGGTCTGGTTGTCGACGGAGACCAGCTCTTCGAGCGGGCCAAGGCGGACCATCTGGCCACGGGACATGATGCCGACGCGATCACAGACGTCCTGGACCTGCTCAAGAAGATGGGACGTGAGCAGGACGGTGACGCCGCGCTTTTTCAGAGTCAGAATCAGGTCGCGGATCTGACGCGAACCGGCCGGGTCCACGCCGGCGGTGGGCTCGTCCAGGACGACGAGGCGCGGGTTTTGGATGATGGCCTGGGCGAGGCCGATGCGCTGGAGCATGCCCTTGGAGTAGCCGCCAACGCGGCGGTCGCGAGCGTCCTGAAGACCGACGAGATCGAGGAGTTCGTTCGTGCGGTCCGCGAGAGATTTGCCCTTGATACCGCAAAGCTTGCCGTAAAAGGCGAGGGTCTCGCCGCCGGTGAGGAATTTATAAAAATACGGATTCTCGGGCAGGAAGCCGACTTCGGTGCGGGCGGCGAAACCGCCACTCTCGTGCCCGAAGACGTGGGCGGTGCCGGAGGTGGGCGTCGCGAGGCCGAGGAGCATCTTCAGGGTGGTCGATTTGCCGGAGCCGTTGGGCCCGAGCAATCCAAAGACCTCACCTTCGGGTATCTCCAGCGTGAGGTCCTTGACGGCGACCAGCCGCTCGCGGCGAAGCGGGACGGGGTAGAGTTTTGTCAGATTGCGGAGGGAGACGGCGGGGGTCGACATGGGGGAGATTATGGTGTGGGCGGGCGGGTTTTGGAAGTGCGGCTTCGCCGATGGGTTGGGCGCGGAGGCTGGAAGCCTCCGCGGGCGACCTGGAAGGTCGCGCTCCCCATGCCGCTAGGTGACAATCTGGAAGCCGCGCTGCGTTTTGTCGGGATCGGTCGCGGATGTCTGTTCGCTTTGAATGTGGCCCGCCAGCGTGCTTTCACGGATGGCGGTGAGGAAATCGGTGAGTTCGTCCTGCTCGTCCGCTTGGGCGAAGAGTTCGACTCGCCCGTCGGGGAGATTGCGGATGGTGCCCGTGACGTCGAACCCCTGGGCGATCGACTTGACGGTGTAGCGAAAGCCGACGCCCTGGACGCGGCCTTCGTAGTGGGTGAGGGTAGCGATCATGGGTCAGGTCTTGATCTGGCCGGTGCCACGGATCAGGTAGCGGTAGGTCGTGAGTTCTTCGAGTGCCATCGGGCCGCGGGCGTGGAGCTTGTCGGTGCTGATACCAATCTCGGCACCGAAACCGAATTCCTCGCCGTCGGTAAATCGGGTGGAGGCGTTGTGGTAAACGGTCGCCGAGTCCACTTCGTTGAGGAACCGCTCGGCGGCTGCGTCGTCGGTCGTGACGATGGCGTCGCTGTGGTGGCTGCCGTAGAGGTTGACGTGATCGATCGCGGCATCGAGCGAGGGGACGATTTTGACGGCGAGGATCAGGTCGAGGTATTCGGTCGTGTAGTTCTCGGCGTTGCCGAGGGGTTGATAGTTGAGGGTTGAGAGTTGAGAGAAGGTTTCGCCTTCGGCGCGGAGTTCCACGCCAGCGGCGGACAGGGCGGGGAGGGCTCGGCGGAAAAATGCGTCGGCGATCTTCTCGTGGACGAGGAGAGTTTCGAGGGCATTGCAGACGCCGGGGCGCTGGGTCTTGGCGTTGAGGACGATGCTTTCGGCCATGGAGAGGTCGGCCATTTCGTCGACGTAGACGTGGCAGACGCCGTCGTAGTGCTTGATCACCGGCATGCGGGCGTGGGTGACCACGGCCTCGATCAAACCATGACCGCCGCGCGGGACGATCACGTCGATGCAATCGTCCATGCGGCACATCAGGCGAACGGCGTCGCGGTCGGTGACCGGAATCAACTGGATGGCGTGGGCGGGGAGGCCCGCGCTGGCTCCGCCGGTCTGGAGGGCGTCGGCGATGGCGAGATTGGATCGCAGCGACTCGCTGCCGCCTCGGAGGATGGTGGCGTTGCCGGTCTTGATGCAGAGGACGGCGGCGTCGCTGGTCACGTTGGGGCGGCTCTCGTAGATGATGCCGACGACGCCGATGGGCTTGCGGACTTTGGTAATCCGAATGCCATTCGGGCGGGTCCAATCGCGCAGCACCTCGTTGACCGGATCGGGAAGCGTGGCGACCTGGCGGATCCCGGCGGCGATGGCGGCCACCCGATCCGGATCGAGCCGGAGCCGATCCACGCTGGATCGGGTGAGCCCGGCGGATTCGGCGGCAGCGACGTCCTGAGCGTTCTCGGCGACGACGAGGTCGGTGCGCGCAATCAGCTCGTCGGCCATCGCGCGGAGGATGGTGTTCTTGGTATCGGTCGGGAGATTGGCGAGCGCCCGGGAGGCGACGCGGGCCTGCCGGCCGATCTGGTGGATGAGGTTTTCGAGATTCATTCGAATGGTTTCGCAGGTTGCTCTACTTCACGCCGGTGGACCAGGGGTGGACAGGGATGCCAGCGACCTCGGCGAGCGCGGCTTGATCGCCGTCGAAGGTGAGGAGAAGGTCGGCGTCGATCTCAAGCGCGATGGCGATGTGGAAGAGATCCATACCCCGGATCGGCAGAGCGGGCGAATGGATGGCGCTCAACTCGTTGGCGCGGCGGGCGGCATTGGTCCAATTGAACTCGACGTGCGGCCAGTAGCTGAGTTCCACCTCGGTTTCGAGATTACGGATCATCTGGCGCGCATTGATTCGTTCGATGGCTCCTCGTCGTTCCAGTTGCCGGAATGCGTTGAAGACTTCCACCCGCTGCCAGGGCGTCCAGACGACGTCGAGATCAGGGCGCTTGGTCAACACGCGCACCGCTGGGTCGTGGAGAGCGTCGCTTTCCTGCTTCGAGGCAACCCACCACGAGGTGTCGGCGTAAGTCCTCAATCCTTGAGATCCTGAAGAACCGCGACGAGATCGATTTTCCGATTATTTCCGCTCGAAACGGCGCTTTTCCGGAGCAGTTCTTCGGTCATCCTCGGGCGTTCATCAGTGCGGCGGACGATGAACTTCGGTCTGCCGCGCGAGGTAACCAGGAGTTTACCGCCAGGGGGGAGGCCATCGACGAGCTTGGCGTTGTGGTAGAACTCGCGAGTGGTAACGGTTTGCATATGTCGAACAAATACGTCTAACGTCCTGCGCGGTCAAACGATATCCTCGTAAGGCAGGTCGAGCGCTTCGGCGACGGGGCGGCAGGTGATTTTACCGTTCCTGACGTTGATGCCGCCGCGAAGGGCGGGGGTTTTTTCGAGGGCTTCGCGCAAGCCGAGGTCGGCGAGAGTCTCGATATAGCGGTAGGTGACGTTGGTGAGGGCCTGGGTCGCGGTGCGGGCGTAGGCACCAGGCATGTTGGCAACGCAATAGTGCAGCACGCCTTCTTCCACGAACGTGGGGTCGTGGTGCGTGGTGGCGCGGGACGTTTCGGCGCAGCCGCCCTGATCGATGGCGATATCGACGAGCACGCTCCCGGGCTTCATGGCGCGCAGCATCTCGCGGTTGATCAGCTTGGGCGCCTTGGCTCCCGGGACGAGGACGGCACCGATGAGCAGATCGCAGGTCGGCAGGAGGTCGGTCAGGCTGGCCTCGCTGGAGTAGAGCGTATGAGCGGCATGCATCGTGATATCGAGAAACCGCATCCGCTCGAGGTCGACTTCGAGGATGGTGACGTCGGCGCCAAGGCCGGTCGCCATGCGGGCGGCGTTCACGCCCGACGTTCCGCCGCCGATCACGACGACCTTCCCCGGGAGCACGCCCGGGACGCCACCGAGGAGGACTCCCTTGCCGCCGTGATGCTTCGCCAAATGATGACCGCCGACGATGACCGACATGCGCCCGGCGATCTCGGACATGGGTTCCAATAGCGGGAGACGCCGGTTCACTTCGATCGTTTCGTAGGCAATGCAAGTGGCTCCGATCCGCATCAACGCCTCCGTCAGCGGGCGGTTGGCCGCGAGGTGCAGGTAGGTAAAGAGCAGCTGTCCGGGGCGGAGAAGCTCGTATTCCGCAGCGAGGGGCTCCTTCACCTTCACGATCAGATCCGCCCGCGCGAAGACGGTCTCGTGTTCCGCCACGATCTCGGCACCGGCGGTCTGGTAGTCGGCGTCAGGATAACCGCAACCCGCTCCGGCGGCGGTCTCGACGAGAACGGTGTGGCCACGCTTCACGAGCAAATGCGCGGCGGCGGGCACGAGGGCCACGCGGTGTTCCTGTTCTTTGATTTCCCTGGGGACTCCGATGATCATTCGCGGAGTATCGGCAGTCGGGTTGGGAAGGAAAGGCGAATGGTTCCGGGCTCGCCAGCCGCTCGGCGTTGGACAATTCGGAATGGTTCTGTCAGCGTGTCCGGTGATCCGATGAATTGGCGTTCGCTTTCGATCCTGCTGCTGCTCCTTCCGGGGCTCTCCGTCGCGCGGGCTCAGGTTGACGACATGAGCGAGGGTGCCGAGGATCACATGCGTGAGGAGCTCGGAGTGAACGAGGTCACGGCTCCGGACATCCAGAAGCTCCTGCTGGATCTGGACGCCTTCCGCCCGCTCCCGGTCGAAATCGTTCAGGCCAACGACCGCCAGGCCGCGTTCCCGAATCGGTTTCAAACCGGGATGCACTTTGGCACCCTCGTCGCGGATGGCTTCGTTATCGTGATCGCGCAGCGTCCGCAGGACATCGAGGACATTGGCCGGGCGTTGATCCGTCAATCCCAGGGGCTTGGAGTGGGCAACAGCCTGCTGACCCGGGCCAAGAGTCTGGTCGATCTCGGCGAGGCCGGGAACTGGATGGCGCTGCGGGAGGAATTGATCGCGACCCAGGCCGACATCGAAGCGTCGATGATGGCCTTGCGGGACGAGGAAATGGCCCACGTGATCAGCTTCGGCGGCTGGCTCCGAGGGTTTCAGCTCGCCGCGAACGCCACGGCGAAGAACTACACACCCACCCGGGCGGAGGGCCTCCGGCGTCCCGACGTGATGACCTATTTCATCGATCGACTCGAGACGCTCAACCCGCGACTCCGGAGAACGGAACTCGTGACCCAGCTGACCGCGAAGATGAAGGTGCTCCTCTCGATCACGGAAGGGGTTGGGAACCGACCGCCCTCGCAAAATGAGGTCGACCAGATGCGCGACCTCGCCAACGAAATGGAAAACCTGGCGATGGCGCAGGTCGACGACGCGGGAAATCTTCTCAATTCGGCGGAATGAGTCGTCCGAAGACCCATCGGGCCATCGGAAGCTTTCGAAAGACGAGCATGGCCTTCCTGAGGGAAACGCACGAGCGCTTCCCGGAAGCTGCGAGCCCCTTGGGACTGACGGAATTTGACTCACGACTCGGCGTGAATTCACCGGCGGACTACCGCGCGCAAAGTGCCCTGGTCGCCCGCACCACGGCGGAGATCGAAGCGCTCCCGGAGGCGGTTTTCTGCGGGGACGACTATTTGGACCGGCGCGGGATGCTGGCCGAGCTCCGGACCAGCACCGTGCTGGACGGCGAGTTCGAGCGGTGGCGGAAGAACCCGCAGATCCACGTCGACGCGGCCATCGGATCGATTTTCGACCTCGTCATCCGGAACTCCGACAACCTCAAAAAAGTCCTTCCCGCGATCGACTCCCGGCTGACCCAGATCCCGCGCTACCTGCGCAATGGCTCCAAGTGCCTGCGCAAGCCGGTTCCGCTCTGGACCCAACTTGCCACCAAGGCGTGTGCGGGTGGGATCGATTTCCTCAGTGGTCTCGAGGAGACCCTGGTCGCGGCGTCGGCGCATCCGGAGGGGACACAGGACGGGATCGCGCGGGCCAAGGCGGCGCTCGCTGCCTACGGCAAAGCCATCGTCCGGAAGTCGCCGGGGGCGGCGGGGGATTTTGCCGTTGGGCCGGACGCGCTGGCCACGCTGGTGCGGGAGCGAATGGGGTTCGATCAATCCGTAGCGGAGATCGAGGCAAACGGTTGGGAATTGATCGCGCAACTCCGCGCCGAGCTGAAGGCGGAAGCGAAGAGGGGCGGCTTCAAGGACGCCCGCTCGGCCATCGACGCGGCAGCCGCGAGCTGGCTGCCTGACCGTTCGCTGATCGACGAATACCGCGCGGTGACGACCGAGATTCACGACCGCCTGGGTGAGCTGGGACTCGTGACGCTGCCGAAGGGGGAGTCGCTCGAGGTCCTGCCGGTGCCGGAGTTTCTGCGGCACCATTTCCCGACGGCGGCCTACAACCAACCGCCGGCGTATTCGCGGCGGCAGGTGGGGATTTTTTGGGTCAACGACCTGAGTCTCACGCAGAAGACCGAGGCGAAGAAGCGGGCGGAAATCCGGCAGCATTTTGGCGTGGAATTGACAGCCGCCCACGAGGCGTATCCCGGTCATCACCTGCAGTTCGCCATCCAGAACCGGCACTCCAGCAAGCTTCGGCGGCTCTTTGCGCACGCGATTTTTTACGAAGGTTGGACGCTATGGTGTGAGAAGATGTGCGTCGACGAGGGACTGGTGCGGCTGCCGGAAGCGCGGCTGATTCAACTCCACGACGCCCTCTGGCGGGCGCACCGGATCGTGATCGATTGCGGGCTGCAGACCGGGAAACTCTCCTACGGCGGTGCGGTGAATCTTCTGATGGAAGGCGTGGGCTTCACGCGGCAACGAGCGCAGGGCGACGTGAATTGGTACACGTCGTCGCCGACCGTCCCGATGAGCTACCTGCTGGGTCGGCTGGAGGTCGAGCGACTGCACGCGCACTTCGTCGGCGGCGCAGGATGGTCGCTGCGGCAGTTCAACGACTGGATGCTGAGCCACGGAGCGATCCCGTGGCGCTGGATCATGGACGCGCGAGTCAGGGGATTTTAGATTTTAGATTTTGAATTTTGGATTGGTGAGCACGGCGGAGCGGGCGGCGCAGATCGCGGGGGCGGCGGCGGGATTTGCGGAGCTTCTCGGGCCGGTGACCGCGCCCGATCTGCTGGAAGTCGTGCGCTTGGAATTGGGCGACGAGGAGATTTTGGACGGCTTTGCGCCCTACGGAGCTCACCGGGCGCTGGCCATCGCGCCGCCAATCATTCTGCACGTGGTGAGCGGCAACACGCCGCACGGGGCTTTGCAAAGTTTGATTCGGGGATTGCTGCTCGGTTCGCACAACCGGGTGAAGCTGCCGTCGGGCGGGCTGCCGGAAGTCGACTCGTTCGTCGAGGCGCTCCCGGCCACGCTTCGTGAGTTGGTCGAGATCGCGACGAACCTGCCGGACACCTGGATCCAGGAAGCGGGAGCGGTCGTCGTGTTGGGCAACGATGAGACCGTGGCGGCTTTGCGCAAGCGCGTTCCGAGGGGGATCCCGTTTCAGGCGCACGGACACCGGGTGAGTTTTGGAATCGTGTTTGGCGACGCCGAGGCAGCCGCTCCACTCGCGGCCCGGGACGCTTCGCTCTTCGATCAACGCGGGTGTCTCTCGCCCCACGTAATCTACGTCGAAGAGGTCGCGGGGCAGACGGCCCGCGGATTCGCCGGTCGGCTGGCGGAGGAAATGGCGGCATTCAACGTTGGGACTCCCCGGAGAAAACTCGGAATCGGCGAGACGGCGGAAATCGTGGATCTCCGGGCGAGCTACGCGTTTCGATCTGCGGACGATGTCCGGGTCCAGCTGTGGACGAGCGAGGACTCGACGGATTGGACGGTGATTTTCGAAGACGATCCCTGGTTCGCCACGTCTCCGGCCAACCGCGTGATTTTCGTCAAGCCATTGCCCGCCGATCTGGAATCGGCCTTGATTCCCGTGCGCCCGTGGCTGGCGGCCATCGGCATCTGGCCGGCAACTCTGGAGAATGCAAATCGAGTCAGCGGCGCAGGCGCGTCCCGGATCTGTGCACTCGGCGAGCTGCAGTATCCGCCGCTCACGTGGCACGCGGAAGGGCAGGGAAATCTGGCTTCGCTAATAACTTGGGTTGATTTCGACTGAGGGAGCGTGTAGGAGTCCCGGTCCCGAATGGCAAAAGAAGAAGCAATCACCAGTCAAGGCGTCGTCACCGACGTGTTACCCGGCACGATGTTTCGTGTGAAATTGCCAAATGGCCACCTGGTGCTGGCGCACATCTCCGGGAAGATGCGCAAGCACTTCATCCGCATTGTCCCCGGCGACGCGGTGACCATCGAGCTCTCGCCCTACGATCTGACCAAGGCGCGGATCACCTTCCGCGAATCCGGACGCCCGCCGCGCCAGCGTCGCAAATAACCCGCCGTGGCGGATCAGGTCGTTCCCCCCAACGTCGCCGAGCTTTTTCGGCAGACCGGAGCGACGTTCGCCGATCTCCCGGCGTTCGCAACGCGCACGACGGACGGGGATTTTTCGAAAGTCACCTACGGGGAGCTGTTCGCCCGAGGGCTGGAGTTGGCGACCGGTTTGATCGACCTCGGCGTCGAGGCGAGGCACCACGTCGGGCTGCTCGCCGACAATCGCTTGGAGTGGATTTTGACCGATTGCGCGGTCCAGATCGCGGGGGCCGTGGACGTGCCGCGCGGGACGGACATCACGCGCGACGAGGTGCAATACATCCTCGGACACGCCGACGTGGAAGTCGCGATCGTCGAGAACGCCGCGATGCTGGAAAAGGTCCGCTCCTGCGACCTGCCCCGGCTCCGTGAGGTCATCGTCATGGATCCGGCCGGCGGCGCGCGGTCCCTCGACGACGTCCGAATGAGGGGGGCCGAGCTTCGAGCCGCCGGGGACCGCCGGGCCGAGGAGCGAATGACCGCCATCCAACCCGAAGATCTCTTCACGATCATTTACACATCGGGGACGACCGGAACGCCGAAGGGGGTGCAGCTCACGCACGCGAACATCGTGTCGCAGATTCGAAACCTGCCGTTTCCGTTTCAGGTCGGCGACCGAGCCCTGTCGATCCTGCCGATCTGGCACAGCTACGAACGCGTCTTCGAGATGCTGGCGATGAGCTGGGGCGTCTGCACCTACTACACCAGCCTGCGCAACATCGGCGAGGATCTGAAACGCGTCCGACCCAACATCATGGTCTCGACTCCGCGGCTCTGGGAGGGCCTTTACCTCAAGATCATGGCCAACGTCGAAGCCGCTCCGCCGCTGCGACGCGCCCTCTTCCGGATCGCGACCCGGAGCACCGAGAAAGTGCACCGGGCGGAGCGGTTTTTCCTCGGGCAGCATTTGGATTTGCAAGGTCGCTCGGTGCGCGAGAACGCCGTGGCGGGGGTGGGTCACGCGCTGAATTGGATCGTTTACTCACTGCCTTGCCGGGTGCTCGATCCGATCGTGTTGCAGAAGGTGCGTGCGATTGTCGGCGGCGAATTCCGCGGCACGATCAGCGGCGGTGGCGCGCTGCAGAGGCACGTCGATGAGTTCTTCAATTTCATCGGCATCCCGGTGCTCGAAGGCTACGGGCTCACCGAGACGGCCCCCGTGCTCGCGGTGAGGACGTGGGACAATCTGGTGATCGGCACCGTCGGGCCGGCCTATCCCGAAACGGAAATCCGCATCGTCGATCTCGAATCCCACTCAATCCTCTACCCCGATCCGAAGCGGCGCGGCGGCGGGCGGGGACTGCGGGGCGAAGTCCACGCGCGCGGGCCGCAGGTGATGAAGGGTTACTACAAGGACTCGGAAAACACCGATCTCGTCCTGCGCGACGGCTGGTTGAACACCGGCGACATCGGCGTCGTGACCTTCAACGATTGCCTGAAAATCCTCGGCCGATCCAAGGACACCATCGTCCTGCAGAGCGGAGAAAACGTCGAACCGGTCCCCATCGAGGGCAAGCTGATGCAGTCCGCATTGGTTGATCAATGCATGGTCGTCGGGCAGGACGAAAAATCTCTCGGCGCTCTCATCGTGCCGACGTTGGCCGGATTCAAAGAAGCCGGGATGGAGGTCGAGTCGACGGAGGACCTTCTCGAAAATGCCGAGGCTCGCTCCCTCGTCACGGCGGAGGTGCGAAGACTGATCAACCTCGAGACTGGATTCAAAGCCTTCGAGCAGGTGCGCGGGTGGCGCTTCGTCACGAAGCCCTTCGAAATCGGCGACGAAATGACAGCCACCCTCAAACTCAAGCGCGGGGTCATCTCGGAAAAATACTCCGGCACCATCCGGGAAATGTTCGGGGGAGACTGAGCTTCTGGCCGGGCGGCCTGGCCGCCCGGCAATCCGCTCCGTGCGAATCAGCTTCCGATGGGATCGATCATCGGCGTGGGCTCTGGCGTTGGCGTGGTTTCCGGGGTCGATTCCGGCGTTGGGACCACGTGTTCCGTGACCACCGGAGTCGCGCTCGGCACCTCCTTCTCGGCATCGTTGCGAGTCACGTCGTCGGCCAGCTGCCGCATGCTTTGCATGGCATCCTGACCGGCTTCCTGGACGGCGGCACCGGCCTCCCTGGCGATTTCACCCGCTTGAGCGGCGATTTCACCGGACTTATCGGCGGCTTCCTTGAGGGTGACGGTTGCCTGCTCGGCCACGTCGTTCACGCGTTCGGCGAGTTCGGGCGTCGGCGACGCCACGGGGGCATCCTCGTTAAGCTTTGGCTTGGAGTCACAAGCAACGAGGAAGCAGGCGGCGGAAGCGAGGATGGGGAAGGCGTGGATGATTTTCATGTCAAAATGGAGTTGTCGGCAGTGTGCTAACCAAGCGGGAGGTGGTCAAGACGGGGTGCGATCAATCCGCGCCAGCGCGTCGGTGTGAAGAGCCTCCCAAAGCGCTCCCATCGCCTCGGCCGTCTGCTCCTTGGTCGTTTCGAGTTCTTTGGCGGGGACGGGCTCGGCGCTCCCGAAGAGGTAGTATTTGATCTTCGGCTCGGTGCCGGATGGCCGCACGGCCACGCGGAAGCCGCCGAGCACCGTGAAGGTCAGCATGGACTCCTTCGGAATCCGGTCGCCCTCGACGTCGAAGATTTCCTCGCGGGCGAAATCCCGAATCGCCGTCACCTCCCGACCGGCCAAAGTCGTCGGTGGCTCGGCGGCGTAGGATTCAACGAGCGCGCGGATCTGACGCGCGCCGTCGGCACCCTCCAGGGTCAGCGACTCGCTCCGCTCGTGGTGGTAGCCGAACTCCGTGTAAAGTTCGTCGAGCAAACCGTGGAGGGTCATTTCCCGCGAACCCGCGTAGGCCGCGACTTCGCAGAGCATGGCGGCGGCGCTGTTCCCGTCCTTGTCGCGAACGAAGTCCGCTCCGCTGTAGCCGTAGCTTTCCTCGCCGCCGAATACGAAGACCGTGTCGGTGCCTTCGTATTTAGCGAGCTTCTCGCCGATGTATTTGAATCCCGTGAGCGTCTCCGGGCACCGGAGGCCGAACTTGGCGGCGATGGCAGACTGCAGATCGGTCGTGACGAAGGTCTTGATGATGACGCCGTTTCCCGCCGTTGCCGGGGTGAGGCGACCGGTTTCGAAAAACTTCATCGCGCGGTACCAAGCCATGAGAGAGCCGAGTTGGTTGCCGGTGAGTGGCGCGAGCGGCCCGCCCGTCGTGAGGCGCGCGGCGGCTCCGAGCCGATCGTCGTCGGGATCGGTAGCGATCACGAGATCCGCGCCCTCGCGCTCGGCCTGGGCAACGGCCAGGGCCAAGGCTTCGGCATTTTCGGGATTGGGGGAACTCACCGTCGGAAAGCGACCGTCGGGCGCCGCCTGGTCGGCGACGACGGAGAACGGACAGCCGAGCCGGGCGAGGAGGGGCTCGATGATGGCGCCGCCCACGCCGTGGAGCGCGCTGTAAACCACCCGGGGCGGGTGGGCGCGGAGGAGCGCCGGGTCCAGAATCAGGGTCTCCAGCGCGTCGAGGTACGCCTCGTCGCTGGCGGCACCCAGGTGGCGAACCTTCCCGCGCTCGTCGGCGGGGACCGGGTCGGGAGTTTCGCTGGCGACGGCGTTGACGCGCTCGATGATCCGCGTGGCGTGGGGCTCCACGATCTGTCCGCCGTCGACGAAGTAGACCTTGAAGCCGTTGTAAGCGGGCGGGTTGTGACTGGCGGTGAGGTTGATGCCAGCGACAGCCCCGGTCCTGCGGACGGCGAACGAGAGCTGTGGGGTCGAGCGACCGGCCTCGAAGAGATGCACGTCGCAGCCGAGATCGGTGATGATTTCGGCGGCGAATTCGGCGAACTGGCGGGAAAAGTGCCGGGTGTCGTGAGCGATGCAAATCGCGGGTCGACCCGGGCGCTGCTCGCTCGCGTGCCAATCGCGGACGTAGCTGGTGAGCCCCTGGGTGGCTCGACTGACGCTGCGGAAATTCATCGCGTTGGTGCCGATGCACGGATGCTCCGGACAATCGCCGGGCGCCGCGCTGCCCCGCTCGGCGTCGGCGACGGTCCGCCCGATCGTGCGGCCCCGCAGCCCGCCGGTGCCGAAGGCCAGTTGCCGATAAAACCGGTCGTTGAGCTCGGTCCAATTCTCGGCCTCGAGCAATTCGGCCACGACGCGTCCGCCGAGGGGATCCGTCGTCGTGGCCAGGAGCTGGGTGATGTTCCCGGCGGTCGCGGCGAGGAGGTCGCCGCGATCGGCGGCTTGGGCGATGGTCGTGGGGATCATGATGGAAGCGGAATTTGGCGGGTGCGGAGGAGTTGTTCGACCCAATCCGCGGCGTCGCGCAGGACGAGGTCGGCGTCGAAGTCGTGGAGGAGGTCGTGGTGCGCCTCTGGATAAATGAAGTAGCTCTTGGTCTGCGACGCAACCGTCTCGAAGAAGGCCCGGCATTGCTCGGCGGTCAGGAAGAGGTCGACTCCGGCGGAGAACTGCGCGACGGGCTTCGTGATGCGGGGGCCGGTGGCCCGGGATTGTTCGATGAGGCGGCCCATGTTGCCGAGGAAGCTGATCGAGAATTCCCGCAATCGATAGGGCGCTGCGTCGAGTTCAGCGGCTCGCTCCGGAACTCGCGAGAGCTGGATTCCCCCGGGGCCACGGTTGACGAACCACCCGGGGTTGAGGCGAAGATTCGGAAAGACCTTACCGATGGCCCGCATGCCGGATTGGAGCCATTTGGGATTGTGTTGCCGCAGGGCCGTCACGGGGACGAAGAGCAGTCCTCCGGCGAGGGTTCTCTCGATCTCTGAATCTGCCAGGGCGAGAAGGGCCAACTGGGCCCCCATACTGTCGCCGGCGATCAGCACCGGGATATCAGGGTGCCGACTCCGGACGAAACCGATGAAATCGAGCGTGTCCTGAAGCATCCGGTCCACGTCGAGAACGGAGCCCCGGCGACTCTCGACGGGATCGAGCCCCTGGCCTCGGAGATTCCACGCCGCGACCGCGATGCCTAGCGGTGCCAGGTGCTCACCCAACGGAACGAATTGCTCCATCCGCCCGCCGAGACCGTGCAACGCCACGATGACCGCCCGGGTCGCCGCAGCGGGTTGCCATTCCGCCCAGTCGAACCGGGATCCATCGTCGGTGCGGAAACCGGCTTCGTGGCGGGAAAATGTCACCGGGAATTCAGTTGCATGGTTGGGTGCCTTCTGGAAAGCCTTCCCGCATGAGAATCTCTCTCCTTTGCTCCTTTGTTGCCGCCGTTTTCGCCTTCCTGCCCGCATCCGCCGAGGCGGGACGCCTGGACATCGCAGTCATCCAATACTCGGACTCCCGGGATCAGGCCGAGATGGCCGCAGCCTTCGCCAACGCGAATCTGTTTGAGATCACGGACTCCGACAAGGTGGAGAGTCGGGATCAAGCGATTCGAGGTGGCAAGGTCATCTTCGTGCAAAGCCTTTCGATCTCTCCGGGATCATCCTTTGCCAACGCGACGCGCCTGGGGAATCAGCGGGCTGACGTGTCGGGCTCGTTCTCTGGAAATCAGGTGCGGGTGGAGATTTCCGTTCAAGAGGGCGTCGATATCGGTCTGCGGAAGTTCAAACGGAGCGTCTTTTCCGCCGACGGGGCGCTCTCGGGCAACGCGGCGAGCGTCATCGCCGTCAAGGCCAGTTCCGGCCGAACGGCGACGGCCGTGAAGGGTCAGCAGAAGGTCGTGAGTTACGACTATTCCACCCTCGTGGTGGCCCAATACTCGAAGTAACGACGGAGCCGACTGGAAGGGTGAATAGCTTGTGAATAAGTCGGGAACAATTCTGAATGACTGCTCACGATCTTCAGATTTCGTCGAGTTGTGCCCGGTCGCGATCAGGGTTTGGGATTTCATTCACACGGCAAAATAGCCGTGGAACAGGCTTAAACGCTCCGAGGAACAGAGTCTGCCGGGCTTATTCACACCCTTAAGATGAATAAGAAATCGGACCCACCCAAAAATTTAATCCATCCTAGTGTGGATAACTTCGAGGAAAGGTCGGTTCAGTAACGGAAGACGCGGTCGAGGAAGCGCTGGGTCGCCGGGTTTTGGGGAGAGTCGAAGAAGCCTTCGCCGGGTCCGGATTCGGTGATGGTGCCTTGGTCGACAAAAGCGACCTGGTCGGCGATTTGCCGGACGAATCCCATCTCGTGCGAAACGATGAGGAGGGTCCGATCTTCGTCGCGGAGCTCGGAGATGAGGTCGAGGACTTCGCCGGTCATCTCCGGGTCGAGGGCGGACGTGGGCTCGTCCAGCACGACGAGACGGGCTTCAATGGCGATGGCGCGGGCGATGGCGACGCGTTGCCGCTGACCGCCGGAGAGTTCGGCGGGGCGTTTGGAGGCGTGGGACGCGAGCTGGAAACGGTCGAGAATGGCCTGGGCCCGGGTGATGGCTTGGTCGCGCGGGACGCCGTGAACCCGAACGAGGGGGAGAACGATGTTCGCGAGGGCGGAGAGGTGGGGAAAGAGGTTGTAGGCTTGGAAGACGATGCCGATCCGGGCCCGGTAGGGGCGAAGGGCGGCTTCGGAGCGGGGGATGGATTGATCGTCGATCCGGATGGTTCCCGAATCGGGTGTGATCAGACCGGCGAGGAGCCGGAGGAGGGTGGACTTCCCCCCGCCCGAGGGGCCGATGAACGCGAGGACGTGGTCAAACTCGAGCCGCGTCGTCAGCCGGTCGAGGATCTGGTGTTCGCCGAAGGAGAGCGAGACGTCCTGGAAATCAAGTGTCATAGCGAACGCGGTGTTCCAGCCAGCGGGCGGCCAGCGAGATGGGAATGGTCAGCAGCAGGTAGCCAACGAGGAGGGGCGAGTAGGCGGCGAGGGTGCTGTAGGTGGCGGAGTTCACCATCCCGGCTGAGTGGGTGAATTCTTCGAGACCAATGATGGACAACAGCGAGGAGTCTTTGATCAACGAAGCAAACTGACCGGCGAGCGGTGGGAGGGTCTGACGCAGGGCTTGCGGGAAAATAACGAACCGGTAGGTCTGGCGGGTGGTCAGGCCGATCGCGCGGGCGCTGTCGAGTTGGGACGAGCCAACGCTTTCGATCCCGGCTCGGATCATTTCCGCGATGTAGGCAGCACTGAAGGCGGACAGGAGGAGGACGCCGGCGGTGAATCGGTGGGTGAGATGAACGTGATCGAAGACGACGTAATAGCCAACCAGGATCAGGACCAGAAAAGGGGAACCCCGGATGAACTCGACGTAGAGCGTCGCGGCTGATCGCAGGATCAGGATGGGGGAACGCCGGGCGAGAGCCAGGAGCAGGCCGAGCGTCGAGCTAAGCACCAGAGCCGCTGCGGAAATCCCGATGGTCAGCAGCCACCCCCTCCAGAAGAGGGTGCGATAGCTCCAGATGACGTCGGGATTGTCGAGCGTCGTGGCCAGCAGCGCGGTGCAACCTGCGGCCAGCGCGAGAGCCAGGAGCACGGGCGTAGCGACCCGGACCCATCGAGGAGCGCGGTGGTCGGGGGTGTCGAGGAAGAGGTTGAGCACGAGAACCGAATGGGTTGATCCGAAGCGGGGCCTCGGCTTCCAAAATTTTGACATTGTGTGCTACTTTAGCGGAGTTAAAACACCCTTCGTCCCATGGGAAAAACGCAGACCGACTTCTTAGCTTCCACTTCCGGATTTTTACTTGGTATGGCGACCGTCGCCAATGTGGCAGGGAACTTTTATCGCTATAATATTTCCGAGACAGCTCAAGAGGCTGATGCCCGAGCAATTTCGGCTGATTTTGAAATGGTGGCAGAAGATCTCCGGGCCGGTATGAGAAATTTTCAAAACCCTCGGGCGCAATTGGAGTTAAAACTCACTTAACTGGAGCAACCGTGGCCAATTCGGATCTCGAAAGCCGCAAACAGGCAGAGACTCTTCTCAAAGAGCAGAAACCAAAGCTGCTAACAGGGCTTGATCCAAAGAAGCGGAATGAAGTCATCGATTTTGTCGGGGCGATCCTGAGAGACACGCAGGTTGAATTGAGTCGGACCGAGTTTCGGACGCACTCGGGGCCGTTACCTCCCTCGGACGAGCTTCTTCGTTACAACGAGGCGACTCCAGACGCAGCTGATCGGATCATCACCCTCGCGGAAAAACAACAGAATCATCGGATAGAGATGGAAACGCACGTGATCCGCTGTCAACAGGTCCAAAGCGCGCGTGGCCAGGTTATCGGCGGCCTTCTGTCATCCTTTCTTATTGGCAGCGGAACGTGGCTGGCCGTGACTGGTCACGACGCTGTGGCGGGGGTGGTCTTCGGAACGACCGTGATCGGACTGGCAGCACTGTTCGTCATTGGGAAGGTCGTCCAGCGAAACGATCTGAACCGAAAAAAATAGAGTTCTTAGAAGTGGATCGCGTGGCCCTGGGTGGCGTGGGCGGCTTCCATGATGGCTTCACTCAGCGTCGGATGGGCGTGGATCGTGCCGCCGATTTCTTCGTAGGTGGCCTCCAGGTTCATCGCGAGACTCATCTCCGCGATCATCTCGGTGGCGTCGGCCCCGATGATGTGCGCTCCGATCAGCTCACCGTGTTTTTTGCCGATGATGAGCTTCACGAAGCCTTCGCTTTCCCCGACGGCGAGGGCTTTGCCGCTGGCCATGAACGGGAACTTGCCGATCTGGTATTCGATGCCCTGTTCCTTGGCCGCGCGCTCGGTGAGGCCGGTGCTGGCGACCTGCGGCTGGCAGTAGGTGCAGCCCGGGAAGAGGTCGACTTTCTTGGGCTCGGAGACGTCGAACATGCCTTCGACGGCTTGGATCGCTTCGTAGCTGGCGACGTGGGCGAGCCACGGCGGGCCGATGATGTCGCCGGCGGCGTAGACGCCCTTGATGTTCGTTTCGTAGCGGTTGCCGGTCTTGATCGAACCCTTTTCGGTGAGTTCGATCTTCAGTCCACCGGGAAGGAGTGGGGAAACGCCGATGGCAACCAGAGCGATGGAGGCTTCGAGGACTTCGTCCTTCTTGCCGGAGACGGTGATTTTCACGCCCTTGTTGGTCGCTTCCGCTTTCTCGACCTTGGTGCCGGTGAGGATTTTGATGCCTTGCTTGGTCAGCGATTTTTCGAGGGTGACGCTGACCTCCGTGTCCTCGACGGGTAGGATATTGGGGAGCATTTCGACGACGGTGACGTTCGTGCCGAAGGCGTTGAAGAAGTAGGCAAACTCGATGCCGATGGCACCGGCACCGATGATGATGATGTCTTTGGGCTGCTCGGGGAGCACCATGGCTTGTTTGGAGCCGATGACGGATTTGCCGTTGAACGGGAAGCCCGGCATCTGGCGGGTGACGACCCCGGTGGCGATGAGGATGTTTTTCCCTTCGATGGTGGATTTTTTGCCGTCCTTGTCGGTGACTTCCACGCTGCCTTCCCTGGGGATCGTGCCTTCGCCGCGGAGGTAGTCGATTTTGTTCTTCTTGAAGAGCATCTCGATGCCCCCGGCGAGTTTATCTGCGACTTTGCGGCTGCGACCGATGACCTTTTCCCAATCGAAAGCGAGGTTGTCGAAGCTGAGACCGAAGTCGGCGGCATGGTTCGACATGGTTTGGTAGACCTCGGCGTTTTTCAGGAGCGATTTGGTTGGAATGCAGCCCCAATTGAGGCAGGTGCCGCCCGCGCGATCCATTTCGACGCAAGCCACTTTTTTGCCCAACTGAGCGGCGCGAATCGCGCCAACGTATCCGGCGGGACCGCCGCCAATCACTATCAAATCATATGATGCCATGCGGGGAAAAGTGACAGGATCGGTGGGATTTACAAGGTAGACGCTCGGGGCTCAGTTCAGTTGGAGCGCGGCGGTGGCTTGGGTGGAGACTTGGCGGAAATACTCGGCATTTTCCGGCAGCTTGATGTCGACGTCGTAGGTGGGGATCAAGCTCTTCAGCCGATCCCGAGAGTCGGGGTCGGTCAGGAGGTCGGGGAAACATTTTTTCACCACGTCGAGGACGATGTGGACCGAGACGGACGCGCCGGGCGAGGCACCGAGGAGCGCGGAGATGGTGTGGTCCCGGTCGGTGATGACCTCGGTGCCGTAGTGAACGATTCCGGCTTCGCCGTCGGTTTTCTTGATGGCTTGGACGCGGATGCCGCCGTCGACGAGTTTCCAATCCCTGGCCTCGGCTCCGGGGTAGAAGACGTGGAGGACTTTCATCCGGTCGGCCATGCTCTGGGTGCCTTGCTGGATGAGGTAGCGGACGAGGTCGAGATTGTGGATGCCGATCTTGACGAGCGTGGCGAGGTTGTCGGGTTTGACCGAGAGCGGGAGGTCGAGGTAGCTGCCCTTCTTGTGGAGAAATTTCGTCGTCCACGCGGCGAAGGGTCCGAAAAGCAGGGTCCGCTTGCCGTCGAGAATGCGGGTGTCGAGGTGGGGCACGGCCATGGTGGGCGCGGCGTCGAGGGCCTGACCGTAAACCTTGGCGCGGTGGCGCTCGACGATTTCGGGGACGTCGCAGACGAGCCATTGGCCGCCGATGGGAAACCCGCCGAGCCCTTTGGCCTCGGGGATCCCGCTCTTCTGCAGCATCGGGAGGCTGCCGCCGCCCGCGCCAACGAAGACGAATTTTGCGCTGTTCGTGCGCGTCGCGCCGCTGGCGAGGTCTTTGACTTTGACGTCCCAACCGTTGGCGGTGCGGTCGAGGTCGATGACGCGGTGTCCGGTGGCCACGCCGCAGTCGGGTTGCTCGGCGAGCCAGGCGATGAGCTTGCGGGAGACGACGCCGAAGTTCACGTCGGTGCCGGCGTCCATCCTGGTCGCCGCGATGGGGACTTCGCCGCGCTTCTCGGTGAGGAGCGGGCTCCAGGATCCGATTGTGTCGCGGTCGGTGGAATATTCCATCGACGAGAAAAAATGGTGGGCCGCCATGCCGGCGTGGCGGTCGCGGAGGAAGTCGACCTGTTCCTCGCCGTGGACGAAGCTGAGGTGCGGGACGGGGTTGATGAATTCCTTCGGGTGATCGATCATCCCATCGGTCACGGCGTTGGCCCAAAATTGGCGGGAGGCCTCGAATTGCTCGAAGATGCCGATCACCCGCGAGACGTCGACGGTGCCGTCGGGCTCGCGGTTCGGCGTGTAGCTGAGTTCGCAGATGCCGGCGTGGCCGGTGCCGGCGTTGTTCCAGCCATGGGAGCTTTCCTGCGCGACGTCGTCGGTGACTTCGTAGACCTGAATCTTCATCCCGGGCGAGAGCCGCTTGAGCAGCGCGCCGAGGTTGGCGGACATGACGCCACTGCCGATGAGGATGACGTCGGGATTCTCGATGTGGGTCTGCGATTTCATGAGTGGGTGAGAGCTTGAAATTTCCGACCGGCGTTGGCCCAGGCTTCGGTGTCCCGGGGTTCGTAGGTTTCCGTCTCGAACGACCGGCGGACGAGCGCGCGTCCGTCGGCGAGCGACTTGATTACGCCCAGGGATTTGAGTTGGACGAGAATGTTGCCCGCCGAGGTGGCTTCGACCGGTCCGGCGATCACGGTGCAGCCCGTCGCGTTGGCGGCGAATTGATTGAGAAGACGATTCTGCGATCCCCCGCCGACCACGTGGATCCGGGTGATGGGTTTGCCGGTGAGGGTCTCGAGCTGATCCTTGGCGAGCCGGTAGCGCAGGGCGAGGCCTTCGAGAATGACCCGGGTGACGGCGCCGGGATCGGTGAGTGCGGGCTGACCGGTGCCGCGCAGCCAATCGGCGATCGAGGTCGGCATGTGCACGGGGGCCTGGAAGATGGGGGCGTCGGGATCGAGTAGGGCGGCGAAGGCCGGAGCGGCCTCGGCGGCCTCGACGAGTGCGGGAAAATCGAGTGACTGGCCCTCGGCGTCCCAGTGGCGTTTGCACTCCTGCAGGAGCCAGAGACCGGCGATGTTTTTCAGATAGCGGATGGTGCCGAAGACGCCGCTTTCGTTGGAAAAGCCCGCTTCGTAGCCTGCTTCGGTGAGCACGGGTTCGCTCAGCTCGCGCCCGAAAAGCGACCAGGTCCCGGAACTGAGGAAGACGGGATTGGGCTCGTCCGCGGGGACGCCCGCGACGGCGGAGGCGGTGTCGTGCCCGCCGGAGACGATCACGCGGATCGGGTCGTCGCCCGGCGACTCCGCGATCTCGGGAAGGAGCGGGCCGAGGTCGGTGCCGGCGTCAACGAGGTCGCCGAAAATTTGCTCCGGGAGCTGCATGGCGGCGATCAGTTCGTGGTCCCACTCCTGCGTCTTCGCGTCGAGGAGCTGGCCGGTGCTGGCGATGGAGCGCTCGGTGGCGGCCCGGCCGGTGAGGCGGAAATTGATCAGGTCGGGCAGGAACAACATCCCGGCGGCGGATTCGAGGCGCTTCGCCGGATCCCGCGCTTCCGCGAGGAGCTGGAAGAGCGTGTTGAAATACATGAACTGAATGCCGGTGCGACGGTAGATCTCGGCTCGCGGCATCCGCTCGAAGGCGGCATCCATGATGCCGTCGGTTCGGCTGTCCCGGTATTGGAAGGGCGCGCCGAGCAGCGTTCCCCTGGCGTCGAGGAGGCCGTAGTCGACGCCCCACGTGTCGACGCCGATGGATTCGACGTCCGCTCCGAAGAGCGAGATCGCTTCGCGGATACCGGTCTGGATCTCGGCGAAGAGGCGGTCGAACTGCCAATGCCAACCGTCGTCGAGCTTTACGGGATCGTTCGCGAAGCGGTGGATGACGCGGAGGTCGAGGCGGTTGTTTTCGAGGAGGCCGGCGACCACTCGGCCGCTACCGGCTCCGAGATCCACGGCGAGACAGACACGGCGGGTATTCATTCGGGGGAGGCGATTTCGATTTCGACCCCGCCGGTCGCCAGGGCGCTGGCAAATTCGGGGGGCGGGGTTTGGTTGGTGATCAGCACGTCGACTTCCGAGGTGCGGGCGAAGAAAAATGAGGCTCGCAGCGACAGTTTCGTCTCGTCGGCGAGGAGAAAGGTCCGATCGGACAGCGCGAGGAAGCGGCTTTTCAAGCGGGCCTGCTCGTCGTCTGCCTCGCTGAGACCGCGCCCGGCGTCGACGCCGCGGCAGGAGAAAAACGCCTTCTGCACGTTGTAGCATTCGATGGCGTGGTCGGAGAGCGGGCCGGTGCAGGAGAGCGAACGAGGATTGACGACACCCCCGATCATCACGACTTGAATGTGCGGTCGGTCGGCGAGTTCGACGGCGACCTTGAGCGCGTTGGTCAGCACGGTCGTCTCGCGATCAGGCAGGTGACGGGCCAGTTCCAGCGCGGTCGAGCTGGCGTCGAGGAGGATGGTGTCGCCAAGTTCGACGTGGCGGAGAGCGTGCCGCGCGATGGCGCGTTTGGCGTCGACGTTCATCGACTCGCGGCTCGAGAAGGGCAGGTCGCGCTTGGCCGCTTCGCTGCGGATCGCGCCGCCGTGGGTCCGGTTGATGTGGCCGTCGGCCTCGAGTTTCTCGAAGTCGCGACGCACCGTCTCCTCGGTCACGCTCAGGGATCGAGCGACGTCCGTCGTCCGCACGCTGCCGTGAGTGCCCACCAGGCGAAGGATCCGGCGATGACGTTCTGGAGCAAGCATGAGGAGAATTTCTGGGATTATGCTTGATTTGTCCCGGAGGTCAACGGATAAACCCCAGTAATTCACAAAAAAACACAGAATACCCCACATGAACCCCAAACACGTCAACTACCTCTGGAACGAAACGGAAGCCGCCAAACTCGACCCGGTCGCCCGCCTCGTTTACCGGTCCAACCTCCTTGGTTCGGATCAGCGGATCACGAATACCGGCGGCGGCAACACGTCGTCGAAGATCACCGAGACCGACCCGCTCACCGGGGAGGAGACCGAGGTGCTGTGGGTGAAGGGATCCGGCGGCGATCTGCGGACTTCCAAGCGGGAGAACTTTTCCTCCCTCTACCAGGAGAAGCTGATTGATCTGCAGCGCGTTTACGGCAGCCGGGACGACAAGGGGCTCAAGAGCGCGGCCGAGGACGACATGGTCGGGATGTATCGCCACGCGACCTTCAATCTCAATCCGCGCCCGTCCTCCATCGACACGCCGCTCCACAGTTTTCTGAACGGCAAAAACGTGGATCACATGCACCCGAATGCCGTGATCGCCATCGCCGCCAGCAAACATTGCGAGAAGCTGACGGAGGAAATTTTTGGAGGCGAAATGGCCTACGTGCCGTGGATGCGCCCGGGATTCGAACTCGGTCTCGCGATGCAGCAGATCGCCGAGGCGCAGCCCGCGATGCGGGCGATCATGATGGGGCAGCACGGGTTCATCTCGTGGGCCGACGACGACAAGACGTGCTACGACGAGACGCTCCGGTTCATCGAGACCGCGTCGGAATTCATCGAGCAAAAATACGAGGCCGCCGGGGGTGACGAAGCCGCCTTTGGGGGTGCGAAATACGAATCACTCGACGACGAGAGGCGGAAGGAACTCTTCGCCGCCATCGCGCCGTGGCTCCGCGGTCGGGTCTCGCAGCAGAAGCGTTTCGTGGGAACGATTCAGGACGACGACAAGATCCGCCGGTTCGTGAATTCCAAGGATGCGCCCCGTCTCGCCGAGCTGGGCACGAGCTGCCCCGATCACTTTCTGCGGACGAAGATCAAGCCGCTCTACGTCGCCTGGGATCCGGCGACCGGTGACCTCGACGGTCTGAAAGAGCTGCTCGAGAAGGGTCTCGAAGCTTACCGCGAGGATTACGCGGCGTATTACGAGAAATGCAAACACGCGAACTCACCCGCGATGCGCGACCCGAACCCGACGGTCGTCCTCATCCCCGGCCTCGGCCTGATCGCCTGGGGCAAGGACAAGTCCGAGAGCCGCGTGACGGCGGAGTTTTACAACTGCGCGGTCGAGGTGATGCGCGGAGCCGAGGCGATCGACGAATACATCGCGCTGCCGCAGCAGGAAGCATTCGACATCGAATATTGGCTTCTCGAGGAGGCCAAACTCCAGCGCATGCCGGCGGAAAAGGAACTCGCCCGTCAAATCGTCGCCGTGATTGGCGCCGGGAGCGGGATCGGCAAAGAGACCGCCCACCGGCTCGTGAAGGAAGGCGCGCAGATCGTCTGCGTCGACCTGAATGCCGAGGCCGCCAAGGCGACCGCGAAAGAAATCACCGACGCCTACGGGCAGGGAATCGGCGTGGCTGGCAGCGGCATCAGTGGGTGCGGACCCGCCATCGGACTCGGTGCCAACATCACGGATCGGGCCAGCATTCGCGCCATGCTGGATCAGGTCGCGTTGGCCTACGGCGGATTTGACCACATTTGCGTGACGGCGGGGATTTTCGTTCCGAGCGACACGACCGGACACATCCCCGACGAGAAGTGGGGACTGACCTTCGCGATCAACGTGACCGGCAGCTACACCGTGGCCGACGAGGCGTTCAAGACCTGGAAGGAACAGGACCTCACCGGCAACCTCGTTCTGACGACCAGCGCAAACGCTGCCGTCGCGAAGAAGGGCAGCGTCGCCTACGACGTGTCGAAAGCCGCCGCGAATCACCTCGTGCGCGAGCTCGCAATCGAGTTGTCGCCGCTGGTCCGGGTGAACGGCGTGGCTCCGGCGACGGTGGTGCAGGGCTCGGCTATGTTCCCGCGGGACCGCGTGATTGGGTCGCTGGCGAAATACGAGATCGACTACAAGGACGACGAGGAAACGGAGTCACTCGTGACGAAGCTGGCGCAGTTCTACGCCGACCGCACGCTCACGAAGTCACCGATCACCCCGGCGGATCAGGCCGAGGCGTATTTCCTGCTCGTGAGCAAGCGGCTGAGCAAGACGACCGGCCAGGTCGTCACGGTCGACGGCGGCCTGCACGAGGCGTTCCTGCGGTAGGGCGTAGTGGGCGTGGCCGGGGTAGCGGTCGGCGTGAGGAGACCCCGGCTCAGAGCCCGCCTTCGCCGACGGCGGCGGGTTGCTCGCAGGTGGATTTCAGCTCGATGCGTTGACCAGTTCGCTCGGATTCTTCGAAAGCGAGCATGGCGTCAAGGACGTGGTAGGCGAGTTCACCGCTGGCGCGCGGGGTGGTCCCGTTGCGCGCCGCGTTGACGAGATCGATCAGCCCGAGGCCGCGTCCGGCGTCGTAGTCGAAGGTCGCGGGCAACACGGTCCAGTCGCCGCGGTCGGTTCGCATCCTGGTCTCGCCGGTGAAGCTGTTGGGGTCGGGAGCCACGAGGGTGCCGCGATCACCCATGATCTCGGGGAGGCTGCCGCAATCGGGCGATCCCGGGACGTCGAAGCTCATGAGGGTCAGGACCTGGACGCCGCTGACGGTTTCAATGACTCCGGAGTAGTGGGTCGGGCATTCGACGGGGACTTTCTGACCATTCAGCGGCTCGCTGGTGATGAGGCGTTGATCGTGGCTGCGGGAGGCGCGCCCGATCACGCTCTTGAGGGGTCCCAGAAGCTGGATGAGCGAGGAGAGGTAATAGGGTCCCATGTCGAGCATCGGTCCTCCGCCCTGCTGGTAGTAGAAGGCGGGGTTGGGATGCCAGCTCTCGTGGCCGCCGCAGCTCCAGGTGAGGCGGGCCGCGACGGGACGTCCGATCAAGCCGTCGGCGATGGCGCGTCGGGCGGTTTGCGTTCCGGGTCCGAGGACGGTGTCGGGGGCGCAGCCGACGAGTTTGCCGGTCTCCTTTGACTTGGCCAACACGGCGAGGCCTTCCTCGCGATTGAGGGCGAAGGGTTTTTCACAATAGACGTGTTTCCCGTGCTCCATGGCCTGGAGGTTCACGGGTGCGTGGGCGGCGGGGTGCGTGAGGTTGAGAATCACGTCGACGCCATCATCGTCGAGCATTTCGTCGAGCGAGCACACTTTCGCGATGTCGAAGTCAGCCGCGAGCGCGTTGGAAATTTCCTCGCGCGAATCCGCGCACGCGACGATGCTCTGCTTCCGGGCGATTTTGAATGAACGGCCCATACGCTTTTCGAGCGATGTCACCACAGCCGACGAGGCCGATCCGGGTCGGCTCGCTCATCGGGGGCCCTTCCGGGACGCCCAGAGCAAGCCGCGCACGGTCATGTCCCAGACGAACGGATACCGCTCGAATTCGGCGGGGTCGTGCCCGAAGGCGGAATAAAAGACGCGCCCCTCACCCCACGAGCGGGTCCAGACGGCCGGCATCGTCGCACCCCCGCCGAAGTGGCCGTAGGGCGTGTCCGCCAGCACCTCGATGGCGGGATCGGTCATCATGTAATACTGCTCGGAATCGTATTCGAACGACGCGGGCATTCCGGCCATGATGGGATGCTCGGCCCGGGTCACGCGCACTTCGTAGGGTCCGACGTGGGGATGACCGACGAAGTGGCCGCCGACCATCCATTCGTAATCCAATTCCCCCCGGAAAGCGTCACCCATGCCGCCGTGGAATCCGCCGAGGCCGGCGCCTTGTTGCACCGCGTCGCAGAGGTTCTTCACGGACTCAGGCTCGAGTTTTCCCATCGTCCAGCCGGGGACGATGAGGTCGAGAGACGCGAGGGCGGGGCCGTCGGCGAGGCAGTCGAGTGAATCGGTCACCTCGACCTCGAATCCGGATTCCCGGAGAGCGGCGGCGGTGAGGTCGGCAATCCGGGCGGGGTGGTGGCCCTCCCAGCCACCTTGAAAAATCAATGCACGTTGGTTCATGGTCTTGGAAAGAAATTGGCGTAAGAAATAGCAAACTTGATCCCGGGAAAAAGGCTGAATCCCGATTGGCAACGTTTCGCTGAGTCGGGGGATTCCTGCGGGGTAGAGTCTCGCGTCACCGCATTCCGGCGATGATCTGCTCGAAGGCGGCGCGGCGATCCGGTGCCGCGAGGATGGGGCGCCCGATGACGAGCCAATCCGCGCCGACCTTGACGGCGGCGGCGGGGGTCATCACGCGGCGTTGGTCGCCGCGATCCGAGCCCGCAGGGCGCACGCCGGGGGTGACCGTTTTCAATCCGTCGCCGAATTCCGCTCGGATCGCGCCGAGTTCGAGGGGGCTGCAGACGATGCCGCGGAGGCCGGCTTCGAGCCCCATGGCGGCGAGGCGCGGGACGAGGTCGGACGGATCGTGCGGGGTGCCGACGGCTTCGAGTTCGGAGCGGGTGCTGCTGGTGAGGACCGTGACGCCGAGCACGAGCAAGTCGTCGCCCGCGGCATCCACGGCGCGGCGGACCATTTCTGGGCCACCGGAGAGGTGAATGGTGAGCAGGTCGACGCCGAGGGCGCGGGCGGAGGTGACGCCGGAGGCGACGGTATTCGGGATGTCGTGAAATTTGAGGTCGAGAAAAACGCGCCAGCCGCGGTCCTTCGCGGCTCGCACGATAGCTGGCCCTTCTGCGGTAAAGAGCTGCATGCCGACCTTGCACCAGGTGCCGACGCCGTGGAGTTCGTCGAGCACGCGGTGGGCATCGGCGGCGGTCGGGACGTCCAGAGCGACAATGATTTTTTCTTTAGCGGAGTCGGTCATTTGCGGAGAATGCGCGCCCGATGAAGCTAAGTGCACCCGCGAAAGTCAACCTCTCCCTCCGCATCCGGGGCGAGCGCGAGGACGGTTACCACGAGATCGAGACGTTGATGGTCCCGATCTCGATCGCGGACGAGGTGGAGGTGGTCGTCTCGGAGGGCGCGGGCGTGCTCATCCGCTGCGATGATCCGACGGTGCCGGACGGGCCGGAGAATCTGGCGGCAAAGGCCGTGGAGGCATTTGGGCGGCACACGGGGTTGAAATTTCGCGCAGAAATCACCATCGCCAAACGCATTCCGCACGGGGCGGGATTGGGCGGTGGGAGCAGCGACGCGGCGGCGGTGCTGCTGGCGCTCGATGCGTTGCTGAAGACCGACTTGGGGACGGAAACTCTGGAACAAATCGGGGCGGAGGTCGGATCCGACGTGCCGTTTTTCATTCGCCGGCGTCCGGCGTGGGCGCGGGGACGCGGGGAGCGGATCGAGGCGGCGGAGTGGGCTCCGGACAAGGAGCTGTTCCTGGTGTTGATCAAGCCGACCTTTGAAGTCGAGACGTCCTGGGCCTACCAGGCTTGGAATGGATCGCACGAGGTGCCCGGGGTGAATCTGGCGGAGCAGGTCTGCGAGGGAGTGACGTTGGTGAATGATCTGGAGCGCCCGGTGTTTGAGAAGTTTTTGCTCCTGCCGGTGATCAAGCAATGGTTGCTCGGGCGGGCAGGGGTGCGGGGGGCGCTCATGTCGGGATCGGGATCGACGATTTTCGCGGTGTGCGAATCGCGTGAGCGGGCGGAGAAAATCGCAGAAGCGGCGAGGAAAGAATTCGGCGAAGAAACGTGGGTGACAGTGGCGGGTCACTCGGTCGAAGCCGAAGAACCTTGTATCCAAGGTGGCAAAACAATTGGGTGAATGAGGAATGAGCTATTCGGCGGTCGAACTTTGCGCGGGAGGAGGCGGGCAGGCTCTCGGGCTCGAAACAGCCGGCTTCCATCACGAGGCGGCAGTGGAATACATTCCTCAATATTGCGAAACGCTGAAACTCAACCGTCCCGAGTGGCGCGTCTTGGCCAGGGACGTGAGGGATATTCCTTCCGCCGAATTCGCGGGTATCGATCTTCTTGCTGCGGGAGTGCCGTGTCCGCCCTTCAGCATCGCGGGCGAACAGTTGGGTGAGAATGACGAGCGGGACATGTTTCCGGCGGTGCTGGAGATGATTCGGGGTTCGAAGCCAAGAGCGGTGCTTTTTGAGATGTTCAGGGACTCGCCTCGGCGCGGTTTGCTGACTATCGAAGACTGCTTCTGGAGCGATTGTCGGCGCTCGGATATCAACCTGAATGGAAAGTGCTACAGGCCTCGGACTTCGGGGTGCCCCAACTCCGACCCCGTTTTGTTTTGATTGCCATGCGGGCGCGCGACGCGGAGCATTTTCGCTGGCCCAATCATCTTGGACAAGCCGCGACGGTTGGGGCCGAGATTTTGGATCTAATGGCAAGCCGGGGGTGGGCGGGTGCGAACTCGTGGGCACGAGGTGCGGACGCGATTGCGCCCACCGTGGTGGGTGGATCGCTCAAACACGGCGGGCCGGATCTGGGGCCAACTCGGGCGAAGGCCCGGTGGCGGGAATTGGGAGTCGATGGGATGGGAATCGCGAACGAGCCACCGGGAGTTGATTTTCCGACGGATTCGCATCCGCGCTTGACCGTTCGCATGGTTGCTAGGATTCAAGGTTTTCCCGATTCGTGGAGTTTTGCGGGCAAAAAAACCGTGGCCTATCGACAGGTCGGGAACACATTCCCACCGCCCGTTGCTCGCGAGATCGGTCGGGCAATCCGTGGGGCTTTCGAGAGAAGACTTGCTCCGGTGAAGGAAGCGTTTGCACCCGACCTTGAGGCTCGTTTGCTCGAAACCCCTCCGACCTAAAAAGCTTCCCCTATGCCAGCTCAAAGAGGTTCGAAAAACTGATTCTGGATTATTTCCTGACAAACGTCGGAACGGTTTTGTCATCCCGCGACATTCAGACTGCGGCGGGTGGCGTGGCCGAGTGGGCTCGAAGGGTGCGGGAGTTACGAAATGAGGAAGGTTGGCAAATTCTTTCGCACAAAGATCGCGCTGATCTGAAACCGGGACAGTATTTGCTCGAGACAACCAAGCGGGTCCCGGCCTTCAAACGAGGTGTCTCCAAAGAGACTCGGGCCTGGGTGTTGGAGCGTAATGGATACACCTGTCAAATGTGCGGCGCAGCGGCGGGAGATCCGGATTTTTTTGCGCCGGGGCGCACCGTTCGGCTAACACTCGGACACATTGTCGACAAATCGAAGGGCGGAGATGATACGCCATCGAACCTGCGGGCGGTCTGCACGAACTGCAACGAAGGTCTCCAGAATGCAGGTCTTCCAAAACCGGATCGGATCCATCTCTTGGCTCAGGTCAGGCGCGCGACAATCGATGATCAGCGGGCGCTGCTCGAGTGGCTGCTGCTTAAATTTGGTCTGAAGTCGGTCGAGCGCGGTGACTGATGGACGAGCCGACTGACGCTTGATTTGCGGGGGTGAGTGTCTACGGTCGCAGCGATGTCCGTGGTGAATGTTTTCGAGTTTTTGCATGCTCGATTGGAGGCGGGCGGCTTCAGGATCGGCCAGGTCGCGGTCGAGTCCGACCTGTCGCTGCGTCACGTCGATGATCGCGGCGCGGATGGATTGACGGCCTACTCGCGACCGGTGGATGCCCTGGAACTGGCGAAATACGATCCGGCTGGTGCTTATCGTCCTTTGAAGTCCGCTCCGAATCTCGCGCGCGGGTGGGAGTTGCGACTCGCGAGCGTGGATGATTTGCGCCTGGCGCTGGACTTTTTTTATCCGGCCGCGGTCGGGACGTGGGTGGCGTTTTTGCACGGCGAGGTCACGGCGGTTCCTCTGCGGGAGACGCTGGGCCGACAGACCGGGATGTATCGCGTCACGCAGCTGATGAACGACGAGCAGGCCGACGAGCTGAACCGCACGGCGTGCAATTCTGAAACGGGTTGTCTGCGCCGGGTGATGTGGCCACTCGCCGCCGACCGGGACGCGCCGCTCACGGAGAGCGCCACCGCCGCGCGGGAGGCGGGTGATGCGAACGAAATCCCGATCCTCTGTGTGGAAGCGTGCAATCTGCTGGTCGCGGCAGCCCGTCCGCTCGGGAAAGCGAACCTGCCGTCCAAAGGATGACGGTTCATCGCGCGCGGGTGGTTCTGTCGATGGACGGGCCGCCATTGGAAGATGGTGCGGTGGTCGTCGCCGACGGGGGGATCGTCGCGGTGGATCGATTCGCCGACATTGATGTGGCTGGAGCGGAGGTCGTGGATCACGGCGAGGTGGTCCTGCTGCCGGGGTTGATCAACGCGCATTGCCACCTGGACTACACGGCGATGCGGGGGCGATCCTCGACGCCGGAGCTTCGCGGCGTGGGTGCGGCGGATCAATGATCTGAAACGGACGATGACCGATGACGATTACCTGGCGTCCATCGCGGCGGGTTTCGCGGAGTTGAAAAATGGGGGATTACGACCGTGTTGAACGTCGAGGCCTTTTCCGAGCTAATGCCGCGCATGCCGCGTCCGCCGATGAGGACATGGTGGTTCTACGAGTTGCTGGATCTGCGCAATCGGATTCACACCGACGACGTGGTGGCGGGGGCGCTGTCCTTTTTCGACAAACGCCCCGATTGGGACGGTGGGTTTGGCCTGTCGCCGCACGCGCCGTATTCCACGTCGGCGGAGCTTGGCCGGCTGGCCCGGTCGTGCGCGGAGTCGACCGGAATGCCGTTCATGACGCACCTGGCGGAGTCGGAGGACGAGATGCGGATGTTCGGCGAGGGAGCGGGGCCGATGTTTGAATTTCTCGAAAAACTGGGGCGCGACATGAGTGACACGCACGGGCGGTCGCCCATCGAGATCCTGATCAAGGCTGACGCGCTCCCGGCGGGTGCGATTCTCATTCACATGAATCACGTGACGCCGCGGCACGGGAGACCTTGGAATGGCGGGCGGGGGAATTCGCCATCGTGCATTGCCCGGGCTGCCACGAATACTTCGATCGGCCACCGTTTCCCTATGACCTCCATCGTGAGCTGGGCTTCCCGGTGTCGCTGGGGACCGACAGCTCCGCGAGTAACCGAGGGCTGAATCTCTTCGCGGAAATGCGGACGTTTTCGCGAAATTTCCCGTGGGTTTCGCCGGCGGAGGTGTTGGCCATGGTGACGCGAAATCCGGCGGCGGCGCTGGGCGTGGGCGAATGGCTGGGGGTGCTGCGGGCCGGAGCGGCGGCGGATTTGATCACCGTTCCATTCGATGGACCGGTCGGGGATGCGGCGGCGGCGGTGGTCGCGAATCCGGTTCCTCCGAAGACGATCGCGGCACTCTGATCAGAGCGAGTGGTCGGTGGTGGCGCGGGGGACGTCGATCCGGTGGAGGCTGGCCGTGGCGGTGAGGAGGTCGCGCGCGGCTTGTTCGTAGCGACCGGCGTAGCCCAGGAGGCGGATGGAATCGGGGACCTTGGCG
>CAVUDH010000003.1:0-170646 GCA_963740185.1 uncultured Verrucomicrobiae bacterium
ATCCGTGAGAAGCGCCGAGTATTTGCGAGGCATTTCAATCATCTTAGTGTCTCGTATACACTATCTGATGCCGCTTGCAACCGTAAACGGTTCAGGACTGCATTCCAGAGACCTGAGACGCAGGTCGTTGACGAACTGGTAACAACAGACCGATTTTATCGCGTTGATACACACGCCAGATCTCCACGACTCCGGGAGTGTTCCCGTTCAAATGATCAGCGGAACGGGACTCTCGCAGGTCCGCTGTGAGATTTGCTACACCCCAGACTTAGGATCTGGTTCCGCAAGGAGTGTGGGTTCAAGTCCCTCCTCGAGCACTACTCTTAAAATACTCATTTTAAGAAGGATACGAGATCCTTCCGAAATACGCCTCCGGCGTTTGGAAGCGTTAAACAGCGTATAGAGTCGCTCAATTTCTTTCCCATTTCTTTCCCACGAAATTGCTGAATTTTGGGTGTTTCGACTGCTCTGATGAGCGAGCTTCAGGAAAATTCGGCGAGATTGCTGGAGGAAAGTTTACGTTTCCAGGCTCGGGCACCATCAACTCACGGCGAGTGGCTTCCCGCCTGAGCGAGGAATGGCACGCCCACCCAGCCCACACCGAGCCGTCGCGGATTCCGACTGAATTGCTCTGACCCACCGCCCCCGAAAGACTTGGTGCAATCCGCTGGGAAGAACGGGAGGAAATCGCGACAATTCTAGACTTCGGTCCCCGGGGACGCGTATCGGACTTCCGCGTGGTCGCTGATTTGATGCGCAGGCCGTGATGTCGCCAGAACTGACTCATTTCTGCGACGTGACCAGTCGAACCTACACCTACCGGCAACCGTTGTCCTGACAGACGGAAATAGTGAGGGCTCCGCGAGAGTATCTGCCGCCAGCGATACTCTGCTCAAAAACATCACAAGCGTTCGGTCTGATCTCCTCCGCTTCGATCATCGCGAGGGTTTCAGTCCGTGTGCGCATCTCCTTGTAGATCGAACCCGAAGCCTTGGTAACGGTTACACCGTAGAACGGTCCCTCGACTTCTTCGATGTCGCAATCCAAGCGGAGCTTTTCGAACAGCCCTTCCACATACGCAATCTCTCGTTCGTCGATGTGGCAGCAGGTAATTCTGGTCGAACGTGCCGTGCTCTCGATGAAAACAGATAATCGGTTCATGGAATCAAGATACATTTGACCAAGATCAGATATCGATGTTCCGCACGGGGCGAACGGGAGCCCAAGATTACGCGAATCGAGCGCAATTTGTTCAGACAATCCCGATTTGAACGCCAACTTCTTGGCGCAAACCGGCAACGCCTGTCGCGATCCTGCGCTAGAGTGGATTCATTGAATAGCCGCGCCCTTCAATGGGAGGCTTTTCATGGTTTCTCGGAGACGATTTGAGTTACAAAGATTGGGTGCGTAAAGATGGTGAAGCCGATCTGGTCCGATTCTCCCGGGCTGGAGATGCTTTTCACTATCGATGGGCGGCGCGGCGCTGTCTGCGGATGATCGACCCTCTGAGCTCGATTGCTTCCATCTACGTTGAAGCGTCGCACGAGTCGGAGCTGTCAGGAGAATGTGCGATCGATATTGCGGAATATTCCGAAACGGAGGACGGCGAGCATTTCGCCGTTCGATACGTTCAACTCAAACACAGTTCGGTTCGAACGGAAAAGCCGATGGGGTTCGCGGATATCAGCAGGACGCTCGGGGGTTTTGCGGAGAGGTATACCGATCTCAAGAAAAAGTCAGAGTCGAGCACATCGGCTTTTCTCTTCGACTTGGTTACCAATCGACTGCTCAGTTCTCGATTGCGTGCCGATCTCGCCTCCCTTCGTGAAGGAAAGCCGGTCTCCGTGGCGACGAGAAAACGCTTTGAGAAGGTGACAGGGCTGGAAGGGACCTCATTGAACGATTTTCTGAGGTTGGTCGATGTGATAGACGGAGAAGGGGACTACGTCGTGCAACGCGAGAAGCTGCATGGTGAACTTGGCGAGTATCTGGCCGGTCTCGTGGATTCCGATGAGGTTGATCGGCTGATCGATTTGGTCACGCAGCGGGCCTTGCCACACGAGGGGTTACACCGCGTGAAGGGGGAAATTACGCGCGAAGATGTCCTCCGCAAAATTAGGGTGAGTTCTGAAAGCGATCTTTTCCCAGCACCTCGTCAACTCGAGTCGCTCGCGAAGATCATTCGACGCGAACAGCACGACGAACTGATGGAGTTGATCTGGAATGCTTCGGCGCCGGTGATGATCCATGCCCCCGGCGGGGTGGGAAAGTCCGTCGTGGCCCAGCAAATAGCAGATGCCCTGCCTCTTGGATCGGTTGGATTGACCTACGATTGTTTCGGAGCTGGAGGATACCGGAATCCGAGCGAACCGCGGCACCGGGCGGCGGATGCGTTGATTCAAATTGCCAACGAACTCGCCGCAGCAGGCTATTGCCGCCCGCTGATCGGAGATTCGCGCTTGCCGGAGGACGTGCTGTTCCGAGGGCTGCGGGAGCGACTAGGTCAAACGGTGCGCTCTCTCAGGGAGATCAACTCGACCGCCACGCTGGTGCTGCTTATCGATGCCGCCGACAACGCGGCGATGGTGGCAGGCGAGCGGAATGAACCTTGCTTTGCGGAGGGGTTGCTGCGCGAACGACTGCCGGATGGCGTTCGGCTCGTCGTGATGTGTCGAACGGAGCGTCGGGACCTCCTCAAGCCGAAACGGTCGATTATCCAATTTGCACTCAAGCCTTTTAGCGAGGAGGAGACGGCGAGACACGTTCGTGGAGTCTTCTCTGAAGCGAGCGACGACGATGTGCGCGAATTTCACCGACTGTCGGGGGGCAACCCGCGGGTGCAGGCCAACGCGCTCGTGGATGAATTTCCATCGGCCAGCGCGATGCTGGAAAATTTCGGTCCGGCCAAGGCGACGGTGGAGGCTCAAATCCAGACGCAGCTCGAATCCGCGGTCGATGCCATTAAAGACCGGGATACTTCGGAGATCGCGAGACAGGTCGACGCGATTTGTCTCGGTCTCGCTAATCTCTCGCCGTTCGTCCCTGTCACGGTTCTTGCGAGAGCGGCCGAAGTCGACGAGACGGCGGTGCTGAGCTTCGTGAGTGATCTGGGCCGTCCGCTTTGGCATTCGGATCATTCGGTGATGTTCCGCGACGAGCCGACCGAGACGTGGTTTCGTGAAACCTTTGCCGCGACGCCGGATCAAATCGGACGTTTTGTCGCTATCCTGGAGCCGCTGGCACCGGATTCACCATATGTTGCGAAGGCACTGCCCGAGTTGCTTCTCAAATCGGCTGAGCATGATCGCTTGGTCGCCCTCGCTTTGTCAGATGAGCTCTTGCCGGACTCTCATCCTATCGATGCTCGGAACATTCGAGTCTACCGACTCCGTTTTGCCTTTCGAGCCGCGTTGAAACTCGGCCGGAAAGCGGACGCCGCGCGGTTGGCTTTCCGCGCGGGCGAGGAGGTTGCCGGAGATCAGCGGCAACTCTCTTTGCTGCGAGAGAACGTGGATCTTGCGGGACCATTGCTTGATCCGACGCGGGTCCAGGAACTGGCCTACCGGCAGATGCTTCGGGGTCATTGGCCGGGATCGGAGAACGTCTTTTCTGCATCCGTGCTTTCCTCCGTTCCGGACTTTCGAGGCGACGCGCGGGGGTATCTCCGGGCTGCGGATCGATGGATGCAGGTCTGCCTCGACGAGCAAGCCCGCCGAAGCGAGCACGACGAAAATCGCGAGGGGCTGACTGCGGACGATCTGGCCGAGATGGCGTGGCCGGTCTTGAATCTTCAGGGACCGGAGGCCGTGGTCGATTTCATGCTGGGGTGGAAACCGCCTGACTTGGCATTCCGAATGGGTCGCCGGGTCGTCCGTCGGCTGATCGACGCAGCGGGGTTCGAGGAGATCGACAAAATTGCGATCTGCGGGCGGACGGAGTCCGCATCTCATCCTTGCGATCGCGGAGGAGTTGATCGCTGTCTCCCGATTCCCTCCGCGCGCGAGTCTGATCTCGACGCTCAAAAAGTTGGCGCGAAAGCGAATCGAGGCCGTAAACGATGGCTTACATCAGAACACGAGCGTTTTCACCGTCATCTCGTTTTGCGAAGCTTGTGCTGCCCGTGGTCTACCGGGAGGGTTGATTTGCGCCGCTCTCGATCTCCATTTTGATTCTTACGCGACAGACCGCGTCGGGCGATGAGCATTTTGGTGGGGCACGCAGAAACTACGTGCGCACCGTTGCGTTGAAGGCTGCCTTACGGGGCTCGGCGTTGCCGGATGCCAAGTCGCTTTTGCCGCCCAAGGAAGGTGATTCCCATCACTCCCATCGGAGCGCGGAGCGGGAAAACGATCTGAGCCAAATGCTCGCCTCGCTCCTCCCGTGGTATGGGTTGCGGGCGAGGCTGATCACTGGCGAACCCGAATTGGAAGCGGATGACCTCGCGCCAGCCGAGAAAGCATCTTTCGCCGCGGTCTCGGCGCGCTATCGGACGCTATGACCTCCTGCCCTACGAGGTCTCGGTCGCCAGATTCGAGATGTTGGCCTTGTGGGTGAGTGCGACGGAGGCGGCTGTGCAAAGCTTCTCCCGGGATTTGCTCGCCGAATCTCCGAAAAAATATCGATTGAGCGACCGGCTCGACGCCCTGTATGCGGCTTACCGGGTCGAGCACCTTGCGGTCCTCTGCCCGGATCTCGAGAAATCCTGTCTCGATCAAATTGAGGTTCACTCGACCGACAGTCCGGAAGAACGCGCCAATGAATATGTCCGGTTGGCGCGTGCCGTTCTGTCGGTCAGCGTTGCGGACGCGGCAACCTATTTCGCGCGGGCGGTCGAGGCGGTGTCCAAGTTTGGCGACGAACTCGTCGCGCGCTGGCAAGCCGTCGTCGCGGTTGCATCGCGGGCGGCGGACGGAGGGAGAGTGAGCGATGAACTGGCCTACCGATACTTCCGGTGCGCTGAATTGGTTGGCGAGTCGGTGATCAGAGAGAAGTATTGGAGTCGCGCCGACGGATTTCGAGTGGGGGTGAGGTTGCACGCTCCGCAGGCGTTCGCCGCGATGAGCCGATGGCGGGACCGCGAGGTTGGCTGGTTCGATGGGCCGATGTCGGCTTTGGCCTGGGAAGCCGTCGTATCCGGACAACTCGATGCGAATGCGGCATGGTGCCTCTCGGGCTTCGAGGCTTGCAACTCCAATGCGGCCTTTGCGGGAGTCTGCATCGACCGGGAACCCGACGCTGGCAGGCGGCAAGGCATCCTCGACGCGGCGGCCCGCGATCTGGCTTTGGCGGACGGAAAACTAAAAGAGTGGCGGGAGTTGGACGCCGTCGCAGAGGAATTTGGCTTGGATCGGATGGAATTGTCACGCCAAGTCGATGAGCGGCAGACGTTGACGGATGGCCCCAGCGTCGGGGAACCATCCGTTTCTTTTGGGAAAGCGGTGGCCACTGATCCTCCGGGCGACTGGGATTGCGTCTTTCTGGGACTCGACTTGTTGACGTCGGAAGGCATCGCCCGCGCGGAGGCTGGCTACAGGGAAGAGAGACGGCACTTCGAGTTCGGAAGTTTCTGGGAGGAAGTTGTGACTCGAATTCCAGTCGGTCGGGAGACGGCATTTTTGGACTCCGTGACGCACGCGGAAGCCTTCGATTGTTGGGATGTCGCGTATTTGCTGCCGTTCATTCGCGGACGCTGGCTGGGTAAGGCATCAGTGAAGGCCGCCTGGGCTGAATTCCTCCAGGCGGTCGGTCGCCGATGGGCGTCCGAACTCGCGGATTCTCGGCGGCTGGATTATTGGCTGGACGCGGAGTATTTGTTCGAATCGGAGTTAGCAATCGTCAAGGAAGGCGTCGCTCAGGGATTGGCGGATTCTGTGGAGCCAGCGAATGCGGAGACATTCTTCGGATTTATTGCCTACGTCGCGAAAGATCTGACGCCGGCAGATTGCGTGACGATATTGGATTTTGGATTGTCGCGGTTCGAATTTCATCTGGACGACCACTTCGGCGACGGACCGTGGGCGGAATGGTTGGTCGTGCCAACAGAACTGAAGAGTGCGGTCACCGGGCTGATCTGGTCCGCTCTCGGATCGCCGCTATCCGCGACACGGTGGCAAGCGACTCACTGCGTCCGTCGGCTTGTCGAGCAAGGGTGCGAGAAGGAGATCGATTGGTTGATCGATTGGATGGAGCGCGATGCGGTCGGGGCATTCGGCAGCCACCGATTCCCGTTTTATCGATTGCACGCACGACTCTATCTCCTGGTCGCGCTGGCTCGAACGACTTGCGAGGCCCCTGGGAGCTTGCATCGGCATTCGAGCGTTTTTGCGAAGCTCGCTCTCGAGGGAATCCCTCACGTCCTGATCCAAACGACCGCGGCGAGAATCGCTTTGGCGATGGAGGGCTTCGCCCCGGGCAGCTATCCGAGCGGCACCGTCGAGAAACTTGCCCAGATCGGACGTAGCCGTATCCGAAGGTCGCAGATCGGTCCGCGCGAAGAGCCCCGCGAGACGCCGTGGCACCTGAGCGGTGAGGTCGATCCCGACCTGAAGGTGACTTTCGGCATCGATTTCGAAACTACTGGTTCAGCGATCTGGGAATGTTTTTGGCATCTCCCAGCAGCAGGCCATTGATCTTGGGCGGGAGGCTGCAGTGGAGTTGCTGGGCGTCGGCAATGGGGACGGGTATGTTCCGGACCCGCGAAGGAGCCTCTGGGAGTCGCGGGATTATCACGGTCGCGGCACTTACCACAGCCACGGCAGTTATCCGCGAGAACGACGACCTCAGTTTCTATCATTGCCTATCATAGTTTCATGGCTGTCGCGGCTCGTCTCTTGGTCGCGATGCCCGTGGTGGGACGCGATGGCGATTTCCAAGATGACCGGTGGGAGAGCTGGCTCAAGCGGCACTCGCTGACTCGGTCCGACGGACGGTGGCTCGCGGATCGACGAGATCCGTCCCCCTTGAAAAGACGCCCGTGGACGACTGGGCCAAGTGATCAAAACTGGCGATGGAGTGTCGGCGTCAACGATTTCTTCGATGTGCTCGTTTGTCAAAAATCGCTGCCCCACTGGCTCTGTGTTGCGGGGCGTTGGACCGAATGCGAGGGAATGTTCGTCGAGACGCTTCGGGTGTCGAGTGCCCTGATCAATCCCGAGACCGCCGATGCGCTGGCGACTTCGTTGCGGTGGGCTCGGGATGCCATGGACTACCGCTTGCCTTTTTACCGCGACCCGGAAGCCGAGGTGAATGAACCGCCGTTCGAGTTGACGGGATGGGTCGTCGGCGAAAGGGGTGGCGATAAGCGGCTCGATGGCTTCGACCCGTATGCGCGGGAAATCGCTTACCCGCCGCACGAGATCGGGGAATCGTTTGCCAAACTTCTCGGGATAACGCCGGATTACGAGCATCGGACTTGGTGCCGCTTGCCATCGGCGGAGCCTGCATTCATCAGCGAGATCTGGAGCGAAAAAGCGTCGGCGACCGGGATCGGTCCTACCGGGAGGGGGATCGCATCTGTGGAAGTCATCGATGAGCTCACGCGGCTGTGTCTGCTCACCGGGAAAGAGCTACTCTTCAGCGTGGAGATCAATCGAAATCACCAACAATACCGGGGTTCGTCGAGCGACGAATTCAGTTGTCTTCCAGTCTCGCACGAAATCTTTATACTCTCCGCGGATGGAAGACTCCGAGACGCGCGCCAGAGCCATCAGCTCGGGTAAGGAATTGGTCCAGCTGCTGGAATTCGAACCGCGAGGCAATTTTCTGACGCGGTGGATCGCGCACTATCTCGCCGAACAATTGGTCAAAGCGGAGAGTAGCGACGGAGAGGAAAAACGGGCGGCGAGAGGAAGATCATTCTTTTCATCATAGGCGAGACTTTGCGGAGTCCGATCATTTGACCGGGCCGACTGGCACGGCTTTCAGGTCCCCCATTGGGTTGACAAAAAAGTTCCACCGGTCGTGTTCGTGGCGGATTCCCTTACCCCCGAAGGTGACCTCACCCGACCATGAAAATTTAACTTCAGCGGGGAAAATTGTCGCGCCGGGTTGCGGTGATTCAACTTGGTTCATCATTGATGAGAATGGGTCACCCGTTGATTGCCCATTTAGATTTTGATATGTTTCGCCCCATTTGATGGTCTCGATCTCAAGCGAATCGACTCGCCCCTGTGACGCTAATATGGTCTTCAGCGCCGATGTTATACCGCGCGCCGTCAATATTTCGGAAAACGAAGTTGAGGCATAAGTCGTTATTCATTAGAGTTTTTGGCATAATTCATGCTTCGTTTCGAGGGCTATGATTCGACTCGAACTTGATGCTGATGACCTTGAGGAAATTGCGGAGGCCCTCGATGATCCCGAGACCGGAGATCGCTCAAAATTGAAGCTCATGGCTATCCGTCTGCACAGCCTTGGCACACCGCATGGCCATATCGCCAAAGCACTCAACGTGTCCGCGGACACGGTGACCAATTACTGCAAAACCTACCTTCACGGCGGCATCGGTGAACTGATCGAGAACCGGCATTTCCGCCCGACGAGCAGCGCCGATCCGTTCCTTGAGGAGATTCTCCGCACGCTGGAAAGTGATCCCGTAGCCACAGCCAAAGAAGCCGCCCACCGCATCGAACAAATATCAGGCATCGCGTTTTCCCAGACCCAAACTCGCCGCATCCTCAAACGTCTTGGCCTCTCTTACCGCAAGACAGCCGCCATCCCAGGAAAAGTCGACCCGCAGATTCAGTTTACTTTCCTCGAGGAAGAGCTACTCCCCCGACTTCAAGAAGCTCGTGAGGGAAAGCGCCGAGTTTTTTTCGTTGATGCCGCCCACTTCGTCCTTGGTGCTTTTTTAGGCATGATCTGGTGCCTGACACGCGTGTTCGTGCGCACTGGAAGCGGGCGGCAACGATACAGCGTCCTCGGTGCAGTTGAGACCCGTGACCACGATCTGGTCAGCGTGCGCACGACCGGCTCGGTCAACGCCCAGACCGTCTGCCAACTTCTGGACCAGATCGCACACCGGTATCCCGGCGAGACCATTACTCTGGTCATGGACAATGCTCGCTACCAGCGCAACGCCGCTGTCCGCGAAGCGGCTGCCGACCTCGGTATCGAACTGCTCTTCCTGCCTCCCTACTCCCCAAACCTCAACCTCATCGAACGTGTCTGGCGATTAGTCAAATCCAGAGCTTTGCGCAATCGATACTTCCCGGATTTTGCGACCTTCACCCTTAGCATTGACTCCTTCATCGACAGTCTCCAAACCCACAATCGACACCTCCTCAAATCTCTCGTAACCGAAAACTTTCAATCATTCGAGATTCCGAATTGTTGACGGCGCGGAGTATAGCTCGTTTCCGAGATCATCGACCAAATCCTGCTTTCTGAGCACGAGTCCATCGTCAATGTCGTATTCCGCCTCCGGGAATTGTGTCTGGATGATCAGCCTAACCGCCACCGAGCCCTGAGGTTTGAAATTGTCCTCACCGATCGAAATCCCCGGAATGAACTCCGGCAATCTCCCAATCAATCGATCTCGATTAGCCCGTCGGTGAGCGAGGAGCTTCGCTAAAAAATTGGATCCCAGCCTCACCCGTTCCGTTCGAAAGGCTCTGACTCTATCTGAATAATCGAACTTCATTACCGTGCCTCCTGTGTGCTGCTGAGTTGATTCGCGTAAGCCATCCAATCCACGGCCGGCACGGTCGCAAGCGACTGGAGCTTCGACAGAAGTCGAAACGCGAAAAATGCCAAAGCGTTGTCCGTCGGAACCGAAGGTCATGGAGCCATCCCCAGCAAAAACGTCAAAGCACGCGCCCCTCGCGGCAAATCCGCAATCTATCGCTCGGTCCCCGACGAGGTGACCGTGAGCCTCGCGGAAAGCCTCGGCTCCGAAGCCCTGCACCCAATCGACATCGATCGCGAGAATCCCAGCAATAATCCCAAAAAGCTGCTTCGGCGGTTTCGGCCCAGTCACCGTGTGGACCTCAACCGAAGTGCGTTTCAGCCTCCGCACCGAGGCGGCTTTATCAGCAGCATATTCGAGATAGCCCTTATCGATTTTCGGTTTGCATTCGAAGATCGCATAGACCGCCTCGGCGGGAACGTAGCGATGCTTGTCATTGTCGAGCAACGTCGGCGTGTATTGCCGGTCGAAAACGACAACGTAATGGAATCACTCACGCTACCTTCCGAGTCGAGAACGATTGCTTTCTCGACCGTATAACGGTTCGGCAAATACTTCCGCAGAAAGTCGATAAAGTGCTGTTCGTTGACCTCCCCGCGATCCCCGAAGTGAGAAATCCGATTGGACGAGCTGAGCTTTGGAATGAGGCATTCCTGCTCCGTAGCGAACGCCGCCCGCAGGAAATCAGCATTCGTCGGCTCTTGCCCCGCTGCTCCGTCTAATTGCGCTTCGAGTGAGGTGCTATTCATGCATTCAATCATTTCGCTACGTCTCCAGTTGCTTTTCAATGCCGAAGCCGTATACATTCAGCCGACAGAAGCAGCAGTCGATTTCGTAGTCCATATATATACGCATTCGTATACCTTGCCTGCGACATAAAAATTCATGGCCGTAGAATTTAAAGACCGTTTGCGTCACGCACGTGAAGCCCGAGGACTCAGTCAAGCTGATCTCGCCAGCAAAGCCGGGCTCCAAGCCGCCGCGATTTCCCATTTTGAAACCGGTCATCGATCCCCATCATTCGAGAATCTCCGGAAGTTGGCCGATGCCCTCAGTCTCAGCGTCGATTATCTTCTTGGCCGAATCGACGAAGAGCAGCACGGCCAAGGGCTAGCGGCGGCACCGCGAGCGCAAGTGCTCTTCCGAAACGCCGAAATGCTCTCCGAGGAAGACTTCAGTCAGTTGGAATTGATGGCTCAAATGCTGCGAGATCGAGAGAAGCAGCGCGCTTCGCAACGCCCTCAGCCGTGATCAGCCGCGTCCGAGTGCAGCAAATCCAAGCTCTCGCTCGTGAAAAGCTGATCGATCACGGGCGGATGCATCTACCGGTGAGGCCGAAGGAATTCGCCAACGACCTGGATATCCTCGTCCAACCCTTCGTCCCCGCCAGCAGCGACATCTCAGGTTTTTTGATGCAGCAAGGCAACAACTTCATGATCGGCTACTCCGTCGCAATTGTGAACGACGGCTTTCAAAATTTCACGGTTGCCCACGAGCTTGGCCACTACTTCATCGACGATCATCCGCTCGCGCTTCTAGCTGGCGGCCAGCATTTCTCGCGATCTGGCTACATCTCCAAAGATCGCTACGAGCAAGAAGCCGACGCTTTCGTCACAGAACTTCTTATGCCGTGGAGGCTCATCGAGACCTTGATCCGGCACGGCGGCGGAGGATTCGAAACAATCAAAGCAATTTCCGACGCCTGCAAAAGCTCCCTCGTCGCATCCGCCATTCGCTACGCCCAGATTACGGATGAATGCGTCGCCGTAATTGTCTCTTACCAAGGATGCGTCGAGTTCATGACCGCTTCGCAACCATTCCGGCAAATGCCCGACCTCGACTGGTTACGGAAGCGCGACACCTTGCCACCCGGAGTTCCAAGCATGCGGTTTTGCAATAACTCCGAGTGGATCCGCGAATGCCAATTGGCGGAAGAGGGAACGTTACTGTCCGCTTGGTTTCCCGGTGTGAAAAACCAAGAAGCTGAGGAAGACATCGTCGGACTTGGAAGCTACGGACGACTGCTGACGGTTCTAGTCACGAAAGCGGATCAGACAGATTCCGAAGATGAAGAGGACGAGGAGGATGACTATATCAGCCGATGGGATAAGGGCCTCTTCAGACCGAAGAGATAATCTATTTGATCGACCGGGTGCAGCACGACCGTAATAAGGATTTTGTCGAAACTTCGACTTTCCAGTTGCGCGCCCGAAAATGTGTCCCATCTTGTGCCCCAAACGCGCACATCATGCGCGTCATGCTCACGATTCGCGGTCGCTCTAACAGAGGTGATCCAATTATAAAGCTCTACAAGAGAGCGACTTGCTCGGCTCATAACCTGAAGGTCGCAGGTTCAAATCCTACTCCCGCAACCACTTTCAAGCCGTTGTAAGACAATCTCTTGCAGCGGCTTTTTGGTTTTCTGGTTTTCCCCGTTTTCGGCGACTGTGCCTCAAAGTGTGCCCGCAGTTGCGCCTCAACATCGATTTCCGAGCCACCCGCATTGCCTTTCGAAACCGCTTGCCGTCATAGACGTCGCCGATCGACAGACTCAACGCTGAACCCACCCGCAACCCGCTGTAGAGTCCGAGAGTGAGCAGAGCCCGGTCGCGAACCGCCCCCGAAGTGCCGCGAGCAGTCTCTCGACTTCCTTGGCATCTTCTAATGGTCGGGCTCCGCAATGCATGCAGACGAGATACTGGGATGCTCCGTTGGTTTTCCGCGCTTGCGCCAGCGAAGTTCCAGGCGACTCTCAGCGGAGAATTCCCGCGATACTCCTGCGCCTTTTCAACCGACACTCCACGAGATCGAAACGGAAGTCACTCCCCCACCCCCTACCCCCAGCCCGGCCCGGCCAGGCCGGGCCGGGACGGGCCAAATCCCCGACTTTCGGATTCTGCGGCAAACGCGAAAGTCGAGGCACCGAGGTGGTCGTAGCGAGCGCGATGATCGTTTCTCGAGCGGATTCACCATCTCTGTGGGTAAACAGTAGTTTTTGGCCTTCCGCAGAAGCTCGGCGGAAAGCGAAACATCTCATCGCGGCTTTCAAATCCTCAGGTGCGATCGGAAGAGTTTGCGTTCGCCGCACGCATCGGCAGTGTTAGTGCGGATGGTGTTTCCCTCATTGTTTCGCTTTTCAAACGAGGGCGAAATTTCCGAGCACGGAGAAGCCTACTCGATCTGGAAGACGACGAGGAAAGCCGCCCACATCGAAATGCCTCCCGAGATCGTTGGAGTCCGGCCTTCATCGAGGGTATTTCGGAGAGCCCCGACACGCGCCGTCACTTACGTGAAACGCTCCACCAGCTCTACGAGCATGCATTGAAGTCCGGTGACTACGTTGCTTCAATCCTCCACGCGCCCATTTCCATGTCTCTCGTCCCGCAATACAGCAACGATGGTCGCGAAATCACCTTTCTCACCGCTAAGCAGCATGCACACCAACTTGAGATTTTTCGTCCGCACCACATCGCGAAATGGTGACGATTTAGATGAAAATCGCGATTCGCGATTCCCATCTCGCGCGCGATGGCTGTTTTGAGTGGCTCGCTAGCAGCCTGTCGGGGTTAGCGAGTGAGAGAGGATGGGGGAATTTTGGGTTTTGAGAAGATGCGGGAGTCTTTTGGAGCGAGAATTGGTCTTGATTGAGAATGAGCGGAGCACTGGCATCGATGGAGGGGAGTCGAGGTCGGGTGGCCGTTGGGCAGGGCTGCTTTTAGGCTATTTTCAGGGGAGTTCCGACGTGGAAGAGTCGTTTGAGGTTGTAGGCCAGGCCAACGAGGTTCCATTCGAGGGAGACTTTGGCTTCTCCTCGCAAGGAGAAGCGCCGGAAGCCGAGGGTTTGCTTGATGATGCCAAAAACGGGTTCCACGGTTTGTTGTCGTAATTTGTAACGCTTTGCTCCGGCTTTGGTAGCCACGCGGTGGGCCAGGTGTTCGGTGAAGGGGGCGTCGGCGGCTGGCGGTGGCGGGTCGGCCTTTTTCTCGAGTTGGCTGACGCTGCGGCCATGCTTTTGGCGTTTGACCGCCGCCAGAACCCGCAGGCCGGTGGGCATGCCCCTGGCATTGGTTTCGACTGCGGCGACGGCTGCTTCACTGACGAATCCGCTGTCGATGAGTGCCTCGGCCACGGGCCCGGCTTCCGACGCGATGGCGGCCAGGTCGGGCAGGAGTTGTTCCTTGTCGTTGGGGGCGGTGGAGACTCGCGCTCCGACCATGAGCCGACTCTCGACCTCCACGGCGGTCTGCGCGTTGTAGCTTTGCTGGAAGCCGTCTCCGTGGGTCTTCATGATGCGGCTCTCTCGCTCCCAAGGTTCTCAAAAAAGCCCACCATCAACATCTTGAAATACACCACCGGACCAATCCCGGGCCGCCCTCCCCGACTCGCGTCCCGGTAAGCTGGCTCACATGCCTCCCACACCGCCGCCGCAAATCCCATCGCCTTGAGTTGCTCGTTAACCCGACCATAAAACCCGCTCGCTTTGGGTTTACTGATCTCGCGCCGCACTACCCAGAACTCCTCCTGATCTTTCCGCCCGCTCGTTCGCTCAAACATCCCCCTCTTCTACCAAATCCCCTCGGCCTTGCGGGAGGTTTTTCAACAGTCTGTTAGACGCCGAGAGGAGTTGCTGAATCGTCGCTCTATCCCCCAGCCCAAGCCCAATGTTACTGTAACCCGCCGATAAAATTGAAGCCCAATGGGGTCCCTGCCACAAAGGTCGCGTGCCAAGCCAGTGCGTGAATGAAGATAGCGGTCCGGAAATCTTGTCTCGCAGAAGAATTTTCGAAAGCTCTACGGTCAGACCTCAAGGACTCTGGAGACCAGTGCCATCCGTAACGCAGCTTCAAAAGACGCCACGTCGAGGCATATTTGATGCGGAGCCGAGTTGACCGTTCCGACAAAAGTAGCACGGACGAGCTGAATCTGAGCCGGAATCGCAAAACAAACAAGAACTCGAACGCTATTTCTTGAACGACTCCCTTAATCAATGAACCCTTTTTATCGCCCCATTTATTCAAATTCAGGAACGCCCTTTCTCCATACATGGGGCCTTCTCGCAAACGTCGACCAATTTCGCTGGATGGTGCGTGGCGACATGCAGCACCAACTGGAAATGGCGAGGCGTGAACTTGGAGTCGAGCACATTCGAGCGGTTGGAATGTTGGATGATGAAATGCGCGTGATGGGATTAAATCCTGCCGACTTTGGAAAGCCCGATGCGGAACCGCGGTACAATTGGCAAATCCTCGACTATGTAATTGACACATTGAGTCAACTTGGATTGGCACCCGTTTTTTGCACCACATTTATCCCTTCGGCACTCAAGGGCGGAGAAGCCTCGGTATTTACGACCCGCAGCCATACCAGTCCGCCGAAAGAACCCACAGTCTGGGCCGCACTTATTCGAGCGTGCGTCTTGCACATGGTGGAGCGTCATGGAGTCGAAACGGTGCGCAGCTGGTATTTCGAAGTGTGGAATGAGCCCAATTTGATGGGGCCACATGCCTTCTGGGGGGGGACGAAAGAGGATTTCTTCGACTTTTGGAACCTAACCTATCGGGCCATCAAATCCGTTGACGGCGACCTTCGAGTAGGCGGACCCTCCACTGCCCGGGCCGAATGGATCGACGAATTTCTTGATTATTGCACCGACCACGACTGCATTCCCGACTACATTATAACTCACATTTACAACAATGATAGCGAGTCAGCTCCTCTCTCGCCTTTCCAAGGCGCACAGTCGGATAAAACCAGTAAATCCCCCAATTTCGCGAGAGGGGTCATAAAAGGAGTCCGAGAATTGCTGAATTCTCGACAATTCTCGGGCGAACTTCATATCAATGAATTTGGAAGGTCCTGGCTCCCATTTGATTCAATTCGCGAAACGGCCGCCGAAGCCGCCTTTATTGCAAAGTCCATTTCCGAAATTTCTCAGGATGTCGATGCTCTCGCGTATTGGTGCCTCTCCGACATCTATGATCAGGTCGGCTACGGAGCAGAAACTTTCCACGGAAACTATGGGATGCTCAATCTCCAAGGGCTCCGCAAACCTTCGTATCAAGCAATGTTACTGCTCAATCGCTTGGGTGCCATCCGCCTCCCCCACGAACGTCCTTCTGATTGCGGTGAAAACCAAGGAATGATTGTCACCACGACGGGTAAAGGTTACCAGATTCTGATTTTCCACTTCGACGCAACGCCCGAGGGCCTTGAAAAAGGAAAAGAATTTTACATCTCTCTGCCCCCGGCATCAACGCGTGGTCCCCTGCTGATCCATTGCGTCGATTCACAACAAAACAATATTCTCGCCGAATGGAGGGCACTAGGATCACCAGCCTACCTAAGCCCGCAGCAAAAAGCGAGCTTGGCGGAAAAAAATATTCTTCGCCCGGATGTTTCTTGGTCGATCGCCGAGCCAGAAAGCAAATCCCCGATCCTATCCATTCGATTGGAAGGATCGGGGATTGCGTTGATCGAAATTCCATTCTTAAACGGGCACCCCGCACGGGCAAATGTTGAGAATGCCATATGAATGAAACTCCACCCTTTGACCGCCCCTGAAATAAGTCCCTTAGCGGACAGCTTCATTGTAAACAGAAAAATCACAATTGGTGGGAGACTGGCTATGAAAATTGCTGCCATTATTCGCAATCAAGATAAATCAAGCCTACCCCGAGGCTCTTCCGAGATTGTAGTAGTATACAAATAATATCACCGCATGTCATTCTCCCCGGCACCAACAGACGCCCAACGGCACCTGACGGCTTTCGTGCTTGCCGTGATGCTCCCCGGTGCCGCGCTCGCGGACTCAGCGACCACGACGCGGGACGGCTGGACGGCGGCGGCCCGACTGCTCAATCAGGAGGCGTTTCGCGATTTCACAGACTTGGCGGAGAGCGATCAAGCTGACGAACGGGAAGCGAATTTCGGTCTCGCGATCTCGCTCCTGGGCATCCAGCCGAAGACTCGGGAGAACGTCGACCGCGCCGCCAGTCTCTTCGACGAGCTGGGGACCGCCACACCGGAGGACCGATTCACGGCCCCTGCCCGGTATTACCGCGCGAGGCTGGAGCAGGTCCACCGCTTCGAGCCGAATCCCGCTAAAGCCGCCGATCTCTTTGAAGCCCTCTACCACGACCATCCCGAGCATCCGTTGGGTCAGGAAGCCTTGGTGAAGGTTGCTTTGATCCGCCTTTACGAAGACGTGGATCCCGATGAGATCGAACGGCGGATGAGTCATTTTCGTGAACTCGCCGCCACGTTGAGCGCCCCCTCCCCTCGGCGGGACCTCTACCTCACACTCGCGACGGCGGAGGCCCGGCATTTCGGCGAAAGCGCAAAGTCGCTCGACGACCTCCTCGCCGCCGATCGCCTCGGCATCGCCCGACCGATTACCCGCGCCGATGCCTGGGTGCGGATCGCCGAGGTCGCCCGCAAGGTCGGCCGTGCCCCCGTCGCCCGAGAATACTACGAGCGGTTCCTGGCGACCTTCCCTCGCGACAGTCGCCATTATCTGGTCACCGAGCGGCTCGCCAGTCTCAATCAGCAACCCCTCATCGAATGAAGGACAAGATCCTGACCGGCCTGGGCCTTTCCCTCCTCTTAATCTGTTACCTGTTCTCGCTCGGTCGCGCGTTTTCCCCCCAAGGGAACAGTGATAAGAGTGCTGACGGTCGCATCAAGCTCCGGTTCGCCCACTGGCAGCTCGAGGGCGATTTGCGCAAGGCGTTCGATCAACTCATCGAGGAATACGAGCGTTCGCATCCTGACGTCGAGATCGAGCAAATGGCCATCCCCGAGCAGATTTGGATCAACTGGCTGATCACCCAATTGGTCGGCAAGACCGCTCCCGACATCATCCAACTCGGCAAGGGAAGCACGGACGAATTGACTGCCCGTTTTTTCACCCCCCTGACCGCCGCCGCCGAGCAACCCAACCCCTACAATCGCGGCACCGAACTCGCCGACGTCGCATGGAGAGACACGTTCATCGACGGACTCACCCAGGCCCCCAGCTACAACGAGGCACTGCTTGACATTTTCGCCGTCCCTTCGGCCATGTTCACAATCCGGGTCTTTTACAATCAGGACCTCCTTCGAGAGATCACCGGAGGCGACGCCGTTCCCACGACTTACGATGAGTTCGTCGCCCTCTGCGAGAAGACTAACGCCTACCGTACGTCATCGGGCGGGCGGATCCTCCCGCTCGCCGGGTCCAAATACAACGCGCCGTTCATGATCGAGAGTGTTTTCTCCAGCCAGACCCAGAAGCTCCGGCAGGAGCTCAGCCCCACCGACGATCTCGGGAAGTCGGCCACCGACGAAGTCGCCCTCGGCTACGTCACCGGGCAATGGTCCGCCGAGACACCCGCCATCCAAAGCGCCTTCGGTCTCATGTACGACCTCGGTCGCTTCCTGCAACCCGGTTTCCTCTCCCTCGGTCGGGACGACGCACTGTTCTACTTCGTCCAGCAGAAGGCCCTGATGATTTCCACCGGCAGTTGGGATGCGGCGAGTCTGCGCGAGCAGGCACCGTTCACCATCGGAGCGTTCAAGATGCCACTCGTTTCCCGGGATGATCCGCGTTACTCCGATTTCATGCTGGGTCCGATCAGCGAAGCCACCGCTCAGGTCGGTCTCGCGTTTGGGCTCACCAAACAGTCGGAGCATCCCGAGGCCGCCATCGATTTTCTCCGGTTCATCACTTCGAAAGCCGGCAACCAACTTTTCTCCGAGAACAGCGGCTGGCTGCCGTCCGTCGTAGGCGTGGACATCCCCCCGATCGCGGCCGATTTCGAGCCGCTGCTCGATGGGTATCCCGTCGGCATCGAATTCCTCCTCGGGGGGAGCTTCCCGGATTGGAGGCGCGTCATCGACAACAACCTTTATCGCCTCGTCGGATCCAGCGGTAGCGTGGCGTCGTTCACCTCCGCGCTCCAGGACTCCGCCGGATCCGCGCTCCGATCCGACCTCGATCGCATCCTCACGAACGCCGTCCGCAGCGCCGCGGCCAAGGACATTCCGATTGCCGCCTACACCGAACTCGCCCGCGACGGCGGTCCGCAGGACAGTGGACTCGAGGAGCGCGTCCAGGAGTTATTCGAATCGCAAAACAGCCAGGAAGCCAAACTCTACTACATCCAGCAGCAGATGCGCCGCCAGACCGCCCAGCCCTGACGCGCCCCTCCTCCCCGCCGACTCACCCCGACCATGGCCACATCCATTTCACGAAAAAAAGCCCTCCAGCAATGGCCACTTTATCTCTTCATCGTTCCCGCTCTGGTCGTCGTGGGGATGTTTGCCTATTTCCCAGCGATCAGCGCCATTTACCACAGCTTCTTCGAATGGCAGGGCGGCGACTTCAAACAGTTTGTCGGGTTCGATAACTTCAGGCGCGCCCTTGGGGACGGCGTCCTCTGGCGCTCCTTCGGTGTGATCGCGATCCTCATTGTCGCCAATGTTTTCAAGCTTATCCCGTCGATCTTCATGGCCGTGCTCATCCACCGGATCACCAGCGACAAATGGCAATACTGGTATCGCGTCCTGCTGGTCATCCCCATGATCGTTCCAGGTCTGGTCACGCTCTTCATCTGGAAGTTTTTCTTCGACCCCAACATGGGGGTGCTCAACAAAGTCCTCGACGCCACCGGCCTCAAGCAGTTGCTCGTCTTCCTCGACCAGCATATTTTTCACTTCGGCATCTTCCTCGCCGACGTCCCGATCGCCTGGCTCAGTCAGCCCGATCTCATCGTCCCCTCGCTCATCATCTGGGGATTCCCGTGGATCGGGACCGTCGGTGTGCTCATCTATCTGGCCGGATTGCAGGCCATCGGCACCGAGGTTTACGAAGCCGCCGATCTCGACGGAGTGAGTTCCTTGCAAAAGTTCCTCCACATCGAGTTTCCTCTCATCATGACGCAGGTGCGGCTCACTTTGGTCCTCCTCATCATCGGGACTCTCAAGGGGTTCGGGCTCGAACTCCTCCTGCTCGGTCCCAACGGGGGACCCGGCGGTCGGGGCATGGTCCCGGGGCTTTGGATGTTCAACCGGGCTTTCGCCGCCAGTGAGTTCGGCTACGCCTGCGCCCTCGGGATGATTCTCTTCGTCTTCATCCTCATTCTCACTCTCATCAACAACAAATACGTCCGCGTCAGCAAATGAGCGATCAAAACCGCAAGGGTTCGAACTGGACCAAACATCTCCTCATCTGGGGCATCCTCTCCATCGAACTCCTGCCGTTCTACATGATGATGCAGATCAGTTTCAAAGATAACGCGAGCTTCCTCGCCAACCCTTGGCTTCCCGCGCCCCCGTCGGAATGGCACTGGGAGAATTGGGCCTTTGCTTTCAATCTCATCATGCCCTACGTGGCGAACACCGTCTTCGTCGCCGTCACCGGCACGGTCGTTGGGCTGATCTTTTCGATCCTCGGCGCGTATTTCTTCGCCCGCTACAAGATGCCCTTCAGCGGCTTTCTCTGGTCCGCTTTTCTCCTGCTCATGCTCATGCCCAGCGTCGCCAACATCGTGCCGCTTTTCGCGCTCCTCCAAAGCCTGAACCTGCTCAACACGCTTTGGGCGCTCGTCATCCTGGGGATTACCGGCGTGCAGGTGTTCAACATCTACGTCCTGCGTAACTTCATCGAGGACATTCCCAACGACCTCTTCGAGGCCGCCGAGATGGACGGGGCCAGCCATCTCCACCAGATCATCAACGTCGTCATCCCGATGAGCGGCCCGATCATCGGCACGTTGGCGATCCTCGCTTTCCTCGGCAAATGGAACGACTTCCTCATGCCGCTCATCGTGCTGCGCGACAAGGAACTCTTCACCATCGGCGTCGGCCTGATTTACCTCGACGGCGAATACGTCAAGCAATGGGGCAAGATCATGGCTGCCTTCTTTCTCTCCAGCCTCCCGCTCATCATTCTCTTTCTCTTCACGATGAAACTTTTCGTCCGCGGCCTCAGTGCCGGAGCCGTCAAGGGTTGATTCAGAAACTCCGCATCCGCATCCCCATGTCCACCGTCTCCCTGCGCAACGTCACGAAAATCTACCCCGGCGAAAAGAAAGGCACCGATGTCACCGCAGTCGACGACTTCAACCTCGAGATCCAGGACCGCGAGTTCATGGTGTTCGTCGGCTCCTCGGGCTGCGGAAAAAGCACGACCCTGCGCATGATCGCCGGCCTCGAGGAAATCTCCGGCGGCGACCTTTTCATCGGCGACAAACGCGTCAACGACACCCCGCCAAAGGACCGCGACATCGCGATGGTCTTCCAAAACTACGCGCTATACCCCCACATGACCGTCCGCGACAACATGGCCTTCGGACTCAAGATCCGAAAATACCCCAAGGCCGAGATCAACCAACGCGTCACTGAAGCCGCCGGCATCCTCGGTCTCAGCGAACTCCTCGACCGCAAGCCCAAGGCTCTCTCCGGCGGCCAGCGCCAGCGCGTCGCCGTCGGTCGCGCCATTGTCCGCCAGCCCAAGGTCTTCCTCTTCGACGAACCCCTCTCCAACCTCGATGCCAAGATGCGCGTCCAGATGCGCACGGAATTGACCAAGCTCCATCAGCGCCTCCAGGCCACGATGATTTACGTCACCCACGACCAGGTCGAAGCCATGACCATGGGCACCCGCATCGTCGTCATGAGTCACGGCATCATCCAGCAAGTCGATACTCCGCTCAAACTCTACAACGAGCCGAAAAATCTCTTCGTCGCTGGCTTCCTCGGCAGCCCGCAGATGAATTTCATCAGCGGCACGCTTTCCGGTCGCGCCGACTCGGTGCAGTTCAAGGAGAGCGGCGGCGGCACCATCGCGCTCGACCTCGGTGACCGCCCCGCCGCCGCCCCTACCTCGGCCAGGAAGTCACGCTCGGCGTCCGCCCCGAAGACTGCGTCGTTGTCGAAGACAGCGCCCCCAAAGAACTGAATCAATTCGCTGGCGTCATCGATCTCGTCGAGCCCATGGGATCGGAGACGTTTTTCTACCTGACGACCGGCGAGCACAGCCTCATCAGCCGCAGTCACCAGGCCGCCGATCACACCGCCTCGGCCCGCCGCATGCGCTTCGTGATCGACCCCACCCGCACGCACGTCTTCGACCCGAAGACCACCCTGCGCATCGCTTGAGCACTGCGGGCACCAAACGGGTCCGCCGCGCCCTTCGCTGGAACCGACCGCCCGATGCCCAGCCAGCCCCCAAATGGATAGCGAGGACGAGGAACAGTCTCGCGATGACTTTACCTCCTAAATCCTGTCGTTAAAAATTAATATTGTTGGCTGAACAAGCATCCCGCAGACAAGGGTGCTGTGGCACTTAGCAGCGGGAATGAATGGGGCCTCAACCGTCGCCACGAACGCAATTAACTACATCAAATTCCAAATCTGCCACAAACTGGTTCGGGAATCGCTCTTGATAGAAACATCTCACTTTTGCAAAAAGATCTATCTTGTAGCAAGGCTGACAGGCCATTCTTCCATTCGAGCATTCGTTTCTTGGAATGCACTCATTATAGTCGATGAAAAGATATAAAACTTTGTTAAAAGTCTAAAATAACCATTTGGTGACATGAGAACTGCGCGAGATGAATCGTCACGAACTCGTCAGATTGGTCGAAAGCAATTGTCCTTCCTTCCGGCTGCAAAACAACCCGCTTGATTTGCTCCGACACACGCACTCGAACTTCAATATTCACCAATGGGGGCAGGTCCTCTATGAGCTCAACATTAGTTCTCGTGCCCGCAGCTTCACTATTGTGCGGACTGCCTCGCTTGATTACCGGAGCATAAAGCAAGTGGAGAATATAACGTAATTTCAGCGGTTGAAATCTCAGACTGATCCGGGCAGCACTTGGAAGATTGCTCGTGAAAGATATGTCGTCGCCAAGAAATGCATCAATGCTATTTTTGATAAACTCCTTGTAAACAACGGCTCCCGTGCGGTGATAAGCAGTAAAGATTGGATGAGCAAAATATAAGATATTCCGACCGCGCACCCCAGCATGAAATCCCGACGGATCGGGACGGTTGGGAGCATGCCGGTGACTACAGAAGTGCCGATGCTCTCGATTGAAATAGGGATCGTGGATGTCACCTATAGGCGTACCAGTTGTCGCTTTGATCCGCTGACTTGACTCATAGACAACGAAGGGCTGACTAACAAAGTCTGGAGCGTTCTCGGCAGCAGGCCTGATGTAGTCTGGATTGTAAGGACTAACACCACTGTATTCAACCCCTAAATCGAAAAGAAACCCCTTCTTGTCCGCGTCGAGTCCGCTCTCCCCGGATATGATCAACTTTCGATTTGCGCGAAGATATTGGTCAATCTTTTCTTTAAGCGCAGTTTCAATTCTAAATTTATCCGGAATAATGAGCGCCTTGTAGGCCAAGAAGTCTTGGTGTTCATCAATAACATCGAACAGATAATGCGACTCCAACAAGAGACGAGCCGTTCCAGAATCCACCTCATCGTCAAGGACCTCGGAGACACTGCGCTGATAGGATTCGTGGGAGAGAATAGCGATGTCTGCGACATTCAACGTGTCCTCGCACCATGGCTCTTTCGATTCGACCTCGCAGTAAGCTTCGCCAATGATTCGGTAGGTGCTCGCATCAAGCTTACCGTTAGGATGGAGTTGATCACCCACACTGCACTTCGACCCGAAGGCGAGCATCGCCGCACATTCGTATCGAAGTGCATTAGGGTGTTTGAATCCGCCGAACTCTCCCCATGAGAGATGAAATTTTCCAGTCATTCCAAGGAAATCTCGATCCAAGGTGCTACAGAACTTTGCCGATAGCGGAAAGTGATCATAGCCCCATCCCCCGGTTGGCAACGATTCCAATTCCAAGTGAGAAAAATACTTGATGATTTCAGGCCTGTTTTTGTAGATGTGACCGCTGTTGTGAAAAATTGGTTTATCGGAATTATGCTTTGCGACGGCTGCCGTGGTTGCCTCGTAGTAACGCCTTAGAACTATTTCTGAATGTTGTCTGCGATCGGCTTCAATTTCCGGGTCGAGACCAGCTTTTTCCATGCTAGCTAAACACCAGTTGCAGCAACATTGGCCCTGAACAATGATGTCCAGAAAAATGCCATCTCCGTCAGGAAACATCTCCATCACCTCTTCGATCTGAGCACACAGGTAGTCAAGATACGGCGTGTTGAAACACATGAAATGAAATCCAGGCTCCAGAATCTTTTTCGTCCAACCTAAATATTGCCCGTCCGCTCCAATCTCGCGCCACTCAGGATGAGTTCGAGAAGCAACATTATGAACGCCCGCAGTCAAATATATCGGCATTTTGATGCCGATCTGGTGGGCCGCGTCCAGCTGTTCACGCAGAAGATTAAACTTCAAATGTGGATGCTGTTGATTGACTTGGGTGGGATGGTAACTCCACCCGTGGTGGCAACAAGCAAACGTAGTTGCTGAAGATACTCGAGCATTTTGAAGGGTTGTCTGAAAAGATTTTTTGTCAAATTGCTCGCCAATTCCCGAGATGTGTTCGCTCGTATGAAAGTCGAGATGGATCTGACGGAAAGATAGCGAATGTTTTTTCATGTAAAGCTCTTGAGATGATGTCAGATGGTTCAGAGGCTGAAATATCGAGCCTATGCTGACTCGGAGGTCCGCACACCACGCGAAATTCTAGTTAGGCAAACAGTGACGACAAAAGTCATATCCATTCAGGCGAGAGATGGCTTGCGATGAAGACAATCCGGCAACTTTGCGCCACAACTGAATTCTTCGGGATGTAAACACCGGAGGCTCGGCTTTGAGGTGCTGCGGGGTAGTCATCCTTACCCACCATTCGTGATTTATGGCGAGCCTACAACATAAGTGCAGGGTTACAGTATCTCGAGAATAGGACCGCGTATCCACCTACGCTTCCTCGCCCGTCTGCCACTGCACTGCCACTTTTGGATCAGAACCAGAAACGAGAACGGGGAGGCCCTAAGAGAGTATTCAACGTAGACTCGGTGATGTTGCTCGTGCCGCAAATTTGGTTGCGAACTTCGATTCATGAACGACGGAAATTGGGCTTTTCCGGGCATCTAGCGGATTTTCGCAGGGGGACTGGAGCGGAGGTTGACGAGGAGGGTATCATCCCGATCACCACAAGGCGGGGGACGTCTTTGGCCTCGATCGACCCTGCTCCGACCTAAAGAGAGCCCGGGCTGGGGCCATCAACGAGAATCTCCGCCGTTTCTGGCACATCCAGTACGAGGCGAATGCCCGTAAATTCGGCGCCTCCAAACGTCGAATTCTTCGATTTTTTCCTCATTGGGTGTCAATGCTCGCTAGTGCATTGTGGTGCAGGTGCGAGCGGTGGGGGATCATCTTTTCGCCATCCGAGAATCCTTCAGGACGCCCGTCCAGCTTGCGAATCAGACGTGCCCTCCAAATGCCGACCTCTTCGCTTTGTGGATCAGCTTCAACGAGATTCCTAAGTTCCCGTGGATCGTTCTTCAAATCGAAAAACTGTTCTGTCCCGTCATTGAACCAGATGTATTTGCTTTGGCCATCTGTCAGGTAATGCATCCCTGGGTGTTGATCATCCATCTTCCCATGCTCGCCATGGATCCACTCGTGGGTAATCGATACGTCCCCACGAATGATCGGCAGAACACTCATGCCCGTCACGTGCTCGGGAATCTTGATGCCGGCGAGGTCACAACATGTCGGCATGACATCTTGGAGACCAACGGGAGCGTCGGAAACAAATCCTGGGTCGATGCCCGGCCCCGAAAGAAGGAACGGCACGCGGGCCGAGCCTTCGTATGGCAACGACTTCCGCCAAAAGTAGTGATCTCCAAGCATTTCGCCATGGTCACTGACGAAAAAGATAAAAGTTTGCTCGTTAATCGAAGAAAGGTTATCAAAGAAGTGCGATAACTGGTCGTCGATGTGCGTGATCGACCCATAATAGCCGGCCTTGGTCTGGTGTAGCATTGCCCCTTCTAACTGCTGCTTGCCGTTACCCGGAGGGAGTCCAAGACCACGATCCGGTGGCGCAACCGCCCAGTCGCCGATTGCTGGATCGTCAACCTGCATCCGAAGGTATCGCTCCAAATAGCAAGCGGGCGGAACCAACGGCGGATGCGGCGCGGTGAAACCAACGGACAGCAGAAACGGTCGATCACGATCCCGCTTTGCAAGAAATTCAACCGCCTTGTTCGCGACAAAATTTGTTTCATGGAATTCCTCGGCGTAAGGCCACGGGCGGGCACATACGCTATTTACGCCAATTCCGTGCCCCGCCAAGTGCGGCCAGCCAGGCACACCGAATGGATGGACTCCCATTTGATGAAAGCGGGAATAGTGCTCCGCAAACGGGGAACAGTCCATAATCTCGAAACCGTAATGGCGGTGAGCTGGAAACTGATGCCAACCCCTGCCGACATGAGCTGTCTGGTATCCCGTCCGCTTTAAAAGCTCTGGAAGGGTGGTTTCGGGATCGGCTATGCGCGCGTTTTGCGCATAGCCAGTCACACCCGTTCCGTGTGGCTCGATCCCGGTAAGTATCGTGTGTCGAGCAGGGATACAGATTGGGCACTCGCTGTATGCATGAGCGAACCGGGCACCGCTCTTTGCAAGAAAGTCGAGATTGGGCGTCTGAACTACCGGGTGACCGGCTATCGACAAGCAGTCGCCCCGCTGCTGATCGGTGTGGATCAAAATTATGTTCGGATGATTCATATTGTGACAGCTTGTCCCCTGAAGCTGCGCCGACGTGGGTTGACCTGTCCAATAAAATCACCATCCCCATCCATTTACGAAGTATTGACGTCCGCCTCACCAATTCCGGTAAACGGGTCTACTCGCCGTACAATTGACCAGCCCGAGACATCGTTCAACATTAACCAATGCCCCCATTTCGAATTAAACGATTCTTTGTTCTCTTCTTTGCGATATTGAGCATGAATGTTATTCCGCTGTTCGCGCAAGTTATCAGCATCAACTTCGCAGGTGATGCCGACCCGGCCAATCAGGTTGATGGATCGGAGACCGCCGGAATACCTGCGGTGGGCAGCTTCAATAACTTAACCGGAATCGCTGGCTCCGATATCCCACTGGTCGACGACAGCGGCACCGAATCCGGAGCAACCGTGACATTCCGCGGGCATTGGAACGCGATCAGCTCTAACGTCGAACTCGGCTATGATGGTGACAACGGCCTCTTTCAAAACTCGCTGCACCAAGACAAATCGGGCGACCTCGCCAAGGTGGAAATCACCCTTACAAACATTCCCTACTCTTTATACGATGTTTACGTATACTTCTCCTCTCCTTTCGGGGCTCGGATCTACTCGGCGACCATCAACGGAGCGGACGAGACTTTCGGCAAAGCTTTGGGCGGGTCTCAGCCGCTCGATGAACTTAGTCAGTTCGTTCAAGCATTCGCGATTACTGCTCACGAGGCGGAGCGAAGTAACTACATTGTCTGGCAAAACGTTTCCGGCACCAGCTTGAACATTGTTTCCAATCGTTTCGTTGGCCCCCCTACTCCGGATGGATCTGTCGGCATCGCCGGTCTGCAAATCGTCGCGGATCCAAATTCCACGAATACGCGACCGGCTGCACCCAAGTCGACGGAGCCGCTTTGAAAATTAGGTGGAAAAAAATAGCACTTACGCCGTCATCTATACACACCTCGAACAGCCGATGCGAAACCGACTAGCCACCAATCCGCGACCTGCTCAAATATTTTATGGGCTATGCGCATATTGTAGTGGAGCCACTCCGAGAAAGCCCGTTGCAGGCAATCGCCATCGACAAGATCACAATTTCGACGGCAAGGACCTGCGGGATCTGAAGGCGCACGTCACGTCACGGGACATAACGGAAGCCGCGTCCACCGTTGCAAGGCTTGATTGTTTCGGCAGGATGTTTCCACACGTTGATCCGTTGTCTTATCGACTCGAAATTGAGAGACGAGCCCTTTACGGATAGTCAATACAAATTCGATTAGAGAATGACAGCCCCCGAGACCAAGTTGAAATTTCCTTTCACGAAATGCTCTGCGGAAGTCGTTGGCCGACCCAGCGGAGGCTTTGCGCTATTACTCGTTTTGTTGCTGCTCGTTCTGGTGACGTTTCTGGTAATTGCAGTATTTCAGTTGGTGCGCACGGAAACGGCTGCATCGGCGAGCTATGAGCGCGGGACATCCACGAGGATGCTGTCGGAAACCGCGCTGAATTTGGTGATTGGTCAGATTCAGGAAGCGAGCCGGCGGCCGAATGAGGCGTGGATTTCGCAGCCCGGTCTGCTTCGCACCTATGACACCGCGGGGCAAGCTGCCGGCGCTTACAAACTTTACTCTTCTCCGCAGATGACGGTTGTCGGCGCGTTCGACCCGGGTGAGGGAGTTGATCTCCCCGCGTCGCCCACTGCGTGGCAGAACAGCCCCAATGAGTGGGTAGACCTTAACGAGCCGGTAAAGACCACGCGAACGCAAACTAGTGGCGGGTTGACCGAAGGGTTTGTTTATCCCATTGTTGACCCTCGGGCGTTCAATCCCTCCGCACCTGGCAGCTCCCTTGTTGAAGGCTTTTCGTACGACCCCAGCTGGATCAGCCAGACGACCGCTCCACAGAGTGTTCCCATGCCGGTGCGCTGGCTTTATCTCCTTCAGGATGGGACCATGGCTCCCGGTGAGCCGACCGGAACCGGCGACACGGTTCGCATCAGTGGAATGACCCAGGCCAACCCGGCCATCGCCAGACTGGCTTTCTGGACCGACGATGAATCGAGCAAAGTGAATATCAATACGGCAGCCGGCGGGGTCGTCTGGGACACCCCGGCGGGAGCCACGTTTCCGTCCGGCGCATCCCTGTCGAGCGCCAACCTAACGGACCGCCCCTCCTCGTGGGGTGATCAGTTTTACGAGGTCGATTTTGCGCAATTTCAGCCATCGGCAAATGAGTTTCAGCGATATCCAGGGCACCCTGCAACGACATCACTCATGCCCGTCCTGTTCAGATCGATGGCGGAGGCGATGGGAGTCAATCCAGAGGCAGCCACCTTCAACGAAATAGCCACTATCCGCGAGGCCGTTTACGAGTTATCGCCGCGAATCACAGGGGGCGACATATCCTCGATGGGAGGCCGTAAGCGGGGAAGCGAAGCACTTCCTCTTGCGGATACCCGCCTCTATGCCAGCCACGATGAATTGCTTTTCGACATAAACCTCGATGCTGATGGCATCCGCGTCGAGCATACCAGTCTTGCGCCCAGTGAAGAGGCACGTCAGGAATTAATCGAGAGGCTTCGCTTTTTCCTGACTCCCGTCAGCCGTTCGCCTGAAACCACACTTTCCAACAAGCCACGGGTGGTCGCATGGCCAATTCACGAGAATAATGGCCCCGATTACCGCAGTGCCTTCGACCGGTTGATCGCGTTTTGTGGGACGAACGGGGATCGCCGCTACTACTTTACCCGCCAAAATCCCCTGAGCACGACGGCGGACTGGAATCCCCGCAACCGGGAGATCTATAGCTATCTCCAAAGTCTCACCGGCACGGCAATTCCAGGTTTTGGCGGGAATTTTTTTGACAAATGGCAGGCGGACCGCGACCAGGTTCTGACGCAGATCTTCGACTACATCCGAAGCACCAACCTTCAGGACAGCACGGTCGCACGGCCTTACGCAGACTACCCCCAACTGGACGCCGCCGAACGTGACTCGATTCGGGGAGTGGTGCTGCCAATCCGGCCTGCCGGGGGTCCGGGAGCGGGGACAACCGGATTTGGGCGGGTGCATACCATTACTGAGGTGGCTCTGATCATGGTCCGGGAAAACGCGGAAGGCGCTCCCGGGCAATTTCGTCTGGCCATTGTGCCCGAGGCGTTTTCGCCGATGGCCGGCTATACCGCCATGGCAGTCAATCTCAGGCTGGATTTTTCAAATTTGGACACCCTCACCGTAAACGGGGTCGCCGTTCCATTCCCAAGCCCGACGCACACGACTTTTGCAGCGCACATTCCCGGGAGCGCAGCCGCGCCCGTGGACCAAGCCGTTCCCGGCGAGCAAAGCGGACAATCCCGCCTCGGGGGGTATACCGGACCGGGAGTCTTTTTTAAACTCAGTTCCGTGCCGGTTAGCGAGGTTTTCACCCTGCCGACGGTGACGACGGGGAACCAAACGGTGACATTCTCGGCCGGAGGCCAGATCCGCTTTAACGTTTATTCTCCGGCGCAGGCAATTGCGGCGGGTTCGCCGCAACTGCTACAGACTTTCGATTATACCCTTCCGCAGGTGTCCTTGCCCGCTCCAAAGTTTTTCGGGGTGGCCGCAAACGCGAACAGACAATGGAGCATCCGGAGAGATAACGCCCTCGGCCCCAACCCGAATGGCATGATATATGGAGCCGGCGACAACAACCCCATCGACACCGTCTTTTCGATCCTGCCCAACATGAACGCGGCCACGAATATTCAAGGCGATTACCGCATGGTCTCAGCCTCCCTCCCCTCCGAAAACCTTAGCCGGTTTTTCGGACTGTCCCCGCTCACACGGCGCGCACAGCACAGCCTCCGGTATGGATGGGGCAAAGCTCCTTCCCAAAGCTTCTACGGCAACCTTGTGCAGGGTATGGATGGCTATGAGGCAGATCCGACCTCCGGCAACTCGTTGGTGACGACCCCGGACGTGCCGGAAGGCATTGACGGCGTGAAGATGACCAATGGCGAGGCGGGCGACTGGGATAGTGGTCCTGCTCTCATGGGGGACGGAGCCCTTTTGAACAAGGTGGACGAAGGCACCAGCCAAAGCGCAGCTGGCAAAGTGCCTTACATGGCCTATCTCAGTACCAAAGCGGTCGAACCCACCTTGTTCTCACCGAACCGCCAGATGCCTTCGCCCGTGATGTTCGGCTCGTTACCCACCGGGGTAAAGCGAAACCAGCCCTGGCAGACACTTCTTTTCCGACCGGATGAGCAGTGGCTCAACCTGCCCGGGGGTGGCAACCATCCGGGATCAACCTCGCCTCCCGACCACCTGATGCTCGACAATTTCTGGATCCCGGTGGTCGAACCCTACGCCATGAGTGAGCCATTCAGCACTGCCGGGAAAATCAATCTGAATTATCAAATGGCCCCATTCACCTACATTCGCCGGGATACTGGGCTGCGCGCCGCTCTCGACGGCGTTCAGATTACCGCCATCGACCCGACAACCCCCACTGCGGGAACCACGCTGATCGAACGTCTCAAACATAATTTGGATGGAGCGCCGGGGGTCTCAATCCGGAAGTCGGTGGATGCGACTCCCACCCTAGCCTTTTTTGAGGAACGATTTGCCAACAACGAACCATTCATCTCCGCGTCGGAGATTTGCGAAATCCCCCTCGTTCCCGAGGGCGTCGTCGCGCCCAGCGAAACCAACCTGAGTTCCATCCGGTCATCGCTGGGCTCCTTCTGGTCCCAGCAAAAGCTGACCGGCGACAACTTATTGGAGCGCCCGTACGCGCACCTCTACCCACGAGTCACCACCAAATCGAATACCTACACGGTGCATATCCGAGCCCAACGCATCCAGGTTTCCAAGGAAGGCTTGCGAGCCGGGGAATTCGGAGAAGGTATGGGCCGGGTCACCGGAGAGTTTCGTGGTTCCTACACAATCGAGCGCTTCCTGGATCCCGGCAGTGATTCTCTCGTGAAGGACGACGGATCGGGAGGCTTGATTCCAGCTGCCAATGAGACGGATCCCGATTCTTTTCTCGGTCCTTACAAATTTCGCGTCCTCAGCACCAAACAACTCTCGCTCTAATAGCTTGGCATCCGTATGAATCCCCCAAAGCAACTAATTTTTCACCGAACTAACCCCCGAAGCGCGACCCCGGTGAAGTCCAACCAAAGCATGCTCCGCCCGCATTCAGCCGGCTTCTCGCTCATCGAGGTCACTCTGGCGATCGGGATTCTCGCCTTTGCCTTCCTGAGCGTCTTCGGACTCCTTTCGACGAGCATGAATCTTGCCCGGGACTCGATGGATCGCACTCATCTAAGCCGGATGACGCAGCGCCTGGTGGCAACCGTTCAACAAACCGCGTTCGCTGAGCAGCCGACCCTGCTCGGGACCGTTTTCCGTTTCGATGGCGACGGCGAGTTGCTTGGAACCGGCGGATCCGGCGACTACGTTTATACGGCGACGGTCCTCGATCAGCATTCGGCCAGCCAAACAAATGAGGATCGGTTGGGTATCCCCTCCCAGACAACCCGCATGTTGGTGGTGAAAATCGCCCGAAATCGCCTTGTGACCGATGGTAATATCCCGGCTGACCAGTTGGACCAGTTCTCATTCGCCGTGGCGGACATGGCATTTTAGCTCCATGTCGCCGCGGACCAATCTCGCCGATCCACGGATTATCGGCCAACGCGAAGGGGGGGCACGCTCCCCGCGCCGGTTCCGGCTGCGCGCCTTCAGCCTCGTGGAGTTGCTGGTTGCCATGGCTGTGCTGGCCCTGGTGTTGGTGATCACGGCTTCCATTGTCAACGAGACCAGAAAAGTCTGGGTTTCCACGATGGGAATGACCTCTGCCTTCCGCGAAGCGCGCGGGGCTTTCGAATCAATGACCCGCCGCCTGAGCCAGGCGACCTTGAACACCTACCTTGACTACGTCGACGAATTTGGGCGAACGCGGGCGGAAGTGGGAGCGGGGTTCGAACCCGATGAATACGCGCGTCAATCCGAACTGCACTTTGTATCAGGGCAAGCGGAGGATCTCCTTGCGGGAGTGGAAACGATCCCATCCGGAGCGGCCCTGCCCGGCCACGCGATCTTCTTCCAGGCTCCCTTGGGCTTTGCGGACGCCCAGCCGAATACCGACGCCCAGCTTGTGAGTTTGCTCAACGCCGTGGGTTATTACGTGCAATACAGCGACGACAGTCAGTGGATGCCGGAATTTCTTCAATCCACGCTCGAACCGAAGAAACGCTATCGCCTGATGCAAATGGTGCAGGGGTCCGAAAGGCTTCGGATTTACGATGCCCCGCTCACCCCAACCAACCGATTGAGTTGGTTTCGGGACAGCTTGTCGGCCAACCCGGTGCTGGCCAGGCCGGTTGCGGAAAATATCCTTACTCTAGTTGTGTGGCCGCGGGCTTCGGATGAGCTGGAAAACGACACCTCTGGCGGCGACGCGGTCCCGCCTTTGACGGAAGACTTCACTTATGACACCAAAGAGTATCTCACCGGTGCGACAGGCCGCGCATCACTCAGCCGCAACCAGCTTCCTCCGCAGGTCCAGATCACCTTGGTCGCACTCGAGGAAGCTTCGGCAGAACGCCTTGAGCGCATGCCTGACTCCGAAAAGGCGATCCTCGCCCCAGGAACACTCTTCAAATCGTCAGCTCCCGCTGCAACTCTTCAACAGGACTTGGCGAAACTCGTCGATTTTTTGAACTCGAAAGGTTACGTCATCGAGTCTTAACGACGAGCGTGACGATCCGACAGGCAAAATTTAGCCGGAACTAATTTCATGATCCTCCATCAGGCACATTCTCTCCCAAGCAAATTGGAAAAAGTCCAAGACCAACACGGTTCTCGGGACATCCGGCCTTCTCGCTGATCGAATTACTGGTGGTCATGGCCATCATTGTCGTCCTGGCGGCACTTGGGACGCCGCATTGGACGTAATGAGATCTGGCAATGCGGTCACGCAGGCCGCAGCGGACCTGAGCGGGAAGCTCGATCTCGCCCGTCAGATCGCCATGTCGGAAAACGAACGGGTTGAACTCCGAATCTTCAAGGCACCCGAAAGATGACGGCAGCGGCGACGACGTTTTCCGTATTCTCGGGATCTATCGCACTGCGGATGGAGCCGCCATCGAAAGGCCCAATCCTCTTCCGCTGGGTGTCGAAATTACGCCCAATCCCACATTCTCGGCGCTCCTTTCGCTCCGACAACAGACTCGGGGGCACGCAGGCCCGTGTAAGTGGGCTGCAAAACATCCCCTACAAAGCCATACTTTTCCGCCCGGACGGGTCGACCCACTCTGAGTCCGGACGGTCCAGCGCCAACGAACCCCTCTGGACTCTCACTGTCGTCCGTTCGATTGACGCCTCCCTCAGCGAGAGCGAACTCCCAGACAACTTCGCCACCGTAGTGTGCGATCCCGTTACGGGCCGCTCAGCACTTTATCGGCCATGACCCAGCTTGGAGTTGCCTCCTTCTGTTCGTTTCTTTCGACCTTTCGTTCACAGCTTTTCCTTGATCATCCTTCGTCCGCATTTTCAGCACCACCTCATTGCTTGTTGTTTGTTTTCAACAAAACCTGGAAGTGAAGCGGACTGCTGCTTTGAATCCGCGTAAACAGGGTTGGAACCGATCTTTCTGCCGTTTGAAAATGAGTCTCAATTTTAATACCTGCGCCCAACGCCGATACGCTTACCGGTGAGCAGGGCCATTTCGCAGCCTTGGGAAGAAGGGAGCACTTTTGGCGGAAGATCGGGAGGTTACAGCAAATCGGGTATACACCCCCCCGAATAGATAGACGGGTCTACTTTCGAAGCCATTGACCACCTCTGCGCATCCCGTAAACTGATGAAAGATATGAACCTTCGAAAAAATTTAGCCTCCCTCCTCTCCTTCGCGGCTCTCTGCGTGAGCGCCTCATCTTTGTCCGCGCAGGTCATCAGTATCAACTTCTCGGGAAACACCGATCCGGCCAATCAGGTCGTTGGCATGGAAACGGCCGGCCTGCCTGCGGTGGGCAGCTTCAACAATCTCACCGGAGCCTCAGGATCCAGTATCGGACTGATCAATGACAGTGGAGCGGCTTCTGGAACCTCTGTGACGTTTCAAGGCGGCTTCTACAATGCGAACAGCAAGACGACCGGGATGAGTGCAGGCGATATAAGCCTTTTCAAAGATTCTCTCCACCAAAATGGCACATTCACGACTACGACAGTTAGTCTGGCGAACATTTCCCACGCCGCCTACGATGTTTATGTCTATTTTTCCACTCCCTTCGGAGCCCGTCAGTTCTCAGCAAGTATTAACGGCGATAGTTCCACGCAAATTTTCGGCTTGGGTATGGGCGGCGCTAGCGACCAAATCACAAGCTTTTCGAGGGCTACCGCAACGACATCCGGGAACGCAGTCCGGAGTAATTACATCCTTTGGGAAAATGTCAGCGGTGCTGCCTTAAGCATCGCAGCCCCGAGGAGCAGCGACGGCTCCGTCGGTATTTCTGGTGTCCAAATCGTTGCCGTTCCAGAGCCGACGACTGTTGGCATGCTCATCGGAGCAGGTATCGTTTTGTTAGTCGTGCGACGCCGACGCTCTCGTCGCGCTTAAAACAGACTTATAAGCTAGGGATTTCCGACTGCCCCGCCCAAGCGGGGCAGTCTTTTTATTGCCCCGGCGCCCACAAACCTCATTCGACACGAAAGAAACGCATTCACTCATGGATTTTCCCCACAATTTTGTATTTGGAACCGCAACGGCAGCCGCCCAGGTTGAAGGAGCAGCCCTCGAAGACGGTCGAGGCCCCTCGGTCTGGGATACCTTTGCCGCACGTCAGGGATGCACGGCGAATGGCGATACCCCTGCGATCAGTTGCGACCAATATCACCGATACCGTGACGATGTGCGGTGGATGAAGGAATTGGGCCTAAACGCCTACCGCTTTTCCTTCTCCTGGTCCCGGATCCTGCCGACGGGCCGGGGCAAGGTCAACACAGCGGGGGTCGATTATTACAAGAGGCTCATCGACGAACTGCGAGCCAATGACATCGAACCATGGCCCACCATTTTTCATTGGGACACGCCTCAAGCACTCGAAGCGGAAATTGGCGGATGGACCTCGCCCGAAATGCCCGGACTCTTCGCCGAGTATGCCCGTACGATTGTCGAGCAACTCGGCAATCGGCTGTCCCAAGTATTCACTACCAACGAATTCGGTAATTTTACGAACAGCGGATACGGAATCGGCGGTTTCGCACCGGGTCGCAAGGAATGCGAAGCCACGCTCCGGCAGATTCGACATCACGCCATTCTAGCGCACGGGATGGCGGTGCGGGCGATAAGGCAAGCCTCCGATGGCCGGATTCAGGTCGGCGTTGCCGAGGACGTCAAGATCCCCGTGCCCCTGATTCCGGATGACGAGGGTCTAAAAGCCGCGCAACTGGCCGCCCGGCAGATGAACGCCTCTTTTTTCACACCGATCATCGAAGGGGCCTACCCGGCGGAATATCTTGCTGAATTGCCAGGAACACCCGAGTTCACTGAGGAAGAAATGGCCATCATTTCCACGCCGCTGGACTTTGTCGGCATCAACGAATACCGGCCCGACTATATTCGTCCAAGGGAAAACGCTTTGGGTTTTGAAATCGTGGACTTCTCTCCGTGCCACCCCTCCATCCACGCTGGCTGGTTCAAGCTCGGCCCGGAAGTCGCCTATTGGGGACCGCGCCAACTCAAGGAATTCTGGGGTGTCGATCGTGTCTATCTCGTGGAAAACGGCTGCGCGGGAAACGATCGTCTCAATCGCGACGGAGAAGTCATGGATACGCAGCGAATCATGTATCTGCGCAACCACTTGCTGAATGCGGCTCTCGCCATCAAGGAGGGATACCCCCTGCACGGCTATTTTGCCTGGAGCCTGCTGGATAACTTTGAATGGGCTTCCGGCTTCGGTCCTCGCTTTGGCCTCTTGCACACGGACTTTCACAGCCTTGAACGAACTCCGAAAGCCAGCTATCATTATTATCAGCATGTTATTAGAGATCGGAAGGTGCTCTAGGTGACAATGCCGGCAAAAATATTCTGTTTTTGATGACGGACCAGCACCGCTGGGACGCACTGGGCAAGATCCGGCCCTACGTGAAAACTCCGAATCTGAATCGCTTGGCGGATGCGGGCGCGCTTTTCACCCAAGCTGCCTGCAATGTTCCAATGTGCGTGCCAAGCCGCTACTCGATGATGACGGGACTCTACGGTTCTCAACTGGGTGTGCGTTTTAACCAGCAAGTCTGCCCCACCGATGCGGACCTGCCCGTCCCGGTAATCGCGCAACACTTCGAGCGGGCAGGCTACGTCACCGGCGGCTTCGGAAAAACGCACTGGTATGAGGGCTGCATGGGACGAATGGAAGTCCGACAGGAGTCCACCCGCCGCGGTTTTCAGTATCGCGGGGTCATATCCGAAGGGATGCCCCATATGGCGGAAGTAGGTGCCAAGCTGATGGAGGACGATTACGGCAACCCCGTCCCCTCCGTTGCGGAACTGAACAAGATCAATCACACCGTGATTGGCGAATCGAAGATCGGGTACTCGAGGAGCAACCAGCCATTATGAGGGGAAAGACCACCGGGAGGCCTGGTCCACCCGGCAGGCCGTGGAGTTCCTCGAGGATCAGCGCGATTCCGAAAAGCCTTTTCTCTGCTATCTCTCCCTCGACTTTCCCCATGCTCCCTCGATTGTCCCCCCCGGCTACGAGGAGCGCTACCGCCTGGAGGACATTCCCGATCCCCTGCTGGCCGAGGATTTCTCCACGCTCATCGAACACCACGACTATCGCAACGGCGAGATCCGGAGAGACTGGGAGCAAGTCCCGCCTGAGGAAAGGAAGGTCGCCCTGCTGCGTTACTTCGCTCTGGTAACGTTTGTCGATGAATGCCTGGGTCAGGCCATTGAAAAACTCGAGGAGATCGGCAAATGGGATTCCACCCTCGTCTGTTTCACTTCGGATCATGGCGAAATGCTGGGAGACCGGAATCATCGTTTCAGCAAGTTTTGCCTCTATGAAGGCAGCGTGCGCGTGCCGCTTATTTTGAGTGGCGGCCTGCTACCATCGGCCATGCGCGGCACGGTCGATCCGCGCCCGTGTGAACTAGTCGATATTCTGCCGACACTGCAGGATGCCGCCGAACTTACGGTTTCGCCGGAACTGCCGGGCCTGAGCCTATTGACGGACAAGCGCCGCATCGGCACGTTTGCCGAACTTCATGGTACGGGCTACGAGCAGGAACAGGAAGCGGCAGCTTGGTGCTGGCGCACGCCGAAATGGAAATTGATCCTTCACCTTCCGGGTAAGGCTGCTGACGCCGTCCTCCGGCTGGACGAAGCAATTGGCGAGCTTTACGATCTGCGCGCCGACCCGGGCGAATTGCACAACCGCTACGACGATTCGGCGAGTCGCGATGTGCGTGACACCATGATGAAGCAGCTGTGCCTTCACGTGGCAACCGCCTTCGCCAGATATCCGCGCAAGCCGACCCCGGTGCGCCTGTAACCCGCGCGAGCCTTCCTAACGCAAGCTCAATCGCCGAGAGCCTCCCGGCTCTTCAGGCCATGCACCAGCGTTCGCCATTCTTCCATTGGCAGTGCCACGAAGGAACCATGGCGCATCACGAACGGCGCCGCCACCCTCTGCGGCTCGCTCCAACTCTTCAAATCCGCTGACTCGATGTACCCGTACTTTCCGCCCTGGAGGAACTGGTCGAAATAGACCCGCCAGTTGCTGCCGACCTTGAGGGCGAAGCCGCCTTCAATGGGAGTATCCGGCGCCGGCAGCGGCGCGGGCTCGGAATACCGCCCGCCGAAACTCTCCGCCCGCCGGAGGAACAGGCGCTGCTTGCCTTTGTAGAGGAAATACAGCGCGCCCCGAGCGTCGAATAGCATCCCATCAATGTGGGAGTAGTCGACCCCGCCGGGAAAGAGCGCGGGCTGACTAAAGGTGATCCAGTCTTCCGTGGTTTGAAAGTAATGACGATGATCATACTTCCGGCGATGCCACGGCATATCCTCCTCGTTCGCGTGGGCTACGTCCTTGTCCGTCGCCGACCAGAGCACAATGTGGCGTCCCGTCTCTCGATTGAGATAGATTTCCGGTGCCCATACGTTCTTCCAAGGGGGCGGACACGTCGCCCTCGGAGGTGCGGATCAGTCTGGGCTGCGCCCACGTAATCAGATCGCGCGATGAAGTGTAGCCGAAACCGTCGTTGCCCGCTGTCCAGACGAGATGGAAGACGCCCTCCGCGTCGCGCGCCACGCTCGGGTCGCGAAACGATTTCCAGTTTCCAATTGCCGGTTGAAGCAACGGCAGCGGCGTCAACTCCTCCCACCGCACCCCTTCCTCGCTGGCCGCCACGAAGAGGCCGTCCTGATCCCCGATGTCCTTGAAATAGAACGCGAGATAGGCTTCTTCCTTGGGGGCCGCCTCCGCACCTTTGCCTTTGCCGCTGATGTTCAACTGGCCAATCAGCGGATCGGGGCAAGAGAGGATGGAGTCGTCTGGCATGTCGGTATTTTCGGCCCGGGCGCAGCAAACTAAAAGAACACCGGCGAACAGCCTGAACAGAGTCGTCAAGTGCAACGACGGTGTCCCGCGCATGCCGAGGCCGGTGCGCCTTCCGAACGTCATTTCTTTTCCACAAAGTAGCGCACGGTCGGGTTCAACCGGATCGTTCCGTCCGTTTCGGCCAGCGCGTTTCCGAACGAATCATATCCCTGGGATGCCGTGAAACCCTCCACGTCCACGCTCTCCTCCGTGTCCGCATTCAACCAACCAGCCAGAATGCGTTCGCCCTTTTCACTGCGGAACTCGTAGAGTTGCAGCCCCTTTTCGGGATCACTCCGGTCATTCTCAAGCGCTGCGTTTGCGACTAGCTTGTTGAAATATGCAATCATCGGGGCGGTAACCAGCGGGCGATTGTCGAAACCCAAAATCATGTGGAAGTTTTTCTGTCCGGGAAAATCCCGCGGATTCCCGCTATAAATGTAGTAGCGGGAAATCCCCGCGGCCTTGCGGGCAATCATGCCCTTGAGCAGTTGCAAGGAATCCGTGTAGCCCGCCCCACCGGCTGGAACATTAAATCCGGACTCCGTATCCCAGATCGGCAAATCCTTGCCTTTTGTTTTCATCAACTCCCGGTAAAAGGCGACAGCCGGAGCAAATGCCGAGGCACCTTGCGAGCCGGACTGGCTTTCACCGTAAGCGTGATACGAAAGCACGTTGCCATAGTCAAAGAGACCCAGGTTTGCGGTCTTTTCAAAGAACTCGCGCGCCTGCCCGGCCGTCTCGCCCACGACGAGCTTGGGATCGACATCCATTGCCGAAATCACCTCGTCAGCGGCTTTGGCCAGCTCAACGTAGGCATCCTCTACGGTCGTGGAAGAGTCGGGTGCAACTTTCAGGAAATAGTCGTTCGGCTCGTTCCAGATCTGGAAGTCTTTCACCTGATCGCCCGTATGAGCAACCATCTTTCTAATGAATGCGCGCCAGGGTCCCAATTCCGTGGGAGGATAGGTCCACCAACGACTGCCCCGCCCTGGTTTTGTGCGGATGGCTTCTGGAGCGGAGGAAATCCAGCGTGGTGTGCCATTCAAAATCATCAGTGGGTCAATTCCGGCTGCGATGTAGGAATCAAACTTCTTTTGAGGAAAGTTGAACTCTCCCGGTTCGCCTTCGATTTGCGACCAGTTAAACTCAAAGCACCGCGCCGAACGGATTCCGAGACCGGCCATGTGGGGAGCCTGCCTTGGGTCCACTGAAAGCAGGTGAACTCCGGTAAACCCTCCCGGGGCCTGGTCCGCCGACGGCCTCTCCACGACGGCAAATTGATCTCGGTACTGCGAAATTTCCTTTCCGTCCACCTGCAGAACCGTCTCATACCAACTCAAAGGCAAGGTCGGCAACTGGACTTCCGCGAGCAAATATTCGTCGCCTTGCTTCAATTGAAAGGGCACTTCCTTCACGGTCTCGCCCCTGGCGTCGCGCAGGAGGAGAACTCCCTCCGAGCCCGCAGGGAGATCTGTCGCGCGGATGTCGGCACGCAATTCCTCGTCGGGATAGGCGGTCGCACGCAACGGATCTGCCATTCCGCGAATTTTCACACCCGCCTGCGGACGTGCGGCCGGGTCGGTCTCACCCTCGGTGAAACTAATGGCGGAAACCTGTGCAGGAGTTTTTCCGAAGTGCTCGACACGAAGATAATATTGCTGGGGACGCTCCGAAAGCGTGCCAACGTTCGGGGGTTGGTGATGATACTCGGCCTCAGCGACTCCATCCTTGAACCGAAGGGGAATCTTTTTGTGGATGGAAAGCTGCTGGGAAGGAATTCCAATCCAGGCGAAAAGATCGCCGTCCGCTGCCTCGCCTTCAACCCGCAATTTGTAGGTTTGACCGTAACGAAGCTCGAGCATCTCCGTGGCCGTCAGGAAGCCGAAAAACTTTTCTTTAAAATCGAACGCGAAACCGCCGTTGTGCGGAACGATTCCCGGTCGCGCCTCCGGAGATGCACCCCAGTAGCGTTCCCGATCATCTCCGTGGGAAGGCAGGTCATAGGCCCAGCCGTAATCGCCGAGGCCGAACTTCCCATTCACCAACAACTCTCCCCGCGGCTCACCACTGGCGACCGGTACGTCGAAACCGTCAAGTTCCTCGATTTGCATCGAGGCCAACTGAAAAGTACCCATCCCCTTGAGATCGATGATTGAGATCACGCGATCATCCGAGTTCTCGGACTTGAACTGCGTGGAGTACTCCGTCCATTCGCGACGAGGTTCGAACGAATCGCTCCCGTGCTTCGTGAAGGGATTAATCCTTTTCCGAGTTAACAGTTCAATTGCCTCCACCTGGCCGACCACTCGAGCCAGCATGTTGATGCGATACACCTTTCCCGCTTCGAGCGGCGTCTCATTGCGAAACACAAGCTCCGTCCTGGCATCCACATCGGCCTCGAGGACCGGACGTCCTTCAACTTCTTGGATGCGAATGGCGTTGGTGGCCGGTTGCCAGACGGAGTCGGACCAACCAAGTTGCTCGGGCGTTTTTCCTACCGCAACTTTGTCATCAAAGGCGGTCAGTGGAAATTGGACTCGAGCCGCCGCAGCAGCGGGATTGGAGGGATTGGACGGCGAGGCGCTTGCGGTGAATGTCGAATCTTCCAGCTTTAGGTCATCCATCCAGAAGGAACCGGAACCTTCCACAACCGTCAGGATGACCTCAAGGCGCTTCATCCCGGCCGGAATGACCACCTTCTGTGAAAACGGCACCCATTCACCGCGCGGGACAGCCCGATCGATAACCAAAACCCTTTCTTCGAAGGTCGGCTTCCATTGCGCATCGAGTCCCTTGACTGCAAGGATGGCAATGCCTTCACCCGGGGCATCCGTGCGCGCGATACCACTAAGGGTAAATTCGCCGGCGGGCAGGCCGTCCTTTTCGTTGGCTAACTGCGTGCGAATGGCCGCTGGTTTACCTCCGGGGGGGACATCGAAACGCAAGCTCGCTGGCTCGCTAAGATAAATTTCGGTATCCCGGTGGTGGGAAGCGGGAGCGGTCGCTGCCGCTCCCTTCGCCTGCCACATCTGCCCCCAATCGCGTACGGTGCCCTCCCCTTCGGACATATTGCCATTCGAAAGCTCCACCTGTGACGGTAGACCGGTTTGCTGGGACGCGCCGCTTCCGGACGCTGAGGCATCGGCCGAGCCAGTTGCGGAAGGTTGGGACGGAGCGGCCGCCGTAGATACGGTCTGCGCCGTGAAGGTGGAATCATCAAGCTTCAGGTCGTCCAACCAAAAGGAGCCAGAGCCTTCCACGACCGTCAGAATGATCTCAAGGCGTTTGATTCCGTCCGGAACAACAACCTCTTTCGAGAAGGGAACCCACTGGCCGCGCGCAACACCCCGATCGATTACGTAAATTTTCTCTTCAAAGGTCGGCTTCCATTGTGCGTCCAATCCCTTCACTGAAAGGATGGCGATTCCTTCAACCGGAGCATCCGTGCGCACCTTGCCACTGAGAGTGAAACTCCCCGCGGGCATTCCGTCCTTTTCGTTGGCAATTTGCGTCCGAATCGCCGCCGGCTTTCCTCCGGGGGCACGTCGAAACGCATGCTCGCTGGCTCACTCTCAAATATGGCTGTGTCCCGGTGGTGGGACGCCGGAGCTGACTCCGCTCCAGCCTTGCCCTGCCACAGATCGCCCCAGGCGGTCACGGTGCCTTCACCTTCGGACATGCCACCATTCGTAATACTCACCTGAGCCGAAAGGGTGCAGGCGGAGAAAAGGAAGATACCTAGAGGGATGCTCTTCAGGCAGGAGGAAAAGAACTTGGTTGCGTGCATAAGATCAAGATCGGATGAATTGTTGGATTGGATAGTGGTTGGATGGCGTTGATTGCCGGATTTGCTTTGGTAAGGCGGCCTTAGCCTATGCCGTCGGTTGCGGATAAATCTCGCCCCAAGGAGCCAGCTCTGCCTCCTCGATTCGTGCGCCGGCCTCACCCGTTTGGGACAATCGTGCACCCATCCGCTCGCGCATGGCGGCGCGCGGATCGGAGTGATAGCGCGAATGAATTAAGTTGCGTTGCTCCCACGGATCCTCGCGCAGATCGTAGAGCTCTGATTCAATGTAAAGATCGGAGCTGGCCTGTTTCTGACCGTTTAAACCGGGGGCGGCTACGCAGTATTTCCAGTCCTGGGTGCGGATCGCGCGTTCAAGGCCTTCGCCGCTGATTTGGATCAACACGTCGTCCGGCCAATCACAAGCCCTTGTCGTGAGAAGCGGAAGAAGCGACCGGCCCTCCATGGTTTCAGGTACCGGAACGTTGCAGGCGTCCAAAAGGGTGGGAGGAACGTCGAGCAAACTTATGAGTTCCCCGGGTTCACCGCCGCCATCGAAGTGCGGCCCCCAAATGCCCATGGGAACATGAATCGAAGATTCATGGCAGGAACGCTTATACTCCTTGTTTCGGGTTTTGAAATGGCACCCGTGGTCCGACGTGAATAGGACAATGGTTTCCTTCTCCAGATCGAGCGATTTCAGAACGTCGGTAATTCGCCCGAGAGCTTCGTCGATCCGCTTTACCATGCCCCAGTACCCCGGAAGGTGATGGGCTGACGTTCCTTTCAAGGAAGCTAGGTCGGGAGGCGTCCACCGGCCCGCATACTGCTGCTCGTATCCTTCGGGAGCTGGATAGTTGTCATGACTGTTCTGATGATGCGGTTCGAGGAATGAGGAAAAAAGAAAGAAGGGTCGGTCCTGCGCATTGAATTTGCGAACGGCACCAATTACCGCATCGGCCACGGCGTCAACCCGGTAGCCGGGAAGCTCGTGCGGTTCGTCTTGCTCATCCCAAAGTGTCGTGTGATAGGCGTTGGAAGTGGATTCAAGCAGCTCCGCTGCCAGCCAGTAATCATAACCACCACGGAGATTCTTAGCTACCGGCCCCTTGGGACTATCGGTACCGGCAAGGTGCCATTTGCCGACATAGCCGGTTTGGTAGCCGGCATTCCGGAAACATTCAGCCAGCGTCGGAATTCCCTGGGGCAGTGGGATCCCGTTGTGGAAGACGCCGCTTGTGGTGGCATATTGGCCGGTTTGGAGGCAACTGCGAGCCGGCCCGCAAAGAGGTTGGCAAGTGAAGGCGTTTCCCAAATGCGTCCCCCTCCTGGCCAATCGATCAAAGTTGGGCGTGAGATTCAGCGGGTTACCGTTCAGACCAACGCTATCCCAGCGCTGCTGGTCTGTGAGTATGACAAGGACATTTGGGGAACGGTGGGTGGAATTGATCATTCGAGCATATAAATATCGGGAATACCCAAAGGAAGCGAGGGTAGGGTGAGTAAACCCGTCTATAGCCATCCTGTCGAACCGGACAGTCCCGCGCCTGCGGCAAATCCAATAAGGAAAGAAATCTCCGGATGGAGGAGCAATCTTCTGTCACCCTGCTAGGACGGTGCATTCGTTACGAAGAAGCATCCGTGGTTCCATGCGACCAAAGGAACCATCGACTACCCGCTTGAGGACCGCTCGCAACTAGAGAGCCTAACCGCATCATGCGAACCTTCTATCTGCCTCCTGATTGTTTATCCCATTTTTGAATTAGGACGAGCTAAAGATTCAGGGAGTCAAATGATCTCTGATAAACTTTTTGGAGAAGCGGTAACCGCGATGAGATAAAATCATGGCTGCCCATGACTCTGAAACACAATGATACGCTGGCCATTGAACGGGCCCTCTACGCCGTATTCTTTTGTCTCGCCGTCACGGCTTTCGATCACGAATTGTTGGAATGGCTCAGTGTGGTAGTGCGCTTCGGTGATGAACGCGGCCAATTTACTGTCGTCTTTGACGGTGAACATCGGCACGTCCCCACTGCCTCCGCCACCGTGTGGGGCACCCGGACCGCAGTGTATAAATCAGTCCGCCAAAAACTTCGGTTTGCCCACCGTTTTCGGTCGCGAATAATGGAGCCCGCACGTTCGGTTTTGAGACCAAGAATCCAGAGCTTGCCGCCGTCGTTGATGATCTTGGTGCCTTCGGTTCGGTGTTGAACTGACGGGCCCACACGTTCTGGTTCTTGAACTTCCACACTCCGCCCACCACATCTGCGAGAAACAATGTACCGCCCCGCCCATCGCTCTGATAACCATGCATCCCGACTCTCTGCAACACTAGGGTGCGTTTGCTGTTGTGATGAACGAAGTCCGTCAATCCCTTACTCTGGTTGGTGGTAAAACCCTCGATCCAAACAATGGGTGCCGTGCCGTCTTCTATCACAAACAGCGGTTTTTTGTCAGCGATTAGTGATTTGGAGGCACGCAGGAACGTCTTGGTGCCAATAACGTGCCGCACCTCACCGCGAATTACGACGGATTCGTCGAGTTCGTAGCGACCGATTGGAAAATAAACTGTCGGCTTGCCTGCATCGATCGCCGCTTGAATCGCTTGCGAATCGCTAACGCCTTCTTTCTGGAAGGTCGCAACCGAAACCCAATTTTCAGGCGCATCCACGGGAGGAATTGGAGTTTCCTCGACAGGCAGACGAAACGCCTCGCCGCCCGGGAAGAGCGTTTCTGGCGTGGGCACCTGGAAGGAGGCGACGGTGTTTCCAGTTGGGCTGGTTGTGTCGCCGAAGCGGTTCTCGATGGCCTGCTTGGTAGCCAGTCGTGTCGATATCGCGCGCCCACATCTCGCCCTCATTAATGATCGCGGGTTGCGTGCTGGCCGAATCGATTCCCGTGAGTTCGGCCTTCTCCAATGTAACTCCGCCACCGCGCACGATGAGTGCGGGCACGCTATTGCGACTTTTTAATCCCCGAATGGAAACCGCCTGACCGCCATTGAAAATGCCTTGAACGTTCTGGTTCTCCAACTCGACATTCTCCAAAGTTTGCGAGTTGACATTGCGCGCAGTGTTAATACCCGTGTCAAAACCCACCACTTTGACATTGCGTGCCAGAAGAGGCCCGTTCTCGCCGGTGAAGTCGAAATCAATTCCGACAATGCCTTGGCCATCACCTGAAACCACGGCCACATCGTAGAGTCCGCCCTGGTTGTTAGCGGTGAAGTGCAAGCCCGCAACGCCTGGATTGCCGACGCCGGTATCCACGGTAAAGTTGCAAAGTTCGTTGCCAAAACGTTGGGCAGGTGCCGTGCCAGTGAAGAGCACCGGTTTGACGTTTCGTGGATCATCGAAGCCAGGCGCATTGTCCTTAAGTTGGATAACCGTGCCGTCGCGGCTCTGGCCCTGCAGGGTGGTATATTTCCAATCGGTGCCACCGCTGGGATTTACGCCCGCATACCGCAACGTGTCGGAAACCAAATATTTTCCATTTGGCAAATAGATCACTGTGCCCTGATCGAAGGTCGAGGGATTATCATCCAGCGCCTTTTGAATCGCGGCGGTATCGTCAGTAATGCCATCGCCTTTGGCGTTGTAAGGCGCTTTGGTCACATCAACATGTCCGAAATCGGCGGGAAAAACGATGTTCTCGGCTCCCTCCAAGGCTTCTCCCAACGTCAGCTCGGGATACTCAGGGCGTGGATAATTGGCAGACGTGGCTACTCCAATCTCGGCTTCTTCGTCGGCGTTGGCAAAGCGTACTTCCGCCAATCCCACACCGCCCTGTCCGTGATTGCTTTTGATGTCGAACTTGAAATACCTTGCCTTAACCGGCTCCTCAAAGGGAATGGTTTCCCCCTTTTCTTCGGCAGTGCCGCTGGCCAGCCCGAATGTGAAGTTACCAACCGGCGCCCAGCTCTCGCCATCATCCGAGGCACTAATGACGACTTCCTTGGCACCTCGCCGATTGAAGGGAGCCTCGCCGTTGAAGTTCCACACGTACAGGCCGCTCACGTTGCGTTCCCGCCCCAGATCGAACGTCACCCAGCCGGTTCTGCCAACCACTGTATTCCACATCGAAGCACCGCCCAACCCCGACATAAAAGTGTGAACGTAAACACCGCTGCCGGGGTAATATTCGTTCCAACCGGAGCCGTCGATCAACGTCGTGCCGTTGCGGGGAGTGTTCTCCTGAAAGTCAGAGACCTCCGCTTTGACCGGCGTAATAAATGCGCCGAGACTCGCCATCGGCTGGAGCGGCTTTGATAAGCGCAGTGTATCTTCGTCGCGTTCCAAGAGCACGTAAGGCTGGCCTTCAATCAGAGTTTCTTCGCCCAATCGCAACGGCGTTTTGTCAGGTGCTTCCTGTGCCCATACGGAGGAAATTAGCATTGCAGCGCTCAGTGCGATCAATGTTGTTGGGAGAGTCGATACTTTAAATTTCATGACGTGATCTGGGTCTCTGGTTGTGGTCCGTTCGGGGTGTGGGAATGTGAATATGAGGGTAAATCTAGCAGCATTGGGAGCAGGGGTATAACCTCTCCCAGTCGAACTATGACCGCAGGCTAGACTCTGATTGACACGAAGCGAGGGAAGGATTAGTAAACCCGTCTATGCGTGTTACTCTCCAGGATATTGCCAAGCGGGCGGGTGTCCACAAGTCAACCGTTTTCTGCGCTCTAAAAAATCAACCAAATGTCAGCTTGGCTACCCGGGAAAGAGTCACCGCCCTTGCGGAAGAAATGGGATATACGCCCGATCCAGCCCTCTCCCGCATCGCAAAAAGCCGCTGGCACGCCGGGAATCGACGCTCTGGCGAGAACCTTTATTATCTCACTAACTTCTCGGCCCGCTGGGAAGCGGGCGAAACGTATGAGGCCGCTCCGGGAGAATGGTTCATAGGGGCACGGGAAGAAGCCGCTCATTTGGGCTATAATCTTGAAGAGTTTCGGGTGAACGAGTGTGAGAATCATGCCCGGGCAGAGGACATCCTACGCCATCGCGGAGTGACCGGGGTCATTCTTGCTCCGTGCGATGGTCCAGAACGGCAACTGCATTTTGGTTGGCAGCATTTCACCGCGGTTTCCATCGGCGCGCGTGCGACCGATGTCTCGTTCCATACGGTGAGAACTGGCGGTTTTTCCTCAATGCAGATGGCCTTGGAAAAAGCGCGATCGGTCGGTTGCAGTCGCCCTGGACTGATTCTCGCAGCCGGACCGCACCGGGAAGTCGAGGAGCGTTTTGAGGGCGCATTCGCAATCGGTTGGAGAGTTTCAGCAAACGCTCCGCTTCGAAGCGCTCTGTTCTTGAAATCCGTGACAAACCCGGCAAAAGCACAGATTTATTCCTGCGATGGCTTCGCGATTACGTGCCCGATTGCATCCTCTGCTCCACTGCTGGCATCTATACGGAATTCCACGAATATGCGAATAATGTTCCGTGGATCGGTCTACAGGAGGTCGGTAAAGTGGCCAAATTGGCCGGACCTCTGACGGGAAGGGAGGATCTGGGCAAGCATGCCGTGCGCCTGCTCAATCAAATGCTGCTTGAGGGCGAACGGGGCGTTCCCAAACAACGGATCACGATAGTGATCACTCCCGCTTGGAAGGATGGTGCCTCCTTTGTCCCGCCAAATTTCGGAGACCTATCCGTCGCACGTTCTCACAACTGAACGTCGCCCGCCTCCCGCTTACCGGGATTCGTTTTTGCCTTGGTGTTCAAAAAGCTTTAAACCCCGCGTAAAGCACAATATAGACCCCGACCCCGGATAATTGGATTAGTGTGCCGCTGGCCGGTTCGTTACCGAAGAGCGGAGGAATGGTTGCAAAACTGGAGACAGCGACTAGCAGGACGGTATTTTTCATTGTACTTTCTGAGGGTGGAATTGTCATCCGCGCTCCGTTAGTACTGTGCGGAGATTTGAATGTTTTCGATATGAGTGGTGGCGGAAGTGCCTTTCTGAAGCACCCGGAAAGATTTCAGCAGCGTGCGGGACGTGTCCACGAATGGTAATCCGTTGAATACGGTTTGCGGACCAAGATCGAGGCTCCAGGTCTTAGCTCCGTAATCGAGTCGAACGGTAAACGATTCCCAAGAATTTGACGGCACAAAAACGTTGGAGACCTGCCATGTCTGCGTGCTGGAATTCCACGCCCGGAGCTTGCGATCTCCCCCGAGTGTGAATAACGCGGCCGGGTTTGAGGGTATGTTCGCCCCAGATGGCGGGGCTCCGGCAACCAGCTTAGCTTTAAATGACACTGAAACCAGCTTAGCAGTCGCAGCGTCCAAGTCGCGCTGGACGAAGGCGTAGCTCCCGGATTGCCGGTCAACTTGACACTTCGTTGCCCGGAGGCGCTGTTACCGGTGTTCACTACCCCACTGCCAAGCCAACCAAGCTGGCCCTCCAGTCCACCGGTGGAAAAACCCTCTCCGGCCTCGAAGTCAAAGCTGGCCCACAATCCCGGATTTCCCGGTCGGAAGTGCGGATACCCGGAGCGAATCAACAAACGCCGAGCCAGCCCCGGCATTTGCATTCTGTAGGAAACGCAAACGGGAGAAACTGTCAAGCCAGGCATCCTTAAAGCCTAGGTTGGTGAAAACGTCCTGCCCCTCACACCTTAATCTCCAGACGCGGGTCGAACAGTCCAAGGTAATCTCAAAGTAGCGCCAAACATCATCCGGCATCCAATAAGTGGAGGTAGCCCAGGATTGCTCCATACCGTCATAGGCACACAGCATTCCCTGCGGGTTCGTCTTGAAAATGCCAGAACTAGGGGACTGTAGATCCGAAGGATCAGGCAGGGCTCCGCTATGAAGCTTTGCCGAAAATGACACGTAAACGAGACTTTCGGAATCCGCTCCAAAATACTGGTAGCGGTATCGTATATGCGATTGATCCGATCCCGACAGTTGCATCGACTGTCCCGAATTGAATCCGACGGATGCCACCCGCGCAGCAGAAGAACCCTCCCAGCCGTTCCGTCCTTCGATTCCGCCGAACGTGTAACCTTCAATGGCTTCAAAGCCAGTGTACCATTGGGGAATGGCATTCCCCAGCATCTCCATACGCTCATGAGGATCAAATCCATTCGGACCAAAGCCCCAAGTGGCTTCCAGATAGTCGGACATTCCATCGCCGTCACTGTCACGCTGGCCCGGTTTTGTGCCCCGCGCATATTCATTCGCGTTATCCAACCCATCACCATCCGGATCATTGGCTCCCGTGCGAGCGAGATTTCCGAAATAGATCCGCTCCCAAAAATCCGGTAACCCATCACCATCCGAATCCACGCCACCTGAATCATCCACTTTGAAAAAGCGCACGCCGCGCAATAATTCAAGATGATCTGAATCAGTTACTTCCAACAAATTTCCGAACTCATTGTAAGTCGCAACAAGAGCGTTAACTCCGAGCAAGTAATTCTGCGCTTCGCTTTCGGTATTTTGCCAGCCCGCATAAGCAGGCTGGCCATTGGGCGACACGTAGCGGTAGAGCAGAATTCCGTTCTGCGGGTTCCCCACTTCTTCCGCAAAGCTTGCCTTACCCAGGATGCGATCGTAGGCCGCGACCATCGGAGCCGACGGCAGACTGCGATTCGCAAACGCATTGAGCATCTGAAAATTCGGTTCCGCCGGGCTTCGGCGAATGGAGCCCGAATACAGATAATAGCGCCCGATTCCGCCCGCCTCACGTGCGATAATTCCCTGGAGTAACGTCATCGCTTTGCTCGTTCCAGCCGTCCCCTCTGGAATGGTGAATCCCGATTCGCAATCCCAAATCGGCTTGATGACACCGTATGGCTGCATGAGGTCCTTGTATTGATTAACGATGTCGGCATACACTCCCGCGCCCTGCCCTGCCAAAGCCGCCTGTCCATAGCTGTGAAACGAGATGACATCACAGTAATTCAGCAGCCCCCCTTGGAAACACTGCTGAAAGAAATCGAAAGCAGTTCCCGCTGTGCCACCCGCCACGACGATAGCACTCGGATCGATGGCCTTGATTTCCAAATAAGCACGTCGAACCAACTCCGTGTAGATCTGAGGGAGGGTTTCCGTCGTGTTTGGGTTTCGAACCAAAAAATAGCCGTTCGGCTCGTTCCATATCTGGTACACTTTCACCTTCCCGTTGAGGAGCAATGCGGTCCTGCGAACGTAATTCGACCAATCATTGTAATTTTTCGGTGGGTACTTCGCCCAACCTCGTCCAGATTGATTTAGAACGCTCGCGGGGGCGGAAGAAGCCCATTTTGGGCTGCCGTTCAGCAAAACCATTGGCTCGATTCCAGCAGCAAGGTATTCGTCGACCACGTTTACCGGAAAAACGTAGCTGGCTGCGGTCTCCTCGACTTGATACCAGGGCATCTCAAAGCATCGCGCGGCATGTATCCCAAGCAGTGCCTGCGTGTTCATATGACGCTTGTCTTTCGAGTAAAGATGAGTGCCTATAAATTTCTTTACGGAGATCCCGGTTTCGCCCGGCACCACGGAAAGTATGTAGGGAATCTGACGACCCTGCGCCGATGGGACGCCCCCCGTGATTTGATACCATCCCGCCGCGAGATCGGGTAATTCGACCGTGGCGGCTGTTGAGGATGCTCCCAACGGCTGTATTGTAACGTGTGAAATTTCCTCCCCACCTGCATCGGTGATCCGCACGACCCCGCCGTCCTTAAACGTGGCGTTCTCGAGACGCACCTCGGCCTCCAGGGATTCTCCGGAGAGCGCGACCGCACCCAGAGGATCCTGCATACCGATAACTTTGACCGCCGTCCTGACCTCCGGTGGCAGGGTGCTTTCCTCCACCAGACTGACACTTTTCAGGGTCAGCGCACTGTTTCCGCGGTGCTCCAACCGGAAAAAGTACTTGGAAGGTTCGTCCGAAATAACACCGTAGGCGGGCACGGAATGCGTGTAAGTTCCGGTCGCTACGCCTCCAGAAAAATTAAGATTCACCTTGGAAACGGTCGGAAATGAAATGCTGGGTTCCTCAAACCAAGCGTTTAAGTCCCCATTCGCGGCGGCACCCTGAACGGTCACGTGATAGGTGCTTCCGTAACGCAGAGAGATCGTCTCGACATAATCCAGAAAGCCGAAAATCCGGCCGGGGTTCGGAATTCATACCCATTTGTGGTCGGGAAGAACCTCTGCCTGTCATGACTCTCGGCAAAGAAATTCGCCTCATGATCGCCATATGAGGGTACAGAATAGAACCAGTCGGCATCCGCCAAACGAAAATTTGGGTTCGGCAACAGTTCGCCTCGCGACGCCCCATTCTCAACGAAAAGCTCGAAATCGTCCATCGTGGTGACCTTGACGGACCGTATCCAAAACTTTCCTACGCCGCCAAATCGAAAGCGGATGATCGTCCTATCATCAGAAAATTGAGGTTTGATCTGGACGGAATACGAGTTCCAGCCTGGTTTAACGTCGAATTCGTGGGAACCATGCCAAGTGAAGTTGGCAACACCGCGATAAAAGTCCAAGCCAAGGTCCTCAATCTGTCCATCGGGACGGCCTTCAAAGCGGATTCGATATACCTTGTTGGATGCAACAGGAAATCCCCAGGCAGTCGTGCCGGGTTTGATGGGTAAAAGAGCAATGGCGCTTGCCTCGACTTGCACGGCAAGCACATCGTCTCCTTCGACAACCTCATTATAGAGTGTGCCGCTTTGTCCACCTTGTTCGCGAAAGCCAGCATCGTACCAGCCGTTGTAATTGTTCAGAACGATCTCAAAAAAGGGCATCTCAGTGGCATGCAAATGGCCAAGGCTATAAATAGAAGCAACTACGAGCAGACAGAAGGACTTCATCATGGGAGGATAAATTGCGTTTGGGGAACGTTGAGCGGAATTACCCGTTCAAGGAAATTACGTTAGAGTATCATCACAAAGGAAGCGAGAGTAAGGATAGGTAAACCCGTCTACAACCGTCCGATCGACCCGGACATTCCCAAACAGGCGACAAATACGAAAAGGTTAGAAACTTCCCGGATGAAGAGTCGATCTACTGTTGTTGGCCTTCGGCTGTGGGACGAGGACCCGTGGCTATCGACCACGGGACTCATCGTCGACCTCCGCCTGTAGCCCGAAACTCTAACCGTGCGAGACGCTCTGCGACATCGTCAAGGACGAGATTGACAACCGCGTCTGTGCAACGATCTGTGAGTTCCGAAATGCGATTTTCCTGCATCGGAACTCTATTGAAACGACTCTCCCAGTGTGCTCCGACTCATCGGTTGCATCTGAATTCCGGACCACGCAAACTCGTCCCTCTTCCAAGATTTTACCAAGCTCTTTCCCGCCGCTCACGACCGTATGAAGAATGCGGAATAGTCCTCACGCCGTAGAATGTGAAATGACGACGATCTACAATTTGAAACGGGGTCCGAAAAATACTGCTGCGAAAAAAGGGATAGGGCTTGAGTGCGGGAAGTGGATTCGTTCCTTGCCGAATCCGATAATCCAAAGCTTCCTTCGGTAAGATTCTACTTTCCAGTGCTCGACGCGGGCTCGTATCGGTCGGTCCACGTTTTAGTCTCGCCGGGCGAGAGGTCGATTTCGATCAAAGGCTCGAAGGAAATCGCCGATCCGAGGGCATAGAACACAACTTGGTTTGGAGTTGCTCCCGTCGCGACGCGCAGGCCAACGCCGTCGCTTTCGATAGTGGCCGATCTCCCTTCGCCGACCGCGAAGCCGACGAACTTTCGATGTAGCGACTCTCCCGGCGGTAACGGCGCGACAAACTCGATCCGCTCATGCTCGATCATCGCAAACTTCTTCAGACGCGACTGATCCTCCGGAATAAAATCAAGCCGCATCCACGTACCCGGCCCTGGTGCACGTCCGTCGATGACGACGAAATTATGGCAATAATAGTCCGTTTTTATTTGCTTTGCTCCCGTATTCTCCAGCGCATAACGTATAAGGAGCACCGGTCTTTCTGCGTCCAACTCGACGCGCTTCGAATACCGGTAACCCCAGCCGTTCTCCTCCGGCAGTCGCTGGATGAACTCAATCCAGTTCGGACCGCGTCTAACTGTCCAAGGAATTGAGTCAACGGAGTAGTTTTTCGCAAAAAAATACGCCTCGTCGTCTGGACGCACGAGCCGACCAACTCCGATTTTGTAGAACGTCCCCCCCGCCCCCACCTCGTCGAATCCCAGCGGCGATCCCATTCCGAACTCACCCGCAGTCCCAATCGCGTTGTCGGTCGCCATTGGCTCGGGTCTGGACTTCCATTCCCGAAATATTGATGTCCGTCGACTTCGAACGACGACACCATTCCTGACCAGTCGAAACGCGGTCCGCGATAGTAGCCGATCCTCTGATCTGGAAGATACACGGTAGCCGTGGCGAATTCTGTGGATAGACGTGCTGACGGAGGGTCTGCTGCTACGCAGGCCGAAAAGAGCCACGCTGAGGCGATCAGAATCGCGCAGTTCGCGAAGCGAGCGGCAATGCCTCTATTTTGTTGAATCGTCGTTTTCTGAACAACGATACTGGCAGCTCGCACGCGGCTACCCAGCACGCCGATGTGGATGCTGAAGCGCCTGGTGCCTACCGCGCCGCCCGTCTGGAGGGACGCTGAGCCCGAACCATTGATGTTGCCGACCCGAACGCATCTCGCCATGATGACGTCATTGATCGGCCCTGTTCTACTGTGGTCATCGGAGCAGCCAGGGTAATCGGGCTGAAGCGATTCAATATGGAGGGAAAGGATTTTCACTGAACGCTACAATAAGTTAATATTTTGGCGGAAACCGTGACCGCCTTCCAGCGCAATCCTCGTCTCGAATACGCGGGCATTACTCGGCTTTTTCGCGATGGCTGGGTAGCGCATAATGAGAACCAGAAAAAATTGTGAAGGTTTATCAAACGCTTTGGATTTCAGCAGTCGAAACACCGTCCGATACAAAAATGCCCCCTCACCACTAACAGCTCGGCAAAAGCAACGGTTGGCCCTCTGACCAAATACAGAGCAATGGTTTTGGGGAATGCAGGAGATTAGACCGTATAACGAAAAACCCTCTTGAGAAATACCCATCGCACAATTGAAGCGAATAGGGATCGCGGGACTATCATCCCAGCATTTCATGCCGTTCTCCCCCGCTTCCAAACCCCGCTATGAGACAAGCTGCTAGCCCAGTGAGAAGGCCCAGATTCAAGGCTCTCGATCTTTTTTGCAACCATCTCGACCGCGATTGCCCCTTGTTGGGCGTAGCATTGATCAACTCCTGCGACTTGACCCAAGTGCTCAATCCAATCAAGACCACAGATTCCAAAATCGCGCCCAACCACAACATTCTGGTTCTCCAGATGCTCAAGCAGCCGGTAGGGAAAATTGCAAATCACGGAATCAAGCGAATTAGATTCTATCCAAGCCAATATTCGATTATAGCCTTCTTCGGCCTGGTTCGCTTGATAGCTGGGCAAAATGTAGATCCAACGCTGAGCCCCACGCATGCTATGGAAATCCGAAAACGTCCAAAACCCAGCTTGCCAAGAGCGCATATAGAACTCTTCGTAGGCCGGAATCAAGAACAACCCTGTCCGTTTCCAACCGCCAGCCAGCATCCCGTTGCGAGCGGTTTCGATGGCTCCAAATGGGTCGTGGGCTACGGTGAGATGCTCTGGATGTTTATCAATAGCCCCGATAGAAACCGTTGCAAATTCCAGCGAACTCCAATCCGGCAGTTTGTCCGGGCGCGAGATCGGAGAGAAAATAACACCTTTGATTCCTCGGCTATAGAGAATCTGACCTAAGCGCTCAGACGAAAATCCGGGGTCGAACAGGTTAAACTCCTCGATGATGTATCCTAAATCAGCCGCCCGACTCTTAGCCCCATTGATGTATCTCCGGAAATATTTTTCGTAAGACCCCTCCTCGGTAAAGTTATGACAGTTAATGTAGCCGATTACTCCGCGATCACTTGAACGACGAATGCCTCGAAGATAGGTCATCAATTGTGAGACCTGAGGATTCGGGACATAGCCTAATTCCTTGGCAACATCGATCACCCGCGAGGCGATTTCCGGATTGACCCTCGGGTTACCGCGCAGCACTCGGGAAACTGTCATCTTGCAGACGTTGGCTTTCGCCGCGATGTCCGCATACGATACACGGTGTGAATTCTCTGGTGGGGACGCCATCTATAAAAATACTCTTACCTCTTAAAAACGTTCCGAGTAACTCGCGGTAGGCGGGCGTCAAAATCAAAATCCCGACTTAAAACGGTGATCAAGACATCCGACAGGAGTAGTCTTTTCTCACCGCATTTAGGCTTAGCCAATTGAACGGGTCGTTTCTGCGGGGCGTCTTTCATCTTGAAATTCGACGTTTAGTTTTCCTAATTCGATACTCCGAGCACTGCTCTTGTAGGGCCTTCGCCCCGGACGGACTGCAGGATCGGATGTCAGCGAATGAAAGCACTTCGTCAAAAGGTGCAAGGGTTCCATAAGACACTCGGAATTGTTTTCTGTTTGCGACTTTACTGTCGAAGTAGTATTTACGATCCTGACCCAGCCAAGGCCAATTGTGAATCAGCACAAATCTTGAACTCTGGCGTTGTCGCAACTTAAAAGGAGCTGAGTTCATCAAGAGTTTTCAGTCGTAGAGGTTTATCAAAACAGCAACGAGTTTCAACGACGCTCGAAAATTTCCGTCCGACGCTAGAACAACCGCAACAAGCGGCGAATATGGCGATTCGCAGCACGGGAGTCAAGCTTTCTGGCTTTTGAACAGGGGACATACCTCAAGCAATTGGCAACGTGGATTTCGAACGGGAGCAGACTTCGTATTGGGATCAACCATGTTGGCAAACTTTCGGAACTAGTATCGCGAAACAAACGCCTGGAAGGCTGATTTGCGTCCCATAACTAACCTCAATTGATTGGAGCCTGTCATGAGACGAGAACCGAGCTCTCCAGTGGCGGATTTTAAGACCCTCCAGAGAAATTTCTTCAGGCTGGCTGTTCGGGTTCAACAAAATCAACACCTGATCGACTTCGCTCCTCCGGAGGTAGACCAGCACTGGGCTCTGCGGCCCGCCGTGAAGAATCTCCAGCGAACCGTTCGTAAACAAAGCTGATTTCTCTTTTCGAAACGAAATCAGATTTCGCACGTGCTCATGCAACGACCCAACTACTCCGAGTTGATTTTCGACCGTTGGCCGATGGTCGTCGGGATCGATCGGCAGATACAACTTCTCCGTTTTAGCGGATGAAAATCCGGCATTTGCGCTGCCGTCCCACTGCATTGGCGTTCGTGCCTGCGTGCGATTGAATCCACCCTCGGTGTTAGGTACGAATGGCAGATTGCGCATCCCGATTTCGTCGCCGTAGTAGATCGTCGGAATTCCCGGCAAAGTCATTTGAAATGCGAAGATGATCTTTAGATCATTAACGTCCCGCCCCTCGCTGAAGCGAGGAAGGTCATGGCTTCCCGTGGGCAGCGAGATCATCCCAAGCGACCTAGTCTCATCCCATGCCTTTAGGTAGGGCTCGAAGAATTCGTCGATATTCCCGCACCCGGAGCGATCAAAATAGCTGTGTCCGCGTCCTGCGACCACGTTTCGTCCCTCTTCGGCGCGCAGCAACTTCGTTGCGATGGCAGTTCCGGTGTGGATAAGGAAATCCACATCGAATCCGCTCGCGATGCTCTTGGTGGGATCCGACCATTCGCTAATGAGTAGGGCCTCGGGAAAGACTTCGTCGAGCCAATTTCGAGTCTCTCGCCAATACGCAGTAATTCCTTCGCCAGTCGGATCGCTTTTGACTAGGGAATCAGCCATATCGACCCGGAATCCAGCCACTCCACGGCTAAGCCAGAAAGCCATCACGTCCCTCATCGCTCGCTTGACATCCAGCACATCGGAGTGATCCAAGGGTAGTTGCCAGCGAAATTCTGGATTAGCGTACCCGTAATTCAACGCAGGTTGAAAATAGAAAAAATTGGCCCGATAGCGCCCCTCTCGCGCGGCGTATCCACTGATGAATCCGTCTGCACCACCACCACTGTCGAACGTTCGGTCGCTCCAGATATACCAATTGGCCTTGCCATTTGCCTGGTCTCGGCAGGACTCTTGAAACCAAGCATGTTCGTTGGACGTGTGGCCGGCCACGAGGTCCAAAACGATCCGGATACCTTTTGAGTGAGCAGCAGCGATAAGTTCTCCGAAGTCAGCCATCGTTCCGTAGCGCGGTGCGATATCGCAAAAATCGGTCACGTCGTAACCCGCATCGCGGAATGGAGATGGGTAGATCGGATTTACCCAGATAATATCGACGCCGAGCCCTGCAAGGTAACTTAATTTGCGAGTCAGGCCATTCAGATCGCCGATTCCGTCGCCGTCCGAATCGCAGAAGCTTTGTGGGTAGACGTTGTAGATCACCGATCCCTCAAGAGAAGTTAGGCGGGCGCGACAGGCTGCGTTCATTAGGGAAAATTCATAGTCAAGCGGACGCCCGCTACACCGCCAAGCGCTCGATGCGGTTACAGTATCCTCAATACTCGGTCGACGTTGGTAGCGACCTCGGCTGGACTAGGTTGCTTGCATCCTTTTGGGAAGTATCTATAGGTTGAAGCACCCCTGATTTGTGCGTCTCGTCTCCGACTCAAGCTCGCCGGCATCCCCAGTGCCGTCGTAAACAGAGAATCTCCGTGCCCCGTCGCAATTTTATACCAAAGCAAATAAAATCAGGCGTATATACCAAGCTCAACTCGTTCGGCGACGCCCCCTTCGGTGAACAAATCTCGCTCCGCAATAGGTTCGAAGCCAACAAAAGTATAAGCTTCTCAGCGGCCCTGATTCTGATCGAACTCGAAACTGCAGATTCTTGCAAAAATCAAAGCGGCATCCCTCAGTCAGCCGCTTGGGATTCCTCCAACCACAAGATCGCCGTGACACCGCGAGGATAATAAAGGCTGCCCTTCGCAATCCCGCTCTTCATCTGGTCGCTCCAGGCCCAGCGGATGTTTTCGTCCGCGAGCAGCCACTTCACGTGCGCCCGATCCGCCGTCGCCGCCGTCGTTGGCGTCCGCAACCCAAGGATCTCCCGCACCACGAACTGGCAGAGGTAAGCCTTTGACAACCAACAGTAATCCGCCGTGCTCGACAATTTCCAACCACCATCTGGATATAGGCAGACACCTTTCTTCAGCACCTTCGCTGTGTGCGTCCGCAGTGCCTGAATCAGTGCCCCAAACGGCCCGTTGTTCGCCACCATTTCGTCCATTCCCAGAACCCACGGAAACACCAACCCCTCGACCATTGGGATAATCCGGCTTGCGCTCGATTCCATCAGCAACGCAGGGAGTTCCCCGTCGATCACACAGGACGTGATCGTCAACGCGGTGAGTTCGGCCTGATTCCGCGCCAACACGGCCTCGGTGTCAAATCTGTTCGCCACGAAGATCCGTGCGAGCCAGGGCATTTGGCTTGAAGCGCGAGAAAGCTGACAGGTAGGGGAAAAGAGAAACGGCTAGACAAAAGCGCGTCGAAAAGCTGAACTACGGTGGTGAAAAAGCAGGAGACCAGGAAAGGCGAGGGCATTGAAAGCAAGGCAACGCGATTGGAAGTGAAGGTAGCGCATTCGGCGGGGGACTGGCGCCGAGCGAAAGAGGCCCTTGGGCGAGAGCATGGGTTGGGAGCTGGGAGCGAGGCGGGAGACCGGCTCTGCCAGTTGGTGATGGAGGAAGGGAAGCTTGCCGGGGTAATGGTGTGGTGTGCGGCGGCGTGGCATTTGAAGGATCGGGACGAAGCGGTGGGATGGGATGCGGTGACGCGCTCGGAGCGGCTCAAGCTGGTGGTGCAGCTGCGACGCTTTCTGGTTTTGGAAGAGGCACGACGGCCGAACCTTGCCAGCCAATGTCTTGGGGCCGGGATGCGGGAACTGGTGGAGCAATGGGAAAAGGCCCACGGATACCGACCACTTCTGGCCGAAAGCTTCAGCGATCCAGAAAGCCATGCGGGAACGGTTTACAAAGCGACGAACTGGACGCAGGCGGGAACGACGAAGGGGTTTTCGCAAGACCACACCGACTACTACATCCCCAACGGGAGGCCCAAGAAGCTGTGGCTCAAAGAGCTCGCGCCCAAGGCCTGCGAGTTGATGAGCGCGCGCGAGTTGCCCGAAGCCAGCAAAGGGGCCTTGGTCGGACGCGGGGGAGCCCGCAGTCCGCTCAAGAACGCCGGACTCAAAAGCCTGCGCGACGCCTTGAGGGAGGTGCCCGATCCGCGTCACCCCAAAAGCCGCCGCCACCCCCTATCGGCGATGTTGACCCTGATCTCGCTGGGGTTGCTCATGGGAGCGCGCGACGTGCTCGATATCTGGAGGAAAGTGGCCTGCCTTTCCCAGAGCCAAAGAGAGGCGATCGGCCTGCGGGTGCGCGACAAGCAAAGTAAGCGGCTCAAGATGCCCGGCTACGATGCGCTCAACGACCTGCTGGCCGCCGTGGAACCCCACGCCTACGCCCATGCGCTGACGGCCTGGTTGCAAGCCAACGCGGGAGTGCTGCCCCGCAGCCTGGCCCTGGATGGCAAAAGCGTGGGCGATGGACGCTGCGGCATGATCGTGACCCTTTGCCGTCATGAAGACGGGCGTCCGGTGGCCATGATCCCGGCCAGCGGAAAAAAAGAAGACTGCGAAGTCTCCGAAGCCCGCGCCCTGCTCTCCAATCCCGGGGTGGAACTGGTCAACGCGCTGGTCACGGCCGACCCGCTTCACAACAAAGAGGCCACCGCGCGAGTCATCCTGGAAAAGGGAGGCGACTACCTCATCGGCACAAAAGCAAATACCTCCAAACGATTGGAGGCAGCCACCCGCGCCCTGGAGGGCTCCCCTTTTTTGACCTGAGCTGCGAAGGCGATCACGGGCGCATCGACTCCCGCAAAGCCGCCGTCCAACCCATCTCCCCAGTCTCCGCCGGGCTGCCCGGTGCCCGCTCCGCCATCACCGTGCAGCGCGACTGGCAGCAAAAGAAAGACCCCCACCAAACGCCCAAGAGCCATACCCGTATCTTCCTTTCCAGCCTGAAACCGGAAGAAAAATCCCGTTCCACCCGCGCCGTTCGCGAGCACTGGAGCATCGAGAACCGCAATCACCACAAACGCGACGCCTCCGCCTGGCAAGAAGATCGGCACCGACATCGCAGACCAAAAGCTGCCCTCAACCTCGCCCTCACCCGCAACGTCCTGCTCGCCCTCATTCCCTTTGAGCACGGGCAACCCCTCGCTCACTTCTTCGAACTCTACCACCGACACCCAGCAAAAGCTCTCAACCTTATCCTTCACGCTCGCCCCGCCCTATGACCCTTCCAGCCAAACGCCCTGCAGGGCGAGCGCCAGATAAGCCGCCCACGTTTTGACCGCCATGTAGCCATTGTTCCGCGCCTGCCCCAGCGATTCATCGAGGCTATCGTAAGTCGTAATCTCCGCGCCGAGTTCCGCTCGGGAACTGTCCAGCCCCATCACGCCATTGCGATCCGATACCTTCGGCGAGTCGCGATTGACCATCGACTTCAGGCATTTTTTGAAGATCCCCATTCGCCGCTTCACCCAGTGGGCGTCCTCCGTTCCGTGCATGTAGACGGCGGCGCACAGGATCCAGTTCAAGAGTTGTTCGTGCGTCATGTGCGAGAAGCAACCGCTCAATCCTGTCATTTCGTAGGACGAAACTCCCGGTGGCGAAAAATGATTCCGCTGCCCCATGTCGTGCGTGAAACTAATCCCGCCCGGATGCACGTTTTCACCGCCCGGTGAGTGCACCCGGTCCGTGTAGCTGTATCGTTCGACGAACTGATCCAGCACGTTGCGGACTATCCACGGGTTCAGCCTCATCTCGTAGAAAACCTGATCTACCGTGAGATCGAACGTATTCATCATCCGATACTCTCCCTCGTTAACGACCCAGAGCGGCGCGCCGTCGTATTCAAGAAGCTGCGTCGATCCGTAGTAGGAACGGATCGCATGGACCAATTGAAATCGCTGCTCAGCACTCAGATGGCCCGTCGCAATGAGTTGCTCGCTCGCCACTGCCTTCGCCCGGATTTGATCGAAATTCTTTAACGAATACCGTCCTACCGCCTCGATTCCATCAAAGTAGCGCGAGTAAAAATAACGCGTTGCCAGTCCGGTCGTCACCACGCCGCCACGGTAGAAACAAATTGCGAACCGCAAAGTCCTTCTCTCCCCCGCCGGTACATCCGCCATTACGAGCCCCACGTTCCCGAGCGCGAAACCGTAATTGAACTCGAAGGTCTCCTGTAAAATATCGGTCAGCGTGAACGCCGTCGCCGTTTTCGCGTCCGCACAATCCGTGAAAATCGCCGTCGATCCGCCCTGCCCCACGCCGCACACCCCGCCGCCCGAATCAATCCGTCGCACCGCGTCATTGCCGCCAAACGGCGCATAGCCGAAGAAGACTCGCCTCACCTCCTTTCCCTTCCGGTTGTCGAACGTCAATTCTGCCAGCACCGACGGCCGCAGCACACGCATCAGATCTGCCCGCTTCGCCTTCGCCGGGTCCGGCACGGCTTCGACTGGGGAGAACACCGAAAACTCGAGATCCCCCGCCGTCCACAGATCCACCCCGAGTTCGAAATCCCGCTTCACCGCCTTCGCATCGCACACCGCGACTGCCGCCTGGCCGCCCGCGCCCTCCGCGTAGCGCAAATGCTCTCCCTCCGCGACCTCGTGAAACGGTAAGACCTCACACCGTTTTGATTCCGACCCCATAGAGCCAATGTAAACGTTGTGAGCCGCCGGGCCTCCCAGTTCCAGTCCGAGTCCTCCGTTTCGACCGTGACAGCCTAGCGTGAAAGTTGAATGCGCCCCAATTGGCGCGTGCATTGCGTTGAAGTCCGTTCTCATAGATTCTCAGCCAACAGTAAAGCACCCGTCGATCCCCTCTATAAAACGAAAACGGTCAGCAACGAGATTTCCTTGCGCTGCCTTCGCATTGTTCCAGTGACAGCTTGGGCGCCAGATCGAACTCAACCAAGTTTCGCTCAATTTCTCACTCATATCGCCAAAACAATTGCGGCTCCTCGACGGATTGAGTGGGTTGCGGACTTGAAGGCGGAGGTTCGGGGGGAACAGGATGAGGGATGGATGCAAACGCTCTCTTCGGACAGGCGTTGGGGCTGGATGGCGGCTGGAAAGTGGTGGAAAGCGCGATGGATGCGCCGGGTCGGGAGTTGAAGTTGAAGCTCGATTTCGAGGTGGGTAGCCGGTTTGGGTGCCCGAGGTGTGGGCAGTCCTGCGCGATGCGTGATACCGTGGAAAAGAAGTGGAGGCATCTGGATTTCTGGCAGCACCGCACCGAACTAGCCCGAGTTCCGCAGTTGGGTAAGGTTACGAAAAAAGTTTACAGAGTGACGAGCTGAGTGGCGGCGGCGATATACAGAGTAGGGCCGAGGCGAAGGCCGATGTAGTGGAAAAGAGGCCATTGCGGGGCGGTGAGGGTGCGGGGAAGCTATGGCATGTTTCTGCGCAAGAACCGCAAGCGATCTGGTGGGGAGTATTACGAGTATTGGACGTTGTGCGAGACGGTGCGAACGGAGCGGGGACCGCGCCAGCGGGTGGTGGCGAGCTTGGGGAAGCTGAGCGAAGAGGACCTGTCGGCGGGGTGGGAAGACATCGAAGCGTTGCTGGAAGGAAGAGCGCCGAGTCCGCGACAGGGTCGGTTGGGCGAGAAGTCTCAAAACCGAAATGGAAAGCGGGGCGAAGCTCGACCGCGGTGGGAGCTGGCGGATTTGAGCCAGTTGAGCGTGGAGCGGGTCCGGGAGTTTGGGCGGGTGTGGAAGATGGCATCGAAGGGAATCAGGCCGGTTTGCAGAGCTTGTCGCAAGGAGTCGCTGACGATGGTGGAGTGGAGGCTGTCGGCGATCTTCCACCCCAGGATGGCCCGGGAGAAGAGGTCGATAACGACAGCGAGATAGAGCCAACCTTCGCGGGTCGGGATGTAGGTGATATCGCTGACAAGATGGGTGCCGACGGCGGAAGGAGGGCTCTGCTCCTTGGCCAGCAGGTTGGGTGAAGGGTGGGCACGATGATCGGGCTGGGTCGTCCGCGGGCGGTAGGGACGCCTGGGACGGGCTTGCAACCCAGCTTGTCGCATGAGCCTGGCGACGCGATTCTCCGAGGCGTCGAGGCCCCGCGCCCGGAGTTCGTGACGCATGCGCGGGCTGCCGTAAGAGTGGGTGTGACGATGGGCATGGATGGAGGTCATTTCTTGGATGAGTTTAGTGTTTTCGATCTCACGAGGGCTGCTTGGGCGTTTTTGAGCGGCATGGTAGCCGCTTGCTGACACGTCCAGCGCCCGGCAGAGTTCAGTGATGGAGTAGTCTGTCCGCATCGATTTAATCAGCGCATACCGCTCTGCGGATCCTCCGAGAGTATGCTCATTGCTTTTTTTAGGATTTCTCGCTGGCGGCGAAGGTAATCAACCTCCTTCTGAAGGCGGCGGATCTCACCCGCCGCGTCGGCAACGGGGGCTCCGCTCCGGCCTTTCGACTGCGTCGAAGCGGCCTGCGCTACGCCCCCGTTGCCGAGTGCCCTGTCCCGCCATGTTCGCAGCGAGTTGGCCGATATGCCCAGATCGGCCGCCACCCGCTTGAGCGGGCGACCGCCGCTCAGCAGCATGTTTACTGCTTCCTGACGGAAGTCCTTGTCATAGATTCGATGTATTTTCGGCATATTGCAGTTCCTTTCTCAAAGGTCTGCGCACTGCCTGTCCACTGATTCGGGGGAACTTCAATCCTTCACAAGCAGCTCAAACTCCCCGGAACGCTCCACAGAACTTTGCAGCTTTTGAGTGTCCACCCATTTGAGAAAACTCCTATCCGTGAACTACTTACAGAATCCGACTTCAACTCTTTCACTCTCTTGAACTCTAACCAATTGAACCTGTGTGACTTATAATTGGACACTCGCGAAATCCAATCTAAAAAGAACAAGACCGTGCAATCAACAGACCAGCCCATCAATCTACCGCGAATGTCGTTCCGAAAGCTACGCTTGATGAAGTGGCAATCCAAGATCAGTCCGGAGGACTTCGCTAACTCGGGCTACGCTCGATCCGATACTGAATATCGAGAGGTCCGTGTCCCGCACACCTGGCAGATCCATTCCTGATGCCGATGTTGCTTCATGCAGGTGCCGAGCACTTCACCGTTGGCCGTATTCATGGCCGCAAACAGCGAGGTCGTCCCGTTGCGCTTGTAGTCGTGAGTCATCGTTTGGCAGCGCCCTTTCTTGATTGGAAGCCCTTGCTGGGTGCGGTCCAGCGCCTGAATCTGGCTCTTCTGATCACAGGAGAAGACGATGGAATGCTCGGGTGGGCTTAGGTAGAGCCCGACAATGTCCTCAAGCTTTTCCTGAAAGCGCTTGTCGTTGGAGAGCTTGAAAGTCGCCACTCGATGCGGCTTCAGACCGTGAGCCTTCCAGATCCGCCCCACGCTTGAGGGACTCACCCCGGCGGCTTTTGCCATCGACGTGCGGCTCCATTGCGTGGCCCCCGCAGGCTTCTCCTCCAGCGTCATCTTCACGATTTTTGAGCGCGTGGACGCGGCAATCGGCGCGATCCTCCCCGGGCGGCTTTTATCCTTGAGGATGCCTGCCAGGCCCTGCGTGGCGTACCGCTTCCGCCATCGGCCAACTTTCATTTTGTCCTGACCGAGTTTGCTGGCGATCTCCTGGTTCTCCATGCCCTCGGCAGCCAGTAAAACAATCGCCGCTCGCTCCCGAACTCGAACCGACTCCGACCGGCTCTTGCGCAGCCTTTCCAGCCGATTGCGTTCTCTGTCACCCAGCATAATCTTCAGCGCTACTCTCATTCCTGAGATTGTAGCGCCTGAAATATATTATACAATCTGTAAGGCGGAATACACTAGAGTGGCGGGTCATGCGTGCGGCAATGGGCATCGAAGATCTCTAGTCAATCGGATGCAAACACCGAGCTTCTGGCAAGACGAAGCAGAGACCCGACATGCTCTCGATCAGGGAGACGGTTCGGGGTTCGGGTGGCTGTGATCGACTCGAGAATCGACTTCTCTCACCCGCTATTCGCTGGAGTCAAAATGGGAGACGATCGTATCGTGACCAAGGAGTCGGGACTCCTTCGAATTCGGGAAACATTCAAGGTGACTGCTTCGGCCACGGCACGGCGGTGGCAGGGATCTTTCACGCAATGGCACCGGCAGCCGAGATCGGGAGTTTCCGGGTGCTCGGTGTTGATTTTGGAACTCGGTCAGAGACCGTGCGATTGGCGGCATCTGAAGCCATCAAGCGAGGCTACCATGTCCTCATCGTCAGCATGGGATGTGGGCGGATCAGCCAAATGCTCAAATACAAGGACTGGGTGGATCGTGCGTATTTACGCGGCGTCCACGTCGTCTCGGCTTGCAACAATCAGAACTATCGGCGCGTCGAGCGGCCGGGGCATTTTACCAGCGTGAACAGCGTAAACTTCGCCAAGCACGCGGGCGACAATCACCGGAGCTTTCAAGAAGATTCTCTCGTGGAGTTCGCCTGCGGAGGGGTTGCCGTTCACGTTGCGTGGCTCAGGCATGGCATGAAAGTCCAAACCGGCAGCAGCTTTGCCGCCCCCCCGGGTGGCTGGAATGCTCGCGCGAATCCTCTCCGCGTATCCCGATCTGGGCGTGCTTGAGGCGAAAGCGCTTTTGCGGGAGATTGCTCAATCCTCGACCAGCGTGCACTGACGGAAGCCCCCCACCCCCGCCGAGTCACACCCAGGTTTTTGGCGGTCATGGAATGATCACGACCGCGACCCCTTTTCGATCTTCGGAATTCTGGGCATCGCCCTGAATTCGACGCTCTTTTCGAACGTCAGATCGAAATATCTAAATCTTCTCATGCACCCCTGCCGTTTTTCTTGCGTGTCTCAAACTGTGCATTAAATTGTGCCTAAATCCCGCACATCATGCGCTCTATGCTCGCGATGCGCGGTCGCTCAAATAGAGAAATTACTCCAGAAGAGGCTTTCCTTAGAGAAATCTGCTCGGCTCATAACTTGAAGGTCGTGGGTTCAAATACTACTCCGGCAACCAATTTCAAGGTTCAGCGCTGAGCTGAATCTATAAAGTTGAGGGCGCCGGCCAGGTCGTCGTGCTCGAAAGCACTGGCCATTCGGCTGATCTCCGAGGGGCGCGCGCCCGCTTCTTTCGCGATGTCGCGCCAGAGCGCTGTGGCACGCGCTACTTCACCGATGATCACCCTCGCCTTGTCCAACGTCAGCCCAAAATATTCCGCTGACTTTTCCAACAAGTCCACGGAACAGGTCCCTTCATCCAAATCGATATTGGTTGTGAGCACTCGCGCTTTCAGATCCGTCGGCACCGGGTTGAGATCGTAAGCGGGAGCCAACGACCATCCCGCTCTTCCGAGCCGGAGAAATCCATGGTTGCGCAAATGATCGTCGACGTTGGAAATGAGAACATTGAATACAACCCGCCGATAGAGGGCATGAGCATCGGTCTTCGTCTGCGCTCCATGCGCAGCGAGGGTATCGACCATTTCTGGGTAGCTGCTGGGCTCCCCGTCCTTCGCGCCCATCATCGCCATGGCCGACAAAAACGGAATTCTCGTGGAACCGGATCGATCGAATCGTTGAGAGAGCAGGACCGGTTTGCCCGCCACCTCGAGGAGTTCGTGATTCGGGGTGGAGATGCCGGCTCGCTCCGCCAGTCTCAGCGCGATTTCTTCCCAGGTTTCAATGCTGTATTCGTCGGTCTCTTTGGGAAACTTGGCGATTGAAAGATGTCCATGTTGGTCAATCACAGACGCCTTGGGGCGGGCTCCACCGAGCGATGAACCCGGCGCAAAAATGAGTCGCAAGTCATCGTCGGTTTCCTCATCCCGGAGAACCCGCTCGGTGATTTCAAGTAGTCGGCCGAGATCTACCAAGGCGGGAACACCTGCACCCATCGGTGCCTGGAAGTCGCTCTCTGCCGACCAGCGAAACCGAAGCGCGCCCAGCCTCGTCTCGTCCGCCACGCCGAGGAGATAGGCGCTTTCCGGCAGAGTTCGGACGGCACGACCTTCCCCTGCCGCCAGGCGGCGCTCAGCCCGTTGCATGAGGCGACGCCCCCATGTGTCGGGAGCCGAATCGCCAATGGACCCGAAGATGGCTTGGCCGGCGGGCGGATTATAGGTCCCTCGGGTCAACCCCAATGACGGCTCAATCGGAAAGCATTCCGGATCATCAAACCACGAAGGTGCATATTCGAAGCCGATGATCTCTTTTCCGCGGACTTGATTGCTCCACGCCAAGCCCACAAGCCGGGTTTGGCCGTTGAGGTCAATATGGACTTCGAAATCAGGCATCGTTCGGCCTCACGTTGGTCGCCTCAAATGAACCCGCTTTGGCAAATCCGCGCTGGAAAGCGATTGCCCGAGAGAATCGTTCCCGATGTCAGCAACTTGTGCCAAGCCCTCCAGCAAGCCCAGCGCTTGCAGAACCGCGGCGTAGATCCCAATGCCGACATTCGTGTCGCCAGCTTCCACGCGTTGGAGGGTTGATCGTGAAGTAAAAGCACGCTCGGCCACGACGGACATGGGCAGGCGGCGGCGGCGGCGGGCATCGTAAATGTCCGACCCGAGCTTTCGCAGGCTTCGCTGCACTGCGGCGGTGGCTTGATGAGGCGTTGGCATTTGTCTTCTTGGTGATACCAAGCGCCTCTTTATGTAGCACGAAGATTCCATTTCTCAACAAAAACCGCCGACCGACAATCGTGGGCGCTGAAAGATAGGCCAGAACGATGAAGACACGTCGCAATCCACGACAGCCAGTCGGAAACTCATCAGAACGCTGATATCTCGTCCAAACGGGATCGAAGGCGACGGTTTCGCATTGCCGGAAATCAACGCCCAAATTTGCAGCCCTCAAAATGAGGGGGTTGTGCTTTTCGCGATAATCGGGTCTACCATCAAGGTGAAGCCGATTCCGACACCCGAGCCTCCCGTCATCCTTGTGGACGGCGTGCGCGTGGCTGCTGTCGATAAGACCAGGGCGGCTCTCTACATCGGTTGCCCAAAACTCGTTGAGCGCCTTCTGTGGACAGCCCGCCATTGCCCTGGCGATCGGTGGATCAAGATCGTTCACAATGCTTCGGGAAAGCCAAAGGCCAAAACCCTGATTGACGCCAGGAGTCTCGAGTGTGCTTATGCCAGAATCTCGGCTGGCGAGGAGCCTCCTTTTATCAAAAAGCTGCGCTGAGATTGGCTGGCTTTACCAACATCCTGAACAAAGTGCGGGTGAACTGTCGCACTTCCATGCGCCATCAGGGGCCTGTGTTGTCTGAAACAGTCCGTTGGAGCAACACGGTCGCATAATTTGGCCGCTCTCTCAAAATAGCCCTTGGGCTTCCGCTGCCACCACAGTGCGGCGCTTACACGAAGGAGTCGTCCCGTTCTTGCGGTCACTTCTTCTCCGACCCAGATCCTCAAAAGACTTTCGGAAAGCACCGTCATCAGTTCTGAGTTCTCGTTCCCCGATCCGCGGTCTCGGTCCTCAAGAATCCCGGAAAATCGCGGTCCATCTCATGAAAAGAACATCCTCCAGAATGCAGATTTTGTATCCAATTTGTATCCAAAAATCGACCGATCTTATACGCCGCTATACGCCTCCAAACATTTCCCCCCACTTCCAAAATCAGCATCACACAACTTCGCAAGACACTGAATAAGAGACCAATACAGGGTGAAAAGGCCGGGAATCGCGATTTTCATCGAAGCCGTAAAATCCTGAAAAGAAGGATTTTAAGTCCGTTGCGTCTGCCATTTCGCCACGCCGGCATTTTCAGAATAGATTTACTCGAACCTCGGTCGATCAAACAAAACCAAAATCGCCTGCATCCACTCATTAAAGTCTGTCGAGCCGATCAACTTAATGGGACGTCGCACCAATCTTCCGACGGTTGTGACCGTCGCAATATCGGAGAGATCCAGCGCGAAATACACCCAAGCCAAGCTACGGAAAAATTGACTGACGGCAATGCGCATTCCGCCCGCCTTCGAACCCGCAAGGATGCCGGCGAACAGCCCGTCACCGCATTCATTTACTGAGTGCTCTGGGCCTCGGACGGGCCCGCCCCCGAGGTCTCCTCCAGCCTACCCGACCGACGGCCCGCCAATATGAGTAGCCCGCCAACGCCCAAGATGAATGCGTTCAGCCCGAGGATAATCAGACGGCCTTCGATCGAATTCGGGAGGAACAGAATCAATAAACTAAACGCGCCTAGAACGGTCGTAACCCGACCGACGAGTAACGCCTGCAGGCCGTCTTTCGAGCCGCCAACTTCTGCCTCAAAGTCCACTTCGGTTGCCATTTTTTCGAAGAGAGCCTGCTCGCGTCTTCTTTGAGGGGGGCTTTGAAATCGAGCGAGCGGGATTGAGATCAACGATCCAAGTAGCGCAAACCCAACAACCCAGGCCCCTCGCTCCTGGATGCTCCATTCGTTACCCGTGATTCGAGCATCGACGAAGGAATAGACCGACGGGATCGACGCCATCCCGGCAATCACGAAATACGACCAAGACGCCAGCCGGCGAATGACCAGACCCACGACCAACGGCATTAGAATTGGGGTTCCTACGACGGAACCAATCAGGAGAAAGGTATCAAAGAGCGCGACCTTCTCCTGACTCGCGAGGAGGAGGCTCATCGAAATGACGAGGAGTCCGAGTGCCGTGCTGATCAATCGGCAAAGGCGAACAAGAGCCCGGTCTCCCAAGGGGGCTCGACCGGTTGCTTCGCGAATGCGGGCGATGAGATTGTTAACGATGATTCCGGTCTGACCATTGATCCCCGTATCCATACTACTCATCGTCGCCGCGAACATCGCGGCAATCATGACTCCCATGAGCCCGTTCGGCAGAACGTGGGCCGCGACGACGGCGTAGGCACCCGTGGCCGGGTCGGTTCCTCCCAAGGCCATCACTTCGTCCCGGTAAAGAAAGCGGGCGACCATCGGCGGGATAAACCAGACCGTGCAGCCAATCGCCATCAGGCCGAACGACCACCAGGCGGCGCGAGAACCCTCGCGTCCGTCCTTGACCGATAGGTAGGGGCCCGCGCTGCCGATGTTCGTGAGGCCGACGAGTTGCATCACGAAAATGACGATCGCCCACTGCCAGGTGTATTTGTTGTCGGCATATTCACCCTCGGGCTTAATCAAGCGGTAAGCCTCGCTCAGCTCGGGAGCGTTGTAGTGAGCAATGAGCCCGCTCACGCCTCCCACCTCGCGCAGGGCAAGAAAACCGACGATGAGGGTAATTCCAAAGAGGACAATCCCCTGGACGGAATCCGTCGCCATTACGGCCCAGCGACCCCCGCTCACCGAGTAGAAGAGCACGATCAAACCAACGACGACGATCACCACTTTGAGGGGAAGGCCAAACGTCGAACTCACGAAGACCGCCAAGGCCCAAAGTTGGATCGCCGACGAAAGCGGCCCGAGGACCAGTCCGGCAAAAACGGAAAATTGCTCCACGGGAGTTCCATACCGTTCCCGGATGATGTCCATCGGCGTGTACGCGCGGGATTGGCGAAACCACTTCGCCAAAAACAACCCGCCAATGGCGAGGGCCGCCAGGTTGGCGAGATAGATGACCAGCGGCGTGAGCCCGGCATTGAAGACCGCAGATCCGTTGCCCGTGAACGTGAACGCGCTGATCCCCGCCATCGTCGTGCTCGTGCCGACCATCCACCACGAACCCTGCGCCCCACCCCGGACGAAGTCGCTGAGGTTCCGGTTGAACCGCGAGAAGATCGCTCCAAGAACGAGGAGAAAGATTAAATAGACGCCGAGTGTGATGAATTCAAACGTCATGGGAACAGCGGGGACCGATTCGCAAAAAGGGGCGGACGGAGGGATGCTCCGTCCGCCCTTCTCGGTGGCGATGAAACGCGGGGCGGGTTAGGCAACCCGGCGGCGTCGTGCAAAGATCACGAGGGCGATTCCGCCGACGAGGAGAGCGGCAGTGGTGCTTGGCTCGGGAACCGCAGCGAGGCTGACGTTATCGAACGATGTTTGCCGATAGCTGGTCGTTGTCGAGTTGCCCGCCGAAATTTCGAACGCACCGAAGTTCGCCTGGCCCGTGGTGTTGAACGCCAGCGCCGTCCCTTGCGAGACACCGTTCACAGTGAGCGAATACTGCGAATTATCGAAATCGATCGTCCCGAAGATTGTGACGAAAGTGCCGGTCACGTCGTCCAAATCGAAGTTTGTCGCTGACGCCGTGACAACGTTGGTCGCCGTGCCGCCGTCGAAATACTGGATCCGACCGTTGCTGGAAATGTTCAGCCGCAGTGCCGGCTGCGAGGAGGTGCCACCGATCCGGATGATCGCCGCTGTGGTGAAGTCCTGATCGGCTGGCGTGCTGTCGGATCGAAGGTCGAAACTGTAATCATACAAACCGCTCGCGGCGTTCGTGCCACCGAGGTCCGCCGCAGTTGGCTGGAAGACGTTGTTGATGAAATTTGCCGGATCAGCCGCCGGAGATTGCGCGACTTGATTACCGCCTTCCGCCGTGACGGCGAGCCAGGCCCCGCTGCCCGACCATTGCGTCCCGGCATCCGGCTTGCCCGACAGAGCTCCGGGGGTGTAGCCCTCGGCTGCATCAAATCCAATAAGGATCGCGTGGGCATTCGGAAGAAAACTGGCGGCTACCAGGGTTGCAACGACGGTTGGGGTGAGGAGGAATTTTTTCATAGGAGGATTATTTGATCTGAAATATCGCGTGACGGATGAACGGATGTCAACGCTTAAATTCACGCGCCAAGCGGAGGGTGCGCCAGTCGCCGAATCGGGATCCGACTTGGTAATCAACGTCATTCCTACAATCCATGATCGATCTTTCGCGGCGAAGGCTGCTCCCAGTCGCCTGAACGACCGAGACGCCATTCTTATTTAATATAAAATACAAACGCTTGACCCAGCTCGGTCTCTCGCTACCTTTCACGTCAGACATTCGCTCCGAGTGATCTCCACTCACCTAACCAACACCAATCCCCTGACCCCCCAACCCCAATAACCCCTATGAAACGATCGACTTACCTTTCACTCTTTGCCCTCCTGGGCTTCACCGCGATCCCTGCCCACGCATTCACGACCGGCTTCGAGTCGGGCGAAGGCTACAGCGTGGGAGAACTCGTCGGACAACCGTCCTCGGGCACCCAATGGACGGGGACCACTGGTCTGGCCACGGTCGTCACCAGCGGAGGAAATCCTGGTGGCTACGCGAGCATCGCGGGTATCGATGCCAATCTGCAATCCGTTATATTTGCACCGACCGATCTGGACCTTGGCGGGACATTCCCGCAAAACGTGGCCTTCAGCTTCGACATTCGCAATGACAGTTACAATCCGCTGGACAGTTCAACTTTTGGAAGGATTGTCGTCCTCCGAGACGCCAGCGGCTCCAATCAAAGTCGGTCATTGCGAATACAATTTAAAGGAAACGGAAACGTCGATGTCGTTAGCGACGATGGGTTATTTACTGTCAGCACCTTCATCGACAACTCGACGTTCGTTAATTTCAGCGGCATTCTCAACTTCACAGACCAGACATCGATTTTGAAAATCGGCGATACCGATGTAAACGGCGGGAACCCATTTGCATTCTCGGGCATCACAGGTTCGGGTTCCGACGCTTATGGATTTTTTGAGGCGAGCGTGAGCGGTGCAAGCAACTCGTATTCGCTCGACAACCTCGCGTTGACAGCAGTTCCAGAACCCGGCACAGCCAGCGTCCTGCTCGGCGGCCTCGCCACGCTGCTTGCCTTTCAACGCCTCCGCAATCGGCGCAGAGCAGCCTGATTCACCAGGAAGTATCTCTCGACGCGCTGTCGAAAGCGGGTCGGGAAGGTCGCGTTCCCTGATAGCGAAATGAAGGTATCGCCCCCAAACGTATCCACCCACCTCTGTTTGCCAAAATTTCAATCCCCGACAAATTTATCCCCCCCAATTGAAGGGCATCATAGTCGAGTGAATTAAAAATCGAACACCGAACAATCCCATGTCTTCCAATCCCCCTTTCAGACTTCGTGGCCCCTCCGGCGCCTTCACCCTCATTGAGATCCTCGTCGTTGTCTCAATCATCTCGATACTCGCGGCACTCTCGGTCGGCGTCTTTCGCTCCGCTTTTGACCGGGCGAAGGCGACGGAATCAATGAACTCCCTCCGGCAAGTCGGAAACGCGATTTTGCTCTATTCCAGTGACAACGAGACCGAACTCCCCGGCCCGCTCTACACCTCGGTCGTCTCCCGCTTCCGGACCTCGGATTCCAACCAGCTCGCCACTCGCATTGCGCCTTACCTCGGATATACGGTTACAAATCAGTGGCAGGGAATGAAGGAACTCATCCCAAGCAACCGGAAGATCAGCGCGGCGGAAGCGGCGAATTCCTCCGTGCTGACCTTCAACACAAACGTCAATGACTACGTCGTCGACGACGTCCCCCGCCGGCCGTTCGGCTACCCGGGGAGCGCTTCCTACTCGGCGCAGCCGCTCCGTCTGGTGCAGATCACCAATCCAAATTCTCTCTGGCTGCTGAATGAGAAACCCTTTGGCCAAGTCAAGGGAAAGGACAACTACGTTGCGGGTATCGACAAGCGGATGTTTCTTTTCGCCTCCGGCAGAGTCTCGTTCGAAGCGCCGGATTTCTCCGCACGAGCGAAATGATCCCACCCCACAGACGCTCCCCCACCTCCTAACCAAAGCCACCCTCTCCACCTTCATGAAATCAATCCTCGCAAGCACCGCCACGGCCCTGACCCTCTTCGCCACCTGCGGAGTGGTTCACGCCATCACCATCGATTTCGAATCCGCCGAGGGCTACGAAGTCGGCAAACCGCTGAACACACAGCCGAGTGGCTCACGCCCCATCTGGACCGCGCCGCCGGGATTTGGCGAGATTGTCGGCGGCGACGGTGTCGAGGGCGGGCAAGCCGTGCGGTTTGCTGAGCCGGGCAGCTACGCGACCGCGTGGATGCTCCCCGAGCAACTCGTCGAGATCCCCGAGCAAGTCCGATTTTCGTTCGCCATCATGGTCGATCGCACGACGCCGAATTCGTTCGATGTGCCGGTGCGCGTGCGAGTGGGCCTCGATGGCGATGCCACGGCGCTGCGTCTCCAGATCTACGCCGGCGGGAAAATCGAGTTTTACGACGGCGGGGAGGCGGTGCGGGTCAAAACCGAGGACGGCGAGGACTTTTTTGTCCGCGAGGGCGTCTACACGATATTCACCGGGGAGATCGATCTGGCGAATTCCACGTTCACGATCACCGTGGACGATGTGCCCCAGGGAGACGAGAACGGGGCCGCCTTCAAGTTCAACGTGGCCGGGGAGCGCAAGGGATTCGGTCGGTTCGAAATAACGAACAGCCAAGCGGGAGAAGGGAATTTCTTCGTCGATCAGATCCAGTTAGGATCCGAGGAATAGGTCGCTTTCGTCGTCGAAAGGAATGGGAACCGGGACGATTTCTTCGGATCGATGAGTAGCGGCAAGCAACCGATCGTCAAAGTCTCGGACGTCGCGAAGGCGGCGGGCGTCTCGGCGACGGCCGTCTACTCGCTGCTGAACGGTCGCTACTACGGCAGCGACTCGACCTCTCGGATCGGCTTGTCGGAAGAAACGAGAGAACGGATCCGCCTCGCCTGCCGGGAAGTCAAATACGTGCCGGATGACCCGGCGACGCGCATCCGGGTGCAACCCGAACTCGGTGGTTTCCTGATGATGCTGTGCGACGAGGTGCGGGATCAAATCGCCAATCCCTACTTCTCGCCCATCCTCCAAGGACTGTCCGCGCACGCGGCGAAGGATCGGCGCGGCTGTTCCTTCTGCTCCTTCGGCCTCGGGACCGACTACATGGTTGATCCCGATCAGCTGCCCGACGCGGTGCGCGGTGGCTTCGTCAACAAAGTCGTCATCGCCGGAGCCATCAATTACTCGTTGCTACTGGCGCTGGACCGGGCGGCGTGCCGGATCGTCTACGCGTCGCGGGTCGTCGGTCTCCCCAGCGTCCACGCCGTCGCGCCAGATTACCGGGCGGCGGCCAGTGCCGCGATGGCCCATTTCGCGGAACTCGGACACCGCACGATCGCCGTCGCGATCCCGTCGTTCGTCAAGGAAGATGCGTTTTACTTCCGGGAACTCACGGCCGGCTGCCGCGAAGCCTGGGCGGCGCTCGGAGGAGCGGATCCGGGTCCCACCCTCGTTCACGACCGCCGCCCCGCCGACTCCCCGCTCGACTTCTTCGATTGGATCCAAAGCGAATTGCCGGGCGTCACGGCCATTTTTTCGTTCGACGACGCCACGGCGATCAGCCTGCTGAATTCGGCGAGTCGAGCGGGCGTCGGAGTGCCGGAGGACGTGTCGATCATCGGCTGCAACGACGAGTTGCGGCCCTACAGCCCGCTCCCGCTGACGACGGTTCATTTCCCGATTCTCGAAATGGGCAGGCGAGCCGGCGAATTGCTGGATCGAGCGGTGGCCGGGCACCTCGAGAGTGAACAACCCACCATCGAAGTATTGCCCGTCGAGCTGCGGATCCGCGCGACGACAGCGATCTGCCGAACCTCCAGCCCGACCGCTGACCCTCCATTTTCGCGCATCGGAAGCGAAGACGGGGCAAACGGAAAGGAGGCGCACCGTGCAAAATAGATCACCCAGCCTTCTGTTCATCGGGCTCGTCGCGGGCGGTATTTGCGTACTGACCGCAGGGGCCGCGGCTCCGACGCGATCCGTCCCGGGATCGGTCATCGACGAGTTGGCGGGACCTCGTCCGCGACTGGTCATCGACCGGTCATTGGTCGACTCGTGGCGCGATGGCGCGTTGGAAAGCGAACCACTTGCGGCCTGGTCATCCGGTGTGCGGCGAGAGGCCGAGGAGATCTTGAGGCAGCCGGTCGTGACCTACCCGGACGCTCCCGCGAGCATCCTCGAGACGGGCAGCCGCGTCGTGCTCGAGCGGACCTACACGCTGGCATTTACTTTTCTGGTTTTCGGAGATCCCCGCTTCGCCGACCGCCTCTGGGCGGAACTTCAGCAAGCGAGCGAACTCGAATCGTGGCGACCGAATGCTCAGTTTCTCGACACCGCCGAGATGATGCACGCCTTCGCCATCGCTTACGATTGGCTCTACGAAACTTGGACACCCGAGCAACGGGCCGCCCTCCGGCAGACGCTCGTGACCCACGGACTCGAAGCCGCTCGCGACGCCTACGACGGAAATCTCACGAGTTACGCTGGCTGGGCCGCGAAGAACAATTGGAACTTTGTCTGCAATGCCAGCGTGATCACCGCCGTCGTCGCTCTGCTCCCCGAAGAGCGCGAACTCGGCACGGAATTGATCGAACAAGCGATCGGGCACCTCCGGCCCGCGCTGGACTCTTTCGGCCAGGACGGCGGGTGGATCGAGGGACCATCCTACTGGGGCTACGCCACCCGCTACGTCACGCTGCTGCTGGAAACTCTCGGACCCGAAGCCGTCGCGAAGCTGGAGCTCCTCGACCAGGCGCCAGGCGTCGCTCAGACCGGTTGGTTTCCGATCTACCTGACGGGCCCCACCGGCCGCCCGTTCGATTTCGCCGACGCGGAAGATCGTCCCACGCGGGCTCCCCAACTGTTCGACTTGGCTCGCATTTTTGACGAGCCGGAGTTTGCGCGATCCCAGTTGAACTGGGCCACCGGGACAGTCGGAGACATCATCGCACTGAGTTCACTGACGCGAGTCAAGCCCGGGACCCGGCCCCCGCTGGATCGACTGTTCCGTGGTGTCGGGGTGGTGAGCATGCGCAGCTCCTGGGCAGACCCCAACGCGAATTTCTTCGCGATGAAGGCGGGCTCCAACGGGGCAAACCACGGTCACCTCGATCTTGGCAGCTTCATCTTCGAGGCGCTGGGACACCGCTGGACTCACGAAATCGAGAAGGAAAGCTACGCCGCACCCGGGTATTTCGAAGTCGGGCCGAAATCCCGCCGCTGGTCCTATTACCCTTCCCGCGCCGAGGGACACAATACGCTGGTTCTCAACCCCTCGCCCGCCCCGGACCAATATTTTCGCGCGAAGTCGAAGGTGACCTCGTTCGAAACGTCGCCGTCGGACGCATTCGTGACCGTGAATCTCACCGACGCCTACGCGCCTGCGGGCGCGCGCGTCTGGCGAGGGGCCCGGCTGACGGATTCGCGGAACCGATTGTTTCTGCGGGACGAAATCAAGCTCAAGGAAGCGGGCGAGATCGTGTGGACGGTCCACGTGCGAGACGCGGTGGAGCTTTCCGAAGACGAGCGCACGGCGACCCTCGCCTTCGAAAACAAACGGCTGCGCCTTCGATTGACCTCGCCGACGGCAGCCCGGTTCGAACTCCTCGATGCCGCCCCGCTGGTGCCGATCCCGGACACGACTCAACGTCGGAATCCCGGCTTCAAAAAGCTCGTGGTCCGAGTGAAAGACGTGACCGACGCGGCGATCTCAGTGTGGTTTGAGCCGATCGTCGCGGGAGTCGATCCGGGTTACGACACCGGGACCGACTTTGGACCGATGGCGGATTGGGTCAGCCTCAATTCACCGGCCTCCCCGCTCACCGCTCTCGCAGTCGGAGAAGAGGCGGTCAGCGAATTTGATCCGGATATCTTCACCTACACCGTCGAGCTCGAATCTCCTTCGGTCGCCGTGACAACCACGCCACCCGGCGAAAGCCTGGCGATCGCCGCCGCCAATCCGCCGGATCTTCCAACCGCACTCTGGGCCGTCCCGGGCACGACATCCGCCCGCTACCGAGTGGTCCTCGAGAAGTTCGTCCCCCGACCGGCCATCCTCGGCACGGTGCCAGGCGCCCGCCGGGTCACCGCCTCCGGGAGCAGCCAGGAGGGCCATCCGCCCGCCAACGCCTTCGACGGATCGCTGACCACCCGCTGGTCAGCGGAAGGTAAGGATTGCCCTTTGACGATCGACCTCGGCTCACCCCGGCGGATCGAAGAATTGGGAGTGGCCTACCATCAGGGTTCCACAAGATGGTCGGAATTTTCCGTCGAGGGGTCGGAAGATGGGGCGACTTGGCTACCGCTGCTCGGGAGGACGCGCACCTCCGGCCTCACCGTAGAAATCGAGAGATTTCCCACCGAGGCACCGGGTGACTTCCAATTCGTGCGCTTCCACGGCCACGGCAATTCGGTCAACGATTGGAACAGCGTGACCGAGGTCGTCATTCTCCCACTGAGCGATGAAAACTAAAGACACCGAGGCTTCGAATCCCGTGCCGGACTTACGGACACGCCGCGCAGGATCGATCCGCCTCGAAGACCCCACCCGATGATAGCCGCCACTTCCTCCTCGCCCGCGTGGCTCGACGACGCTGTTTTCTACGAAATCTACCCCCAGAGTTTCCTCGATTCCAACGGCGACGGGATCGGCGATCTTCGTGGGATCATTGCCAAACTCGACTACATCGCCTCGATCGGATGCAACGCAATCTGGTTGAACCCCTGCTTCGAATCTCCGTTCGGCGACGCCGGCTACGATGTCTCGGACTTCCGCAAAGTCGCACCGCGCTACGGCACGAACGAAGATTTGTGCGAGTTGTTTCGCAAATGTCACCAGCGAGGAATGCACGTCATTCTCGACCTGGTCGCCGGCCACACCTCGATCGACCACCCGTGGTTCCGGGCTTCCTGCGAGCCGGAGCCAAACGAGTATTCGAATCGTTACATCTGGACCTCGACCATTTGGAAAACTGCTCCGCCGCCGCTCCAACAGGTGAACGGTTTCTGCCAACGGGACGGAAACTACGTCACGAATTTTTTCCATTTCCAGCCCGCTCTCAACTACGGCTTCGCTCGACCCGATCCGGCCTACCCCTGGCAATTGCCGATCGATCACCCGGACGTCCAAGCCACGCACTCGGAACTTCGCGGTATCATGAAGTTCTTGCTCGAGCTCGGGGCCGATGGGTTTCGCGTGGACATGGCCTCGTCGCTCATCAAGTCAGACGACTCGAAGGAAGCGATCGTTGCCTTCTGGCAATCGATCCGTAGTTGGTTCGACGAGGCCTATCCCGAGGCGGTGCTCGTCGCGGAATGGTCGATGCCGGAAGTCGCTCTGCGGGCAGGTTTCCACATCGACTTCATGATCCATTTTGGGACCCCAGCATACACCGAGCTGTTCCGCGCCCACACCGCGAACGATCAGAAGCTCGGATTTGACTTGAGCGGCCACAGCTTTTTCGATCGCGAAGGACGTGGCAATATCCGCGCGTTTCTCGACCCGTATCTCGAGCACTACGAGAAGACCAAAGACATCGGTCTAATCTGCCTTCCCACGGGCAATCACGACATCTCCCGCCTTCGCGGTTCCCGATCCGACGCCGAACTCGAGGTGGCGCTCGCCTTCCTTTTCTCGATGCCGGGCGTGCCATTCATCTATCAAGGCGACGAGATCGGACTCCGCAACGTCGACGGTCTTCCATCGAAAGAAGGGGCCTACGTTCGCACCTGCGCTCGAACGCCGATGCAGTGGAATGAGGAACCCAACGCGGGTTTCTCCGAAGGACCGTCCGAGTCTCTTTATCTGCCGATCGATCCAGCCATCGATCGCCCGACGGTCGAGGCTCAGGAGGCGGACCCCAACTCCATCCTGAATTTCATCCGCAAACTTACGAGCCTGAGAAGACAGCATCCGGCCTTGGCTCCACGGGCTCACTTCGAGGCCATCTACGCGGAAGACAGCGGTTATCCGTTTGTCTATCAACGTGGCGTTGGAGCGACTCGATTGATCATCGTCGTCAATCCTGCGGACATGGTGTGCGAAGCAAAATTTCCCATCGTCGGGGAAGGAACCGGCGAGCTGATTTTCGGATCAGGGGAGGTTGTGCGGGATGGTGGGCTGGAGCGACTCACGATGCCACCGATCAGCTTCGCGGCCTTCCGCGGACTCTGAAGATCGCGATTTAAATACCATTCACCTGTCCACGGCCTTCGGATTGAACGAAACGCTCGGAGCGAAAGATCGATCGAGCGAATCAATGCCCGGAAACTTGGGAGTCCGTGCGGCCCCGGCAAATTTAATCCCGAGACTCGGCTCCCCCGCCCACCGCGACCTCCAGAATCCCGACGGAGCCCGCCGGCACGACGAGATCCGCCATTCCATCTGAGACCGGCACGGGCGGCTCGGTCTGCACGCGCGTCCAGCCACCGTTCGCCTCCGCTTCCTCGGCGCTGGCGACAACTCGCAAAGTGCGAAAAACGCTCTCGCCCGCCTTTGGCTCAAGCGCTCGAAGATCGAGGACCACCCGCTCATCCCGGTCGAGTGCCCGATTGACGAAGTGCACGTAGGCCATTCCCGCCATGCGGGTCGTGAGAACGTCCAGCGTCGCAATCTTCGACTGGGGTTCCGCCCAACCAATCTTGAATGGCCGCGAACGGAACCGAAGTCCGCTCACGGTTGTCTCGAGCAACTCCTCCCCGTGATGACGGTGGTAGAAATCGACGACCGCGCTCTGGGCGTTCATCACCACCGGCCCCTTACCCCCGGGTTGGTAGCGGAGACCGGCGATATCCCAGCCCTCCCCGACGAGCATGGACTGAGTGGCGATTTTGATCGTTCCGCCCTGCCGGAGCATCCCGTGCAGGAAACCCGCCGTTCCGAGAGCAGCCGCCCGCCGCCACGAGATTCTCGGCTTGGGCGCGATCTGGCCGAAGCCCCAGCCGTTCCAGTTCCACTCCGTCGCCGCCAGCGAGTAGTCGAGCTCTCTCGCCAGATCGAGACGTCCACCATACGAGACGTTCATCCCCTCCTCGCCGTAGGAACCCGGCATCGAGGCCCACGCGAAAAACCAGTCCTCGTCCGACAGGCCACCCGACGGTCCACCGCCTTCGATCTCGCCCATCGGCCCCGGCGCGTAGGCGTGAAACGTCACGTGCCGCACTTCCCGGCGGATGTCGTCATCGCTGAGGATTGCCTCCTCGATCCCGCCGCCCATGTCCCCGTCGATCATGATCTCGATGTCAGGATCGACTTCCCTCATGCCTTCGATGAACGCCAGCACGCACTTCCGATACCAAGCCGCCACGACTTCAGGGTCCTCCGACTTCGCACCAGCCCGGCCCCGTTCGGCGAACTTGGGAATGAACCACTCGTTGCCCAATTGGAAAATCCGCACACCGTAGGGTGCCCGACGGCCATTCGCCGCCCGCACCGCCGGCCAGTCGATCATGCCGTCCGGCAAAGGGTTGCCAACTTTTGTATTACAGTAGGCGACCATCCCCGCCGCGTGTCGCACCGCCTCGTCCAGCGGCATCTCGCCCGACAAGCCATCGAGGAAGTTTACAACGATGAGATTCTGCCAGCCCAACCTCTCCGCCAGCGCGAGATACTCGTCGAGTCCAAAGCGGTTGGTAATCTTGTCCCCGTGAGTCACCACCGAATCAGGCCGCTCCACCCCGCGGCCGGGGACGTTTGAGATCGAATCTGTCCAATCGAGGTAATCGACGTCCGCTCCACCTGGAAAGCGAACGATCGGAATCCTCATCGCCTCGAGCCGCTCAACGATCTCCGTCGGCAAGTTGCCGTCCTCGCCCGCCGCGCCTTCCGGTCCCGTCTCACCACTCCAGCTCGCCCGCTCCATAAATTGTCCAAAGAGGCGGATGTCCAATCGATGCGTCACCGCGTCCGAAACCGTCACCTCGACCACTCCATTCGTCCGCTCAGCCCCGTCGTCAGCCAATGCGGGGAACGCCACGGCAAACAACCCACTCGCGAGGATCGATTTCAGCAACGAGTGGCATCTCATCGTTCCACTCGGGCGACTCCGGAAAACCCGGCTGAACGATCGGCAGGTGGGAAATTGCTTCACCTCCGGTGACATTTTCCGCCCATCGTGAACCGCCTCATTGAGTCTTCCTCGCATCCGTCGACTTTGGACAGAACCTCCACATTTCTCCAACCGCGAAGCTCGGGAGGCCAGCAATTCATTGAAGAGGAAGTGGGTCGTCCGGTTCGCCGGGCGCAACGGTGCCGCCGCCGTGCTGTTGTCTGAGCAAGTGGACCAGACGCCACCCATCGCGCGACAAGGCAGCCCCGAGCGCGGAGGTTGCGCCGGGACAACTCTGGCCTCTTTTGACCTCCTCGGCATCCATCGAGATGCGTGAGCCCTGCCGACCCGGGCCGGCCAATCTTGACAGCACCCCGCTTCGCGATTAAATCCCATCTCGAAGTCGCCGGTCGGTTCGGCGGCCTCAGCAACGGGTTACAACACCATGGAAACCATCCTGGATCGTCCAGTCCTCGTCCTGAACCGCCTCTGGCAGGCGGTCAATACCTGCACCGTTCGTCGCGCGCTCGTGCTGCTCTTCCAAGGGCACGCTCAGGTCGTCCAGAGCGACGAGGGAAACAATTTCAACACCCACGACTTCGGGAGTTGGCGGGAATTTTCCGGAGTCGAACCCGAGACGGAAATGGTCAACACCATTACGGCCAGCATCCGCGTCCCACAGGTTATCGTCCTACTCATCTTCGACCGGCTCCCCAAGAAGGAGGTCAAGTTTACCCGCCACAATGTCTTCGAGCGCGACAAGAACACCTGCCAATATTGCCGCGTCGTTTTTGATCGGCGCGATCTGAATCTCGACCACGTCTTCCCGCGTGACCGCGGCGGCCAGACGACTTGGGAAAACGTCGTTTGCTCGTGCATCCCGTGCAATTCCCGAAAAGGAAACCGTCTCCCGCACGAGGCGAACATGCAGCTCCTGCAGAAACCGAAGCGACCGAAGTGGCGGCCGTTCGTTAATCTCACCTTCCCGAGTCCCCGGCACGACAGCTGGAAGCACTTCGTCGACTTTGCCTACTGGAACGTCGAACTCGGCGACTGATTCGACCCGGGAGGCTCCCGCCCCGGAAGTCCGGTCGGTTCCCGTGCTGCTTCTGGACGAATTCTCCCGGGGCGGCTAAGTTGACCGACCGATCATCCCATGGACCTCCACGCCCTCGCCCACGCCACCGTCGAAGCCGGGGCTTCCGACTTGATCCTCCACGTCGGCCAACCCGCCGCCATTCGCGTCGATAATGCCTTCCACCGCATCACCGACGGCCCGATGTCGACCGCCCTTCTCGAAGAACTCTGGACGCTCAGCTCCGTCGATCTCACCCAACCCAACGCCGACGCCTCCGTTCTGCTCGGAGACAACCACCGCTTCCGGGTCAATCTCTTCCATCAGCTCGGCCAGCGGGCCGCCGTCCTCCGCCACATCAAGACCCGCATCCCCGACCTCGACGCCCTCGACCTTCCCGTCGACTTGATCAAATCGTGGCTCCAGCGTGCCAATGGCCTCATCCTCATCTCCGGCCCCACCGCCTCCGGCAAAAGCACCACCCTCGCGGCCTGCCTCCAATTCATCAACGAGACCGCCCCCCAGCACATTGTCACCATCGAGGATCCCGTCGAATACATCATTCCTCCGGATCGGGCCATCATCACCCAACGCGACCTCGGCATCGACGTCCCGACCTTCGCCGACGGCCTCCGCCAGGCTCTCCGCCAATCCCCGGACGTCCTCATGATCGGCGAGATCCGCGATTCCCTCTCCGCCGTCACCGCCCTCCAGGCCGCAGAGACCGGACGCCTCGTCCTCGCCACCGTCCACGGACGCGGCACCGTCGAAGCGACCGAACGTCTGCTCCAGCTCCTCCCGGAAAATGACCGCCCGATGCTGGCCAAATCTCTCGCCGCCCAGCTCATCGGCTGCGTGTCGCAATTCCTTCTCCCCTCGAAAAACGGCGGACTCACGCTCGCCGCCGAGTATTTCGTCAACGTCGGCGCGACCCGAAAATACCTCGAGGAAAATCGCCTCGGCGACCTCTCCGAACACATCGACCGGGCCGACGCCACCGCCGCCCGCAGCCTCCTGGCCTGCCTCGCCGACCTCGTCCGCGGCGGACTTCTCACCGAGGAAACCGCCCTCTCCGTCGTCGACAACCCCGCCGAACTGACCCGCGCTCTCCGGGGCATCTCCAGCCAGGCCACCCGCAAGTGAGGTTGAAGGTTGAGGGGAATTTCCACCATTCACCAGTCACTATTCACCAATCACCAATCACTCCCCCATGCCTGCTGATCTCATCGACTTCCTCCGCGACGCCGTCGCCCGCGGGGCCTCCGACCTGCACGTCGTCGCCGACACCCCGCCGGTCATTCGCGTCGACGGATCTCTCGGCGCCCTCAACGACCAGGTCCTCGACGCCGACACGACGCGTTCGATCATTCTCGGGATTCTCACCGAAACTCAACGCACGCGGCTCGAGGACGAATGGGAACTCGACTTCGCCCTCGCCATCGACGGCATCGGGCGCTTTCGCGGCAACGCGCACTACAACCGCGGCGCACTCGAAGCGGCCTTCCGCCACATCCCCCAGGCCATCCCCACTCTGCAGGAACTCGGCCACCGGCCCAACGTCCAACGCGCCACGGAGGTCGACAGCGGTCTCATCCTCGTCACCGGCATCACCGGGTCCGGCAAATCCACCACCCAGGCCGCCATTCTCAAGCAGATCAGCGAATCCCGCTCCGCGATGATCATCACCGTCGAGGACCCGATCGAATTCATTTTCAGCAACTCCTCCAGCGTCATCAAACAACGCGAAGTCGGCCACGACACCAAATCTTTCGCCGACGCCCTCAAGCACGTTCTCCGCCAGGATCCCGACGTCATCCTCGTCGGCGAGATGCGCGACCTCGAGACGATCCGCGCCGCCATCACCGCCGCCGAGACCGGTCACCTCGTCCTCGCCACGCTCCACACCATCGACGCCCCCAAGGCCATCGACCGCATCGTCGACGCCTTCCCCGCCGCCCAGCAGCCGCAGATCATTTCCCAACTGGCGGGATGCCTGAAAATGGTCATCTCCCAACGTCTCCTCCCGCACGAAAATGGGAGCGGTCGCGCCCTCGCCACCGAGGTCCTCGTCACCAACAACGCCGTCCGCGCCTGCATCCGCGACGGGCGCTACGAGCAACTCGTCGGGCTCATCGAGATCGGCACCAAGGAAGGCATGCACACCATCGACGAATCCCTCATCGAGCTTTACCGGGACCGCCAGATCAGTAAAGAGCAGGCCGTCGCCCTCGCCCGAGATCGCGAGCGCGTGGAAAGCATCTCCCGCGAACCCGCGAGAACCACCAAACGAGGGCTCTTCGGATGATCCCTGCCAGCGCCGCCGGTCGGCTCACCCTCCTCTTTCTCACTCTCCTGCTCATCGACGGACTCGTCGCAGCGGCCAGCGGGCTGGCGCCCGCCTTCCTGCGCCTGCACTATCTCATCAGTTGGCCGACTGCGTTTGTCGCCATCGTGCTCTTCGCCGGGCTCGCCTTCACCCGTCGCCTCTCCGCCCGGGTCCTGCTTCCCCCCATCCTGTTCTCGATTTGGTCCACCGTCTGCGGAGCGTTCCCGTTCCGCCTCGAAGACCCTGCCACCGCCACCATCGGGGTCGGGATCGCTCAGGTGATCGTCGGCTTCATCGCCTTCGCCTTCACCCTCGACCGCCCACTCACGCACCGCCTCCCCGGCTTCCGTTGGCAACGTTTCGCGCTCATCGCCGCGCTCGCCTGCATCCTGGTCCCGATCGCGCTCACGGTCGCCTCGATCAACCTTTTTGCCGTCGGCATCACCGCCCGCACCGGCGGATTCGCCAAACTCCGCCCCGAGGGCATTTTCCTGGAAGAGCGCCGTTTCGAACGGGACGGAAAGGAGATTCGACTCGTCGGGATGATCCACATTGCGCAGGACGGCTTCTTTGATTCAGTCGCGGATTCCGTCGATGGCAGCGGTCCCGCCATCGTCCTCCTCGAGGGCGTCACCGATAACGACGGTCTCCTCGAGAACGGGTTCTCCTACCAGGGCCTCGCCGATCTCCTCGGCGCGATCCCGCAGGAAACCACCCGAATGACCCCCTCCCACCGGGAAGAGGACTCGACCGGCGAGCTGACCGATACGACCGTTCAAGGCGACGTCCACTACCACCGGGCCGACGTCGACATCGCCAGCTTCCGCCCCGAGACCATCGCCATTCTCAACGCCCTCGGCGCGTTCCTGGCCGACCCGACCAATCCGGCCAGCCTCGCGGAGCTTCGCGGCCCCGACTCCCCTCTCCGCCGCCCCAACGCCCAGGACGAACTCCTCGAAGACATCGTCACCGGCCGCAACTCTCACCTCCTCGACGAGATCGACACCGCCCTCTCCGCCCACGATCTCGTCATCATCCCGTGGGGAGCCCTGCACCTGCCCGAGATCGAAGCCCACCTACTGGCTAACGGATTCCGCGAAATTTCCCGCACCGACCGGCCCGCGTTTCTTTTCTGGCAATAGCGCATTCCCGCCCTACAGTCCCCGCCCCTATGCCATTCCGCGCCCTCGGCCTCGCCGACGAAATCCTCCAAGCCGTCGCCGACACCGGCTACACCGAACCCACGCCCATTCAGCGCGAAGCCATCCCGCCCATCATCGCCGGCAAGGACGTCATCGGCATCGCGCAGACCGGCACCGGCAAGACCGCCGCCTTCACCCTCCCGATCCTCGCCCAACTCGCCCGCCGCACCGACCGCAGCAAAACCAGCGTCCTCGTCCTCGCCCCCACCCGCGAGCTGGTCGTTCAGATTCACGAGAACGTTCAGACCTATTCCAAACACCTACCCGCCATCCGCGTGGCCACGGTCTTCGGCGGAGTCGGCGAAAACCCCCAGATCGCCGCCCTGAAATCCGGCGTCGATCTCGTCATCGCCACCCCCGGCCGCCTCCTCGACCTGATGGACCGCCGCGCCGGTGATTTCTCCGGACTCGAACACCTCGTCCTCGACGAAGCCGACCGCATGCTCGACATGGGTTTCCTCCCGTCCATCCGCAAGGTCGTCCGCAACCTCCCGAAGAAACGCCAGACCCTCCTCTTCTCCGCCACCCTCTCGAAGGAGATCGAATCCCTGACGAAGGAATTCCAGCACCAGCCCGAGATCATTCAGATCGGTCGCCGCTCCAATCCCGCCGACACCGTCAGCCAGCACGTCTACGAAGTCCCCCGCCACCTCAAGCCCGCCCTCCTCGCGCACCTCCTCGAAGACCCCGCCATGAACATGGTCCTCGTCTTCACACGCACCAAGCACGGAGCCGACCGGGTCGCGAAAAAGCTCGATCAATCCGGCATCACCACCGGCACGCTCCACTCCAACCGCTCGCAAAACCAACGCCTCCGCGCGCTGGAAGGATTTCGCTCCGGCAACGTCCGCGTCCTGGTCGCCACCGACATTGCCGCCCGCGGCATCGACGTCGACGGCATTTCCCACGTCGTCAATTTTGACTTCCCCATGCAGAGCGAAGACTACGTCCACCGCATCGGCCGCACCGGTCGCGCCCAGGCCATCGGTGACGCCATCAGCTTCATCAGCGAAGACGACCACAAGGGCCTCAAGCAACTCGAGCGCTTCATCGGTCGCGGTATTCCGCGAGTTCGCGCGGAGGGATTCGACTACACCACCACCGAGGGCAGGAACCGCGATCCCGAGCGCCCGCGCGGCCCGCGCAACCGCCCGCCCCGCAAGCCGAAGGTCGAGGTGGGACCCAGCGGACGCGCCCTCACCCGCCGCCCGGGCCGACGGCGGTAGCCGCGCCAAACAATCGTGATCCAAGGTGCTCCGCCGAACGAAGCACCCTGACACGTGACCGCCACCTTCCCACACCTCGCGCCGGCACTCACGAGCCCCCTCGCGCCATGGCTGCTTGCGACGCAATCGCGTCGTCCCACCCGATCCAGTCACTCTTCCGCCCGCCGAAAAGGATGGAAATCCGTCGCTGACCAGCTACCCTCCGCATCCGCCCCCACCGGCCAACCAATGCACGGAACCCCCGACGAAATCGCTCTAATCGACCGGCTTGCCGATGGCGACGAGGCCGCCGTGGGCGAACTTTACGACCGCTTCGCCCGGCCGCTCTACTCGATGGTCCACCGCATCCTCCCGAACGCTTCCGACGCCGAAGAGATCGTTCAGGACGTCTTCGTGTCTCTCTGGAAGAACGCCGACACGTTCGACGGTCGTCGCTCCAGCCCCTTCACTTGGCTCGTCACCATCGCTCGCAACAAGGCCATCGACCGCCTCCGACGCACTCAACGCCGCCTCCCCGAGGCCATCGGTCCCGCCGACCCCAATCCCGCCCGCGAGCAGATCGATCCGTCGAACGATGCCGCCACCGACACCGCCCAAAACGAACGCGCCGACATCATTTCCGCCTGGGTCACCGACCTCCCCACCAATCAGCGCGAGGCCATTTCGCTCGCCTTTTTCGATGGCCTGAGTCATCCCCAGATCGCCGAGCGACTCAACGAAAGCATCGGCACCGTCAAAAGCCGCATCCGTCTCGGCATCGAAAAACTACGCCGCAAAACGGGAGGAATCGAACGATGATCGACGAACCCACCCGCGAAGCCGCCATCGATTTCCTCCTCGGCACCGACTCCGATTCCGAGCACCGCGAGTTCCAGACCCGGCTCGACACCGACGCCGATCTGCGCGCCCACGTCGAAGCCCTGCGCGAAGACGTCGCGCTCCTGGCCTACACCGCCCCCTCGCTCGAGCCCCCGCCCGGGCTGAAAGCAAACATCCTCGCGGCCGTTCGCAACGAACGCCTCGCTGTCACCGAAGCACCCGCTGCCGCCACCACCCCGGTCAACGATTCCAGCTCGAGTGCGACCAAGTCCACCTGGCTCCCCTGGGCCGTCGCCGCTGGATTTGCCATCTTCGCCGGCATCCTCTGGACCAACAACCAATCGCTTCTCGAAGAGTCCCGCGAACTCGCGACGCAAACCGCCATTTCCGAAAATCTCTTCAAGCAAGTCGCCGAGCTCGAGAGCGGCCAGCGCACCTCGTCCGAAGCCCTCCACGCCTCCGAGAAGCAGGTCACCGAGTTGGCCAGCCGCAACGCCCAGCTCGCAACCCAAAACGATTCGCTCGATCAACAGCTCGCGACCCTCCTCAAGCGCAGCGCCATCGCGGAAATGAAAGTCGCCACCCTCACTTCCCAGATCGACGCCAGCTACCTCGCCTCCATCGCCTGGAGCCAGGACGACCAGACCGGCATCCTCCACGTCCGCCGCCTGCCCACCGCCGAGCGCGATCAGGATTATCAACTCTGGGTTCTGGACAAAAATCAGGCCGCCCCCGTGAGCGCCGGCGTTTTCCGCGTCGCCGAGGACGGGTCCGCCACCATCGAATTTACCCCGACTCAGGACGTCTCTCCCGATTCCTCCTTCGCCGTCAGCCTGGAAAAGAGCGGCGGCTCCCCGTCCCCGGAAGGCCCGATCGTCCTGACGAACTGAACCGGCGAAGCCGGCACCCAGCCGACCTAATCGACCTTGTCCTTCACCACGAGATACGCCCGCTCGACCGGCTTGCCCGTCTCCGGATTCAGACTCTCCACCCGCATCTCCTTCAACATCCACTGTCCGTCAATCTTCTGCGCGGACACGACCTTGAAGTTCTTGATCGGTTTCCCGTCATCGTTATATCCGCGCATTTGCATGATCGCGCCGGTCTCTTTGGCCACCCACACCCGCACCACCCCGTACTGGCTGCGCCCCCGCGGAGCCTGAATCTCCAGCTCCCAGCAATCCTGCCCGTAGACCCGCTCCTCCCCGTTCACCTTCGCCCGCGGCCAATATAAAAACTGAAGCGCGAGATCCTCGTAGGTAATCGGCGTGTTCTTCACGCGCTGCTCGAGCTTCTCCCCCCGCACGTCCGATTCCGACCCGCCGACCCGCTCGGTCAATTCCGCCGAATCGTCCGACAATCTCGACGCGATATCCGGCCCAGCCTCAAACGAGTATCGGATCACGCCCTCGTCCGACGAAATGATGAACGGTGAGCGCTTCCCGCGCGCGTCGCGCAACTCCGCCCGCAACTTCGCCGACTGCGACACCTGATTCAACCGCGAAGCCGCCAGAATCTCGCTCGCGTCCGGCTCCGGATCAGCGCCCGCCGAGGCGAAGAGAGAAAAACCGACGCAGGCAGCGAGAAAAAGCGGGAGGTGAGATGACGATGGATTCATGCGATGATTTCGCGCACTATCGCCGCTCCCCGACATGGATCAAACCCTCTTTACTCTGATCAACCAAAGCTGGACCCTCCCCGGTCTCGACCTCCCCATGGCGGCAATCTCGAGCTGGGATTTCTGGTGGCCCCTCGCCGTCATCGCCGGACTTTGCGCGCTGGTTTTCGGCGGATTTCACGGTCGGGCCGCGCTCGTCTGCATCGGCCTCGTTATCGGCTTCACCGACGCCATCGTCGTCGACACGATCAAGGACATCGTCCAACGACCCCGCCCCTACCAGGTCCTCGACGGAGTCCGCGTCCTCGACCTCCAGCGCGCCACCCCTCGCATCATGGCTCTGGGTAAACCCGTCAAAATCAAGATTTCCGAACCCTCCATCCTACCGATTTCCGGCAACGCGTTTCCCTCCGGCCACGCGGCCAATAATTTCGCCCTCGCTGCATCGCTCCTCATTTTCTTCCGGCGCTGGGGCTGGCTCTACCTCATTCCCGCCACCCTCGTCGCCTACTCGCGCGTCTACGTTGGCAGTCACTACCCCTCCGACATTCTGGTCGCGTCGATCCTGGGAGCGGGCTGCGCGTTCCTCGTCATCGCCCTGCTCGAGAGCGCCTGGCGTCACCTCGGGCCCCGTCACGCACCGCGCCTTTACCGGGCTCACCCGAGCCTGATCGCGCCGTGAAGATCATCGCCCTGCTCCTGCTTCTAGTGCTCACCGCCGCCCGTCTGTGGTTCGCCGCAGTCGGCGACGTCCTGCCGTCGGAAGCCTACCACTGGATGGGCGCGAATCAGCTCGACTGGGCATTTTTCGACGGCCCCGGTGGCACCGCCGCACTCGTCAGCTTCGGGCAGGATTACTTCGGCGCCACCCCGTTCGGCATCCGCTTCCTTTTCCCGATCTTCGCCTTTGCGGCATCCATCGCCATTTATCTGCTCGGACGAAATCTCTTCGGAGTTCCCATCGGACTCGTCAGCGCCGCGTTCCTCAACGCCCTCCCGTTTTTTAACGTCGCTTCCGTCCACGCGTCTCCCGCCATCCCAGCGCTCGCCTTCGCACTCCTCGCCGCCTGGGCGGCCTGGCAAGCCATCGAGCGCAAACGCAACCTCGTCTCGTGGATCATCACCGGTGCCTGCATCGCCCTTGGCATCCAGTTTCGCTACACGCTCGTCCTATTCTGGCCCGCAATTTTGATCATTTGCCTGTCCGCGCCCCGCTACCGCCCCCAACTTCGCCACCCGGGTTTTTACTTCGCGACCATCCTCACCATCGCGGGCTGCCTGCCGGGACTTCTCTGGAACTCCGAGCACCACTGGGCACCCCTCGCCCTCGGCACGTTTCAGACGATCGTCACCGTTCATCCCACCCTGTGGCCGACCACCTTCGCCGGTCTCCACGCGGTGCTCTCGGTCTTCGCGGCACTTTACCTTCTCGCCGCTTTCGTCTTCGCGGCCCGCAGCACCCGCCACCACCTTCGGCCGCGACTTGTCGCCACGTTGGCGGCTCCGTTTTACCTCCTCTGGTTTCTCTTCGCCCTGCACGGCGACCGCAACCCCACCGACCTCCTCATCGCCGCCGGTCTCACCATCCCCTTCGCCGCCTGGCTGGCCCAGGGCGAAAGTCCGATCTTCCGGACCCTGCGACCAGTCGTCCTGATTCTCTCCGCTCTCGCCAGCGCCGCCGCTCTCGCCGCCCCAAGCTGGCATCCGACCGCCACCGCGGCCCCCGATGACACCCTTCCCTGGCGCTCCATCGCCAGCGCCGCCGAGGCACTCCGCTCCGACGCTCAGGCGACCCAGCCGGCCGCCATCTTCTTCATCGCGAAAAATCCCGCCTTCACCGCCGCGCTGAATTACCACCTCCCCCGCATCGCCGACGGCGAGCCGCGCGAAGTTTTCCTGCGGGAGTCCCAGGATCTATCGACCCAATTCGGGCTTTGGCCCCGTTACGACGACTTCGTCGAGAGCGACGCCCCCCCGGACGAATATTTCACCGAACTCCGCGCGACCAACCCCTACTTCGGTCGCTCCGCCCTCTACATCACCGACGCCGTCGAGCTCCCCCAGACCATCGCCGGTGCCTTCCGGCTCGTCTCGCCGGCGGCGACTCTCGACGTCGTTGACGCTTCCGGTCAAACCCGCACTTTGCGGTTTTATTTTTGCGAAGACTACCAGACGATGCCCCTTTGAGCAGCGACCCGTCACCCAGAGTTTCCGTCGTGATCCCCCTCTTCAACGAGGAGGGCAACGTCCCCATTCTGCAGGATGAACTCCGCGCCGCTCTCGCCGAGATCGACGCCGAAATCGTCTTCGTCGACGATGGATCGACCGACGACACGCTCGCCCGGATCGCTCCCGACGACCGAATTCGCGTGCTCCGGTTCCGCCGAAACGCGGGGCAAAGCGCCGCGATGATCGCCGGGCTCACCGCCGCCCGTGGTGAGATCGTCGTGACGCTCGACGGGGATCTGCAAAACGATCCCGCCGACATTCCGCGACTCCTCGCCGAGATCGACCGAGGAGCCGACCTCGTCTGCGGCTACCGCGCCCACCGGGCGGACTCGTTGACCAAAAAAATCACCAGCCGGGTCGCAAATTTCGTCCGCAGCCGCTTCGTCGGCGACGGAGTCCGCGACACCGGTTGCACGCTCAAGGCCATGCGCCGCGACTGCGTTCCCGCCCTGGTTCCCTTCCACGGGGTCCACCGCTTCATCCCCGCGCTCATCAAAAATGCCGGGCACCACGTCGTTGAAATCCCCGTCAACCACCGCGCGCGTCAATTCGGCATCAGCAAATACGGCCTGGGCAATCGCGCTCTCCGCGCCACGACCGACATGTTCGGCGTTCGCTGGCTCCAATCCCGCCGCCTCGACTACGCCGTCGCCGACGAAAAATAGTCCACGGAGTGGCGGCTTCCAGCCGCCAACCACGCACGGCGAGCAGCCATCGCCCCCCATCAAAGCACCCGCAGCGGCGCTCTCGTCCGACGCCCGGAGTGAATACTCCGCTCTCGTCCCGCGTCACTACGGGAACAGCATCACCTTCAACCCGTAGAGCTCATCATGAAATTTCACCGTCCCCGTCCATCCGACCCATTTCGCAGCCTCCGCCCGGCTCTTCTGGGCGCACTGCTCCTCCCGGCACTCTGCGCGCCGACCTTCGCCCAATCCCTGTCCACCCCGATCACTGCGGAAGAATTCGCTCTCCTCGGAGAGGAAGATCTCGATCAGCTCCTCGGACCAATCGCGCTCTACCCCGACGCACTCGTCGCCATCATCCTCCCGGCCTCGACCGTCCCAACCGACGTGATTCTCGCGACGCGCTACCTCGACGACGGAGACCTGGATCTCGTCGACGAGCAACCGTGGGACGAAAGCGTCATCTCCCTCACGCGTTATCCCGACGTCCTCGCCTGGATGGACGAGAATCTCGAATGGACCTCCGCCCTCGGCGAAGCGTTCTACGCGCAGCCCAACGACGTGATGGCATCCATTCAGCGCCTCCGACAGGAAGCCCAGACGGCCGGAAACCTCGTCAACACCCCCGAGCAGACCGTTCTCGTGCAGCAAGTCTCGGACGACCGCACCACCTACGATTCCAACACCTACGATTCCAACGACTACGCGTCCGACTATTACGAATTCAGCATCCGCATCGTCCCCACGAACCCGGAAGTCATCTACGTCCCCGTCTACGATCCCGTTGTCGTCTACGAACCCGCCGTCGTCTACGTCGAAGACCGACGCCCCGATTACGTCAGCAACATCATCAGCTTCAGTGCGGGATTCGCCGTCGGCTCCTGGCTCGATCACGCCTTTGACTGGAACCGGCGGGAAATCTATTACGGCGACTCTTGCGGCTACAACAACCACGACTACTGGAACGATCGGGGGCGCTACGACCAGGGCCGAAATGTGAACATCGTCGAGACCAACACGAACATCACCAACGTCAACACCATCACCAACGTCGACAACCGCAACGTCAACCGCTGGGAGCCAAGCGCCGCCAGCCAACGCCAGATCAGTCAGCGGCAGAGAAACAACGGCGGCAACGCCCGCTACGCCAGCGCCCGGCAAAACAACAACCGCCAACCCAACAAGAAGGCCAAGGCCCCCGGCCAGCGCAAACAGTCCGCCGTCCCCAAACCAAACCGCATCAAGGCCGACGGCAAACGCCGGGCAGCGGGCCCCAAAAAGAACAACGGCCAGGCGAAAAACAAGGGCCAGGCCAACAGAAACGGCTCCAAGCCCAACGCCAGCAAACGCCCGGGATCGAAGAACAAACAGCAAGCCGCCAATCGCCCGAAGCAGCCAAACAAGCCATCAAAAGCGCCGCAAGTTTCCAACGGAAAAGGCAAGGAGAACCGGAAGTCGAACGCCTCCCAGCAGCAGAAAGCAAAACAGCGGAAGAACGACGACCAGAAGAACAAATCGAAGCCCGGATACAAGACCCCCAAACCGAAGAACAATCCTCCGGCATCGAAGAACAACCGGCCGAAAGCCTCGGACAATCAAAACAAGCGCCCCAAAGCCTCGAGCAACCAGAACGCCGGTCAGAACAACCAAAGACCCAAGTCATCGAAGGGGCAGAATGCCGGAAAAAAACCCAGCCAGTCCCAAAGGAAAAAGCAACCCGCCGCTTCGAGGCCCCAAGCCAGGAAGCCTTCGCAGAGCAGTCAGGCAAAACAGCGGCAGCCACAGCCGAAAGCCAGACCTCAAGCCAGACCTCAAGCCAGGCTAAGCCAGGCCTCAAGCCAAACGCCAGCCACAACCCCAGCGCCAGCCACAACAACGCCCCACGCAACGAAAGGCTCAGCCGAAACAGAAGAAACAACAGCCCCAGCAGGCCCGCCCGCAACAGCAACGACCGAAGAAGCAGGTCCAGAAACAAGCCCGATCCCAGCCCAAGCCCCAGCGGGCGAAGCCAGGCAAACAGCGGAACAATTCTTCCGCCCAGCAAAACCAGCGGAATCAAAATAAGAAAAAGAAGAAGAACTAGACCGGCGGCTCGCATCGCCCGCCAGCACCACCGGGCACGACGAGATCAACCCGCGCACAACGAGGTCATTTCCTCTGAAAATGACCTCGCTCGTTTTCGGCAGGCGCCGAATCGGTAACTCGCCAATCATCGCGCTGGAAATTCCCGCGACCATCGCCGACACTCCCGCGCCATGCCGTCCGCCACCGAGCTCCATTTGACACTTTGACCGAATTTCTCGCCTTCATCTTCGCTGCGGGAAACCTCGACCTGCCCGTCTCCCACGACGCCATGCGCACGCTGGTCGTCGCCATTGCTGCCGGCATCTTTCTGATCGTCATCGCGAGGCAGTTGAGCCTTCCCGGCATCGTCCTCCTGCTCCTCGGCGGCGTGGCCCTCGGCCCCGAGTGGCTGGGCATCGTCCAGCCAGCCAGCCTTGGGCCACTGCTTCCGGTCATCGTCTCACTCGCCGTCGGGCTGATCCTTTTCGAGGGTGGACTCACCCTCGACCTCCGCGGTTACACCGCCGGCTCCAAGGTCATTCCCCGCCTTCTCAGCGTCGGCGTCCTCGTCACCTGGCTCGGCACCGCCGGCGTCGTGGCGCTCGTTTTCGACGTCAGCCCCTCGTTCGCCCTCGTCGCCGGCAGCCTCGTCATCGTCACGGGTCCGACCGTCATCGCCCCACTCCTCAAGCGCATTAAGGTCAAGTCGAAGCTCCACGACATCCTCCACTGGGAAGGTGTCATGATCGACCCCATCGGCGTTTTTATCGCACTCCTCTGCTACGAGTGGATCGTCGGTCGCGACGGCGGTCTCGTCTTCAGTAACTTCGCCATCCGCTCCGCCTCCGGCATCCTCATCGGCATCGCGGGAGCCTGGCTCATCGTCCAGGCCTTCCGTTGGCACCTCGTTCCGCGGAACCTTGCCAACGCCTTCGCGCTCGGTGGCGCGATGGCCGTGTTCGGAGTCGGCGAGGCCATCAAATCCGAGACCGGCCTCCTGGCCGTCACCGTCGCCGGATTCGTCGTCGGCTGGCTCGAACCCGCCGAGCTGAAACAAATTCGCCAGTTCAAAGCGGAGATCACCGACCTCCTCATCGGACTCCTCTTCATCGTCCTCGCCGCCCGCCTCGAGCTGACCCAATTCGCCGAAGCCGGCATCGGCGGTCTCCTCGTCGTCGCCGCCATCGTATTCGTCATCCGCCCCCTCAACATCATCGCCTCGACCTGGGGAGCCGGGCTGGACTTCCGCGAGAAACTGTTCCTTTCGTGGGTCGCCCCGCGTGGGATCGTCGCCGCCTCCATGGCTTCCCTCTTTGCCCTCGGACTCGAGGAATCCGAAGGCTTCCTCGGCGATTCGCAACTCCTCGAGACTCTCACTTACTCCACCATCGTGGCCACCGTGATCCTCCAGGGATTCTCCGCTGGATGGGTCGCCAAACTTCTCGGTCTCAAGCGCCCCGATCCCACCGGTTGGATGATCGCCGGAGCCTGCGCGCTCAACCGTCGAATCGCTCGCTTCCTTCGCGACGAAGCCAAGCTCGACGTCCTTCTGATCGACACAAACTCCCGCCTCATCGCCGAAGCCAAGCGTGGCGGCCTCCCCGCCATCTGCGAAGACGCCCGCAACGTGGAGCTTGTCGAGGAACGGTCAGAATTTCTCAAAGTTGGCCACCTCCTCGCCCTTACCGACAACACGGAACTCAACGAACTCCTCTGCTCGCGCTGGAGCCACGCCCTCGACATTCACGAATCCGTCTACCGCTGGAGCAACAATCGAGAGAAAAACTCCGATGATCGCGGACAGATCGGCGAAGTCGTCTTCCCCAAGCTTGCCCGCCCCACCGTCATTTCCAGCCAACTCATCGACGGCGAGGCCCGCGTCTGGAGCGTCACCTCCGACGGCTCCGACATCGGCGGTCAGCCCCTGGTCATAGTCCGCAAGGGCCTCGCCCGCCCCGTCACCGATCGCAAGGATGGGGACAACATCCAGACGGGCGACCGCGTCCTCGTGCTCGAACGCGAAGCCGGCTTCCTCTCCCGATCCCTGCAGGCCGGCGGAGCCATCGATCTCAACGTGACCGACCTCGTCGATCTCTACGAAAAAATCATCGAGCTCGCCGTCGAGCACGTGCCGTCAATATCCAAGGACGAGAGCCTCACCGAAATCACCCAACCCGGGAAAATCGTTCCCAACGTGATTGGCTACGGCGTCGCCGTTCCCCACATCTACAATCGCAGCATCACGCAGCGACTTTGCGTTTTCGCCCGGCTACCGGAAGGCCTCACCCTTCCCAATGAAAAGGAGCCCATCCACCTCGTCTTTTTCCTCATCAGCCCCGCCGGCGATCCCGAAGGCCACCTTGCCACCCTCGCCGAAATCGCCCGATTCTGCGACGACCCGAACAATCGCAATCGCCTGCTGAAACTCGAAAACATCGAGCAGGCCAGCCTCTTCCTCCAGTCCCACTCGAGGTAGGGGCCTCTGACTCCGCGTCAAAAATACCCCGGATGATCAAAGCTACCGGCGGAGGGGATCGAACCCACACTCCGTAAGGAACACGATTTTGAGTCGCGCGCGTCTGCCAATTCCGCCACGCCGGCCTGAGCGGAAAAATATGCGCGACCCCCGCCCGCAACACAATCGCAATCTGCCAAACTGACCGCCGCTTTTTGCCCCGCCCATGGGGACTTTACAAACGGCATCATTCTGCCACTGTGGCGCACTTTTCTCATGCAAATCCTGCTCTACTTGCTCCTCAGCGTTCACGTGATCATGTCGATCTTGATGATCCTCGTGACCCTCATGCAACGCCCTCGCAGCGAAGGCCTCGGCGCCGCTTTCGGCGGGGGGATGACCGATAATATTTTCGGCGCTCAAACCACCAATGTCCTGTCCAAGTTCACGACCTGGCTTGGAGGCCTGTTTTTCGTCGTCACGCTCGTCCTCGCCATGCTCTACGCCCGCATCGGCTCGGCTCCGACCAACGCAGAAACCGACATTCAGAGAAAACTTCAGAACATCAGTGCCGCGGAAACTCCCGCCGTCGATCCCGCCGCCGCAGCGCCAACGAACGACACACCCGCCGCCACCAGCACCGAAAGCGCCGTGGTCCAAGCTCCCGACGCAGCCGCACCAACCGAACCTGCCGCCATCGAGCCCGCTCCTGTAGCGGAAGAACTCGAGCCAATCGCAGTCGATCCCACCGCTTCCCCAGCGCCAGCGGCCACCGCACCGGCCGCAGAATAGCCTCCGACCGCTCGTGAAAACCGCGAGCCGCACCGCCGCCGCCCGCGCCTTCCTGCGTCGGGCAGGCCACCCCATCGTCCTCGTTCCGACGATGGGGGCCCTCCACGAAGGTCACCTCGCTCTGATCCGCCGAGCCCGGCGCGCGGCTGGCACGGACGGAACCGTCGTCGTGTCCATTTTCGTCAATCCGACTCAGTTCGACCGCGCCGACGACTTGGCCGCTTATCCCAGACCGTCCCGCGCCGACAGCACTCTCTGCCGCTCAGAGGGGGTTGACCTCCTCTTCCGGCCCACAGACCCCAGCGAAGTGTATCCAGCCGATGCCTCGGTCACCGTCAAAGAGACCGCTCTCTCGGGCCACCTCTGCGGAGCGAGCCGTCCCGGGCATTTCGGCGGCGTCTGCACGGTCGTCACCAAGCTGTTCCACATTCTTCAACCCGACGCCGCCGTCTTCGGCGAAAAAGACTGGCAGCAACTCGCCATCATCCGCCGCCTCGTCCGCGACCTCGACTTTCCGATCCGCGTCATCGGGCACCCCACCGTCCGGGCCGACGACGGCCTCGCCCTCAGCTCACGCAACGCGCTCCTCTCGGTCGACCAACGTTCGCACGCCCCGCGTTTTCACGCCGCGCTCACATCTGCCATCACCAGAGCGACTCCCGCCGCAATCCGATCTGCGGCGATCCGCGCCATCGGGACCATTCCCGGGGCGACCGTCGATTACGTTTCCCTCGTCGACGCCGAGACCCTGACCCCGGCCCGGAACTTCCTCCGTCCAACCCGGCTAGCCGCCGCAATCTTCCTCGGTTCCACCCGGTTAATCGATAACGTCGGGATCGCCCCACGAGCATGAGAGAATTTGATTACGTCGTCATCGGCAGCGGGATTGCCGGATTGTCCTTCGCCCTCAAGGCGGCCAAGCATGGCTCCGTCGCAGTCGTCACGAAACGTGGCCTGGCCGACTCGAACACCGCATGGGCCCAGGGTGGCGTTGCCTGCGTCGTCAGCGACACCGATTCCTTCGACCTTCACATCAAGGACACGCTCGTCGCCGGGGCCGGACTCTGCGATGAGGAAGCCGTCCGCGCCGTCGTCACGGAAGGCCCCGACCGCATCCGCGAACTCATCGACTACGGTATGCAGTTCGACGAGCGCATCGACGAGGAGGGCGAGAGCGAACTCGACCTCGGCAAGGAGGGCGGCCACTCCAAACGGCGCGTCCTGCATTTTCAGGACTCCACCGGGCGCGCCATCGAAACCACCCTCGTCGAGCAAACCCGCGCCCACCCGAACATCACGATCATGGAGCACCACATGGCCGTGGACTTCATCACCACCGGCAAGCTCGGCTACGCGATGCAGAACGCCTGCGTTGGGCTCTACGTCCTCGACGACCAATCCGGCATCGTCGAAACGATCCGGACCGACGTCACCGTCGTTGCCACCGGCGGTTGCGGGAAGGTTTACCTCTACTCGACCAATCCCGATATCGCCACCGGCGACGGAGTTGCCATGGCGTGGCGCGCCGGGGCAGCCGTTTCGAACATGGAATTCATTCAATTCCATCCCACCTGCCTGTTTCAGCCCGAGGCCAAATCCTTCCTCGTCTCCGAGGTCGTTCGCGGCGAAGGCGGCATCCTCGTCGACGCCAAGGGCCACCGTTTCATGGAGAAGCATCATCCGATGAAGGAACTCGCCCCGCGCGACATCGTCGCGCGGGCCATCGACGCCGAGATGAAACGGACCGGCAGCAAATGCGTCTACCTCGACATCACGATGAAGACGCCCGAGTTCATCAAGTCCCGCTTCCCGACCATTTACGAGACCTGTCTCCGCTACGGGATCGACATCACCACCGACCCCATCCCGGTCGTCCCCGCCGCCCACTACCAGTGCGGCGGCATCAAGACCGATCTGAACGGCGAGACCAATCTGCGCGGACTCCACGCCATCGGCGAGGCGGCCTGCACCGGTCTCCACGGGGCCAATCGGCTCGCCAGCAACTCCCTCCTCGAGGGGATGGTCCTCGCCCACCGCGCCGCCGCCAAGACCACCCGCCATCGGCCCGAACGCGCCCGGTTCGATCTCCCCGAATGGCGCCCCGGGAAAGTGCAGGAGCCCGACGAACTCGTCGTCATCTACCACAACTGGGACGAGATCCGCCGCCTCATGTGGGATTACGTCGGCATCGTCCGCACCGATAAACGACTCCAGCGCGCCGCCACGCGACTCCGCAATCTCCACACCGAAGTGCAGGAATTTTACTGGAATTTCAAAGTCACCACCGACCTCCTCGAACTCCGCAACCTCGTCACCGTTGCCGCCCTCATCGTCGATTGCGCGCTCAGTCGCAAGGAAAGCCGGGGGCTCCATTACACTCTGGACTACCTCGAAACGGACGACGCCAAGTTCCTCCACGACACGACGATGCGCCGCACCTGATCGGCCAAGCCCACCTTTTCGTTGTCGGCTAGATCTTCCGTTTGAAAAACCCTGACACTCTCCGGTCCTCGCGGAAAGACCCCCACTCTTCCAGCGCCTCCCGCAGCTCCCCGACCGTTTGCTCCAGCGCAAACAATGCCGCGCAGCGCCGCCGACCCGCTGATCCCATCTCCCGCGTCCGCTCCAGCTCCCCCAGCATCACCCCCAGCCGATCCGCCAAAGCCGCTGCGTTCCTCGTCGGCACCAGCCAACCCGTCTCCCCATCGATCACCATCTCCGGCACTCCGGCGATGGGAGTCGACACCACCGGCAGACCCGCCGCCATCGCCTCCATGATGACCGTGGGCAGATTGTCCTTCCCCCCGCCGGGCAAATCGACGCAGGGGAGCACAAAAACCGTCGCCCTTTGCAACCGCTTCACAATCTCGTCCGAACTCTTTGTTCCCACCAACTTCACCTTTGCGAACAACCCGGAATCGTTAACCCGCGCGAGCAATTCCCCGGCCATCGGTCCGTCCCCCACGATCTCGCACTGAAATTCCCGATCTCCCATCAGAGCGCACGCATCGATCAAATCCGCAAACCCCTTTTTCTCGATGCACCGTCCCACCGCGACGATCAACGGCGGGACCTCCGAGAAATCCGATTCCGGAAACTCCGCCATCGCCACCCCGTTGTAGACCCGACGCACCTTCCCGGCGTGTTCCGGGAAACCCGCCTTCAGCGCCGCGACGCTGAAATCGCTCACGGACACCACGCCCGCCGCCTCGGCCACCAACATCCGCAGCCGCTCGGTCGGTTCGTCGCAAAAGATATCGTTCGCGTGCGCCGTGAAACTGAACCCGATCCCTCCAATCCGCTTGAGCCAAAAAGCCGTTCGAGCCGCAATCCCCGCGAAGTGAACGTGCACGTGCCCCACCCCCCGCTCTCGTAACCGGGGCAACAGCCACAGCGCCTCGTAGATTCGACGCTTCTCGGTCTCATCCCCCCACTCCCTCGCCAACTCCCGCTGCCACTTCCGAGCCGCCCGTCGAAACCCCGCATCCTCCAGCTCCCCCGAGAAATCCTCCGGCAAATACGCGACGTCGCCCCAGGCATCGTCCAACCCGCCGCCACCGCTCTCCGCTGCCCGAATCGAGAATACGGGCACCTCGCCAACCAGCGCCCGCATCGCCCCGACCTCCCGATAGCAGAACGTCTGCGTAAAAGACGGAAAGCGCTCGAAAAGGTATCCCAACCCCGCCATCAGACCGGACCCTCACCAATCCAAAATCGAAAATCCAAAATCGAAAATTCCTACGCTGCTTTCTTCTCGGGCCGCTTGCGGATCGCCGGCGACTTCCGACCCTCGACGACCGCCCGATTCACGGTGATCTCAGCCACATCATCCCGGCTCGGCGCCTCGTACATGACGTCCAGCATCAACCGCTCCATCATCGCTCTCAATGCGCGGGCGCCGGTTCCTTTCCGCACCGCTTCCGCCGCCATCGCCTGCAGCGCGTCTTTCGTCACGTTCAAACGAGAGCCATCCATCGCCATCAGCTTCGTGTATTGCTTCACGATTGCGTTCTTTGGCTCGGTCAGGATTCGCACCAATTCATCCTTCGTCAGCGGATCCAAAACCGCGTCGACCGGCAGCCGACCGATGAACTCCGGGATCAACCCAAACGCCAAAAGATCCTCCGGTTCGCGAGCGTGCATCGCCGCAATCGTCTCGTCGACTGAGCCCTTCACGTGAAACCCCATCGCCTTCGCGCCCATTCTGCGCTGCACGATTTTATCAAGACCCACGAACGCACCGCCGCAGATGAACAAAATATTCTGCGTGTTGACCTGAATGTAATCCTGCGTCGGATGCTTCCGTCCGCCCTGCGGCGGCACGTTGCAGACCGTGCCTTCGAGGATCTTGAGTAGCGCCTGCTGCACACCCTCGCCCGACACGTCCCGCGTGATGCTGACGTTCTCCGTTTTGCGCCCGATCTTGTCGATTTCGTCGATGTAAATGATCCCGGCTTCCGCCCGCTTCACGTCGAAATCCGCGCTCTGCAGTAGCCGCAGAATAATGTTCTCCACGTCCTCACCCACGTAGCCCGCCTCGGTGATCGCCGTCGCGTCCGCGATGGCAAACGGGACGTCCAGCACCCGGGCCAAGGTCCGTGCCAGCAGGGTCTTTCCGGACCCCGTCGGCCCAATGAGCAGGATATTGCTCTTCTCGATCTCGACGTCCGCCAACTCATCGAGCTGCATCTCGCCCCGGTTCTGCGAGATCCGCTTGTAGTGATTGTGCACCGCGACCGAGAGCACCTTCTTCGCCCGGTCCTGACCGATCACGTGCGCGTCGAGGTCGCGCCGGATGTCCGCTGGCTTCGGCACCCGCAGGTCCTCCGCCGTGCTGCGCGTATCGTCACCGAGCTCCTTGTCCAGGATGCCCTTGCAGACGTTAATGCAGCTGTCGCAAATGTAGACGCCCGGCCCGGCGATCAGCTTGCGCACCTCGGCGTGGCTCTTTCCGCAGAAAGAGCACATCGTCAGATTCGAGGAACGCGCCATGGGGAAGTCCCTATTCGCCGCTCGGCTGGTGATCGCCCAGCGGATGTTTGAGCTCTTTGCGCGATTGCACCACTTCGTCTACGAGACCGTATTCCTTCGCCTCCTCCGCAGTCATGTAATAATCCCGATCCGCGTCACGCTCGACCTCCTCCACCGGTTTGCCGGTGTGATGGGCTAGAATCCCGTTCAAACGCCGCTTGAGCTTATACATGAACTCGACCTGTCGCTCGACGTCGCTGGCCTGACCCTGAGCTCCGCCGGAGACCTGGTGAATCATGATGTCGGAATTCGGCAGCGCGTAGCGCTTCCCTTTCGTTCCGCACGCCAACAGCACCGCGCCCATGCTCGCCGCGATGCCCATGCAGTAGGTCGTCACGTCGCAGGTCACGAATTGCATCGTGTCGTAAATCGCGAGGCCAGCCGTCACCGATCCCCCCGGGGAATTGATGTAGATGCTGATGTCTTTCTTCGGATCCTCCATTTGGAGAAACAGCAACTGTGCGATGACGATGTTGGCGACGTTATCGTCGATCCCGGTGCCGATGAAGATGATGCGATCCTTGAGGAGTCGCGAATAAATGTCGTAGGCGCGTTCGCCGCGTCCAGTCTGCTCGATAACGGTTGGGATCAACATAAATGCTTAAAAAATCAGTAGGTAGTGGTCGCTCAGCGGAGGCTTCAGGCCCCACGAGCCGACTCGCGAACGGTAGCATTGGAGGCCACGAAATCAAGAGCCTTGCCCACCAGAATCTGATCTCGGATCGTGCCGATCGCGTTCCGTTTCTGCAGATCCTTTACCATCTTGTTCACGGGGATCTGGTAACGCTCCGCCATCCGGGTCACGTGAAAGGCCAACTCCTGCTGCGTCACCTCGATCTTCTCCTTCTCGGCAATCTGCCGCAGGACAAACTGCGATCGCACCCGCTCCTGCGCGGACTGCTCCGCCGCTCCCTGGATTTGATCCTCGTGCGCCTGTAACTCTTCGTCGCTAACCCCCCGGCCCTGATTCTCCTCCACGATCTCACGCATGATCCCCGACATCTCGTCGCGTACCATGTCCTGCGGCAACTCGAAGCGGACACTCTCGAGAATCTTCTTCATCGCGCCCGACCGTTTCCCGTTCTCGAAATCGTTCTCCGCGTAGCGCGTCAACTCCTCTCGGATCCGATCGCGCAGCTCCGACATCGTCTTCCCGGGCTCGATCCGGGCCGCCAGAGCGTCATCGAATTCCGGCAATTTCCGCTCTCGGATCTCGTGCAATGTCGCCGTGTAAGCGACCGTTTTCCCGCGAGCCGGCTCGAACGGAAAATCCTCCGGCAGCGTCAGGTCGAAGGACCGCTCTTCCTCGACGTTCAATCCGACCAATGCCTCGCAAAAACCCGGAGCCAGCGTGCCCTCGGCCATCCGGATCCACCAGTTTGGCTTGCCCGCCAACAGCGGAGGAGTGTTTTCCAAAGCCTCCTGCAGCGGCTTCCCGTCCAGCGTCCCGGCGTAACTCAGCACCGCGAAATCCCCCATCGCCAGCGACCGTCCTTCGATCGTCTCAAACTCCGAATGCTGCTCAGCCAAAGTATTCAGCGCATCGTCGATTTCCTTGTCGCCGACGTCCGCTTTCTTCAACTCGATCTCAATTCCCTGATACGGCGGAAGCTCGAACTCGGGCTCGGTCACCAGCGTGGCGGAGTAGCTCAGCGTGCGATCCGCTCCGATCTCGAGGTCGTCCACCTTCGAGACCGAGATCACCTTCAGCTTTTTTTGCTGAATGGCCTCGTTCATCGAAGAGCGGAGGAGGCGGTTCTTGACCTCCTCTTTGATGTCTTCTTCGTAGCGCTTCTCGATCATCGCCGCCGGAGCCTTGCCGGGGCGAAATCCTGGGATGCGGGCCTGTTTCTGAAAAGCTTTGGCGGTGGTCTTCCACTCTTTCTCGACCTGGTCGGGCGGGAGTTCAACGCGGAGAGTGGCGAGACAATTGGGCTTGGGTTCGACGAAAACGTTCATTTGTGGAAACCGATCAGTCAACCACAGCGAAAGGCAGACGCAAGCACCGGAATGACTTTCGAAAACCTCCTCGCGACAAATTTGCAGCGCCCACCCAGCAACCTACTGGCGAAGAATCCGATCCGCGTTCTCCGCCCCGGCGAGCGCCTCCTCGACGGATTCACCGAAGACGCACAAGTGCCCCATTTTCCTCCCCCGACGAGGATCGGACTTCCCGTAAAGGTGAAGCTTCAGTGCGGGATCCGACAGGACCCTAGCCCAATCCGGCTCCCTGTCTTCCCACAGATCCCCCAGCAGATTCAGCATTACGACCGGACGCAGTAAATCCACCGCCCCCAGTGGCAACCCGCACACCGCGCGCAACTGCTGTTCAAATTGACTCGTCACGCAGGCGTCGAAGGAGAAATGCCCGGAATTGTGCGGCCTCGGAGCCAACTCGTTCACCATCACCGAGCCGTCGCCCAGCAGGAAAAACTCCACCCCGATCACCCCCACGACGTCCAGCTTTTCGGCAATACCGGTCGCCACCTTCACCGCCTCTCGTCGCGCAGCGTCGGGAATCCGACCCGGCACGATCGACAGGTGCAAAATGTGATCGCGATGCACGTTCTCTGCGGCCGGAAACACCCGCACTTCCCCCGACCGCCCCCGCGCACAGATCACGGAAAATTCCTTCTCAAACTTCACCCATCCCTCGAGAACGCCCCGCGCCACGCCAAACTCCGCCCAGATCTCCCGCGATTCAGCACCCGCCTTCGTGCGCAACTGCCCCTTCCCGTCGTAGCCGAAATCCGCCGTTTTCAGCACCCCGCCGCCCGGTCCGCACTGCCCCATCGCTCCCCCGAGCTCCTCAGCCGACTCCACCACCCAGAACGGCGCGCACGGAAATTCATTCCCGCGCAGAAACAATTTCTCCCGCTCCCGGTTTTGGCACACGTGCAGGACCTCGCCCCGCGGAAAGACCGGGCACCGCTCCGAGACCACCTCGGTCGCCGCCACCGGGATGTTTTCAAACTCGTAGGTCACCACGTCCACGCCAGCCGCAAATTCCCGCAACGCCGCCTCGTCCGACCACTCCGCCGTCACCTCCAGATCCGCCACCTGCCCCGCCGGACCACCGGCCGTCGGGTCAAACACCCTCACCCGATACCCCCGCCGCCGCGCCTCCAGCGTAAACATCCGCCCCAGCTGCCCGCCACCCAGCAACCCAATCGTCGCCCCCGGCAGAATCGGCCGCACCGCCGAAATCCCTTCCGCACCCGTCCCGCTCCGCGTATCGTCGCCCGTCTCGTCACTCTTCATGGAACGCGTCATTTACGCACTTGCCCTCGCCATCGTCACCACGATTCGCGCACTCCCGCTCTCCGTCTGCTTTGCCCTCGGGCAAATCATCGGTGCCGCCCTCTGGCTCGTCCTCCCTCCCTACCGCCGCCTCGCCCGCGAAAACCTCGCCCGGGCCTTCGCCGGAGAAAAATCTCCCGCCCAACTCCGCGACCTCACCTTCCGACACTTCGTCACCCTCGGTGCCAACACCTGCTCGGCCTTCAAAGTTGCCGTGATGACCGACGAGCAACTCGCCCGCCACATGACCATCGAGGGCCACGAGCACATGACCGACGGACTCGTCGCCGGCCAGGGCGTGGTCCTCATGATTTCCCACCTCTCGAATTGGGAACTCCTCGCGCAGGCCAACTACCTCGCCCGTCCATGGAAATCCGCGACCATCTACCAGGCACTCCGCAACAAGCAGCTCGACGACCTCATCAACAGCGACCGCCGCGCCAAGGGCACCGCCACGCTCGACCGCAAACGCGGCCTCACCAAGGCACTCACCTACCTCAAGGAAGGCAACCTCGTCGGCGTCCTCGTCGATCAGCACGCCGGCGATTCCGGCCTTTGGCTCCCTTTCTTCAACGCCCTCGCATCCACCTCACCACTGGCCGCAACGCTCGCGACCCGCACCGGAGCCCGGGTCGTCCCGATGGCCGTCGTCACCACCGGCTTCGCCAGGTGGCGCCTCGTGATCCGCCCACCGATCCCCTACGATTCCAACGATCCCGACCAGCTCACCGCCGACATCAACTCCATGATGGAAGTCCAGATCCGAGAGTCTCCCGCCGACTGGTTTTGGGTTCACAACCGCTGGAAAATTCCCCACCCCGACTTCCTCCTCGCCCGCACCAAACGCGGCGTCTACCTTCCACCCGCAACCGATCCTGCCAGCTTGAAACCTTTCCGCATCCTGATCCGCTCCAGCAATTGGCTCGGCGACGCCGTGATGAGTTCGCCCGCCGTCCGCGCCATCGCCGCCGGTCGGCCCGACGCCCGCGTCACCGTCCTCACCCGAGACAAACTCGCCGATTTCTGGCGCACCGTCCCGGGCGTCGCCGACGTCATCGCCGTTCCCTCCGACGCCGGAGTCTTCAAGGTCGCCAGCCGCATCCGGGGACGCTTCGACGTCGCCATCATTTTCCCAAATTCCTCCCGCACCGGCCTCGAAGTCTGGCTCGGAGGCATCCGCCGCCGCGTCGGCTACGAAGGTGAGAACCGCAAATGGATGCTCAACCAAATCGTCCGTCCCGCGAAAAAACGGATGTGGCCGCAGCACCAAGCCTACCACTACCTCCGCATGGCCGACAGCGTCGGCGCAGCCCGGGGCGAACTCACCATGCCGCCCGCCCCGATTCCCGAAGGCCCGCTCCGCATCGGCATCTGCCCCGGAGCGGAATACGGCCCCGCCAAACGCTGGTATCCCAATCGCTTCCGCCGCGTCATGGAGTCCGTCGCGCAGAAGCATCCCGACGCCACCTTCGTGATCCTCGGCACCAACGCCGACGCCCCCGTCGCCGCCGACATCCTTCGCGGCTTCGACGGCCAGGTCGACGACCTCGTCGGCCGCACCACCCTCGCCCAACTCCTCGACGAACTCAGCCGTCTCCGCACCCTCGTCACCAACGACACCGGCACCATGCACCTCGCCGCATCCCTCGGCGTTCCCGTCGTCGCCCTCTTCGGCAGCACCGAGCCCCTCCTCACCGGCCCCTTGGGCGATCACCACATCGTCATTCGCCACCAGGTCGAATGTTCACCCTGCTACCAGCGAAACTGCCCCCTCGACTTCCGCTGCATGGAAGCCATCACCACCGAGGAAGTCACCCAAGCCGTCGAAACCATCCTCGCCCGCTAAGCGGACGGGAAGCGCACGCGTCCCGCGTGCGAGCAGCGGCGTCCACGCCGCAGCACCCGGCAATCCGCGCCCCGCGCGGGAGCCGACCGCATACCACCATTCACCATTCACCAATCACGCGCAGCTTCCTCCGCATCACACTCACCACCCACCCGTTCGCCGTCGACTCCTCCATCCGCTCGAACCCGCACCGTTCGAAAAGCGATTGCCGCTCCTCCGTCAGACACCACACCTCGCTCGCCCCGTTCTCCCGGGCCGCCTCCACCGCCCGCGCAATCAAGCGGCTCCCCAGGCCATCCCCGCGCCACTCCGGCGCCACGATCAGACTCGCCACCCAGGGATTCCACTCCTCCGGCGCGCCCGGCAGATCCCCCGTCACCACGCTCACCGAGCCGATCACTTCCTCCCCCTCCACGGCCACGTAGGTAACCGGGATCCCTTCGCTCGGCTCCGCCAAAAACTCCCGCAACGCCACCGTCGCGTCCCACTCCTCGTAAAGATGACCCCACTCCCGCCCGTGCCACTGCGCCAGATAGGCGGCCCACTCCGCCCGTCGATCCAACCGCACAATCTCCACCCTCCCAACCTCCGCCAAAACTCAATCGAATCCAACCCCCGACCGCGCCCAACTCAGCCGCCCACCCGCGATTTCCAGCGCCTACCAGTCCACCTCGACGTCCGCCGAACCAAACTGCGCGCTCGCATCGGTGTATTCGTGAAACTCGATCCGCGTCCCCTCCGGACCCGTCACCCAAAACTGCCACGACAGATCGCAGCCCCGCTTGATCGCGCCCGGTTCCCGTCCCGCCCCGGCCAACCGACCGTGCAACCCCTCCAGATCAGCCGTCTCGAAGCACACGTGGTCCAACGGCGGCACGCCCACCGCCTCCGGCTTCCCGTCCGCCCGGAAGACCTCGATAAAATCCCGCTCGCTCACCCGCAGATAAAACCCGATCACCTCCCCACGCCGCGTGAAATCAAAGACGTGCCGCGCACCCAACTCCTCGTAGAATTCCCGCGTCGCCGCGAGATCATCAGACTTCAGGCACACGTGCGCGATCCGTTTAATCTTCATCCCCCCACCCTGCCATCGCCGGGACCACATTTCACAATCGAAAATCCGAAATCTAAAATCTAAAACGGACTGATGGATATCGTCTACTTCGACCTCGAGACCCAGCGAACCGCCAATGACGTCGGCGGCTGGGATCGCAAGGACCTCATGGGCATGTCCATCGGCGTCACCTACAGCACCGGCGCGAGCGAATACCGCATCTTCCCGGAAGACCGCGTCGAGGATCTCATCGATCAACTCCGGCGCGCCGACCTCGTCGTCGGCTACAATCTCATCAATTTCGACTACCGCGTCCTCAACAAATACACCGTCCTCAACCTCGACGAGATCGTCCCCACGCTCGATCTCATGGTCGACGTCGAGAAGGTGATCGGCCATCGCCTTCCCCTCGACGCCCTCGCCAAAGGCACCTTCGGCGTTGGCAAAATCGCCGAAGGCCTCGACGCCATCAAATGGTGGCGCGAAGGAAAGATCGTCGAAATCGCCGAATACTGTTGCTTCGACGTCAAAGTCACCAAAATGGTCCACGAGCACGGCGTCGACACCGGCGAGCTCTTCTACCTCGATCGCTTCGACCGCAAGCAGCGGCTCGACATCAAGTGGACCGCCGGCTGATCGACCGTCGTCACTCCGCGCTCCCATTTCTCATTCCGCATTCCGCATTTCCAATTTCCTCAATGGTCCAACCCCTTAAATCCACCCGTACCACCTGGACGCTCTTCTGGATCGATCTCGACGAACCCCTGCCCGCCGGCCCCGATTTCATCCTCCCCACCCTCCTCATCGTCATCGACGGCAGCGGCTCACCCGTCGCCCCACCCGAGATCCTCGAAGAGCTCGATCAGCCCCGGATCGAGACCCTGCTCGGCAACCTCATCGACCGCCTCGGTGCGCCCGACAAACTCATCATCGGCGAGAGCGAAGATTGGGAGGAGGAAGCCTGGAATGACTTCGCCGAAGACTACAGCGTGACCCTGCAATTCAACCGCGTCACCTCCCGCAACCGGGACGAAATGAGTGCCATCACCAAAAAAGTCGTCGCCCATTATGCCAACGACAAGCCACCCGAAAGCCGCGCTCTCGCCACCGGCCTCGTCAACACCGCCCTCCGCGTCCGTTCCGAATCCAAAAAAATTGCGCTACTGAAGAAAGCCATCGCCAGCGACGCCGACTGCTCCCCCGCCCACGTGGAACTCGCCGACGCCGAGTTCCGTCGCGGCGACTGGACCCGCGCCCTCCGCGCCTACGACGACACCATCACCCGCGAGCGCCCCCGCTGGGCCGACGCCGCCCCCACCTGGTGGGTCGACCGCGAGACCCGCCCCTACCTTCGCGGACTCTTCGGCCGCGCCATGACACTCTGGCATCAAGGCCGCCACCTCGCCTCAGCCGAAGCCCTCGTTTCCCTCCTCGCCATCAATCCCACCGACCACCAGGGAGCCCGCTTCCTCATCCCCATGGTCAATCTACTCGGCGACGACTACGACTCCGCCGACCGCGCCTTCGCAAGCTACGAAGGCACTTACCCCAAAGACTACGTCGAGCCCGCCTTCTTCTTCGGCTGGGGGCTTTGCCACGCCCACTTCGGCCGCGACACGGAAGCCATCGAACGCTTCGAGAAAGCGGTCCTCAAAAACATCTACATCGCCCCGCAGCTCCTCGATCTCCCCATTCCCACCCCCCACCTTTGGCAACCCAGCGACCGGGCCGACAGCACCTACGCCCGCGATTTCCTCGACTCCTACTCCGTGCTCTGGGAGCGCGTCCCCGCCGCCTCCCGCGCCCTCCGCGAAGCCCATACCCGTCAGGAATCCCGCCTCCGCGACCTGATCGCCCTCCGCTCCGAGATGTTCGACTACCAGGATCAACGCTACGACCCCGACTACAAAGCCAACTGGAAAGTCCTGACCGACCGCGACGAATCGCTCTCAAAATGATGAGACCCCGAGTCACCCTGCTGGCCACGATTTTCGCGACCGCCCTCACCGCCACGGCGGGCGTCGACGAACCCGCCGGGACCATCCTCTACGCCGACACGCCGGACGGCGTCCAATTCCTCCTCGCCGACCACGTCCCGCCGTCTGATCGCGGCTGGGCATCCTTCGGTGGTCACGGCGAAGTCGGCGAATCCATCGCCGAAACCGCCGCCCGCGAGACCGAAGAGGAAACCCGCGGCTACTACTCTCGCGCCGGGATTCTCTCCAAAATTGACGGCCAGACACCCGTTCAGGACGGCCCCTACGCCTTCTATCTCGTGAAAGTGGACCACGTCCCCATCGCCGACATCGCGAACCACCCCATTCCTCCCGACCAGCCCACCTACGCCGAGCGGGGCCCGTTTGCTTGGATACCCCTCACCCAACTTCAACGCTTCTTCGACCCCGCCACCGTCACCTTCCCCCTCGTCATCGAGTCCGAACTGCTCCCCCCCGACCGCCACACCGACTGGGTCTGGCCCATCTGGCTCCACCAACTCAGCGCCGCACTCCAGGCCGACGCTCTCCCCCAGCCAGAACAGGACTGATCAATCCAGCCAGCCAGCGTTCACCTCGCACCCGTCTTGCGCCGAACGTGGAAAACCGCAGATTTCGCCTCCCGCAGAGGAGGCAGCAACCGAGGGTCGCGCCCCTCTTCGTTCCCGGCGCTGAGACGAAGTCCGATCACGCTGCCAGCCCGCTCGACCTCGCGCACCACCATCTGCAGCCCCCCCGTGGAAAGCCGCATCGTCTCCGACAGAATCACCATGGCGATCATCGTGGATGCCTACGACGAAAGCGAGGTGCGGATGGGGTGGCATTGCTATCTCGAAGACACCCTGGCCTTCCCCTTCGAAGCGCAGTGCATCGCATCTCGCAAAACGTCTCCCTTGAAACCCGGCGAGCGCGTCACCGTATCGGGCATGCTCGACGACGACGATGGAGACCGTCTCGGAGAAATGATGGTCGAGGTCGAGTGGCAAGAACTGCGCAATGGGAATTCCCCTCGCGCAAATTAAGGGAATCGGCGTGGACGAAAAGACCGCCGAGGCCATCGCCGACTGGCACTACTGAGTCACGCACCGTCGGCAGCTCTGACGGCCAGAAAGCACTTCACCCGTTGAGGCCGGAACCTCGAAGATCTTTACAGGCATTACCGATACTAAAGTCTGAGTTTCTTGATAGATCGTCGATTCCAAATGGATTTCTTTCCTGAAAACGGATTTTCTATGGCTCTGTTCGGTTGATCACTATGGACTGAGGACTCGCCCTCTCGCCCGCAGTTCGTTTACCGGATCGAGTTTACCGGATCGAAGATGGCACGCTCGCCTCCATCGCTACCTCATCCACGACGTGCTGGCCCGAGGCGGAATCGGCGGCGATGGGATGATTCTTCCGGTATCCGCCGAAATCCTAGCGAACCTGCCGGCCTACGACGCCTGCCTGGAGCAGTTTTCCAAACCTCTGCTCGCGGCAGCGGAATACAGCCTCACTGAGGCGAGGGAAATGACCGTGGAGACCCCCTCCGATATCGAAGGATTCTATTGCTACCCGGACCTCGCCGCGCAGGCTGCATTTCTGGGGCAAATGCTGGAGAAAATGATCCAACAAGCCATCCCGGATGAAATTCACTTTCTGCAAAAATTCGACCGCGCCCGGCGAGGGATCGGAGCAGTCGTCGACCTGCCCGACCGCAAAAGCGAATCACTGCTCAAGCGTCTCTTCACAACCGGTGGCAAGCTCGGCCAGAAACGCCGGCAGCGTGAGTTCACGGACTTCACCGATCAGGAAGTCGCCGAGGTCAAAGAATCCTACCGCCCTGCTTTTTCCGACGATTGATCGGTCGAGCGGGCAAACGAGGTTGAGCCCGAAGACGGCTTAATTTTCTGTTCCAATCGCCAATAGCCCCCGACCAACAGAAAGTGGTGGCTGGAGAGGGAATCGAACCCCCGACACGAGGATTTTCAATCCTCTGCTCTACCAACTGAGCTATCCAGCCGCTCGCCCCACCGAAAAGCAGGGACGGCGAGAATACGTTTCGGCTCCGGGATTGCAAGTGGAATACGCCCGTCTATGGTCCCCAATTTACCTCGATGAACACCCAGTCCACCATCCTCATCCGCGCTCCGAAACAGGACATCTTCGACTGCACCTCCGACCTTTCACGCTGGCCGGCCATTCTTCCCCACTACCGCTACATCACTTATCTGGAACGCGGAACCGATCGCCACATTGTCAAAATGGCCGCCCATCGATCCGGCATCCCGATCTCCTGGACGTCGGAGCAAACCATCGACCGCGCGAAGCACGAGATTCATTTTCATCATCTCAAGGCGTTTACCAAGGGGATGACGGTCGTATGGACTTTTGACGAAAAGCCCGAGGGCACCCAGGTCACCATCATCCACGTTTTGAACTTCCGCATTCCCGCCCTCGCCTCCGTTGCCGAACCCATCATCGGCGGCTTCTTCATCGACAACATCGCGCACAAGACGCTGGCCACCTTCAAGTCCCACCTCGAAGCCCGCCAGTGAGACGCGCGGTCATCACCGGTCTTGGCCCGATCACCTGCATTGGCATCGGCAAGGACGCGCTCTGGCGGGGACTTCGCGCCGAGCGATCCGGGATCGGCCCGCTCACCCGCTTTGACGCCAGCGACTTCCGCGCTCGGTGCGCGGGCGAGATCAACGACTTCGATCCGACCCGTTGGTTCTCGGCGTCTCGGGCGAAGCGACTCGACCGCTACGCCCAGTTTGCCGTCGCCTCCGCGCACCTCGCCCTCGAAGACGCCGGGCTGACCTACCACCCTGACAACCCGCAACCGCGCGTCGGGGTCAGCTTCGGCACCGCGCTCGGTGGCATTTCGAACGCGGAAGCCGAGAAGGCCAAGTTCCTCGTGAATGGTCCGCGCGCCGTCAACCAACTCCTCGCGCTCCAGGTCTTCGGCGGTTCGGCCCACTCCAATATCGCCATCGAATTCGGCCTTCAGGGTGTCGGCACAACGAACTCGAACAGCTGCGCTTCGGGTCCGATCGCGATCGGCGAGGCGATGCGCTATATCCGCGACGACATGGCTGACGTGATCGTCGCCGGAGCCGCCGAGTCCCCGTTGAGCCCGCTCAGCTACGGCGCGTTTGACTTCATCAAAACCATGAGCCGCGGCACTCCCCCGACCGCCTACCGTCCGTTCGACTTGCACCGTGATGGCTTCGTCATGGGCGAGGGCGGCGCGTCGCTCGTCGTCGAGGAATACGAGCACGCGCGCAAACGCGGCGCTCACATCTACGCCGAGGTCCTCGGCTATTCGCTGAACAACGACGCCCACCACATGACGTCGCCCCACCCGACCGGCGAGCCCGGTATCCGCACGATTCGCAACGCGTTGGCCGACGCCAGGATCGCCCCGGAGGCCATCGACCACATCAACGCTCACGCCAGCTCGACCAAGGTCAACGATTCGTCCGAGACCCGGGCGATCCACGCTGTCTTCGGCGACCGTGCGCGCCACATTCCGGTGAGCGGGACCAAGGCCTACACGGCCCATCCGCTCGGGGCCACCGGGGCAATCGAGGCGATCATCTGCTGTCTGACCTTGGAAAATCAGTGGGTGCCGCCGACCCTGCACTACGAACATCCCGACCCGGAGTGCGACCTCGACATCGTTCCGAATCACGGTCGTGATTGTCCGGTCCAGGACGATTCTGACGAATTCCTTCGGCTTCGGTGGCATCAATGCCGCCCTCGTCCTCCGCCAGTAAACCCGACCGCTTCCTCCCGAGTCTCCACGACCTGCCGGATGGACTCATCCCGGGTTTTCAATTCTGACTTTCTCGTTATTCTCCGACCGTGTTCCAAGTGATCTTCAACGAGATTAGCGCTGCCGAGATGGCCGCGCTTCCCAAAGAGCTCCAGCTCGATCTCCTCCTCGAATTCCAGATCCTGCCCGAGAATCTCGAAAACCTCGACGACTCCCGCTTCGGCAGTGTCCGGCGCGACGGCCAGACCCTCCACCGCTGCCGAGCCCACGATTTTCGTATCTATTTCGGCCCGCATCCTGAAGGCATCGAGGTTCACCGCGTCCTGCATAAAAACACCATTCGCGATTTCCTGTTCCGCTCGAACCTCCCCATGGCGGAAGAAGACGCCGCCCTGGGCGAACACCACGGGTTCTGGGATCTCATCAGCGAAGCCGAAAAGAAAACACCATGACCGAACCCGAACGCCTCGACCAATTTCCCGTCTCGCGCGAACGCGTTTTCGTCGGACACGCCGGGGTCACCGCCCTCCCCCGCGTCGTTGCGGACGCCATGCGCGACCACATCGACCGCAGTTGTGAAAATCATCAGGAATTTGGCGAGGTTCTCCGCGACGTCGCCGCCTCCCGTGCGATCTGCGCTCGCGCCATCGGCGCTCACGCCGATGAGATCGCGCTCCTCGGCCCGACTTCGCTCGGTCTCAGCCTCTTCGCCAACGGGCTCGATTGGTCGCCCGGCGACGAACTCGTCTGCTATCGCGACGACTACCCCGCCAACGTCTATCCGTGGACCAACCTCCAGCGCCTCGGGGTCAAAGTCCGCTTCGTTGAGCCCGACGCGTTGGGACGCATCACGGTCGACAACGTGGCCGCCGCCCTCACCGACCGCACCCGCCTGGTCGCGCTGGCGTCCTGTCATTTTCTCACCGGCTGGCGGATCGACATCGACGCCATCGGACAGCTCGTTCACGAGCGCGGCGCCTTGTTCTCACTCGATGCCATTCAGACGCTCGGCGCCTTCCCGACCCGGGTCGATCAAGTCGACCTTCTCAGCGCCGACGCTCACAAGTGGATGCTTGGACCCCTCGCCATCGGCATCGTTTACGTGGCCAGGGAACATTTTGCCGCGTGCCGCCCGACCCTGCTGGGTGCGTGGAACGTGAAGAGTCCAGACTTCATCACGCAGGACGAGATCGCCTTCCCCGACACCGCCCAGCGTTACGAACCCGGCGTCCTCAACGTCACCGGGATGTACGGCATGGCCGCCGCCCTCCGACTCTTCGAGCAGGTCGGCCCCGACCAGGTGTCCGCCCGCATCCTGGCCGTCCGCGACCAGCTGCACGCGCAGCTCGCCGCCCGGGGTTACGAGTTCCTCTCGCCCGGCAACGCGGAACCGCTGCGCTGCGGCATCGTCACCGCCCGCCACCCCGACCGCGATCCCGCCGAGCAATTCAAAGCTCTGGAAGCTGCTTCCATCACGGCATCGCTCCGAAACGCCCGCAACGGCGACGCCTGGCTCCGGTTCAGCCCGCACTTCTACAACACCGCAGCCGAAATGGATCGCATCGTCGCCGCGCTCGACGCTTGAGTTCGCTACGACGCCGGCACTTTTGACGTCGCGGCCGAAGTCTCGCGCTTCGCGGCCTCCCGCTTCCGGATCCAGGTTGTCAGTGGCTGCTCGATCCAGATCCACGACAACGTCGCCACGCCGACCGAAATCGCGCACAGCACCAGCGCCCGCGCGAACACGAAGGGCTGCAGCCCGATCTGATCGAGCCACGGCCCGACCACCACGTGGACCAACACGTGAAAAACGTAGATGCCGTAGCTGACCTTTCCGATGTAAACGAGCACCCGGCTTTCGAAGAGTTTCCCGACCACTCCCGGCCAGCCCTCGATCGTCCGCAGCATCACCCAGGCTAGAAAGACGTTCTCAAACGTTTCCGTGAGCGCGAGAAATGGCGACTGAAAGGTGGAATACCGCATCAGCCGCGCGATTACGTAGCAGGTCAAAGCCGCCGCGGCGACCACCCAACCCAGGCGACCGCTCATCACCGGAATTCTCCCGGGCGACGCCTTCCAGCACGACACCAGCGCACCGAGCGCGAAGCTGTCGATCACCCCTGGCAGCATCAACCACCGCGCGAAATCCGAAGCGCCCGACGCCGTCGCCCAGTAGCGATAGCCAAACGCCCCCGCAAACATCGCCAGCAACGCCACCGGCAGCCAGCGCCGGGGGATCGCCAAAATCACGAACGGCCACAGGACGTAAAATTGCTCCTGCACCGATAACGACCACAGGTGCGACGCCGGCCCCGGCCACTGGTCGTGCACCATTGCGTAAAAATTCGTCAGGAACGTCGCGTGCCACAGCAGCTCCCTCCCGTGGAACGGCAGGGCCAGCAGAAACCCAATCACCAGCATCAGGTAAAGGACCGGTGCGAGTCGCGTGAACCGCCGCACGTGGAAGTTCCCCAGCCCCTTCCACCAACTCGCACCCGCCACCGACCGCGCGTTCAGTTTCCACAGCGACATCGTTATCAGGTAGCCGCTGAGCAAAAAAAACAGCCGCACCCCGATCGGACCCCAATCGACCCACGCCGGCAGGTGGACGTGAAAGTGATGCAGGAGGACGGTAAGAATCGCGATCCCGCGCAGCCCATCCAACTGCGGCAGATATTTCGCCGGCCTCCCCGGCACCGCCGTGCGCGGATCACTGGGAGGAACGGGGACGGGCATGATGGCGAAAACGGAAACGAAACCGGCGGAGCTTTCATTCAACCCGCCCCACTGACCAGCAACTTCCGCCGCGACGCAATTTCCCGCTCGCCCGCCCCGGCCAATTTCGACAACCTCGCGGCTCCGCGATGCTTCCCGAAATCGAAAAACTCCTCACCCTCCAGAATCGCGATCAGCGCATCCGCACTCTCAAGATCGAACTCGCCGCCATCCCGGAAGAGACCGCTCTCAAACAGAAGCAGATCGCCTCGTCCGCCGAACGCCTCGAAGCGGCCAAGACCCGGCTCCGCTCCATCGAGGTGGAAAAGAAAACGCTCGAGCTCGAAGCCGAATCGAAACGCGCCGCGATCGCTCGCTACCGCACCCAGCAATTCGAGACCCGAAAAAACGAGGAATTCGCCGCCATCGGCCACGAAATTGCCAACGCCGAGCGCATCATTCGCACCACCGAAGACCGCGAACTCGAGCTCATGGAGGAGACCGAGTCCCTTCAGCCCGCCGTCGCCGAGGCCGAGCGCGCCCACACCGAGGAACGCGCCAAACTCGAAGCGCAGATCACCGACCTTGCTCAGAAGAAGGGGAACGTGGAAGCCTCCATCGCCGAGTTGACTTCCAGCCGCCAGCCCCTCACCGAAGGCATCGACGAGGACGAACTCGACCAATACGAGCGCATCTTCAAAAGCAAGAATGGCTCCGCCATCGTCGAGCTGGAAAACGGGGTCTGCACCGGTTGCCACGTGAAGGTGACCACCCAGACGGCCCTCGAGGTCAAGGCCGCCAAGCACGTCGTCCATTGTCCGAACTGCAGCCGGATTCTCTACCTGCAGTTCTGACCGACTGACCCCCGGCGACCCGGACGGGCAGAGCGATCAGTTCTCTTCGGAGATCACGCCCATGGCGCGGAATTTTGCGTAGCGTTGGTCGAGAAGATCGGCCATCGGGATTCGTCGCAGCTCCGCCAATTCGCGAATCAACGTTTCCTTCAGCAGTTCCGCCGACGCCGCGTGGTCGCGGTGCGCTCCGCCGAGTGGCTCGTCGATCACGGCGTCCACGATTCCGAGATCGATGAGAGACTGGGCGTTAATCTTGAGCGCTTCCGCCGCTTCCGGCGCGTGCTTGCGGTGTTTCCACAGGATCGCCGCGCATCCCTCCGGACTGATCACGGAATAGTAGGCATTCTCGAGCATGAGCACACGGTCGGCCACGCCGATCCCGAGCGCCCCGCCGGATCCACCCTCGCCCAGAACAACGGAAATGATCGGCGTCTCGAGGACCATCATTTCACGAATGTTTACCGCGATGGCCTCTCCAATGTGCCGTTCCTCCGCACCCACGCCGGGGTAGGCACCGGGCGTGTCGATCAGACAGACGACCGGCAAGCCGAACTTCTCGGCCAGGCGCATCAGCCGGAGCGCCTTCCGGTAACCTTCCGGATGTGGACTGCCGAAGTTCCGGAGGAGATTCTCCTTCACGTCACGACCCTTCTGCTGACCGATCACGACGCAGCGCTGATCCCCGATCGTGGCCAGTCCAGCCGGCATCGAGGCGTCGTCGCCGTAGAGCCGGTCGCCGTGCAATTCGACAAAATCGGTGAAGGCCAGCTTCACGTAATCGAGGAAGAAGGGTCTCTGCGTGTGCCGTGCGATCTGGACCCGCTGCCAAGCGGTGAGATTCGCGTAAACCTCCCGGCGCGTCTCCTCGATCTTTGCCGCGATGCGCTGCACTTCGGGATCCATGTCGATGGCCTGTCCGTGCAGGTGTTTCTTGATGTCTTCGAGCTTGTTCTCGAGGTCGACGATGGGTTGTTCGAACTCCAAAGGCTGCGCTTTCATAGGCTACTGGATGGTTACAGTGGCCCCGCGGCTCACCAGAGGAAAAATCTCCGCCATATCGGCGGCATCGAGGACCACACCCGGCGGCAAAGCCGGCTCCGTGCCATCCTCGGACCAGGGACACCACGGACGATGATCCCATCCGCGCCGAGCATCAACCACCGCTCGGATCCGGCGTAACCCCCGCTCCCGAAAGCGACCCGGTCGGAGCCCCTCATTGCGAGTCGGTCGGACACCGTCGTATCGATAATCACCCCGGCCTTCCCACCAATTTTGAGCGACCGGATCGGGTATTCCTTAAAAAAATTTCCGTTGTCGAGCAGCGTCAGCGTCTCCGCCTCCCGATCAATGAACACACTCATCGCCACGTGGGGAATCACGAGGTTCTGACCAATCCGCAGGTCGATCGAGATCAGGTTATTCACCCGCATGATCAACTCCGCGTTGGAATCCGTCTTGCCGGAAATCCTCAGTAACGAATCTCCACTCACCACCGTGTAAGCGGTCTTCCCCGGAGCCTCGGCCGACGTGAAGACTTGATCGACGTTCAGCCGACCCAGCTCGGCCTTGGCCTCAGCGAGCTTCGTGGACTTCGGGTATTGCGCGATGAAATTCCGGAGCACTTCCTGAGACGCGGCCACGTCACCACGTTCGAGCACCTTCATCGCTTCCTCGAAGCGCGGCACACTGTAGTCGGGCGGCGGCGTGGGGGCCGGAGCGTTGGCTTGCGCGATTTCAGCCTCCCGGTCGAGCTCGCCGGGCTCGACGAACATCCGGTAAGCAAAAAACGCTCCGCCACCGAAGACGGCGAGCATCACGAGCAGTAGGACTATGACCTTGGCGAGTGTCATCGGGGCGCAGCTTGCCGAACGCTTCGCCAAGTGAAAAGTCCTAAAGGGTTACGCCGCCTCACGTCGCCGAGTCGAATCAAAGCAGGCCGCGCCGCTTCCAATCCTGCACGTTTTCACCGGTCGATTGGCCAATCAGGTCGACCGTGAACTTCAGCAGGCACACTTCCCACGCGTCGTCGACACCATCGATCAGCGCGTCCATCGGGTCATCACGCTGGTCCATTTCGGTCGACAGACGATCCAGGAGTTCGTCCTTCGGCGCGTGGACGATCTGCTCGGTGACGTTGGTTTTCCGAAACTGAAATCCGCACTGCAAAAACCGCAGCGGCTGGCCGCGCGATTCCAACCAGTCAGCGTATTCCCGGGCTTCGTCGCCGAACCCATCCAGCATCAATTTGGAGAAATTGTGCGGCGACACGATGCTCGGTTTTTCCGCGTGAATCTCGCCGCCCCGGACGCGCACGCGGTCAATGTGGTCCATCAGTTCACTCACGAGCTGAAAGCGAAAGCTCGTCGTCCCGAAGGTCTTGATCTTCTGGTGCGGCTGCCGGAGAACCCGCGTGTTCTCCATGGCGTATTGAAAGTCGTCCTCGCGAAACATCAGGTGCCGGAAACTAGCCTCGGTTCACGGCGACGCAATCGAAAAGACCCGCGCTGTAACCGACGCCGCGCGACAGTCGACCTCACGATCTCCAGCGAAGCCCGGCTCCTCACGGAGCCGCCGGGACGCTCGGAGCGGCGGGCGGTATCGTCTGCGGAGTCGTCGGGATCACCGGGCCGCTGCCTTCCAACACCGCCGTGAGCTGCTTGATCTCGTCGGGCGACAGGTTGGAATTGCGCAAGGCCGTCTGCGCCTTGGCGGGATCGACGTCGGCCAGTCCGGCAAAGGCCGTCTGGATCGCTTCGCTGCGGACATCGGGTTCCCGGATCGTCGCGGCCCGCGTCCAGGCGGACTCGGGCTCGTCGAAGCTCAGCATGTCAACGATGGCGTAGGAGGCCTGGTCACGCTCGCGCCCGGCGGGCAATGCGTCGACCCATCGCTCGACCGATTCCGTCGAGGATCCCTCGTCCAGCCAACCGCTCACGACTCCGGCGACGGCCCGCGAGCGCATCTCGGGGTTCGAGATTTTCATTACCTCGACCGAGGCTTCCTTGGGATTATTGAAGGCCCAGGAATCAAAGATCCACTCGGCGGTCTCGAGATTGGTTCCGTAATTTTTTTCGTAGTAAGCGAAAGCTGCCTTCGGATCGTTCTCCGCCCAGCCGGCCAGCGCGCCCTGAATGGCTTCTTCGCGAGCCGCTCCCTGGGGCAGAGTTTCCGCCCATTCGACCGCTTTGTTTGGATCCTGAATCGCCCACTCTTCCGCGATCGATCCGCTGACGGCATCGAGCTGATCGGGTTGATCCGACTCCATCAGCTTGGCGGCGGCCTTGCCGGGGTCGGTCTCGGACATTGTCCACAGCACCTCTTCGACGGCGGCGGAGCGTTCTTCTTCATTCGTGAGCGCGCGAGCCCAAGCCAGAGCGGAGTCGCCGTCGTCCTGCGCGAGAGAAGCGCCGATATTCATCACGGCTTCGAGCCGGGCATCCGGGCTCTTGATGGAACCCAGAAGGACCTCGGCATCGGCTTGGGATTTGATCGCCATCTCGCCGGCGACGGTTGCGAGCGCGTAGTCCCGGGTGTCGTCCAGAAGCCACTTATTGGTCCACTCGGCCGCTTTGGCGGGATCCATTTCGGAATAATACTCGACCATCCACTGGATGATCTCGTCGAGATCGGCCTCGCCGGCTGCCGACTCGCTCAGGCTCGGCAACACCTCAGCCGCTGCCGGAACCAACGCGGGCCAGAGCTCGCTGCCCTCGGTTTGACTAAATTCCGCGTCGTCCAGAAATTCGAGAAAGGAGTTCTGGTCCGTGTTCAGCCACGTGAGGAGCAGCTTCTCCACGACCTGCTTACGTACCTGTGGGTCGCGGATCGCGACGGCCTCATTCATGAGGGCGCCGTAGCCACTCGCGTCCGCCGCAGAAATGCGACCCTCCCAATCCGCGAGCGAGGCTCCGTCGTCGGGCAGCGAAGTCGTCATCGCGGCCGGAGTCGCGCTCTCGCTGGCGCTCGCCTGCGCCTCGGTGGCGGCAGGGGTCGCCACCTCCGGAGCTTCGGCCCCAGAGTCGGAGCTGCTGAGGCCAAAAATAAGCGCGGCACCGATGGCGACGCCGACGACGACGCCGACAATCCAAATGGGGAAGCGGGCGGGAGTGTTCTCTGGTTCGGACATAGGCCGGAAAACATGCCCACGAATCAGTCAGATTTCCAGTGGGTTTTCTCAATCCCCACCGGACGGCCCGCGTTTCGGGCGATCAGCGCAAACTGGACCGGGCGCGAAGGCTTCCGGTCGAGCGGGATTTGACAATCCTGCCGTTTTGTCGTTCCTCACAGCGGTGTCCGTTCCGACCAAACCTGCTCGAGTGAACCTCCGAACTCCGGAGGTCATGGAGCGCGTGCAAGCCGAGGTCGAGCACCACTACCGGAGTCCGCTGGTGGAACGAATCCGCGCGCGAGGCGGATCGGTCACGGCCGGGACCACGACGGTGCGGCTGGCGAAGGAGTTTGGATTTTGCTACGGCGTCGAGCGCGCGATCGACCTGGCCTACGCCGCCCGGCGCGTCTTTCCCGAGCGCCGGATCTACATTTTGGGGGAGATCATTCACAATCCCGACGTCAATCAGCAGATCCGCGAAATGGGGATTCTCAACCTCATCGGGAAGGACGCCGAGGCCGATCTCGCGGCGCTCACGCCGGACGATGTTGTCGTCGTTCCGGCCTTCGGCAGTGAGGTGATGATTGTCGAAGGAATCAAGCGCATCGGCTGTCAGATCGTGGACACCACCTGCGGCGACGTGATGAGTGTCTGGAAGCGGGTGCGCCAAAACGCCAAGGACGAGGTGACTTCGATCATTCACGGAAAGTCGTCACACGAAGAGACCCGCGCCACGGCCTCGCGCGCTCTGGGCAAGGGACAGGGCCACTACTTGATCGTCCTCGATCTGGCGGAGACGGACATTGTCTGCGACTACATTCGCCAGGGCGGAGACCGGGCGGCCTTCCTGAAGCGTTTCGCCGATTCCATCTCCGAAGGATTCGATCCAGACACTCACCTTCAGCGGGTCGGCGTGGCCAATCAGACGACCATGCTGCGGAGCGAAACCGAGGAGGTGCAGAGGCGTATCCGGACGGCGATCACCGAGCGCGACGGCGGCGAGGATGACCATTTTCGATTCTTCGACACGATCTGCGGAGCGACGCAGGACCGGCAGGATGCCCTGTTTGGACTTCTTAACCATCCGCTCGACCTGTTGCTCGTCATCGGGGGCTACAACAGTTCGAACACGACTCACCTCGCGGAGATTGGGGAAAAATCCGTTCCGACCTACTTCATTCGCAACGCTTCGTGTCTCCACTCGGCCGACCGGATTGATTGCTTCGATCTCCACGCGAAGACCGAATGCACCCGGGCGGACTGGCTACCGCATCAACCCTCACTGACGATCGGAGTCACGGCCGGGGCGTCGTGCCCAAACAACCTGATCGAGGAAACGATCTCACGGGTTCTGGAACTCCGGGGCGACGCGATCTCGGGCGGTGAGATCTGAGCTCCTACGCTCAGCCAGGCAAGAAGCGTCGCTAACCCGAAGGACTTAGGCCTTGGGAATTACCACGACGCCGAGCGGGTCGACACCTAGAGACGCGACCCGCTATCGACCTTGTCTTCCCAGCGCGTCAGCAGATGAGTGATCACGTTGATGCCAAACTCGAAGCTTCTCTTGATCGATTCTTCCTCGAGGTTGTGAAGATAAACGCCTCGCTGGTCGTAGAGACTGCGGTTGACCGCGACGTATTGGCCGCGCTCATTCGTGCCGAGATCGATCTTCCCGTTTTCGTCGAGACCGATCTGCCACATGTCGCCATAATCGTTTGACGTGTAAAGAATAGCAATCTCCCCGAAAATCTTGAGCGCAAAGACCGGCTCCTTGTAGTGATTCAAGCCTTCAGGCGTGTCCCGAATTCCGGGAAAATATCCGTTGGTGAAAATCGGATGATCCGCCGGAAGTGGTTCAAATTGTTTGTCCACGTCAGGAATGACCCGCCGCATCTCCCGCCGAAACGCAATGTCAAACCTCGACCGCTCTCCGGGAACTGAGCTGTCCCCCCAGATCGCACCGCCGACCTGCACGTATTTTCGAAGATTCTGAACCTCCTTTTCCGTTAGCTTAAAATCACGAGAGCCCGTCAGGAAAATGAACGGCGGGTTGGTCTTGAAGAGTTCGTCGCTGTCGAGGTCGATCGCTTTGACGTCGCGCTCGTTGGTCTTGATTTTATCCCGTGACCACTTCGAGATGAGATACAACAGGTTTGGCAGGCTGCCACCGTCGATCTTGCCGCCACGGACCTGAACGGTGGAATCCCAGTTCCCTCCGGCGTATTTACCGAGGTAGGCGATGAACTCGAACTCCCGTGATTTGATACCCGTGCCGCTGCCCGACCCCTTACCTTTGCCCCAATTCTTGGTAAACTGTCCGATGCCCGCCTTTTGATCGGCAGTCATGCCAGCCGTCGACGTCGGCGCCGGTGCGGGCGCGATCGCCGAAGCGTCAACCGCCGACGGCGTGATCGTCGGAGGCGTGAACGTCGAGCTCATGTTGAAATCGAGCGCCTCCGTGCTCATTGTCGTGATCGCATTCAGGGAATTGGTCGGGGTCGCCGGTGCCGTGACGGTAAACGTCGTTTCCTGCGGCTGAGTTGGCTGGGTCGGCATCGCGGTCGCAGTTTCCGCGCTATCAACAAATCCGCCGTCGCCACCCTCGAAATCGGGCGGCTCCTGAATGGCCTTGAACATGACCGTCGTTCCGAAGATTGCCACGAGAACAATGTGGAGGACCAACGAGATCGTGAAAAACCTCGAGTTATTGAACTTATCAATAACCTTCTGGACGATAGATTCTGACCCAGGGGATGCCATGCGTAAAAGCTACTTCCGTCGTGGCTCGAACTCAACGAAAATTAGCCCCCAATCCCCCGCTCCCGGATCATCGATTGCCCATTCCGCCTTTCTGGATTCTAATCTCACACCAGTATGATCATCGTCCTCCGCCCCCACTCCACTCCCGAGCAGATCGAAGCCGTCATCGAGGAAGTCCGCCAGCTCGGTTACGAACCCGCGCCGATTCACGGCGTCGAGCAGACGGTCGTCGCCGCCATTGGTGACGAGCGGACTCACCAGACTCTGGAATCCCTCACCGCCCTTCCGCAGGTGCAGGACGTCCTCCGGGTCCAGAAGCGCTACAAGCTAGCGAGCCGGGCATCCCACCCGGAGAACTCGGTGATCGACGTCGACGGCGTCCCGATCGGCGGGCCTGGGTTCACGATGATGGCAGGGCCTTGCTCGGTGGAAAATGCGGAGCAACTTTTCTCCACGGCGGAAGCGATCCGCGCTGCGGGTGCCACGATCCTCCGGGGCGGCGCCTACAAACCCCGCACCTCGCCCTACGAGTTCCAAGGTCTCGGGAAAGAGGGCCTTCGCCTGCTCCGCGAAGCGAAGGATCGGACCGGTCTGAAAATCGTCACCGAGGTCCTGAGCGAACGCGACGTCGAGCACGTGGCCCAAACTGCGGATATCCTTCAGATCGGTGCCCGCAACGCCCAGAACTTTCAGCTTCTCATCGAGTGCGCCCACACGAAAAAACCCGTTCTCCTGAAGCGCGGCATGAGCGAACGTATCGAGGAATGGATTCTCGCTGCGGAATATCTCCTCGCTCATGGGAATCCGAACGTCCTGCTCTGCGAACGCGGCATCCGAACCTTCGAGACCTACACCCGCAACACCCTCGACCTCGCCGCCGTCGCGATCGCGAAAAAAGAAACCCACCTGCCCGTGATCGTCGACCCAAGCCAGGGATGCGGGCGCGCCGATCTCGTGATTGCCCTTTGCGCCGGGGCCGTGGCGATGGGTGCCGACGGCCTCATTATCGAAGTCCACCCGAACCCCGCCGAGGCGCTTTCCGACGGCCAGCAACAGGTCACCTTCCAAGGCTTCCGCGACCTGATTGATTCCATCCAACCCTTTCTTCAAGCCACCCAGCGCACATTGACGGCCAACCCCTAACCCTCTCCCCGGGGCAACCGCTCCCCGCACCAGACGCGTTCCAATTTAACCATGAAAAAGAAAAGTCCCTCGAAGAAATCGTCGAAAGAAACCCTCAACATCGGACTCGATCAGAAAAAACGTGACGGCGTGGTGAAGATCCTCGGCCTTGTCCTCGCCGACGCCCACGTCCTTTACATCAAGACGCGCAATCTCCACTGGAATCTCGTCGGCCCGCGCTTTCACAGCCTGCACGAATTCTACGAAGTTCAATACACGACCCTCGCGGAGAACATCGACAAAGTCGCCGAACGCATCCGCATGGTCGGAGGCACCGCCCCCGGCAGCATGGCCGAGTTCCTCGATAATGCCCGACTCAAGGAAGTTAAAGGCGCGGCGATCGATGGCACAGCCAGCCTGAAGCTCCTCCTCGCCGACCACGAAGCGATCATCCGCGACCTCCGCGAAGACATCGACCAATGCGAAGAAACCCACGGCGACGTCGGCACCGCTGACTTCCTCACCGGCCTCATTCAAGTCCACGAAGAAGCCGCTTGGATGCTCCGCAGCTATCTGGAATAAGGATTTCGATGCTCGCCCGCCTTCTACTCGCCACCCTCGCGCTCAGTCTCAGCGCCTGCATTTCCATCGACATGCTGGCGCGAGCCGAGGGCGAGATTCCGCCCACCGAAGCGAACAACCCCTACGCAGCACCCTACCCGCCACAACCGGCTTACTACCTCCTGGTCCCGTTGACCCTTCCGCTGGATCTCATCACCTTCCCCGCCCAATACATCTACTTCAACACGGGCGATCGGCGGGCAGAACGCTACTGAGGTTTGCCACGCGGAGCCTCGGCGCCTTTCAATCTTTCCCGCAAGCCCCCCTCGCGTTCCCGCACGCGGTCATTTCGCACCGCTGCGGCGAACGCTTTTCGCTGGCCGACGACGATCACCAGTTGCTTCCCCCGAGTGATCGCCGTGTAAATCAGGTTTCGCTGGAGCAACACGAATTGCTCCATCGCGACGGGCACGACAACGCAGGGAAACTCCGATCCCTGACTCTTGTGCACTGTGATGGCCCACGCGGGATCCAACTCGTCCAGCTCGCCGAAGTCGTAGCTCACGCGGCGTCCTTCGAATTCCACCGCGACCTCCCGCTCGGTCCAATCCACTGCCCGGACAACACCAATATCCCCGTTGAAGATCTCCTTGTCGTAGTTGTTCCGCGTCTGAATCACCTTGTCTCCCGCGCGAAAAATCACGCCAAATCGCTCGATCTCACCAGCACCTTCCCGCGCCGGATTAAGAGCCTCCTGTAGCCGGGCATTCACGCTCCGCACCCCGAGCTTTCCTTTGTTCATCGGCGCCAGCACTTGGACATCGCGGGTGGGATCCAGGCCAAACTTCCTTGGAACGCGCCGGGCAACGATCTCGATCAAAGTTTCCAACGCGGAGTCAGAATCTTCTCGCTCGATGAAGAAAAAATCTCCGTCCGCCCTCGCCGCCAACTCCGGCAACCGCCCCGCATTGATCGCGTGCGCCACCGTCACGATCCCGCTCGCCTCCGCCTGGCGAAACACCACGTTCAACCGCACCGTCGGAACGGCCCCGGACGCGATCACGTCCCGCAAAACGAGACCCGGACCCACGCTCGGAAGCTGATCGGCGTCGCCAACCAGCAGCAAATTTCCGCGCCGAGGCAACGCCCGCAGAAATCTCGCCATCAACGGGACATCCACCATCGACACCTCGTCCATGACGAACAAATCACCGGCAAGCGGATTCCCCTCGTGGCGCTTGAATCCGCCACCTCGCTCCGGCTCCAGCAACCGATGAATCGTCTTCGCCTCCAGCCCGGTTGATTCCGCCAATCGTTTCGCCGCCCGACCCGTCGGCGCGCAGAGGACGCACCGCACGCCCTTCGCGCGCAGAATTTTCAGCACGGAATTGATCAGCGTCGTTTTCCCCACTCCCGGTTCGCCGGTGACCACCGCGACCGGACTGGCCACCGCCAGGCGCAGCGCCGCAGCCTGGCTTTCCGCGAGGATTTTCCCCGTCTCGTCCTGAACCCAGGCAATCGCCCGCTCCAGATCGATCTCCGGATAGCCGGCCCGCTCCCTCGCCGCCAGCCCACGCAGCCGCTCCGCCACCAAGCGCTCGGCCGCGAGCATCCGGGGCAAATAGATCAACTCCCGCCCGCCGACCACCTCCGCCGCCAACTCATCCCGCTCGACCGCCCCGGCCAGCACCCGCTCCGTCAGCTCGACCTCGACGGCCAGCAGCTCAGCCGCCGCGCTCGTGAGCCCGGCCCGGACCAGCGCGCAATGACCGTCCGCTCCCGCCTCGTCCAGACAGTGAGCCAATCCCGCTCGCACCCGCAGGACCGAGTCGCCCGCCAGACCAAGTCGCCCGGCGATGGCGTCGGCGGACTTAAACCCGATCCCTTTGATGTCCCGCGCCAGGCAATACGGGTCGGTCCGGATCCGCTCGATCGCCTCCTCGCCGTAGGTCTTGTAAACCCGCACCGCCCGGCTCGTGCTCACCCCGTTCGCGTGCAGGAAGACCATGATCTCGCGCACCACCCGCTGCTCCGCCCACGCCTCCTTGATCGCGCGCCGCCGCTCCGCTCCAATCCCCGGGACCTCCTGCAAGCGCCCGGATTCCGTTTCGATGACCGTAAAAACCTCCTCGCCAAATTTCTCCACCAGCTTCTTCGCGTAGACCGGACCGATCCCCTTGATCATCCCACTGGCCAGATATTTCTCGATTCCCTCGCGCGAATCCGGCGGCTGCGTCTCCACGCGCTGAGCCTTGAGTTGCATCCCGTGCTCCCGGTCGCGCACCCAGCGTCCCTCCGCCGTGATCCACTCCCCCGGCGAGACGACCGCGACATTGCCGATCACCGTCACCAGCTCCCGCCGCCCCCGGACCAGCACCCGCAACACCGAAAACCCAGTCTCCTCATTGTGAAACGTCACCCGCTCCACCACCCCGCGGACCCCATCGTCCGTCATAAACACCCCACCCCGCCCGGGGAGCACGACCTTCCAGGGGAGCGCGACCTTCCAGGTCGCTGCGTCCGGCTTCCAGCCGGACGCCCCAACCCATCGGCGAAGCCGCACTTCCCCCTCACAGCACCCGCCGCAACCGATCCAACGCCGACTGCGTCACCAAGGTCTTGAAGGTCGCCCGATCCGTCGGAAACGCTTCGCGCCACGCGTCGACCGCCCCGCTCCGTCGCGCCAACGCCACAAAGACCGTCCCGACCGGCTTCTCGTCAGTCCCCCCGCCCGGCCCGGCGATTCCGGTCGTCGCCAACGCAAAATCCGTCCCCGCCCGTTCGCACGCCCCGACCGCCATCGCCCGCGCCACCGGCTCGCTCACCGCACCGTGTTCCGCGATCAGAGCCGCAGGCACGCCCAATTCCTCCGCCTTCGATTCATTCGAATACGTCACCCACCCCCGCAGAAACACCGCCGAACTCCCCGGCACGTCGGTCAGCCGGCTCGCCAACGACCCGCCCGTGCACGACTCCGCCGTCGCCACGGTCAAACCGCCCGCGATCAACCGCTCGACCACCACCGTCTCCAGCCCATCCGCGCTGAGCGTTACCAAAAAATCTCCCAGCTCCGCCCGCACGTCCGCGTCGACGGCATCGAGCACCCCTTCTTCCCCGATCAGCCGCAGATCGACCTCGTTCGGCCTCGCGCAATATCCCAGCTCCAGCCCCATCACCACGCCGAGCCGAGCTCCCAATCGCGCCTCGACCATCGACTCCCCGATGCCGACGCACCGGTAGGTTCGACAAATTTTCACCGCCGCTCCGGCGTTCAGCTCCGCCAACCTCGGCAGCACCCCTCCCTCGAACATCGGCTTCAGCTCACGCGGCGGTCCGGGCAGCAAAAATACGTGCGGCGAACGCCACGACGGCGTCTCGACCGGGGGAAGGTAGATCCCGGGTGCGGTCCCGTTCTCGTTCGGCAACACGGTCGCCCCCTTCGGCACCATCGCCTGTCGGCCCATTCGCTCCTGAAACGCAAACCCCCGCCGATCACATCGCGCCTGGATCGCCCGCAGAACCTCATCGTCCCGCACCAACCGCAGGCCGAGCAATTCCGCCGCGATCTCCCGCGTCAGATCATCCGCCGTCGGGCCCAGCCCCCCGGTCACTAGGACCACGTCGACACCCCGATCAAACGATTCCACCAGCGCGTCCCGGATCGCCGCCCCGTCCGGCACCGTCACCTGCCGATCCACCCGCAATCCCACGGAAAACAGCTGCTCCCCGAAATACGCGAGGTGCGAATTGACCACCGCCCCGAGCAATAACTCTGTCCCCGTATTGACGACTTCCACCCGCATCTCACCCATCCTCCAACCACCGCTACCCGCTACCGCGCGAAGCGCTACTCCACCTCGGTCGTCAGCGCCTTGAGCCAACCCTCGACCAACGCGTGTTTCTCCGTCTCCCGCCGCAGATCGTACACGTACATCAGATTCGCCAAGGATCGCACCAGCACCTGCCGCGCACTCGCATCCGCCAGATGACTTTCGTTCATCGTCAGCTTTTGCTTCGACAGAATCCCCTGCAAATCCGCCTTCGACATTATCCTGCCCCGGTGAAACGGATCAAAATACAGGTCCGCGTGCCGGGCGATGAAATGCCCCGGCAGATTCACCCCCGTCACGCACATCCCGGCCCGGGCCGCCACCATTCGATACAACAGAGTCAGCGTGATCGGGATCCCCATCCGCGTCTCGATCACCCCCGGCAGCAGGCAATTCCGCTCGCTGTAATAATCATCCGTGTTCCCGCGAAACCCCAACTCCCCCGCCATGAACCGGGCCAGCAGCAGCACCCGCTCCCGGCTCGACACCGCCCCACTGCTCTTGATCAAAAACTGCCGTCCCCAGGCGTTCACCTTCAGCTCCAGCGCCTCGATATCCGCGTCCGGCGTCAACGCCCGCGCCAGCATCCAATTCGCCCGCTCGAGGTCATTGTGATCGCCGAAAAAATGGCTCAGCAGCCCAAAATCATCGACCGCCTCCTGCCCTTCGATCCGTTTCAGCACGTCCCGCGCGTGACCCGCCGCCGGTCCACTGCTGTGGCGCAGGTCCTTCAGCTCATCCAGCGTCTCCTCACTCGCATTCACGAGTTGCTCCTTCACCAGCCGCACCGTCTCCGGATCATCGTCCTCCAACAAACGGACAATTGCTTTGCTCTGACCAAGAATCATTTCAAACCGTTAGTCCACAACGCACCCCGGCGCAACTCTCCGGACCTCAAGCCGCTGAGATTTCCAGGCCCAACACCGCACCCGGCTCGCACCGCACCCGCACCGTGATCGGTCGGCAGCAAACCGCGCAATCCTCCACCATCACCACTTCCGCCAGCGTCGTCTCCACCTCGATGAAAAACTCCTCCCCGCAGTGCGGGCACCCCACCCCGATCTCTTCGACGATGTCCATCGCTCAGACGCCCGACTCGGCGGTCTCGGTCTTCCACTCCACCCTCGGCGCGTCCCCCCAGAGGTCCTCGAGCGTGTAAAACTCCCGCGTCTCTTCGTGGAAAATGTGCACCACCACCTGGGCGTAATCGATCACGATCCAGCGACTTCCCGCGATCCCCTCCTCGGCGTACGGCCCGAAGCCAAATCGCTCCCGCACCCCGCCGCGGATCGATGCCCCGATTGCCCGCAACTGCGGATCCGACAGCCCACTGCAAACCACGAAGAAATCCGTGAACGAAGACCGACCCCGCAGATCGATCACGCAAATGTCCTCCGCCTTCCGATCCTCCGCAAATTCCGCGCAGGCTCTGGCCAGCGCCTCAGGATCCCAGTCCGGTCGGTTCGATTCAGTCATTCCGATACAGATTTTCCCGGGAGATGATGGCGGTCACGCATTCCGGACAGAGGTATTGAATCGACGCCCCGCGCGCAACGCGATTCCGCACCTCCGTCGAAGCAATCTCGATCCGCCGCCGCACCACCATCATCCCGTCCGGCACGTCCTCCACCCCATTCCGCGTCAGCACCACGAAGGTTACCAGTCGCCGCAGCTCGTCGATTTCCCGCCACTTGCCCAGGTCCGCAATGTTGTCGTCCCCAATAAAATAAAAAAACTCCACCCCGCTCCCGGCTCGCTCCCGCAGCTCCCTCACCGTCTGCACCGCAAACGACGCCCCCTCCCGCCGCACCTCCAGATCATCGACCGCAAACCCCGGCTCGCCCGCCACCGCCGCCCGCACCATCTCCAGCCGCACCTCCGCAGCCGCCGGCGGCGCGTCCAATTTGAAAGGCGACACCCCCGCCGGAATGAACACCACCCGATCCAGCCCCAACCGCTCCCGCGCCTCCCGCGCCAGAATCAAATGCCCCAAATGAACCGGATCAAAACTCCCCCCATAAAGACCAACCCGTTCCGACATACCGCGTTCTTACGCCTTCCAATCGTAAATCGAAAATCGTAAATCGAAAATCGAATGATTGGCCAAACTCTCCTCGTCGGCGTCCCCGGCAAAACTCTCGATTCCGACACCGCCGCCCTCTTCCGGCGCATCCAACCCGGCGGGTTCATCATTTTCTCCCGCAACATCGAGAGCCCCACCCAGCTCCGCCGCCTCCTCGATGACCTCCGCGCCATCTCCGAGATCGAGCCCATCATCACCATTGATCAGGAAGGCGGCCGCGTCTCCCGCCTCCGCGAACTCGGGCACGAACCCCCGAACGCGCAGCAACTCCGCAACGCCGGCGACATCGACCTCATCACCTGGCACGGCCGTCTCACCGGCCACCTCCTGCGGCTCTTCGGATTCAACATCGACCTCTGCCCCGTCCTCGACATCAGCTTCGACGACGAAGCCGATAATTCGCTCAAGGGCCGCTGCTACGGCACCCACGTCGCCGAGGTCATCCAGCAGGCCGGCGCCTTCAACGACGCCCTCCGCGGCACCGGCATCCTCAGTTGCGGCAAGCACTTCCCCGGCTACACCTCCGCCGGACTCGACCCCCACCACGAACTCCCCGCCATCAGCCGATCCAAAGAACTCATGGAGGAGCACGAACTCGCCGTCTTCCGCTACTTCGCCGACAAGGTCGATTCCATGATGACCGGTCACATCGCCATCGACGGCCTCGACCCCTCCGGCCTCCCCGCCTCGCTCTCCCGCACCGTCACCACCGACCTTCTCAAACACGACGTCGGATTCGCCGGGCTCACGATGACCGACGACCTCGACATGGGCGCGATTCTGAATCACTACGGACTCCCCGAGACCCTCCGCCTCGCCCTCCACGCCGGCAACGACCTGCTCATGATCTGTCACCGCGTCGAGATGATCGCCGAAGCCCACGACATCGTCAGCGCCCTGCCCGCGGCCGACGTCGAGAGCGCGCTCGCCAACGTGGCCAAATTTAAAAAGCACCTCGCCGCCCCCGACAACTTCAGCGAAGACGCCCACCAGGCCCTGGACGCCGAAGTGCGCCGACTCCGCGCCGCCACGCTCGGCGAAGACCAGGCCGACCAACGCAGCGCCGAGGACGGCAAACGCAGCCCCGTCGAGCTGTATTAGAATCACCCGCTCGGGGAGGTCAACGTCCGAAGACCCCGGCCCAGCGCCCCGCAGCCCCCCCAACCTTCCCTCGGCATGACGCACTTCCTCCGCGCGCTCGCCGACGGCCTCCGCTGCCTCTCGCGCTACCCCGTCGCTTGGCGGCTACCCGCCGGCTTCGGACTCGCCTACGGTCTCTTCCAACTCGCCGCCACAGCGCTGCTGATTCACCGCTCCGGCGATGACCTCGTCACCTGGCTGACCGCCGTTGATTTCACCCGCCCCGAATCTCTCACCCCCGCCTGGCGACCCGCCCTCGACACCACCGGCGCCACCTTCCATTTCCTCACGCTCACCTTCCCGCTCTCCGCCCTCTTCGCGTTGAGATTTCTCCTGAACGTCGACGGCGTCCTGGCCAAACTCCGCCTCGCCCTCGGCACCTCGGTCACCACCCTCCTGACCATCACCGCCCTCGCCGCGCTCGCCAAGCCCTTCACCTACCTCCTCCTCCCCGAGCTCACCGAGCTCATTCCGCATCCCGAAATCCACCTCGCCACCAACGCCATCAACGTCGCTGCGTCCGGCTTCGAATTGGCCCTCGGTGGGTTCCTCGTCACCCACTTCTCGCTCACGGCTCGCCTCTGGATTCGCGGCTCTCAACTCGACCACCGCTCCCTCGTTCACCTCACCGCCCGCCGTGCCCGTCACGTCGCCCGCTGGACCATTCCCGCCATCATCCTCGCCTTCGCCTCGATCCTGCTTCCCCGCTTCGTCGCCTGGAGTTCGCTCCTCCCCGACGAATCCGCGAGCGCCCTCGCCGCATTCGTCACCGATTGGACCCTCCCCGCCTACGCCACCCTCCTTCTCCTCACCGCCGCCGTCCCGATCACCCTCACCTTCCGAAATCTCAGTCTTCCCGCCGCCCTCGCCGCAGCCTTCCGCTTCGCCGCAAACAACATCCCCGCCATCACTCTCTTCCTCGCCTTCGCCTTCGTCGGGAATCTCATCCTCGCCTCGAGCGCCGAACTTCTGATCCTATCGCTCGGCCCCGACACGGTCGCCACCCTCGGCAGCCTTACCGTCATCGCCACCCTCCAAGGCGCCCTCGCCGGATGGCTCGTCCTCTCGTGGACCTGCCTCTACAAATCCAACTCGCGACACGCACTCCCCCCATCAACCATCACCCCCCAACCATCAACCATCACCCCACCGTGACCACCCTCGTCCCCGCCCCCATCGCCGCCGGGCTCGCCCGCGGCCAGTCAAATTCCAACCTCGCCTTCGCGCTCGTCTTCCTCCCAATCGACCGCCGGGCCGACGCACTCACGTTTTATCGATTCTGTCGCATCGTCGACGACATCGCCGACTCCGACGAACTCACCCTCGAAGAAAAACGCCAGGCCCTCGACGCCTGGACGCGCGCGCTCACCACCGCTCCGTCCACCCTCCCCGACGACCTCACCGACCTCATCGCCCGGCGCGAACTCGACACCCACCTCCTCACCGAGATCGTCGCCGGGATGACCTCCGACCTCACCCAGACCCGCTACGAGACCTTCGACGACCTCCGCGCCTACTGCTGGCGCGCCGCCTGCGCCGTCGGCCTCACCAGCGCCCGCATCTTCGGCGCGACCCAACCCGGCGCCACCGCCTACGCCGAAAATCTCGGTCTCGCCCTCCAGTTGACCAACATCCTCCGCGACGTCGCCGAAGACGCCACCCGCAACCGGATCTACCTCCCACGGGAAGACCTCCACCGCTTCGGCGTCACCGAAGCCGACCTCCTCGACGCCCGCCAGACCCCGCAATTCCAGCAACTCGCCGCCTTCCAGGCTGATCGGGCGGAAAAATTCTACGCCGACGCCACGGCCAGCCTCCCCGCCGAAGACCGGGCCGCCTTCCGCACCGCCGAGATCATGCGCGTCATCTACCACCGCACCCTCGCAAAAATGCGGGCCGACAAATTCCAGGTCCTCCGCAAACGCTACTCCCTCAACCGCGTCCAAAAACTCTGGCTCGCCGCCACCACCCGCTGAGCGGATCGAAACTGCCAGGCCCTGCGGATTACCCACAAATCGACCATCGGAGTGGCGGCATCTTGCCGCCGACAACGCATTCCGGGCTTCCCTTACCCCGTCGGCTCCACGACTTTCCGAGCGGCGCGCTGGGTCAGGGTCTCTTCACGTCGACCACTACGAGTTCCGCCCCGCCGCAGCTTTACGATCAGCATTTTTAGGTAATCGGCAGGCTCGACATCATTTTTGCAGCCCCCCCACCAAGGAGGACCAGCGTCGCGAGCGCGGAAATTCCGCTCAAAGCGAACGCGCTCGGCTCCGGGACGGCGGTGACTACGGCACCACGACGATGCCGGTGGCGGTCATGGTGCGAAAGTTGCCGCCGCCATTGCCCGTCACGGTATTGCCGGTCACGGTCGTTCCGTCGCAAGCACCCGTGGCGTAAACCCCAAATTCCGTGTTCGAATTGATGTCGTTGTTAAACACCGTATTGGCGGTCGAAGCGATGATCGCCAGCCCGGTGCCGACGTTCGAGCTAATGCGATTCCGGTTGTCAATTCCACTCCCACCGAGGATCGTTCCCGACGTCCCGGCACCCAGATAAACGCCACCGAATTGATTCGGAATGGCGGGATCCGGGCCGTCGGTGGCCGAGTCGCCGAGCCCAACGCGGTTCGAAAAAATCGAGTTGTTGTAGGCCTGATCGACGATGGCGATGCCGTAACCAGCGTTGCCCGAAAGGTGATTTCGGACTTCGACCGATGGCTGGAATCCACCGATGGCATTGTCGTGGGCGCTGCCGCTGATGAGCACGCCGCTGCCGCCGTTCGGAAAGGCGGTCGAGATGGCCGTGTTCGTTCCGCAGGCCGTGTCGGTGACCTGCACGCCCGAGGCATCGCCACCGATCTCGACGCCATTACCGAGATTGCCGGACAGGATGCACGTGCGGATCACGTTGTTGCCGCCGGTCGCGGTCACGAGGACGCCGTTGCGTCCGTTCGGAGCGGCTGGCCCGAAGGCGTAGGTGCCTCCGAAGGTGTTGAAGGAAATAAAACCCTTCGCGCGATCCGTGACCGCGATGCCGTTCTGGCCGTTGCCGGAAATCACGTTCCCCAGCGGGATCACCCCGCCGACCTGGGTATTCGTCGAGGACCCTTCGACGAGGAGACCATTGCGACGGTTCGGCACCGGGCGGGCGTTGTTCGACGCAATCCCCAGAAAATTCGCCTGCACGGTAACGTTGTTCGAACTACTCACTCGAATGCCCTGGCCGCCATTGCCACTGATCACGTTGTAGAACACGAAGGGATTCTGATGGAGCGTGCAACCGATGAAGCTGTTGCCGTCGGACTTGTCGATGGTGACGCCGTTTCGACCGTTGCCGAGCGCGTTGTTGCCGCTCACGTTCGTGCCGATGAAATTGCCGCTCAGCGTGTTGCGCTCCGACTTCCGGTTGACGTGCACGCCATCACCCGCGTTGCCGGAGATGAGATTGCCGAGTGGCGGGAAGATCGAGATCGAACGAGTGGTTCCCTTGTTACCCGTTGGGTTGTTGTTCGCCGCTTCCTGCCCACCGATGAGATTGCGGTGCGAGCGGCTGGTGAGGAAAATGCCGCTCTTTTGATTGGGAATCGCCTTCCGCCCGCCCGGGTCGGTGCCGATGTAATTCTGCGCGATGACGTTCCGGCTGGAACGACGAAGCGCGATTCCGTTGCCTCGATTGCCGCTGATCACGTTGGAAAGTTGGAACCCCAGCCGAATGGTGGCTTGGAACGGGATCTTCTCCTCGGAAATGGCAATCCCGACAACGTGGTTGGCGTAGACCGAATTACTGCTCGATAGGCCCTCGCTGATCCCGGGGTAATTCAGGTCCACCCACTGACCCTCACTGAATCGCCCGCTCGTTTCGCGTCGGACGGAAATCCACGACCCCTGCACGGGACCCGCCGGTCCGCCGCGCCGGACGGAGTCCGCGTTTAACGTGTAAACGCCGGGCTCGGCACTGCTGATGCCCTCGAAATGCGTCTCGAACGTGCGGGCCGTGTCGCCGTTGCGGTAGCGATAGCTCGTCCAGTGGCTAAATTTCCGAGTCTTCGAATCGTAGTCCACGAGATAAGCGCGACCGCGGAAGAGCGGCAGCGAGTCGCTCGCCATGTTGTTGGTGGCGACGTCGGAGTAGCCGCCACAGATCGTGTAATTCGTCCCGCCATTGTGCCAGATCCCGTAAGCCGTCGTGGTCTTCGCACCCGGGAAGGCAATTTTGTTCACGAAATCAGCCTTCGCCACGTCGTAAATGTAAGCGACGCTCGAAGCGTTCGGGTTGGAACTCGTCAACGCGTTACCGACCGCGAGCCCGCCCATCGTGCTGTGGGTAAACTGAATTTTCGCCTTCGGGTAAGCAATCGTGCGGAACTTGCCCCCACCCGGGAGCTGATTCAACGTGCCCTCCCAGATGAAGCCGAAATTCGTCGGACCCTCGTTACTCCTGGGTTCGTAGCTCCCAACCAGCCGGACGTTTCCGTTTTCCAAGCTATCGGGACCGTAGACGGCCGTGCTCTCGCCTTTCGGGAAGCGCACTTTGTAACTCTTGCCCCCGCCCGCCAGCGGCCCGACGTAGAGCAGCCCATCGGCGTTGCTCTGGCCGCTCATAAGAAACTCGTTCGCACTCCCCTGGTAGTTCCGGATTCCCTCCCAAACCGTCACGGGCTGGACGCCAAATTTCTTCCGACTGGTGGTGTCAAAATATCGAATTCCTTCAACGGGATTGGACGCCCCGATCAGATTTCCGGTCGATGGCGCGACGATCTTCACGCCGTCGCCACCGTTCCCCGCCACGGACCCATTCGGCTCGAGACCGATGTAATTTCCGTCGACGGTCACGCGCGATGCGGTGATCTTAATCGCTTCCCCGCGAGCCCGGACGAGCGACAGCGAACGCACGACCGTGCCATCGGCACCCTTCGCGACGTCCAGCCCGGCCTGACCGCTGAAGTTCACCGTCACCCGCGGCGATCCCGCGAAATTCGGAGCCGTCGAGCCGTCGATCGTCACCGGACTCACCACGGCGGGAAGGGAGGAATTCAGCGAGATCGAGCCATCGACCGCGAAAGCAACCGTGCTGTCCGGATTCGCGTTCGCTCGATGAATGGCCCACCGCAGCGTGCCCGGGTCATTGGTGTCGGCGAGAGACAGCACCGTGAAAGTCGCAGCGTGGGCGGAAACCGTGAACGCAGCCAACGCGACTGCAAGTGTCTGGGGGAACTTGATCATGGGGGTATTCTGAGGGTTTAAAAACACCTACTGTTTCTCCGCAGAAAACACGACGAAAATGTTCGCCCGCCCGCACCGGCTGCGGATGGACACCGAAACGCCCCTCATCGACTGGCATCGCCAACCGTTTCCGATCAATACGGATCGACGAAAGGTGCGCCGACCTTCAACCCGAGGTATTTCTCGAGCTGATCCGGCTGGCTCGCCACCAGCTTCTCGAGCGCCGGGCAGTTCGTTTGGAAATCAACCACCCGTTTGGTCTCCGGATCGCGAAGCGCGAAGACGAAATACTTGTAGTCCTGCCCACCGACGTTGCTGGTGTCCCGCGCCGTGTCGAAGGTGACCGTCTTGGAAGTGAAATCAAACAACCGGCGTTTTCCGGAACCCGCAGCGGGAATGTCGATCGTTTCGTTGAGCAGCACCTCGTAGACGTTCTCCTGGTCGACGTATTTCTTCCTCGTATCCATCGTGACGACCACGACCGTCGCCTCCAAAGCAGGGATTGGCGCGAGCCGACTCTCGCCCGCCAGACTCAGCGACGGCGTGATCTTCATAATCTTCCGATACCAGCTTTTCTCGTCATTCCGACGCTTGGTTCCCACGCCGATCTGAACGCTCAACGGCGGGTGAGTCTCGTAAATCCCGGCACTCTTCGCCGCCGCGATCGCTTCTTCGCGCGAATCCGAGTCAAGTTGCACCAACGGCATTTTGCCGGGTTCCCCGTTCAATCGAAATTCGATTTCTTCCGAGCTGACCGCGATCAATTCCACGGTCGCCTCCCGTCCATGCACGTCCGTGAGCGTCACTGCCGCCCAGGCGCCCGCAGCCAATCCAGCCCACACGATCCCGGCGACCAATCCACTTTTCACGCGAGGCAGAATCCCACGCCTGTCAAGTGCTTCATTTACTAGACCAACCCGTCAGCTTTTCATCGCGAGCCCACCCTCTCCGCGAGCATCGGGTCTGGCAAAAAGGATCATCCCCACCACGGCGGAGCCAACGATCACCACGAGCGCCCCAATGGCTGCATCGAAACCTCCGAAAACCACGCTCAACCACCCGGTCAGGAGCGGGGAAATGATGCCGGCAGTCGAAAAGAACGTGACCAGGATCCCGGTCGCCGCCCCGGCTTGTCGGGGGAAAAGGTCGGAGCAGATCGAGTAATACGGAGCGTTGGGCATCATCGCGAAACCAATCGCCACCGACAGGCAGACCAAGGCCGTCATCGGCGTGCGCGCAAAAATCAGCGCCGCAAAGAAGATCACGGCGATCAGCTGACAGATCCAGATCAGGTGGACCCGTGCCGCCCGGACGCTGCCGGTTCGCACCATGATCCGGTCGGACAGCCAACCGGCAATCGGCATCAACACCAGAGCCAACGCCCACGGCAAAACCGAGAACCAACCGATCCTCGTGAGATCCAAGTCGTAGGTTTGCCTCAGGTAGCCGGGCAGCCAACTGACGCCGAAAAAGAGCACGTAGCCGAAGGCAAAGAACGACCAGCTCGTGGCCAGCAACGTCGGGTTGCGCAGCAGATCGCGCCAGCGAGGAGGCGGCAAGTCGGCCGGGGTCTCGCGGATGGCAGCCGCCCGCGGCGGGTTGCAGTAAAACGCCAGCCAGCCCAGTCCCATCAACAATCCGGCAACACCGAGGGTGATGAACGAGGCCCGCCAACCAAAGTCGTCGATCAAGTGGGACAGCAACGGGCCACCAATCAGGAGCGCCAAGGGAACGCCCAGCAGGCAAATCGAGACGTTCCGACCGAGTTCCTGCGGGTCGATCCAATCCGCCATCGCCCGATTCATCGCCGGAAAATTCACCCCCTCACCCAGACCCAGCAAATACCGCAGCCCCACGAAAACGAGCAACGTCGGAGCAAATCCCTGCAGCACCATGGCCGCCGACCAGACCAGAACGGCAACGCTCCAAACGACGCGGACGCTGGTTTTGTCGAGGATCCACCCGGCCAATCCGTTGACCGACAAAGTGCCCAGCGCGAACGCCGACATCAGAAACCCAAACTGTGTGTTATCGAGGCCAAATTCCTTCTGAATCGGCGAGATCGAGAAAGAGATCACCACCCGATCCAGGTAATTCAGCAGACCGAGCAGAAAACACCACGCGACCACGGTCCGTCGCGAGCGGGTCAGAGAATCGGAAGTGTCCATCAGCAAAAGTCGGTCTGAGCGCCAGCCGACAGCCTAGCGATCGATCTTCCGTTGTCGAACCCGACCGGCGTCCCGCATCCCCATCCCGCGCAATGCTCCCCCGGATTCCGGGACTTTTTGCTTCGCGTGCGCCGCGCGAAAGCTAGACAGTTTGCCGATGGCGACGGGGCGGAAGACGCGACTGGCAATGGCGCTCGGCACGCTGGGAGTCGTGTTTGGCGACATTGGCACCAGCCCGCTGTATTCGTTCGAGGCGGCCGTGCTGGCCCTCGGCGCATCGGGATCGAGCGATGTTCTTGGCGTCGCGTCACTGATCGTTTGGACGGTGATTCTCGCCGTTTCGGGCAAATACCTCCTCGTCGTGATGCGAGCGGATTACCACGGCGAGGGCGGCGTCTTTGCGCTATTGGCTCTCCTGCGGGAAAAGCTCGGAGACTCGCCGGGCGAGCGGCTGCCGTGGGTGGCGCTCCTGCTTCTCGGCGGAGCAGCCCTGCTGATCGGCGACGGGACGATCACGCCAGCGATCTCCGTCCTCAGCGCGATGGAGGGCCTGGAAGCGATCGAACCCCGACTGAAAAGCGCCGTCGTCCCCGCGACCGTTGCGGTGCTGGTCGCGCTCTTCGCGGTTCAACGGCTGGGCACGGGCCGACTGGGGAAGGTCTTCGGCTGGACGATGCTGCTGTGGTTTCTCGTGATCGGTGCGCTGGGAATCACTTGGATCATCCGGGCGCCAGAGGTCCTGCAGGCGCTCAACCCGTGGCTGGCTGTGCGGATGTTGACCGGTGCCGGGCCCACCGCGTTCCTCGTTTTGGGAGCCGTCGTCCTGGCAATCACCGGGGTTGAGGCACTCTACGCCGACATGGGTCACTTCGACCGGCGCTCGATCGGTCTGGCCTGGCACGCAGTAGCCCTGCCGTGCCTGCTGATGAACTATCTCGGACAAGCGGCATTGGCGATCAGACAACCCGAAGCATTCACGAGAGGAACGCCCTTCTTCGAAATGGTCCCGCCGGGCCCAATGACGGTCGGGCTCGTCGTCCTGGCCACCGTGGCGACCGTGGTCGCGTCGCAAGCACTGATCTCCGGGGTATTCTCACTGACGAAGCAAGCTCAGGAATTGGGATTCGCCCCGCACCTCAAGGTCATTCACACCAGTCGCAGCGAGCGGGGTCAGGTCTACCTGCCGGCCGTGAACTGGGGCCTGGGGCTCCTCTGCATCCTCCTCGTCGTCACGTTTCGTTCGAGTCAGAACCTCGCTGCCGCCTACGGACTGGCGGTCGTCGCCGCGATGGTGGTGACGTCGATCGCGATCGGCGTAGTAGCTCGCCGCTGCTGGGGATGGTCCGCCGGGCGGGCGAGGCTCATGACGGCGCTCTTTCTCGCAATCGAAATCCCCTTCCTGCTGTCGTGCCTGACGAAGTTCGCAGAGGGAGCGTATTTCCCGCTCCTCATTGCGGGAGGTTTCCTCGTCGTCATGCTGACCTGGTGGAAGGGCCGGGCCGTGATTCGCGAACGGATCCTGTCGAAAAAACCAACGATCGAAAAACTGACGGCTCAGATCGAAGGCCGCCCCGTCACCGAAGGCCAGATCGTGCTGATCACCTCTCGCGCGCAACCGGACTACGCGATCTCCCGAATCGGTGAGCTCTTGAGACGAGGTGGGATGCTTCGTGAAGAGGTGATTATTTTGAGCATCGTGAGCGCGATGGAAAGCCATCTGGATACGGCCAGGAGCGTGAAAATCGAGCAACTCGCTCCCCGGATCTGGCACGTCCTCGCCCGACATGGCTTCAGCCAGGAACCGCACGCGCCCGAAATTCTCGCGATCGCCCGCAGGAACAGTGCCGAAAAGATCGGGGCCGAAACCGACGCGACGTTCTACCTCCTTCCCCGCGAACTGATCGTCGAATACACCGGCACCCGCATGCGCCGCTGGCAGCGGGCGCTCTTCGGGCTGCTCAGTCGAAACGTCAGCTACGCGCCCAACTATTTCTACATTCCGACCGACCAGATCGTCGTATTTACGTGGATGATCCGCGCGTAGCCATCCAATGAGCCGCCCCAGGGGCGTTCCCCGCTCCGAGACGCGCCCTAAACTCAATCTTGAAGTCCCGGCGATCCAACCTGTAGCGTGACAACGCCCTTGGACGTCCCAACCTGGACGACCACCCCCAAGGATACGCAATTCAGTAAACTTCAAATCGAATCAGAGAATATTATGTCAGAAGAAAAAGGACTCAATCGCCCGGTGAAACTCAAAAGTGACTTGGCCACCTTCCTGGGAGCCAAGGAGCTGCCTCGGACGGAAATCACCAAGAAACTCTGGGATTACATCAAGGCCAACAACCTCCAGACCAAAACCGAAAACGGAAAACCCGCAGGTGCCGGCAAGTTCATCGTCGCCGACGCCAAACTCCTCCCCATCTTCAAGAACACCAAGTCGACGAGCAAGTCCGGCAAACTCACCGACCTGACCGGAATGAAGGAAGGCCAGACGATCGACATGATGCAGATGGCTGCCGTCGTCGGCGCCAACGTCGAATAGCTCGAATCTCGAAAAGAACCGATCACTCAAAAAAGGCCGCAGCATCAAAAATGCTGCGGCCTTTTTCATGCCGCTCGATCTTTCGATTCGGGCCTGGGTCCGAAGAAAACGAACCGAATCAGTCGAGGCTCACGTGGAGGCGACTTGGCCAGAACGACAACCCTGCCCAGGGAGACCCGACTACTTCCGGCGCTTCGACCCGCTAAAATAGGCGTCCTTCTCAGCCTGCGTCGTGCAAGCGAGATACTGCATTCCCAAACGAGCCGACTCCGGCTGCGCCTTCGCGCCCCGCCGCGATTCCTCCGAATGCGTCGGCTTCTTGATCAGCGCAAAGAAAAGGCCGCACGTCACCGCGATTGCGAAGATGATCGGATTCACCGCGACGCCGAGCGTGTTGGTCCCGGAAAATAACAACACCGCCTCGCAAACGAAGAAAGCGGCCAGGCTGAATAAAATAAAACGTCCGAAGAAAGAGATCATCCTACGAAATGTAGTCCGATGTTTCCTGCTTGTCCACACAGAGAAACTCCTATTTCCACAATCACCCAGGTCGCCGATTTCGACCTAAATACCTACGCGCTAGGAATTTGTCAAAATGTCACCAACGCGGCAAATCTCGTCTGAACAAGCGAAACGACTAAAAAGCCAACCCGACCGAGAAGTGAAACGCTCCCTCGGCATCGCCGTCCGCAGGTGCCGGATTATATCCGTAATCCAATCGAATCGGCCCGACCGGCAGATTGTAACGAAGCCCCGCGCCGATCGCGTATCGCATGTCCGCGACACCGAAATCCGCCGCATCTCGCACCACGTTGCCGGCGTCCGCGAACACCGCGCCCCGGAGTTGCCCGACGAGGGGAAACGTGTATTCCACGTTGAAGACGGTGAACGCCTGTCCGCCCAGCGGATACCCAGCTGAGTCGCGCGGGCCAAGATTCAGCTCAGGATAACTCCGCACCGTCGTCGCGCCGCCGTTGAAAAACCGCTCGTTGATCGGCAAGCCATCCTCACTCAGCGGCGAGATCACGCCACCCCGCGCGCCGAACGCAAAATGACTCCGCTTCGTCACCGGCAGATAATACACGGCCTGCACAAGTCCACGCACGAACGGCACTCCGCCGATGCCGGCGGGGGCAAAATCCACGGCTGCCGTTCCGAAAAAACCCTCGGATGGCAGAATGGGGTCATTCCGGAAATCCAACGTGGTGGTGAAGCCCACCGACGCCACCGAGTAGTCCTTCTCGCCAACCAGCTCCTCGGGTTCGATCAAGATGTCCTCCGTTTTTACGTAACGGATCAGCGCAAATGCGCCCACCTTCCAGTGCTCCGTCAGCTCGCGGGTCAGCGACGGTCGGAAGCCCAACTCGACCTTCGAATATCCCTCCAACGTGATCGTCTGCGCGTAGAGCCTGAGCTTCAACTCGTTCTCGGTCTCCGCCAGCCAGGGATCCGTGTAGACGACCTCGCCATTGTAACCGCGCTGCGAATATTCGATCGAAGTGGTAAATGGTCGCCCGGTCCCGAAGAGATTCAGATCCGTGTAGGTCGCTGTCACGATGCCACCGACGAACGTGCCGTAGCCCACGCCGAAGCCAAAGATTTTCGTCTTCGCTTCGTCCGCCGAAACGTCCAACCTCAATAAACTTCCCGGAATCGGCACGGGCGTGATCCGGATGTTTGTGAAGAGTCCCGTGTCGAGCAGCGTGCGAAATTTCCGATCGATCAAGCTCGGATCGTAAACCTTCCCAGACAGGCTCCGCAGTCGTTTCTGCACGAAATCCTCCGGCACGTGAGCCGCCACCTCCTCGGTGTTCACCCCGTCAAACCGAAACAGTTCTCCACTCTTGATCGTGAACACCACCGCGATCGGCCCACCGGATGTCGTGTGATCCTGCGCCTCCACGCCGACCGATGCCTGGTAGTATCCATGCTTCTTGAAGTAATCGACCAACTCGCGCTGAGCGACCGCCGCCCGACCATCGGTGAACGGCGCCTGGGTCTGCGGCTCGATCAACGCCCGCAACTCCTCCTCCGGGAAGACGTCGTTTCCGATCAACGTCACCTCGCCGAAAGAATACTGAATCCCTTCGTCCACGGTCACCGTCACGTCCGCCCGCGAGAAATCACCCTCGAATTCCACCGGCTCGAGCTCGACCTCGGCGTCGAGAAAACCCTCCGCTGCGTAAAGGCGCTGGATCAAGCCGACGCCCGACTTGATGTCCGACTCGACGAACGGCAGGAGCGCATCGGCTCGAATCCGAGGAAACCGCTCCCGGAGTGGTCCCAGTAAGAAATCCTGCAAATATTGAAAGTCGTAGGATTTGAATCCAAGGATCTGCACCCTCCCAAGCAGGGTCAGCGGGCCCTCCGCAATCTGGAGCGTGAGCGACCACGGCCCGGTGACCACAGGATCCACCTCGACCTGAGTATACCCGTGCATCCGGTAGAAAACCTCGAGAAAATACCCCACGTCGAACGCCGACGCCTCGGTCAACCCGTAGGTTTCGACCGTTCGATACTGCTGTTCGATTCCCGCCGCCAACTCGTCAGCGGTGAACCCTCCGTTCCCAACGTAGGTGACCTGCAGCTTCCCAGCATTATCCTCATTGAACTCGCCCACCACGCTCCCCTGCGTGTCCAACGGCGGCACCTGGCCCGAGCTGACCGATATCAGCAGGATGACAGCCAGCATCACCCCTGCCCACGCGGAGAAGGGGAGGTCACGACGCTTGGCCCAACGCCTCGCCACGCCGCCCACGCCCCTCCTCACGCCGACCTTCTCGTTTCCATTCCTCATTTGAATCGAATCAGATACTTCACCTGCCCCCGGAAATCACCCTGCACGTCCACCCCACCAAACAACGAAAAGTTATCCGTCAGCGGAAACCGCACCGTCGCCGATTGACGTCCCGTCTTGGCGTCGATCTCCCCCAGGTTGATGTCGACATCGCTCAGCACGTTCGTCTTCTGCTGACTCGGATTTTTGGAGGGAAAAACCGATCTCTGAATTTTTTGAAACAACAAAATTGCCGCCCGCCCCGCCAGCACGCTCGGGTTTCCCGCGATGTCCTGCGACGTCACCCCCGTGGCGATCAGCGACACGATGTCCGTCTGCGGCAACGGGGGTTGACTGGAAAATCTCACCTGCGGGTCGTTCTGGTTTCCGTAGACGTAAGCGGTCACGTCGTAATTCCGAATTTCCGACGTCCCCCGGATGTCAAAATTCGCCACGAACGGGTTGGTTCTCTGAAAAAACACGACCCCGTTTCGGATGTTGAGTTCGCTGAATGGCAAGGAAGTCGTGAGCTGCTCAATCCGCACCTCCCCGGCCATCGTCGGCCTGGCACCCGTCCCCAGCAACCGCAGGTCGATGAGGATTCGGCCATTCGCCAGATTCCCCTGAACGAGAAACGGGTCCGCTGTTTTCACCGCAATGTCAAAAGTCCAATCGTTGAGCGGCGGCGCCGTGATCCCCGTCACGGTCGGCGCGGGTGGCGGCTGCGGTGCCGGTCGGCCCGGTAGCCCGATGGGCAGGATGTCGATATCCTTGTAAAATCGACTCTTGGTCACGTAGACCTCACCAGCGACCTTCGCCGCATCGAGCGGACCGGTGAGCGCGATGCGACTGTTGATCCGCGCCGTCACCGACTCGTCCTGCATCACGAGCGCGTCCCGCGTCCCGAACAACAGATCGAACACCGGCTGCTCGACCCCGCCGAAGGTGACCGTCCCTTCCGCGCCAAAGGTCCCTCCGCCCAACCCTCCCCGGAAGGCAGAAACCGTGAGCCGCTCCGTGTCGGAATCGATCCGCACCGTCACGTCGTTGATCGGCGGCAAACTGTCGATGGACAGACGGGCCGCCGGCATGTCGACCTCGACGTCTCCCGCAATGGCGGGCTTTTCGATCGTTCCACTCACCGCAAGATCAATGGCCGCCGTTCCTTCGATGAACCGCACGACGGGCACCAGCGACGTCACGAACCCGAGCGACGACCGCGGCATCTGCACCCGCAGATCCAGCGGCGTCGTGGGCGGCAACGAGCCTTCGCGACGAATCTGCACGACGTCGACCGGCACCGACCCCGACACGCTGATCGGCTGCACCAGCGGCTGGGTGATCTTCCCGTCCACCACCGCCCGATCATTCGCCAGCCGCACGTCGAGCTTCACGTCCGCCGGTTTCACGTCGGCTGCCGCGCTGGACTGCATCCGATCCGCTTGCACGTTCACCGCCGCCGTCAGCTCATCGAGCGTCCCGCTCGCGGTCACGGTCACCCCGACCGCCCCACTCACCGGCGGCGGATCGTCCAACTTCAAGGCCGCGAAGACCTCGCTCAGCTTCAGCGTCCCGGTCTCCAGATTCACCGCCACGGGCTCGTCGTTCGGGATCATCTTTTCCAAATCCCCCGGTTGATCCGCGTGCAGCGGCACCGACAGATTCCCCGTCAACACCGTGAGCTGCCCGAGGCGGGCGATCACGTCGGTGACACTCAGACGATTCTCCGCCAGCTGAGCGGACAGACTCACGTCGCCCTCCTCGGCCGACGCCTTCATGACCGGCACGTTCACGGACGTCGGCCAATCGTATTCCGCCTTCACCGTCGCAGCCAGTTGGTCGCGGTCGCCGTAGCGGCCGTTCGTCAACTCCACGTCCGCCCGCCCGGAATGCACGTTCTCCTCGACGTTCCCTTCGCCGCTCCACTGCGCCATCAGTGCACCACCCAGTGGCTCCGGCGCGACCGCGTTCAGGACCGAGAGATCACTCAGCGCGACGTCCGCCGTGCCGCCGTAGGCGTGCGGTGCCGCCAGCTCGACGTGACCATTGAGGGTCACGCGATTCTCGTCATCAAAGACGAGAGTCAGATCCGAAAGGCGGGCCTCATTATTCCGGATCGTCAGATCTCCCCGGGTCTCCGGCATGCCCAAACCTTTTGCCTTGAGATCACTTCCATCGATCTGGAAGTCGCCGTCGATTTCTCCATCCTTCGAAGTCACCTTTCCCTCGACTTTCAGCCCCCCGCTCAACCCCAGATCACTGCCGTCGGCGACGAACTGATCCAGCCTCGGCGCGTCAACCGACACGTCCGCGTCGAACGATTGCTTGTCGAACGATTTCAAATCCTCCGGCAGCTCGTAATCCCCTTCGATCCGCACCTGATTGTCACCCTTGGTCAGGGACACATCATTGAAGGACACCTTCGCATCGTCGACCGCGGCGTCGACTTTCACGTTGTCCGCCGTGACGCCCCCAGCGCTGATCGACTCGACGTTCGCGTCGATCTTCGACTTCAGGTCGCGAAAAAGCGGCGCACCCTCCTCCGTCGCCAGGTTCTTCTCCACGCGCACATTCGCGTTCAATCCTTCGACCGTGTTCTCACCAATCTTTAATCGCTCGCTCGCTGCGTTCAAATCCGCCGTCAGGGATTGATCCTTCACCTGAAAATCGATCCGCGCCGTTGCCCCACCTTCGACGCCTTCCGCCACCTGCCCGACCGTTTTGAGATCAGCCGTCAGCGCCCCATCGGCGTTGATCTTGCTGAACTCCTCGAGGGTTTCCGGAAGCGTCGCACTCGCCCGCAGCTCCACCTTGTTTTCCTCGCCAAGCTGATCGATCACCGACGCTTCCATCCTGCTGTCCTCGATGGTCAAATCTCCCCGGACGTTGCCCAAATCCCTCCCCGCCGCCGCCAGCCCGGACGCTTCCAGCGCGATGTCCGCGTCCCAACCCTTCGGCTCGGTTGGCTTCCCGGCGAACCGTAGATTCAGGTCATCCAGCGTACCCTCCACCGGCCCTTCCATGTTTAGGTAGTCCCAGATCTTCCCCAGAACCAATCCGTCCACCGTCGCCTCGACCGTCAGATCGTTCGACGCGTTCAGGTCCTCAACGTGCAAATCCACGGAAAAATCAGCGTCAAAAGCCGTCCCCTCCAACTCCGCACCCAGCACCGCCTCGCCGAGCTCCGAAGCGTCGAGATTCAAGCGCTCGATCCGCACCTCCGGACTCAGGGATAAATCGGTCAGCACCATATTTCGATCCGCGTAAGACGTCTTCGCACTGAGCTGGTTCCACGTCCGCACCCCCGGCACCTCGAGCTTGGCGACGACCAGTTTTCCGGCTTCGTCCGGCAGCAGCGTGAAGGTCAGGCCCTTCAACTCGAACCCGCCGTAATCGCCAACGGTCTGGAAATTGATGTTCTTCAGCACCAGCCGCTCCGGGAACAAGCCGGGAAATTTGAACGCCTGCTTTTCTTTCTCCTCTTTTTCCTTCGGCAGCGGCTCACCCGGCTCGATCACCACGTAGACGTCGTGCAACTCGACGGTATCCAGCAGCGCCGGCAAGCCCTCGCGAAGCGCCCCGATGAGACTGTATTCCAGCAAAATCTCGCCGATCTCCAGGCGCTTGATCGGTCCCGACTCGGTCGGTCGACCCAGCAGATTCTCAATCCTCAAACTCGAAAAAATCGAACCGCTGATCTGATAATCGAGGTTGAGATTTTGTTGCTTCGCCGCCCGCACCACGAAATACCGCGTGCCTTCGAAGATGACCGTTCGATGAAAGATCACCACCAGCCCGATCAGGACGAGAAAGACCAGCCCGATCCGCTTCAACCACTTCCGCCACCACCCCTGCTTCTTCGGTGGCTTGGACGGAGGATCGTCGCGTTTTGACATCGGCAGCGAAGCGAACGCGCTTTGCAACGAAGAATCAATAACTCTTTCGACCGCCAGGATGCCAACATCGACGTGCCAACCCGTAAAAGCGGAGAGCACAACGCTCCCCCCGGCGTCTCCTCCTGACATCGCGTCGTCCAACCGTAGACCCACGCCCGTCAAACACCGCGGAATCCCGCTATTCCAAAGGCACCACGACCAATCCGACCATCCCTGCCAATCGACGTTGACGGATGTCGAAACTCAGAAATCGCTCAGCCCGCAGGTGGACCGCCGTGGCGACGTGGAGAATGTCCACCGTGCGATGACCTCCCGCGCGAGTGTGCTGGTTGGAATAAACTCGCGCCAACCGCAGGACCGCCTCCATCTCGCACGCGACGAGAACGTTGACCCCAGCCGCCACGTCCGCTTCCCAATCACTCACCATCTGGTCGGCCTCCCGACGCCCATAACCCCGCGTCCGGTCTCCTTCGTGCAGCCAGACTTGCAACTCGATCGCCTGGAGAAATTCGAACTCCAGCAACGAGCTGAAACGCAGCGGTTCGGTCATCGTCTCTCGAAAAGCGTCAGCCCGTCGCGAATTGTCCTGCTCCCGGTAGAACGCGCACAGGAAACTCGTATCCGCGTAATGGATCACGGCTCCCCCGTCTCGAACGCGCGCATCTCCTCGACTTCCGCTGCGGAGAAAACGCGGTCTCCCCAGATCCGTTTACGCCTCGCCTGGTAATCCGGCAACGCCGGTTCGGCTTCCGTTGCTTCGCTCGGCTTCGAGATCTGCGCGACCGGCTTGCGATGCTTGGTGATCAAGACGTCTTCCCCCCCGCCAACCAAGCCTCGATCTTACCAAAATCGTAACGCAAGTCCCGGATGGTCGCCGTCTTCATAATGTCACAAATTTGTGACCTTTCGCCGGAAATGTCAAACCGCAGCAAAGGCAATGAAAGACCGCGACTCCCGGCTCCCATTTTCCGCTCACCAAGGAATTTCGCCGCCACCGTCCGGCTCGGTATCCGCATCTCCGCCCGCGCCAGCTCGCTCGCTCGCCCCGAAGCTCCCCGCCGAGTCCACTTCCCAATCCTCGTAAACGTGCTCCGGCAGCTCATCCAGAAACCGCGACGGACGCTGAAACGCCTCGCCGTAGCCCCCGTTCAGCCGGATCTCCGGGTAGGTCAGATACAGCTCGTCCTTGCACCGCGTCGTCGCGACGTAAAACAACCGCCTCTCCTCCTCGACCCCCTCGTCGGTCTCGACCGACCGCGCACTCGGAAACATCCCCTCCGTCAACCACGCGACGAACACGATGTTCCACTCCAGACCCTTGGCCTGATGAATCGTCGACAGCGTCACCTTCTCATCCTCCGCCACGTCCGGAGCCAGCGCCTCCGTCGTCTCGACCGAACCCAACAACGCCAGCTGCGCGAGAAAATCCGCCGCGTTGTCGAACTGCCGGGAGTAATTCAGCAGCGTGTTGAGATCCTCCTTCCGCTGATCGTAGTTCGGGAACTTCGACTTCATGTAGTCGTCGTAAACGGCAAACATCACCCCATCGATCATCTCCCACGGAGCCACCACCCGGTCCCCCGGCATCAGGTCCTCGATGGTGTGCACCAATTGATCCCAGGCCTTCGCCGACTTCGCGGGCACCTTGGCCCGGGCTCGCAGATCCGCAAAACTCCCGCCCTTCCCCAGCGTCGCGGCCACCGCATTCCACAGATTCTCCGCCGCCTTCGGCCCGATGCCGGCGAGCAACTTCACCATCCGTTTGAACGCCACCTCGTCGCTCGGATTCACCGCAAACTTCATGAATGCCGCGACGTCCTTCACGTGCGCCTGTTCGAAGAACCGCAGGCCACTCGTCATCGTGAATGGAATCCCCCGCCGCGTGAACTCGAGCTGCACCTCCAACGAGTGGTAATGCGCCCGGTACAACACCGCCATCTCCCGCAGATCCACCCCCTCCTCGCTCAACTCCAGCACCCGCTGCGCGACGAACGCCGCCTGCTGGTTATTCGTCTGCAACGGCACCACCGCCGGCTTCATCGACAACGACGGACGCACCGGACGCAGCTCCTTCTTGAACTGCCGCTCGTTCCCCGCGATCGCCGCATTCGCCAGCTCAAGCACCTCCGGGACGCTTCGGTAATTCACCTCGATTTTGTGAACCACCGCGTCCGGGTAGCGCTCGGGAAAGCGCAGAATATTGGCGAAATTCGCCCCTCGCCACGAATAAATGGACTGCGCGTCGTCGCCCACCACCATGATGTTACCGTGCACCTTCGCGACTTGGTCAATCAGGTCGGCCTGCAGCGTATTGGTGTCCTGATACTCATCCACGAGCACGTGGCGAAACTGACGTTGATACCGCTCCGCCACGTCCGGGCACGTCACGAAAAGCTCCAGCGTCTTCGATAGCAGGTCGTCGAAATCCATCGAGTTCGCCTCCCGCTTCCGCCCCTCGTAAGCAATGGCCACCCGCTGAATCTGTTCCTCCAGCGGAATGAAGTAGGGATACCGGTCCCGCAAAATCTGCGGAATCGTCGTCCCGCAATTGATCGAGAGTCCGAAAATCTCCGCCAGCACACTCCCCTTCGGAAACCGCCGATCCTCCGTGCGCATTCCCTCTCGCGCCACCACCGCTTCGATCAGAGTCGGTCTGATCCTCACGGTCCATGATCGAAAACCCCGCCCGAAACCCGATCCGATCCGCGTGCCGCCGCAGGATGCGGTTGCCAATCGAGTGAAACGTCCCACCCCAGATCCCGTCCGCGCCGCCGACGACCACGGAGGCCACCCGCTCCACCATCTCGCGCGACGCCTTGTTGGTAAAGGTCAGCAGCAGGATCGACTCCGGCGCCACGCCCTGCTCCAGCAGCCACGCCACGCGAAACGTCAGCGTCCGCGTCTTCCCGCTCCCCGCGCCAGCGATCACCAGCGCCGCCCCCGGCGGACTCGTCACCGCCGCGAGCTGCTGCTCATTCAGCTCCGCCGCAAAATCAATCCCCGACGATACCCGCCCCGCCGGAGCCAGAGAATACTTCCGCGCCATCAGAAAAATCCGATGGGGAGCGCGCGCCTCCGAGCGTGCGAGCTACGCAGTCCCGTCGCATCAATCGAAAATCGAAAATCAGAAATCGAAAATCTCATCACCCGTCCGATCCGGAATTTGTCCTTGTCGATCCCCAGCCCGTATTCCAGCAGCGACGCACAATCGTTCCACACGTTGGCCTTATTGCTCCGCAGCACCACCGCGATCATGTCCCGTCCCCCGTACGACCCGCTCGCGATCAGAGCAGTGTCCCGACAAGCGCGTGTAGCCCGTCTTCATCCCGTTGCAAAACGAATAGGTCCGCAGCACGCGATTCGTATTCGTCAGCGTCGCACCCTTCCCGCTCGCGTATTCGAAGCGGTAGGACTTGATCGCCATGATGTCGCGCAGCAGCGCGTTGCGGTAGGCGGCCCGCGCGACGCACGCCATGTCTCGTCGCCGTCGAGAGCTGCATGGAATCCGGCAGCCCGTTTGCATTCGTGAAATTCGATTCCTTCGCCCCGAGCCGGGCCGCCTCCCGGTTCATCTTGTCGGCGAACTTATCGATGCTCCCCGCATTGTCCCGACCGAGCGCGTGGGCGACGTCGTTCGCACTTTTCACGAGCAGTGCCTTCAACAGATCCGCGCGTCGGTAGTGATCTCCCTCCTTCAAATACAGCTTCGTCGGCTCCTCCAGAGTGTCGGATTTCTCAATCGTCAGCTTCCCGTCGAGATCCCCCGACTTCGCGACGACGAGCGCCGTCAGCAACTTCTGCGTGCTCGCCACCGGCGTCCGATAGGTGTCCGCCTTTTTGTAAAGCACCTCGCCCGTGTTGGCGTCGAAGAGGATCGCCGATTTGCCGTAAATCTTCGGCGGCTCGGCGGAAACGCCCATCCGCAACACGACCAAAAACGCGAAAACAAAAGCGAAAAATCTCATGGCGGCAGGAACCTACTGATCGTCGGGCGAGAGTTTAAGATTTTTCTCCAGCACGATATCGCGCGATCCACCCAGCTCGACCGACCGGTAATAATGCCGCTTCGCCAGCTCGATCGTCGGCGGTCGTCGCTCCATGTAGAGCAGCGCCAGATTGTAATGCGCATCGCGGTATTCGGGATCGATTTCAACCGCCCGCCGCAGCTCCGCCTCCGCACCGTCCCGCCAACCCTTCAGCCCCAGCGTGACGCCGTAGTAATTGTGAGCCCGCGCGTTCCCCGGATCGTGCAACGTCGCCATGCGCCAAAGCCGCCAGCGCCTCGTCGGTCCGGCCGTTTTCGTAATACAGAATCCCCAGCGTCAGCCACGCCGCCCCGGTCTCGATCCGGCTCTGCACGACCTCCTTCAGCACCCGCTCCGCCTCCGCCAGATTACCCGACCGATACTCGACCACCCCCAGGTTGATCTTCCCGATCAGATTCTGCGGAGCCAGCTCGATCACCCGCTGATACGCCTCCCGCGCCGCATCGTAATCGCCCCGCGGCGAACGCCTCGTTCCCCTCGCCCGCCGCCGCCCGCGCCACGTCCGGCACAAACGTCGCCGGATCCGGCTCGTCCACCGCACCGGCCAAAAACACCGGCACCGCCGCCAGCACCAAAATCGAAAATCTGAAATCCAAAATCTAAAATCCCTTCGATTTGTCCGTCGCCGCCCCGACCGCTTCGACGAACGCCGACCGCACCGCCGCCGCTTCCAGCACGCCGAGCGCCAGCCGCCGTCGTCCCACCCGGACTCGTCACCGCCTCGCGCAGCACCGCCGGATGTTCCTTCGTCTCCGCCACCATCGCCGCCGCGCCCATCACCGTCTGCACGGCCAATTGCGACGCCAACGCCCGGGGCAATCCCGCCGCCACACCACCATCCGACAACGCCTCGATCACCAGATACACGTAAGCCGGCCCGCTCCCACTCAGCCCCGTCACCGCGTCGAGCTGCGACTCCGGCACCGGCAGCGCCAGACCCGACCGCCCCGAAAATTTTCTTCGTCAAAGTCAGGTCCGCCTCCGTCACCCCCGGCCCCGCCGCGTAGGCCGACGCACTCCGCCCGACCTGCGCCGCCGTGTTCGGCATCGCCCGCACCAACCGCACGCCATCACCCGCCATCGCGCCAAGAGACTTCCAGCGACAGACCGGCGACGATCGAAATCAACAACTTCCCGTCCAACGCCTCGCCGCATTGCTCGAGCGCCGACGCCGCGTCGCGCCGGCTTCACGCACAGCAGCACCGCGTCCGCATCCGTCACCGCGACCGCGTTCGACTCCGCCGCCTTCACCCCGAGCTGAGAAGTCAGAGCACTGCGAGCCACCTGACTCGCATCCGCCACCACGATGTCAGCAGAGTCGCAGACCTTCGACTCCACCAAACCCCGGGCAAACGCCGTCGCCATCTTCCCCGCTCCCAAAAACGCAATCTTCATGACGCTCGAAATCTAGGCCACCCCCGTCAGTCCACAAGGCAACAAGCGTCCGATCATCGCGCCCACGATCATTTCTCATTCCTCAATCCGCATTTCTCATTTAACGAAGGGGCATGCTCCAACGTCTCCTCCTCCTCGCCGCCGCCCTCACCTTCACCGGGTGCATCACCCCACCCGACTCCACCCCCGCCGAGCAGGAAGCCAACGCCAACGACGCCAACGAACAGATTCAGGAAGACGGCCCAATCGAACCCTCCGGCGCCGACCTCATCGACGACAGCAGCTACGAAGAAGCGCACACCAGCCCCTTCTTCATGGAGTAGCCCCGCACTCTCGTCATTTCACATTCCGCATTTCAAATTTCTCATTCCAAAAGAATGCCGACTCTCAACAAACAATTCCCCCGCCTCCTCCCCGAGGCCGCCCGCAAAAACGTCTCCGCCGCCGATCTGATCGACGGCACCTTCAAAGCCTACAACGGCGCCCGCCTCGCCGAAGCCTGCCGCCTCTTTTCCGGCAAAATGCTCGAAGACGGCGGCACCGTCGGCCTGTCGCTCACCGGGGCGCTGACACCCGCCGGCCTCGGCAAATCCTGTCTCGTCCCGTTACTCAAAGCCGGGTTCGTCGACTGGATCATTTCCACCGGCGCGAATCTCTACCACGACCTCCACTACGGTCTCGGCATGGAGCTCTACGCTGGCTCGCCCAACATCAACGACATTGATCTCCGCAACGACGGTGTCATCCGCATTTACGACGTCCTCTTCGACTACGACGTCCTCCTCGACACCGACGCCTTCGTCCGCCAGGTGATCCAGGGGCCGGAATTCCAGCGCCCCCTCGGCACCGACGAATTTCACTTCCTGCTCGGCAAATACGTCCACGAGCGCGAGAAGACCCTCGGCATCTCCGAGCACAGCCTCCTCGCCGCCGCCTACAAATACCGCGTCCCCATCTTCACCAGCAGCCCCGGCGACTCCTCCATCGGCATGAACGTCGCCGCCATGTCGCTCCGCGGCTCCGAGCTCAGCTTCGACGTCAACCGCGACGTCAACCAGACCGCCGCCATCGTCTACGACGCCAAATCCTCCGGCGGCAAAAGCAGCGTCTTCATCCTCGGCGGCGGCAGCCCGAAGAACTTCATGCTTCAGACCGAGCCCCAGATTCAGGAAGTCATGGGCATCGAAGAGCGCGGCCACGACTACTTCCTCCAATGCACCGACGCCCGCCCCGACACCGGCGGCCTCAGCGGAGCCACCCCCGGCGAAGCCGTTTCGTGGGGCAAGATCGATCCCGAATCCCTCCCCGACGCCGTCGTCTGCTACCTCGACACGCACCGTCGCCCTCCCCCTCATCACCGCCTACGCCCTCAGCCGGACGAAGCCACGCAAGCCCAAAAAACTCTACGACCGCCGCGACGAAATGCTGGAGAAGGTCCGCCAGCAATACCTCAAGGTCGGCCAGGTCGACAAAGTCGCCCACCGCACCGACGTCAGCAAAAAGAAGACCCGCCAAGGCCTCGCCAAACGAGCCACCAGCGTCGGCCGAAAGTAGGATGGACCGCGAGCATCCTGCTCGCCGCAGCGGGCTTCCAGCCCGCCGCCCGTCACCACACCCAATCCGACCTTCCGATCAGAGCCTTGGCCGGAGCACTCGAGCCGCGTCCGCCATCGTCCACCTGATTCCATCCAACGCCGTAGAGCGAAAAATTCGCCGCCTCCTTCCACGACCCGATACCGCAAGCATTCCGCCCGACAGCAAATCCTCCGGCGTATCCGGCAAATCACCGACCGACAGCTCCGCCAAATCGTTCGGCAATCGACCCTCCCTCAGCGAAACCGCTCGATTCCGCAAGCGACGACCGCCAAGTCGATCTCGCCTGCAGTCGCAAAGGTCCGCTGTAAGACCATCGGAAAAGTGGAAAATAAAAGCAGCGTAAACGGAGTCCGAAAAACCTCGCGCGGAGTCCGCCTTTCGCTCGGCGATCTCCGCTTCCAAGTTCGCCTGCGCCTCGGGCCACCTCGTCGGCGTTTCAACCCATCGATCATCCTCTGGATCACCGACACCCACAACGCGCGATCCTCAAAATCGTATCCCGACGGGCGAATCCACCACCTTCCCGAAGTCACGACTCGCCGAATCTTCTCGTCTTCACTGTCCAGACCGAAAACCAACCGAATGCCGTCGGCGTTAGTGGGAATCTTCTCCAGCGCAAACAAAGAGGTCGCCCGCTCGCCCCGCAGCGTCCGTTGCATGTCCCGAAGCAGGTCGATTTCGGAAAAGATTGTTTGAAAGCGCTGCAAATCCGCGTCCGTCCACGACGATCCAGCAGGATCCCGGTCTTCACTGAGTCCATCGCCATCCAGAGCATCGCAATTCGCACCAGCTGAGGAATCAGGATCACCGGCTCCTGATTGCGATCCGCCAGGTTGCAGATCAAAGCCACATCGTCCGCTGCAGCTTCCGACTCGCCCAGGACCAAGATGAGCGCGGATCTGCGCGTCGAGCGATTGAGCGATCTTCAACATCGGCACCAACTTGAGGAACGTCCATGGTGAACCCCTTGGAATACTCAGCGGGCCAGACCGTCCCGGTCGGAGTGGCGCCGCTCGGATCTCATCCCAGATCGCGCCCTCCCGAGCGACGGTTTCCAAGACAATCTCGGCAGCGTCAGACGTCGGCAGCCATCAAAGTTCGGCTCGACCTTTCGCGCGAATCTGATCAGCAGCGAATCGGCGTCGCCTCTCGCCCCACGAAAACTTTCGATCTCCGACAATCGCCGATCTTCGTTTCGGGAGTTCCGAAGAGCTCCGCGAAGATCGGTGCCGCCGCGAAATTGTCTCGTCCGGGAATCGGCTCAGCCTCGATTTCGGAGATCGTCAGCGGCTCGCCCAAGGATTTCATCCGCTGCTCCTTCCGCCCATGCCCGTTGCCCGCGCCAATTCGGCATAAAGGTAAACGCCGACGATCAACACGAGCCCCGTCAATCGACCACGATTCCCAGCCAGTTTCCATTCTCATCATCGGCGGACATCGGCTAACACGAGCATTGGAGCCTGTCGCGTCTTTCCCAGCGCCTCACAGCGACTCCAAAAACCGCACCACCGCCGCCCGCTCACGCCTTCGGCAGCGCGACGTATCCATCCCGCGACGCCTGCGCCTCGCCGCCGTGCCACAGAATCGCCTCCTCCAGATTCCGAGCCCGTCCGTCGTGCAGGAAATTCGTGTGGTGGTTCACGTTCTCGATCAGCCCGATCCCCCACAGCGGCGGCGTCCGCCACTCCCGCCCGTCCGCCTCGAAGTCCGCCCGACCGTCCGCCAGCCCCTCGCCCATGTCATGCAGCAACAGGTCGGTGTAGGGAAAAATTCGCTGCTCCGACACCTCCGGCATCCCTTCCACGATTCCCGTCCGATACTCCGGCACGTGACACGCCGCGCACCCCAGCCGCCCAAACAATTTCTTCCCCAACAGCACCTCGGGATCATCCACGTCCCGCCTCGCCGGCACCGCCAGCACCGATGAATAGAACACGACGTGGTCGAAAATTTTCTCCGTCACCTCCGGCTCACCGTCCTCGTAGGCCAATTCGGCCACCCCCAGATCGGACAGGCTCGCGCCGCCGTGGGTCCGCGACGGACTCGTCAATCCCATGTCCCCCAGAAACGCGCCCGCCACCTGCTCGCGCACCGTCGCCGTGTTCGATTTCCAACCAAAGCGGCCGATCTGATTCACCCCGATCTCGTGATTCCAGACCCAATTCGGACGCCCGGACACGCCATCGCCATCGAGGTCATCGGGGTCAGCCTGCGAGATAATTTTCTCCTCGGGAATCGCTTCCAGCAACCCCATCCCGATCATCTGCGGAGCCACCCTCGGCGAGATTTCCAAATCCTCCGGGACCTCGCCGTAGCCACCCGGCTCGATCCGGTAAGTTCGGCTTTCGCAGCACGTATTCACTCCCGTCACCAAACGTCCCCCGCTCGTCCGAATACTCGACCACCGGCACCCCCTCACCCGCGGCACCGGGGATCGCATTCTGCTGCAACTGGTCACCGAACGTCTCGTCCGGCTTGCACCCCCGCCTTCGCGTCCGCGTCGCCCGGTCGGCTCAAACGCAACAGCATCGACACCATTGGCTCGCCCTCCTGCGGCGGTCGGCCCCGCCCGTCCTTGAAATGGCACGCCGAGCACGACCTCGCGTTAAAGAGCGGCCCCAACCCATCCCGCGCCGAAGTCGACGCCGGCGCGATCACCCAGTTCTGCTTGAAAAACGAGTTGCCCACGAAGAACGAGTTCTTCTTCTCCGGTCGCAAATTTCGCGCCGAATACCCGAACGCGTTCTCCGTCGTATCGAAGACCGTCGTCTCCCCACCCGACAGCTCCTCACCCGCGACCGGCTCCAGCGCGGTCTCTCCTGACGCAACGCCACCACCAACACGATCAGGCAACCGCAGACTCAGAAACGACCGGCGCCAATCTGCCGAATCCCGACGGATCGTCCTCACTCCGCATCGAGCTGAAGCGTCAGCCCAAACTCCTTCGCCGCGTCGACGATGGTCGCCCCCTGCGTCCGCAGATCATCGATCAACGTCGCCACCGCAACCCGACCCGCCGCATCGTCCCCGCCCAAAATCGCTTGATCGAACGGCACCGGCAACGCCTCCGCCGCCGCCAGGCTCGCGTCGATCTCAGATCCAAGCTTCGTCCGCCAGCGCCGCGTTCTTGGCCGCAACCAGGTCATTCAGCCCGGGCCCGTCGACTTCGTCGTCCGTAAATCCCCAGCCACACGTTTTGGATTCCCCGCACGTCCTCGATCATGTCCACGTGCGTGTTGTCGCTGAAGCACGAGTGCTCGTCCTCCTGCTCCTTCGTCACGTAGGCCACCGCCAGCCGCTCGCCGGAAACCTCAAATCCGCTCAGCACCCCGATCCCGGTAAAGATGTGGTGCAGCGCCTCGTCCGCCGGGAGCGCCAGGAATTCCTCCCGGATAATTTCCCCGCGACTCTCCAGATCCCACGCCGTCGCCAACATCTGCAGATGTTCGACCAACAAATCTCCCACCGCCAGGAGGTAGTCCCCACGTCGCGAGGCGTTCGTCGCCGTCGAATAATCTTCGAACGTCCGCTCACCCGGACCATCCGCTCGGAAATCCTGTCCCCACAGCAAAAACTCGATCGCGTGATACCCCGTGCTGATGTTCGCCTCGCCGTCCTTCTCGTTCAGCTTCACCAGCATCTCCTTCGAAATCTCCGGATACCTCTCCGCATCGTTGATCACCCCCGCGTTCACATTCCCCTCGACGTAATCGATGTAGGCCTCGTCCATCGGCCACGCGTTCATGAGTCCCTCCACCCCGGACTCCTCGTGGTCAATCGGACCCCCGTAAAACCGAAACGCCTCCGTCTGCAAATACGGCACCCGCGACTCGCGCCACGCCCCCCGAGCCGCCTCCATCGTCTCCGCCGAAGGCGATTTCACCAGCGCCTCCAGCGCCGTCCGCAACCGTCTTCACCCTCCGCCAAAGCATCGGAATACGTCGCAAAAACCAAATCCGCGTAATTCTCGATCACCTCACCCTTCAACTCAGCCAGCTCATCCTCAGCCAGAGCTCGCATCCTCCGCGATCACCTCAGCGGCGACCGCCGTCGGATCCTCCACCCCTTCGGCCGCACTCAACGCCCCCATCACAAGCCCGCAAATACGAATGTCCCACCAAGTCCCAACACCGCCATCAACCGAAAATTCAACATACCCGCAATATGAGACTGAGTCTCATTCGCCGTCAAGGAGCGACACTCCGGGAAATTCGGAAAACGCCCACTCCCGCGCGACCTCGAGCCGACACGAGAACAAAACCCCCGCGACACCCTCCGGCGCCTCTGCGTGAGAAAACTCCCTACCCAGCCTCCGCCTCCCGCCGCATCTCCCCCCGCCCGATCACCGCCGCGCCGCACGAATCGCTGAACACGTTCACCGCCGTCCGGCACATGTCCAGCACCCGGTCCACCGCCAGAATCAGCCCGATCGCCTCCATCGGCAACCCGATCGCACCCAGAATGATCACGATTGCCACCAGACTCGCCGCCGGCACCCCGGCCACGCCAATCGACGTCGCCAAGGCCAGGAACACCACCAACATCTGCGTGCCAAACGTCATCTCGATCCCAAAAATCTGCGCGATGAACATCGCCGCCACGCACTCGTAAAGCGCCGTTCCGTCCATGTTGATCGTGGCCCCCAGCGGCACGACAAAGCTGTTCACCCGCTTCGGATTATAGCCATCCTTGCCCAGGCATTCCAAAGACACGGGCACCGTCGAACTCGAACTCGACGTCGAAAAGGCCGTCAGCAGCGCGGGCAGCATCACCCGGAAATGCGCCACCGGACTCCGCCCGAACAGTCTCAGCAAGATCGGCAGAGTCGACGAAAAGATGGATTCCCAGCGCCGCCAGAACCGTGAAGAAAAACGAAATCACCGGCCCCAGCGCGTCAAAGCCCGTCTCCGCCACCGTCGCCGCCACCAGTCCAAACACGCCGATGGGCGCGAATTTGATCACCCAATCGGTCATGAACAACATCACCGCGTAAGCACTCTCCCACCACCCCAGGAACCCCGCCCGCGGCCCCGCCTCCAGCTTCGTGATGAAATATCCGAACAGCACCGCGAAGAAGATGATCGCCAGCATGTCCGAGTTGTTCCCCAGCGAATCGATGATGTTCTTCGGAATCATCCGTTCGAAGACCTGCGCCAACACCGACCCCGACGACGCCTCCGACTTCACCTTCGCCTCCACTTCCGCCTTCGTCTCACCCAGCGAAGCGATCATCCGCTCCGACACCTCCGGCGAGACGTTGCCCGGTCCCACCACATTCACCACCACCAACCCGACGATCACGGCCAGCGCCGTCGTCATGACGTAATATCCCGCCGTCCGCATTCCCAGCCGCCCGAAGGCATTATCCTCACCCAGCCGCGCGATCGCCGAAATGATCGACGTCGCAATCAGCGGAACCACCAGCATCTGCAGCAGCTTCAAAAACAACCGCCCGAAATAAGCGCAGACCCCGGCAACATCGACTCCGCCAACCTCGCCCCCCTCCGGCAGCGAGATACCGACGATAAACGCCAGCGCCATCGCGATTAAGATCTGCCAATGCAACTTCAACTTGAATAGCCACCTCATCTCCCCACCATGCCGGACCAATCCCGAGAGAAAAAGCAAACTTCACCGCCACCCGGGTGTGATTGAAAGTGAGTCCCGACGAAATGAAAACATCTGACCAGGACGGAGACGCAGCTTGGAGTGCTTCGGCTCGACGAAGCTTTGGATCAAAGCGTCCGAGCTTTCGACGAATCCCCCGCAAATCCAAAGCGATGTCGAGCCATCGCACTCCAGAATGAACTCCCCTTCGAATTTGAGACTCTCTTTCAATCGCACCCCCGCCACCCGCAGATATCATCGACGGACCCCGGGTTTGCAGGTTCGCTCCCCCGAAAACTTGACCATCGATCCCGCATGACCACACCCACCGGCCCCCGTTTCCGTTGAATCCGCCCGTCCGCTTCAGTTTCCGCGCGACCCTGTTCACGCTGCTACTCGCCGTGCTGCTCACCGCCGTGAGCCTGCTCGGCGGGGCCGCCTACTACTACTCCCGCTTCGCGGTCCAGAACCTCGGTGAAAAAGTCCTCGTCCAAGCCTCAGCCAGAATCGAACTGCGCGTCGAAGACGCCCTCGACGTGGCCGACCAGGAAGCCGATACCGTCGCCAATCTCCTCGCCCAAGGCTGGCTCGATCCGCACGACGTTCGAGCGCAATACCGAATACTTCATCACCTCACTCGCCGCCCGACCCAGCCTCTCCTACCTCTCATTCGGGATGGCGGACGGTACCTACTACCACGCCTACCGCGATCGCCAGGACGGCCTGAGCATTCTCACGCTGACTCCGTCGAGCCACCACTCGCCGACTACTCGAATTTTCCGTTGCCCCCGACGGTTCGTGGACAAACACCCTCGACGATCCGGATTCCGATCGCACGCCGCCCTTCGAGCGACCTTACTACCTCGCCGCCCGCGACGCCGGTCGACCACTCTGGACCGAATCCTACGTCTTTCTCGGCTCCGGCGGATCGACGGACATCCCCGGGGTCAGCCGCGCCGTTCCCATCGAACCCCCGGGACCTCGGACCTTCTCGGCGTCGTCACCGCCGATTTCGACCTCCAGGCCCTGAGTCACTTCCTCTCCGGAGTCGACTTCGGCCTCGCCGGAATGAGCTTCATCATCGAAGTCGCGACCGACGGCAGCCCCCGAATCATCGCCCACCCCGCCGCCGTCGATCCCGATCCGACCGTCCGGCTGGACCTCACCGAGCCCGCCCCCGACGGCCACGGACGCGTGACCATTCGCGCCGAGCAGCTCGCGGATCCCCGCGTGACCCAGCTCCTCGAATCACTCGGCGGCAACCTCTCGCAGTCTCCGAAGAACTGGATCCCGTCGAACTCGACGTGGATGGCGAATCCTACGTCGGCGGCTATCGGCACCTCGGACGATCCGGCGGGCCGGACTGGATTCTTTGCATCCTCATTCCCGAGGAAGCCATCTTCGGGGACGTCCGCCGCATGGCGCGATCCATGGGCCTCCTCGGGCTCGGCGGCGTCGTCCTGGCCGGCATCCTCTCCGATCCTGCTGTCCCGCCGCATCTCCGCCAACCTCGGCCACATCGCCAGCGAAACCCGGTCCATCGGCCAATTCCGCCTCGCCCCGAAGCCCCCTCTCACCAGCCGCATCCTCGAGAGTCAACACCCTCGCCACCGCCGTCGAGGAGATGAAAACCGGCCTCCGCTCCTTCCAAAAATACGTCCCCGCCGACCTCGTCCGCCTTCTCATCGAATCCGGCCAGGAGGCGGAACTCGGCGGCACCCGCCGCGAACTCACCGTCTACTTCTCCGACCTCGTCGGCTTCACCTCGATCTCGGAAAAACTCGACCCCGACACCCTCGTCGACCTCCTCTCCCACTACCTCGACGCCATGACCGGCGAGATCCTCGGCAACGACGGCACCGTCGATAAATTCATCGGCGACGCCATCATGGCCTTCTGGGGCGCCCCCCGTCCGCACGACAATCACCCCCTCGCCGCCTGCCGCACCGCCCTGCGCAACCAAGCCCAACTCGCCACCCTCCGCGCCGAATGGCAACGCGCCGGACTCCCCCCACTCGAGGCCCGCATCGGACTCCACACCGGCCCCGCCACCGTCGGAAATTTCGGCAGCCCCAACCGCCTCGACTACACCGCCATCGGCGACACCGTGAACATTGCCAGTCGCCTCGAAGGCCTCAACCGCATCTACGGCACCAGCATCCTCATCAGCGACGCCACCCGCGCCGCCGTCGAAGGAAAAATGATTACCCGCCCCATCGACCGAGTCGCCGTCAAGGGCCGCGACCAGGGCATCCTCATTCACGAACTCATCGCCGAAGCCGACTCCCTCCCCGCCACCGACCTCGCCTGGATCGATCACTACGCCGACGCCCTTGAACGATACTTCGCCGCCGACTGGACCGCCGCCCGCGACGGATTCGACACCGTGCTGCGAGCCAAACCCGCCGACCCCGCCGCCCAGCTCCTCCGCGAACGCTGCCAGACCTACTCGGCCAATCCACCCACCGGCGCCTGGCACGGCATATTCCAGGCCCCGAAGTAGCCCATCGCGCCCGTAGTGGTCGACGTGAGGAGACCCGGCCCAGCGCCCCGCCCCCCCACCAGTTCCGACCGTTCCCATCCCCTCAGCGCCCTCTCCATCCCTCCCGCCCTCGCACCCCCGCCGGACTCTTCGTCCGAGCGACGCCCATCACTCCAGCGATACCAACCCCCGCCTCACCGCGTATCGCGTCAACGCCGTCACCTCCCGGCACCCCAGTTTCTGCATCACCCGCCCCCGGTAATGCTCCACCGTCTTTGGCGATAGATTAAGCCGACGCGCAGCCTCCTTGCTGCTGAGTCCCTCCGCAACCAACAGAGCCACCGCCCGCTCCCGTTCCGACAGATCATCCCACCCGCTCACTCCCTGACCCCGCCGAGAATCAAGTGCCTGGGTTGCAAAAGGACAAAAATACGTTCCACCCCGAGTCACCGTTTCCAGCGCCATGATCAGCGTATCAAAGGCATTTCCCCGGTGAACATAGCCGTGCGGTCTCATTCTCAGAGCTTCCACCACCAAGTCCTCATGCCGAGTCGCCGAAAAAATCACGACCCGCGGTCCCCGCTCGACCCCAAGGAGATATTGCAACACGCTCAGCCCACTCAACTCCGGCAGGATGAGGTCCAAGATTACCACCTTCGGAATCACCGTTTTGAGGATCCGCATTGCCTCAACTCCGGTCCCCGCCTCTGCAACGACCTGATAATCGCCCCCGAGCGCCGGTGCCACCATCTGTCGCACCCCTGCCAGCCCATCTACGACCACCACGGTCGTAATCATCTCGATAATTTCATGTTTGGAACCTGCTGGATCAGCCTCTGAGCCGCCGTTGCGAACCGATCCATCGCACCCGGTTGCGTCGTAGCTGACTACCTTGAAACCCTAGTAATCGGCAAGGCAATTTCGCCCGACCCCTTGGGAATACTCCTACCCAGCTATCAAGGAATTCCCTGACACCCAAGCGGGACTCTCCCCGTAGCGCGGCCCTTCAGCATCCTTGATGCTCCCGCGATGCAACCCCCCAGTTTTCTACTCCTCGGCCTTTCCTTCTGGATCGTCGGATGCGCGGCACACCAACCGTTCACCTATCGAAAATACCAAACCGCCGCCGCCTCAAACGTCCTCACATTCAATTACTCCGATCCCACCGCCGACAGCTATTTCAAGACCCGATACGAGAACGCAGGCTCCGACCGGCGAGAAATTCGAAATCGAATTCTCTTCGAGCTCATGGGGATGGTCGACGACTACTACTACGAAAAGACCATCGAACTTCGCAGCCAGGTCATCGGGAAAAATCTCGTGACAGAACTCACCGGGATCGGCACCAGCTTTGCCTCCGCTTTGGCCGGTGGAGAGCAGATCAAGACCGTTCTTGCCGCGATTTCCACCGGCATCCAGACCTTCAACGCTTCCGTCGACAAGGAGATCTTCCTCGACCAAACCATCCAGGCCATTCGCTTCCAGATGGACGGAAATCGCTCGAAGATCAAAGCGGAAATCCTCCGGAAGATGGCAGCCGATTCGTCCGCCTTTCCCATCAAGGCCGGCCTGCAAGATATCATCGCCTACTACGACGCCGGCACCGTTACCTCAGCCCTCGCGACCTTGGCCGCAGAAGCCGCCGCCAACAAGACGACCCAATCCGTCAAGGCGGAAGTCGCCGCCAACACCCTTGCGGGAATCGAAAAGACGAACGCCCGGATCAACAGTTCGACCGACGAACTCTGACGTTTCCCAACTGTCTCCCAGCAGCAACCTCCCACCTCCCGTCCCATGATCATCATTAAGAAACTGACTCTGAACAAAGTCCCAGAGGACACCACCCTCGAGCAGCACGTCAACGACCAGATCGAGCGAGACCCCCAACTGAGCGCCGCGCGCCTCGTCGCGATTCACGAGATCGACCACCGCGTCGAGGTCAAACCCACCGTTTCAGGTAGCTCCATCGGCACCCTACAGCCCACCGCCCTCCGCCTCTACTTCGACGCCTGAATCCCACCGAAACCCCTACCTCCGACAGAATCCATGAAAAAAACCTTCCTCTTCGGCCGCATCCTCGACGACTCCACCCTCCAGACCCCCGACGGACCCATCACCCTCACCAGCCTCCCCCCCGACGAACCTGGCAAAGCCAGCGATCACCCCTTCCCCGGAGCCCGCGAACGAACCGACCAATTGGTCGCCATCGACGGCCATCTCCGAGGCAAGGACCTTCACCAGCCCGGCATCATCGAGGCCCTCCCCCCGCTCGCGTCCCGACTAATCGAGCAGCTCCTTGAGTCCTCCGCCGATCTTCGAAAGAACGTCCTCGAGGAAGTTCGCGAGCTACAGCGCGACCTCGTCGGGCCATCGCCGGCACCCATCCCACCCGGCGGCATCCCCGCTCGCACCAGCCGCCCACTGTGTGTCATCGATGTCGGCCACAGCCCCTCCGCCAGCGGCGCCTGCGGGAGCCACCAAGGCAGCAAAATTTGCGAGCACGCCTTCAATTCCGATCTCGCCGCCCGCATCCTCCCCCTCGTCAAAGAAGCCGAAGTCATCGTCATCAGTCGCGACGACAACAAAGCCGGGTATAAAAATCTTCCCTCCAAGACCAACGCCCTGAACCCCGACTTCGTCATCAGCCTCCACGCCAACGCCTACGACGGGAAGGCCAACGGCAGCGAAGTCCTCCACTTCCACACCTCCACCCAGGGGAAGAAACTCGCCCGAATCCTCCTCGACGAATTCCTCAGCGCCCTCCGCCTCAGATCCCGCGGCATCAAGCCCCGCACCTCCTCCGACCGAGGCGGTCTCCAGCTTTCGAAAACGCGAGCCCCCATCGTCATCGCCGAGCCCTTCTTCATCGACCACGCATCGGACCTCGCCACCGCCGTCAAAAAAATCACCGGCCTCGCGAGCGCCTACGCCACCGCCATCGACACCTACGCCGCCACCCTCGGCGACGGCCGCAGTTCCGTCACCGTCACCCGCGACGTCCCGCCCCTCACACCCACCGAAGCACCCGTCACCCTCGTCCACGCGGAACTGACAAAAAAACAGTTCCTCACCCGCAACCAAGCCGCCCTTGCCACCCTCCTCAGCGGCGTCAACGCTCACCTCGCCACCACCTACGGAGCCACCGCCCGCCCCGTCGGCAGCCTCGATTTCAAAGTTCTTTTCCACTGCGAAGCCGGTCTCCGACCCGACGGACGGATCGACATTCACCACGCCCACTCCCTCGGCGAGCGCGGCCTTCTCCCCCTCCCCGCCAACCTCGACTACTGGACCGGCGACAGCGCCCCCGACCCCCACAAGCCCATGCCCCTGCTCCGCAACGTCGAGCAATTTGCCCTCTACCTCGGAGCCATCAAGAACAAGCCCATCTTCACCCTCCAGGGGCTCACCATCTACCGTGATCTCTTCGGAAAAGTCCCGACCGACGAAGCCACCCAGGCCCGCATCCTCGCCGGCATCGTCCACGGCTACTTCTACGGAGCCAACTACGCGGACAAGAAAGTCCCCTACCCCCTCCTCCTCGAGCGCTACTCGAAGAAGCTGCCCACCGACAAAGTCCTCACCGGCACCAAATACGTCCACGCCGATACCACCATCATCACCAACCGCGAGGCCAATATCGTAGCCGCCCTCGGT
>CAVUDH010000004.1:0-105685 GCA_963740185.1 uncultured Verrucomicrobiae bacterium
CAAGCCCCCCCGCCAGCGACGCGGAACTCCGCCTCCTCGACGGCCTCCGCCGCGCCGGCGCCAACCTCGACGCCCGCCCCGCCAACGCGGCGGCCACGCTCGTCGTCGGCGATCCCGCCGCCCCGCCCGATTGGGCCGCGATCTTCGCCGGAGTCGATCAACCCATGGTCGCTTCGCTCCAGCCGCTCGCCGCTCTACCGCCAAACTTCCGCCCGCTCGTCCTCGCCAGCGAGCCGCGCCCCGAGGAACTCGCCGCCCGCGCCGCCGACGCCCGGCGCGAGCGCGCCCGCACGATCTGGATCGTCTCCATCGCGCTGCTCGTCACGATCATGGGCATCAGCAACGCGCTGCTCATGTCCGTCACCGAGCGCTTCCGCGAGATCGGGACCATGAAATGCCTCGGCGCGCTGTCGCAGTTCATCCGCCAGATTTTCCTCATCGAGAGCGCCCTCGTCGGCGGCGTCGGCAGCGCGCTCGGCACGCTCGTCGGCTGCCTCTTCGCCGTGTTCGTCTATTCGATCTCGTTCGGTCCCAGGCCGCGTTTTTGCCTCGCTCCCTTGGATGGAACTGGCCGGTGCCGCCGTCATTTGCTTCCTCGGCGGCGTGGCCTGCGCCGTGCTCGCCGCCCTCTATCCCGCCAACGTCGCCGCCCGCATGGTCCCGGCCACCGCCCTGCGCTCCAATGTCTGACCTCCTCGCGCCCCTCAGCGACGCTGAATTCTCCAGCGTCTTCGACTCGCCCGACACGACCGCCCGCCGCCGCGTCATCCGCGCCGTCGACGTCTGGAAAATCTACCGCACCGGCACCGTCGAGACGGCCGCGCTCCAAGGCGCGAGCTGCGAGATCTACAAGGGCGAATACCTCTCGATCATGGGCCCGTCCGGCTCGGGGAAATCCACGCTCTTCAACATGATCGGTGGCCTCGGCAAACCCACGCGCGGCCGCGTCTTCATCGACCAGGTCGACATCGCCCAGCTCGACGCCGACGAGCTCGCCTGGCTGCGCTGCCGGAAGGTCGGCTACGTCTTTCAAAGCTACAACCTGCTCCAGACCATGAGCTGCCTGGAAAATGTCGCGCTCCCCATGAGCTACGGCGGACTCGACGGCGAGGCCGCGCACGACCGCGCCATCGAGATTCTCCGCCTCGTCGGCCTCGGCGAACGCCTCCTCCACAAACCCGGCGAACTCTCCGGCGGCCAACAGCAACGCGTCGCCATCGCCCGCGCCCTCGCGAACAACCCCGAGATCATCCTCGCCGACGAGCCGACCGCGAACCTCGACCAGCGCACCGGCGCCGAGATCATCGAGCTCTTCCAGCGCCTCCAGCGCGACCTCGGCGTCACGATTATCTCCGCCACCCACGACCTCAAAATGCTCCAGGCGTCGGACCGCATCATGTGGATCCAGGATGGCAAAATCACCCGCGTCGCCCGCCCCGAGGACGTCGACCTGCACACGGAGGTCCCGCATTGATCAACGAACCTCCACCCGTCGCCTTCGACCCGCTCGCCGCCATCCCGCACCGCGCGCCCGACGTCGAGACGATCCCCGGCGAGGGCGGTCACGTCCATCTGCGCCGCCCGATCCCAGCGACCGGCCTGATCGGTCGCCTACTCCCCGCCGCCTGGACGCGGCGCTGGCGCAGCGCGGTGCTCGACCCGGTGGGCGCGCAATTCTGGCAGCACATCGACGCCGCGCGCACCCTGCGCGTGATCGGCGAGATCATCGCGCGGGACTGCGGTCGCGACGAAGCCGACGTCCGCCGCGCCGTCCTGCTCTACACCCGCACGCTCGTGCAACGCCACCTCATCCACCTCGAAATCCCCGGCCCGAAATGAACGCGCAACCGATCATCGAAGCCGAGAACGTGAAGAAGCTCTACCGCCTCCGCGGCGAGGAGGTCTGGGCGCTCAAGGGCATCTCGGTCGCCATCGAACGCGGGGAATTCCTCTCGATCATGGGACCGTCCGGCTCGGGGAAATCGACGTTCTTCAACCAAATCGGCGCGCTCGACCAGCCAACCGAAGGCCGCGTGATCTTCGAGGGACAATCGGTCTTCGACCTCGACGAGAGTCAGCAGGCGTGGTTCCGGTGCAACAAGATCGGCTACATCTTCCAGACGTTCAACTTGGTCAGCGTCATGTCCGCGCTCCAGAACGTCACGCTGCCGATGGTCTTTCAGGGGACCGACAAAGCGGAAGCCGCCGAGCGCGGCACCCGCATCCTCGAGCGCGTCGGCCTCGGCCACCGCGTCCACCACAAACCTTTCGAACTGTCCGGCGGCCAGCAACAGCGCGTCGCCATCGCCCGCGCGTTGGCGAACGAGCCCGCGGTCATCCTCGCCGACGAACCGACCGGCAACCTCGACTCGAAGACCGGCGAGGAAGTGATCCGACTGCTGCAGGAACTGAACGACGAAAGCGGCACGACGATCATCTGCTCGACCCACGACCCCAAGATGCTCGCCGCCAGCGACCGAGTCTGCTGGATCCTGGACGGCCGACTCGAAAAAATCACGACGCCCGACCAGCTTGACCTCATGCACGAGGCGTCGGCCACGAAGCGATGAGGTTTTTAGCCGCGAAAGAACGCAGAGATCGCAAAGAATTCTGAATCAAAAATCATCTTTTGTGCTCTTTGCGTTCTCTTGCGGCTAAACAACGGCAATGAGATCGATCAATGATTTGTGCGACATTGTTCGCGAGACGTCCTACGCCATCCACGTCTTCCACGGTCACGGACACTTGGAGAAAGTCTACGAGAACGCCCTCGCACACCGTCTGCGCAAAGCCGGACTGGAGGTACACCAACAACACCCCATCGAAGTTCGCGACGAGGACGGCACCGTCATCGGTTCGTTCAACGCCGACCTCTTGGTAGAGGGACGGCTGCTCCTCGAACTCAAAGCGGCCAGATCGATGGCCGATGAACACATCGCGCAACTCCTTGGCTACCTCAAGTCGACCCGAACCGAGCACGGACTCCTCATCAACTGCGGAAGCTACAAATTCCAAATCAAGAAGTTCGTCCTGAGCCAGAACCTCCATTAGAAACTCCTTTCGCGTTCTTTCGCGGCAAAAATCCTACTCGAAAGCCAAAGTCACCATCGAGTAGCGAGGCACCGTCGCTGTCACCGTGATGGTCCCGTTCGGAGTCAGCGGCACTTGCGCCATGGTGGCGTTGAAGTAAAACGTGTTCACCGATCCATTCCAAGTCCCGGCCTGTGCCGTCAGCGTCGCAAGCGACTGGGTGGTCGCCCCGGTTGCGGCAACCGTTACTGGAATGCTGGTTGCCGACCCATCACGCGCGGAGTCAGGTCCCCCAATCAGAGCGATTTTTCGTGTCCCCGAGGCGGTCGCCGACATGTTTACAGTGAACGTCACGGTCGTCGTTGGCGCGCCGCGCACATCGAGTACGTTGAGCGGCGTTCCGTTCCAGAGGAGCGGGTAGCCGTTACTGGATTGATTCGTCGAATCGATCGCGGTGACACTCTGCACCCAAGCCGGCTTCGAGGCGACGAACGCGTTGTTCGTCGGCGAGTAACCGTAGGCCCATCGATTCGAGGCGTGAACCACACTGGAAATTCCGGCGGCGACAAGGGTCGCATTCGGTTCGTTGAACGACTGAGCCTGCGTGTAGGCGGCCGCGCCGTTCACGCCGTTCGACAACCCAAGGACTTGGATTTCCGGCGACGGCGTCGGCGACGGGCTGGGTGTTGGCGATGGTGTCGGCGACGGAGTCGGCGTGGCGACATCTTCGAATGCGAGCGTTACGAAACTATAGCGCGGAACGGTGGCCGTGATCGTGATCGTCCCGCCAGGTGTGAGCGGCACGGCAGCGACGCTGGCGTTCAAGAAGTAGGTGTGCGCGCTACCGTTCCAGGTGGCGACTTTCGAGCGCAGGTCCGTCATGCTCACCGCGGAGTATCCCGTCGCCGAGATCGTCGCCGGAATGACCGTGACCGCACTGGTCTGTGCGAGATCCGGGCCTCCGACCAACGCGATCTTCCGCACTCCCGTCGCCGTGTTCGAGAGGCTGACCGTAAACGTAACGGTCGTCGAGTTTGCCGCGCGGACGTCGAGCAGGTTCACTGGCGATCCAGCCCACCTCACGGGATTGTTGAACTGGTTGGCCGTGTCGTTGATGGAGACTCCCGACACCCAATTCGGCTTCGTCGGAGCGTAGGCCGCATTGCCGACGCCCATGCCGTAGGCCCAACGGTCCGATGAGTGCAGCACAGCTCCCAGGCCGGAGGCGCTGAGCGTGTGGTAAGGTTCGTCGAACGAGGCTGTCGTCGTGAACGAGGCCACGCCGTCGTCACCGTTCGTCAACCCGAGAATCTGGATACCCGTTGGGAGGTGTCGGTGTCGGTGTCGGTGTCGGTGTCGGTGTCGGTGTCGGCGTCGGTGTCGGAACAGGCGTGGGTGCGGGTGTCGGAACCGGGGTGGGCGTGGGCGTCGGAGTGGGTGTGGTTGCCGGCGTCGGAGCCGGGGTGGGTGTCGGGTCGGCGTCGGCGTCGGCGTTGGTGTTGGTGTTGGCGTTGGCGTTGGCGTTGGCGTCGGTGTTGGTGTCGGCGTTGGCGCCCCTGATCCATTCTCGAAGGCGAGAGTCACGAGGGTGTAACGCGGAACCGTCGCGGTGATCGTGATCGTGCCACCCGGCGTTAGCGGGACTGAAGCCAGGCTCGCGTTGAAGAAATACTCGTGCACGGACCCTGTCCACACCGCCGTCTTGGCAACCAAAGTGGTCATGGCGACCGTAGGCTGCCCCGTCGCAGCGATGCTCGCCGGGATCGACGTCGCCGATCCATTGCGTGCCAGATCGGGACCGGCAACCAAAGCGATTTTTCGGTTTCCAGAAGCATTTGGCGAGAGAGCGACCGTGAAGGTGACGGTGGTCGTCTCCGCACCCCGGACGTCGAGGAGATTGAGCGACTGGCCATTCCAGAGAACATTTCGACCCTGGCTCGACTGGTTCGCGCTGTCGTTGACGACGACGCTGGAAACCCAATCCGGCTTGGCGGCGACGAACGCGTTGTTCGAAGCGGGGTAGCCGTAGGCCCAGCGATCAAGCGAATGCAATGCCGTTCCAAGCCCCGCGGCGTCGAGTGTGGTGGAGAGCTGCGGAAAGGACTCGTTTTGCGTGTAGGCAACCACTCCATCCGTCCCGTTCGAAAGACCGAGCACCTGAATACCAGTGCCGGGCGTCGGACTCGGCGTTGGCGAAGGGCTGGGTGACGGGGACGGAGTTGGTGATGGCGTCGGTGTGGGCGTCGGTGTGGGCGTCGGAGTAGGCGTGGGAGTAGGCGTGGGCGTGGGCGTCGGCGTCGGGTTTGGCGTCCCGAAGTTGTAGCGAGCGCCGAGCGTGTTCGAAAGCGCCGAGCGTTCGCCAGCGTCGAGCGCGCGATTCCAGACGAGCACCTCGGCGATCAGCCCCTCGAACTTGTTGGCGCTGATCGTGCGGCTCGGTCCATCGTGGAAGCGCACGGGCGTGCGGTTCATTCCGATGGAAGCGGGTTGCGAACTCCCGGGCAAAGCACCGGCTCCGGTGAGGTTGCCGATGGCTGCGTTATTCAGGTAGCCCGTGACGGACCCAGCACTGCCGTCGAGCACGACCTGGGCGTGATAGACGGTGTTCGGCTGGACGCTGGCCGATACAAAACGCTCCGGCCAATTCGGCGGATTTTTAGCCGTCAGGGCAACGTCATCGAAATAGCCGCGAGGGCCGCCTTGCTGGAGGACGAGATCCGCCGCGGTCACGCCCGTGGGCACAGTAAAGTCGGCGGTCGATTTCGTGTAGAAACCGCTAGTGAAGTCGAGCCGACCGATCTCGGTCGATCCGGCCAGAACCCGGACCCACGAAGCAAGACCGCTCCCGTCGAGTTTCCCCCAACCGCTCACCGTGTAGATTCCGCCCGGCTCGAGCGCGATGCCTTGGCGACGGTCCGTGCCCCAAAATTCCATCCGGATCGAGAAGTCCCCGGCGTGTGCCAGCACAGCGTCGTAGATCGGCTCAAGGCTGCCGGGGCCGCCACTCGCGGCAATATTCCAAAAAACCGGGCCCGCCTCGAAGCCGGGGTTGAGGAGCAGGTTCGCATCGTTACTCGCGGCACCGACGTAGACTTTCCCCGCGTCGAGGTAGATCGCGAGCCCGTGCCCGTCGTTCCCCTGTGCCCAGACGACCTGACGCGTCTGCACGTCAGCACCGGTGCGAAAGACGACCGAGACCGTCCGAGCGCCGAAAGTCGTCTTTGTGTTCACTGCAGCCGACGACGTGACGGCCAGGCCGTTGCGGATGCCGTCGAAGTCGAGCCCCGCCGCGCCGCCGACCGTTCCGGGACGCAGAAGCGGCCGCGAGCCGGGGATGGCGTCGGGGATGGCGTGGTTCCCCCCACCGGAGGCGTCCTGCCACTGGGACACATGATTGGTGGAGTCGGTGACAACTCCGCTATCGGATTTCAACCAAAGCACGGAGCCGGATGGCACCGCAGCGGACAGACTGGCCGTCGCGAGGAGCGCGGAGAGGAGTGCGAAGAGTTTCATGATGATTCGGGGGAGAATGACGTTTAGTTCCAAGTGTTCGGTGTGAGGACAATGCCCTGAGTGGTGCCCGTGAACGCCGCCTGCAAACCAATGAGGCGGGCGTCCGTAACGCCTATCGGCAGCGTGTCTATGAACTCAGGCTTCGTCGTCCGGTTAAAAGTCAACATCGACTCCAGGAACGTGCGGTTCTGCGTGCCCGTAGCTCCCAGCTCGTCCGTGAACAACGCGTATTGGGCGGGTGAACTCGACGGGTCACGATTCCCCGAGTAGCCGCCGACCTTCAGGAAATCGAGCTGACCAGTCCCATTGGAGAAGACCGCCGAGCCACCCCAACTCCCGGCAAGCATCGTCACCGCACCATCAAAATTATCGAGCGTGTAGGCGGGGCTGAAGTCCTGGTTGTTGTTGTAAACGTAGGCGCATTCCAAGGCGACGAAGCCGCGCTGGGGGCCGCTGCCGACGGCGCGGAGGATGTGAGCGGTTGTGTTCGACTCATACCAGAAATCACGGATGAGAAACTGCCCGCCATTGCTGACGTGAAACATTTGCGTCTCAGCATCGCTGCTCGCCGCACCGAAAACCGCGGTGCGACTGGGCCCCGGCGTCGCTCCACCCACGATCTTGTAGGTCGTCGCTTGGGCACTGTGGAGATTCACTTTCGTGTTCACGAGGCCATTGACGAGAAGATCGGCCACGGATCCCGTGGGAACAGCGTTCTCCATGTAAACCCGCGATCCCGCCTGGTCACAGTTGTCGACGACGATGGCAACATTGTTGGTGCCGTTGAAAACGGTGAATTTGATGTCCTGCACCGTGACGCGGCTGGGTCCGCGAAGGATCAACAACGGCTGCCCGGCTGCGAGGCCGTCGGAGGCATTCGCGTTGATCCGGGAGTATTGGGCGTCGCCGAGGATCGTCATTTCGACGTTGCCCGGCACCACGATAGGCTGATTGACGGTCCAGCTGAAACGACCCGATCCATCAGACGCCGTTCCGGCCGAAAGGTGAACGATCGGCTTCGATCCCGGGTTCGCGACCGCGTGGGCGGCAGCCGAATTGATCGTATTCTGCAGCGCAGCAGTGCCGGTGACCGAATCCCACGACATCGCGGGCGGTACCTCGAAAACGGCTCGCGCCACGCGCGGCGGCGTCCCGGGCAGCGTCGGCTCGACGGTTGAAACCGTCGAACGAGCCACGCGCACGTCCTTCACCTGATCCGAGGCTTCCCAAAGATCCTCGATCGGATTGGCGACGGTGTAAGTGTTTCCGACGGAAAAAATCTTTTGCTCCGGCGAACCAGTTTTCCAAACCTTCCGCACGACCGGCCCCTGCGTCACCGAAGCTTGGTTGGCGATGACGTTGTCCATCAGCATGAGCGTTCCGAAGGAACCCCCAGCGATTTGAATGGCGTCGGTGAGCGTCGGGTCGATCACCCGGTTGCCCTGAAGCACCCAACTGCCCCCAAAATTCGTGACCGGACCGAGTGGGCGCACGCTCAGGAAACGACGCGAACCAATCGAGTAATTGTCGCGAGCGGCGAAATAACGCGCGTCCCCGACCTTGAGGTCGCCGTCGGTCGAGTTCTTGAAGATGCTGCCGTAGACGGAGAAGTTTCCGAACGGGTTCATGATCCCGACCGCGTTGTTCTCGAAGCGGCAATACCAGAACCACCAGTCGTAAGCGTTCGGCGAGTCGATGCGCGTGCCGGCCTGCGAAAGATTCTTGAAGGTGCAGCGATAGACGCCCGCCTCGGCGTCGCCCTGATTGTCACCATTCACGTCGGTGATCCGGAGTCCGTATTCCGCGTTTTTGAAGACTTCGTCGAAGTGATGATTGTTCGTGCTGTAGTTCCCGTAATTCAGCCACTCGTGCCGCACGCAAATGGACGCCGTCCCGGAGCCATCCCACGTGATGCGGCCCACCTGCATCCCGTTGACCCCGTTGATCCACATCATCGTTCCGCCCGCCGGACCGGCCCACTTGATCGTTGTCGTCGCCGGATCCTCGCCGACGAACATCACGTTGGAATACGAAGCGTTGGTCGGATTCCCCGCGTCCTGCCGCGGAGCAAAGATCGTGTCCGAAATTTTGTAAGTCCCCGCAGGCAGGTAAATGACGACGCGCCCGCGACCAGCGATCTGGTTCGAGAGAGATTGATTGAACGCCGCCTGAATCGCCGCCGTGTCGTCGGTCGACCCATTACCGGTGGCACCGAACTCGGTCTTCACGTTGATCCAACTCGGGAACGGACCATAAAACTCCCGGTCCTCCACTCCGCCCGCCGCCGACCCGAAGCTCAACATCAGGGCGAAAGCACAAACCAGAGAGACCGGAAGGAGACGCCTGGATTGCCAGTCAATTGATGGAAACGGGTTGTGTTTGTCGCCGGGCTGGGCATGGAGGGATTGACTCGTTTTGGTCATAATTTGAAAGGTTGCTGGGGGCTGAAAGCACAAGCTCATTTGGAGCCGCGTCGGCGCGACCAAGTTGCTTGTGTTTCGAGACAGTTCAAGCAAAAACTTATAATGACCCCATGAGCCGTTCAAAAAGCCGGGGGTCGAAGCAGACCCTCAAGGGTCGACAGATCGTTCCGAAGGCGGAAGCCATTTCAAAATCATTCAAGCTGGGAAGTGGCGGGTCTCGAAGTTGTAGCGATCTGCGATTCGAACCGGGACGCCCTCAACCAATCCGCCGATGTCGCAAGATTCGAAAACGGCAGGGAGCTGATTGCATCCGGAACGGTGGACGCCGTTCTCATCGCGACGCCGCACGATTCGCCCACCCCGATTCGAATCGAGGCGTTGGAGGCGGGGCTTCACGTCCTCGTCGAGAAGCCGATCTCCGTCCACGAGGCGGACTGCGAACGCCTCATCGCCGCCCACCAATCCAGAAAGCAGATTTTCGCCGCAATGAAGTTCCCCCGAATCAGTGGACAGGCAGTGCGCAGACCTTTGAGAAAGGAACTGCAATATGCGGAAAACACATCGAATCTATGACAAGGACTTCCGTCAGGAAGCAGTAAACATGCTGCTGAGCAGCGGTCGTCCGCTCAAGCGGGTGGCGGCCGATCTGGGCATATCGGCCAACTCGTTGCGAACTTGGCGGGACAGGGCACTCGGCAACGGGTGCGTAGCGCAGGCCGCATCGACGGAGTCGAAAGGCCGGAGCGGAGCCCCCGTTGCCGACGCGGCGGGGGAGATCCGCCGCCTTCAGAAAGAAGTCGATTACCTTCGCCGCCAGCGAGAGATCTTAAAAAAAGCAATGAGCATATTGATTCGGCTTCGCCTCACCCCTTCGGGGCTATCCTGCGGATAGTCTATCTCCCTGCGGTCGATTCTCGGAGGATCCGCAGAGCGGTATGCGCTGATTGAATCGATGCGGAAAGATTACTCCATCACCGAACTCTGCCGGGCGCTGGACGTGTCGTCCAGCGGCTACCATGCCGCCCGAAAACGTCCGAGCAGCCCGCGTGAGATCGAGAACACCAAACTCATTCAAGAAATGACCTCCATCCATGCCCATCGTCACACCCACTCTTACGGCAGTCCTCGCATGCGTCACGAACTCCGGGCGAGGGGCCTCGACGCCTCGGAGAATCGCGTCGCCAGGCTCATGCGCCAAGCTGGGTTGCAAGCCCGCCCCAGGCGTCCCTACCGCCCGCGCACGACCCAGCCCGATCATCGTGCCCACCCTTCACCCAACCGGCTGGCCAAGGAGCAGTGCCCTCCTTCCGCCGTCGGCACCCATCTTGTCAGCGATATCACCTACATCCCGACCCGCGAAGGTTGGCTCTATCTCGCTGTCGTTATCGACCTCTTCTCCCGGGCCATACTGGGGTGGAAGATCGCCGACAGCCTCCACGCCACCATCGTCAGCGACTCCTTGCGACAAGCTCTGCAAACCGACCTAATTCCCTTCGATGCCATCTTCCACTCCGATCAAGGATGCCAATACAGCGCCAGCTCCACCCGAGAACTCCTCGCACGCAATCATCTCCGACAGAGCATGAGCGACCGAGGCTACTGCTATGACAACGCTTTCGCAGAGAGCGCCTTCGCTTCCCTTAAAAGCGAACTCATCCCCGATAGCCAACCCTTCGAATCAAAGGCCGTGGCGAGAACCGCCGTCTTCGACTACATCGAGTCCTTCTACAACCGCAAGCGCATCCACACCGCCATCGGCTTTCAATCTCCGCTCGCTTTCCTCAACTCACTCTCTACAACCCAAAAACATAACCTAAACTAACCTGCGCTCCACCTCTCCGTTTTTTCGGGGGACTTCCATCATGCGCAACATGCTCACGATGCGCGGTCGCGAATACAGAGACAATCATTTATAAGCTACTCACAGAGAGCAACTTACTCGGCTCATAACCTGAAGGTCGTTAGTTCAAACCAAGCTGCCGCCCGATGCATCATCGCTCAGCCTTGGCACGAGCCCATACCGTTCGCGTATTATTGTCGTTTGATGATCGGCGCGAACTTCCAACGGTCGGAAGTAGCTCTCCCAAACTCGAGTCATGCCGCTTAACGAATTCACTGATCTTCTGAAGAGCTTTGACGCGTTTGGGTCCTTTGCTCGCCTCCAGCAACTCCCCTAGTTTTCCTACCATATCCTCGATTTGTTGAGCCTGTTTTTCTTGATTTCGCTCTCCGCGCAACGTTGCGTCGATTGACCCAGCAACAACCCTCTTCTTCCAATAGTTACTCTCAATCGTTTCGAGATTATCACCGCTCCACGCCGCCACTTCTTGAAGGGTGTGATTCCCACTATTTACGAGTTCCGTGATCCAGCTGTGCCGCATCGCATGGGGGTAGAACTCGGGATGACCGATTCCAGACATGTAGTCGCCAACCGGCCGCTTGAAGTCGTAAGTTCCATCCCGAGATTTTTGGCTTTTTCTGCTCTTGAGGATAAACTCCGTGCTGGGCTTGCCTTTGAGGTATCCTCGGAGAAACGAAACAAATTCCGCCGAGAGCGGGATTTCGCGGCTCTCACCATCTTTCGACTCAAAAAGCTCATCTTTGGCCGGGACGCGGAGGATACCGCTGTTCAGACGAAACCAACTCGGTTTTGCGTGGCGGATTTCATTCGAGCGCAATCCAGCCCAAAAGCCACACGTTAAGACGAATCGCGTCTTCAGATTGAGGTCCTCTTCGATCGCAAGAGAGCGTTCGGACCGAGGCGCACCAGCGCCAGCCCGCCCAAGCCGGGTGAAGTTTTCCGTGCCTCGAATGAACTCGTTCGACTCGGACACTGAATAGACTAGCTTCCGAGATTCCAGTTCGCGAGCGGCAGGAAGCTGAATCTTACCAGGGGAGCAGCCCAAATGCGTGAGAAATGCCTGAATCGTCGCAATTGTCGTTTTCCCGCCGGCCTTCGACCGCTTGCTGTGTAGAGCAAGATATTGTTCCAGATGCCCGGTAGTCACCTCCCCTGGTGATCGCGTCCCGGTCCATTTGGCAAACGGACGCAGCGCATATCCTACGGACGCAGCAGTCTTCGGCCTGAATGTTCGCCACGTTCCCTTGAAACCTGGAGGTCGCTGTGGGCGCTGCTTCTCTACGAGATATCGCGCGATTGATTTCTCCCAACCATCACTGTGACCAACTCGACGACCATGGTTTTCCCGAACCTCGGCCGCTCGCTCGATGGCCCGGCCTTCTTCGGAGGTCTCAAGACTTTTCCGCACCTGTTTTCCGCCGAAAGAGAATCGAACCCACCACGTGTCCCCACGAAGATAAATACCCTCCGCTGACTTGAGTCGATTCTTGCGCATGAAGCATTGTGCTAGCACACCTGTGCTAAATCAAGGCAGTATATAAGGGCATTCCGTGATTTCCAGTGATCTTCGAACAAACTCTATACACCTCTATATCAATTACTTATATTTTTCGGCATTCTGAATGGGGTTCAGGAGGTCGTGGGTTCGAATCCCGCCGGCCCGACGGGACGACGGGGTTCGGACGAAGTTCGACCGCTATCGCGCGAGAGCGCGCTTCACCTCCAGGCGAAGCCCATCCCGCGGAGACTTGCGGAGCCGGGGGCGTCAAGCGAATCCCCGGCGCGACCGAGCCAAGTAGTAGATGACCGGGTAAATGAGCAGCTCTAGGAGAAAGCTCGTGACCAACCCCCCGATCATGGGGACGGCGAGGCGGCGCATGGTGTCGGCCCCGGCTCCGGTGGCCCAGAGCAGCGGCAGCAGGCCCGCGAAGGTCGAGATAACGGTCATCGTCTTGGGGCGAATGCGTTTGACCGCGCCGTCGTGGACCGCCGCCCAGAGATCCGCCGGCGAGTTGAGCCGACCGGTCTCGCGGAAGCGGTTGTAGCTCGTGTCGAGGTAGAGGAGCATCACGGCTCCAGTCTCGGCATCAAGGCCGGCCAGCGCGATGAGCCCCACCCACACCGCCAGCGACAGGTTGTAGTCCATCAGCCAAAGGAACCAGATCGCGCCGATCAGCGAGAACGGGACCGCGAGCAGGATGATCGAGACGCGGAGCCAACTGCGGGTCGAAAGGTAGAGGAGCAACACGATGCCGACCAGCGCCAGCGGGATCGCGATGCGCAGCCGGGCGTTGGCAGCCTGCATGTATTCGTATTGGCCGGACCAGACGACCGTCGTGCCCGGCGGCAGCGGAACGGCCTTCGCGACGACCTGCTGCGCTCGCTCGACGTAAGTCCCGATGTCGATGTCGGCGATGTCAACGTAGACCCAGCACGTCAGGCGGGCGTTCTCGCTCTTCACCATCGGGGGGCCTTTCGTGATCGAAATGTCCGCGAGCTGTGCCAGCGGAACCTGAGCGCCGGACGGCGAGGCGACCAGCGTCTGCCGAACGGACTCAATCGTGTCGCGGAGCTCGCTCGGGTAACGAACGTTCACCGGGTAGCGTTCCAACCCTTCGACCGTGGAGGTCACGGTCATGCCACCAAGCGCGGTCATGATGACGTCCTGCACGTCGCCGACGACGAGGCCGTACCGGGCGATCTCGTCGCGGTTGATTTCGATGTCGAAGTAATTGCCACCGACGCTCTTCTCCGGAAAAGCGCTCGTCGTATTCGGGCTGGTGAGCGGATCGGTCTTGAGTGCGTTGGCGGCTTCGTTGGCAAGATCGGCCAACACCTGGAGATCGGAGCCCATGAACTTGATGCCGACCGGGGTCCGGATGCCGGTGGAGAGCATGTCGATCCGCGTGCGAATCGGCATTGTCCACGCGTTGGTCAGCCCGGGGATCTGGACGGCATCGTTCATGCCCGGGACGTGGAGCTGGCTCCCCTGCCCGTCCGGGATCTCGTATCCGTAGATGATCTCTTCGGTCGTGATCGGACGAATCGACGGGAGCAGCTTCTTCGGCAGCCATTGCGCCCAGCCAGGCCAGCCGTCGTAAAACCGGGGCACGCGGACCGCACGCCACTTCGATTTGTCGCGTTGCAGCGTGATCGTGGTTTCCAACATCGACATCGGGGCCGGGTCAGTCGCCGTTTCGGCGCGACCGATCTTCCCGAAGACGGATTTAACCTCGGGGAACTGCGCGATGAGCTTGTCGGTCTGCTGGAGGAGTTCCCTGGCTTTGGTCACGCCAATGCCGGGATCAGTCGTCGGCATGTAGAGCAGATCGCCCTCTTCGAGCGGCGGCATGAATTCGCTGCCCAGCTGACTGAAGGGAATCCACGTCGCCGCCAGCAGGCCGACAGCCGCCAGCAGCGTCAGCCATTTGAACCGCATGACCACGGCAAACGCTGGATTGTAGATCGCCTCGAGGATTCGGCTGATCGGATTCCTTTCTTCGTCGGGGATGCTCTGTGGAAGCAGGATCAGCGCAGAAAGAAAAATCCACCCTCCCGCCAGAATCCACGGAGAAATCGCGAGCCCGGGCACGGAAACGAACAGCAGCAGAATCGCGGGAGCGAGAATGATCCCAACGTAATTCGCCAGGCGGCGGCAACGGCTCCAAGTCGCTGGCAGCGTCCGCTCGGTGATGAAGAACGTCATCAAAACCGGAATTACGGTGACGGCCAGCACCGCCCCGGCGCTCATGGCAAACGTCTTCGTGAACGCAAGTGGCTTAAACAAACGCCCACTCTGCTCGCCGAGCACGAAGATCGGGAGAAAGCTCACGACGATGACGAGCAGTGCGAAGAACAGACTTGGGCCGACCTCCTTCGCGGCATCGCCGATGACCTCGATCTGCGGGCGTGGCGCCGCGCCTCCGGCGACGCGGTGGCGTTCGAGTTCCAAAAATTTGTGGGCGTTCTCCACCATGATGATCGAGCTGTCGACCATCACGCCGATGGAGATCGCGATGCCGCCGAGCGACATGATGTTGGCGTTGATGCCGACCAGATTCATGATCGTGAGCGTGGCGAGCACGCCCGTCGGCAGGACGAACGCGGCCACCAACGCGCTGCGGGCATGGAGCAGGAAAAGAAGGCAGACGACGGCGACGACGAGAACTTCCTCGGTAAGCGTGCGACGGAGCGTCTGGACGGCGCGCTCGATCAAGTCGGACCGGTCGTAGGCGATTTCGATGATAACGCCGGGCGGGAGGCTATTTTCCAATTCCGCGAGGCGCTTGCGGACGTTGTCGATGGTGCGCTTGGCGTTCTCGCCGAAGCGCATGACTACGATTCCGCCGACGACCTCGCCCTCGCCGTTCCACTCCGAGATGCCGCGTCGGATATCGGGTCCGATTCGCACGTCACCCACATCGGTCAACCGAATCGGCGCGCCCGTTTCCGTGACACCCAGCGCGATGGATTTCAAATCGTCGACCACGGAACGCGACTCCGACGCGCCCAGGTAGCCGAGGCCCCGGACCATGTATTCGGTTTCACTCTGCTCGATGACGCGGCCGCCCACGTCGGAGTTCGAGCGTTGAATCGCCTCCCTCACCTCGCGCAGAGCGATGCCGTGAGCCCGGAGCTTCACCGGATCGACGACGACCTGATATTGTTTCACGAAGCCACCGATGGGCGCGACTTCGCTCACTCCATCCACGGCCGTAAGTTCAGGGCGCAGATACCAGTCCTGCAGACTGCGGAGACCCGCCAGATCGACGTCCGCTCCCGGCTCGGTGGTCAAAACGTATTGAAAAATCCAGCCGACCCCGGTGGCGTCGGGTCCGAGCTGGGGGGCGACGCCAGCGGGCAGCCGGTTGGTCACGGTATTGAGTTGCTCGAGCACCCGGCTGCGCGCCCAATACAGGTCGGTCCCGTCCTCGAAGATCACGTAGACAAAACTCGTGCCGAACAGGCTGTAGCCGCGCACGACCTTGGCGTGGGGCACGGCCAGCATGGCGGTCGTCAGCGGGTAAGTGACTTGATCCTCGACGATGCGCGGAGCCTGACCCGGGAACTCGGTTCGGATGACGACCTGCACGTCGGACAGATCCGGGATCGCGTCGACGGTGATGGTCCTGGCGGAATACCACCCCGCCGCAATGAGGAAGCCGCAGAGCAGCAGCACCATCACGCGATTGCGGATGCACCAATCGATGAGTTTTTCAATCATGATCGGAGTGGCGGCTTCCAGCCGCCAACAAGAAGTTGGTGTTGTTGGCGGCTGGAAGCCGCCACTCCGCTATTCATCGCCCTCCCCGGTCTTCGGGACCACGGCACGGTCGTCAAAACAACCGAGCATGCGCGAGCCCATGTAGGGGTTGCGCACGTCACCCGCGGCTTGCAGCCAGACGGCACCGCCCTGGTCGTTGGCGAACATCGGACAATGCAGCGCGAGAATCGTCTCGTCGATCCCGTCCGGCACGCCGGTCGCCACGACGAGTCGCCGGAACGGCACGCTCAATTTGCCGAACGCCAACCGCGCCGCCGCGATGTCCGGCGCATCCGCCAATTCGACCGAGGTATTGGTCCAGAAGTCCGCACCATCGTCGGTCGGCACGTCCGCCATCGCGACTGCAAATGCGCGCGCCGCTACGCCGATACCTTCGATGGAGTCCTCCGCCAACGCCGTCTGGATCTCGATGTATCGCTCGAGCGCGCTCGCCAGCGCGGCGCTGTCCTCGGGCGGAAGGCTGACCAATTCGACGGTCGCCCGCTCCATCACCGGCTCCTGACCCGCTGCGGGCTCACCTTTCAGCATCTTCGCGAGGGCCTCTCGCATGTTCGCCTCGCTATCGAGAAGGAACTGGCCGGAGGTGACGACCATCTCACCGGGTTCGAGGCCGGAGAGGATCTGGATCATTCCATCATCGGTCGTCACCCCGGTCTCGACGGGACGCGGCTCGAACCTTCCCTCGCCCAGACTCGCGAACGCCACTTGCCGCACACCGGTGTCGATCACGGCGAGCCGTGGAGCGAGCGTGGCCTCCGCAGCGAGCCGACTTCGGAGTTCGACGTTGGCATACATCCCGGGCTTGAGCAGACCGGTTGGATTGTCGAACTCGAGCCGCACCTGCGCCTCCCGCGTCTTCGTGTCGAGATACGGATAGATGTAGGCGACGCGGCCCTCAAACGTCTGCCCGGGAATGTAGGGCAGCGTCACCTCGGCGGCCTGGCCCTCCTCGAGGTAAGGAAGCTGGTATTCGTAAGCGGTCGCGATCACCCAGACCTTCGACAGGTCAGCGATCTGGTAGACCTGCATCCCGGGATCGACCTTCATGCCTTCGTTGGCGTGCTTCTCGGTGACGACGCCGGTAAATGGACTCAAAATTTCCAGCGTCTTGTCGGCCTGGCCCCGCTCAGCCAGCGCGGCGATCTGCTCGTCGGTGGCGTCGAAGTATTCGAGCCGCTTGCGAGCGGCTTCCGTGAGTGAGCGGTCCCCGCCCCGGCGGGCGATCAGGTAATCCTGCTGCGCCGAATACAACTCCGGCGAGTAAATCGAAAACAACGCCTCGCCGGCTTCGACCCGCTGGCCGAGCGAAGTAACCGCGATGTCCTCGATCCAACCGGAGACTTTCGTATTCACGTCGCGCACCCGCTCTTCGTCGTAGTCCACGATACCGACGGTTCGCGTCGTCTTGATGAGCGGCCCCTCGGTGACTTCCGCGATGCGGACGCCCATGTTCTGGACGACGACCGGATTGATCGTGATCTCGCCCGCAAACTTCGCCGGATCGAGCGGGACCAGATCCATGCCGCAGATCGGACACTGACCCGGCTCGGGCATGATGATCCACGGGTGCATCCCGGAGATCCAATACTGGGTTGTGCCGTCTCCGGTTCTTTCTACAGCAACAGGCTCCGATTCCTGGCATCCGGTCAACGCGAGCAATGAGAATACCAATAATACCCTGAGTTTCACGCGGAGACGCGGAGGCGCGGAGGGTGCATTTCGGATTTTCTCCGCGTCTCCGCGCCTCCGCGTGAGTTTCCGTCCGATGTGATTCATATTTTTATTCCAATGGTTCACCGATGGCCCGCTCCAGTTCCGCAATGGCGCGCAGGGTGCCCGCCGTGCGGTCGATCAATCCCAACTCGGCACCGAGATAAGCCCGCTGGACGTCGAGCAGATCGGTCAGAGTTGCCGACCCGGCACTGTAGGCGGACGTGACCGAATCGTAGGCCTGGCGAGCCCTCGGCAGGACTTCATCCGCGAAACGATCACGCTGCTCGCGCATGGCCCGCGCCATCGCGTAGGCCGCCTGGACGTTTGCGCTCACGTCAGCCGAGAGCTGCGCCTGCCGGGCGACCGACGATCCGCGCCGGGCGACGGCGGCCTGCTTCTGCGCGCCGAGTTTGTCCCACCAGATCGGCAGGTTCACGGCGACGGTTCCCATCACCGGGTCGTCGCCATTCTGCGGCGTCATCGAAAGAACGGTACTCGCGCTGACGACCGTGTAATCCAGTCCCAGCGTGACGTCGGGGTAGTATTCGAGCGCCGCCGCGCGGACGGCGAGATCGTCCCGCGCCACGGCGGCCCGCACCGCTTCGAGATCCTGATTGGCCACGAGGGAACGGCGCATCACCGCCTGGAGCGACGGGAGCCTGGGCAACTCTGGATCGGCGTATCGAGCAACGGCGGGCGACGGATCAATCTCGCCACGGAGCGCGGCCATCCGGGCGATGACACCCGTCCGCTCGGCTTCGAGCTGGGCGATCCGGATTTCGATCTCCTCTGCCGCAATGTCAGAGCGCAGCACGTTGGCGATCGATCCCTGATTGGTCTCGACGAGAGCTTCCGAAGACTCCGTCGTTTGGCGCAGAAGCGCCACTTGATCGCGCAGGACCAGGACGGCGCGGTCAGCCCGGTAGAGGTCGGCGAGCAACGTGCGACCCCGGGCAAACACGTCGCGGAGGGCGGCACGATAGTTCCAGTAGGCCACCTCCGCGTCCGCCGCCGAGCGGGCCTTCGCCGTGCCGAGCTTGCCCGGGAACGGGATTTTTTGCGAAATGCCAAACCGCTGCCGCATCGCGCCAGTTCTCGTCTGGACACTCGTAAAGTAATGCCCGTAGCTCACCATGGGATCGGGCAGCGAGGCGACGACCTCGGGCATCTTCGCCATCGCCTCCCACTCCAGGCGGGTCGACTCGACACCGGGATTGGCGACGAGGACTTCGGCCAGGAATCGGTCGGCCACCGGAGACGCTCCGTCACCGCCTCTCGCCGCCGCCAGAACGGCGAGCAGCACGCAAAATGGATTTTTAAGGAACTGGAAAGATTTCACGGAAATTAGGTTGAGCTGAATGGTGCACGAGGCGGCCCACCGTGAGCGGACGGCGGGAGACAGACGGGGAAGCGCCACGGTTCTCCGAATCTGGCCGACTGCCACGGGAGCGGACGAGGACGGGAACTCAGGCGGAGACGAGCGGCGGCGCGTGCGAAAGCAAACGCCGGGACAGGAAATTCTCGATGAACGATGCCCCGCCAGGCGGAGACCGGTCGGACAGCGAGTCGACCTCGCCAGCTCGATCAAACAAATCGAACGCGGCCACCTCGATCCAGGCGGCCTTGAGAAAGTGGAGCGGAGTCGTGGGAGCGACCGCCGCGACCGGTAAAGGTGAGTTCAAGCCCGCTCCGCACTGCATCTGCATGCCCGGCACGGGCAGCTCGCCGTCGTCAGTCGAATGGCACGACCCGCTCGCACACTTCTCCACCGGGTCCTGCCAACTGGAAATCGCGCAGTGATTCGCAGCAACCAGCCACGACAACGTGGTCAACGAGACAATCGCCGCCAGAAGCCAAATGGATCGAAACGCGATGCGCACGGTCGTAACATTAGGTGCCCAGCTGGTTTCGGGCAAGTCCCGCCCGCCGTTTCCCAAGTCGAGTCGATTCACCAAGCTCCGCATCATCACTCGTTGAAACGAACTCCGAGTCACCAACCCTCAAAGTTTCGGCCCTTTGATCGCGCAGCTGGATGGCTGCCGCAACGAGGCGATCATCCGAGTCGCCGACGCCGCGCGACAAGAAAAGCCAGGGAGCCTGCCGCCAAGAGTGCGACGACGGCGGGCTCGGGGACGGTCGTCACCTGAAATCCGTCGGCCCCGACGATGGCGTTGACCTCATCGAGGTAAAACGACACGGACGTGTCGAAGTTCGTGAACGCCCCGAACGATTGCGCCACGGCGGTGTGGGTGCCGGTCAGTGCCAGGCTGCCATTTTGAATGACGAAGGTCGGACTCCCGGAGTCACCGCCCTCGAAGTGCGCGTCGTTGCCGCCTCCCGCCGGGGCGTAGGCCGTCGTAAAGGTGCGTGTCGGATGAATGCCCGCCCCTCCGGTGATCGGATCGCCGCCGAAATTTTGAAACGAATTGATGACCCCCGTCCCGACCCGGGCTGTTGTGCCGTAGAGATACGCGGTCGATCCCACAAGCAGCGCCTCCGAGAGGCTCGTAAGACGCAGGAAATTCACTTGATCCAAGACCGGGATCGGGGCCGCGAGCCGCCCGACGTAGAGGTCCGAGTCCTGCCCCGAGCTGTTTTTGATGCCGACCGTGAAAACGAGCATCGAGCCGATGAGTGCAAAACAACGCGGACGGGAGGATTTGAAGAACATGAGTAAAATTAAATCCGCCTCGAGCTGCTGTCGTCACGTTGCCGACTTCACCATCATCCACACCGACATGACCATCATCATGACGTTTTCGGTGAGGGAGATTAATCCGAGTGGGACGCTGCTGCCGCCCCCGACGCAGGCGCAGTTCACGTCGCGCTTCTCGATGTAGACGGCCTTGATCACCGAAATGGCTCCCACCGTGCCGACGAATAACGCCGCCGGGGCAGCAAGCCAGGTCGCAATCCCGGCAATCATGAGCGCACCCGCGCCCGCCTCGACGAAAGGATAAAGGTAGGAATACGGCACGTAGCGCCGGGCGATGAGGTCGTATTGGATAAACCCAGTGGCAAAAGAGAGCAGATCCTGAAGTTTCAAAATCCCCAGCACGCACATGCTGAAGGCGATGAACAGCTCAAGCACTCCAATCACCGAGAATTCGCCCTGCATCGCCCAGCACGTCGTCAGCGCCATGACGAACGTGACCGCGAAGACGGCGATCACCGGCTGATAGGTTTTGCCCTCCTTCGGGTCGGGGCCCAGCCCAAGGTGCTCTCGGAGCGCGTCGTAACCGCCGACCCGCTCGCCTTCGATGAATATCTGCGGCGTTTCATCGTAGCCGTGCTCTTCTTTGTAGGCCGCGTTGGCGCCCTTGGATTCCAGGTGATGATCTTCGATCTCGTAGCCGTTCCGTTTCAGAAGGTCGAAGGCCTTGATCCCCCAGGGGCACAGGTGCTTCGGGGTGACCATTCGGGTAATGGTGGCGTGTTTTTTCATGACCTTCGCGAATTCATTCAATCCCCCAGACATCCATCGCGATCAAGCTCGCTTGCGGTTGTCGTCGTTGCCCGGGCAACCCCGAGTATCCTCGAACGAGCCGCCGCCGAGGAAGCCTTCGCCCTTCGCGGGAGGGGAACCGCCCGTCTAGTTACAAGATGATAAAAGGACGACCGGCACTCGTTCGAGCGCCGGTCGTCGGTCGGAGAATCAGTTCTGGCGCGCTCCGCCGACGGCTTGCTTCGCCACTTCGGTCGGGTCGAGTTTCTTCATGAACTCGGCGGGCTCCTTGTCGAACTCCTTCTTACAGTCCTTGCAGCAGAGTCGAACTTCCTGTTCCTCGTAGGTAAACACGTAGGGTTTGCCCATGGAATCAAGCGCCTCTCCGGAGACAACGCAGGTCTCGAGCGGATAGGTCGACTCGACGACTGCCGCGTCTTCGGCTTGGAGGAAGCTGGCGGTGCCAAGAACGAGGGTGGCGAGGAGGATGGTTAATTTTTTCATGGTTTTTGGATTGGTTCACTGGTGCAACGAGGTTGCCGCCGCCTTCCCTCGGGAATCTTTTAAATTTTTTCGCCCCGCAGCCGCAGGGCGTTCAGGATTACGGAGACCGAGCTGAAGCTCATCGCCGCACCGGCGAGCGTGGGCTGCAAAAGCCGCCGAAGCGCCCGCCAATGAACCCGACGGGGAATGACAACGATTGGGCCGGTGGGCGTGACGGAGTTCCCGGCCGGGTCTCCTCACGTCGACCACTACGAAGTGCCCGCTTTAGTAGAAGCGGAGGTGACGACGCTCGGCGCGGCTGCAGCCGCGCCAATGAGCATCCGCCGCCTCCCGAGCCGATCTCGCGTCTGGTCGGCTGTGAAGGCTGGGCGGAGGCCATGGCGTTTTCGGTGCGATGAATCCCAAACTGAGCCGCGACCAGACCATCGAAGTGCTGCTCGCTCTCGAGAGTTTCCCCTTTTCCTGCCAAACCCTGCCCGACTAATGTCGGCAGATGAGGTGGCGGCTGCGGAACCCGAAGAACCGGAGGGACTGGCTCTGGGCCGCCTCCATCGGCCCGAAAATTACCAGACGCTGACCCGATGAGGCACCCGCAGGACGAAACCGGTGAAACCGGCGGGGAGCGGCGGCATGGGGTGTTCGCGCACCTCGTCGCGGAGAAAGCCACCGTTTATCGGGCGATCATGGACGTCTTCGCGCGGTCGCGGGAACAATTCGTGATTCACTTGCGGCCCGGTGAGGTGGCCCGCGCGGTGGGGCGGGAGCCGGATGCCGCCGAGGAAGCGCTCCGGCAACTGGTCGACTGGGGGAATCTCGAGCGGACCCGGGACGCGGAGGCCGTCGGGACGCTGGAGGAATTTTACCGCGCCCGGTATTTGTATCAGCTCTCGGCGGCGGGCGAGGCCGCGGAGGAGGCCCTTTCCGTCTTCGAGGAGGCGCTGCGGCGTCCGGGCGAGTTGCAGACGATGGCGCTGCGCGACATCGCGCAATACCTGGATGGCATCCACGCGCTGCTCGCCGCGCCGGAGTTGGACGTGGCGAAACTCCACGCGCAGTTGCGGCTGCTCGGTGATCGGTTTCGCGAGCTGACCTCGCAGGCGCAGACCTTCATGCGCGGGCTGCAAACGACGGTCGAACTGCACGGGGTGAGCCTCGCCGACTTCGTCGAATACAAGGACCGGCTCATCGGTTACATCGACCGCTTTGTCGGCGACCTCATGCTGGCGACGAACGAGATCGCCACCAAGATCCTGGCGCTCGAGGCCGCAGGGGTCGAGGCCGCGCTGCCACTCGTGGCGGAACGCGCGCTGACCGACGCGCTGGACCGGACGCCGGAGCACGAGGCCGCCGAGCGAGAGCGGTGGATCGGCCGCTGGCGGGGTCTGCGGCGTTGGTTCATCGGCGAGGCCGGAGCCTCGCAGGCGGAGATCCTCCGAGCGCGAGCGCGCGACGCGATCCCGGCGCTCCTCTTTACGCTGCAAAATTTCAACGACCGCCGGGTCTCGCGCAGCGACCGGTTCGCCGATTGGCAGACCCTCGCCGTCTGGTTCGCCGAAGCGCCGGCGGAGGAAAATCTCGGCCAGCTCTGGCGGGCGGCGTTCGGCCTCGCCCCGGCCCGCCATTTGCAGATCAATCAGGACACCCTCGACCGCCGGGAGCAACGTCCCGAGGACGCACGCACGAGCTGGCTCGAGGCGGAGCCGCTCTGGGTCGAACCCCGCCTGCGCGCGACCGGGCGCGTCCGACCGCGCGGTCAAGCCGCCGCCGTCATTGATCGTTCGCGCGAGAAGGAATTGCTGACCCGGCTCGCCGCCGAGGAGACCGAGCAAATCGAGCGCGCCCAGGCGGCCCTGGCCACCAACGAGCGGCTGCGCCTCGCCGACCTTGCCGAGATGGATACCGCCGCCTTCGGCCTTTTCCTCGATCTCCTCGGCCAGGCGCTCGCGGAATGGACGCCCGGCCTCGCCGTCTGCGAAGCCCTCTCGACTGACGGCGCACTGGCGATCCGGCTCGAACGCGACACCGCCTTAGCTGGCGATGCGGTGATCCGGACCACGGACGGGACGTTGAGTGGACCGAATTGCTGGGTCACGATCCGCCCGAGTTACGTCGAAGAAATCGAGAAACCCGCACCCGCGCTCGCCATTTCGTGAGCGAGCCGACGATCCCATCGGCACGCCGACGGCGGCGCGACCGCCTCGTCGCCCTGGAGGCGGAGTCGGACGCCGGCGGCTGGCACGAACGGCGAAAAGCCGTGCGTGCCCTGCTGGGACATCCGCTCCTCCTGGCGTCGGAGGACGGCGGAGCCTTCGCGCTCGTGCGCAAGCACCGCGACTGGTTGCGCAATTGGTTCGCCCAGCACCCCGACTGGCAACTCGTGATCGACGGCGAGGCGGCGCGCCTCGTCAAACGCCCGGCCCGCCTGGACGACGCCACCCGCCCCTGCCGCGACCGGAAGTCGAGCCTCCCGCTCAGCCGCCGCTCCCACGTCGTGCTTTGCCTCGCGCTGGCCCACCTGGTGCGGGCCGACCGGCAGGAGTCGCTCGGTCGGTTGAGCGAAGCCATTCTCGGTATGGTCGCCGCGGAGGACCGCTTCGCACGGGCGGGAATGCGCGTCGCGCTCGACCACCAGGATGCGCGGCGCGATTTCGTCCAGGCTCTTCGGTTGTTACTCGATTGGGGCGTGCTCGCGCGGGTCCACGGCGAGGAGGAACGCTACATTCAGGACGCGTCCGCCGACGTCCTCTACGACGTGAATCGCCCGGTGCTCGCCCGCCTGCTGGCCGCCGCCCGGCCGCCCTCGCTGGTCGGCGAGACGACGTTGGCCGGTCGCCTCGCCGCGCTGGACGACGCCGCCCCCTTCGCCGCGGACACCGCCACCCGCAACAAACGACTCCGGGTGCGGCTCTTCCGGCAACTCCTTGACGACCCGGTGCTTTACTTCGACGAACTCGACGAGGACGAAAAACTCTACCTCGACCGGCAGCGGGGCAGCATTCTTCCCGAGATCGAAAAAGCGACCGGCCTCGTCCGCGAGGTCCGGGCCGAAGGGATCGCGATGACCGATCTCTCCGGCGACCTCACCGACTACGGGCTGCCCGAGGACGGCACCGAGGGACACCTCACGCTGCTCCTTGCGACCTTCCTCGCCGGGCGGCTACGGGAATCACCCGGCGTCACGATTTCCGTCGACGCACTCGTGGCCCGGACTGCGGGACTGATCGACGAGCACCACCGCCGCTGGCGGAAAAACGTCCGGGAGCCCGGGCAGGACCGCGCGCTCACGCACACCGTCGTCAACCGCCTGGACGCACTCGGCCTCGCCCGCCGCGACGGCGATCTCGTCCGTCCGCTACCCGCCATCGGGCGCTACGGGCTCCGCGATCCGCGAGTCGAGAACGACGAGCCCGAGGAGTTGCTTTTCCAATGAGCGAAGAACGAAATCCCGCCCGGCCCGAGCCCGTGACGACACGCTGGCAACCACTGCGCAGCGGCTTGGTGAATATTTTCAAATACGACGACGAGGAATTCCGCTTCGAGCACGGGCGGCTGCTCCTACGGGGCAACAACGGTGCGGGCAAATCGCGCGTGCTGGCGTTGCAGTTACCCTTTCTGCTCGACGGGGAGCTGGCCTCGCACCGCGTCGAACCGGACGGCGACCCCGCCAAGCGCATCGAGTGGAATCTCCTCATGGACCGCCACGAGAACCGGCTCGGCTACACGTGGATCGAGTTCGGCCGCCGCGACGACGAGACGGGGGCCGCGTATTTCACGACGCTTGGTTGCGCGCTGCACGCCCGCAAGGGCAGCGGCATCCCGCCGAATTCGCGGTGGTTCTTCGTCACCGAGCATCGCGTGGGCGACGGCCTGCAGCTCGTTTCGAAGGATGGATTCCCGCTCAACCGCGAACGGCTCGCCGCAGTCGTCGGTCGGGAAAATGTCTACCAGACGGCGCGGGACTACCGCGCGGCGGTGGACCAGCGGCTCTTCGGACTCGGCGAGCGCTACCGTTCGCTCGTCGATCTTCTGCTCCAGCTCCGCAAGCCGCAGATCATGCGCGACTTCCGCGAGGACGACCTTTCCCGCCTCCTGAGCGAGGCGCTGCCGCCGCTGTCGCCGACGCTCATCGAGAACATCGGCGTGTCGTTCCGCAGTCTCGAGAGCGACCGCAACGCGCTCGAGGATTTCGCGCTCGCCCACGCCAGCGTCGAGGAATTTCTCCGCAGCTACGGGCGCTACGTGCGCGTCGCCGTCCGCCGCCGCGCCGACGCGATGCGACTCGCGCACCAACGCCACGACACCGTCCAACGCGAGATCAAAGCCCTCGAAAACGAACGCTCGGAGGCCGCCACGAAGCGCGATGAAACGTCGCGCGAAAAGCAATCCACCGCGAACTCGCTCACCGCCGCGCGGCAGCGCGAACGCACACTGCTCGACAGCCCCGAGATGAAGAACGCGGAGACCCTCCGGCTCGCCGACGAGAACGCAACGACCCTCGAAAAGCAACGATCCGAGGCGGAGCAGGAAGCCACCACCGCCCGCCACGACGCTGACGCTGCCACCCAAGCTCGGGACGAACGCGATGCCGAAGTCACGGCGCGGCGCGAAAACTTCGAAACCATCCTCCGCGAAACAAACACGGCGGCGAACGCCGCAGACCTGCCGGAGTTGCAACCCGACGCCCGACCGGCCTTCGAGCGCGAACTCGAGCGCCGCGGCAAAGCCATCGCCCGACTCGAGGTCCGGCGATCCGAGGTCGACAGCGCGAAGCGGGAATCCGACCAGGCGGAACAAGCCCTCGACGCCCGCCGGGGCGAAGTGTCCCGCTGCGAGGAAGCCGAATCCGACGCGACCCGCGACCAGTCGGCGGCGCTGGAGGGCTTGGCGGCAGCCACCTACGCCTGGGAGGCGGCGCTCACCGAACTCCGACTCGACGGGGGGACGGATTGGCGCTCGGAGATCGAGAACTGGCTGGCCGACCCGACCCCCGCCTCGCCGCTGACCGCCGCGATCCGATCCGGCCAACTTCTCAGCGACGCCGCCCGGCTCGACGAGCACCAACGGCTGGCCCGCGACCGCGACGCTCACGAAACGCTGCACCACGAGGCCACCACCGAACGCGACAGCCTCCTAGCCGGCGTCCAACCCAGCCCCACTCCGTCCCCCACGCGGCCCGCCGAACGCCGGGCCACCCTGCCGGGTGCCCCGCTCTGGAAGCTCTGCGATTTTCGCCCGGAGGTCAGCCCCGAGGACCGCGCGGGTTACGAGGCCGCGCTGGAATCCGCAGGACTCCTCGACGCATGGGTCCTGCCGGATGGCCGCGTCCTCGAGGTCGAGAGCGGCGACACGTTCCTCACCGGCGACCGCGACCCGGACGGCGGATTGAACCGCGTGCTCGCGCCCGACCCGGCGGAGACCAGCGTCGCACCCAAGGTCGTGCGCACGATCCTCGCGGGAATCGGCGCGGACGCAAATTCCGGGCCGCAATGGGTCAGCCCGGATGGCCGCTGGCGACACGGGCGGCTGCACGGCGCGTGGCGGAAACCGCGGGCACAATTCCTCGGTCACGCCAGCCGCGAGGCCGCCCGCCTCCAGCGGCTAACGGAACTCACGGCCCACCTCGAATCCATCGAAACCGAGCTCCGCCGCATTGAGTCCGACGAGCAAACGCTCGCCGCACGGCGCGCCACGCTCGCCGCCGAAGTCGACGCCGCCCCGTCCCCGGCGGAACTGCTTAAGGCGCTCCACTCGCTGGCGAACGCCCGCGACGCCAGTGCCGGCAGCCGCGCCCGCCTCCAGGAAGCCGACGATTCCTTGTCGAAGGCGCGGGCCGCGCTCGACGCCGCGACCAGTCAGCGCGACCGCGACGCGGCGGACCTCGGACTCACCCGCTGGACGACCGCGCTCGACGCCCTCCGCGAGCGCACCGTCGAGGTCCGCGTCGCCGCCGCCAACCTGTGGCCCGCCGTCGAGCGATTCGCCGAATCCCGGACATCCCTCGCGCAAGCCAACGAACGCTCCGAACGGGCCGGGGAGCGCGCCCGCGCCGCCGCCGACCGGTCGGCGGCCCGGAACCAGGCCGCGATCCAGGCCCGATCCCAGGTCGACACTCTGCGCGAGACGGTCGGCTCCAGCGCCGACGAGGTATTCGCGCGACTCGCCGCGACGCGGGACGAGATTGCGCGCGCGGACCAGCGACACGCCGAACTCGACGACGAATTGAGCGATCTCAAAATCCAGCTCGGCGTCCTCGAAGAACGCACCCGGCAAGCCGAAGCCAACCGGCAGGAGCGCGAGACCGCGCGCGCTCACGCGGCGGAGCGCCTGTCGACCTACGCGCGGCGGCGCCTCATCGAGGAGGTCGCCCCCGACCTCCAGCCCGGCGAGCCCGACCTGCCCGCGACCCGCGCCATCGAACTCGCCCGCGCCCTCCATCAGGCGCTCGCCGACGAGCCGGCCGACGACGACACCTGGCAGCGGCTGCAATCCGGCATTCAGGAACAATTCAGCGCCTTGAGCAACGAGCTCGTTGCCCGCGGCCACCACCCGTCGGCCGAGATCATCGACGACGGCGTCTTCGTGGTGACGTGCGCCTTTCAGGGCCAGACCCGCACGATGCACGACCTCGATGCCGCCCTGCGCGGCGAAATCGCCAGCCGCGAGGAGATGCTCACCGCGCAGGAGCGCGCCGTCATCGAGAACCACCTCATCGGCGAAGCGGCGACCGAACTGCAAACCCGCATCCGCGCGGGGGAGGATTGGGTCGCCGGGGTGAACGAAGAAATGGCCGCCCACCCGACGAGCAGCGGGATCGAATTGCGATTCCGCTGGGAGGTCCACGCCGACGCCTCGTCCGAGCTGGAAGCCGCCCGCGGCCAGTTACTCAAAATGACCGCTGCCTGGTCGCCCGCCGAGCGCGAGGCGATGGGACGCTTCCTCCAGGGCCGCATCGAAGCCGAGCGCCGCGCCGACGAAGGTGCCTCGCTGCACGAGCACCTCGTGCGCGCGCTCGACTACCGGGCGTGGCATCGCTTCGCCGTCGAGAGGCAGCAGGATGGCACTTGGAAACGTCTCACCAAGCGCACCTACGGCACCGGCTCCGGCGGCGAGAAGGCGCTCATGCTCACGATGCCGCAATTCGCCGCCGCCTCGGCGCACTACCGCAGCGCTCACCCGCACGCGCCGCGCCTCATCCTGCTCGACGAAGTCTTCGTCGGCATCGACGCACCGACCCGCGCCAAGCTCATGGGATTACTCGTGAATTTCGACCTCGATTTCGTGATGACCAGCGAGCGCGAATGGGGCTGCTACCCGACGCTCCCCGCGCTTGCGATCTGCCAGCTCGCGTCCCGCCCCGGCGTCGACGCCGTCGCCCTCACCCGCTGGGTCTGGAACGGACGATCCCGGGATCGGAACTGACTGAATTCATCAATGGACGAAGCGCGCCTCACCATCCTCGCCCGCGACGATCTGCGCTGGATCGTCGAGCGGCTTGCACTCCGCGTGGCACGCGGGCAATTCCTCGAGTCCCCCCTCACGCTCACCCGCGCCACCCCCGCCCAACGCCGCGCCATCGACGATCTGCTGGGACGCAGGGCCAGCCAAGGCACCACCCTCACGGTGACCACCGACCAACTCCGCGCCGCCCTCGATGCTCCCAGCCTCGAAGCCATCGCCCGCCAGTGCTGCCCCGACGCCTACACTGAAGCCGCCACCCGCGCCGAGTCGATCACGGGCTGGAATCGCGTTCTTCAAAACGCCCGGACCTCGCTCGCCGACTCGCCGCCGCTCACCGCCTGGCTCGACCGGCTGGCCAGCGACGGCCTGCTCAAGCGCCTGAGCGGGCGGAGTCCGGCCGCCGCCGAATCTCTGCTCGACCGCGCCATCGCCGTCCTCCGCACGCACCCGGCGCGGGAAACGCTACTCGCCGAACTCGCCGCGACGATCACCGGCGACAGCCACGCCCTCGACGTCGGTCAGCCTCTCGCGACGCTCTGCCTCCGCGCGATCCGCGAGCTTCACGGGATCGACGGACTCGCCAGTGCGTCCGCCCGTCGCGAAGCGTGGGCGAGCGTCGGCGTCGCGCTGGACGATCTGAGCGCCCCGGCACTGGCCTTCAATCTCGCCGCGCGACCAGGCAGCCGCCTCGCGGAGATCCTCGATGCCCACCGCGCCGCCGCCCTGCCCGCTTGGATTTCTCTGCGTCACCTGCGGCGGGCGGGCGAAGATTTCGCACCCCTGCCCGCCGCGATGAAGACCATCTTCGTTTGCGAGAACCCGAGCATCGTCAGCCGCGCCGCCACCGAACTCGGTCCCGCCTGCCGACCGCTCGTCTGCACGAACGGCCAACCGTCGACCGCCGTGCGGCAACTCCTGCGGCGACTCCGCGAGGCGGGCGCGGACCTCCACGTTCACGCGGACTTCGATTGGGCCGGCCTGCGCATCGCCGACCAGCTCGTCCGGGAATTCCAGGCCGTCCCGTGGCGGATGACCGTCGAGGCCTATGAATCAGTCCCCGCCAGCGTCAACCTGGCGGGCGGACCATCCTTCCCGTCCTGGGCGAAAGCACTGGCTACCGCCATGAAACAGCGCGCCCGGGCGATCTTCGAAGAGCAAGTCTCCGACCCGCTCATCGCCGACCTCCGCGACGGGGCTATCCGTCGAAGTCCGTCCGCCGCAGCCGCAGGGCGTTCAGGATCACGGAGACCGAGCTGAAGCTCATCGCCGCACCGGCGATCATTGGACTGAGCAGCAGGCCGAAGAATGGATAGAGCGCCCCTGCGGCGACGGGGATCCCGACCGCGTTGTAGATGAAGGCGAAGAAGAGGTTCTGGCGGATGTTGCGCATCACCGCGCGGCTCAGCGCGATGGATCGCGCGATCCCGTCGAGGTCGCCCCGGACGAGCGTGATGCTGGCGCTCTGCATCGCGACGTCCGTGCCGGTGCCCATCGCGATGCCGACGTTGGCTTCGGCGAGGGCGGGCGCGTCGTTGATTCCGTCCCCGGCCATGGCGACGACCGCGCCGTCGCGGCGAAGCTCGCGGACGATTTCGATCTTGTCCTTGGGATCGAGCCCGGCGCGGACTTCGTCGATGCCGAGTTCCCTGGCGACGGCGGCGGCGGTGCGTTCGTTGTCGCCGGTGGCCATGATCACGCGGATGCCGAGCTCGTGGAGCTTGGCGATGGCGGCGGGCGTGGAGTTTTTGATGGCGTCGGCGATCCCGATCACGCCGATGGCGCAACCTCCAGCGGCCACCCAGACGACGGTCTGCGCCTGTTCCTGAAGCTCGCTCGCGGAGTTGGCGAGGTCGTCCGGGATCGGGATTCCGGAGTCGACGAGAAATTGCTTTTTGCCGACCCGGACCTCGTCCGCTCCGACCCTGCCCGCGACGCCGACGCCCGTGGTGGATTCGAAATCGCTCACGGCATCCAGTTCCAGCGCTCGGTCCTTCGCAGATTGGACGATCGCCCGAGCCAACGGGTGCTCGCTGCCGCCTTCGAGGGCGGCGGCGAGGGCAAGAACGCGGAATTCGTCCACCCCGTCGGCCGGAACGATCTTCGTCACCGACGGTTTTCCGGCGGTCAGCGTGCCGGTCTTGTCGGTGAGGAGGATGGAAATTTTCTCCGCCTGCTCGATGGCCTCGGCGTTTTTGATCAGGATCCCGGACTGCGCGGCGCGCCCGACGCCCACCATGATGGACATCGGTGTCGCCAATCCGAGGGCGCAAGGACAGGCGATGATGAGGACCGAGACGGCGTTCACCAGCGCGTAGGCCAGCGCGGGAGCCGGTCCCCAAACAGCCCAAACACCGAACGTGATCAGCGCGATGCCGATGACCGCCGGGACGAACCAACCCGCGACGGCATCGGCGAGTTTCTGAATCGGCGCACGGCTCCGCTGGGCCTCGGCAACCATCTCGACGATCTGCGAAAGCAGGGTTTCGGCACCGATCTTTTCGGCGCGCATGACGAACGATCCGGTCTGATTGATCGTCGCGCCGACGACCGGATCGCCCTCGCCTTTTTCGACGGGCATGGGCTCGCCGGTGATCATGGATTCGTCCAGCGTGCTCCGGCCCTCGAGGATCGCGCCGTCGACGGGAACCTTTTCACCGGGCCGGACGCGCAGGCGATCGTCCCGGGTGATCTCGTCGACGGAAATGTCCGCTTCCTCCCCGTCGTCGCCGATCCGGTGAGCGGTGCGCGCGGCGAGACCGAGCAGAGATTCGATGGCCTGCCCCGTGCGACTGCGGGCCCGCGCCTCCAGCAACTGCCCGAGCACCACCAGCACGGTGATCACCGCCGCGGCCTCGAAGTAGAGGCCGACCTGTCCCTGGGCACGGAGCGATTCCGGGAAGATCCCCGGCGCAATCACGGCGACAGCGCTGAACGCAAACGCCGACCCAACGCCGAGCGCGATGAGCGTGAACATGTTGAGGCTGCGATTGACGAGCGACCGCCAGGCTCGCGTGAAAAACATTCCGCCCGCCCAGAAGACGACCGGGATGGTGAGAATCAGCTCGATCCATCTGGAGATCGATTTGGGCAGGTAGTCCTCGAGGTGGAAGCCGGGGATCCAGTGAGACATCGCTATCACAAAAACCGGCAGCGTGAGCGCGGCGGCGATCCGGAACTTCCGTGACAACTCTCGGACCTCGCGGTGTTCGTCCTCGAGATTCCCACCCGACTTCGGCTCCAGCGGCATCCCGCACTTCGGGCAATCCCCCGGGTGATCCCGCTCGATCTCGGGGTGCATCGGGCAGGTGTAGATCGCGTCAGTGGAGGTGGTATCGTGATTGTTCATCGATCAGAGTGCGGAGGCGAGGCGTTCAGAGAGAATTTTTCGCGCGCGGTGCACGCGCAATTCGACGGCTTTCGGCGTGGCCCTCACGATCTCGGCGACCTCCTTCCAGGTTCGTTCCTCGAGGACTCCGAGAATGAACGATTCGCGGAGTCGGATCGGCAATCGGGCAATTTCGAGATCCAGCAGGTCATGAAGCTCCGCGAACTGCGCGCTCTCGTCGGGCCGACTCCCCCGCGCCACCAGCTCTCGGTCCCGCTCCACTCCATCGGAGTCCAGCCGGACGAGCGAGTCGCTCAGTTTCGCCTGCCGACCCGCTTTCGACTTCGCGTGGTCGCGGCAGAGATTGACTGCGATCTGGAACAACCACGTCGTGAATTTCGCGCGGGGACGCGCCCGCTCCAGCGCGAACCACGCACGGACAAATGTCTCCTGAGCCAGATCCTGCGCGACGGCTGAATGGCCGACGTAGCGAAACACGAACGCATGAACCGCCACCTGATGGCGCGAGATGATCCGTTCGTAGGCTGCCTCGTCCCCATTCCGAGCGAGAGCGGCGAGCTGCCAATCGTCAGACTCTGCGGACTCAGTGGGACTCGCCATGCTCGGAGTCTTCGTCGACCCGGCGCAACGCTTCGGCGGTGAGATGCAGCAGGCGGTCGTATTGATCCGGCGTCAGAATTCCGCGCATCGAGAAGACGTGGCCGATCGTGACTTTTTGCAGATCGCCCATCCGGGAGTGAATTTCCTCGATGGCTTCGTGGACGCGAACGGAATCCTTTCCATCCGCGAGAATCGCATCGGCGAGCGCCACGTTGGCGTCGTGCAGGGCGCGTTCGAGGGTGTCGCGTTGCTCACGGTAGCCACGCTCGACGGGAGCAAGTGCGGCTTCCTGCTCCCCGGTCAGCTCGAGTTGGGAATGGATCCAATCGTGAGTCGTCCCGTTGGACGAGGAACTACGGTGATCGAAGAAGACCGAACCGACCCACGCCGCCGCGCAGGCAACGACGCAGATCACGGCCAGAAAAAGCAGGGTCGCGAAGAGCTTCTTCACGGTCGGATAGCCAGCAGCCCGCTCGGAAAACTGGCGGCCCGACTGGAAAAAACGTCCATTCCGAGCGCCATCGGCGCGCCGAGCGGTCCTGCTTCCGATCGCAATCCCGGGGCCAGCAGCCCGATTATCACCGCCGCCGCCAGTGCGGCAAATTGAACACCCGGTCGCCGGACGACATCGAGCGCGTCCTCCCACCACGCCAAGCGGTCCCCGCTGGCCCGGAGTCGGATCGCGCGCCGGACGTCGCCGCTAAACGAACCGGGCAGGGTCGGCACCGAGCGCGCCCGGTGCCGCGAGAGCAGGGTCTCGAAGTCAGTCCTCATCGCTGATGAAACGAGACCCCGGCGCCATTCCCTCCAAAAAAACCTATGCCCTTGGGTTGTCTCTCAATATTTCACCGAGCAGCCGTAGGGCTTGGTCTTCGCGGTTTCGACCGGCTCGCCGGACTCGAGGGCGTCGAGCGCCGCCGTGACGTAATTCGTCGCGCCGTCGATGGAGGCTTCCTTCGTGTCGGCACGGTCGTCGATGGCACCCATGTAAACCAACGTCCCCTCGCCATTGATCACGAACATCTCGGGTGTCGTCTTGGCGTTGTAAAGCTTCCCGACCTGCCCATCTTCATCCAGCAGGATGGCCGTGGCCTTCAATCCGAGTTCTGATTTCTTCGCCTTGGCTTCGTCAGGCGTGAGGTGGCCCTGCTTGCCGGGAGCGGACGAGACGATGGTCAACCACACGACATCTTCCTCGGTCGCCGACTCCTGCAGCCCCTGCATGTTGCCGCTCGCGTAATGCTTCACGACAAACGGGCAGCCGTAGTTGAACCACTCGAGCACGACCGTCTTGCCTTTGAAATCAGCGAGGGAGTGCGTCTTGCCCTCGGCGTCAGCCAGCGTGAAGGCGGGGGCGGGATTGCCGACCTTCGGCGCAGCTGATGCCAGCGAGGTCGTGAGGAATCCGAGAGCGAGTAGGGACAGGATTTTTTTCATAGCGCTGCTAGCCTAGCCGAACTTTGCCGGTCCCGCCAATTCTCATTCCGGCTTCCCGAGTTTTGCCAACGCGTCGAGCACAATGCCTTCGGTCAGAAACTCCGGGAGCGTGATCGGATTCCCCGCGTCACCCGCCGGATAGATCACGTAGAACGGCACCCCGACCCGGCCGAATTCGTCGAGCGCCGCGGTAATTTCCGGATTTGCATTCGTCCAATCGGCTTTCACCGGAACGATCCCAAGGCGCTCGATTTCAGCAATCACCGCCGGACGGTCGATCGCCGTGCGCTCGTTGAATTTACACGTCAGGCACCAATCAGCCGTAAAATCGATGAATACCGTTTTCTCCTCCGCGATCAACGAGTCGACGAGCGCAGCGGAATAGGGCTGCCAGGGGATGCCACCCTTCGCGACCGCCGTCCCCCGGGTGGACGGATCATCGGCCCCGGCAAAAGCCGTCGACAACGTCAGCCAGCCACCCGCGACCGCCACGATCACCACGCACCCGAGAGCGATCACCCGCGATTTTCCCCGACTCGTCGGACCGCAAAACGCCCCGTAGATCCAACACGCCAGCGCGAGGCAAAGCAGGAAGGCACCGACCCAGATCACCGACCCCACTCCCATCTGCTGGCCAATGATGAAGAGCAGCCAAAGCAGCGTCGCCAGCAGCGGAAACGCCATGAATTGCTTCAACCGTTCCATCCAGGCGCCGGGCTTGGGCAAAAACTTCATCCATCCCGGCCGCGCCGACAGCGCGAGGTAAGGCAACGCCATCCCGAACGCCACCGCGGCAAACATCGCCAGAATCACCGGCGGACTCTGCGAAAAGGCAAATCCCAGCGCGCTACCCAAAAACGGCCCCGTGCAAGGCGTCGCGAGCAACGTCGCGAAGACTCCCTGAAAAAACGAACCGCCCAGTCCTTCCCGGCCCGCCAACCCACCCATCGCACCAGTCGCCGCGCCGGGCAGCGTGACCTCGAAAACGCCCATTAGGTTCAGCGCGAAGACGAACACGATCGCGGAAATCACGAGGTTGAAGATCGGATTCTGAAATTGGAACGCCCACGTCACCTCGCCGCCGCCGGATCTGATCACCGCGATCACGATCCCCAGCCCCAGGAACCACGCGAAAATCCCCGCCGAGAAGGCCAGTCCGTGCGCGAGAATTTTCCGCGGCTCCTCCCCCGCCTGCTGGATGAATCCAAAAATCTTCAGCGAAATTACCGGCAGCACGCAGGGCATCAGGTTCAAGATCAACCCGCCCAGCATCCCGAAGAGCAGAGCCTGCCAGAGCGAGTGCCCGCCGGTGGGCGAGGCAGTCTGTCCACCGTCGGCAACTCCATCGGCGACGACCAGCCAGCCGCGCCGCCCATCCACTCCGTCCACGACCAACACCCCCCGCAGCTCACCCTCTGCGGCGATCCGGATGTCGAACCCATCGCCCGCCCCCGATATCTCGGCGTGCCCCGCGGTTTGTTCCGGTGCCGGGAGCGGAAAAAAGTCCACCTCATCAACCCCCTCCCCCGGCTGAATCCGGGCAACCAAATCGTCCCCGTCCCTTGACCATTCGACCGGAAATGGCGGAACCTCCCCGCTCGGGAGCCGCGCGGCCCATCGATCAAAAAGCTCCGCGTTGGCGGCCTCCGCCGCCGCCGCCACGGGCAGCTCCAGCGAGACGTCCGCCCCGCCCGGGATGCAAATCTCCTCGCACACCAACCAACTCGCGGCGCCTGCGAGAGTCACCGATTCCTCCGCGACGCGCGCCGCTGGCTGAATCGTCGAGATCAACATCACCTCGTCGCCGTAGGCGTAGACCTGGATGTCCCCCGCCTCGAGAATCCCCTCCGGAAGCGGCCAATCGATCGGCCCCGCACCGAAGCCCTCCGGCAGCGTCCACTCGATCTTCGTCGGGATTCCTGCGTCGCCCGAGTATTGCCAATACGTGTGCCAGTGCGGTGCCATTTTCAGCACGAGCCCGACCCGAAACGGTTTCCCGGGCACCACCGCCGTCGTGTCCGCGACCAGGCTCGCTTCTACCAACGTCCGACCTTCGTAGACTTGCGCCTGCGCACCGGCCAGCCCACTCACCACCCACCCAATCAAAATCAATTTCCGCCAAGACATCGCCGCCCAGCCTAGCACAAGTCCCGCTCTTCGCCTCATTCGTCACAAACGATTCACTCACCCGCGCGATTGCACGAGTCCTCCGGGATGCGCCGAGCCTCGTGAGCTCCGCTTGTCCGGCGTAGCGGTCGACGTGAGGAGACCTGACCGAGGGCGCCGGGAGCGTCCTGACCTCCGCTTCTACGAAGCAAGTCACTTCGTCGTCCTCGCCCCGTTTCATTTCAGGCTTAAAACTTAATCCCGATGCCGCGACACTTCGCCATCATGTCCGAGATCTTCAACGCCACGTGGTGGCAACCCCACCTGACGACCCTGACCGAGTGGGCCATCACGTCCGGCCTCCGCATCATTCTCATTCTGATCGGACTTGTCGTTGCGACCAGGCTGGCGAAATTTTTCACCGCAAAAACCATCCGCCTCGCCGTTCGCGCCCGCGGTGATTCCGCCGTGCACACGCTCATGGCGACGAAGCGGCAGACGACACTCGTCAGCCTCTTCCAAGCCGTTTCCTCCATCGCGCTGTTCGCCGTGGCGGTCGTCATGATCTTCGACGAACTCGGCTTCGCCGTGGCCCCGATCATCGCCAGCGCCGGCATCGTCGGCGTCGCCGTCGGCTTCGGCGCGCAGAGCCTCGTGAAGGACATCATCTCCGGCGCGTTCATCATCATGGAAGCGCAATTCTCGGTCGGCGACGTCGTCAAAATCGGCGACCTCGCGGGGGGCGTCGAAGAGATCAACCTTCGCACCATCGTCCTGCGCGGAGTCGACGGCGGCGTCCACATTATCCCCAACGGCGGGATCGACCGCGTGACGGTTCTCACTCGCGATTGGTCCCGTCTCGTCCTCGATCTCGACGTCGCCTACGACACCGATATTCCCACCGCCACCGCCGTCCTGGAACGCACCCTCGCGACCTACGCCGCAGAAAACGCCGACCTCGTCCTCGAACCGCCCGAGGTCCTCGGCGTGGAAAGTCTCGGCGAAAGCTCCGTCCAACTCCGCGCCTGGATGAAGGTCCTCCCCGGCAAGCAATGGCCCGCCGGCCGCGAACTCCGCGCCCGCATCAAGGCCGCCTTCGACTCCGCCGGCATCGAAATCCCCTTCCCGCAACGCACCCTCTGGCTCAAAGGCGAGGCCGCCCCAGCAGCAATCCAAAATCCAAAATCCAAAATCTAAAATGGCTCAATTTTTCCCCCTCACCGGCCCGACCGGGCTCCAAGCGACCTTCACCGACGTCGGCGCCTCTCTCGTCGCCGCGCAAATCCCCGACCGCGACGGTCGATTGGCCGACGTGATCCTCGGCTTCGACACCCCGGAGGCCTACCTCACCAACCCCTCATACCACGGCGTGACGCCCGGACGTTTTGCCAACCGCATCGCCCAGGGGCGTTTTTCACTCGACGGGATCGACTACCAACTCGAGGTCAACGATCCACCCCACCACCTGCATGGCGGACCGACCGGATTTCACAGCAGAATCTGGAAGTCGGACGTCGGCGAGCACGCGATTCGATTCTCGCGAGTCAGCCCCGACGGCGAGGCCGGCTACCCCGGCACCCTCCGCGTCGCGGTTACCTACGAACTGACGGAAGACAACGCCATCGACATCCGCTACGAGGCGACCACCGACGCTCCCACAATCATCAACCTCACGAATCACGCCTACTTCAACCTCGCCGGAGAAGGTTCAACCGCCATCGCCGATCACGATCTCGGGATCGCAGCGTCGCGGTTTGTCGAACCCGGACCCGACGCCGCGCCGACCGGACGGCTCCTCCCGGTGGACGGAACGCCGCTCGATTTCCGCGAGACGCGCCGAATCGGCGAGCCGGACGAAAGTTTCGACCCACTACGATTCACCATCGGCTACGACCAGACCATGGTGCTCGACGAAAACGGCTACCACCTCGCTGGCACCGTGCGTCACTCGAAATCCGGGCGCACGCTGGAGGTCCTGACCGACCAACCGGGCCTGCATTTTTACAGCGGAAACTTCCTCACCGGCACCCCCGGGAAGGGCGGCAAACCCTACCCGCACCGCAGTGCCTTCTGCCTCGAAGCCCAACACTTCGCCGACAGCCCGAATCACCCCGACTTCCCGACGACGGTCCTCCGGCCCGGTGAATCCTTCCGCCACCGCATCACCTACCGTTTCCGCCCGCGAGCTAACCGAGACCCGGCGAACATTTTGTGCAACGCGTGGTTGCGAAAGCCCGGGCTGACTGCTATCCCTACCGGCTCGCAAAGGATGGGTGGCAGAGTGGTCGAATGCGCTCGCTTGGAAAGCGTGTGTGGGGCAACTCACCGCGGGTTCGAATCCCGCCCCATCCGCGGCGCGATTTGAACCCGTTCGACCGACACCGCGCGAAGCGCGCTTCCCTCCGCCTGGAGGATGTATTGACGGCAGAAATTATCGAACTTCGGAAGGAACGCGAACGACATGGCGGACGGCATCAGAAAGTCGACCGTGTCGCGGTGAAAATTCAGGTGCTCGCCGATCCGCTTCCGATACTCCGTGACGGTGCGAAACAGGTCACCGTCCTTGCGCTTGATCAGCACGCGAAAGCCCTCGTGCTCGAGCGCATACCCATCCTCCGTGACAAAATCCGTCCGCTCCAGGCGCTCCGGGATGCGGAAAAATTCCTCGTCCGGCGATTGCGTCTCGGTGTTTGCGTAATCGATCCGCATCCCCCACGTCTCGACCAGATCGCGATCCGGCCACGTAAACTCGAGCGCCACGTAGGTGACGCCACCGGCGCGCGCGTATTGCGGCACGCTCTCGATGTCCTCCTGGGTATCGCACAGGCAATAGCTCTTCTTATCCCGCCCGGACGCTTTCCCGCTGCCGTCGGAGGCGGCGTTGTATTTCGATCGCTGGTCTCCGATGAGCACGAGTTGGATTAAATCCATCAACACCGATTTCCCCGCGCCCGTGCGACCGGCGATGAGCAGATTCCCGTGAATATCGAACGTGTCGCAGTATCCAAACCACTGAATGGCGTGGATGCGCGTGAGTCGGATGCAACGGCTAGGCATCTTCGGCCTCCCCGGGGTCCTCGTTTCCATGCAGCAGATCGTCCAGCATCGCGGAAACCTTCTCGTATTCTCCAAACGGCAGCACGAAGCGAATCGTCGGATACACCTCGATCCGGGAACGATGAAATTCCTCGGCGTAGTCCATTCGCACCAGCTTGCGGGAGGCGAAAAATGCGAGAATCTCCCGGAGCGCCGAGAGCGACGGGATTCGCTCTCCGAGTTTGGTCTTCAGAGAATCGTTGAACGCCTCGACAGCAAAAATCACCGGCGGCCCCTCGGCCCGGACCTGAATGTCGTAGTCGTACCACAGCGCGAGCAGCACCAGCGTCCACTCGACCTTCAGACTCTTCAGCGTCGAGCGCTCGCCGGGAAGGGCGTAGATCAACTGATCGTCCTCGTTCAGAAAAACGATGAACCCGATCAGTTCGCAGGCTTCGCGGACCCATTCGAAATGCTCCCGCGCCCAATCGTAAAGCTCCCGATCCGCCGAGCGCTCCCGCAAAATCGCCTGATGCTGAAACAGCTCGCCCACCGCGGATTGCAACTGCTCGCGATCCGAATCGGACAACTCCGGCAGCAACCGGTTGTGCAGCGGCAGGGGTGAAAATTCGTCGATCATTTCCGCTCCACCTCGAATCGCTCGACCAGAAAGTCCGCCTTCGCATCGAACAAAACCGGTCGCTCGGGATGCCGGGTTCGCTCCGTTTCCAGGCGATGATTCGTCCCACCCGCGGTCGCAAAAACCAGACACGACAACACGTCGAGAATGTCGTCCTCGGTCTGAATTGTCAGCGACTCCGAGGACGTCGATTGCCCGCTCTCGAGACCGATGCCTTCGACAAACCGGTTCGCCCGGTCGAGGCGGAGCGCGTTTCGCATGTTCGAGTCCATTTCGCGCAGACTCTCCTCGCGATCCTCGTCGGTCAACTCGTCCACCACCCGATGGCGCTCCGCCGTCCCCGCCCGCCGCCGCGCCACCCGCAACGAGGCGCTGCCGATCAATCCTGGGTCGGAGAGCTTCACCGGCGGGAGGTCAAGGCGGGCATCGAGGTCGGCCAACCGGGCGTCACCAAGATGATCCCGGACGTAATCGAAAATGACTTTGATCTGCTGACGCCTCGCCGACCCGACGTCCTGGATGTAGCGGATGCGGGAGCGGGAGCGTCGGGCAAAATCCGCCGTCCCGGCGTCCACTTTTGTCCGCGCTCGGCTCCACGTCGCCGAGGGACATCGAGAGATCCTCGATCAACCGCAGCACATCAAGCCCCGCGCGCTCGGGCTCGGATTCCGTGCGGATGTAATCCTGCCGCAGATGTTGCAAGGCCGGCTCGTCACGCTCCAACGCAGACAGCCCTTCCATGGCCTCCCGCAGCCGCTCCGGCAGTCTGGCGTGAATCAATTCGCGGTAGCACTGCTGCGTGATGAGCTGGGAAAATTCCGAGTAGATGATGTCCAGCGTCTCCGCGAGCGTCGCCGGCCAGGAGTTGGCGCTGGGCGTATTGCTCGACCTGCTTGCGAATGGTCCGAAGTTCCCGCAGGCCACCCCGCACCTGGACGAGGCAGTTTTTGAGTTCCTGCCACGACAATTCCATCCGCCGGGGCGGCAACCGCAGTCGCTACAAAAGATCGCAGACCAGGCGCAGCTTGCCGGTAAACGACGCGATACTCTGACTGACCATTTCGCGAAACGCCTCGAGCAGCGTCTGCGCGCCCGGCTCCAGGTGGATGGTGCGCCGGTAGTCGGAGCGCTTCTCCTCCTCGAGCCATTTCGCCGCGACCAAACGCCCGAGGATCGTCGAGGCCGGATGCGCGCCTTCGGATTCCTCATCCGCATCGTCTTCCGGCTGCATGCTTCCCGAGGCAGCCAACACGCCATCGATGACCTCCAATGCCTCGGCGCGATCCAGCGCGTCACCACCCGGCGGCATCGACCGATCCAGCGCGTCGATCACGTCGAGATAAACCCGCGCGTTCGCCCCGGTAAGAATCCCGAAAAATTTCGGAGAAAGCTCCGCGAACAGACTGAATCCCAGCGACGGCACGAATCTCAGTCGGGTTGGGAAATCGGGTTCATCTCGGAAGCGCGAAAAGCGGGCATGATCTAGCTGCAATCTTGTAAGGTCCTGTACTCTTCTCCCTGCCAAAGCGCTCCTCGCGATTAGGCTCGTTGGCCCATGCAAATCCGATCCGCCATTTTTCAGAGCAGCGCGCCCGATCTCGCGTCGTGCCCCGAGTCCGACCGCTCCGAGATTGCGTTCATCGGCCGTTCCAACGTCGGCAAGTCCTCACTGATCAACATGCTCACCGGGCAGAAGGGCCTCGCAAAAGTCTCCGCCACGCCCGGCAAGACCAAGCTGATCAATTTCTTTCTGATCAACGACCGCTGGCACCTCGTTGATCTCCCCGGTTACGGTTACGCGAAAGTCTCCCAGCGAGATCGCGGGACCTTCAGCATCGCGATCGCCGAATACCTCGAAGACCGACCGAATCTCCAGCACGTCTTCGTCCTCATCGACTCCCGGCTGCCGCCGCAGGCGATCGATCTCGAATTTCTGGAATGGATGACCGCCCGGGCCCGCCCCTTCAGTCTTGTTTTCACCAAAGCGGACAAACTCAAGCCCAACCCCGCTGAAGCGCAACATCGCCACCTTCCTGGATCGGCTGAAGAGCCTCATCGGGCTCGAGCCGATTCACTACGTCAGCTCCGTCCACGGCACGATCCGGGCGAAGCGACGTCCTGCACGGGATCGAGATGATTCTTAGCCTAAAACTCTCGCCTCACCGCTCGGGCAGACCGTTCAGAGAAATCCAGCGCCTTCACGTAGCTCTGACGTTCCAGGAAATGCGCCAGTCTCGGATCGACTGATCCGCCCGCAATCACGATCCCCGCCAGCTCGTCCACCTTCGTGGACGCGAGTCTGCAGCTTCTCCAGATGCCCCGCCGGATCGCTCTCGTAAAGCTCGCGATCCGCCACGACTTCCACGCGCCACTGCAAGGCGTCCCGCAGCTCGGTCAACGTTCGCGTCCGACATCGTCCGACCGTCAGCGCGCGAGCGCCACGTCCTCCGAGTGCAGGTTTCCGGATTTGCCAAACGTCTCCGCCACACTCCGCGGATGGCCATTGGCCCCATTCGTCGGGACCTCGCCCTCCCGCTCGTTGGAAAACTTCACGCTCACGAGCTTGCTCACACCGTGCTCTTCCATCGTCACGCCGAAGACCATGTCCGCCCGACCGATCGTCCGCTTGTTGTGGGTGATCACCACGAACTGACTCTGGCCCACGAAGCGATCCAGAATTTTGATGAATCGGTTGATGTTCGACTCGTCCAGCGGCGCGTCCATTTCGTCCAACACGCAGAACGGGCTTGGCTTCACCATGTAGATCGAAAAGAGCAGCGAGACTGCGGTCATCGTCTTCTCGCCACCCGAAAGCAGCGTGATGCTCGAGAGCTGTTTTCCCGGCGGCTTGGCCACGATCTCGATCCCACTTTCCAGCGGATCGCTCTCGTCGGTCAGGATCAGGTTTGCCTTCCCGCCGCCAAACAGCTCGGTGAACATCTCCTGGAAGTTCACGCGGATTTTTTCGAACGTCTCCGCGAAGAGTTCCTTCGTCGTCCGGTTGATTTTCGAGATCACCTCCAGCAGCTCGGCCTTCGAGTTGATGAGATCGGTGTTCTGCTGTTCGAGGAAGGTGTAGCGCTCCTCGAGCTCTTCGAACTCCTGGATCGCGTCGATGTTCACCGGCCCCATCCGGTCGATCTTCTCGGTCAGCTCGACGACCAATTCCTCGACCCGTCCCCACGGCACACCCTCCTCCGCCTCACCCGCTTTCTCCACTTCATCCGTCGAAGCGGAGGTTACGACGCTCTCCCCATCCGCCCCACTCTCCGGCGCCGCTTCGTCCCCCTTCGTCCGCTCACCGAGCGCCTTCATCAACGCGAAGGAGTCGGTCCCGGAAATTCTCGAGATCCACTTGATAACGCTGCGTGACGTGCTCGCGCACGTGCTCGGTCCGCATCTCGAGCTGCGTCCCGCGCACCTCGAGTTTGCTCCGAGTGTCCTGCATGTCGGTGAGAGCGCGTCGCGCGTCGCGCAGTCGTTGTTCCACCGTCTCGCATTCACTCTGCATCGCGTCGCGATCGGCCATCAACCCCTCGACCTGCTGCTCGCCGCTCTCGAGCAGCGCCTGCCACGTCACCATGCTCCCGCGCATTTCCTCCGACTCGCCCTCGAACGCGTGAATCTTGCGCTCCGCGTCGGCGATGTCCCGGTCCCGAGACTGCAGGAGTTCCGTCAACTCCGCCACCCGCGCCGCCATCGGCCCGCGCTGCCGCGTGAGACTTTCCTGCTGCTGACGCTCCGTAGCGACACGCAGCCGGAGCTCGCTCAATTCGTCCGCCATCGTGCGCTCCTTGTCGCGCGCCTCCTCGATACCGCCCTCGACCTCCGCCTGCCGACCCCGAGCTCCCGCGAGGCCGCCCTCGACCTCCGCGATTTGCGTTTCCAGGGCCGTCACCTTCACACCGGCGACCGTGACGGTCTGCGCGATCTGACCGACCTCGCGTTCGAAGTTCGCCCGGCGGTTTTCGGATTCCCGAGCCTGCCGTTCGCACATCGCGCACTCACTCTGGGCGGTCGAAAATTCCACCTGTGCCGCCTGCACCTCGTCCCGTCCGGTTCGCACCCGGTCCTGCGCCGTCTCAAGCACACTGGCCGCCTCGTCCCGCCGCGCGACGCAACCCGCCACCGCCTCCTGGTATCCCGCGAGTTCCTTCGCGAGCCCGGCGATCTCATTCTTCCGGGCCAGCGCCGAGCTGCCCCCATCGCCCCCACGTCCTCCCTGCACGATCCCTTCGACCGAAACGAATTCCCCCGCCCGCGTGACGAAAGCCAGCTCCGGATGACGCGGTTTCAGCGCGAACGCCTGCTCGACGGAGTCCACCACCGCCACCCCACTGAGCAATCGCTGAATGAACCCGGCAACCTCGCCTTCAGCCGACACGAGGTCGACCGCCCAACCGGACGCGCCCTCCGGCAGGGTGCGTCCCGCAGCGCCCCCGGCACCCGCCATCCAATCCCGCGGCACGACGGCCGCCTTTCCCAGCGACTTCGAAAACAACGTCTGCACCGCCGCTTCCGCGACCGACGGATCCTTGAAAACGATCGCCTGCAGGTTCGCTCCCAACGCCGCTTCCACGGCAGGAATGTGCTCCGACGGCACGTCGATCAGCGAAGCCAGCGCGCCGAGCACCGCCGGCCTGAAAAATTCCGGATTGTCCAACCCCCGCAGCACCGCCTGCGTCCCCTCGCCAAAACCCTCGCCGCTCTCCGCCAACTGCCGCAACACCCCGAGCTTGCTGTCGACCTCCGCCACGCGCCGGTTCGCGACATTGACCTCGGACTCCGCCGCCTGGCGCTCGCGCTGCGCCTCGTCCTGCGCCGTCTGCGCCTCGCCGAGCTCCGCTTTCGCGCCGCCGAGGGATTCCTCCGCGATCCGCCGCCGCTCCGCCGCCTTCGCCACGGCTGCTCCCGCCTCGTTGGTCGCCTCGCCCGCCGCTTCAGCCTCGGATTTGAGCAACGCCAACCGCGCCTCGCCAGCCTCGCGCCGCCCGCCCGCCGAGGCGATCTCGCCCCGCAGCGAATTCAGCCGCGACTCGAGCTGTCCCACCTCGCTGCGCATCTGGTTCGCCCGACGCTCGATGTTCACCCGCTCGTCCCGCGCGGCAGCCAACCTCGAATTCGCCCCATCGAGCTTCTCCTCCCCGGTCCGCATCATGTCCAAAGTGTCGGCAATCATTTCGTCCGTCCGCGCAATCTGCGTTTCCTGATCACGAAGCTTCTCGTTGCCCGACTCGATTTCGCCCCGATAGCGCTCGATCAGACTCCGCGCCTCGATCGCCCGCTCGCCATTGGTCGCGATGCGATTCTCGGCGGAAAAAATCTTGTTTCGCTGACTCTGAATGTTGTCGCGCAACCCCGTCGCCTGCGCCTCGAGCTCGGCCAGTCGGTCGCGGAAATCCCCGAGCTCCAACTCGCGGGATTCGATTTCGCCCTCGAGCCGTAGCCGCGTCTCCTCGCTCCCACCGAGTTGAGCCCGCACCTCGCGCAGGTCCGTGCTGAGATCATTGAAATTGCGAAACGACAGGTGCGTGTCGAAAACGCGCAGGTCCTCCATCACGCTCTGGTAGCGCCGCGCCTTGGCCGCCTGCCGTTGCAGCGAGCCGATCTGGCGTTTCACTTCCTTGATGATGTCCGTCACCCGCAGCAGATTCGCCTCGGTGTAATCCAGCTTCCGCAGCGCCTCCTTCTTCTGCGCCTTGTATTTCGTGATGCCCGCCGCTTCCTCGAAAATGGCGCGCCGATCTTCCGGTCGACTACTCAGAATGGCGTCAATCTTCCCCTGCTCCATGATCGAATACGCCGACCGCCCGATCCCCGTGTCCATGAAGAGCTGGTGGATGTCGCGCAGGCGGCACGGGGATTTGTTGAGAAAATATTCGCTCTTCCCGTCCCGAAAAACCCGCCGCGTGATCCGGACCTCGTTCCACTCCACCCCGAGTTCCTTCTCGCAATCGGTAAACGTCAACGACACCTCCGCCATCCCGAGCGCCTGGCGACTATCCGTCCCGCTGAAGATCACGTCCGACATCTCGCCGCCGCGCAATGCCTTGGCCGACTGCTCACCCAGCACCCACCGGAGCGCATCCAGGACGTTCGACTTTCCGCATCCGTTGGGACCGACCACCGCCGTCACGCCCGGGTTGAAGTTCAGGACGGTTTTGGGTGCGAACGACTTGAAGCCGATCATTTCGAGAGATTGAAGATACATGAGGCAGGTCCAGGTGGATTCCGCGCAAATTAGGGCCCGCCACCGGGTCGGATCAATCGAAAAACACAATTGGGCGGGATTTTGCCTCAGGCAACCACAAGATGTAGTGTTCTGCACCGCCAACCTAAACAATCACCCTCAAGCGAAAATTCTTTACCAAAACCGCCCATGCGCCAGTTTTCCAGTCGATCCACCCGGTTGTCGTCGCGCCAAGCCCGCATCCCGCCAATCACCAGTCACTAATCACGCTTCAAGCAACCACCCCCATGCTCACCCGCGCCCGCGCCGTCTTCACCACTGAGATCGAGGCACTCAATGCCATCGCCGACCGTCTCGGCGACAGTTTCATCGAAGCCGTCGAGACCCTCCGCGCCTGCACCGAGCGCCGCAACAAAGTCGTCGTCCTCGGCGTCGGTAAATCCGGCCACATCGGCGAGAAGATCGCCGCCACGCTCACCAGCACCGGCTGCCCCGCCGTCGTCCTGAATTCCCTGAATGCCCTCCACGGCGATCTCGGGATCGTCTCCGACGGCGACACCATCCTCGCCCTCAGCTACAGCGGCGAGACGGAAGAACTCAACAACGTCCTCCCCGCTCTCGGCCGATTCGACGTCCGCGTCATCGCGCTCACCGGTCGTCCCTCTTCCGCCCTCGGTCGCGTCGCCAGCACCGTCCTCGACGTCAGCGTTCCCCGCGAAGCCTGCCCGCTCAATCTCGCGCCCACCTCCAGCACCACGGCCATGCTCGTCCTCGGCGACGCCCTCGCCATGGTCCTCCTCGAAGCCCGCGGATTCCAGAAGGACGACTTCGCCAAATTCCACCCCGGCGGCAAACTCGGTCGCACCCTCCTCCTCGGCGTCCGCGAGATCATGCGCCCCGCCGATCAGCTCGCCCTCGTCACCCGCGACACCACCATCCGCGACGCCATCAAGACAATGACCACCCACCGGGCCGGAGCCGCCGTCGTCACCGATCCCGACGGACGCCTCGCCGGCATCTTCACCCACGGCGACTTCGCCCGCCACTACGCCGAGAACGACGCCATTGGCACCCGTCCGGTCGCGGATTTCATGACCGCCAACCCCATCACCATCGCCGCCGACAGACTCGCCGCCGAGGTCCTCCACGTCCTGCAAACGCACCGGATCGACGACCTCGTCGTCATCGACGAAAACGAGACCCCCATCGGCATGATTGACTCCCAGGACCTCTCCCGCCAAAAACTCCTCTAATAACCAACAACCAATAACCAACAACTTCCCCGCAATGCCTCTCGCCAACGATCTCCGCAAAGGAATGGCCGTCCGTTACAACAACAACGACGCCATCGTCCTCGACGTCCAGCACCGCACCCCCGGTAACCTCCGCGCCTTCGTGCAGGTCATCATCCGCTACATCGGCACCGGCAAATCCGCCGACGTCCGATTTTCCTCCACCGAAAAAGTCGAGGTGGTCGAGACCAACCGGATGAACCTCGAATTCAGCTACAACGATCCCACCGGCTGGCACTTCATGGATCCCGAAACCTTCGAGACGATCACCCTCAACGAAGACCTCATCGTCGACGCCAAGGAATACCTTGTGGAAAACCTCCGCGTGGAAGTGCTCGAAGTCGAAGGCAAACCCGTCCAGGTCGTCCTCCCTTCCACCATCGAAATGAAGGTCACCGAAAGCGCCGACGGGATCAAAGGCGACAGCGCCAACAACGTTCAGAAGCCCGCGACCCTCGAGACCGGCAAGATCATCAACGTCCCCCTCTTCATCAAGGAAGGCGAAGTGATCAAAGTCAGCACCGCCGACGGCACCTACCTCGGCCGCGCTTAAGGCAGTGACCTCTTCGCTGCATATCTGCGTTCATCTGCGAAACCTGCGGTTGAAACGACCCTGAGGAAACCGCAGAATGGCGGTGGGGGGGGGATTCGAACCCCCGGAACCCTTTTGGAGTTCGCATCTTTAGCAAAGATGTGCTTTAGACCACTCAGCCACCCCACCTAAATTGAAGTCGGAGACTACGTCTGAATTCCGCCCCTCGTCAAACGGGAAACATCACCCGCCACCCTGATGCGGGGCGATCTCGAGCGAGTCACCTCTCGCAGTTCACACCACCTGGGAGATCAGCCACCCCAGATAGCCGGCGTAGATCGCGATGAATACGCCGCCTTCCCACCGCCTGAGCGTGAACCCAGTCCGCATGAACGGGATCACCAGAACGCAGACACCGATCATCACGCCCACGTCCACCGCCGTCACCCCCTGAGCATCCAGCGGATGGATGATCGAGGCAATTCCCAGAATGGTGAGCACGTTGTAGATCGTCGAACCCACCACGTTGCCCACGGCGATGTCCGCCTCGCCCCGCATCGACGCCACGATCGTGGCCGCCAGCTCCGGCGTGCTCGTTCCAGCCGCCACGATCGTCAACCCGATCACCGCCTCGCTGATCCCCCAACCCCGCGCCAACTCGACCGCGCCATCGACGAGCAAACGCGCCCCAATCACCAGCACCACGGCACCCCAGACCAGCAGCAGGACATCCTTCACCGCACTCTTACCCGGGGTTCCCACCGCTTCCTCGAACTCCGCTTCCACCGCCGGATTTCCCGCCCGACGCGCCACCACCACGCTCGCCACTACGTAAGCGACGAGCAACGTCACGAAAATCATTCCATCAAACCGCGAAATCCCCCCATCGATCAGGAGAACGCCCGCCAGAACGCAGACACCCAGCATGATCGGCACATCGAACCGGATCAGTTGAAACTGGATCCGAAGGGGCTGGATGATCGCCGCCACGCCGAGCACGACCGCGATGTTGAAAATATTCGAGCCCACCACGTTGCCCACCGCCATCCCGGTCTGACCGCTCAACGCCGCCTTCACACTCACCAGCAATTCCGGCGCACTCGTCCCGAACGCCACGACCGTCAACCCGACGACCAACGGCGACATCCCGAGCCGCAGCGCCAACGACGCACTTCCCTTCACCAACCACTCCGCGCCGAAATACAGCAACGCGAGTCCTGCCAATACCAATGCTCCGTCCAAAATCATGCGAGCGGCATCATCCGGCATCGCGACCGTCCGTCAACCCCGCGCAACGAAACCGCAACAAAATCGCTCGGGAATCCCACCCCCACGGAACTTGATTTCCCCTCATTCTTGCGTCCCGCCCGCCCCGCCCGCTAGATCTCTTCCCATGCCCGATACCGCCCGCGCCCGCATCCCCGCCACCACGGCCAACCTCGGCCCTGGCTTCGACTCGCTCGGCATCGCCCTCCAACTCAGCAATACCGTCACCGTGTCCCGCGCGACCGCCCCCTCGCCGGCCCCCATGATCGCCGCTGCCGCCACCGCGTTTTTCGCCGGCACCGAGCTCGACGCATTTCCCTTCGCCTGGGAGATCACCGGCGACGTCCCCCGCTCCCGCGGACTCGGGAGCAGCGTCACCGTCCGGCTCGGCATTCTCCACGGGCTGAACGAAATCACCGACCGTCCCCTCTCACCGGACGCTCTCTACCAAATCTGCGCCCAGCTCGAGGGCCATCCCGACAACGCGGCCCCCGCCGCCTTCGGCGGCTTTACCGTCGCCCGGAAAAATTCCGACTACCAGCGCTTCCCCGTCACGCCCGATCTGCACTTTGTGCTGCTCATTCCCGATTTCGAGATCGAGACCGACGCCGCCCGGGAAGTCCTCCCGTCAAGCATCCCATTCGCCCACGCCGTTGCCAACGTGGCGAACTCCGCCGCCATCACCGCCGCCTTTGCCTCCGCCAACTACTCCGCCCTCGTCGGCTGCTTCGAAGACCACCTCCACCAGACACCCCGCACCAGCCTCATTCCCTGCCTCCCAGCCGTCCTGACCGCCGCCCGCGAGGCCGGAGCCCTCGGCGGCTGGCTCAGCGGATCCGGATCGACCATCGCGTGCGTGACCACCGGGGATCCCTCCCCCGTCGCCGCCGCCATACACGCCGCCTCGGGTCGCACCGGCGCAACGACCGTCGTCACCACCGCTGACAACTCCGGCGTCCAAATCCTCGACCCCAGCTAGCCATGCGCCGTTGGTTGGAAGGGGTTGAGACGTTCGCCATCGACGTCATTCTCGAGCGCCGCTACGGGCGACGGGCCGACCTCCTCCGCGCCGTCCTGCTCCAGCTTTCCACCGTCTACCGCGGCATCGTCCAAGCCCGGCTCGCGCTCTACCGCCATCGCTTCTTCCGCGGACGCGCACCCGGCATTCCGGTCATCTCCGTCGGCAACATCTCCGTCGGCGGCACCGGCAAGACGCCCGTCGTCGAGATGCTCGCCCGCGAACTCACCGCCGGCGGTCGCCGCGTCGCCATCCTGAGCCGCGGCTACAAGAGCGTTCCCAAGCCGTTCCTCCAGAAGCAGCTCGATCGTGTTCTCGGGAAGAACCAAAAATTCACTCCCCGCGTCGTGACCGACGGACGCTCGCTGCTCCTCGACTCCCGCACCGCCGGCGACGAGCCCTTCATGCTCGCCAACAGCCTTCGCGGCGTTGTCGTCCTCGTCGACAAGGACCGCGTCCAGAGCGCCTCCTACGCCGCCGAGCATTTCGGCTGCGATACCATCCTGCTCGACGACGGCCTCCAATACCTTCGCCTCGAGCGCCGCGTCGAGGTCGTCCTCATCGACCGACAGACCCCCTTCGGCAATGGGTTCATGCTCCCCCGCGGCACCCTGCGCGAACCCCCGCCCAACCTCCGCCGCGCCACCCACATCTTCCTCACGAAGTGCACCGGCGCCGATAATTCCGACCTCATCGCCAAAATTCGCGAGCACAACCGCACCGCCGAAATCATCGAGTGCCGCCATCGTTCCAAGCATCTACAGAACCTCCTCACCGGCGAGATCAAGCCGCTCGATTATCTTCAGGACCTCCCCATCGGTTCGCTCTGCGGAATCGCCGCCCCCGAGAGTTTCGAAGGCGCCCTCCGCAGCCTCGGCGCCCAGCTCGAACTCACCAAGACCTACACCGACCACCACCGCTACTCCGATCGCGAGATCTCGAACTTCGTCCGTCGCTGCGCCAAACGCGACCTCCGCGCCATCATCACCACGGAGAAAGACGCCGTCCGCATCCCCCGCATTCTGGATCCCGAGGTCCCGATGTTTTACCTCCGGGTCGAAATCGAGATCCTCAAAGGCCAGGAAAATTGGACCCGCTTCCTCGACCGCCTCACCACTCCCCAGCCCATCGTCCTGCCGGAACCCGCCTACGCCTGACCCGTGCGCGCTTCGGGCGGGCCGCACCTCACCAGTTGATCACCGTAAATTGACCCTGACTGATCGCGTTCGCTTCCTCTTCCGTGATCCACCGCTCGGCGTAGCTCGGACCCCAGGAATCCGAGATGGCGATTTCGTCCGTCTCCTCGTTGTAGCCGATGATCATGCACATGTGGCCATTTTCGCGATCCGTTCGAATGCCCCGGGCATTTTTCCGATGGGGCTTCAGCAGAGCGCGATAAGCGTCCCAATCCGAGACCGACTCCCGCTGAAGTGACCGCTCCGTCACCGCCCGGTCAACCGCCCTCTCCACGAACATCGCCCACATGATCGGCAACCCGTCGTCGATTTCCTTGGCCACACGCTGCATGGTGATCCGACCACCGCTCGTATCCATCCGCCGCCCGTGCTGCCGCACCAGGTCATTGACGCCCGCCTGCATCGCCAGCAGCGACGTCCCCCCACCGACCTGCGTCGACCCCGCCATTGCGAGCGAATACATGTCCGCCTCGATCCCCAGATACCGCAGCGCGCGCTCCCACGTCGCCGGCACGCAATAGCCCTTCGGCCCCTGATCCACCATCGGGATCTCCGAGAGAATCACGTCCCCGTTTGGCCGACGCACCACGCGATTCGCGAGCCGATCTCGCAGCACGGTATCCTTGACCCGCTCGATTCCCTCGCCGTCCGCGACCGCCGTCGGAAGGATCCGCAAGGCGACGTATTCGCCCTCCGGCGCGGCCAGGAGAATGGCGTGACCTTTCCAGTCCCAGCGCATCACCCGCTCGCTCGCGTTACGACCCTGGCCAAACTGATCGTTCGTCGGCTCCCCGAGCGCTTCGGTCAGGCGAGCGGCGAGTGCATCGGCATCCGCCGCGATCAGCTTCTTGTAGTCCCGAAGCTGACGCTGCACCTCCGTGCGAGCGCGCGCCTCGCTCAAGTTCGGATCGACTTGGAGGAGTTCCGCGATGTCTCCTTTATTAGCGAAGATCATCGACAGCCGGTCGGCCTTCCCCTCCGAGCCGTAGAGCGCCAGGGAAAAGGGGCGCGAACCCAGCAGCCGCTCGCTCGAACCCGAATATCGCCGGAAGCTCGAATCCATCGTCGTCTCCGACTCTCGAGGCCACTCCAGCCGCCCGGCGACGTCGGCATCGACGTCGTCCCACAAATTCTCGTCGGCCCAGATTCCCGCCCCGAAGGCCTGATTCATCTCGGCGACCGACAACTCACCGCCTCCCGCTGAACCGATTCCCGACAATGCTGCCACGACGTTGCCGACTTTCCACCACTGTGCGAACCTCACGGCCCAGAATTTATCCATTCTTCGTAAAATGCCTACCCTCTTCCTCGATTGTTTCTCCGGCATCAGCGGCGACATGGCCGTTGCCGCCCTCATCGACCTCGGTCTCGATCCCGATGATCTCGAGGCCGATCTCGCCCTCCTCGGCTTGACTCGCGAATACCAACTCCACGTCCATCGCTCGAGTCGCCAGAACATCGCCGGCACCAAGTTCGACGTTCACCAACGCACGATTTTCACCGCCATCACGCATTCCCACCATTCACCAGTCACCGGTGCCTCGGTCGCTCCCGCTCCTCTCGCCCTTCGGGTCCCGCAGAGCCGGGAGCTGCCCCGAGCCTTCCCAGGCTCCGGTGCTCACCATTCACACGCCCACGGCCGCTCCCACGCTCAAATCCGCGAGTTGATCACCGCCGCCAATCTCCCTCCCGCAGTCAAAACCCGGGCCCTCTCCGTCTTCCAACGCGTCGCGATTGCCGAGGGAAAAATCCACGGCATGCCCTCCGACGACGTCACGTTCCACGAAGTCGGCGCGATCGATTCCATCGTCGACATTCGTCGCCTTCTGCATCGGCATTCACCGGCTCGGTATCGACCGCGTCCTCGCATCCAATCTTTTCGAAGGCACCGGGTTCATCGAGTGCGCCCACGGGCGCTTCCCGCTACCCGCACCAGCCACCCTCGAGATTCTTACCGGCATTCCCCTCGCCCAGATCGATGAACCGCTGGAATTCATCACCCCGACCGGCGCGGCACTCGTCGCCGAATTCGCCGAATCCTTCGGCTCCATGCCCGCCCTCCGCGTTCAGCGAATTGGCTACGGACTCGGCACTCGCAACACCTCTCCGCGCCCCAATGTCCTCCGCGCCGTCCTCGCAGAATCCGCCGCCGAAACCACCCCCGCCGAAACCGACACGATCACGCAGATCGACACTAACCTCGACGACTGCCCGGCGGAATGGATCGGGGCCTGCACGAATAACCTTCTGGCCGACGGCGCCCTCGACGTCTTCACGACTCCGGCCCAGATGAAAAAGGATCGGCCCGGCGTTCTCCTCACCGTCCTGTGCGAACCCGCCGACGCCGACCGCTTCGCCTCCACGATCCTCCGCGAGACGACCGCTTTCGGGGTCCGGCTCCACGAGGTCCGCCGCCAAAAACTCCGTCGCGAATTCCGCACGGTCGAAACCGCCTTCGGGCCAATCGAAGTCAAATTGGGCTATCTCGGCAGCGACCTCGTTCAGACCTCGCCCGAATTCGAATCCTGCCGCCGCGCCGCTGATCAGCACAACGCGGCTCTACCGGACGTCTACCGCGCGGCGTCAATCGCCGCCATCAGCTCAAAGTCTTAAACTCTCAGCACCCGCCGCAGACACACCCCGCGCCGTTTCGCGGCCACCACAAATTCGATCAACTCGCGCGCTTCGACACTCCAGTCACCTCCCGCAAGCTCTGCCGCCACCTCGCTCACGTTCCGGTCAGTGAAAAACAACTCGCGGTAAACCTGCCGCAATTCCGTTCGCGTCACTGCCGGCACCCCCGCCCGCTTGAGCCCCACGACGTTGATTCCCGACGTCGTGTTGCGACCGTCGGCCATCACGAAAGGTGGAATGTCTTTCCCGAAGCGGCTCCCCCCGCCGACCACGCACCCCCGACCGATCCGCACGAACTGGTGAAACACCGCACCACCCCCGAGCACCGCGCAATCCCCCACGATCACGTGCCCCGCGAGCAGACATCCATTCGCGATCACCGCACGGTTCCCCACCACCGAGTTGTGTCCAAGGTGCACGTTCGCCATGAGAAAATTTCCGTCGCCAACCACCGTTTCCGTCCCATCCCCCGTGGCCCGGTGAATCGTCACGTATTCGCGGATCGTATTTCCGTCCCCGATCCGCACCCGACTGGACCACTCCGGGCGATGCGCGAAATCCTGCGGCTCCGCACCGATCACCGCACCATATCCCACCACGTTTTCCTCACCCATTGTCACCGACCGTTCGATCACCGCGTGCGCTAAGATCCGCGATTGATCGCCAATCCTCACCCCCGGCCCCAGAATGGCGTAAGGCCCGATCTCCACGTCCCGCCCAAGCTCCACGTCGTCGTCGACTAGCGCTGTCGGATGAATCCTGCTCATAACATTCCTCGCTCTCGAAAGCTGAAGTAGGCCTCGCGACCCCCGTCCGCGGACCCGATGATCATGTGGTCCAAAAATTTCAATTTCAACAGCGTCGCCGCCTCGTTCATCCGCTCCGTTAGCCGACGGTCCGCCTCACTCGGCGACGGATCCCCCGAAGGATGATTGTGAATGATCAAAAACCCGTGAGCCGGCCGCACCAACACGGGCCGTAAAATCTCCCGCGGATGCGCGATGGTCTCGTTCAACGTGCCGACCGACACCACCTCGTTCCAGATCATTTCGTAACGCGTGTTGACCACGACCACCATCAGCCGCTCGCGATCCGCCGTCGCAAAATCCGGGCCAAACAGGTCGTAAACCCGCTCCGGCGAGTCCACCTTCGGCTTTCGCATCCCGCCCCTCGCCAATCGCCGGCCCACCTCGAAGACCGCGGCCAACTCCGCCGCCTTCGCCGGGCCGATCCCCTTCGCCGCCGACCGAATCTCCTGAATCGAACACTTCGCCAGCGTGCCGAGGTCCCCGGTCGTTCGGAGCAAATCACCCGCCACCCGGATCGCGTTGCGACCCGGGATCCCCGTCCGGAGGAAGATCGCCAGCAGCTCCGCGTCGGTCAGGCTCGCTGCTCCGCGCGACGCCAGCTTCTCCCGGGGACGATCGTCTTCGGGAATCTCGCGAATACGCGACGGCTGGTCGTCCGCGTCGGAGCTCACACCCGCACCACGATTTCGTCCCGATCAAACCGCACCTTCGCCCGTCCCGCCGACTGGTCTCCGGCGGATCGGAATCCGGCCGGACACGCCACGACGGTAAAATACCCGCTCCCCTCCAAGCCCAGGACCGCGTCGTAACCCGCCGGGTCCAGACCTTCCATCGGACACGTGTCGATTCCCAGCAGCGCAGCCGACAACATGAAGTTCCCCAGCGCGATGTAGACCTGCCGCGAAGCCCACTCCCGCAGGTCCAGTGGGTAGGGCGGCTTCTCCAGAAATCCGTTCACCACCTTTTCAAAACCAGCGAGCGTCTCCAAAGGCGTTCCCTGCACCTGCGACGTTCGCGCGATGTGCCGCCGCACGTCCTCCGCCGTCACCGGGCTCTTCACCGCGAACACGACCAGATGCGACGCCTCGACCACCTGCTTCTGACCCCACGATTTGGCCACCAATTCCTGCCGCTTCCCCGCGTCCTCCACTACCACGAATCGCCAGGGCTGCAGCCCAAACGACGACGGCGCCAGCACCAGGGACTGCTCGAGAACGTCCCACGTCGCCGCATCGATCCTGCGATCCGGATCGAACGACTTCGTCGCGTAACGCCAATTCAAAGCACCCAGCACCGTCTCGCGCTCAACAATTTCCATCCGCGGATCAAACGCCAACATCCCCCCACAAGGCAAGGGACGAGTCACCGCGCCTACATCACGCTGCTGGTCACCGTATGCTCGTCGATCGTGCTCAGCAATTTCTGCAGGCTCACCGGCTTCGCCAAAAACGGATAGCCGCCGATCTCGTTCGATTTCTTCGCCTCGTCCTCCCCGACGATCGCCGTCAGAAAAATGATCGGGATCCGCTTGAGGTCGGAATCCGCCCGGATCTCGGCCGCCACGTCGCCGCCGTCAATGTCGGGCATCACGATGTCGAGGAAGATGATGTGCGGCAGAAATTCGCGGGCCGCAGCCAGCGCCCTTTTGCCTTCGTTCACCTCGCGCACCTCGAAGGATCCGCTCGTTTCGAGATTCAGTTTCAGCATCCGGGTGAACCCGGCCTCGTCGTCGACGATAAGAATTTTTCGCATGTTCTGGGGGATGTTGGGGGAAAGTTCGCGAGGAACGGGGGAGTCAGACTTTGAACGCCAGGGCGACGCGCGCGCCGCCCTCCGAACGATTGGAAATTTCCACGGTGCCGCCGTGCAGATCAATAATCGATTTGACGACCGTCATCCCCAGTCCCGTCCCCTTCCCCGTCGGCTTGGTCGTGTAAAACGGATCGAAGATCTTCGTCAGCTTGCCTTCCGGGAAGCCCGACCCCGTATCCAGCACCTCGACGATGGCGACCTGCTGCCCGGCGCGAAACGCCTCCGATCTCTCGCCACTGATGTTGCTGCCGACTCCCGTCACCTGCTCGGCGCGCGACCGGACCGTCAAAGTCCCCGCTCCATCCATCCCGTGAATCGCATTCGTAAAGACGTTCACGAAGATCTGCCCTACCTTCAAACGGTCAAGCTCGAGCAATGGCAGGTCGCCCAGTTCCAACTCGACCTTCAACTTCCCCGCCTTCGCCTCGCCGCGAACCAACCGAACCGCCTTGCGGATGATCTCATTCAAATTCTCCCGCTTGAGCTCCAACTGACGCGGCGCGGAGAAGTCCAGCAGCCCCTTGATCACCGAGTCCGCCCGCTGCACCGCGTCGGCCAAGTCCGCGAGCACGGACGGGATGCGCCGCCTGCGCGTAGTCCTGACTCTGCAAAAACTCCAGCCCCATGCTGATCGTCGCCAGCGGATTCTTCACCTCGTGCGCGACCCCGGCCGCCAACCGCCCGATCGACTTCATCTTCTCCGCCTCGATGAGCTGAAGCTGCGTCGACCGCAGATCCGCGTGCGCCCGCTTGAGTTTGCCGACCGCACCGGCCAGGTCGTCGTTGGCGCGTTCGAGCGCTTCCTGAGCTTTTTTCTGCGTCGTCACGTCGCGACCGATGCAGACCAGACTCTTCACCTTCCCGGCCTCGAACTCGAGCGGAACCCGCGTCGTGACCAGCCAGCGGGCGACCCCCTCTGCCAACGTGACCCGCTCCAAATGCTCGATCTGCGGTTCGCCGCCCTCGAAGACCCGGCGCTCCGCCTCCTCGAAAATGCGGGCCGACTCTTCCGGCAGAAAATCGCGCGCCAGCTTCCCCAGAACGAATTCCGGAGACTCCGCGCCGATCCGCCGCGCGTGAGCGATGTTGCTCATCACGTAGCGCCCATCCCGGTTCTTCGCGAAGATGGGATCCGGCACGTGGTCGATCACGCTTCGGAGCAGATTGCGCTCCGTCGCCAGCCGGTCCTCCAGCAACTTCAGATCCGTGATCTCACGCGAGATCCCGCAGGTTCCCACGATCTGCCCGTTTTGATCGCGCAGCGGCAATTTCGTCGTGTGGGCCCACCCCACCCGACCATCTCGAAACGTCTCTTTCTCGATCTTCCCGACGATGGCCTGCCCCGTCCGCAAGACCTCCTGCTCATCCTCAAAAGCCGGCCTCGCGTGCTCCTCACTGAAAAAATCAAAGTCCGTCCGACCCGCCGCCTCCGACGGATCGTCCAATTCGAAGAATTCTCCCAACGCCCGGCTCACCCTCAGAAAGCGACTGTCACGATCCTTGAAGTAGATCCGATCCGGGATCGACTCCATCAGCGCGCGCAGCAAGTCACGCTCCCCCGCGAGTTCCCGCTCGATCCGAACCCGCTCCGCCGCGTAACGCGCCGACTTCACCAGCAACGCCGAGGACAAATCCGCTTTGCACAAACAATCCTGCGCCCCCGAGTGCATGATCCGCAGCGCAAAATCCTCGTCCTCGCAGTCCGTGACCACCAACAGCGGCGTCAACGGTTCCTGCGCGCCCAATCCAGCCAACTGATCCAGATCCAGCCCGCCGTCATCACTCAGCTCGACCACCACGAGCGCCACTCCGCCTCCCGCCACCAGCTCCCGCGCCGCCCCCAGCGAATCCACCCGGCGATGCCTCCGGAAGCGGTCCCCGTCCCCCCGCGAAAAGAATCGCTCGATCTGCTCCTCTACCGCAGCCGAGGACGAGACGAGCAACCAGTCGATCATCCTCCGAACCTAACGCCAACGCCCGCAAAAGGAGCGAAAAATCCGTCGGCTACCGCATCGCCGCGATGAACTCATTTGCCTCCGCGATGGAGACCTCCATCTCGCGAATCAATCCATCGACCTGCTGCCGCACGGAGCTGGACCTCGCGCTCCAACCCGGCCACCGCTCGGGCGTTCAGATTGTGTTTGAGGAAGAGCACCTGATCTTCGAAGACCTCCAGCACGGGCGCCATACTCGCCTCCGCCCGTCGCATCTTCGCCATCAATTCTTCGTAGCTCGCCCGCGTGGCCCGCAACGAATCCTCACTCTGCCTCCGGAGGTCGGCGTTGCTGTAATCGCGCAGCTCCGACTTCCATTCGCGAAACAACGCATTCGCCACGTCCTGCACCACGTCGATCCGGTCGGACACCCGCTCCGCCGACCGTTCGCTCCGCTCGTACGCCTTGCTCAGCCGGTCATACGTTCGCTCGAGATCGCCCCCATCGTAACCGGTCAGATCCGTAAAGGCCTCCAGCGCGTTCGCGAAGGTCTCCTTCGTGTCCGTCTGCGCATCACGCGCACTCTTCACCCGATCGACCAACACGTCGCGCTTCTCGATGCCAAATTGCTCGAGCGAAGAATAAAGCAGGCCGCTACAGCCAGTAGCGGCAATGGAAACAGCCGCAAGAAAAAGAATCGATGTGCGCATAACCGAAGACAAAATCAAAAAACCCCTCCCCAAGCGACTCATTCCCTCCCGCCCGCCGCAGCCAGCATGGCCACCAACTCCGGCAACTCCTCGGGCCGCTCGATCATCCAATGCGGCCTCCCGGATTCCAACGCCCGCTGCGAATTGTACCCCCACGTCACCGCCGCGCACCGCAGACCCACGCACCGGCAGGCCTCGATGTCCCGCGTCTCGTCGCCGACGTAAAGCGCGTCCTCCGCCCGAAACCCAAGCTGCCGCATCGCCCGCCGAATCTCCCTCGCCTTTCCGGTCAGCCGCGACGAACTCCGCACGAACTCGAAAAAATCCAACCCGTGATTCTTCGTGAAAACACCCACGTTTTCAGCCGAGTTCGACGTCACGATCCCCATCCGCACCCCCCGCGAGTGCAGCTCCCGCAACATCTCCGGGATCCCCGGCAAGGGCTGAATCTCGTTCATCCGCGCCCGCAACCGCTTCACGCCCTGACGCGAGATCGCGGGCAGCTTGCGCTTCGGGATGCCGAGCATCCGGATCACTCCCCGCGTGCTCAAATCACGCGCCGTTGCCAGATCCTCCGGTCGCAGGGGACGGTACTTATACTCGACCGCGAGTGAATTGAGAATGTCCCAACCGGCCTGAAACGTGTCAGCCAGCGTTCCGTCGAAGTCGAAAACGACGACCTGGACCGGCCCCACCGAGGTCACCTCGATCGGTGCCCCCCCTCCACGCCACAGAAACCGGGCGAGCCGTTTCAAGCGACGGCCGCGACCTCGTCCGGGATTTCCATCGTCCCCTTGAAGCGAGGCTCCTCCCGCTCCTGACCGAAATTCTCCGCGTAAAGCACCTGCGCCCGATCCACCTCGTCGTCGGTCAGCGGCGGACAATCCGACGTCGCCGCAAACTCTACGATCTGCTCGGAATTGTAGATGTTCGGCAGCACCGACGCCGTCCGCTCGTCGCGCAGCAACCACTGCATGGTCGCCTGACCCATCGTCCGCTTCCCGCCCGCCTCGAGGAAGCGAAGTTGCCCGACCTTGCGCACTCCATTGATCAGCCACGCCCGGGGCCGATGATTGCGATGATCGCCCTCCGGGAAAACGGTATCCTCCGTGTAATGCCCCTCCAGCATCCCCGACGAATGTGGCACGCGGATGAGGAACATCGTGTCCGCCTCGGCCTCACGCGCAGCGTCCTGAATCGCCCGCCCCGGGTGCTGCTCGATCAGGTTGTAAATGTGCTGCAGCACGCCCGGATTTCGCCGCCGGATCGCCGCGACGCCCTCGCCCAGCCACCCAATGGCCGGGCCGAGTGCCACGCCGCCGACGCGGATTTTCCCCTCGCTCTTGAGCGCATCAATCACTCCCCAGAGGTCATCGTCCTCCGCCTGCTCCAATCCGATGTTGTGAAGCTGCAAAATGTCGATCCAATCGGTCTTCAGACGGCCCAACGCGGCATCGACCGCCGCCCGAATCCCCTCCGGACGAAAATCCTTCGGGATCTCGCGCTGACCTCGCCCGCGCTCCTCGCCGAAGTTCACAAAATCGTAACCGACCTTCGTCGCGATCGTGATCTGGTCCCGCCGGTCACCGAAGGCCTCGGCGATCAACGTCTCACTGCGCCCGTTTCCGTAAGTGTCAGCCGCGTCGAACAACGTCATTCCGTGATCGAACGCTTCGTGCATTAGCGCGACGGCGTCCGCGTTCGTATAACTACCCCACCAGCCCGTCGAGACGGTCCAGAGGCCGAATCCAACCTCACTGACCTCCACCTCGGTGCCGGGAAATTTCCGATATTTCATCCGAGCAGAGCTACACGCCCACCTTCCGGAAGGCAAGACGGCGGGAGTTTCCTCCATTCGTCCAAATGCTTTGGAAACCTACCGCGTGCTGATCACCCGGACTCGCTGCACTCTCGACCGCACTCCGTTCTCACCCTCGGCGAAGAACCGCAGGGCCGTCCGATTCGTGCGGGGACGGAGCCGGAAGACCCACCGACCGTTTCCGCGCACGTTCACCTTCCTCGTCACCACTTTTCCCGGCCGTTTCCGATACTTCACGTAGAGATCGTCGCCCTGCGCCGAACCCTCGATTCGGACCCGCCTCTTGTTGGTTCGAATCTGCTGTTTGCCTCTGACCTTCACCTGTGGACGAACCTCGGGCACCGGAACCACGTCTGACGTCGGTGTCGGTGTCGGTGTCGGCGTCGGCGTCGGCGGGGCGAGCCGATTCCACGGACCAAACGTCACCTCCATCGTCGCTCCGGGCGGCACGTTCCCGTCAAACTTCGACGGCACTTCCGGCTGGCCACTCGGTGCCGGCCCCACGGGCCCACCGTTCTCGTCAAAAGCAAACCCGTAGGCCGATCCCATCACCTGACCGCGCGCATTCGGGAATGTCGCCGCGTCCTTCGGGCGGAAAAAGATCGGTTTCCCGCCGACCTGCCCGACGTGCATGAACAACGAAAACAGATTCTGCACCGCCCCGCTCGGATACCATTTCGTCTGATCTCCCCAGACCGCCGACGTCCCCCCGCTCCCCGCCGGGTTCAAAGCCGCTGCCGCCACGCCGACACCACGATTCAGCGCGCTGACGACCTGATTTTCCAGATTCCCCAGCACGGAAGCCTCCGGCGTATTGGCCGCAAACTGAATCGTATTGTCCGCGAAGACCCCGCTGTTCCCCAACACCATCTGACCCGGAGTCTGAAACATCACCAGCTGCGGGAGTTTGCAGAACTGATACTGCAGGCCACCCGTGGGATCGCCGACCGATTGATTCAGCGTCAGCGCATTCCCGTTGATCGCCGTGATCTGCGTCGTCGACGAGCCCGCCACCGGACTCAGCCCCGCCCCGTTCACGTACATCCCGACCTCCAGACCCGTCACCGCGGAAGCCAGCGTCAAAACGGAATTCGCCGCACCCGCCGTCGTGATCGTGCCAAGGATCTGATCCCCATTGGTGTCCCGCAATACCGACAGACCCAGCGGGCTGAAAACGTAGAACTCATCCGAGGCCACCGTCTCGCCGGTGAATTTCAGCGCAGGAAGCAACACCGTCGTCCCGGGGTAATCCCGCATCACCGGGGCCACCGAATAATTCTGCTTCGCAATCCCCGCCGGATTCGAATCCACCCCCGCCACCTTCAATGTGCCCGAGTTAAAAAGCGTCGCCAGATCCGCGTCGAAAATCGCGTTCAGTGGACTCGCCAGATTGAGATACTCGTTTTGCAGATTGATCGCCGTCAGGAAAGCCCGCGGATTCAGAATCCCGCCCGCCTGCCCGGCAATGCTCCCGGGCGCAAACGTCAGACCCGCAAACGGCGTCCCCGCCGCACCCTCTCCCGTCATGAACGCCGCGTAGGCCGTCAGGATGTCAGCCCGGTTGACCGTTGGCGTCTGCCCCGCCGTGTAGATCGGCTGACCGTATTGCTCGCCAGCGACGTTCGTCTGACCGTTCAGCGTGATCGTCAACGGAAAAATAAATCCGTCCACCGTCTGAATGTCCACCGTCGCGGGATTGGCCGTCGGCAGCGGAGTCGGAGCGGGTCCAGCAGCACCCGGAGTCGCGGGCGGCACCGTCAACTCGACGATCGAAAAGGGCGGAAACGGAACCTGCGGCGGGATCGGCGCATTCGGCGGGTCCGTCGGTTGCTGGCCGTATTCGACCGTCGGTGCCGGCGTCCCCAGCGGTGCGATGAAGAAATAGAACCGCCCGCCGGTGAACGTCGTCAGCGTGTCCAACCGGATCGCGCTCAATTCCCCCGCCCCGGTCCCAACCTTGTAACTCGATATCGTCCCCGAGTTCTGCGTCACCATCGTCCCATTTGGGCCCAGCACCAGCTCATCCGCCGTGCTAAATCCCATCGCGAAAATGGAAAATTTCGTCGGATCCAACCCCGTCGCGTCGACCAACTGAAACGTGTAGTTCTCCCCGCGAACTGGCCCCAGCGAAACGATGACGACGACGAAACAAGACAGCAAACGAAGTAAACCGATCATGTCCTACGTTTCGCGCCCATCTCGCGATTAGTCCACGCCCAATCCAGCTCACCCTGCCGCTCGGGCGTGATGGCTCGACCTGTCGATTACCCACAAATCGAACACCGGAGTGGCGGCATCTTGCCGCCAACAACGCATGCCGGGATTCACTTACCCCGTCGACTCCCCGATTTTCCAAGCGGCGCGCTGGGTCAGGGTCTCCTCACGTCGACCACTACGAATCCCGCCCCGCCCGCGCAGCTTCACGATCAGCATTTGTGGGTCATCCGCAGGGCTCGACTCCGCTTTGGATTTCCGCGCGACCTCCGGGGATGACTCCCCTCCCATCCAGAGCTTCGTCGAGCCGTCGCACTCCATGCCGCCGTCCGATCTTGGTGACCTCACCAATTTTCAATCACACCCCCGCGGATCCCCTCTTTGCCTCGGCGCCTCTCGGCACGTTTGCGCTCGGATCGAAGATTCCCGGCATGCGCGACCTTGTGTTCAGACGTAATCAAGCATGTGTCGCGACACCAACTTACCATCGCCCCCACGTTCGAAGCCTGGCAGCGCGCGGCCCGCCGCGCGCTCGCCGATGATCTCCCGCCCAACGACCTCGTCTGGGAAACCCTCTCCGCCCCCCAGCCCGGTCTCGGTCTCTTTGAAGAATCCGAACCAAATCCCGTCCCATCGCGACCCACCCGGTTTCGCGTGCCCAAGCCCTTTCCGCCCCTCGCCCGGCGCGTCGCCTGCCACGCCGACCCCCAGCGCTGGGCTCTTCTTTACCGCATTCTCTGGCGCCTCACCCACGGCGAGTCCCACCTGCTCGAGATCCGCACGGACGTCGACGTCGATCGCCTGTTTCGGATGGACAAAGCCATCGGCCGGGCACTTCACAAGATGCGCGCCTTCGTCCGATTCCGCACGGTCGAGCACCAGAGCGAGACCTGGCACGTCGCGTGGTTCGAACCCGAGCACGCCATCGTGGAACTCAACGCCCCCTTCTTCATCGATCGATTCGCCGGCCTGCGCTGGTCCATTCTCACACCCGACCGCTGCGCCCACTGGGACGGAAAAATCCTCACCCTCACCGCCGGCGTCCCCCAATCCGAAGCGCCCACCGAAGACGCCGTCGAGCAGCTCTGGACGACCTACTACCGGAACATCTTCAATCCAGCCCGCGTAAAGGTCCACGCCATGCAGGCCGAAATGCCCAAAAAATATTGGAAAAACCTCCCCGAAGCCGCCGTCATCCCCCAGCTCCTCGCCGAGTCGTCCCGGCGCGTGGACACGATGCTCGAAGCGAGTGAAGCCAAGCGTCAACCCTCAACCACCTGGTTTCCCGCCCCAGCTCGCATCGGCGCCGACCTTCCGACCCTCGGTGCCGACGCGGCGCGTTGCACCGCCTGCCCACTCCACCACGACGCCACCCAGACGGTCTTCGGCGAGGGCAACCCGCACGCCGCCATCGTCTTTGTCGGCGAGCAACCCGGTGACAACGAAGATCTGGAAGGCCGACCCTTCATCGGCCCAGCCGGCCAACTCTTCGACCGCGCGCTCGGCGAGGCCGGGATCCTCCGCGACGACACCTACGTCACCAACGCGGTGAAACATTTCAAATGGACCCCGCGCGGCAAACGCCGCCTCCACCAGAAACCCGCCGCCCGCGACATCGCCGCCTGCCGACCCTGGCTGGAGGCGGAACTCGCCGCCATCCGGCCGCGAGTTCTCGTCTGCCTCGGTGCGACCGCCGCGCAATCGCTCCTCGGACCCGGCACCCGTGTCCTCCGGGACCGCAGCGTTTTCCGCGCATCGGAATTCTGCGAGCAAACGCTGATCACCGTCCACCCCTCGTCGCTCCTCCGAGCCCCCGACGAAAAATCCCGCGAGGAGGGCTACCGGCAATTCGTCGCCGACCTTCGGCCCGCCGCCGCCGGGCTCGGCTGAAGCACGCTCGACACCCGGGAGCTGTCAGGCCACCAGCATCGCAGCTCCGAAGACCCCCGCGCTGTCTCCCAGCGTCGGTTTCAACAAGGCCGCTTCGAAGGTCGGCGCAAAAATGGCCTCCCCGACCCGGTCCCGAGTCGCTTCCGAATACAGCTCGTCGATGTTCCCGACCCCGCCGCCGATCACGATCGCGTGCGGATCGAAGCTGTCGATGATGATCGCCAGCGCCCTTGGAAACCACTCCAGCAAACGCTCGAGCGTCGCCACCGCGTCCGCGTCCTCCCCGATTCGCGCCCGCTCGATTACTTCCCGCAGCGCTCGCCGCCCGCCGGTTCGCCGCTCGTAAAAGCCCTCCAGCGCCGGACCCGCCAGGATCGTCTCGATGATCCCACGCGTCCCGTATCCCGAGACTTCCCCCTCGGAATCGATCACAATCTGCCCCCACTCACCAGCGATTCCGTGGCACCCGTTGAGGACCCGGCCATCGACGACGAATCCACCGCCACAGCCGGTTCCCATGATGATCCCAAACACCGTCGGGCAACCCTTCGCCGCGCCCAACGTAGCCTCGGCCAACGCGAAACAATTCGCGTCGTTTGCCATCTCGATTTCAACCCCCAACGCTCGCTCGAGATCGGCTTTGAAGGGACGCCCGTTCATGCACTGAGTGTTGGAACCCCGCAGCAATTGGGTCTTCGGGTCGAGCGTCCCGGGCGTCCCGATTCCGATTCTCTTCGGAAACTCCCCGTCAAAATGCTCGCGCAGCGTCCCCAGCAACACCCCGACCTGTGCCACGATGTGATCGTATCCCTCACTCGCCCCCGTCGGGACCCGGTGACGGAACCTTGGCGACTCCGGATGAGCACGATCCAGAATCGCGCCCTCGATTTTCGTCCCACCCAGATCGATCCCAATCAGACACTCACTCATATTTATCAATAGCTCTTCGCCCACACGACCCGCTTCGCACTCGGCTCCCCGCTGAACGGACAAGTTCCCGCCTCGCCCGCACCACCCGGAACGCACCGAATCGTGACTTTCAGATCCACCTTGATCCGCGCCTCCACCTCCGGCGAACCATTCCAATGCGCCAGAGCAAAACCGGCGTGAATCTCGGGCTTTTCGGAATTCTTTGCCGTAAAGAATTCGTAAAAGTCCTCGCGCGAATCGATCCTTCGCGTGTGCGCGTCGCGGAATTCCGTGGCCCGCTCCAGCAGCGCCGCCTGGATTTCCTCCAGCACGACCGGCAGCCGCGCCGCGAGATCCGCCTGCGCGACGAATTCCTTTTCCTTCGGCCCCCGATCCCTCCTCGCCAACGCCACGGTTCCCTTCTCCAGATCACGCGGCCCCAACTCAATCCGCGTCGGTATCCCACGCTTGATCCAATCCCAGTTTTTCGTTCCCCCGCCGATGTCCCGGGTGTCGATCTCGATCCTCAGCGCCTCACCCGCGAACGTCTGCGTCCGCAGTGCCGCCGCCAGCTCCGCCGCCGCTTTCAGCACCGCCTCCCGCGTCTCCTCCTTCGGAGTGATCGGGATGATCACCGCGTGCGCCGGCGCGATGCGGGGAGGGATGATCACCCCATCGTCGTCACCGTGCGCCATGATCAACGTCCCGATCAGCCGCGTGCTCACGCCCCAACTCGTCGTCCACGCATTCTCGACCTGACCGTCCCGACCCTGAAACGAAATCCCCGACGCCTTCGCGAAATTCTGTCCCAGAAAATGCGATGTCCCCGCCTGGATCGCTTTTCGATCCTGCACCATCGCCTCGATGCAATACGTCCGCACCGCCCCAGGAAATCTCTCGCTCTCCGACTTCTCTCCCGTCAGCACCGGCACCGCCAGGTATTCCCGCGCAAACGTCTCGTAGACCCCCAGCATCCGCTCGGTCTCTTCCACGGCCTCGACCTCCGTCTCGTGAGCCGTGTGCCCCTCCTGCCACAAAAACTCCGCCGTCCGCAGAAACAACCGCGGCCGCATCTCCCAACGCACCACGTTCGCCCACTGGTTGATCAAGATCGGGAGATCACGGTACGAATTCACCCACTTCGCGTAGGTCGCCCCGATGATCGTCTCGCTCGTCGGACGCACCACCAACGGCTCCGCCAGCTCGCCCGCGGGACGAAGTTGCCCGTCCCCATCCTTCTCCAGTCGGTGATGCGTCACCACCGCGCACTCCGTCGCGAAGCCCTCGACGTGATCCGCCTCTTTCTGCAGGTGCGACAACGGGATGAACAACGGGAAATACGCGTTCCGGTGACCCGTCTCTTTAAACATCCCGTCCAGCACCGCCTGCATCCGCTCCCACAGCGCGTAACCCCACGGCTTAATCACCATGCAGCCCCGCACCTCCGAGTTCTCGGCCAGGTCCGCCGCCTTGATCACCTGCTGATACCACTCCGGAAAATCCTCGCTCCGCCGCGGCGAGATCGCACTCTTGTCACTCATAAAGGCGGTCATCGATACCACGAATTGTCGGAATGGAAACGTCGGAAACCACTCGCCGCCCCCTCGTAGCGGTCGACGTAAGGAGACCCCACCCCGCGCAAATCACCCGCCCCGACCCACGCCCCAATTTAGCGTTGCGCCCCGCCCCCCTTCCCGTGTTCGATCCTCCCGTAAATGTTGGCCTGGTCCCTACTTGTCGCCGCCGAAGGTAACGGCCTCTTCTACGCCTTCTCGAACTCGACCTTCGAAGGCCGGGCCATCCTCGCGACCCTCTTCGTCGCTTCGATCTTTAGCTGGTCGGTGATGGTGACAAAATTCCGCGTCCTCACCTTCGCCCGCCGCCAATCGACCCGCTTCTCCGACCTTTTCCATCGCGACCGCCAGGCCCTGCGCATTTACGAATCCGGAGTCCGCTTCGAGGGCACGCCCCTCTTTCACATTTACGAAGCCGGCTGCGACGAACTCTGCTTTCAAATGCTCGGCTCCACCGAAGTCGACGAGACCTTCCGCGCCCGACTCGACGCCTCGGACAAAATCACTCCCGCCCAGATGCGCACCGTCACCGCAGCCATGGAGCGCGCCGTCGGCGAATCCGCGCTCGATCTGGAGGATAAAATGAACGTCCTCTCCATGGCCGTCTCCGGCGCACCGTTCCTCGGCCTCCTCGGCACCGTCTGGGGAGTCATGGACGCATTTTCCGGCATCGCCGCCGCTGGCAACGCCAACCTCGCCGCCATGGCCCCCGGCGTTTCCGGCGCGCTCATCACCACCGTCGTCGGCCTCCTCGTCGCCATTCCCGCCATGTTCGGCTACAACTTCCTCGTCGCCTCGATCCGCGCCATGCTCGTCGAATCCGACAACTTCGCCGCCGAGCTCTCGTCCGAGATCGAGCACCGCTACGTCGAACACGGCTATCCCGGAGCCCGCCGCTCCAGCGACCGATGACGAAAGTCGCCATTTCTCATTCCGCATTCCGCATTTCCCATTGACCTAAAGTGCGCCGCTTCTCCAATCGCCAGCACCTCCAGACGCTCACCGAGCTGAACGTCACGCCACTGCTCGATCTCGCCTTCGTACTCCTGATCATTTTCATGATCACGACCCCGCTCATCGAAAACAGCCTCGACCTCGTCGTGCCCACCAGCTCCACCGCTCGCAGCGAGGTCAATCCCGCCGACGTGCAAATGATCGAGATCAACCGCGACGCCGATCTCAAACTCAACGACGCCGCCGTCACCGCCGAAGAACTCGAGACCCAGCTCACCGCCCTCCACGAGGCCAATCCGAAGATCGCCGTCGTCGTCCGCCCCGACAAAGAACTCCCCATCCAGCGCTTCATCGCCGTGATGGACATCCTTCAGCGCATCAGCATCACCAAAGTCGGCGTGATGACCCGGCCCGAAGACGACACCCCGTCGGTCGCGCCGTGAAGCGATCCCGGTCCCGGTTTCGCGCGACCGTCACCCTCGTCACGGTCGGCCACATCCTCGTCATCGCGCTGCTCTTCTTCGCAGCTAAACCGAAAGAAATCCCGCCACTCGGCGAAGTCGTCTGGCTCGACGCCGCCTCGTTCGCCCCACCCGAGGAACCTTTCGAGCCGCCACCACCCGAACCCACCCCGCCACCCGCCACCCCGGAGCCCACCCCCGAACCCACGCCTCCGCCAACCCCGCAACCCACTCCCCCGCCACCACCGCCGGAGCCCGAAAGCGAGATCCCTCTCGCCACCCCGTCTCCAACTCCGACGCCATCACCAACGCCGACGCCAACGCCCACACCGAAGCCAACCCCGACGCCGACGCCGAAGCCAACCCCAACACCCACCCCCAAGCCAACGCCGACTCCCAAGCCAACGCCGACGCCCACCCCGGAACCCACCGCCACCCCAAAACCAACGCCAACGGCTACCCCCACGCCAAAACCGACCGCAGAACCGACGCCCAAACCGACGCCCAAGCCCACCCCCAAGCCCACCGCCACCCCGGTCAAGAAGGCCGAGCCCGTTGTCAAAAAAGCGGAGCCCGCCGACTCGCCGAAACCCACCGAATCCGAGTCGACCACCGGCGACGCCACCGACTCGGGCGGCGGAGGCACCGCCGACTTCGGCTGGTATCATGACCTTATCCACGATTCGTTTTTCAGCCAATGGGACCAACCCACGTCGATCTTCGACGAAAACCGCTCGTTCGTCGCCACCCTGAAACTCGAGATCCGGAAAGACGGCTCCATCGCCAACGCCAGCATTCTGAAGAGCAGCGGCAACCCCGTGATGGACGAATCCGTCCTCGCCGCCGCCCGCCGCGTCGCCCGGATCGCTCCCCTCCCCGATGGTCTGGCCAAAGGGGGCGATACCTACACGGTCAACATCGCCTTCGAGCTCGACCAGAACTGAGCCATTTTCCCACCAATCCACCAGCCGCTTTTCCCTTGCGACTCCCCAACTCTTCCCCAACTATCCCCGGATGGCCCGAACCAGCGTTCTCATCGCCCTTTCGTCCCTCGCTCTCGTAGCCGCTCTCCCCAGCCTCCGATCCGAATCCACGCTCTCGGCCTCCAGCGATTTTTTCAAATACGCCGAGAAGCTGCGCGAGAAAGCACTGGTCAAAGTCGAGCCGCAGGTCGTCTCGTCAAACAAGTTCCGGTTCGGATTCTCTCGATACGAATGGAAGCGCAACATCGTCACGACCGTCTTCTGGGTCGGCGAAGATCCTTCGCAAAACAATCCCGTCCACAACTACAAGAGTTCCTGGGATCAAAAGTGGACCCAGAATTTTGGCGGCTACGATGACCCAAACCCCGAGAACCGCAGAGATTTCATCCCCAAAAAATTCACGCCCCGGCAGAACCCCTTCTACGTCGCCCTCCCCTACAACGACGTCACCCGCGGCACCACCAAGCCGGAGTCCCGCAAAGCCATCCCGTGGTTCCGTGAGGCCCACGAACGCCCCGGGAAGTCCGTCTGCAAAGGCCGCTGGATCGCCATCCGACACAACAATCGGATCGCCTACGGCCAATGGGAGGACTGCGGGCCGTTTCGAACGGACCATTGGCAATACGTCTTTGGGAACGAACGGCCGAAAATGAATCTCAACGGCGGTGCCGGCCTCGACGTCAGCCCCGCCATCCGCGACTACCTCGGGATGACCGGTAAAGACGTCTGCGACTGGAAATTCGTCGAGTTCAAGGACGTTCCCCCGGGCCCCTGGGCGAAATACGGCGACAACAACACCTTCGTCCTCAAGAAGCGCGGCGAAGATCTCATGACCGCCGACCGCAACAACGCCTACGGCGCGAAGCGGTAGCTACCCCGCTTTCGTTACAGCAGCATCCGCGCTGCCTGATCGACGTCTTTATCGCCGCGGCCCGAGAGATTCACGATCACGAGCTGATCCGGGTCCATCCCGGGAGCCACCTTGATCGCGTGCGCCACCGCGTGCGCCGACTCGAGTGCCGGGATGATCCCCTCGACCTCGGCCAAAGTCTGAAAGGCGCCCAACGCTTCGTCGTCGGTCGCGAAGTCGTATTCCGCCCGGCCCAGATCCCGCAGATACGCGTGCTCGGGCCCGACCGCCGCGTAGTCCAATCCAGCCGACACCGAATGCGTCAGCTCGATCTGCCCGTCGTCGTCAGCCAGCAACCACGTCTTCGCACCCTGCAGCACCCCGAGCCGACCACCCTGAAACCTCGCCGCGTGCTCACCCTTCGAGATTCCTCTCCCACCGGCTTCCACCCCGATCATCCGCACGCCCTCGTCGTTGAGAAACGGATAGAACAGACCAATCGCGTTGCTCCCTCCGCCCACGCACGCAATCAGCAGATCCGGCAGACGCTCCTCCCGCTGCAGCACCTGGCGGCGCGCCTCGTCGCCGATCACCCGGTGAAAATCCCGAACCAACTTCGGATAAGGGTGCGCCCCGTAGGCCGTCCCCAGAATGTAATGCGTCGACCGGACATTCGTCACCCAGTCGCGCATCGCTTCGTTGACCGCCTCCTTGAGAGTCGCCTGCCCAGCCGTGACCGCAACAACCTTGGCACCAAGAAACTTCATCCGCGCGACGTTCAGCGCCTGACGTTCCATGTCGACCGCGCCCATGTAGATCACGCACTCGCAGCCAAACCGCGCCGCCACGGTCGCAGTCGCCACCCCGTGCTGACCCGCGCCGGTCTCCGCGATTACCCGCTTCTTCCCCATCCGCCGGGCCAGAAGAATCTGCCCGATCGCGTTGTTAATCTTGTGCGCACCCGTGTGCAGCAGGTCCTCGCGCTTCAGGTAAATTTTGGCACCGCCCAGCCGCTCGGTCAGACGTTCCGCAAAATAAAGCGGCGTCGGACGTCCGCAAAAATCCTTCAGCAGACCAGCCAGCTCCGCCCGAAAACCCGCGTCCTTCCGCGCCTCCGCGTAAGCCCCGTCCAGTTCCTGCAAGGCCGTCATCAAGGTCTCCGGGACGAACATTCCCCCGTATTCCCCAAAATGCCCCGTCTCGTCCGGCTCAGAAATCACATCCACAACACTCATCCGTCCACCATGCCGCAAAACGCGCAATTTCGCCACGCCGGAGTGGTGGCTTCCAGCCGCCAACAAGAAATTTAAGGAGCAGCGATCCGCAATCGCCGACCAACCCCAATGCGAAGCCTCAAAACTCCCGCCCACCGCCCCACCGCCACGACAGCCGCCTCCCGGGGGTGATTGCGAAAACGGTCCGTGCCAAATGCCCCCATTGACGCGCTAGCGACGTGGACAAGGCCCGAAATCTGACGGAGAACGTGACCCGTGGATTGAGGTGATTTCTGCCCGCTAAACACGCGAATATGCACGAAGATTCAGCGGACCGGATCAGCTGCGGGCTCGTCGTTGAGGAGTCAGTTCGCGTCAATTCGCGTCATTGGCGGGCAACTCATTGTATCGCGCGTAGGCGCGCGCAGGTGGACCAACGCGAGCGTCCGGGTCCCCTCGTTGGATGGGATCTGATGGCGCGGATGGCCGGCCGAGCCTTCTTGCCGCGACCGGTTTCGCAATCACACCCGCCGCTTCACCTCACGAATCCAGAATCTGCCGAATCCCCCGCAGCGGGATCATCATCCAGTCCGGCCGGTTGTTGACCTCGTAGCCGACTTCGTAAATCGCCTTATCTAGGAGGAATGCCTCCAGCAAAATCTCGAATTCCTTCCGGTCCTGCGGCACGAACGAAGCTCCGTCCACTGTCTGCAGGTACGACTGCAGGAACACGCGGCTGACGTATTCGTACCAAAGATCCGCCCACGGCGCGACCGTCGGGATATCCACTCCGCGGACGGCGATCCGCTGGGACAACGCGGTGTAAGCCGCGTAATGAAACGACCGCAACATCCCCGCCACGTCCCGCAACGCCGACCGCTTGAGCTTCCGCTCGCTCAGCGCCCTCGCCGGCTCACCCTCGAAGTCGATGATGATGAAATCCCGGCCCGTGTAGAGCACCTGTCCGAGATGGTAGTCGCCGTGAATCCGAATCTTGTCGACGAGGATCTTTTCGCCGATCAGCCGACCCACGCGGTCCAGAATCTCCTTCTCCCGACCAAGGATCTCCGAAGCCTCGTCCCGGCGGTTCTCCGGCAGATTCTTCAACTGCCGGTTCATCGTCTGAAAGGTGCGGCGGAGAGAATTCCGCGTCGATTGGTAGACCGACCGCTGGTAAAGCGTCGTGAACGGCTCGGGCGCAAAATCCGGATGACTTTTGTCCGACGCCAAGGCCAGATGCATCTGGGCCGTGCGTTGACCGAGGATCCTCGCCCGCTCCGGGTACATTCCGCCGATCATGTGAATCAGATCCGGCGGGAAATTTTGCGGCGCGTCGATGTCCGCCGTCTTGGGAAACTTGATCCCGTCCAGCAGCGGCTGCTCGGTCAGCACCCGCTCGAAGAACCGACCCACCACGTCCAGCGTCAGCGTCCACGCATCGCCCTGATTTTGCACCAGCGACTGCATCATGCAGACAACCCGCGGCTCACTGCCACTCTGGCGGTATTCGATCGCGCCGGAATACGGAGGGACGTTGCCAAAACTCGCCTTCTCGGTGAGAAAGCGCGTCAACTCGACATCGGGATTCACTCCCTCTTCCATCCGGCGGTAGAGTTTGAGAAACAGCTCCCCGCCGTAGATCACCGACGTGTTGCTCTGCTCCGCCCTCAGGACATTCGACGCCATCGGTTCACCGGTCGAAACGCGGGTTTTCAATCCCTTCGTCGCGTCTCCCACCAATTCGCCCGTCGAGCTCTTGACCGCTTTCTTCGCAGTCATCGTCTTCAATAACGTCGCCCGGAACTGCGGTTCAAAAATCGCGTCGAACAAGATCGTCTCGTCCGCGCCCTCGCCGAATTGCGCCACCACGGCCTGCGGGAACTCCTGCCGCAGCGCGTGCGCCTGATCGCCGGTGGCAAATTGAAACGGCAACACGTAGGTCTCCGCGTTCCCCTCCACGTAGTTCACGTCGATCAGCAGCAGCCTCGCCGAATACGCTCCGTCCTCCACCGGTACCGTGTCGCTGATCTTCATCGAACGCAAGGGCCGCCCCTTGCCACCAAACCAACGGCACTTTCCGAGGTAAGCCGGCAGGAGATCCTGCTCCAACGATTCCTTCCGGGATTCCGAGAACATCGTCTTCCAAGTGAGCTTTCCGGAGAACTCGTTCCCTCCGCCCAGCTCCGTCACGCTCACCGCAGCGTGTTCCTGTTCGAGCAGCAACCAATACGTGTCGTGCGGCCCCATCGTGAAGAGATACGGGCTGTCCTTGATGATCGGGAATTTGTTCTGACTGAACACTTCCTTCGGTGTCCGACCCGCGTACTGAGCGAGGTCGACGTCCACGACCTGCGAGAACCTCGACAGGTTCACCACGACCAGGATCGTCTGCTCTTCGTAGCTCCGGAGGAACACCAACACCTTCGCGTTGTCGGGATAAAGGAACTCGATCGTTCCCCGTCCAAACGCCTGGTATTTCTTCCGCATCGCGATCACGCGACGCATCCACCAGAGCAGCGACGACACGTTGCGCTCCTGGTTTTCAACGTTGACGCTTTCGTAATGATATTCCGGATCGATCGTGATCGGCAGGAAGAGCTGCTGCGGATTCGCGGAGGAAAATCCCGCGTTGCGATCCGGGCTCCACTGCATCGGAGTGCGCACGCCGTTGCGGTCGCCGAGGAAAATATTGTCCCCCATCCCGATCTCGTCCCCGTAGTAAATGATCGGCGTTCCCGGCAGCGAGAAAAGCAGCACGTTGATCAGCTCGATCTTGCGCCGGTTGTTCAACAGCAAAGGTGCCAACCGCCGCCGGATGCCGAGATTGATCCGAGCCCGGGGGTCCTGCGCGTAGACGCGATACATGTAGTCGCGCTCCTCGTCGGTCACCATCTCGAGCGTCAGCTCATCGTGGTTGCGCAGGAAAATGGCCCACTGGCAGCCCTCCGCGATCTCCGGCGTCTGATCGAGGATGTCCATGATCGGGAAGCGATCTTCCATCTGCAGCCCCATGAACATCCGCGGCATCAGCGGGAAATGAAAATTCATGTGGCACGAATCGCCATCGCCAAAGTATTCCGCCGCGTCTTCCGGCCACTGATTCGCCTCCGCCAACAACATCTTGTCAGTGAATTTATTGTCGATGTGCTTGCGCAGTTTCCTGAGGAATTCGTGCGTTTTCGGGAGATTCTCACAGTTCGTCCCCTCCTCCTCGTAGAGGTAGGGCACCGCGTCGAGCCGCAGGCCGTCCACGCCCATCGCGAGCCAGAAATCGATCACCTTCAGGAGCATCTCGTGAACCTTCGGGTTCTCGAAGTTCAGATCCGGTTGATGGTGGTAGAAGCGATGCCAGTAATACGCCTTCGCGACGGGATCCCACGACCAGTTCGAGGTCTCGAAGTCTTTGAAAATGATCCGCGCGTCCTGGTACTTCTCCGGGGTGTCGCTCCAGACGTACAACTCGCGAGCCGCCGATCCCTTGGGAGCCCGGCGCGACTCCTGAAACCACGCGTTTTGGTCGGACGTGTGATTGAGCACCAGCTCGGTGATCACCCGGATCCCCCGACGTTTGGATTCCTTGAGCAGCTCCTTGAAATCCTTCAGCGTTCCGTAGGACGGATTCACGTTGTAGTAATCCGCGATGTCGTAGCCGTCGTCCTTCAGCGGCGACGGGTAAAACGGCAGCACCCAAATGGCCGTCACGCCCAAATTTTGCAGGTAGTCCAGCTTCTGCATCAGCCCCCGGAAATCGCCGATCCCGTCTCCGTCGCTGTCGAAGAACGCCTTGATGTGAGTCTCGTAAATGACCGCGTCTTTGTACCAAAGCGGGTTGGAAGGAGTGTCGGAGGATTTCTTGGCCATAAAAAGGGTTGCCGTGGGTTGAGCGAAGCGGGAAATCTATTTTGCCGTCCTGCCGCCAACAAGACCATTCGGGCCCGCAGCCCCTTCCCCCGGTCTCTACTTGCCCTTCAGCTTCCGCGTCTTCTTGAAGATCCGCTTGGCCTCGGCCCGGGGAGCTTCGTCAATAAAATACGCGACCGCCGCCCGCCCGATGGCGTACGTCCCCGCGCCCGCCATCGCCCCCGAGATCGCGTGGCCCCACACGGGCACGATTTTCAGCAAAGCCCGCGCGCCTTGCCGAAACGCGAGCCCGATCCCGAAGTTGACCCCCAGTGCGCCGATGAACTCGGCCACCAGGCGCGGCGACAATTGCCGCCCACTCACGTGGACAATCATCCCCACCATCAACGTCTGCAGCGCCGTCAGGATCGGCAGGTCGGCCAGCGGAATCGGCTGCACCCCGATCACGCTGCAAACCGCCGTGAACGACTTGATCGACGAGCGGGCAATCTCCCGCTGCGCCTCGCGCGCACCCGCCAAACGGGCAAATTCCAATCTCGCCTCCGGCGGAAGTTCCGCGCAAATCCGCTCGGCCTCAGCGACCCCGCCCGACACGGGTTCCACCTCCAGCGACAGGTCCGCCCCCTTGGCCACCCGCGAACCGTCCCGCGCATCAAAAACCTCCACCGCGCCCCGACCCTCGACCCGATAGCTCCGCCAGCCATCCACCGCATCCCCGGTCTCGACCAACCCAATCCCCAGACCCGCCAGCCACGCGGGCACCGTGATCGAGGCGTCACCCCCCACGAGCGCAATCCGGGCCGGCCGCTGATCCAGATAAACTTCCCGGATCGGCTCCAGCTCGGACATGATCGGATTCCGCAACGAACTCGGCAGCTTGTCGATCAACCCGGCAAAACGATCATACCAAATTGACAGCGTCTCGTGATTTCCCATGCGCTCACGCTAGCCCCAACCCCGCCCCCATGCGACAATCAACGCGCAAAAGCTGCGCCCCAACGAATGAATCTTTCACCCGCTGACCGCCCCGCCCTTCGGTCGACTTACCTCGGACGCCTCGACTACGACGCCGCGCTCAGAATTCAGGAAGAAGCCGTGGCCGCCATCCGCGCGGGTCAATCCGGTCCCCAGCTTCTCCTCCTCGAGCACGAACCCATTTTCACCATCGGTCGGACCCGCGACCAAAGCAGCCTCCGCGCCATCGAGTCACTCCCCTACCCCGTCCGCGAAACGAACCGCGGCGGCCAGGCGACCTTCCACGGTCCCGGACAACTCGTCGGTTACCCCGTGCTCGACCTCCACCACCACGGACGCGACCTCCACCGCTATCTGCGATTCCTAGAACAAATCGTCATCGAAGTCCTGGCCACCTACGACGTGACCGCCCAACGCTCCCCCGGCCAGACCGGCGTCTGGGTCGAGGATCGAAAAATTGCCTCCATCGGCGTCGGCGTCCGCCACTGGATTACCATGCACGGCTTCGCTCTCAACGTCTCCGGCGAACTCGACGGTTTCACCGCCATCACGCCCTGCGGAATCGCGGGCGTCACGATGACCTCCATCGAGCGCGAGACCGGAGACGCCCCCAGCATCGAAACCATCGCCGCGACGACCGCCACCCTCTTCGAGGCCAAGCTCCGGAGTGGCGGCTTCCAGCCGCCAACTTCACCAACCTAGCGGCGCAAGGCCACCACGCCGTCAGCGCGCAGCCATCACTTCTTCGGAGATCGTCTTTTTCTCTTCTTCCCTTTTCTCCTGTTCGTCCTTCGCCGCGACCATCGGCTGCGCGTCCGGCACCTTCGGCGACACCTTCCAGAACTTCCCGACGAACCCATCCCAATCCGCGAGCACATCTTTCGCGACCGGACTCGCCGTCCGCTCGAAGTGAGCCTCGATCAGTTCCCGGAGCGCACCCGAATCCTCCGAACTCTCAATCCGCTTCGCCTCGACGAGCTGCGGATTGATGTCCTCCAGGAAATCATCCGACGCGTCCAACACGTAGGCGGAACCCCCGGTCATTCCCGCGCCGAAGTTCTTCCCGGTGCCGCCCAGCACGACGATCGTCCCATTCGTCATGTATTCGCAGCCGTGGTCGCCAAGCCCCTCGACGACCGCCGTGCCACCGCTGTTACGAACCGCAAACCGCTCACCGGCCTTGCCGTTGGCAAACAACCGCCCGCCCGACGCGCCGTACATCACCGTGTTGCCGATGATGCTGTTGTCGTGAGCGACGAATCCCGCCCCGGCCAGTGGCTTGATGATGATCTCACCGCCGCTCATCAGTTTACCGACGTAATCATTGGCTTCACCCGAGAGAATCAGCCGAACTCCCGGGGACAAAAACGCCCCGAAGCTCTGACCCGCACTCCCGGTCAGATCCAATTCGATCGTCCCTTCCGGCAGCCCCTCGGACCCGTATTGGTAACCGATCTCGCCGGAAAGCTGCGTGCCCACCGACCGGTTTGTATTCCGCACCTTGTAGGCGAGTTTCACCGGCTTCTGATCGTTGATCGCCTCGCGCGCATCCTGCAGCACGACCTCGTCCAACGTGCGATCCTCCGGTCCATCGTTGCGATCCCGCGTGGCGTGGCGCACCGCCGTCGGATCGTCTCCCGACACGTCGACCAGCAACCGCGACAGGTTCACGGTGTTTGCCTTCGGGTGATCCGCCACGTGACGTTGCCGCAGGCACTCCACCCGCCCAATCATTTCATCAATCGTCCGGAATCCCAGCGACGCCATGATGCGGCGCACTTCCTCGGCGACCGCGTCGAAATACGCGACCACGTATTCCGGCTTGCCCTTGAACTTCGCGCGCAGATCCGGATTCAGCGTCGCAACGCCGACCGGGCACGTGTTCAGGTGGCACTTCCGGACGTAGACGCAGCCCATCGCGATCATCGCCGCCGTGCCGAAGTTGTATTCCTCCGCACCCAGCAGCGTGGCGTAGACGATGTCTTCCCCACTCTTCATCCCGCCATCGGTCCGCAGCGTCACACGATTCCGCAGCCCGTTCAGCATGAGAACCTGGTGCGTCTCCGCAACGCCCAACTCCCACGGCCCGCCCGCGTTCTTGATCGAACTCAGCGGCGAAGCCCCCGTGCCACCATCGTGACCACTCACCAAAATGATGTCGGCGTGCGCCTTCGCCACGCCAGCCGCGATCGTCCCCACCCCGGCTTCCGCCACGAGCTTCACGCAGACCCGCGCCCGCGGATTTACCTGCTTGAGGTCGTAAATGAGCTGCGCCAGATCCTCGATGGAATAAATGTCGTGGTGCGGCGGCGGCGAGATCAGCGTCACCCCCTCGACGGAGTGCCGCAGCTTCGCGATGTAGGCCGTTACCTTGTGGCCCGGCAGCTGCCCGCCTTCTCCGGGCTTCGCGCCCTGCGCCATCTTGATCTCGATCTCCTTCGCCGTGGCGAGATAAGCCGCCGACACGCCGAAACGTCCCGACGCCACCTGCTTGATCGCGCTGTTGGCCCAATCGCCATTCTCCCGCCGCTTGAAGCGAGCCGGATCCTCGCCGCCCTCGCCGCTGTTCGACTTCCCGCCGATCCGATTCATCGCAATGGCCAGCGTCTCGTGAGCCTCGGGACTCAGCGCCCCCAGCGACATCCCCGCCGTCGTGAACCTGCGGCGGATTTCTTCAATCGGCTCGACCTCGTCCAACGGCACCGGGCCGGAACTCAGCGGCAACATTTCCAGCAAATTGCGAAATGCCGTCGGTCGCGACGCGACCAATGACTCCACGTATTTCTCGTAATCCTCGAGCTTACCCGCCTTGTCCGCGCCCTTGATTCCCACGTAAGTGTGAAAATTTTGGATCACCGGCGGCGAGTAGGCGTGCACCTCCCCACCGCGCCGATACCGATAATATCCCGGATCCTCGAGGTTACCGGCCTCGACCGGCACCGCCGTCGCGTAAGCCATCTCGTGACGCACCAGACTCTCGGTCGCGATCTCCTTGAAGCCCACTCCGGAGACTTGCGAGGGCGTGCCGACGAAACAATCCGCGATCAGCTCATCACCGATCCCGATGGCCTCGAAAACCTGCGCGCCCCGGTAACTGCTCACGATGGAAATCCCCATCTTCGACATGATTTTGAGCAGTCCATTCTCGAGCGCCGTCCGGTAGTTGCCCACCGCTTCGGAGTAGGTCGTGGCTTCCGCCGCCGCCAAGGTCTCCTTCGCCGCCGCCACCCGATCGGGGTTCGGGTTTTCGGCCTTTTCGACTGTCGCCAAAGCCGCCTTGGCCTTCACGACGTCGGACTCGAGCAATTCCCGAACCGTTTCCAATGCGAGGTAGGGGTTGATACAACTCGCGCCGTAGCCGACCAGGCACGCGATCTGGTGGACGTCGCGGGCCTCGCCACTTTCGACGATCAAACTCGCTCGCATCCGCTTGCCCACGTTGCGGAGATGATGATGGACCGCCGCCACCGCCATCAGCGCCGGCACCGCCACGTTCTCGTGATTCACTCCGCGATCGGAGAGCACCAGAATGCGCGCTCCGCTATCGACGGCCGCCTCGGCATCTCGCCGAATCCGCTGGAGCGCAGGCTGCAAACCTTCCGCTCCCTCCGCGACCGGCCAGAGCGTCGACACGGTCATGGCCTTGTGCGGCGACGGCAGATTGCGCAGCCGCTCGAGCTCGGCGTCGAGGATGATTGGGGTATCGGTCATCACCTGCTCGCAATGCTCAGGCGTTTCGCTCAGCAGATTCCGCCGCCAGCCCAGCACCGTGTGCAGCGACATCACGAGCTTCTCGCGGATCGGATCGATCGGTGGATTCGTGACCTGCGCGAAGAGCTGTCGGAAATAAGTGTAGATCAGGCGCGGCCGCAACGACAGCACCGCCAGCGGCGTATCGTCGCCCATCGAGCCGACCGCCTCGGCGCCGTTCTTCAGCATCGGCTTGATGACCATGTCGACCTCCTCGCTGGAGTAGCCGAAGGCAACCTGCCGCTGCGTGAGGGTCAGCACATCGACGTCGTCCGCCGACGGGACGATTTCCGCCGGCGTCGACCTCGGCACCCGCACGAGAAACTCCTCGAGCCACTTCCCGTAAGGCTGCGCCGCCGACAACTTCGCCTTGATTTCCCGGTCGCGCAGAAGTTTCCCCGCAGCCGTGTCGATGGCGATCATTTCGCCCGGAGCGAGCCGCCCCTTCTCGACGACGTCCTCGTGACTGATCCCATCCACGCCGACTTCGGACCCCAGCGAGAACACGCCGTCGTCTGTCAATTTGTACCGCGCCGGCCGCAATCCGTTGCGATCCAGGCACGCCCCGATCGTGCTGCCATCAGTGAAGACCAACGCCGCCGGGCCGTCCCACGGCTCGCAGATGCAGCGGTGAAATTCGTAAAACGCCCGGAGATCATCGGGCATGTTGCGATCCGTGCGCCACGCGGGCGGCACCAGCATCGTCATCGTGTGCAGCGGCGATCTTCCCGACATCGTTACCACCTCGGCGACGTTATCCAGACTCGCGGAATCCGATCCGCCCGCCTGGATGATCGGCTTGAGCAGATCGATGTCTTCGCCCCAGAAATCAGCCTGCAACTCGGACTCGCGGGCCTGGGTCCAGTTGCGATTGCCCTTCACCGTGTTGATCTCGCCGTTGTGCGCCATCATCCGAACCGGCTGCGCGAGCGGCCACGTCGGGAACGTGTTCGTGCTGTAACGCTGATGATAAACCGCGAGCGCCGTCTCGTAATCCGGGTTCGACAGATCGGGATAAAATTTCTCCAACGACGAGGAAACGAGCAGACCCTTGTAGACGATCGTCCGGTGGGAAAAGGAAGGGATGTAAAAGTTCTGAATCCCCGCCGCCGCCGCGCCGTCCTCGATCTCGTTCCGCGCGAGAAAAAGACGCCGCTCGTAGTCTTCGTCCGCCATCTCCCACGGCTTCCCGATGAGCGCGTGCTCGATGCGCGGCATCGTCATCTGCGCCTTCTCACCCAGCACCCGCAAATTGATCGGCACCTCGCGCCAACCGAAGAAGAACATTCCCCGCTTCTCGACAACTTCCTGCGTGATCGCCTTCGCCCGGGCCTGCGCGTAGGCGTTGTCGTGCGGGAGAAACAACACGCCAACTCCGAGGTCAGACTCCTTGTAGAGTTGATGACCCAGTCGCGCCACCTCCGGGGCAAAAATCTTGTAGGGGATCTGCGTCGAGACCCCCGCGCCGTCGCCCGTCTTCGCGTCGGCATCGAGCGCCCCGCGATGCATCAGCGAGCAAATCGATCTCAGCGCCAACTTGAGAATCCGATTCGACCGCTCGCCATCCACCTTCGCGATCATCCCCACGCCACACGCATCGTGTTCGCTGTCCTTGGAATAAAGGGAGCGGCGGACGAGGTCGGAATCGGGCAAAGCGTGGTTCATAAACGAATGGACAAAAGGTTTAACGTCCGGCAGCGAAACCGGGCCGCCAAGAAAAAGCACGAAACGTGCCGCGACAAGACGGAATATTCCCGGTTCGGCAACCCGCCGACCGCTATCCTCTCACCAGGCTCCGCTCCGTCTCGGCGCGGTCAAAGCCAATCGGCGCACAATCGCCGTCAACCGCGCAGACTGTCGAGCGTGGCGCGATCCAGTCGACCGGTCACGGGAAGCCCGTAGTCGGATTGAAAATCCTGCAAAGCCCGCCGGGTCAGCGGGCCAAAGGTGCCGTCGATGGAGCCCCGGTAATATCCAAGGCTGGCGAGCTGCGATTGAGTCCGAGCCAGCACCAGCCGGGGATTGGCCGACACCACGCGGACCGGGCGCACGATCGGAATCGCCACCCGTGAATATCCAAAACCCGGTGCCCGGTAACCCCGAAAGCCCCGATACCCGCCAAAACCAATTCCAACCGAAACACTCGGTCGCGAATACCCGAAGCCACGACAGCCTCCGCCCCAACGATAGCCGCCGGCCTCGGCAACCGTCGTCGATCCGAAGAAAATGCAGAAACCGAGAAGAGCGAGTCGGGTTTTTACTGGGCTGGTCATTTCGCCTGAGCCTAGCACGCGCGCCAGCTCGCGCAAGTCACCGACAGTCACCAGCAAGTTCCCCGGATCACCCGAGGACCGACCCGCCCGGCATTTGTTCTTCTGCCTGACCAAAAATCTGCCACCGTCCCTTTCCAACTATGACACTTCGCCGTTGCCTCGCCGGTCTCGCGCTTCTTCCGAGTCTCCTCTTTGCCGACCCCATCACGGGCCGCATCGCCGCCGCCAACCTCACCTGCGGCCGCCACCCGAGCTACGCCGCAGCAGCAGATCCCGAGGGTGCGGGGGCCCGGATCCTCCAGGCGTTGGCCCCGGATATCGTCCTGATTCAGGAATTCAACACCGACATCCCCATCGACCAGTGGGTCGCCGACACGTTCGGCGACGAGTTCGTCTACTATTGCGAAGACGACGCCGACATCCCGAACGGAATCGTCAGCCGCTACCCGATCACCGAGTCCGGCGAGTGGGACGATCCCACTCAGACCACCCGCGACTTCGCGTGGGCCCGGATCGAGCTGCCCAACAACCGCGCTCTCTGGGCCATCAGCGTCCACCTCTACGGCCAGAAATCCACCGTCCGCGTCGCCGAGGCGCGGCAGCTTATCCAGCTCGTCGCCGAAAATATTCCACCGGGCGACCTCGTCGTCCTCGGCGGAGACTTCAACACGCCCGCTGCCAACAGCCCGAGCATCGGAGTCCTCGCCGAGTCTTTCGTGACCGGCGACCCGCAGCCGGTCGACCAGGCCGGCGACCCGGACACGAACTCCAAGCGGAGCAAACCCTACGACCGGGTGCTCCCCGGGCACGAACTCGCCGCCATGGAAGTGCCGATCCCGGTCGGCGAAATGGAATTCCCTCACGGATTGGTCTTCGATTCCCGCGTCTTCGACCCGCTCCCGCCGCCAGTCCGACCGGACGACAGCGCCGTCTTCCAGATGCAGCACATGGCCGTCATCCGCGCCTTTCAGATTCCCGCCGCGCCCGAGTCATCACCCCGGCGATCACCCCTCACCCGCGCCACTCGCGATACACCTCGCGCTGCAACTCCGGGTCGGCCTGCTTCATCCGGACCGGCAATCCCTTCACCCAGAGCTTCAGCGCTTCCCAGTGGATCCCGCCGATCACCTGGAGCGTGATCAGTGGATATTTCATCGTCATCGCCAGCAGGTTCGCCGTGTTCAACTCGACCCGCCGACCGGTCAATGAGGTCACCAATTCCCGATCTTCCCCGCGATAATCGTCGATCCAGATCCCGAGCCGCTCACCCGGAGTGTCGAAGCGAAAGTCGAACTCCAGATCCAGATCGGCAAACGGCGACACGTAAAAGTGCTTCGTCGCCCGCCGGGCAAACCGCTCCCCGTCCCGCGGCACGTGGTAGAGCTTCAGTTCACGAAACGTATTCCCGACCTGGATCACGGAAGCAAACGCATCGCCCGCCGCGTCGTAGCAGAAGTAGATCGTGATCGGGTTGAAAACGTATCCCGCCACCCGCGGCAAGGTCAGCATTCGGATCGATCGGGCCTCGCGCTTTTCGCCATTCCTCCGCAGGAATTCCTCCACCGTCCCCCGCAGCCCGCGACCCTCCAGCGAATAGTGATCGGACTCCCGGAGGGAATAGAGATTCGACTCCTCGACGCCAAAGATCGGCACCCGATCAGCGACTCGATCCAGCTCGTCCAGATCGAGCCAGAACATGAAAATCCGGTAGACGAAGTCGTGCCGCTTCGGCGCTGTCCGCCGATGCATCACCGAGCATTCGTAAAGGCAGGAATTCACGGCAACCCCCTCGCCGCTCACCCGGTCACGCGCAACGCATCCTTCACGGCGGCGCTCGCTTCCACCGCCGACCAATACGCGTCTTCGTGAAACCCGTAGCGGAAATAACTCCCGCAGAAAAAGACCCGCTGGTCCGGCGAACGCCGGTTTAATCCACCAAGCTCGGCCTGGACCGCCATCGCGTCCAACGTGAATGTCGGATGATCGTATTCCGTCTCGTAGAGCACCCGTTCGGGCGCAATCGTCCCCTCCGCGTTGATCGACACAAAGTAATTCACTTCCGGCGACACGTTCTGCAACGCGTTCATCCAATAATGCGTCGTCGCCCGATGCTCGGATTCACCCTCGATCCGGTAATTCCACGACGCCCACGCCACCCGGCGACCCGGCATCACCCGCTCATCGGTGTGCAGCGTCGCGTGATTTTTTTGATAGCCAAACTCCCGCAACAACCGCGCCTCGTCGTCGGTCGGCCGCGCGAGCAACTCCAACGCCTGGTCCGCGTGCGTGGCCACGATCACGCGGTCAAACGTCTCCGCCTCACCGTCCGCCACCCGCACCATCACCCCACTCTCACCCGGCTCGACCGCGACCACCCGCGCCCCCAGTCGCGGAGCCGCCGTCCCGGCAATAATTTTCCGGACGTAGGACTGCGCCCCCCGGCTCACCGTGAACCACGGGTGGTGCGTCTTCACCCCGAGAAAACCGTGATTGTAAAAGAACCGAATCAACATCCCCGCAGGAAATTCCAGCACGTCCTCCGGTCGAGTCGACCACACCGCCGAGCTCATCGGGATCAAGTAGTGATCGAGTAAATCCCGACTGAATCCATACTCGGCGGCAAACTCCCGGACAGTTCCCCGCGGAGGGTTCTCGAGTGTCGCGTTCGCGATTTCAAAAAATCGCCCGATCTCGCCCAGCAGCCGATAGAACCTCGGACGAACGAGGTTTCGCCATTGCGCAAAAACTTTGCGCACCCCCATGCCATTGTATTCCAGCCCATCCGGTCGGTGCTGCACGCTGAACGACATCTGACTCGGCTCGGTGGCCACGCCCAGCTCGTCGAACAACCCGCACAGGTGCGGATAGGTCACCCGGTTGAAAACGATGAACCCCGTATCAATCGGCACGTCCCTCCCTTCCTCCCGCACGGTCACCGTGTTCGTGTGCCCACCGGGTCGGTCGGCCCGTTCGAAAAGCGTGACGTCCGCGACGTCCCGCAGATTCCACGCGCAGCCGAGACCCGCCACGCCCGACCCGATGACGGCGATTCGCTCCACGATTCGCTAGCGTCGTTTGACGTTCGCCGTGTCGTAAGCCGACACCGGCACGCCCCGCAGATCCCAGACCAAGCCGCACGCCGCCAGTCCCTTGAGCACGTAGTAGGAAATGTCGATCTCCCACCAGTAGAATCCCTGCCTCGCCGAAGACTGAAAGTGATGATGATTGTTGTGCCAGCCCTCGCCCAGCGTGATCAACGCCAGCACCAGGCTATTACGACTCTCGTCGTCCGTCTCGTAGCGCTGACTCCCGAGCGTGTGCGCAAACGAATTCACCGTGCACGTCCCGTGAAAAAGCACCGTCGTGCTGATGAAAAATCCCCACACCACGAGCTGCCAACCCGACGTCCCCAAGCCCGGCGCCACCGCCGCCAACAACGCGCCCAACCCAAACGTCCCCGCCAACAACAACACCGGCCCGATCAGATCAAACCGGTTGAGAAAAACGAGCTCCGGGTATTTCGCCAGGTCACGGACGACCTGGTAGTTCGTCGGAAAATTCCGGCTACTGGTCAGCCAGCCCACGTGCGCCCACGCGAAGCTCTTGGTGACCGGAGAATGCGCGTCGGGTTCCTCGTCGGAGTGTTTGTGGTGATGCCGATGCACCGCCGCCCACCAGAGCGGTCCGCGCTGCACCGCCGTCAATCCGATCAACGCAAAGATGAACTGATTCACCCGCGACGTTCGGTAGGCGCGATGGCAAAAATACCGGTGATAAAATCCCGTCACCGCAAACATCCGGACCAGATAAAGCGCCGCCGCCACCCCGACCGCCGTCCAACTCCAGCCGACCCAGATCACTCCCAGGCAGCCCACGTGCAGGATGATAAACGGAATCGCCCGCGACCATTCGAACCGCTCCGGCCCCGCCGCCACCGCTTCCGCGCCTTCCGGAAAATAATCAGAATCAATCTGCTGACGGACCGTTCGAGCGGCTCGCCGCAACCAGGATTCTCCTTCGATAACGGGTGAATCAATCGGACTGGATTCCGATCTGGGTGAGGATGCGTTGGAGGTCGTCGTTGCCATAGTATTCAATGGTGATACTGCCGTGTTTTTCACCATGCTGCAATACGACCCGGGTTGAGAGGTGGTGTTGTAATTTATTCTGAACGTTCCGCACCGCCGGCGACAAACCGGGCTTCTCCTTCGGTGCGCGCCGCTCACCACCTGTGTTCCCCATTTTGGACAGATGCGCAAACGCGAGCTTCTCCGTCGCCCGCACCGAGGCGGACTGCCGGATCACCGCCTCAGCCAGCAATCTCTGCTCATCGTGCGATTTCAACGAAAGCAGAACCTTCGCGTGACCGACCGAGATCCGTCCCTGCCGGACCATCGATTGAACGTCAGGATCCAGATCGAGCAGACGCATCGCGTTGGCGACCGACGCCCGACTTTTCCCGACCCGCTTGGAGATCTCCTCCTGCGTCAGCTTGAACTCCCGGGACAACCGCGAATACGCCGCCGCTTCCTCGATCGGATTCAGATCTTCGCGCTGAAGATTCTCGATCAGTGCCAGCTCGAGCACTTCTTGATCCGACGCTTTGCGAATGATTGCCGGGGCCTCCGACACGCCCACTTCCTGAGCCGCCCGCCATCGGCGCTCCCCCGCGATGAGCTCAAAAATCTTCCCAACCTGCCGCACGATCAGCGGCTGGATGATCCCGCGCTCCCGGATCGATTCGACCAGTTCGGTCAGTTGGTTCGGTCGAAATTCCTGCCGAGGCTGCAGCGGGCTCGGAATGATCTCCGTCAGCGCGATCATCTGCACGCGTTCGCCGTTCGACTGGGAAGGCTCCGGGTCGGCCACGCGGGTATTGATGAGCGCACCGAGACCTTTACCGAGCGCCTGTTTTCCTGCCATGAGGCCGAGAGGATTATCACGCCTTCCCAACAAATCAAACTGGAACCTCCCGGCAAAAAATTCGAAAATCGAAAATCGAAAATCGAAAATTCCTCACCTCCCTGGCCGTCTGGTCCGACCCCGCCCTCCTCGGAGGCCCACGTCACATGGCCACCGACGAGTGGCTCCTCCTCTCAAGCCCCGCCCCGGTCCTCCGGGCCTACCGTTGGGCCCGCCCCGAGATCACCTTTGGCTACCCGCAGCGATGGTCGGAGGTCGAGCCGCTCGCGGACGACCGGCCCGCCACCCGCCGGTGGACCGGCGGTGGCCTCGTCGAACACGGAGACGACCTCACGCTCACGCTCGCGATTCCCGCGAGCGAACCCCTCTCTCAGCTGCGCCCCACCGATTCCTACCGTCTGATTCATAACGCGGTCTTCCACGCCCTCCACGCTGCCCATCCTGCGGTTCGCCTCGCCACAGCCGCCGACGCCCGACCCGGGCTCGCGTGTTTCACCAGCCCCGCCTGCCTCGACCTTCTCCTCGACGGACGGAAAATTCTCGGTGGAGCCCAGCGCCGTTCGCGCGCCGGACTTCTCTACCAAGGCAGCCTCCAGCACCTCACCCCACCGCCCGACTTTCTCGAAATCCTCGCCGAGCAACTCACCGAGTCGCCGCGCCTTTTCACCGGATCACCCGCACCCGACATCGCCCGCTACGCCGACCCGGCGTGGAACCGTCGTCGGTAGCCCGCCACCCCCGGCATCTCGAATTCAGCCATCCCCGGGAGGAACGCCCTTCAGACCTCATTGGCGAATCACGTAAATCGTCAATTGCCTTGAAAAATGCGGCTCTCTAGTTTCGAACCTCCGCACGCTTCACCGCGAATCCGTCAATCAAGCACCCAACATGAAACCAATCTCCGTCCAACTCTACTCCCTCCGCGAAGAAGCCGCCCAAGGCATGCTTCCCGTCCTCCAACGCCTCGCCACCATCGGCTACCAGGGCGTCGAACCCGCCGGATTTTTCGATCTCACCCCCCAGTCGTTCCGCACCGCCGTCGAAGATCTCGGGATGAAGGTCTCCTCCACGCACAGCCCCTGGGCCAGCGCCGACAATCTCTCCGAAGTCATCGACACCTGCGGCATTCTCGGCGTCGACCTGACCGCCTGCGGTTACGGGCCCGACGATTTCGCCACGGTTGCCGCGATTGAAAAAACGGCCGAGACCACCCGGCAAATGCACGAGACTCTCGCCGCCAGCGGGATCACCCTCGTCGTTCACAACCACCAGTGGGAATTTGAAAAAATTGACGGACGCCTCAAACACGAGATCTTCACCGAGCTTTGCCCCGACGTGCAGCTCGAGCTCGATACCTATTGGTCCGCGAACTTCGGCGCCAACGACCCCGCTGCGATGACCAAACAATTCGCCGACCGCTCGCCACTTCTCCACATCAAGGACGGCAGCCTCGTCAAGGACGCTCCCCTCCTCTCCGTCGGTGCCGGGAAGATCGACGTCCCAGCCGTCATCGCCGCCATGAACCCCGACGTCACCCGCTGGCTCGTCGTCGAGCAGGATAACAGCGAGACCGACATGTTCGAATGCATCGAGGCCAGCTATCGCTACCTCACCACCAACGGCCTCGCCGCCGGCGATCGATAATCCTCAATCCCCAGTCATCATGTCCGAATCCTTTCCCAATTACCCCACCCCCGTGGGAGTCATCGGCTGCGGGAACATTTTTGGAGTCTACGCCAAAGGCTGCAAACTCTTTCACAACCTCGAGCTCAGGGCCTGCGCCGACCTGAATCCCGATCTCGCCGCCGCCAATGCCGAGGAGTTTGAGATAAAAAGTCTCACCGTCGACGAACTCCTCGCCGACCCCGGGATCGACATCGTGATCAACCTCACCATTCCCAAGGTCCACGCCCAGATCAGCACCGCGATCATCAACGCGGGCAAACACGCCTACAGCGAAAAGCCGCTATCGCTCGACGTGCAGGAAGGTGAAGCCCTGATCAAGCTGGCTGCCGAAAAAGGACTCCGCGCCGGTTGCGCGCCCGACACTTTCCTCGGAGCCGGTGCGCAGACTGCCCGCAAACTCATCGACGACGGGTGGATCGGTACCCCAATCGGCGGCACCGCCTTCATGCTGGCCTCCGGACCAGGAATCATGGCACCCCAACCCCGCCTTCTTCTACCAACAGGGCGGAGGTCCCCTTTTCGACATGGGGCCCTACTACATCACCACCCTCGTCAGCCTACTCGGCCCCGTCCAATCCGTTACCGCGATGACTTCGATGGCCCGGACCGAGCGCCTGGCGACCTGCAAGGAGCAGTTCGGCACGATGCTCCCGGTCGAAATCCCGACGCACTACAGCGCCAGCCTCCTCTTCGTCTCGGGAGCGATCATCAACCTGTCCGTCAGCTTCGACGTCGCCGCTCATCAGCACCAACCGATCGAGATCTACGGCTCGCGCGGAAGCCTTTCCGTTCCCGACCCCAACACGTTCGGGGGCCCGCTCTCCTACTACACCCGATCAAACCCGGAGTGGACCCCGATTCCACTCCCTTTCGACTATCAGGAAAACTCCCGCGGCATCGGCGTCGCCGACATGGCTGCCGCCATCACTTCCGGCAAGCCCCACCGCTGCAACGACCGCCTCGCGCTCCACGTCCTCGAGGTCATGACCGCCATCGGGGAGTCCCACGAACGCCGTGCCTGGGTGGACATCACCAACACCTGCGACCAACCACCCGCACTCCCGCTCGGCCTCCCGACCGGCATCCTGACGGAGCCTCGGTAACAACCGGTAACACCAACGGTTCGGTCACGCGACCGAACCGAACATCGCCGAATCACCGTCGCGGTAGCTCATCCAATTGCGGTAGGGCTCGAAGTCTCCCGTCTCGGTAGCCGGATTCGCCCGGTCCTCCAACGCCACCATCTGGTCAGCAGACATGGCCGCGAAGTTCGCCGCAATCCGCGCGTTTTCGCGGAGCTGCGATTCCGACTGCACGCCGCTCACCGCCGAGGCCACCGGATGCGACAGCGCGTAATCCAGTCCCTCCTCCAGCGTGAAAACCTTCTCCCTCACCGGAGCGAAATTCCCGCCCAACGTTTTCATCGCCAGCGGCGCAATGTTCTGACGCAGCAACTCCGGCAAAACCCGACGCACGAACGCATTCGAGTTCGCTTCAATCGGTGAGATCGGGATCTGGCAGGCGTCAAATTCATACTCGTGCTCCAACACCGCCAAGTGAACGTCGGGGTCCGTGTGGCCCGTGAACCCCACGAACTTCACCCGACCATCGCGCTTCGCCTCGGTCAACGCCCCGACCACCCCGCCCTTGTCGAAGCCCTTCCTCACCTGCTCCTGCGTGGCCACCGCGTGCCACTGCCAGAGGTCGAGATGATCCGTTTTCAACCGCTCCAACGACTCGTCCAACATCCTCATCGCCGTGTCGTAGTCCGCCGAATCGTGCGTGCAGACCTTGGTCATCAAAAAGACCTCGTCTCGCCGACCCTCGATCAGGCGCCCCATCAACTCCTCCGACTTTCCACCGTGGTAATCCCAGGCGTTGTCGAAAAACGTTACCCCCAGCTCCAGCGCCGCGTCCACCATGCGGGCCGCCTCCTCGTCACTCGCCAGACGCAGAGCGTGACCGCCCAGCGCCAGCGACGAGACGTTCACGTCATGCTTGCCAAACTTCCTCATCGGCACCTTCCCAGCCCCATCCGCCGCCAGCAACCGCCCCGCACCAGCACCACCGACCGCCAAGCCCGCAGTCGCCAATCCCAGGCGCTTCAAAAACTCCCGACGCTCGTAAATCGTCCGCTCAATCATGGCGGCAACCTGAACCGCCCTTCCACCCCGCGCAACCAATGGATTGAATTACCGGCGGCGGGACTCGAACCCGCACTCTGTTGCCAGAAACGGATTTTAAGTCCGTTGCGTCTGCCATTTCGCCACGCCGGCATTTACAGAGTAAATTCACTCGAATTTCACTCTCTTGACCGAACCGGAATTCGGTTGTATCCAATTTGTATCCAATTTTCGAGGTATGTCGAGCGAATCATCCCCACGTGAAATCATCGCCAATCTACCGACGGGCGTGAAGGTCACTAAATGGGAGAAGTCCGGCACGGAATACATCCGCGTCAGGCTAGGTAAAAAGTTTACCGGCGGCAAAGCGCTTTCAGCATACTTCCGAACGCGCAAGGAGGCCCTCACCTTTATTCAAGGCAACGGCAGGAAGGCCGAAAAACCTGCCGTCGGAGTGATCGACCTGAAACGCGATGCGGGAGGCGCAGCGTTCGCCCTCACTCCGTCGGAAATCTCAGAAGCCGCCGCTGCGGTCAAAAAATGTCGAGAGCACGGGTTCTCGTTGAGCGAAATTGTCGAGTTTGGTCTCCGCCACAAAAACCCACCCGGTGGAGTGAAGACCTTTCCAGAGGTCGGCGACGCGCTCATCAAAAACAAACGTCAAGCTGGCCGGAGCAAATCCCACATTGCGAATATGGAGTCGATCTTTCGACTCTTCTCCGAGGATTTCAAAAAGAAGCCGATCAATCTGATGACCCGCTCAATGATCGAGGAGTGGCTCTCCGAGCAGGACGACATCTCTCACAACCGGAGAGTCGCCTACGCCCGCAACCTCCACATCGCGTTCAACTACGCCGTCGATCGGGATTGGATCGACAAAAATCCCTGCCGCACCCTTGAGCGCAGTTCCAAAAGCCTGGGTGAGGTTGAATTTCTTCGAGTGCCGCAGTCGGCACTTCTCTTTCGCACCGCTCTCACGGAAATGCCGGATCTCATTGCTCCACTCGCGATCAAAACGTTTGCAGGGATTCGAACCGGGGAGTTGATCGAACTCACTTGGGATCGCGTAGGCAGTAAAAAGATCGAAATCCGCGGCTCGAAATCGAAGTCACGGCGTTCACGCCCAGTCACACTCCCAGACAATCTCATCCAGTGGCTGGATGGACGAAGGCAGACCAAGGGACCTGTCGCAGGCACCGATTCGGCCTTCACGTGGTGCGATCGGATGTCGAAACTCGCCGCGTTGGCGGGCATTTCTTTGCCCTACAACTGCCTCCGCCACGGTTTCGGGACGTTTCACTACCACCTTCACAAAAACGAAAATCTCACTGCTGCCGAAATGGGCAATTCCGCGAACGTGATCCGTGAATGGTATGTCGCGCCCATCGTCGAAGATGAAGAACTCGCTGCATTCTGGGAGATGACTCCGCATTGGCTAAAAGACAGACCCTCCGAGTATTTCGAACTCACCGCCAAGCCGAGCTTACGTCAACGGGTGCAAGCACCCCACCATCTCAGAGTGGAAACCAGCGAGACGCGCAGCCAATGCGAGGCTTTGGAAGGACCCCTGCACGGGTCACCACTCATCGAGCGAGCGCCATAGCGCAATGGCCAAACTCAGGCCGAGGCCCGCCGTCGCGATCCACGCAAGATAGGGATGGAAATAGCCCAACACCCCAGCCAGCACCCAATGCGCGACCCACACCGATCCGATCACCCAACCGACTCGCAGCGCCACCAAGCCAAGCGGCACAACGATCGGGAGCATCGCGACAATAAGAGCCCCGCGCAGTAGGACGACAATCAATCCCGCCAACGACTCATGGGCGTAACCCAGTTCGTTCAGCCAAACAGCAAGTCCGTCAATCCCGCCCCAAAGTCGGACGCCGAGCCACGTCCAGGGAATGGCTCCAAGGATGCAGGACGCGTTCTTGAACTTCTGATTCCCGTTCCAAAGAGGAATCGCAAACGCGAGAGCATAGGGAAACCAGAATGGCTTCAAATTCGTCACCCAAGGCTTCATGCTCGCACTGGGAACGGCCGCTGCCGGCTGATGCCTCCGAGGAACTCCACTCGAGGGTTGCGATTCCCGCTCGGGAGCCCGGAACGCAGTCCCCAGACGCTCGATCTCGATCAACGTGTCGCCATCTCCATCTTGATAGGCGGCGATAATTTCCCGGGTAAGGTCACCGAAGGCGGCCCGCTCCATCGGGTCGGTCGTCATGTCCGGATGGAATTTCCGCAGGACACGGCGATATATGGGCTTCAGTGGATCATCCTCTCTCATTGAGACGAAGATACCGGGCAACCTTTCAGCTCTTCCGGAACACCTCGTAGCCGAGAAGGCATCGATGCAGATCCACTTAAGTCCCCTGCGAGCACAGGCTGACTATAGGCAGTAGGGGAATAACGCCTTTCATGATTCCCAAAAACAATTTTTACCAGGCTTCAGAACGCCTTTCCGCACCGCGTTTCAGATATGACGCGTCATGAATCCGACAACCTCGAAGCGGCCAACTGGCAACATCAGACCGAAAACGTTGCCTCCGCTATAGGAGCTGATGCATTCTTTATCGGGAGAGGTCCCGAGAGTGATGCGCTTGGACCGCTACGTTGCGCGCGAGATGCACTAGGCAGGTCTGCTGCACCGCGCCGGGCCAGACCTCCTTGTGTATCCGCCGACTCTCCACCGCTTCCCGATTCTCGCGATGAAAGTTCAAGCGCGCCAGCCCCAACGTCCGGCACGCCGCCGCCGTTGATTTGCTCCAGCCTTCCGCCAGATTCAGCTTTACGGCACACCGTTGGGATGACGGGCTCACCAATTTTCTACGTTCACCCCCTTGAGATTCTGGTTCTACAAGCACAGATCGGCCCCCAGCCGCTTGTCGCCCAACCTCCTCTTCCATGGCTCGAAGTCGGCGCGTCTCACTCACGTCCATCCCATTGCACCTCTTCTTCCAGTTGTAGAACGTCGCCTCGTCGGGCCTTAGTCAAAAGGGAGATCGCGAAGAATAGGTTACTTTCAATAGTCGAAATTCAAGGGGCATTTAAGGTATACCTCAGGCTAGTGCAAGGAATATTGAAAATCTTACTATCGTTAGTCTTGACACCGGAGCGGAGAAAAGGTAAGTCTAATTACAATAACAGCCCCCGTTTGCAATCTCACAATGATGTGAGACCGGAGGGATGGGCTGTTAAACAAAGAAATCAATATGTTAACATCGAAGCAGGCATCAACTACCACCGCAATTTGGTCAAATTCAGACCTTCTCACAGAAAAGCAGTTAGCCAGAGGCATTGAAGCTCTCTCATTTGAAGTCGAAGACGAGCGTTCTAAAGGCAGCCCGCATAAACTTGGGGGAGTGCAGGTCGTGACAACGATTCGTCTCGCTGGGAAGGAGCACATAATTCTATTCCAAACCGAAGATAACGGTTTTCTATACCTCGCATGCCAACATGCGTCGAGTTGTGAAGAAGCCTACTATGATCTTCTCAAGGCGCTCGGTGAGGAAGTCGGCGAATGTGATAATGCAGGTGAGGCACTCGGTCAGCTTCTGATCGACATCGATATCGATGAAACGGCGCAGGCGGTGTTTGATGAGTATCTCGAACAGCATGAAATCAATATCGTCGGGGAGGTTCCTACGGTCATTCGCGAGGGAGCTTGCGGTTTCGGCGATGCGACATATCGCGCAGTTGAAGGTAACCATGTCGATATAGCCATTCAGAGTAGCTACGCTGGCGGCGACTTCCGCGCGGTAGGCACAATGTCCCGCGAGGAATACGATGCCTGGATCGCCGAGAACTGGGAAGCGCTCGACTCTGATCCGGCACCTTTCGCGGAACTATGCTCGTCGTTCGCGGAGCAGTAATGTCGAGTCACGTTCCAATGCGCCTGCTTGGTCTGGAGCCCGAGATCGATCAAATCCGCGAGTTGCTGATTCACTAGCGAGATGAGCTGGGCGCGGGTCTCTTCGGAGATACCGTTTTTGGTTGGGTAGGCTTTCATGGATTCAATCGGTTATTTGATGGTGCATTGAGAGGTTGTCGCTAACTACCCCGCGAAAGACGTGGGGATGAGTTCCAAGAGTAGTTTTTTGCGGTCACCCGCAAACTCGCACCGCTCCACTTTCCAACCTTCATCCAACGCCAACGCCGCCGTGAATAATGATTCGGGTGTCATTCCTCGACTCTGACGCCCGACGATGGGCCGCCCCGAGTCGCTTCCGGCCCCACAACTACACCTGAACTGGCGTCAATTCTGCGAGTTGACCAGTCGGCCCACCGCCTATCGGCTCCCGTTGTCCGGATAGATGGAAATGGTGAGGGCTCCGCGAGAGTATTCGCCACCTGCGATAGTCTGCTCAAAGATCTCACCGGCATTTTTACCGATCTCCTCCACTCCGATGATCGCCAGTGTTTCAGGCTGTGTGCGCAGCTCCTTGTAGGTTGAGCCGGAGGCATTTGTGACGTTCACCGCGTAAAATGGGCCAGCAACTTCCTCGATCTCGCAATCCAAGCGGAGCTTTTCGAGAAGCCCTTCTGCATATGCAATCTCATCCTCGTCGACAAGACAACAGGTGATTTTCGTAGAACGTGCCGTGCTCTCGATGAAAACAGATAGTCGGTTCATGGATTCAAGATACCTCCGAGCAAGACAGATTTAAGCCGCCTCAGGGACGGATCCTGTTGTGCGGCCCATTCCGTAAATACGCTTACTAACTCGAATGGCGTTAAGATAAGGAGGATTTGGAGGCTTTTGGTTTTCTGCGGTTTCGGTGGGGAAGATTTCCCATTTTTGATCTGGGTTTGGTGAGGAGTTGGTAGTTTTTCGGTCGTCGTTTCTTGGTGCGAGGTTCGGATCGACCAGGACGCTCGGGAATGAGCGAGGCGGCGATAAGGGCGAGCATTTCTTCAATGAGGGCTTGTTGTTTTCGCGACGTTTTGGAGGCGGCGTGAATGACGTCGGCGAAGTGGCGGGAGGTGTCCAGAGTGGCTTTGAAGCTGACCCGATCCAAAGGCACTTTATGCTAATGGGCGGCACGCTGCATGAGCACTCGGACCAGATTGTAGGCGATGAGATGAACCAGGAGTTCCTTCTCGATCATCTCCGGCGTCCGGCAACGCAGAACATCCAAGGCCATGAGCGTCTTGATTTGGTGAAAATGCAGTTCCACGTTCCAGCGCTCGCCGTAGAGTGCGCGGATGTCGTCAGCGGGATAGAGTTCGGGATCGAGCAGAGTGGTGACCAGGACCACGCTGCGGGTCCGGAAGCCGGGATTGGAGACGCGAAGTCGGATCATTCGTAGGGACAGAGTGGCGGGCAACGCGGCAAACTCTTCATCACTGAAGCCTGCGGGCGTTTTGTCCGGTTTGGTCCATCGGATCAGCCGATCATCGTGGCCCAGGCGTCTACCTTGCCGGAAGTCGATCTTGCGAGCTTGGTGAAGGCGGAAGACGCCATCGATTCCGCGCCCGCTTAGCGAGGCCATCGTCGTGTAGGAGCAAAAACCGCGATCTCCGAGTAAAACATCGCCCCGACTCAGCCGCGGCCACATCTGGCGAAAAAGCTGACTTTCATGCACATGCTCGTTGCTGGTGGCATGGTCGATGAGCGCTCCGCTGCTCAATGAGAACAGGCCAGTGAGCTTCATCAGCGGAAAACCGCAGCCCGGCTTCTGCGAACTGGGTTGCGGCCAGATGGCTTGGTTCTCCGGCGTATCGGGCATCGATAGGCTCGTTCCATCGATGATCTTGACATGGCGCCCACGGAGCCATCTTTCCGCGCTCAGAGTGTTGCGATCCAAGCTCCAAGCAACCCGTCTGGCGATGACTCCCAGCACTTCCTTATCCAAACGCGAGCGAGCTTGGGAATAGGCACTCGCGCTCACTGAGCGGCCCGGATGAATCTGCGCCCAGCGCCACCACGCCGCCACTTTATTGACAACCTCCCGACAGCCCATCCCCGGACTCATGACTTGGGCGACGAACGCCCAGAATGTTACCTGCGCGGGCAGGCTACGATCCCGACTCCCAACCCCTTTCTTCGTCGGTGAGAGTATCGCCTTGGGAATGGGATCCCCAAATAGACTGTAGAGATCCTCCAGACCCTTGATCCGACTAATCTGATCGGCAGCTCGCCTCGGCGCACGACCGAAAAGCAGGGGACCAAATGCTCGAAAGAATGGAGTCTTGTTTGACATTCCAAATTATGGTCTTAATTCCCTCCACGTAAACGCATTATGTATTGCGGTAGCCAATTTGACCTCTCCGAAACGCCTCCGTTCAATCAATCCCCTAACTCATCCCAAATCTACCTTATCTTAACGCCATTCCTTACTGACTCTTAATCAGTTGGGTCCCGATTTGAGCGCCGGGGGGGGCGCAGCGCCTAAAGCTCTGAAAAGGAGGGCGCAAGGGGAAACTTGGACATATTTTAGAAGACGTCTAACTCAAGCTCATCTACTTTGACGGAAAAGGATGTGCTCTTGAGTGTCGCGTATGTGATGCGCACCGGACTGCCCCCCTGCCAAATGAGCAGGGGAGCCTCCAAAATTCGTCTCCTATCGGCGCGCTCGTTCCTTCCGAACTATGTAGGATGGCCGCGAGTATTCTCCGTGCTTTAAGCAGTAATCGCCGCAGGTCATGTAAATTCCAGACTTCGTTTCTTCGCAACGGAGCCACTCTAACTCATAGTTGTCAGTGAGCAGGAACTTCTTAGCATCTTCGCGGCTTTCGAATAGCATCTTCTGCCCATTTTGGTCTTTGAGTGGTCCGTTGGCACGAGCATTGAACGTGCCGTCGTAATAAAAATAGGTGATTTTAACGTAATAGTTGGAGGTTGCGTCTATTGTCTTCATTTGTTTTTGGTTCTGTCGACCGATTAATTCGACCGATAATGAAATGAACTGCGGAAGCTAAATCGGCGCAAGGGGTCATTTTTCAAAAAATAGAGTTAATTAGCATCTGATAGCTTTAGATAGGACTTACTCCTTGTTTTTGCCGATTCAATAGAGTAATCCCGCCTGCATATCGCCAAAGTGGGAACGTTGCGCGGAGATCAACTCCTTGACCACGCCGACTATTTTCCGCGGCACCTTCGACATGTCGGTTGTTTCGCCGAGCATGGGTTCAAGATCCGAAAAGGTAGAATGCTGAGGTTGTCGCTGCGCGCTATCAGGTGCCGGGAGCTTCGCGAAGAGCAAAGTCGCTCTGCCTGAAGGAGATGACGCTACCCCCCTCCGATCACTGAGCTTTCTCACGGGCGATCCGGCGATCCTCTCTGATTCGCCTCTGGGCAAGCTGTAAAGCGTAGTCCTCGAGTCCACGCATTCCGGTCAGCGAGCAGGCAATTCGCCGAGCGTTTTCTACGCGCTCCTGATTGTCGCAGATAAAACCCGCATCTGTTTCGATCTCGAACATCCGTTCGGCGACCTCATCAGTTTCGGGCGGACGGATTTCGATCACACTTCCCAGTCTGTTAAGCAATTCATCAGGGAGAATTTCTGCGGAGGAAATCCGTTCGAAGGTGACTGGCTCCAGAGACTCGATCTCCTCCGCTAGCAGAACGGGACCCGCGCCGAGTTCCTTTCGGTATACATCTTGAAAGGCCCCCGCGGTTACAAAATGGCTCGCGCGAAGAGCCGCGACGTCCTTCTCACTCCAGTCCGGCCACCGGTCTGCACGTCCGTCCAGGAGGCTCATCACTTCATCCCAGATGCAGCGAAAATATCCCGCGTTTCCGTCGTCTTTGCCCATCCGCACTTTATCGATCTCATCAATCACAATTATGCTGGCGCCGTGCTGGCGTAGATGCCGACGAATGCGTTCGGCAGTAGGTGTCTCGCCCCGACCGCCGTAAATCAACCACGACCCAACGGTCGCGCCAAATGACCTGATTCCCGCCATCGCCGCGACATTCTCCGCAACCCAGCTTTTACCGCTGCCGGACAGACCGACGAGTAGGGCGGTGGTCCGAGGAGTGATGCCTCCAAACGTCCGTCCTAGGCGCTTTACAGCGATGAGGTAAGAGAGGTCTTTCATCGCCGCGCGCTGGGACTTGGTGCCGTCCGCAAATAGGTCTTTGATCGTCGGCGACGGCTCCGGGTCTGGTTGATTTACGGCAGATAACACAACGTCTGCATCGACGGCAAAAATCGGTGCCGACCACGTTCTCCAGCGGAGAAAGTGGTTGCGCGCGGGATAGCTCATGTTATCCGCTAAAAGCCACTGCAATCCACCCAGTAGGCTCGGATCGACAGCGCCGAGACTGCGCAGTGAGTGCTCGAGTTCGCGGGGGTAGCTCGCGAGAAAAGCCACATTCGAAAGGTCTTCAATCGCGGCGGTCCACAGCTCCAGCGCGGCGTATCGATCGAGCGTCTCAAGGGCCATGCACCGTAGTCCAGTCTCCTGATGAGCATATGAGGCGACATCCTCTAGGTAGCCGGAATCGCGGGGCTTCGGGTGCTCTTTTACCCATGCTCGAATGGCGTCAGACCAGCGTTGGAGCGATAAGATCGCGTCATTTCGATAGATCTCGGCGAGATTGATTAAGCGGAGCGGAGTTCGGATCATTCTGACAAGATACGGACGCTGTCGTTTTCGCGAGATCGCGGCCCTCTCAGATGTCGGCTCCGGCGCTGAGACGAGGGGGGGCGATCAAATCAGGTTGTATCTGGCAGGCGTCCGCATGAGAGAACGCCAACTTTGTATTTTACACTATCAGTCGTGGTGGAAAATCGAAACCGAGATTGCCAGGATCAAGCACCGCCTGAGCGTTTCTGGAAGAGTCGGAAAACTTTTTTCAATTATTTTCAAAAAGCTGTCGAGCAACTCAGTATCTATGAAGCATGGATACACATCTATGCTTAGAAAATGATGGCCAGAAGCTCGTTAGAACGAATTTCTGGGAAGCGGCGCACAACGCTAAAGGCAACTTTTTTCTCTCGACCAACGCTGGTGCCATGCGATTGATCGTTCCCGATTGTCAACGCCATGTCGTGGACGAGATTCGTTACGTCGATACCGTCTACGTCACTCGTGGACCGCATTATATGGATCCGTCTGAGATCGGGATTGAGCTGTTATTTGAAGACGAATCTCCGATGCCGTATGTCCTCCAGATGCACGTTTCCGACTTGGATCGACTATTTCCAAAATCAGAAGCCGGCCAGAAAATCCCTTTTACGGTTTGGGTCAATGGGAAACGGGGGAAAGCCAAGCAAGTATTGTCAATGCGAGCCCATCTTGGCTTCGCAAGCTCGCAGCTTCCAACAATTGAAACGCCTCCGACCGAGGCAGCAACAACCGGTTCCGATTCGATTCCAGAGAAAGTCTTGAGTTTCGAGCACTACACTCTCCAAACGGGGCACACCTATCAGTCGCCCCGTCAGGAGTGTCCAGACATCGCCTTGGAAACCATCCGTCCGATATTATCACAAGCTCGCTTCTCAGGCTCCTATGTTCCCGCGTTCACCGAGGGCAACGAGCAATTGTATTTGATGGAAAACCCATTGGATGCAAGTTTTGCCGTTTCAACCGCGTATGCATCAAAAGTGGGGGAATCTGAGGTCGTTCCGCTGGCGATATGGATCACAAATTGGAACAAAACCACGGAAGACAAGGCGTGGCAGACTACCTTGAAGCTCATCGATATGGTCACCTCGGACGCTCAATCAGATGCCTCTGCGATAGAGTGCTTCACAATCCCAGTCCTCGCCCCACTACAGAAACCGAAAACGAGTCCCTGGTGCGCGGTATGCTTGATGCCGCACATGGCTCGGTTTCCAAAGCTGTTGCCAATGCTAGGTGATTTCGAGCGCGTTGTAACTTGGGCTCAATTGGAGAGCGCTGGCTTGGACATTATTCGTTAGAGCAGTCCAGATCGACCCGCTTCCGAGATGCGAAGGAAGTGGCGGAGACACTCCGGATACGAAGGTGCCCGGGGTGTCTCGATAGGTCGGTCCGGTCAACGAAGCGCCGACAGGCAATGCACGACAACATCCGAAGCAGATGCCTCGCGAACAACCAGTTCAGACCAGATAATCAAGGCTTCGAGTAACATCCGCGAATTCAAGTCAGTTTCTCTGGCGTCCGCCGATTCGCTTGGCAACGATATCGAAATCTGGCTCGAACAAAGCGAAGAATCCGTTGTCGGAAGTGACGAGGAAGCGTCCTTGTGCTCTGAGCTTTCGCTTTCTGAGGATATATTCGATGGTGCCGACGTTGCGGGTGCTAAGCCAGTTCACCCCATTGACCCGCGCGAGAACCGTCTTCCCGCGCTGCGTCCAACGCCCTGAGGCTGTCGCTTCGATCGTTTGGCTTAAGGTATCGTATTTTACGATGCGGATACGTCCGCGCGGTGAAAAAGTTGTCGTGGTCACGATGGTGACGGAGTCGGATTCGGGGCCGGGAGGGAGAAACGTGTAGGTTTCCTCCATGACGACCGATGCCCCGCTATCGCGAACGCTAATTTTTGTAGGATAGCTTTTAGTCTCGTCGGACCACGAATCCGTGCGCGTTCCATGCCACTCACCCGTCGAGATCGAGAGAGGTTTGGCGTATCCGGTGACTGCAACGAGGGTCATCCAAGTGAGCAAAAGGAAGGTTTTCATAGATTTTAGTTCATTCAAGAGACTGTTCGTTTTGGAAGAAACAGGACGATCAGTCCGCCGACAACACACAGTAACCCAGTCGCACCCCACCACGCTGACTGTCCCTTTGCACTCGCTGCCTTGCACAGTCCTACTATGTAGAGAGTCATGCCGATCGCGGCGCCTATCCCGAAGACGGACATCAAGGCTTGGCTATCTCCAAGATCGAGAGCGCCGCGTATAAAGTTCGGAACGATCAAAAGAGCGAGGCCGAGAGTGATTAGGTTTTTTGCATTCATAATTTATTCGACCTCCCAGGTGCGCGAGCCGCGATCTGTATATGCCGTCACACTTCGGGCGGCCGGTCCGACAGTATTGTTAAGAGCGATTGACTCGCCGGTTTCGAGAACGGTTGGAGAGAATGCGGCCTTGCGGGGGCCGGTTATCACATACAGAAGCTCAGTATCTCCGTTGACGACCACTCGCTCGATCGTGATCGGTTGTTGCTCGCGGTTTGTGAAATAGAATGAGAGCGGAACATCGAAGAGCGTCACTCCATTGAGTTCAATGTCGGGGCCGGGTTTGCTGCATCCCGCGCTCAGAAGCGCCAAAGCAATAAGCGGAAATCGTGAGAGGAAGATCATTCTTTTCATCGTAGGCGCGGCTTTGCTGAGTCCGATCATTTGACCGGGCCGATTGGCACGGCCTTCAGGTCCCCCATTGGGTTGACGAAAAAGTTCCACCGGTCGTGTTCGTGGCGGATCCCCTCACCCCCGAAAGTGACTTCACCCGACCATGAAAATTTTACTTCAGCGGGGAAAATAGTCGCGCCGGGTTGCGGTGATTCAACCTTGTTCATCATTGGTAGAAATTGGTCACTCGAAGAGTGCCCATTCTGATATTTCTCGCCCCATCTTACGCTCTCGATCTCAAGAGAATCGACTCGCCCCTGTGACGCTAATATGGTCTTCAGCGCCGACGTCATCGCATTCTCGGCTTCGCCATTCGACGGATATTTCGGCTCGATTGGTTCCGTGATCGCAGGGTCGGTGTCCGGTATCGATGGTGATTTCGGAGATTTCGAGCAACTGTGGAATAGCCCAGATACGGTTGCCAATGTAATCAACAAACTGAGGTGCGGAGCGTAGGCGGTCGCGTTTTTCATAGAACTCGAAGATACCCGGGCCTCATTTCTGCTGCTGGCGGCAATCGCACGAAACATTCTCCAATGAGAATGCCGAGTCAAGCTTTAACCTTCTCCATGGAGAACGGCGCTGCCGTCATTCTTCGAGAAGTATGGCTGCCAAGACTCCGTCGCACCTCGACATTGCATTGGGAACGTTCCTTCGCCGTAAAATGACGGCGGAAAACTGGAGCTATTCCCGGCTCTCGAAAGCGACTGGCATCCCCTCCTCAATGCTTCACGGGCTAATCAACGGCGATAAATTTGCCACGTTGCACCTTGTTGCGCGCTTGATGAAGAGCCTTCGCGTAGATCTCTCTGACATTTTCCCCACCAGGAGAAAATAGCTTTAGCGCACCGTGAGGTGGCCCGCGTCCTTCGACAGGACTCGTCGATTCTGTGGACCGACTGGATCGCGCGGCATGCGAGGAAAACTAGCCCCTCGCCAAGGCGAACCCTCTGGATCCAATTTCGATATTTACGTGTCACTCCCCACCTTGAGAGCAACGAGACCAATCTGGTGATTGGACATGGGAAATCAGGTGGGGGTTGCCTCTTCCGGTTGAACGACGGCGGGTTGGCACACTGTAGTGACGGTTTTCTCCATGGCCTTCATCCCGGACCTCAGGATTTCTAGGAATGTGTGATTCCGGCACTCTGCGTCGCCAATAATGGCATCAAAGGAGAGGATGAAGGTTGGTGTCGGAATGACCTGCCCGTCAGGACGCCGAGTCTCGAAGTCCTGATAGAAAACCTTCCCGATCGAGAAGATTGGCGCCCACTTCATCTGTTGGAGGCGTCTGTCGAGCACCTCATCCACTTCGAGCACGGCGTAATACCAGACACGCTGGATGTTCGGGCAATGATCTACCAACTTTTGAGCGCGGTCGAGCAACTGATTCACCGCGTTGGTGTTCTCCTTTTCGTCGTTGGTCCTGCGCTTGATCTCGACCACGACCACATCGACCTGGGGCACCTCAGCCGGATTAGCGGAGAAGATCATCGCAATGTCCGGGCGACCGTCATCGCCGATTCCATCGTCGGAGAGGCGAATTGCATCGATGACCTCGTCCATCCGCTTCTCACTCAGGATGGTCTGAAAGCTCATGAACTTATCATCGAGCAACCACGCGTTGTTCCGATAGATGCCTTCCACCAATCCCTCCTGATTGAACTCGTGGTATCGGGGGACGATCAAATTGTGGATCTCCGCTTCTGAATTCTCCGCGTTCATTTCCTTCATCCGGCGGATAATCAGATCCCGGTAGAGGATATACTCGGTCAAAGAACGGGAGGAGAGTTCCAGGGATAACTCGAAGGTCTCGTCGTCGAGTTTGTCCGACTGAAGAACTTCCTTCTGGGCCTTGAAAAAGCGGCGCTGCGCGATGTCCAGTGCATCGTCCGTGTCGATTAGTCCGACGGATGTTTCCTCGAAGTAGCCGAGCAAATGGGGAAATTTTTCCTCGAACTCCTCTTTGGTCTCTTCGTTCCTCTCGCTGATTTGCGAAATTTCGTCGGCCAGCACCTTCCCAAGCTCGCGGCGCAAGACGCGGATCAATTCTTCTTCTGAAACCGTTTCAGGCAGGATCAGTTTTTGTCGGGCACCGTCTGCTGATCCCTCGAAGGCTTCGAGAAGAACAGCCAGATGACTGCGTGATCCGC
>CAVUDH010000005.1:0-91814 GCA_963740185.1 uncultured Verrucomicrobiae bacterium
TGCTGCTGTTTTGCCAGCGTGACGATCGCATTCTCAACGCAGAACGCTGTTTTGACGTATGTGGCGGACTTCTTTGAGAAGTGCTTCGACTTGAACTTCGGCGACCCTCCTCGCCCTGCAAAGCATCCACTCCAAGCCTTCATCACATGCTTGAGTGACTGCTGAAGCACTGCACTGGAGACGTCCTTGAGCCAGGATGTGTCCTGCTGCCTTTTGAGAACAGTCAGCCTCTTGCACAGCTCCACATAGGTCAAGCTCACGAGGTCTTTCCCCAAGACACCTTGTTCTTTTTGCAAAGCGCGCTGCGCAAGGATTTTTTTCGACTCGGCGACCCCCCAATTGTAGACGAACCGAGCACACCCGAAGGTGCGCTCAAGTTGCTGCTTCTGCATGACGCTTGGGTAGAAGCGGTAGGTGTAGCGAAGCGTTGTCATGGTGCCAGGTCGTGTGTTACGGTCTTAGTTCAAGTTGTCCTGCACCAGGTTAATCAAAGGGTAAATCATTGTCAACGCCTCACTTCAGAAGAGAACGTCACAGCGTGACCGACTTGAAAATCCATTTGATCTGCGTCACGAAATACAGGGAGAAGGTATGTGATTCAGAGGGTCTAGATTGCATTGAAGCGGCCATGCGCTCTGTGGCAGACAAGATGCAGTTTAGGATTCTTGAATTCAACGGGGAGGCAGATCATGTGCATGTACTGCTTGAGTTTGCGCCCAAACTGAGCGTGTCCACGCTCGTGAAACATCTCAAAGGCGTTTCCAGCAGGGCTTACAGGAAGGCGGGCCATCTCTGTCCATCTGAGAAGCATTTCTGGAGTCCGAGCTATTTTGCAACATCTGTGGGCGGTGCACCACTTGCAGTAGTTAAGCAATATATTGCCGACCAAAACAGACCTCGTTGAGCAACTCTGCGGACTAAAGTCCGGGGCTTTAAACCCACCCCACAATGGTAAATTGACACTCCTTGAGCGTCGCCTCGCTGAAGTCGCATGACTCAAAGACACACGCGTCAAACTCCTTGTAGGACACGTCCATCCCGGATACATCGAGCTGCGTGAACTGCTCGGACCAGTACTCATCCTCTTCAAATGGCATGGGAAAACTCCTGCTTCAACGGCGCTGCGCTGCGAGCTGGTCTGGGTGATGATGACCGCGTCCTGCACCACACCAGGACACGTAACCGTGTGCATACCACTGGACCTTGGACGGTTCAACGCGACACAGATGACTCATACCAAATGCGTTTAAATCGCTCCATCATTGCTCGCTTGAAGGCGTCGTAGAGAGGATGTGAGCCGCCGGCGCTCGGGGCGCGTCTTCGCACAGGCCGCTGGCCTGTGCTGCGCGCGGGGCTTGCTAAAGCGGCGCCTTGCCAAGCATAATCTAGCTCCCCTCATGGTGTGGGTTTCTCGAAGACGGCAGGTTGAGATGTGGCATGTCGATCGGTGGGTCCGACACGCGAGCATCGAGAAACCCCGATCCATGCAGCATGCCAAATCACACTTGGTAAGGCGCCGCTTTAGCAAGCCCACGATCTCACACCTGCCACGAGACGTCGAGTTGAGCATCCCAAGTATTCCATGATGCGCTGCCACGCGGCGCTCACATCCCCTCTTCAACGAGCCTGGATGGGTCGATTTAAACACATTTGGTATCATACCCTGACACGCTCTCATCGTGCGGCTCCATAGCACTCAGAGATACAACAATTCAGGAGCGCATGCACAGTTTCCCTGTTGCGCTATTACCACGCGGAAACTGGCTTCATGCACGAGACGTTTTGGAAGGACGACCCGGCGCGCTTCACTCGCCCGTGGTTCGCGTGGGCGAACTCGCTCTTCGGCGAGTTGATCCTAACGGTCGCGCGCACCCGTCCGGCGTTGCTCGACGTAAGCCTGAGTTGACGGAGCGGACAGTCACCGGGAGATGCAGACTACTCGTTGGGATGGTCGGAGCGGGAATTGTGCGGGATGCTGCCCCCGAGCGTCGTCACCTCCGCTTCTACGAAGCGGGCGCGGTGGGTGGTGATGAAGGCGTCGAGATGGGTGGCGGGTCGGCCGGTAAGCTGCGTGAACGTGTCGGTGACGAGGTCGGCGTCGCCGCGGCGGAAGGCGCGGAAGTGGCAGAGGACGTCAGTTTCGATGGTCGCTGGGTCGAATCCGGCTTCTTCGACTAGCATTTGGCCGAAGTCGTCGACTGGCATGTCCTGATAAACGACGGGCCGTCCGAGGATGCTGGAGAAGCGGGCGGCAATGTCGGCGAACGTCAGGGCTTCGGGGCCGGTGATCTCGTAGTTCTGGCCGGAGTGGAGGGAAACGTCGCCGGTGAGAACGGTGGCGGCGGCACGGGCGCAATCGTCGAGGGCGACCATCCCGATCCGACCGTCGCCCGCAGCGCCGAAGAGGGTTCCCATGGTGCGAATGGTCTCGGCGGCGGGGAAGAGATTGGATTCCATCACCGTATTGGGCGAAACGAGTGTCCAGTTGATACCGGAAGCCTGGAGGTGCTCGATGCTGCGTTCGTGCCGGGTGGCGAGGGCGTCGCCTTGGTGACGAACGGCGCCGAAAATTTTCACGATGTGGCCGACGTTCGCGCGTCGAGCGGCGTCGATCAGCGCGATTTCGCGGCGCTCGATCCACTCGTCCATGGGGGAAACGAGAAACACCCGCTCAACGTCGCGGAGGGCGTCAACCAGCGTGTCAGCGGAATCCAGGTCACCGACTGCGGCATCGACGCCCCGTGATCGGAGCTGATCAGCTTTGCTCGACGAATGCGTGAGCGCGCGGGTCGGATTGCCGCCGACCAGCAGGTGCTCCAAGACCGCACCACCGAACATCCCTGTCGCTCCGCAAACCAAAATCATGAGGGAATTTTGAAAGGCGTCGTTGGGCGTGTCAACGGGCGTCTGGACTGATTGGGTGGAGGCATGGTGTTGTCATGTCCCTGAGCTCGATCCGGCGCGAGGCGCGGGGGACAGTTGTATTGGCACTGCCGCTGGTGGCGGGTCAGGTGAGCCAGATGCTGATGGGTGTGGCGGATACGCTCATGATCGGGCGGCTCGGCGTGATCCCGCTCGCGGCGGGGACGCTGGCCATGACGCTGGTTCACGTGCCGTTGATTTTCTCGATCGGGGTGTTGGTTTCGGTTTCGATCCGGGTCTCGCAGGCTCGGGGTGCCCGCGATGTCGCCGGGGCTCGCGGTGCGGTGCGAAACGGTCTCTATCTGGCTCTCGTGTTGGGTGGTCTGGCTCTGCTGGGCGGCTTGTTGTTCCGTCCGGCACTCAGGATGCTGGGCCAGGATGCGGCCGTGGCGGAGGCATCGGAAACGTATTTTGTCATCGTCATGGCGTCGCTCGTTCCGGGGCTGGTGTGCATGGTGTTTAAAAGTTTTGCCGATGCGATGAATCGGCCGTGGGGAGCGTTCTGGATCCTGCTTGCCGGGGTCGGGCTGAACGTGGTGCTGAACTGGGTGATGATCTACGGGAATCTCGGGCTTCCGGCGCTGGGTTTGGAGGGTGCCGGATGGGCGACGGTGATCGCGCGGGTGGTTTCGGCGGTGGTGTTGTTCGGTTGGACGGCGCGGTGGGGGAATTTTGGCGAATGGGTGCCGCGCCGCTGGCTGCGCGCGCCGGATTGGACCGCGATCCGGAGCCTGCTGCGGGTCGGTTTGCCGACGAGCGCACAGCTCCTCGCGGAGGTGGGCGCGTTCGTGATGGCGATGGTGATGATCGGCTGGATCTCGGCGGAAGCGCTGGCGGCGCATCAGATCGCGATCACCTGCGCGGCGACGACGTTCATGATCCCGCTGGGGATTTCCATGGCGCTGACGGTGCGGATGGGGGAGGCCTGGGGAGCGGGGGAGTGGGAGCGGATGCGGCCCATCGCGACGGGCGGCCTGCTGCTCGGAGCGGGGGTGATGGTGGCGAGCGCGGTGACGTTCGTGCTGGCGGGGCGGATGATTGCGGGATGGTTCATTCCGGACGCAGTGGTCATCGGCATCGCGGCCCAGCTTCTCGTGCTGGCCGGATTTTTCCAGATCAGCGACGGGATCCAGATCGTGGCGGCGGGCTGTCTGCGCGGGATCAACGACGTCCGGATCCCGGCCTGGATTGCGCTGGCGACTTACTGGGTTGTAGCGTTGCCGGTCGGGGCCTGGCTGGCATTTGGTCGGGAAATGGGGGCGGTCGGGATCTGGCTGGGTCTCACGGTCGGGCTGGCCATCGCAGCGGTGTGGATGGGGACTCGAGTGTGGCGGATGACCGCCGTGTCGGCGACCTAGGCGCGGGTCCGGATTTTTTCCAGGATTTCGGCGATGGCCTCGTCGCGGGGTCGGGCGCCGACGTTGCCCTGACCGTGAAGTCGGACGCTGACCTTGCCGGCTTCGAGGTCGCGTCCGCCGATGACGAGCATGGTGTGAACCTTGCGCTGCTCGGCGTCGAGGATCTTGCCCTTCATGTGGTCGTCACTGGCGTCGAGTTCGGCGCGGACACCGTGGGTGCGGAGTTCGGTGTGAATTTTTTTGGCGTAATCCACGAGCGGCTCCTCGGTTCCGATGGTGATGATGCGGACCTGTTCGGGGGCGAGCCAGAGGGGGAAATTGCCGGCGTAGTGCTCGATGAGAAATCCGATGAAACGCTCGTGAGTGCCGAGGGGAGCGCGGTGGATGCAGAGTGGGGTGGCCTCGGTGTTGTCGCTGGTCTTGTAGACGAGGCCGAATTTCGACGGGACCGCGAAGTCGACCTGGTTGGTCGCGATGGTGAATTCGCGCCCGATGGCGCTCCAGACCTGGACGTCGATTTTGGGGCCGTAGAAGGCGGCTTCGTTGGGGACTTCGACGAAATTAATGTCGCTGTCGATCAGAACGCGGCGGACCATTTCTTCGGTTTTTTTCCAGAGCGCGGGCTCGTCGACAAATTTCTGCCCGAGTTTCGCCGGGTCGTGGGTGCTGAAGCGCATCTGGTAACGGTCTAGGCCGAAGATCTTGAAATACTTCAAATACATCTCGTTCACGGCGCGGAACTCATCGGCGAATTGCTCCTCGGTGCAGTAGATGTGCGCGTCGTTCATCTGCATGCTGCGGACACGCATGAGCCCGAGGAGTTCGCCGCTCTGTTCGTAGCGGTAGCAGCAACCGTATTCCGCGAGGCGAAGCGGGAGGTCGCGGTAACTGCGCGGTTCCGCCGCGAAGATGCGGTGGTGGTGCGGGCAGTTCATCGCCTTTAAATAATAACGATCAGAGTCGACGGCATCGGTGGTGGGAAGTGCGGCTTCGCCGGTGGGATCGACGCCCGGGCTGGAAGCCCGCGCGGACAGGCTGGAAGCCTGTTCTCCCCGGGCGTCTTCGTTGAGTTCCATGGGTGGGAACATGCTGTCCTCGTAGTAGGGGAGGTGGCCGCTGGTGAGATACATTTTCTCGCGGGCGATGTGCGGGGTGCGGACGCGGACGTAGCCGGCGGCGAACTCGGATTCCTTCGCGAGCTGCTCGAGTTCCTCGACGAGGACGGTGCCCTTGGGGAGCCAGAGTGGGAGGCCGGGGCCGACGTATTCCGGGTCCATCGCGAAGAGCCCCATCTCGGCACCGATCTTGCGATGGTCGCGGCGCTTGGCCTCTTCGAGCATCTCGAAGTGCGCTTCCAGTTCGGTCTTGTTCTTGAAGGCCGTGCCGTAGATGCGCTGGAGCTGGGGATTCTTTTCGTCGCCGAGGTAGTAGGCGCTGGCGACGTGGGTGAGTTTGAAGGCCTTGAGATTCCCGGTGCGAGCAACGTGGGGACCGGCGCAGAGGTCGGTAAATTCGCCGTTGCGGAAGAGCGTGATGGTCTCGCCCTCCGGGATGCGGCTGAGGATATCGAGCTTGAACTTCGAGGGAGTTTCGCGAGGGCCGAGGGCGGCGAGTTCGCCGCGGTCGGCCATGGCGATGGCGTCGGCGCGGGAGATTTCGACGCGTTCGAAGACGTTGTTCGCCTTGGCTTCGGCCTTCATGGCGGCTTCGATTTTTTCGAAGTCTTCGGGCGTAATGCGATGGTCGAGCTCGAGATCGTAGTAGAATCCTTGGTCAACCGGCGGGCCGGCGGCGAATTGGGCGTCGGGCCAGATGCGGAGGATGGCGGTGGCGAGGACGTGGGCGCAGGAGTGGCGGAGGCGTTCGAGGTCGGTCATGTTGGCGAAAATTGAAGTGATAAGTCTCAAGCGAGCACCGGAGGCTGGGAAGCCTCGGGACAGACTGCGTTTGCCCTGAGATGCAGCCCGAAGGGCGAATCGCAGGCGCCGGGATGCGCCGAAGATCGCTTGCGCCCCAGCGCAAGCCGACAGGGAGAACGAAGCGGGAGCGTAGTGAAGCAAACGAGCGGGAGCGAGCGAGTCAACATCGGTGAGAGAGCGGCGAAAAATTATCCCGCGTGGCGACGTCGAGCGGGTGGCTGCCTCACAAGGACTCGAACCTTGACAAACAGATCCAGAATCTGCAGTGCTACCATTACACCATGAGGCAATTCGCGATGGCGCGGGGCAGGGAAGATGGCGGATGTTCGACTCGTTGACAACCCTTGTTTCGAAGTTGTTCAGCTAAATTGTGACTGACCGGTTTCAATATCTTCGGTCATCGTCAGCCGTTGCCGTTCCCTGAACTTTTCCGCACCCGTTTGCGACCAGCAGGGGAACCGTGCGTCGACCAGAGATGCCAACCAAGAGCGATCCAGATCAGGAAATAGAACTGGAGGGACTGGATTTGCATGGGGAAATCGACCATCGCATGGCCGGCGGTGAGTGCGATGGCCACCAGACCACCGACCGCCAGTAGCGGGCTTGAAGACGTCGGAATGGCCTCCCACCACTGGCGAAGATAAACCGTCCAAGCGTAGGCGTAGTCATCTCGTTGATCCAATCGAACCGGGGGTGCGCCGAGGGCCTGCCGAATGAGCGCGACGATCGGGAATGCGAAGAGCAGTGTCCATCCCAGTGTTCCGAGGTAGCCCCACTCGATGATGGTTTGCAGGTAGTCTTGGTGGGCCACCCAGAAGGGAATGGTTGCCATCCGTGGATCGTCGCCGACGTAGTCCCAATAGACTTCCTTGAAGTTGCCTGGACCGAAGCCGATCCAGCTCGCATCCGGCAGCATCGCGATAAAGTAGGGATAGGCTACCGACCGACCGTCGGTGCCGGCCTCGGTGTTTAGCAGGTGTTCCCAGCGCTCCGTTGGAAGTGCGGCGACGAGGGAGATGGCGATGACGACGATGGGAACCACCGTGGCAGCAAGGGCCTCTGCGGAAATCCGTAACCCCGAGCGGCCCCGGTTTTTGATCAAGTAAATCGCGAAGAGCGTCCCGAGGAGAAGGATGCCGACTACGCCGAGCGCGTTTCCTGCTTTGGAGACGTTGATGAAGACCGCCGAAAACACGAGGAGGGTTAGACTCAGCCAGACGGTCCAACCGCGAGCCCGGTAGGCCAGAATCGTGTGGGCCGCCATTCCCGCCAAGACCGGCCAGAAGAGATTCAGGAACGAGGCGGCGTTTCCCCAGTAGCGATAGGTTGCGAAAGCCAGAATGGCATTTGGATTCACGCTGCTCCGCAAAAGAAATGGCTCCCCAAAACTCCGTTGGAGGAAAAAAAAGATAACCATCCCCGTGACGGTCGCGGCCATCGCGACCAGCAAGGCGCGCGCCCAGTTTGACTCCGAAAAGAGGTCCGTTGCGATGAGCATCCCGCCGAGTAGCGCCGAAGTCCGGACCATTGCCTTCATCGCCTCCGTGAGATCGGTTGCTCCGTAGAGGAGCCAGCCGTCCCACCATTCCGGGTAGGGCTCCGTGGACATGAGAAGGTCTTCGTTGACCCAACCGAGGCCGTAGGACGTCCAACCAACGGCGAGAATCAAAGCGGTGAAAAGCCAGGCGAGTCGGGGCACCTTCGGCCAGTGCCAGCGAAGAATCCAGCCCGCCGCCCAGATGGCAAAAGTCCAGCCCAGCCACTGGTTGAAAAATGTGATGGTCGCCTCGCGGGTCAGACCGTAGGCGGCGGATGCGATCACGACGGCCAGCAGCAGCCCGATTCGGGCGGTTGAGGTGAGGACAGTCCCGATTCGTGCGATCATTGGGCGTCCAAAAATGGGTTTTGACCGGTCCTCGCAAGCTAAATTCCGACCTGCTCGCCGCACTGCGCCGCGTCCGGGCTGCAGAGAAAAGCGGCGTTTTCGGCCAGACGCAGCATTGCGGTTCAAAATTTCTTGAACTCCTTGAATCCACTGACCAATCTTTCCGCCGGTTCGAGTTGCGATCTCCCGCAGATGAAGTCAGGTCAGGTGCCGATAAGCGTCACCAAGGGCGGCAGCATCTCACTGCAAGTCTATCGGCGGCTCGCTGACTACCGTTCCACAAACTCCGCTCTCCCTCATCTCTGCCTGCGTCCCGGAGCAATGCGCGTTGATCTGACAACTCCCTCGACCCCGCCCGGTGCTCCTTCGTCGCAGTTCGACGCCTTTCAGCGGGAAAGCGTGCAAATCTTTTCCCACGCGGCCCGGGCGCTCACCTTACCGCGGTCGTTGGGGCAGATTTACGGTCTGCTCTACGCTGCCCCTGAGCCGGTGCATTTGGACGACGTCGTCAGGTCGCTCGGGATCAGCAAAGGGTCGGCCAGCCAGGGATTGCGCTGGCTGCTTGACCTCGGTGCCATCAAACGCGTGAATCTCCCCGGTGATCGGCGGGATCGCTTCGTCGCGGAGATCGAACTGCGTCGTCTGGCCAGCGGTTTCCTTCGCAACACTGCCGAGTTGCATCTCGGCAACGGCGATGAGCATCTGGACCGCCTCGAGGCCGTCAGCGAAGCAATGCCCCGGGGTAAACAGCGAGACTTTACCCGATCCCGCTCGAAAAAACTCCGCCGCTGGCATCGTTTCATCCACCGCGTCCTGCCGGTTGTCCTGAAAATGGCCGAAAGGTTCTGAAACGGATGGGGGAGCGCGGGCTTCCAGCCCGCCGTCCCGGGCATCCTGCCCGGGACTCGTTCCCAAAGGCGAAGCCTCCAATCTCTCTTCCCCCCACCTCCGACCCCTCCCGCCGCAGAACAACTTCAAACCGACCTGATCCGGGCCATTTCGCCGACTCAACGGCTCGAGCGCGAATCGCGCGGGCATTTCCACATCCTTCATTGAAACAGCGCGTCGAGACCCTTTCGCGCTTATTCGAACAGAACTCCGTGTCGGCTCGTGAAGGGGAGCCTCGGTGTTATGCGCTAAAATCAGCAAGTTGACGTCTGGCAAAATCATCTCGAGGGCAACTTCTTCACCAAAGACTCTTCGCATTCGAGTTCATCCGTGAGTTGATTCATCCGATTCCAATCTATTCCGGCTTGCGTTCCAAAGCCGTGCGGGCGCGTGCGAATCTCCGATTTCAAGGATTGGTTTTGCCCCGCCACCAGAGCAAGTCGAAGGGCGTCGTTGACGATCATTTTGAAAGGCTTGTCAGTGTTCCGCGCCCGCTTTTCTAGAATTCCGGCCAGATCATCGTCCAAAGTCAGCGTCGTCTTCATCGAGGCATCATGGCATCAGTTGATTTAAAGTGAACGCATCATTCGGAGGCTTCAGGCTTAGATCGATCGACGCGGTCTCGACGAACACTTGCAAATGAGTTCGATTGATCAGCCAACGCCTCGGCAATTGACTTGCTTCCCGTAGTGGTCGACGTCAGGAGACCTTGGCGAGCTGCGATGCAGCGCGCCGGGGCGTCGTTACCTCCGCTTCTACAATACTCCCACCAGCCCCCTCGTCGTGAAATCCGCCTCCAATACCACATCAACTGCCCTCACAAAATCGACCACGCTGCCCGAGTGGGTGCCGTTTGCGATCATCGCGCTGATCTGGCTGCCCGCCCTGCTGCGTTACAGCGTTGAGTGGTCGATTAACCCTCAGTATTATTACGGCTGGTCCGTTCCGCTGCTCGCAGCCTATTTGATCTACGACCGCTGGCCGAGTCGTCCGGAGGCCGAGCCGGTCTCGCGGGTGCTGATCCCGGCCATTCTGATGGTGTTGCTGATTCTTCCGCAGCTCCCTCTCCGGATCGTTGGAGAGGCCAATACCGATTGGCGGATGGTCTCCTGGATCATGGGCACCATGGCGATGGGGATTAGCCTCACTATTCTCTACGTTCAAGGCTCATGGCGGTGGCTCGCATTCTTCGTCCTGCCGCTTCTGTTCCTACTCACCGCGATTCCCTGGCCGTCGGGTGCAGAGAGATTGCTCGTTCAGGGACTCATGCGGGTGAACGCGGAGCTGGCGGCCAATTTGGTTGGATTCGTTGGGATCCCGGCCGAGGCCCGGGGCAACGTGATCGAGGTGCCGACCGGCATTCTCGGCGTCAATGAAGCCTGCAGCGGAATCCGCTCGCTGCAATCCACGCTGATGGCGTCATTATTTCTGGGAATTCTCTACCGACGTTCCATAATCGGGCTCGTTGCGTTGGTTGCAGCTGGAAGCTTCATCGCGTTTGTCTGCAACGTGATCCGAACAACCTTTCTCACGTATCAGGGCGCGGTGAACGGGATTGGAGCCGTTGATGAATGGCACGATACGGCGGGCTTTACGATTCTCGGCGTCGTGCTGGTGTGTCTTTGGGGAATGAGCCAGTGGCTCGAGCGTGCGGAAAGGATGGGGTTTGAACAGAAGGAAGGGAAGGAGGCAAAGGTCTGAAGTTGAACCAGCGATCCACCAACTGCAGTGAATCGGAATTGCCGTCCTCGCGAATCACCTGGAGTTAATGCAATTCTAACTTATGTGTCTTTCGTTCCCTTCGCTTTCTTCTGTTCCGAATCCTGCGAAGAAGGAAAGCTGGCTGAGTTCAACCCCGCCGTCTTCGTTCGAAACAATAAGTGGCGCGAGCTTCCAGCTCGCAGTATTCGTGCGGGCAAGCTGGGGGCTCGCTCTGCCTGCGTAAAACTTGTCTCATCCGGCTAAGGCGAGAGGAAGTGGATTTCAATCCAAGCGACGCTAATTTGCATGACAATGCTTCAGCAACGCGACGGGGAGCTAAGGCAAACGCGCCTCGAACTTTTCGACGAGACCCGGCGAACGCTTTTTGCCGAGCTTCGTGCCCGGCTTCCCCGCGGGACCGGGGTGTGGATCTTTGGGTCGTTGGCTCGACGAGGAGCCTTCAACGCAGCCTCCGACGTCGACATCGCTCTGGAATGTGAGCCAGCGGGGTCGAGTTGTTTTCGCCTGAGTTCCGAGTTGGAAGAAGCTTTTGGCCGCCCGGTCGATGTGGTGCTGTTGAACGAAAGTCGGCTGGCCGCTCAAATCCAAAGCACAGGAGAATAATGGACGCTATAGGCTTGGCGACGCTGCATCGGGAGATGCAGGAGGATGTGCGCGTGATGCACGACGCGTTCGATCTTGCAACGGAGCGCTTTTCTCACGCTGGCGCGATGGGATTGGAGTCGACGGTTCATCATTTATGTCGGTTTTACAACGCTTGTGAACAAATGGCTTTGCGAGTGGCGAAGGCATTCGAGAATCACATTGACGAAGATCGTGGATGGCACACCGCTCTCTTCACGCGCATGAGCCTGGAGATCGTAGGAATTCGCCCAGCCTTGATCCCGGTGGATCTCAAACCCGATCTCCGGGAGTTGAAAGGGTTTCGACACGTCTTCGTGCATGCCGACGAGTTGCGGTTGGACGCGGAGAAGCTGCGATTGCTCATGCAATACGCCAGTCGGTTTAATGCGCGGGATGAGATCATGAACTCCGCCATCTTCCCCGGGACCTACCCGGGATAGACGAAGGAGATGCTCGACTACGAGATCTCGACGATTAAGAGCTTCGTGAGGAGCTTCTGATTCTCGCGCAACCGAAGGCTCGGGGGAGCCAAAGATAGACGCAAAGCCCGAAGGGTGACCGAGCCGGGTTGCGAGGGAATCAAAGGCGCAGAGGCGCAGAGAATGAAGATGATGATAGATTTTAAGCGAGCCGAGCTATCTCCAATAACCAACAACCAATAACTATCAACTGTATCTCAGGCCTCCGCGCTCTGCGCCTCTGCGGGAAAATCGCCAAAACCTCAGAACTTCAAAACGCCCCTCACCCCCTCCTTATGAAAAAACTCTTCCTCATCGCAATTGGCTTCGTCATCGCCTGGATCGCCGTATCCGAGATCGGGACCGCGGCCTGGTATGGTTCAGCCGAATCCAAACTCACCGAGAACAAGCCGCTGCCTCCGGCGGAAGAGATCGCCGATTCGTTGACCCGGTACCTCGAGGAGCAGGGCGGCGCCCAGGTTGAAAAAACCGAAGTCCCCGAGGTCTCGATGGAGATCCTCAAGGCCGAAACCGGGGAAACGATTCAATGGTCGGGCGGTTTGGCCAGGGGTGGTGCGGTCACCGTGATCGGATGGGGCGATCGGTCCAACGTTCAGGGTCTCGAGAATACGCACAATCCGAGCGTGTGCATGGCGGGGGCGGGCTGGAACGTCAGTGATCAGCTCCAATCCTACACCGAGCAGATCAATGGGCGATCGGTTGACATCGGCCTTTGGGACGTCAGTCGACCCGGGCTTGAAAATGTCGGCCTACAGCTGCATTGTTCGACGGTTTCAGGAGCCCGCGACCTACACCGCCGAGCGCACCTTCTGGAATAGCGATCGCCTCAAGGCAGTTTTCGCCGGACGCCGCGATGCACCCCGGTTGATGCTGCTCGTCTATCTTCCCCAGAGCGATAACCGGGCTGAGAAGAACGAGAATTTTGAGAAAATCCTCGAAGCCGCCCTCAATGATTCGAAGGATTCATGAAAGCAGTCATTCTAGCCGGCGGTCTGGGAACCCGCCTCTCCGAAGAAACGGCCCTCCGACCGAAGCCAATGGTCGAGATCGGAGGCCGCCCGATCCTCTGGCACATCCTCAAAATCTATTCTGCCCACGGGATCAACGATTTTGTCATCTGCGCGGGATACAAGGGCTACGTCATCAAGGAATATTTCGCGAATTACTTCCTGCACATGTCGGACGTCACCTTCGACATGGAAAACAACTCGATGCACGTCCACGAAAAGCGGCCAAGCCGTGGAAAGTCACCATCGTGGATACCGGTGATGAGACGATGACCGGTGGCCGATTGCTGAAGGTCAGAGACTACCTGACGTCCGACGAACCCTTTTGTTTCACCTACGGGGACGGGGTCTCGGACGTCGACCTGACCGCGCTGATCGCCTTCCACCATTCGAGTGGCAAAGAGGCTACCCTGACGGCCGTCCAACCCCCCGGTCGGTATGGAGCGCTTGCGTTTCAGGAAGATCGGTCCCTGGTCGAGCATTTCCAGGAGAAGCCCGAAGGCGACGGAGCGTGGATCAATGGCGGCTACTTCGTTTTGAATTATTCCGTGCTGGACCGCATTCGAGACGGGGACGAAACCATTTGGGAACGCGGGCCCCTGGAGTCACTGGCCGGTGATTCCCAGCTTGCGGCCTACCGGCACGACGGCTTCTGGCGACCAATGGACACCCTGCGCGATAAGATCCAGCTCGAGGAGCTGTGGGAGAGTGGAAGTGCCCCGTGGAAGCTCTGGTGAGAGCGCTGAGGCGCGTTGGTGGTTGATAAGTTGAAAGGTTGAAGAGTTATGAGCGATTTCAAGCTTCCGTTTGAAAAATCGAGGTCTGGCAAGACGCACGGAGGTGGGTCGGAAGTGTCTATTCGGTGACTGGTGAGTTTCCTGCCGATGAGAGATATGGAATGACGTCGCAGTTGAACCGTGCCGCTGTGTCATTAGCTGGCAATCTTGCTGAGGGTTCGGGTCGGACATCCTTCAAGGACCAGGCTCATTTCTCGCAACTGGCTTATGGATCATTGATGGAGTCGGCGTGCTTGCTCATTCTCGCTGCTGATCAGAACTATGTCGGCGAGCATTCGCTTGCGAGTCAACGAGACGTCATCGCGGGCCTCGGAAATCAAATCAACGCCCTACGAAACTCTCAGCCCGCTCGAAGCTGATAACGATTCAACGTTTGAACTCTTCAACTAATCAACCTTTCCACGGGGCCTACCGTGGAAAAAAGGTCCTGGTGACGGGCCACACGGGTTTCAAAGGATCGTGGATGACTCTTTGGTTGGCATCGCTGGGTGCAGAGGTCACCGGGTATGCCCGGGATCCCTTGCCCCACGAGACGCTATTTGATCAGGCTCAGATTTCTTCTCTGCTTGCGCAAGACATCCGGGGTGACCTCGCCGATCGTGAAGCGTTGGTATCAACCGTTGCCCGCGTGCAACCGGATTTCGTATTCCACCTTGCAGCACAACCCCTCGTACGTTTGGTCCTACGACATTCCCGTAGAGACGTTCGAGACCAATGTCATGGGCACCGTGAACGTCCTCGAATCGCTCCGCCGCTGGACCAACCAACAACGACCAACTCACCTCCCGTGCGTGGCCGTTATGATTACGACCGATAAGTGTTACGAGAATCAGGAGTGGCTCCACGCTTATCGGGAAGAGGACCCGATGGGTGGCCATGATCCTTACAGTGCATCGAAGGGATGCGCGGAGCTCGCCATCGCGTCGTATCGCAATTCATTTTTTGAGAAGACCGCATCAACAACGAACAACGAACAACGAACAACCAGTAACGATCAACCAACCATCCGCCTGGCCTCCGCAAGTGCAGGCAACGTGATCGGCGGTGGAGATTGAGCTGTTGATCGCATCGTCCCCGATTGCTTCCGTGCGATTTTCGAAAGTCGGCCGATCCCTGTGAGGAACAGAGGTGCCACCCGACCTTGGCAGCATGTATTAGAGCCGATTTCGGGCTACCTCTGGCTCGGAGCGGCGCTCGCGGATCCGGAGCGTATGGGTCACCCCACCAGCGCGCCATTGCGAAGTGCGTTTAATTTCGGGCCGAACCTCACCAGTAACCGCACGGTTGCCCAACTCGTGGAAGAGTTGATCAAGCACGGTCCCGGCACTTGGGAAGATCGCTCAGACCCTCAGGCTCCGCACGAAGCATCGAAGCTCAACCTTGCCGTGGATAAAGCCTTTCATCTGCTGGGCTGGCAACCGGTCTGGGATTTCGAAACCACGATTGCCCGCACCGCTGAGTGGTATTTGCAGCAACAGTCTGGAGAGAACGCTCGTAATCTGTGCGATTCGCAGATAGCATCTTACACAAAGTCAGCCGCAGCCAAACACCTTCCATGGACATAATCCAACCGCTTCCAACTCACCATTCTTATGCAAGCAATTGAAGGAACTCTCGAAAACGGTCATTTGACTCTTTTCTCCGCGCTGCCCTCCGATGTTCGACGCGCACGCGTTGTCGTATTGTTCGAAGATGCATTCTCGCAGGGGCTGCCGGTGCAGGAACTGCGCCCGACCGCTGCATCTGCCGAGAACGAGTTCGCGGCCATGTCACTTGCAGCTTGGGCCGACGAACCGATCGATGAAACCGCTGACTGGGAGGCTTTCTTTGGACTCCGCTAATTCGCCAGCCTTAGGGGAGATCGTATTAATCGACTTCCCATTCACTAACCTCAAAGGCTCAAAAGTTCGCCCCGGTCTCGTGCTCGGACAAGGCGACCGATCCGATGACTGGATTGTCGCGTTCATTTCAAGCGAAGTGGATGCGTATTTTGATGCACGCTACGCCGCGATTATCGAGCCTGGCGATCTGTCGAGGGGAACGATGCGATCCACGTCAATTGTCCGCACAGACAAAACCGCTGTACTGTCAGAGAGCAAATTCACCCGCACGAATGTCGCAAGACTCTCCGAAACCAAACTGCGCTCGGTCCTGAAACTTTGGAACAGCGTTTCCGTGAGAAACTATTCCAAATTCCTGCACACCGCCAACCGTCCCGGTGACGATTCCGGGCGCGCCGCGTTCATCGCGGGAGAATCCGTGGTTCCCTACGCGGGCCGGGTTTTTACCGAGGATGAAGTCGAAGCCGCCGTCGGCGCGACGCTTGACTTCTGGCTGACGCTCGGCCCGGAGGGTGAGGCGTTCGAACGAGAACTGGCTGCCCTCCTCGGCGTTAAGCACTGCTTGCTGGTCAATTCCGGTTCCTCGGCGAACCTGATCGCGATCTCGGCGCTCACGACGCACAAGCTCCCCGATCACAAACGCATCCTTCCCGGAGACGAAGTGATCACCGTGGCGGCCGGCTTCCCAACCACCGTGGCTCCGATCCTCCAGGTCGGCGCGGTCCCGGTATTCATCGACAACGATCCCGTTACCGGCAACGCCCGGGTGGATCAGCTCGAGGCCGCCTACGTCGAGGGCAGGACCAAGGCCGTCATGATGGCCCACACCCTGGGCAACCCCTTCGACATCGGTGCCGTCCTCGCCTTTTGCCACCGGCACGATCTCTGGCTCATCGAAGACAATTGCGATGCTCTGGGTTGCACCTATTCGCTGCCGGTGGAGCGGGCAAAGGTTCTCGGCCTCGACCATCTCCTCAAACAAGCCGAAGCGGGCACCAACCCCCTCATCCGCTTCGAAACCATCGACCATCAACCATCAACCAAGAACCAATCCCACCTCCTCACCGCGCCCACCGGGGCGTGGGGAGACTTAAGCACCCAATCCTTCTACCCGCCGCATCACCTCACGATGGGCGAGGGGGGAGCGGTGAACATCATCCGCCGAGCCTCGCTCAAAACTTACGCGGAAAGTTTCCGCGACTGGGGCCGGGATTGCTGGTGCCCGAGCGGGGTGGACAACACCTGCGGCAAGCGTTTCGGCTGGAATCTCGGCGAACTCCCGCCCGGCTACGACCACAAATACACCTACAGCCACTTGGGCTATAATCTCAAACCGCTCGACCCTCAGGCGGCCATCGGTCGTCAGCAATTGAAAAAGCTTCCGGCGTTCATCGAAGCGCGGAAGCAAAATTGGGAGATTCTCCGCTGCGGGCTGGCCGACCTGGACGATGTTTTCGAGTTCAACCTCCCGACTCATGCCACGGAGTGGCGGAGGGTTGATGGTTCTTCGTTGATGGTTGATGGTCCACGAGATCCGGAGACTTCGGAACAACCATCAACCATCAACCATCAACCATCAACCATCAACCATCAACCTTCACCTGGGATTGCTCCCATTGCCGCGTCGATCCCAGCTGGTTTGGCTTCATGATCCGCGTGAAATCGACGGCGCCCTTTTCCCACACGGATCTGGGGCGGCATTTGGACGAGAAGAAGATCGGAAACCGCATGCTCTTCGGCGGCAATCTGCTTCGTCAACCGGCATTCGTCCAACTCCGCAAAGACCGCCCCGACTCCTTCCGGGTGGTGGGAAACAACGGTTCAACCCTTCAACCAATCAACGATTCAACCATCAGCGCCGCCCTTCCCGGCGCTGATGAAATCATGAACACGGCCATCTTCCTCGGGACGTATCCAGGGCTTACCCGAGAAATGCTGGAGTATGAAATTGAGACGATCCGGACCTTCGTGGGAAGTTTCTGACTCTCGCGCAACCGAAGGCTCGGGGTAGCCGAAGATAGACGAAAAGCCCGAAGGGTGACGCCGGGTTGCGAGGGAATCAAAGGCGCAGAGGCGCAGAGGAGAACTTACTTCTGCTTTCACCGTCTTGCTTTGAGTCTTTCACTGGCAGCCTCCTCCGCAGTTTCCTTCATAACTTCATCGTGAATCCCCTCGTAACCAGCCACTGATCCCGGTTGAGAGTTGAGAGTTCATAGTCGAGGGAAGCAACATCAAGTCACCAGTTACGCGGCAAGCGCTCATTCACGCATCTGCGCCCATCTGCGTAATCTGCGGCTAAGACTAATTCAGAAATCACCCCTTCATGCCTTCATGGTGACTTCTCGTCACTCGACCACCGGCATCTGACCACCGAAGCACTGGCCTCCGATTTCCGAAGAAGATCCCCAGGAAATCGATCCCGATCTCCGCATACTTCGCGTTGCCGACCGGGAGCGTCCATCGTAGTTCTTTGAATATGCAGACCGTTGATTTTCAGAATCAATTTGCCGGTCCATGTTGGCGGCATTTGGTGAAACGATTGCAGCTCTTCGGATCAGTTTCGCGGGGACAGGGGACACCTGAGAGCGATTTGGACCTTCTGGTCCAGTTTCACGAAATGTCCGCTGCGGATTACTCGAGTCATTATTTTGCTCTACTCCATGAGATCGAGGACAAATTGGATCGGCGCATTGACTTGCTGACACCCGCCGGGCTCAAGCGACGGTCGCTCGAGGAGAGCATCCGGAGAGATGCAGTTCTTCTCTATGAAGGTTGAAGTTCGCGAGAATTTCGAGGCGATTATCGAGCACGGGAGTCAAATCGAGGAGTTCGTGTCAGAACTGACCTTTGAGACCTCCGCGAATGATCCCAAGACTCGACTGGCGGCTGAACGAGCGTTCGAGATCATTGGGGAAGCCCTCAATCGAATTGCCAAATTGCAGCCTTAGGTTCTGGAACGCGTTGCGGACCATCGGAAAATTATCTCATTTCGCAATACTCTGGCCCATTGCCCTCGACGCTCGTCCCTCGACTGATCACCATTCCCGCTCCGCTTTGTGCTTTGTGCAGGCTACGCCGCCGTTGACTCGCGCTTTCCAGAGCGTTTGCTTCACTTCGCTCCTGCTCCGTTCCCCCTTCGGGTTGCGCGGTGCGCAAGCTATCTCCGGCGCTTCCCAGCACCTCCGGTTCGCCCCTCCGGGCTACGTCGCCGAGCCGACGTAGTTCACCCCGAGGCCTCCCAGGCCTCCAGTGTTCCCAGCAGCTCGGCGAATGTTGCCGCGCTCACTCCCGTGAGTCGCGCCCCTTCGGGGCTGCACTTGGTGCAGGCTACGCCGCCGCGCCCAGCGGCTCGGCGTTGACGAGGCGGCGAAAGTAAGACAAATTTGTCTAATATGAAAACAATCACGACCCGCGACCTTGTGCATCGGACCCGCGAGATTCGAGAATCTCTGGAGCAGGGAGAATCCTTTCAGTGGAGTCAACACGGGCGAATCGTCGCCATCGTTCAATCGGTGCGGACACCCGCAGTCCCTGGTTCAATGGACTGGGTGAGCCGAGCGCGTGGGGCGGGAATCATCGGCCAACGCGACCAGACCGTTGCCGACCTTGTCGCCGAAGACCGCGGGCGATGAAGCGACTCTATCTCGATTCCGGCGCGCTCGTAAAACTTTACGTATTCGAACCCGGGAGCGAAGCCGTGCAGGCGGCGGTCGTCGACGTCCCTCAGCTCAGTCTTAATCCCCTGCAGGAGACGGAAGTTCGCACCGCGATCCATGCCGCGGCTGGGCGCGGATTGCTCGACCCGGCGGCGGGCGGGCGGGCGCTGGCCTTTTTTGATCAGGACATCGTGGACGGACGCTGGGTCAGGTCGGAGTGCAACTGGGACCACATCTGGGAACTCACCCGCTCCCTCTCCGACCTGCACGCAAGCGCAACCCTCTGCCGGACCCTCGATCTGCTCCACATCGCGATTGCCCAAGCCGACCATGCCGTGGGCCTCATCACCGGGGACAAACGCCAAGCCGAAGTCTGCCGCCGCATCGCCTTTCCGCTCATTTGGATCCAGTAATCCGCCGTCCCTCGATATCAGAAATCAGCCCTCGACGCTCGATTGACTCCTTCGCCCCCGCTCATGTCACCCTGCGGGCTGTCGCTTCGCTCCAGTCTGCCCCGGGCCGTCCCCACGGCTCCGGTGCTCTCGTCGCTCGACGCTCGACTCCTCACTGATCCCGGTTCATAGTTGAGAGTTGAGAATTGTTAGTTGAGAGAATCAACATCCAGTTGCCGGTCACGCGCGAAGCGCTCATTCACTCATCTGCAGCCATCTGCGTAATCTGCGGTTAAAGCTAATTCAGAAATCACCCCTTCATGAATTCATGGTGAAATCCGAAGAGACGACGATCGAGCAGCGAGAGCGAACGTCAAAATCGGCAATCGAAAATCGGCAATCGAAGATTGAAACCCCTCCGCGTCTCAGCGCCTCCGCGGGAGAAAAGTATCAATACAGGAACTCGCGCGGAGCCGCAGAGGCGCAGAGAATAAAGATGGTGATTGGTTTCACGCGAAAACGCGAAGGGATCCCTTTTGGCTGCTTCCAACAACCAACAACCAATAACCAATAACTATCAACTGCATCTCTGCGCCTCAACGCCTCGGCGGGAGATTCACTCAGAGGTAAGCCCTCGACGCTCGCCAGTCCGAGTGAACCATGGTAAAGAGTCGAGGCAATGAATGGGGATCCGGAGATAAATGATCTGCTCAGGCGTATCACGATCGAGGGCGGCAAATGCGGCGGTCGGCCTTGCATTCGCGGGTATCGGTTGCGTGTTACCGACATCCTTGCGTTGATTGCTCATGGAGCCTCGTTCGAGGAGATTCTGGAAAATTACAGCTTTCTTGAGTCAGACGACATCGTTGCAGCTCTCACATATGCCGCGCGACAGACCGATCAATCGGTTTTGACCGCCGCGTGACCTTCTTTATCGACAATCAGCTTCCGACTGCGCTGGCTCGATGGATCGAGGCCCAGGATTTCCAAGCGATCCACGCTCTCGATGTTGGACTTGGGTAGGTCGATGATCAGACCATCTGGAAGCGAACGGTCGAGATGAAATGGATTGATGTTTCGAAAGATGAAGATTTCCTGAGCCTTGCGATCAGGCCGTTCGATTGCGGGCGGCTTGTCTGGCTGCGAATCGGCAACTGTCGCAAACAGACCTTGTTACAAAGATGGAGCCTGCTCTGGCCTGATATACTGCGAAAACTTCAGGCTGGTCAGCGTATCATCGAAATCCGCTAATGGCACTCGGATTGCTGGTGTCGGGAATACGAATACGCTTTTGAACGTAAGGTAACGAGCACCGGCGGCAGGGAACCGAGATCGCGGGGATCGATCGAGATAGACTGGACCAAAGGGACAGCCGCGAAGCGGTGACGGGCTGGGTAAGCCCGGAATCATCACGCGGGGCAGACTACGGCGGCTCTGCGACGTAGCCCGCAGGGCGACATGAGCGGGGGCGAAGGAGCCAACATCGTGAAGAGCTACAGATCAGCTGTTTCAAATATTTAACAACCAACAACCAATAACTATCAACCGTATCTCCGCGCCTCAGCGCCTTTGCGCGAGTCAATCCGAATCACGCAACTGATCCAATTTGACCGGGTCAAATGATAGCGTTACGATATCAACGTGAAATCAATTCTCATCCGAAACGTCTCGCCCGAGACCGTGCAGCGGCTGAAGGCCAACGCCCGCGCTAATCATCGCTCGTTGCAAGGCGAGCTTCACGCATTGATTGAAGCGGGGATCGGCGTTCCCGACTCGTCGGAGCCCGAGTTCGAGCTGCGAACGGTGCGAACCGATGGAACGCAGCGTTGGACCCGGGAAGAAATGTATGCGGATTGAGCCGGGTTCGCGGGTGAGCCTGGACACCAATGTCCTGCTGGACGCAACTGACGAGGGTCGCGTTCGACACGGCATCGCCATGCGGCTCTTGATTGAATCCCAGCGCCGGGGAATCAGCCTCTTCGTCGCGGCGCAAGTGATCCGCGAATATCTCGTCGTCGCCACCCGACCTCTTACCGCGAACGGTCTCGATCTTTCCATCGACGATGCGCTTTTCAACGTCCGGCAGTTGACGTGCCGAACCACACTCCTCTTGGAGACGGTCGGGGCCTCCCAACTCTTTCTCGACTGGGCCCGGGAGCTTGGCGTTACGGGCACGAAACTTCACGACCTCCAGATCCTTGCCACGACGCACAGCGCTGGCATCCCGTGCCTCGTGACCTCGAATGTCGACGATTTTCCGTCCCAAGTCGGCCCGGTCGTCTTTCCTCTCGGCGAATTGGACTGGGGGAATGAGGACTAATGATCCATTCGGTTCAGTCGGGTCAGGGTCCATGCCGGTCTCCCGCTGGGTAGAACTGACTTCTCCTGTCGCTGTCTTGCTTAGAATCTTTCACTGGCAACCTCCTCCGCAGTTTGCTTCATGCCTTCATGGTGAAATTCGAAGAGACGACGGTCGAGCGGCGAGGGCGAATAAGCTGTATCGCTCCCACGGCCGCAACGGAACTCTTGGGATGGACGGCAAATCCCGGGCACGCTGAGTCACCTATTTCGATTTTCCACCAACCATGCGTGACGAAACTGATGTCCGGAAGCTCGAGGCATTTCTCCGGGAGCTCGGGAATGCGGTGACGAGCCCGGGCCGGATCTATCTCACGGGTGGAGGAACCGCCGTGTTGCACGGTTGGCGAGGGATGACGATTGACGTTGATTTGAAGGCCGACCCCGAGCCGAACGGACTCTTTGAAGCAATCGCGAGGCTGAAAGACAGTCTGAGTTTGAACGTCGAACTCGCTTCGCCGGAAGATTTCATTCCCCGGCTTCCGGGATGGGAAGACCGAAGTCTTTTCATCGCGCGTCACGGGAAAATAGATTTCTTCCATTACGATCTGTATTCGCAAGCGCTGTCCAAGCTTGAGCGCTCTCACGCCCGGGACGAGCTGGACGTGAGGGCGATGGTTGATCGCGGCCTCGTTGACAAATCGCGTCTCTGGGAGTTGTTTGAAGTGATCGAGTCGGGCCTCCTGCGCTATCCTGCCATTGACGGTGCCGGTTTCCGAACGCGCGTCGCTGATTTTTGCCGATGATGATTCTGTCCGAAGATCTCGAGAGACTTCCTGGGTGGGATTTGATCCGCCCGGGCCTCGCCGACGCGAAGGCAGAGCGAATCTCGCCGGAAGCCTGTCTGGTCTGGATCGCTGCTCCCCGGCTGCGCGCGGCCGGTTTATTGCCTGAATCCCAGGTTCCCATCATTGATCCGGAGCGGACCCTTTATGGATTACTGCGCGCCCAAGGTGGGGATGCCTATCCGGCCTACCAAAGCCTGCTCCGTCGTCTATCGAAGTTCGTGCGCGCACTCGGGTCAGTGTGAGTCTCAAGCGAGCCGTTTATGAAACTGATAGGCTGAAGCTCGCGCGAGCCGAGTTTGCGAGACCGCCTGTTAGGCAACGCGCGGAGGCGCGGAGAAATAGGTTCCTTCATGCCTTCATGGTGAATCCCCTCTCTGTGTCTCAGCGCCTCTGCGCGAGAATTCCTGAAAGACTACCTCGTGTCCACAGGTTGGCGGATTGGGCGACTTGTCATCGACACAATTTTCGATATAGATTAATTTCATGACGGCGACCGAAGTCATCAACGAAATCAAAACCATGCCGGTCGAGGAACGCGATCGAGTCGCGGCGTTCCTGCGTCGGTGTGACGATCAGCCTGTTGTCCGCCATGCAGACGACCAGGCGGTTGAGAGCGCGTCTCGAGCGCATCATGGATCGCCACGCCGAGCTGATGCGCAAACTCGCATCTTGAGCGATCCCGCTTTCCTGACGACCATCGACCACCGACCCTAAACCAATGACCACCGCGCCCGACCATTCGACCCGGATTCGGGAGGGCGTCCTCCGCGACCCGCGTCATCCGGTCAGTCAAATCGCGGATCGGTTGCTGCCTTATCTGCAGGTGTTGGAAGAACAATTTTCGCCGGTCCAGATTGTGCTCTTTGGTTCCTATGCCTACGGGGAGCCTGACAAGCACAGCGATATCGACTTGTTGATTGTCAAGCCGTTGAAGTCGTCCCCACTGAGAGAAAAAATCGCCATTAGGAACGCGTGGTGGGAGGCGCCTCGATCTGAGGCCTTGCTTGCTTTCGATTTGATCGTGATTTCACCAGAGCAGCACGAGGCGCGCATCAAAGCGGGGAGGGGATTTTACGATACGGTCGCTCGAAACGGCCTGCGGTTGTTGTGAAGACAAGTGAAGCGAATCCCGAGCATTGGTTTTTGCTCGCCTCCGAGCGACTAGCCAGTGCGGATGCTCTCTATGAGACGAGGGGGGCTTGTTTTTCAGCGGTCGAATTGCTGCAGGAATCCGTTGAGCGATTCCTGAAGGGCTATCTGATATCCAATGGATGGCAGTTGGAGCGGATCCACGATTTGAACCGTCTGCTCGACATCGCGACCAAGTATCGTCCGGAAATGGGTCGCTACGCGCCATTGGCGCAATCCCTGACTGAGCAATTTTGGGCGCAGCACTATCCGGGAGACGACCTTGAGGGTGTTGGGCTCTGACTACGACGAACTTCGAGTTCAAGCCGGAGAGCTAATCCGAATGATCGATAGTAAATTACCGTGAGAGCCATCTGACATCGAACATCGACCTCAGACCACTGACATCAAACAACAGAACCTCAGACCAGCTCAGAACCTCAGAACCTCAGTAAGCCTACCTTAACCCGCCCCTCGTATCTCATTGACGATTACCTGCGCGCCTCAGCGCCTAAGCGGGCGCAAGGTATCGATACCGGGACTCGCGCAACCGAAGGCTCGGGGGAGCCGAAGATAGACGGCAAGCCCGAAGGGTGACCGAGCCGGGTTGCGAGGGAATCAAAGGCGCGGAGGCGCGGAGAATAAAGATGATGATAGATTTCAAGCCAGCCGAGCTTGCGAGACCGCCTGCAAGGCAACACGCAAAAACGCGAAGAGCTACAGATCAGCTGTTTCCAATAACCAAACCCCAACAACTATCAACTGTATCTCAGGCCGCCGAACCACCGAACCGAACCAAACCACCGAACCACCAAACCACCTTCTTCCTCCCCACCCGCCACTCGTTCTGCGCCCGACGAATCAATTGCGTGTGAATCGCCTCCGCTGCTAAATTGACCTGATGGAGAATCGCATCGAAATTAATCCCAACGTCTGCAACGGTCGCCCCGTGATTCGCGGAACTCGGATCACGGTGTCCACTGTCCTCGAATTCCTCAGTGCCGGCGATTCGATTGAGGATATCCTGGGAGGCTATCCGAACCTGATCCAAGAGGACGTGCTCGCCTGTTTGGACTACGCCAGGAGGCTGGGCGAGGCGCGTTCGGTCGTCGAAGCGGTCGTGTGAAACTCCTGATCGACGAAAACCTCCCGATCCGGCTCGGAGAAGATTCTGGGTGCGAGGTAACCCATGCGACGCAGCTGGGACAGCGCCCCTCCGACGGCGATCTTTGGGATCTCGCTCTCGAAGGCTCTTACGTTGTCGTAACCAAGGACTCCGACTTCTTCAATCGATGCATCTTCAGCACGCAGCGACCCAGAATCGTCTGGGTTCGCGTGGGGAACATGCGGCGACGCGACTTGGAAAAGTTCTTCTCGAGGCAATGGCCGGCGATCCAGAGCGCGCTGGAGACGGCCGATCTGGTCGAGGTCTTCGCGACTCGGCTTGAGGCCATTTCATTCTGAACGTTCCTCGGTCCTGACCCCGGTCCCGGCAACACCGATACGCTTTTGAACGTAACGTAACGAATCGAGATCGTCAGGGATGCCCGAGATAGACTGGCCACAGGGACGTAGCCCGCAGCGGTGACAGGACCGGGCGGGACGGGCATCAACGTAGCGAAGAGCTACAGATCAGCTGTTTGAAATATCTAATAACCAACAACCAACAACTGAACCTCCGCTCTCAGCGCCCTGCGCCTCAGCGCGATTAATTGTATACTGCAACTGAAGGGTGAGGTTCGCGCGAGCCGAGCTTGCGAGACCGCCTGCAAGGCAACGCGCAAAGGCGCTGGGTAGAACTTACTTCTGCTGTCGCTGTCTTGCTTAGAATCTTTCACTGGCAACCTCCTCCGCAGTTTCCTTCATGCCTTCATGGTGAAATCCTCTCTGCGTCTCAGCGCCTCTGCGCGAGTCATTCCGAATCACGCAACTGATCCAAGTTGACCGGGTCAAATGATCGCGTTACGATATCAAAGTGAAATCGCTCCTCATCCGAAACGTTTCGCCCGAGACCGTGCAGCGGCTGAAGGCCAACGCCCGCGCTAATCATCGCTCGTTGCAAGGCGAGCTTCACGCATTGATTGAAGCGGGGATCGGCGTTCCCGACTCGTCGGAGTCCGAGTTCGAGCTGCGAACGGTGCGAACCGATGGAACGCAGCGTTGGACCCGGGAAGAAATGTATGCGGATTGAGCCGGGTTCGCGGGTGAGCCTGGACACCAATGTCCTGCTGGACGCAACTGACGAGGGTCGCGTTCGACACGGCATCGCCATGCGGCTCTTGATTGAATCCCAGCGCCGGGGAATCAGCCTCTTCGTCGCGGCGCAAGTGATTCGCGAATATCTCGTCGTCGCCACCCGACCTCTTACCGCGAACGGTCTCGATCTTTCCATCGACGATGCGCTTTTCAACGTCCGGCAGTTGACGTGCCGAACCACACTCCTCTTGGAGACGGTCGGGGCCTCCCAACTCTTTCTCGACTGGGCCCGGAGCTTGGCGTTACGGGCACGAAACTTCACGACCTCCAGATCCTTGCCACGACGCACAGCGCTGGCATCCCGTGTCTCGTGACCTCGAATGTCGACGATTTTCCGTCCCAAGTCGGCCCGGTCGTCTTTCCTCTCCGCGAATTGGACTGGGGGAATGAGGACTAATGATCCGTCAACCCGCCGTCACTCGACATCTGACATCAGAAATCAGACCACCGAAGCACTGAAACACCGAAGGACTGGTCTCCTCCGCAGTTTCCTTCATGACTTCATGGTGAAACCCCTCTCAGCGCCTCAGCGCGATTAAGCCCAGCCAGCTAAATTCTCTCCTTACTACGCAACTCCCACGGCCGCAACGGAACTCTTGGGACGATGGACGGCAAATCCCGGGAACGCTGAGTCACCTAATTCAATTTTCCACCAACCATGCGTGACGAAACTGATCTCCGGAAGCTCGAGGCATTTCTCCGGGAGCTCGGGAATGCGGTGACGAGCCCGGGCCGGATCTATCTCACGGGTGGAGGAACCGCCGTGTTGCACGGTTCGCGAGGGATGACGATTGACGTTGATTTGAAGGCCGACCCAGAGCCGAACGGACTCTTCGAAGCGATCGCGAGGCTGAAAGACAGTCTGAGTTTGAACGTCGAACTCGCTTCGCCGGAAGATTTCATTCCCCGGCTTCCGGGATGGGAAAACCGAAGTCTTTTCATCGCGCGTCACGGGAAGATCGATTTCTTCCATTACGATCTGTATTCGCAAGCGCTGTCCAAGCTTGAGCGCTCCCACGCCCGGGACGAGCTGGACGTGAGGGCGATGGTTGATCGCGGCCTTGTTGACAAATCGCGTCTCTGGGAGTTGTTTGAAGTGATCGAGTCGGGCCTCCTGCGCTATCCTGCCATTGACGGTGCCGGTTTCCGAACGCGCGTCGCTGATTTTTGCCGATGATGATTCTGTCCGAAGATCTTGAGAGACTTCCTGGGTGGGATTTGATCCGCCCGGGCCTCGCCGACGCGAAGGCAGAGCGAGTCTCGCCGGAAGCCTGTCTGGTCTGGATCGCTGCTCCCCGGCTGCGCGCGGCCGGTTTATTGCCTGAATCCCAGGTTCCCATCATTGATCCGGAGCGGACCCTTTATGGATTACTGCGCGCCCAAGGTGGGGATGCCTATCCGGCCTACCAAAGCCTGCTCCGTCGTCTATCGAAGTTCGTGCGCGCACTCGGGTCAGTGTGAGTCTCACGCGAGCCGTTTATGAAACTTATAGGCTGAGGCTCGCGCGGAGGCTCGGCGAAAGCTGTAGGTCGTTGGCTGTTGGTCGTTGGCCGGATGGTGGACATGACGAAACTACATGATATGTTTTTCGGATGAGTGAATCGACTTTGACCGAACGCGGGTAGGTTCCATCCCGGCGAAAATACGTAAATCCATGGGGTTGAAACCTGGGCAACGGCTGCAATGGGAGCAGGTGTCCGCTCGGGAGTGCCGGATCTCCGCAAGTGAGCCGCACGGCGATGGTCCACTTTCTGTCCTGGGGTATGCCGCAAGGATTCGGGAGAATTCCGGACGTTCGACCGACGATTGGATGAAAGAGTTGCGAGCGGGCGAGATGCAATAGCCGATGTGGATTGTTGACACCTGCATTGTCCTCGATGTGTTCGAGAATGATCCCGAGTTTGGGAGAAAATCGGCGAGCCTGCTTGAAAAGCTCTGTGGCGAAGGACTTTGCATCTGCCCTGTCACCATGGTCGAGCTGTCTCCCGCCTTTCAAGGCGATCTCTCGGAGCAGAAAAAATTCCTTTCGCTTGCCCGCATTTCGTTCTCCGCGAATTGGTCAGTTTTGGATACCGAAACGGCCCATCAGGCGTGGAATGATTATGTCCACCTACGCCGTCGCGAGGTCACACCAAGACGTCCGATCGCGGACATCCTGATTGGGGCATTTGCTTCAAATCGAAAAGGTTTGGTGACTCGGAACGGCAAAGACTTTCGAACTTGGTATCCCAAACTTGTAATCCAGGAGTCCGGAGCATCCTCCGGGTAGCAAGTCATGAATGGAGAGCAACCCGCAACCAGCAACTGAACCTCCCCTCTCAGCGCCTCAGCGGGAGAAAAGTATCAATACAGGAACTCGCGTGGAGACGCAGAGACGCGGAGGAGAACTGACTTCTGCTGTCGCTGTCTTGCTTGGAGTCTTTCACTGGCAGCCTCCTTCGCAGTTTCCTTCGCGCCTTCATGGTGAATCCAGGTCCGAATGATCGATAGCAAGTGGCTGGTGGCTGGTGTCTGGTGGCGAGTAACCCATACCCCGTAACTCATCATGTATGATGCAACTGACAGGGTGAGGCTCGCGCGGAGGCGCAAAGCCGCGGAGGAGAACTCGCTTGATCTCGCCGCTTCTTTCCTAATTCCTGTTTCAGATTTCATCACTCGCCCCTCGTCCCTAGTCCCTAGTCCCTAGTCCCTCGACTCATCACCCTTATCCCTCTCTGCATCTCAGCGGTTGCTGGCCTGGCCGTTGCTGCGCATCCGTTGCAGCTGCGAGAGATTCACTCAGAGGTATGCCCTCGACGCTCGCCAGTTCGAGCGACTCACGAAGATCCCGAGGAAATCGATCCCGATCTCCGCATACTTCGCGTTGCCAACAGGGAGCGTCCATCGTAGTTCTTTGAAAATGCAGACCGTTGATTTTCAGGATCAATTCGCCGGTCCATGCCGGCGGCATCTGGTGAAACGATTGCAGCTCTTCGGATCAGTTTCGCGGGGACAGGGGACACCTGGGAGCGATTTGGACCTCTTGGTCCAGTTTCACGAAATGTCCGCCGCGGATTACTCGAGTCATTATTTTGCTCTACTCCATGAGATCGAGGACAAATTGGATCGGCGCATTGACTTGCTGACACCCGCCGGGCTCAAGCGACGGTCGCTCAAGGATAATATCGAGAAAGAAGCGATTCTTTTGTATGAGGATTGAGGTCCGCGAGAATCTCGAAGCGATCATCGAGCATGGGAGTCAAATCGAGGAGTTCGTCTCAGAATTGACGTTTGAGACATACGCAAATGATCCCAAGACTCGACTGGCGGTTGAACGAGCGTTTGAAATCATTGGGGAAGCCCTCAATCGTATTGCCAAATTGGAGCCTGAGGTTCTGGAACGCGTTACGGACCATCGGAAAATTATCTCATTTCGAAATATCCTCGCGCATTGCTATGACAGCATCGAAGACAAGATTGTCTGGGGAATCGTCGAGGACGCGCTGCCGCAGCTCATGGATCAGGTCCGCTGCCTCCTTCCGGAAGGTCCAGCCTGAGAGCCGGCTGCGAGCCACTCTCCGATCCTGACGCGCTCGCTGCCCTCGACCAAAGACATCAGTCCACCGAAGCACTGGCATCCTCCGTAGTTTCCTTCATGCCTTCATGGTGAATCCCTTCATAACCAGCCACTGATCCCGGTTCATAGTTGAGAGTTGATAGATGAGAGAATCAACCACTAGTCACCAGTCACGCGCGAAGCGCTCATTCACACATCTGCGACGCATCTGTGTAATCTGCGGTTAAGAGTCATTGGAATTCAAGCCCGACCACCCAACCACCGAAACACTGACCTCAAACTTCAGACTTCAGAAATAAGCTCTCGACGTTGACTCCTTCGCTCCCGCTCATGTCGCCCTTCGGGCTACGCCGCAGAGCCGACGTAGTCTGCCCCGAGCCATCCCACGGCTCCGGTGCTCGTCACTTGCCTCGCCCCCACATAAAAAAACTGTTCCTTCTCGAATGCATGCAGACATCCAAGCCCGGTTGACCAAGCATCACGCAGAGCTCCGACAGCTTTGTGCCCGCCTTGCGGGCCCGGGAATTGCGGGTTTTCGGTTCGGCAACCACGTTGGCCTTTGATCCGACACGGAGCGATCTCGACCTGCTTGCGGAATTTGATCAGCCCGAGGCGCCTGGGATCGCGGACCGTTACATGGAATTGGTCGACGGGCTTCAACAGATATTCGGTCGCCCGATTGATCTGGTGACCCGTCCCGCGCTGCGCAACCCTATCTTTCGCCGGGTCGTGGAGGAGACCAGCGAGCCGGTCTATGCAAACTGAGGCGGAAAAGCTGATCAACGATATCCGTGAAGCCGCTGCCGATATCCGGGACTTTACCAACGGATTCGACCTGGCCGCCTATCGAAGCGATGCCCGAACCCGCGCGGCGGTAGAGCGCAAATTCGAGATTGTCGGTGAGGCCTGCGGTCGTTTACGGGATAGGTGCCCGGAGGTGTTTTCAAACATATCCGCCGCCCCGCAGATTATCGGATTTCGGAATCGGTTAATTCACGGTTACGACGGCGTGGACGACGGTCTCGTTTGGGATGTCATTCAACAGAAGCTACCCGGTCTGATCGCAGAGATCGAAGCGCTTTAGCCCGCAACCCGTTACGAGTTACCCATTACCAGCCACCCGTCACCCGTCACCAGCTACCCTCCGACTCCTTCCCCCTCCCCATGAAACGCCCCCTCATCGTCCTCATTTCCCTCGCTATCGCTTGGTTTCTCATCGCGGAGATCGGCACGGCGGCGTGGTACGCATCGTCGGAATCTGAAACTCACCGAGAACAAACCCGTTCCGTCGGCGGACGTCCTCGCGTCCGATTTCACCAGCTTCGTGAAGACGAGCACCGATGGCGAAACGACCGAGTCCGAGGTGCCCGACGTTGCGATGGAGATGCTCAAGGCCGAGGAAGGCCGGACCATTCACTGGCAGGCCGGCCTGCGCGAAGCCGGGGCGTTGACCATTTTACGCTGGGGCGATCGGTCGAACGTGCAGGGCGTCGAGGCCGCGCACAATCCGGGGGTTTGCATGCGGGCCGCCGGCTGGGAGGTTAGCGAGAAGGAACAGTCCTACACCACTGACATCTGCGACCGGTCGGTGGAGATCGGATCCTGGGAGGTGAGCCGCCCAGGCCTGAAGATGAGGGCCTACAGTTGCATCATTCGGCGCTTCCGGGAGCCGGCGGGCTACGGCACGGAACGAACCTTCTGGAACAGCGACCGCTTGAAAGCCGTCGTCGCCGGACGCCGCGATGCTCCCCGCCTCGTCCTTCTGGTGTATCTCCCGTTGACGGGATCCCCGGCTGAGAGCGGGGAGGACCTCCAGGCAATTCTGAAAGCGACGCTTTGCGGGCAGGAACCCAGTTAGGCGGGGCACTTGGCGAGCGGCGAGGGGGATGGCCAAACCTAACGAAAATCGGCAGTCGCAATGAAAACACGAAAGTTGCAGCGAGAGAGCAGCGCGCGGATCCCGCCGGGAGAACCGGTTGAACTTGACACGATCGCCGAAGCAAAGCGCGTCGTCGCGGAGCAAAATTGGCGATCCGTCCCGCAGCAGAGTCGTGAAGACCTGATGTTTCAGACCCAGTCAGTCTCCTATCGGGACTGGATGACTGAGGATTTGTGGGACACGCCGTCCCGTCAGGAAGCGACCACGGAATTGTCGATATCCGACTTTGAGCCGTAGAGGCTCCCTGTATCAACAAAATCCAAAATCGATTGAAGGCTGTTATCACCCGGAATCACTGGCCAGACGGGCTCCTATCTTGCGGAACTCCTGCTGGCGAAAAACTACGAAGTTCACGGCATCGTTCGCCGTTCAAGTTCCTTCAATCGATCCCGGATTGAGCATCTGCGACCGATCCGACTATCTACGGCAAATCACTTTTTCTGCACTACGCGGACCTCGGCGACGCGACGACTTTACGTCGCGTCCTGACAACGATTGCTCCCACCGAGATTTACCATTTGGCTGGCCAGAGCCACGTGGGACTAAGCTTTGAGATCCCAGAGTCAACCTGCTCTGAGATTGCAGGGGCGACCCTAACCCTTCTGGAAATCTGTCGCGACTTGTCTCAGCCGCCGCGATTTTATCACGCATCGTCGTCGGAGGTCTTCGGTAGACCAAATTCAGAAACTCAGAACGAGGACACGCCGTTCAGGCCGGTCAATCCATACGGTTGCGCCAAGGCCTTTGCGACGAATATCTGTAAGGTTTATCGTGAAGCGCACGGGTTGTTCATCTGTAACGGCATTGCCTATAATCACGAATCTCCACGGCGTGGAGAGAACTTTGTGACGAAGAAGATCACTTCCGCTGCCGTGAGGATAGCCGCAGGATCGAACGAAATCCTTGAACTCGGCAATCTGGATTCTGAGCGAGATTGGGGCTACGCCCCCGAATACGCCGATGCGATGTGGCGGATCTTGCAACACTCTGCTGCAGACGACTATATTTTAGCCACGGGGACGGCTACAACGGTAAGAGACTTTGCCTTGGCGGCCTTTGAAGCGGTGGGAATCAATGCCATTGCCGAGGGGGATGGTATCGAAGAATGCGGTTACAACTCTGCGACGGGAGAAAAGGTTTATAGCGTTAATCATCGCTACTTCCGTCCAGCGGAACCCGCCTGTCTTGTCGGAGACGCTCGAAAGGCTCAATTGCAACTAGGGTGGAAGGCAAAAATCTCTGGAGGAAACGTCGCGAGCGAAATGATCGCCGGTCAATGATATTTTCCCTTCGGAGGGAAACGACTAAGAACAGCTCGCACGAGTTATCCCGCGCTCCAAAACTCAACTGGCTCTTCATTCCCCGAATCCTATCCCATTTTTCTCCCTCCGTGAATTCCTTCTGGCAGCAATCCGACTAAATCTTCATACCGCTAAAGCCGCTCGCTGCTTTTGCCGTCTATTACTAACTCTACCTATAACAATAAAAACAATGAAAATAGTTGGACTTATTCCCGCCCGCTATCAGTCATCCCGTTTGCCGGGCAAACCTTTGGTCCGACTGCTAGGCAAACCCATGGTAATCCACGTTGCAGAAAAGGTGTCCGCAGCGTTGGGCCTTGAAAATACCTACATTGTAACTGATGATGAGCTGATTCAGAAAACCGCAGAGGAGTATGGTTTTCAGACAATCATGACCTCCTCGACCTGCCTAACGGGGACAGATCGTCTTTATGAGGCGTGTCTTCAGCTTGAGGCGGATGTCTACGTAAATATCCAGGGGGATGAACCAATGGTTTCTCCTGTCGATATCAGTCGAATTGCTGAAGAAAAAATCAGACACCCTGAGATGGTCATCAATGGATACGCTCCACTATCTCACGATGAGGATCCTTGGGATAAGAATATCCCGAAAGTGTTGTTCAACAGCTCTCAGAACTTGATCTACATGTCACGGCTGCCACTACCGGGGACAAAAAAGGAGAACGACAGTCCACGATTTTACAAGCAAATTTGTATTTATGCATTCAGCAGGGCAGATCTCAAAGCGTTCGGAGAATGCAAGGAAAAGGCAGAATTCGAGTTTTTTGAAGATATTGAAATTGATAGATTCTTTGATCTCGGCATTCCAATTAAGATGGTCGAGTGCCGATCCACAAAGGCTGTGGATATCCCGAAAGATGTTGGGATCGTTGAGGAACTTATGAGGAGTCAAAATAAATGAAGACGGAAATTGGAATTTTTATGAAAACGAAAGATCCTGCGTTTGTAGAAGCGGCGGGATGGGCTGGGCTCGATTTTGTAATTCTGGATATGGAGCATGGGCCCGTCGGATTCGAGACATTGGAGAACTTAATCCGCGCCGCGGAGTGCAGCGGCATCACTCCAATTGTCCGGCTCCCTGACTTTCGCGAGGAGCTTATCGGTCAAGTCCTTGATTTAGGAGCGAAAGGGGCTCAAGTCCCAAAGATCCAAACTGCGGACCAGGCACAGAAGGTTGTCAAAGCCTCCAGGTTTGGTGTCGAAGGACAACGTGGTGTTTGCCGATTTGTAAGGGCTGCACACTACTCTCGGATGCGACGCGAGGAGTATCTGCGAACTACCGCGCATGGGAGGATCATCATTCACCTTGAGGGTGTGGAGGCGATCAACAAGCTTGATGAAATTGCAGGGGTAGAGGGTATTGATGTGCTTTTCATAGGGCCTTATGATCTCTCAAATTCGCTGGGAATTCCCGGCCAAGTAGACGATCCTTCAGTGATCGACATGATGACGCGAGCGGTGCAACGAGCACAAACTTTCGGGAAAATCGTCGGAACGTTTGCAGATACACCGGCAGCAGCCGAACGATGGATCCAAGCAGGCGTCCAGTATCTTGCATACTCGACTGATGTAGGGCTTTTCTCGGATGCGTGCTCGGCGCTCGTTGAGTTAAAGAATGGAAACTCTGGTAGTAAATGAAGGAGAAAAATTGGTTTGGTCGAATGCGTCAAATTTGGCTGGTAGGTTTTATCAAATGCTATATGTAAATCAACGCCCAATAATTCTGTCGTCCCTCGGAGATTTGAAGCGCATATACTCGCGAAGGTTGGCTCCATATCTGGCAATGCGCCTATCGCGCCAGTTTGACCGAACACTGCTATGGTTTTCGGAACTTGCCCAAGATCGCGCCTCAGAAAAAGCCGTGATCGTTTGTAATGGCCCATCTCTTCTTAAAACACCAACATCATTTTTGGCAACTTACCCTCTCGTGGGCTTGAATTTTGGGGCCCTTCAATTACCGGATCTTCAGAACCAATTTTTGATATCCATTCTGGCAGATTCCCTTCTGCTTAAGCAAAATCTCGATCAATACAACGATTTGCCCGGATTCCTATTCACGCCCATCGAATTTTATTCTCAAACGCACACGAACGAGCGTTCGCGCTACTATGCAAGCGGGGCTGATGCTTTACCATATTCGCGGGTCTCACCAATACTCCCCTCGTTTGGGAATAGCACGTCCCTTGCAATCCAGATACTGTTTTTTTGCGGTTTTAGGCGAGTCGCTATCGTTGGCGCCGATCACGACTATGGATCGGCGAGGCCTCTTTCCATTGGGAAAGCAGAGACTGTGCGCAATCATTACGCCAAGAGCGATCACGCGCCCTCTGGGCAGGAGGTACAAATGCCAGACCTCCTCCGTGTATCCATAAACCTCCGAAATTTGGCATACATGTTTGCGGACTATGGAGGTGCGCTGGTCAACTGCACGGATGGAGGAAAGCTCGAAAGTATCCAGCGAATGAGCCCTAAGGAGTTTGATAAGCTTTGATCGGTGAGTTTTAATGGTAGAGGCAAGCCTTAAAAAGTATGCGTATATATGTGGTACGGAAGGATCCATTAAGCTCATTGGAATTCTTTCCGGATTTCTAATTATCCGCCTCCTTTCGGTCGAGCAATATGCACTGTATGTCTTGGCCCTCTCAATGCTTGGCGCACTATCCGTGCTGGGAGACAGCGGGATTTCAAACGCTGTCAAGGCACTTGGCGGGCGGGCGGGAGGTGATCGCGAAATCTTGGGAAATGTGTTGGCGTCTGCGACCCATGAAAGAAGGCGCAATGCATTAATAGCCAGCCTTCCAATATTTTCTCTATTCTTATTTTTAGCATTACGCCAGGACTACCTACTGGCCACGATCCTACCGGTTTTCGGGCTGGTTGTAACGCTGTTCTGGCTCACTTTATCAACATCCCTCTACCAAAATATCCTCGCTCTTACTGGATCATTGTCCGTTCTCCAAGGTCGTACTTTGTTAACTGAGATCGCTCGGCTTTTACTAGTTCCGCTTTCTCTGATTATCTTCCCGGCTGCTGCCGTGATATTATTTCTCAATCTGTGCACACAACTTTGGCTGAAACATGGCTTATGGATAGCATCTGGAAAGGTTGTGAATCTTGATGCCTCCGCGACCGCTGTAACTAGGATCGAAATACAAAACATCGTGTGGCGGACACTTCCGCTTTCAATTTTTTATGTTTCTTCCTCCCAGATTACCCTCCTTCTCCTATCATATTTCGGACAGACATCCGACATCGCCGGCATTGGGGCTCTTGGTCGGTTTTCGCAGGTTTTTGCTCTCGCACTTTCGATCTTTACACTTACCCTTATCCCGCGTTTTGCTTGCGTTCCGAAAGGCTCGAAACATTTATTTAAGTTTCAGAATCGCTGCGTTTTACTCGCAACTGCTTTTGGAATTGGAGTTTTTACCTGTGGGGTTCTCTTCCCTTATCTCTTTCTCCATATTCTCGGACCAGAGTATAAGAATCTCAAGGTCGAACTAAATTTAAGCTTATTGTCAGGGGCACTATCGTTCTTGCTGGGAGTTTGTAACGGGCTCGCTGGCGCGCGTGCTTGGATTCCGTTTCCGCCAATATTGATTTCCATAGCTGTTCTTTCACAAGCCACTTGTCTGCTCGTTCTTGACGTTTCAACGATCCGTGGAGCGTTATGGTTTTCCATTCTATCCGCTCTTCCTGTGACCATCTTTCGAGTCGGTTATTTGCACTGGAGCTCGCTTCGCGAGCGCGACTCTTGATGTGCAACAAGCCACTTGGACTTCAAACCGAAGTAACAAAGTAATCAACCCGTCGAGCGGGGCCATAAGGGGTAATTGCCGGGATCCTTGGAAACCCGGTCTGCAAGACGCCTCTACGATTACACTTGCGAGTTTATGAGACTTTTAATTATTTGTCCGAGTCTTGAGCCAGGACAAACTGGTGTCGGGGATTACTGCGCTTTGCTTGCTCAGAAACTGGGATTGATGGGAGTTGAAGTTGCGCTGTTTGCCCTGCATGACTGCCACATCAGAGAATTGCGGAAAAAAACAATTATATCTCGCGGTAGCGTAGATTTTACTCAATTGAGGTTACCGAGTAGTCTCTGCTGGAAAGGCAAGATGAAGTTATTGCAAGACGCAGTTACTGAATTCGATCCTGATTGGATCAGTCTGCATTTCGTCCCGTACGGATTTCACCGCAAGGGATTGCCTCTCGGGTTAGCACGTCGGTTGCGGGGTATAAAAGGACGGTTTCATTGGCACATTATGTTTCACGAGTTGTGGGTCGGCGCAAATTTGGGTTCACCATTGAGACATAGGATTATCGGTGGAATTCAGCGTTATATCTGCGTTAATTTGGTTGGAGAGTTAAACATAAAGGAAGTATTCACATCAACTCCAGTGGGAATTGCAATGCTGCATAGCTATGGAATTGTTGCAACCAGAGCTCCCATATTCGGAACCATTCAGATATCCGTCCCACCAACTACGCTCCCGGTGCAGTTTTCAGCGATTACCGCCGAACGAAATAAACTTGTGGTCGGAATGCTTTTCGGTTCGATCTATCAGGGTTGGCGGGGCGACAATGCGATTTTTGGGATTCAAGAATGTTGCGAGCGCGTGGGAAAGAGGCTCGTTATAGTAAAGGTGGGACGGTCAGTCGCTGCAAATGATGGCTTCGAAAATTGGACGCAAAGAATTGGAAGTGAAGTGCAGGTAATCGATCTAGGTGAAGTCGATGCCTTGGTCGCTTCCGCGCTAATTGCGGAGGTTGATTTCGGGTTTGTTACAACTCCACTGGAATTGATTGCTAAAAGTGCTTCAGTTTCTACATTTAGATCGCATGGCATTCCTCTGGTCATTAATCGCGATGACTGGTCTTGGAAGAATAAAAGATATCAGGATCTTCCCGAGGGGGCCATTGATTGTCGCAACGGTGTCCCTCATGATTTGTTGAATGCTCTTCGAGAGCGATCTAAATTTGATTCATTGGATTGTGTTGCCCGAAAATATCTCAGTCTCTTTTAGAGTTTGGGGAGATTTCTAGGTGTTGTGAAAACTGGTAAATATATTTTATCTCATCCGACGGGGAATGCAAATGTGAGGCAAGCTCTCCTCGCTTTGGAGGAAAGTAGTTCATTGGAAGCCTTTCTCACTACGATCGGCACATTTAATGATAATAATCGGAATGCTAGTGATGTAATTCTACGTTTTATCGGGGGTTGGCGGATGTACAAGGGAGCCTGAGGAACGTAACTCGCTTTCAACCTTGGCGGGAAGTTGTGCGTCTAGCTGCCCAAAGAAGTGGAATCAAAAAATTGACCGATTCTGAAGACTCATTTGCATCGGTATTTGCAGTTTACAAGAGTCTTGATCGAAAATGCTCCCGATATCTTAAAGGGTCGCGACGTGGAATTGATGGTGTCTACGCATATGATGATGGAGCGCTGGAGACTTTTCGCGTAGCTCGTGAATTGGGTATGAAGTGTTTGTTGGAACTCCCAACAGCCCACTGGACATTTGCCCAAGCAATTCGAGACGAAGAAATCGCGCGGTGTCCTGACTGGGCGTCCACAATCAGCGGTAGATTGGATAGTGACGCGAAGAATCGGCGAAAAGATGAGGAAATTTCGCTTGCTGATATCATCCTTGTGCCGAGTGAGTTCGCTCGTCGTTCAATTCCTGCAACTGTTCAGGATAATATTCCGATTAAGGTAAATAATTATGGATGTCCGGAATCGAGAGCGTTGGCGGACCTTGTTCCGGGTGACCGGAATGCTCCGATCAAAGTGTTATTCGTAGGAAACTTGAATCAATGTAAGGGGATCAGTTACCTATTTTCCGCGGCTCGCCAACTGGGTTCGAAAATTTCTCTTACCGTCGTCGGAACGCGAAACGGTGAATGCGCTGCGTTGGACAGTGAATTAGCGAATTATCGGTGGCTAACGCGTGTGCCTCACGCTGAGGTTTTGAAACACATGGCGGAAAATGAGGTGCTGCTTTTCCCATCTCTCCTCGAGGGATTCGGTCTGGTGATTCTTGAAGCAATGGCGCAGGGAATGGCGGTGATCACGACAACGAACACGGGAGGTGCCGACGTTTTGGAAAATGGGCGAAACGGCTTCGTTGTGCCGATCCGCGACGTGGAAGCGTTGTGCGAAGCTCTGAATTCATTGGCGGATGATCGAGACTATTTGTTTGAGGTCCGGAGGGAAGCGTTGAAGGCCTCTCAGGCTCTCCAATGGTCGAACTATCGAAAGCGTCTCAATGACATTTTCGCGAGTATTCGGGAATAGGTCCGAGTTAATGACTCGACTTAGCTTTAGAATATGAACCGAGGATTAGAGGGTAATACTCTGTGATAGTGAAAAGAATTGTGAGATCGCCCAATTTGTTCTCCAAAATTGCAGGAACATCGTTGTTGCTGCCCCAAATGCCCGGAGATAGAGGAAGCCGTTGGATTGTTCGATTAATCTACTTGTATGCGTTTCTTTGGGTTTTCGAAAGCGCGTTTCGCAAGTGGATTTTACCGGGCTTGAGCGATCCCCTTTTGTTGATTCGCGATCCCGTCGTTCTTATGATTTATTCATTGGCGATCATGGGACGAGCATTTCCGTCGAAAAATGGCTTCGTTATTTGGGCGATTCTACTTAGTGCATTTGGTTTCATGACGGCACTTCTGGCCGGACATGGTAACGTTATCGTAGCGACTTACGGGGTTCGCACGATGCTCCTGCACGTGCCTCTAATATTTATCATTCCGCGAGTGATGGATTTACGACACGTGTTGTTCCTCGCGCGTGCAACACTCATTGTAGCGGTCCCAATGACAGTCTTGATGGTTGCTCAATCAAGTTCTTCAGCAGGTTCGTGGGTGAATCGAGGATTGGAAGGAGTTACATTTTATTCGATTGGCGAGTTATACCGTCCGCCTGGGACATGGAGTTACATCGGTGGCCCTAATGTCTTTTATCCATTTGCTATTGCGGCGTGGGCATTGACTTTCATGCATTCCCGAAAGTTATCATTGTTGCTGTTAGCCGCGGGCGCTGCAATATTTGTGGTGCAGCCGGTCTCAGTGAGTCGCACGTTGGTCGTGAGCTGCGCGTTCAGTGCATCTATCGCGTTCCTGTGTATGTTCTTAGCGAGGGTAATGAATGGAGTTTCGCTGTTGAAAATTGCTGCTCTAGCTCTATTCATTGGTTTCGTTGTTTCGATGACTCCGGCTTTCGAGCGAGGGCAGGCTTCTCTCGCGAAGCGGTTGGAAGGTGCCGCATCTGCGGAGGGAGAACTTGGAGAAGCCATTGTCTATCGAGCGGTTGAACCGTTGTTTTCCCCGCTCAAAATGGTCTTTGAGGTTCCGATTCTTGGCTTGGGGATTGGGGCGGGAACGAATGTTGGTGCGAAGATGCTTGTCGGGCGTCGAACGTTTCTGGCGGGAGAAAATGAGTTTGATCGTTTAATGATGGAGAATGGTGCGATTCTGGGTCTTGGATGGGTGGTCTTTCGGTTCCTTCTTGTTATCTCAATCTTTTTGCGGTGTTGGCGCGCGGCGCGACTACGGAATTTTTATCCAATGATTCTCTTCTCTGCGGTCAGCTATCCGCTCCTGGCTAGCACTTGGGCGCAGCCAATGCTTCTGGGGTATGGCTGCTTGGGCGGTGGTCTCATCTTGGCAGCCTGTCGGGACCGTTGTCCCGGTCAATTTAAAGGGAAGGCAGGCCCCGACGCGTTTTGCAGGTTTCGGAGTTCCTAGCCGGGGTTCCTTGAAGGTTATTAGGATGCGGGGGTAAGCGACCGTATGCACCTATTGCTTGTCTCAAACTACCCATTGGATGGTCAATGGAGTATGAAAATCTACGCCGATTTGGTCGAAGAGGTTGCTGAACAAGCGGGTTGGCGTGTGACCCGTATAGCACCGATCGAGCGGGTTGCGGCAGGAAGAAATACTGGGAGTGGTTTGGGAAAATGGTTGGGATACGTGGACAAATACATTCTAGCGCCCCGTTCGTTTAGGCGCACGTTGCGCGAGTTGCGAATTCGTGGTGATCTGCCGGACCTTGTTCACATCACCGACCACAGCAATGCCATCTATATTGGGTGTTTTCCGGGTCTACAGATACTCGTGACCTGCCATGATGTGATCGCTATTCGCAAAGCGCGAGGAGAGTTCGCTTTTGGTCGGACGAGTTGGACCGGACGTTTGCAGCAGAAATGGATTCTCTCGTGGTTACGACGGGCCAACCATTTTATTTTCGATTCAGCGGCTAGTGAGCGTGACCTCTCTCGTTTGTTGACGAAAGATCTTTCCAAAGAACCAGTAGTCTTCCCCCCTTTGGGACAGGCTTTAGCTCCGCTGCCGAGGCATTCTGCTTGTGATACGTTGTCCCAATTGGATATCAACCTCGCCAATTCTTTTATTTTTCATCACGGAAACGCATCGTGGTATAAAAATCGAGATTTGGTTTTTACTGCTTTCGTAACGCTGGCGCGGGAACGTCCAGATTTGGATCTTGTCCTCAGCGGGGGAGACTTGTCTGACAAGCAGCTGAAGATCATCGCAGACAACTATTTGGGCGAACGCGTTCACGCGTTGGGTCGAGTGTCTGCCGACGTGCTCGCAGCTTTGTATTCCCTTGCGAAAGTTTTCTTTTTTCCCTCTTGGGTCGAGGGGTTTGGATGGCCTCCGATCGAAGCGCAAGTCTGTGGTTGCCCGGTTGTCGCGTCGAATGCAGGTTCACTTGCTGAGGTGTTGGGCGATTCAGCGCTGACCGCTCATCCCGACGATATCGATGCATTCGTCCATCATATCAGCGAGGTTCTCGATAAGGACGAACTGCAGAAGGAATTGAAATTGCGCGGTTTTAAAAACCTCAAACGGTTTACAAAAGCTAAATTTGCTCAAGAATTGATGTGCGCGTACGGTTTTGTTGTGGCCTCTAAACCCGCGCCCTCTCCATGAGCGAATTGTCGGAAATCAAGAACCTGGATACGGCGACTGATCCAAGTTTTTCGCTCGAAAACCGAAAACAGCCAAGGAGCAACAGCCAGCCAGCGACCGAACATCCTCTTCCCTGGGATGCTGCCGGCGGATGCCAAATGGGGTGCATCCTGCGGCAGCGAGGCCTTTGACCTTCCCTCCCTCCCGTCAAGAGAATTTTGGCATTGCCGTGGTCGAAGCCCTAGCTTGCGGGAAGCCAGTCCTGATTTCCAAAAAAGTAAATATATGGCGAGAGATTAAAATGGATGGTGCCGGATCTGTCGAAGACGGCTCTCGCCGAAGCAGAGCGATTGTTGTGTGATTGCGCGCAGATGAGGAGTCAGGTCTCCAAGATTGGCAATTCTGCCAAGAACTGCTACGCCATTCGATGTGGAGCCATAGAGGGTGCGACTGCGCTGATCAAAGCAATGAGTTGATCGAGACCAACAAGCTGAGAATCTTATGTCAAACATCTACCATTTACCGATATTTCGGAAGCTCAGGTCCTTTGCGCGTCAGGCTGGAATTCTGAAATTCGTCAAGCCGATGGTTGCTTCCAGACAGAAAAGTTATGAAGAAGCTTTTCACGAAGCGCTCAAAGAAGCGGTTCGGCAGGGAGATGTGGTGTGGGACGTCGGTGCGAACGTCGGAGTTTACACCAAGTTATTCCTTGAATGGGCAGGCCCACAGGGAAAAGTCGTTGCATTCGAGCCATTGCCTAGAGCGATCATCGCTCTGACGTCGAATGTGAAGTCAGCAGCAAATTTCGATAATCTGGTTGTCGAGCCGGTTGCGCTGGCAGAGAAGACGGGCTCGGCCACCTTTGCGGGCGAACTCGAAGGGGAAAGTGTGACCACCACGGGTCATCTGACGGACGACCATCCCGGAGATTCGAATTCAATAACCGTCGAGGTCGCCACAGCGGACTTCGTCGTCGCCGAGCGATCAGTTCCACCTCCGACCGTGGTTAAGATCGATGTTGAGGGTTTCGAGGAGGATGTGCTCAATGGTGGTCATCAAGTTTTTGGTGGATCAAGTTGCCGAGAGATTCTTGTCGAGATGCATTTTACCCGTATGGACGAGCGGGGCTTGGGTGATGCTGCGGAACGAATTGTCCGGCTGCTGAAAAGTTGGAATTATCGGGTGGCCTGGGTCGATCCGTCGCATATTCACGCAAAGCGGTAAGCTGGCGGCAATCTGATTTGTGACACCTCGCGCTCGTACTGGACGGAGACTCAACTACTGACATGCTATTTGGTCACGACTCAGCGGCAACTGATCCCCTGTTGCGCCCGACATTTCCGGCGGCCGACAGAATACGCCGCTTGGTTTGGAAGTTGGTATCGTGGTTTTTGTTTCGTCTGAGCCCGGTTCCGCTTTTCGGATGGCGAGCAGCCATTTTGCGCTTCTTCGGGGCGCAGGTTGGAGACAGAAACTTCATTTACCCGACAGCAAAAATTTGGGCTCCGTGGTTGCTGACAACAGAGGATGTTGTGACCATCGGACCGAATGTCAAATCTATAATCCCGGAGGTGTATCTCTCGGCCATCATACGATTGTCTCGCAGGACGCCTATCTCTGCGGCGCAACCCATGATTATCACAGCCCCGAGTTCACCTATGTTAAGAAGCGGATTGAGACTGGGGCCTACGCTTGGATTTGTGCGAGAGCGATCGTTCTTCCGGGAGTGATTTGCGGGGAGGGAAGTGTCCTTGGCGCCGGCTTTGTTACTTCCCGGTCGCTGGACCCTTGGACGGTTTACGCTGGCAATCCGGCAGAGAAGCGGCGGATGCGAGATCGACATGTTTAGACAGCTATCTTCGCAGATCTGCGACGGGCGTTCTCAAGAGGAGCTTCAATGAAAATTAGTGGATCCGTTGCCGGTTCGACGGTTTACGACGTTTGCATCATCGGGACGGGTCCCGCTGGTCTCACGGTCGCTTTAGAACTGGAAAAGCTACGTCCGGACTGGAAGATTCTTGCAGTCGAGTATGGTGCCCGACCCATGCCGAACCGCAATGGCCTCGATGATTCGATTATCGTCACTGATCTGGAGAATCACCATCCTCCGCATGAGTGCACCAATAAGGGCTTCGGTGGGACATCGGCAACGTGGGGTGGACGGTGCGTGATGTATGATGACGTTGATTTCTCTCCACGAAAGATTATCGGTTCGCACTGCACCTGGGATCTCTCCTTACTCCGGGAGGTTCGGCCTTACGTGACGCGAGCTGCCGAGATTCTCGAGTGCGGGACTGGACCATTCGATCTAGCCGATGATTCCGAGCGAAAGAATTCTCGGATTGCCGAGAACTTTCTCCCTGGAGATGTGACGGACACGGTGGTGGAACGCTGGAGCATGCCAACCCGATTTGGGACTCGTTACCGCGAGCAACTTGAGAAGTCCACCTGCGTCCATCTCCTCGAGGGTTGGTCGGTTTGTGGAACAATGGGTGCCGAGCAAGATGGGCGAGTTGAACAATTTCGGTTGCGTTCAGTTCTCCAGAACGAAACGGTATCCGTGACATCGCGATACTTCGTGATCGCCGCCGGAACGCAGGAAACAACCCGTCTCCTGTTGGAGAATCCTCAGCTTTTTGGAAAGGGAAAAAACGTCCCAGATGCCTTGGGCAAGTATTATCAAGGGCATGTCTCGGGAAAGATCGCCTCGGTCAAGTTTTACGGGGACCCGCGGAAGACGGATTTTGGATTTATCCGCGAGGAAGACGGCACTTACATTCGTCGAAGATTTCAGTTTTCGAATGAAGTGGTCATGCGAGAGAACTTGCTGAATATCGCGCTGTGGCTCGATAACCCACTCTACTTCGATCCGGAGCATCGCAGCGGGGCAATGTCACTGATGTATTTGGCGATGATTACTCCAATTCTTGGGAAGAAATTGGCGCCGCCCGCGATCGCTGATTCAATTACCAAAGGAAAAATCAAAGGAATTCCCGATCACCTGAAGAATATTCTCCGAGGGCTCCCTGCATCGCTCTTAACCCCTGCCTCAATCTTCTTTCGACGATACTGTTTGCGGCGAAAGCTGCCTGGCGTATTTCTGTTTAGTCCAGAGAATCGGTATGCGCTGCACTTCCACGCGGAACAACTGCCACACCCAGGCAATCAGATGAGACTCTCCGCTGACGGAACAAGTCTCGTGATCGATTATCACTACTTTGACGCAGACATTGACTCCGTGATTCGCGCTCACGATTTGCTGGATCGGTGGTTGAGAAAATGCGGTTGCGGAGAACTTGAATACTGGTTTCCTAAAGATGATCTGCCGTCGGCAATTCGGAGTATGTCGCGAGACGGAATCCATCAGTCGGGAACGACGCGCATTGGACGTGATGTGTCCGAGGGCGTGGTCGATCGTGACCTACGACTGTTCGGTGCCAAAAATGTCTTTGTGTGCAGCAGTTCGATTTTCCCAACTTCGGGGCAGGCCAACCCGACATTTTTTTTGTGTGCCTTCGCCATCCGACTGGCTCACCAGTTGTCCAGATCATGAGGTCGGTTGAGGTTCAACCTGGATTGCGGTGTTCGGCGCTCGGATTCGGCTGTGCGCCGATCATGGGATCCGTTGATGCGTCGACAGCGCGGACGGCATTGGGTGCCGCTTTTGATGAGGGAATTACCCACTTTGACCTTGCTCGCTCCTACGGCTACGGCCAGGCGGAGAATTTTGTTGGGCGTTTTTTGCGGGGCCGTCGAGACCAAGTGACAATCACAACAAAGTTTGGTATTCGCGCGACGCGGATCGCAACAGCGATAGCGCCGCTCAAGCCGCTGGTTCGTCGGTTGCGGCCTCCGAAGAACGCGGGCCCGGCGAAAAATGACGGCAGGACTTCTGCTCCCCGGAGCAAGCGGTTGGCAGACTTTTTGCATGAGCGAATTGACCTAACTCCGGAGGCGATGCGGAAAAGCCTGAACAAAAGCCTCCGGGAACTTGGAACAGAATACGTCGACTTTTTCCTGATCCACGAACCGGCACAGGAAATTGCACGAATCGATGATCTCATCAGTCAAGCTGAAGCCCTTCGGGCGCAGGGAAAAATTCGTGCATTTGGTCTGGCTTACATGATTGATCAATCGCCTCTGCATCTTCGCTATCTTAGCAAAATTTCCGTCCATCAGTTTGATTCGCCTTGCAGACCGATTGAAGCGTCAGGAGAGCCGGATGAGCATCGAACGCATCCGAATTTCCTGTTCTCGCCGTTTCGACGGAAGGCGGCAGATGAATCGTCGGCCGACGTTTTGCAGGCGTTGAACAACGAGTTCCCGACGAGCGTGATTCTGTGCTCGATGTTTTCGCCAGCTCATATTCGACAAAACGCTTCAGTCTTCAGCGCTTGAGAAAAAATAGTTCTTGTTTGATTATCTCTGTCTTAATTCTGACCCGCAACGAAGAGCAGGATCTGCCCGGATCCGTAGACTCTGTATTGTTTTGACCGGTGTGAAAATCGGCGAAGGAGCTGTGATCGGAGCCCGGTCGGTCGTGACCAAAGATATGCCAGCTTGGACCGTTTGTGCCGGGCATTCATGCAGGCCGATTAAGCCAAACGAATGGAGGCCTTGAAGCCGTTGGACCTCTCAATCATCATTCTCACATGCAATGAGGAGCTTGATCTAAGAGGCTGCCTTGAAAGTATTGCGTGGTGTCAAGATATACATTTAGTGGACAGCGGAAGTGAGGACGATACTCTCAAAATAGCACGCGAGCACGGCGTGATTATTCATAGCAACCACTTCGAGTCATTTGGGCGGCAACGAAACTGGGCGCTGGACGAATGTGAACTCCGGCATCCCTGGGTGCTTTTTTTGGATGCGGATGAACGAGCTACCCCCTTCTTTCGTCGAAGCAATTCGCACAGCGATCAAGCATTGTGCCGCCGACACAGCGGGTTTCTTCTGCTGTTGGAAGTTGCTGTTGAATGGCCGATGGCTGAAGCATTCGGATAATTTTCCGAAGTGGCAGTTTCGATTACTTAGAAAGGGTCGGGCGCGTTTCAAAGATTTCGGCCACGGTCAGAAGGAAGGCAAAGCTGCCGGGCGCATCGAATATCTGCGTGAACCTTACATTCATGAGCCATTTCGGAGAGGATGGGCGCACTGGGAGGCAAAGCATCGAAAATACGCCAAGCAAGAGGCCGCCGCGAGGGCTATGGGAAATGTTAGTTTGCACGGATTGCTTTCGAAGCACGCGACGGTGAGGAATCCGGCTCTGAAGGTTCTAGTAACGAAGATTCCTGGATGGCCATGGCTCCGATTTGCGTACACCTATGCGTTACGGGGCGGCTTCCTAGAGGGGCGGGATGGATTCGAGTATTGTTGGAGAATGAGTTGGTTCGAGGGGCTGGTTCAGCGGGAAATACGGGAGATCGAACGGAATCCTAAATGAAAACGCATTCCATTTCGAAGGCCGTCAGTTGCTTGCTGCTGTTGCTGGTCGTTTCAGCTTTCGACTACCTGACTGGTTACGAGGTGACCAGTTTCCCGGTCTTCCTGCTGCCGATTCTGCTGGCGACATTTCAGTTTGGCAAAGTTGGCGGTTACGTGATGTGCGTGCTATCGACCGCGATTTGGACCGGGGTTGACGCGATGAATGGTCATTCCTATTCGCATGAGTTTTATCGATACTGGAGTGCGGGTTCGCGGTTTGTTGTCTATCTCGTCTTCGTTTACATTCTCTCGGCCTATTTGCGATCGGTGGCGGTCCACCGCCGGCGGCTTGAGGACCTGCGGGCGGTGATGCCGATGTGCCACGGCTGCGGGAAAATTCTGTGGCGCGACGGAAGCTGGAAGACTCCGGAGGAGGTCTTCGCGGCGGCGGACGCTCACTTGCCGGAATGTCCGGAGTGCGAGAAGCTTTAAGAATCAAAGTTTTTAGGTTTCCAAGTTTCTTAGTTTTTAGGTTTTGAGCATCGAACCGCAGGGCGCGGTTGAGGCAGACTGCGTCGGCTCTGCGACGTAGCCCGCAGGGCGACACGCTCGGGAGAGCGGGAGTCAACATCGAACCGCAGGGCGCGGTTGAGGCAGACTGCGTGGCTCTGTGGCGCAGCCCGGAGGGCGACATGTGCGGGCGCACAGGAGTCAACATCGGAGGTTTTACCATGAAGGCATGGAGGGGACTTCGGGGGGTTCTAAGTTTTTAGGTTTTTAAGTTTTTAGGTTGCTGGGCTCCACTCCTGTCGCTCGCCTCGGAAGCTCCGAACTACCGTTACCAGCTACCCGCTATTCTCTGCGTCTCAGCGCCTCTGCGGGAAAACTGTATTGGGTTTCTGGGGTGAGGACTCGCGCAGAGGCGCAGAGGCGCAGAGGCGCGGAGGGGCAATTCCTTAGCAGAGGGCGGCGGGCGTAGGTTCGGGGTTTTTGAGTTCTACCCTCGTCTCCGAACCACCGAACTACCGTTACTCGCCACGACCGTCTCCCGATCTGACATCCCAACTTGTCCGAGCGAAAGTTGCGAGGTAGCTTCTCTAAATGAATCCGCATCTTCAAATCACCGCTGATCCTGGGGTGATGACTGGTTTGCCTTGTGTGCGGGGCACTCGGGTCACGGTCGCAAATATCGTTCGGCAAATCGCGGCGGGCCGCACTCCGGAGGAGATCCTTCGAGATTATCCTGATCTGACGTCGGAGGCGATCCGGGCCGCGCTTGAGTTTGCCGCTGATATCTCTGCATCGGAGACTCACGAGCTGCTCGCCTTGTGAGACTGATTCTCGACGAGAATCTCCCGCCTCGGTGGCATGACTACCTCGCACCCTTCGGTATTGAAGCGCTTCATTGGAGAGATGTCGGAAAAGTAGGAGGGCGGAAGCCAGCGGTCGAGGGTAGGTGGTTCGGTGGTCGGAGCACCGGCGGCAGGGTTGCCGCGGGGCAGACTACGGCGAATCTGCGACGTAGCCCGCAGGGCGACACGCTCGGGAGAGCGGGAGTCAATTCGCGGGTCCGGCGATGCTTCAGATACTCCAGAATCACCGAATGCAGTTGCAGGCGGGCTGCCTGATTTCCCTTGATCCGAATCGGTATCGAGTCCGCCTGCTGCCTCTTCGTTAGCGGAGGGAGGTTCACCATGAAGGCATGGAGGGGACTTCGGCGGTGATGGGTAATTTCAATGAGTGGATCGCGCGGAGGCGCGGAGGCGCGGAGGGGGATTTACCATGAAGGCATGGAGGGGACAGAGAGGAGAGGGGATCAATAAAAATCTCGCGGATTTGCGGCAAGTCGGCTAACTTCCAGTAATGGTGTGCGAAAAGCAACAAATGCAAAATCCGTTCGAGGAGCATCAAAAAGCCTACCGCGAGGCGAGGCAATTCGCTCAGATGATGCCGGAGACGGAATTGGATGCGGACTGGATCCGGAACAAGCGATCGAACGGTGGCTCGCGTTCGCCAAGCGAGCCGGTCACCTACGTGTTACCGGGCAGCGCCGATTTGATTCGGATTTAGCCTTGATTAACACAATGGACGCTGAGGCGGAGAGCCTTTATGCGTTCATGCAATGCGTGCATACGCGTTTCGCGACCGAAGTGCATGAGGTCATTCGCCGCGACCTTCCGATTCGGGAAGGCAATGAGCACCGGGTCTACCTCGGTCAAATTCGTAGCGAGCGCCGGGTAGTCAAAATCACTCATCCTGGCAAATTCGGACGGCGAGAACACACACCGTTTCAGTATCTGCTTCGTTGGAAACTGCTCAATCAGTTCGCTCCGAGTCTCGACGCGCGTTTGGAAGATTGTGTGATCAATGAAAAAGGCGAATTGTCGATCATCACCAGCATGGCCTATTTCGCCGGTCAGCACCCTGATCCGGTAACTTCAGACCGATTTGTGAAATCGTTGGGATTCGAGTTGCTGCGAGACGCGAGTTCAACGTTGGATTACGTCCATCCCGGCACCGGACTGATCCTCCGAGACTGTCATGCCGGTAATTGGATCGTCGCCGGTGAAGCACTGGTTCCGATCGATATTATCCCGGAAGAGCCCGTCTGATTGCTTTGCAGAATATTCCCTCAGCGCCTCTGCGGCTGCTGGCCTGCCGTTGCTGCGCATCGGTTGCAGCTGCGGGATGGAAGTATCAATCCAGGGACTCGCGCAACCGAAGGCTTGGGAGAGCCGAAGATGGACGAAAAGCCCGAAGGGTGACCGAGCCGGGTTGCGAGGGAATCAGAGGCGCAGAGGCGCGGAGGGGGTTCATTATGAAGGCATGGAGGGGACTTCGGCGGTGATGGGTAATTTCAATGAGTGGATCGCGCGGAGGCGCAGAGGCGCAGAGAATGAAGGTGGTGATTGGTTTCACGCAAGAGCGCTAAATTTTTAGATCAGCTGTTTCCAACAACCGACTACCAATAACTATCAACTGTATCTCAGCCCTCTGCGTCTCAGCGCCTCTGCGGGAAAACTGTATTGGGTTTCTGGGGTGAGGACTCGCGCAAAGGCGCAGAGGCGCAGAGATTGATACAAATGCCGATGAGAATGTGCTGAAAAAAAGAGCGGATGAAATCTAAGGAAGTTGAATCTTAAAAAGAATTCCCTCTGCGTCTCAGCGCCTCTGCGGGATGAATGTATCAATACAGGAGATCGCGCAAGCCGAGCTTGCGAGACAGCCTGCAAGGCAACGCGCAGAGGGGGATTTCTGAGGTTGCAAGCCTTCCTTTCCGCAACGGCAACAGGACAGAACCGGGATCATCGGTTTGACTGTCAGCCGCGACCGTTCCAAGTTATCCAAAAACGATGAAGACAAAATTCACTTTTTGGCAGGAGGCTGACGGAAAATATTTGGGATACTTGAATGACTATCCAGATCACTGGACTCAGGGCGACGACATGCAGGATCTAAGAGAACAGCTCGTTGATCTCTTTTCGACTTTTCTTCCGAGAGCTTGCCCGGGATTCGAAGGGAGTCGGAGCTGGAGATCGCTTGAAACGCCGGGATTTGATCACAAAAATCGAAGCGGCTGGCTGTCTTCTTTTACGGCACGGTTCGCGTCATGATATTTATCACAACCCAGCGACAGGGGTATCTCAGCCGGTTCCACGTCACCGAGAAATCAATGAGATCCTTGCAAAGAAGATCATCAGAGATCTGACGAAATCTGAGTAGCGAATCCAATCGAACCGTTGCTTCCCTAAAAAAATTCCCTCTGCGTCTCAGCGGGATGAAAGTATCAATACAGGGGATCGCGCAGAGGCGCAGAGATTGATACAAATGCGGATGAGAATGTGCTGAAAAAGAAGAGCGGATGAAATCTAAGGAAGTTGAATCTTAAAAAGAATTCCCTCAGCGTCTTTGCGGCTCTGCGGGAAAACTGTATTGGGTTTCTGGGGTGCGGACTCCCTTGGCTCCGTCTTGACGATCAAGTAGGAAATCGTACTGTTTAAGTATGAATGCGATCCTTTCTGAAAATGGTCAAATCACCATTCCCAAGAAACTCCGCGACGAGCTTGGGTTGCTTCCCGGGACGGTTCTCGATTTTCTGGAAGAGGATGGATCCGTGGTCATGCGAAAAGTCTTGGTTGAGGATCCCGTTGCGAGATGGCGCGGGAAGGGGCGGCTGCCGAAGGGTTGTTCGGTGGACCAATACCTCGCCCTCACTCGCCAAGGGCTGTGAAGACCGCTCTGGATTCCAGTGTTGTTTTGAACATCCTCACTGACGATCCCCGGTGGGCGGAGGTTTCGGTGGCGGCCGTGCAAAATGCGATTGCCTCTGGGGCTCTCATCATCGGGGAATGCGCGCTGGCGGAAACTACCCCGGCACTGCCCGAGGGGGATGTGAGGCATTTTGTTGCGGAATGGAACGTTCAGATTGTTCCCTCGACTCGGGAATCCGCGCAGTCTGCCGGTGAAATGATGCGTCGATATCTGGGAAGAACGACTGCTCCCAAACGCGTGTTGGCCGACTTTCTCATCGGATCCCACGCGGCCTGTACGCGGGAAGGCTCCTTGCCCGAGATCGTGGATACTATCGCAACTACTTCGATGGACTGACCATCGCTGATCCCTCGAAGACTCCCTGAAAAAGCATTCCGTGCGCGTCTCAGCGCCTCTGCGGCGTAGCCCGCAGGGCGACATGTGCGGGCGCACAGGGGTCAACATCTGAGGTTTCACCATGAAGGCATGGAGGGAGCTTCGGAGGTTCTGAGGGTTCTGAGCATCGAGCCGCTGGGAGCGGCTGAGGCAGACTGCGTCGGCTCTGTGGCGCAGCCCGGAGGGCGACATGAACCGGGGGCGAAGGAGTCAATTTCTGAGGTTTTTAAGTTTTTAGGTTGCTGAGTTCCACTCCTGTCGCTCGACCCTCGACGTTCGTGAGTTTGACAATGGAATCTGGGCGTGGGAATTTCCCACTGTGGAAGCGGTGACGAAGTTGGATTCCAGGCGACGGGGCGTGTTTCCGGCTCCGTTTCAGCCGGGTGATATTCTGGTGAGGGATGTGCAGGACGCTGAGCGGGTGACATTTCGTCTCATCAAGCCCGGGGAAGTGGAGTGTGTGGAGGTGACGACACGCGGAGGGCGGACAATGTTGCCGCAGACGAGGGCCGATGCGGAGACGATCGCTGCTGCGATTCGCGCGGAACGCGATGCGAGGTAGTCGACTCTATTGGGATGCCTCGGCATTGGTGGAAGCCTTGCAGTCGGATGGAGTGAGGGATCGACTGGAGACTGCTGGCGGCTGGACGAGGCCGCATTCGCTGGCGGAGGTGTTTTCGACTCTCACCGGTGGTCGGCTGGGATTTCGGTGCCAGCCGGACGATGCGTTTCGAATGATCCGCGAATTGACCGCTTCCGTCGCACTGGTCGAACTGGACGGGGAGGACACGCTTGCTGCCTTGTCTGTTTGTCAGGAATCGGGCGTGCGAGGTGGCTTGGTGCACGATTTCCTTCACGCGGCTGCCGCAGAAAAATCGGGCGCTGAACGGATCCTGACGCTGAACAAGCGGGATTTTCTGAGCTTCGGATGCCGACTTCCGCTTGAATGTCCCTGAACGAATGAGGAGGAGGCGACGTTGTCGCGGTGGCGAGTAACGGGAAACGAACACCGGGCCGGGCAAGCCCGGAATCGAGATCGTCGGGAACGATCGAGAGCATCGGTCCCGCGGTGGCGGGACGAGGCAGACTGCGCCGGCTCTGCGGTGCGGCCCGCAGGGCGAGACGCTCGGGAGAGCGCGAGTCAACACCGTTGAGAAACAACAGCCCCGAAGGGGTGCCGGGAGCCGAATCAACGAACGAGTCAATTCAATGAACGGATCGCGCGAGCCGAGCTTGCGAGACAGCCTGCAAGGCAACGCGCGGAGGGGGATTCACCATGAAGGCATGGAGGGAGCTTCGGAGCTTCGGAGGTTTTTAGGTTTTTAAGTTTTTAAGTTTTTAGGTTGCTGGGCTCCACTCCTGTCGCTCGTCTCCGAAACACCGAAATACCGCCACCCGCCACTAGTTACTCACCACCGTTTGTTCGGATGTCATTGCGAATTCTGCATTGCCTTGGTTCCGTCAACCCGAAGGCGGGAGGGCCGGTGGAGGGCGTGCGGCAATTGACGGCGGTCAATACCCGCTACGGGCATTCGATCGAGGTCGCCACGTTGGATCGTCCTGGTGAACCATGGCTGATCAGATGCCGATTCCGGTGCACGCGTTGGGACCCGGGATCACGGGGTATGGGTTTTCCTGGCGCTATTTCGAATGGCTGAAGGAGAACGCTGCCAATTACGACGTGGTGGTCGTGAACGGGGTCTGGGGATTCAATGCGCTGGGCGTTTGGTTGGCGACTAGGCGGAACAAAGTTCCCTACATCGTCTTTACCCACGGAATGCTGGATCCGTGGTTTAAGCATCGGTATCCGCTGAAGCACGCCAAGAAGTGGCTTTACTGGCCGTGGGGACTCTATCCGGTGCTGCGGGACGCGGCGGCCGTGTTCTTCACCTGTGAGCGCGAGCGCATTTTGGCGCGGGAATCGTTCTGGCTGTACGATTGCAACGAGGCGGTGATTCGCTACGGGACGGCGGGAATTCCTGAGCCGGAGCGGGACTACGCTACGGCATTTTTGCGCGCTCACCCGGCGTTGGCGAAAACGCGAAATTTTCTCTTCATCGGGCGGGTGCATCCCAAGAAGGGTCCGGATCTGTTGATCCGGGCCGTGGCAAGGATGGTTCGGGACGGGCGGTGGGATCGCCAAACGATGCGTTTGGTGATGGCGGGACCGGCCGATGGGGACTACGCGGCGGAATTGAAGACGTTGGTTCGGCAAAAGGGGATCGAGGATGTCGTGGATTGGACCGGGATGCTGAGCGGAGACGAGAAGTGGGGGGCCTTCCAAGCAGCGGAGGCGTTCGTTTTGCCGTCCCATCAGGAGAATTTTGGCATCGCGGTGGCGGAGTCGCTTTCGGCGAGTACGCCGGTTCTCATTGCGCACCCGGTGAACATCTCGCCGGAGATCGCGGCGGACGGCGCGGGTCTGGCAGACGACGACACCGTCGACGGCACGGAGCGAATGCTCGAGCGATGGCTGAATTTCCCAAACGCGGACCAGACCCGGATGAGCTCGCAGGCCCGCGTGACCTTTGAGGCGCGCTACACCGCAGAGGTCGGGGCCAAGGACATGCTTCGGAACATCTACCTGACCCTGGCGGCGCGGAAGATTCGGGCTGGGAGAGTCGAGTGACGAGCAGCGAGGGTCGAGGTTTCTGAGCATCGAGCCGCAGGGAGCGGCTGAGGCAGACTGCGTCGGCTTGACGGCGCAGCCCGGAGGGCGAGACAATGGATCGGACGGGAGCCAAATCAGAGGCGCGGAGGGGGAGGTGGCGGGGAAGTGAGGACAGAAATTTGGACGTGAGTGCAGGGTTTTCGAAATGGGTATTATTGGGCGTGATCCTTGGCGGGATCGCGTTTTTGCTTTTACGGCCCAGTCCTTTTGCGAGGGAGGTGGCGTGGATTCCAGGGCCGCTGGCGGCGTGGGCTGATGGGAATCCGAATTTGCGGACTTTCGTTGTGGCGCTCGTCGCAAATGGAGTGGCGCTGGTGCTGTTTTGGGGTCAGCAGCGCGGACACCGGTTCGCCGTGCTGGGGGTGACCGCCGCATTGATGGCATTCGAAATCGCCCAGATCGTCATTCCGGGCCGTTCATTCTCGTTGGCAGACCTTGGCTGGACGGCATTGGCGGGGGCATTGGTGAGCCTGGCTGTGACGAGGCTTAAACGGTAATTCGAAATAACAATGCGGGTTCGCGCAGAGGCGCAGAGGGGGTGGCGAAAGACGATGGGCGAGTGTTGATAGTTGACGTAGTTTGACTAGGAAAGGCTTGGTTCGGGTTTGTGTTGAAGGTGGTGGGTGTTGGGTTAAAATTGGCTAAAGGTTGTGGTTGGAAAGATGAGTCGGGGGGAACAAGCGGATGGATGGAGGGGGCTCGGAGTCCTGGGGATGTTGGGTATTCTGGTGGCTGGCTTTTGCGTCAGCCTGACCAGCTACGCGCCACGCACCGCCCTCGACGTAGCCCCTTTGACCTCCGGCTGGGGAGTGGATGCCTGTCTGACGTGTCACGTTCCGCTGGAGGCGGTGGATGGGTTCGTGGATCTGTTGCGGGAGGCGAGGTTGACTTATCTGCGGGAGCGGGGGCCGGGGGACGTGCGGCAGGCGGAGAATTGGGCCTCGGGCCGGTTGGCGGCGCACCGGAAGTTGCGGGAGGCGGGTCACGAGACGGTCGGGTTCGCGTCGCTGCCTCGACAGTTGCCGCGCGGACACGATTGGAATCAGTTACCCGAGGATCTGCTGAAGGTCTATCGGGAGGGTCGGGAGCTGACGAAGCGTTTGGGGGGATTGATCCGGATCTGGGAGATGGTGGGGGAGCCGGATACGCATTTCTGCCGGGATCTGCCCGAGCGGGTGGTGGCTTATCAGAAGGCGCTCTACCTGGGGATGCGCGATGGGGCGCGGCGGTGGGGAGCCTCGCAAGAGCCGGCTATTCTGATGGGAGCCCTCGGGATGTTCCCGGGGCCGTGGCTGGAGCGGGCGGCGGCCAATGGACTCTTCGACTACACGGACGGGCTGAATTTTCATTACTACGGGCACGCCCGGGATTTTCGAGGTGCGATTGAGGCGCACCGGGCATTTGCGAAGAAATTCGTGGTGGATCGGGAACTGCCGATCTGGGTGACGGAATGCGGCATGAATGCCGTGCCGGGCGATGATCGAGATGAGGAGCGGGGTCGGGAGATCCAAAGGGCGTTTACGGTCGAGACGGCGACGGTGGCCCGGGAGCAGGGTGTCGCGGTTTTCATGCCGTTTATTCTGGTTCATGAAGGCGATGGTTTCGCGATGGTGCGGCCAAATGGGGAGCCGCACCCGGCCTGGCGCGACTACGCCGCCCTGACGAGGCGGGAGAGCTTGCCTCGCCAATCGGCAGTGTCCCGCCCGGAGTCGCCAAATCGTGTGGTGGTGCAGTGGCTGCCCGATAATACGACGTGCTTTCCGGACAAGGTGAGCGGGACGTATTGGTTCCGCGGTCCGGCGGGCGAGTCCCGACCGGTGAGCGGGAAGTGGGTGATTTACAATTTCTCCGAATCGGCGATAAGCGGGACCCTTCGCTGGGACGTGGAGCCGGGACTGCGAATGAGTTCGCCGGAGGGCGATGAATTGGTGGAATCGGTGGTGCTGGTGCCGGCGATGGGATCGTCCGAGGTGAGGGTGCTGGTGGCTCCCGAATCGGAAGATTACGTGAGAGCGGGAGTGCGGGCGGAATTTGTGCCGGCAGTGGTGAGGCCCGGGGTGCGCCGCTCGGTGGCGGTGACGGCGTTTGCGTCGAGGCCGACTCGCCGCAACCTGCCCAGGACCGAGGAAATCGACGGGCGGGCGCCCAAGCCGGGTGAATATCATTGGATCTGGGCTCCAGAGCCGGTCGCCGATGAATCACGCGGGGACTCCTGGACGGGATTGAACGGGGTGGTGGTCGAGAAAATGACGGGCGAGTCTGGGGTTGCGCGGGCGAAAGAGGTCTGCTTCCGGGTCGAGAATGATGGGAATGATCCCCGTTTGCCGCCGATGGCGGTCATGATGGTGGATGGTCTTCCCGATCCTGCGAACGGTTTTCTTCGGTTGCGGTTTTTGCCAGATTCGGACCAGAACGGTGGCGTGAGGGTCGATCTGGTCGATGAGGGCGGGCAGCGGTTTACGGTCGGTGAAAATCTGGGGAGCAATCGCTACCGGAGTCGACCGGGGGAAGTCTTGCTGGCCTACGCCGATTTTCACGTTTACGCGTTTGGAAGGTTGTCCGCAGAGCCGTTTTTTGATCCCGGGGCGATCCGCGAAATTCAACTTCGATTCTACACCCACGGAGAGCCCGTGAAATTCTGTCTCAAGGTGGATGTTCTTTCCGCTGAATAGGTTTGTAGGGACGAGCCGACAATTTCAGTCCTGGAGTGGCGAGACTTTGCTGCCCGATGGGCGCGACTCGCTGGGGCAATTGCTTTGGTTCGTTCCTCTATTGCGCCGCCTGAGAGGCTCGCTCGCTTGAATCGATTCCGCAGCATGTCGTTGGGGTGGATGCGACGAAATTTCGTGATTCTTCTGCGTGCGTTGCGGCTCTGGGCGGATATAGATACGAACCCCCGGTGCTCGCGCCCGGGGGTATTTTTTTGATTTTGGATAGCGAACATTTAACAATTCTGGGAATCCGATTTTACACGCGGGGGCGGGAAATTGTCGAAAAACTGATCGATGGCGGCTTGGTGCTCGTGCCGTCGGGGCCGGGCCTGTCGGATGACCTGCCCCGTAAGCCGGTTTACCGGGATGCGGTAATGAGGGCGGATGTCGTGATTCCGGATAGTGGTCTGATGGTCCTGCTCTGGAACGTGCTGAATCTGAACCGGAGCCACGTCCGGATCGCACGGTATTCCGGGCTGAAGCTTCTCTGGGACATGCTGCCGAGGCCAGAGGTGCAGGCGGAGGGGGCCTCCTATTGGATCATGCCAGATCGGGCTGAGCGTGATCGGACTTTGCGTTGGTTGCGACGATCCGGGTTTCCCCGGATTGGGGAGGATGACTGCTACCTGGCACCGTTTTATCGGGATCGTTTGGATGCCGACGGCGGGGTGAGGGATGCCGAATTGCTGGCGGTGATCGAGGTCCGAAGGCCTGCCTACATCTTCGTCAATGTCGGGAGTGGGGTGCAGGAACAGCTCGGCTGGCATCTGCGGAAGAATCTGTCCTACAAGCCGGCCATCCTGTGCACCGGAGCGGCAATCTCATTTCTCACCGGCGGACAGGCACCGATTCCGCCGTGGGCGGGCCGGCTTTATCTCGGTTGGCTCTTCCGCGTGATGCGAAACCCCTACCGCTTCGGGCGAAGATATCTCGCAGCGTTGAAGCTGATCCCTTTGATGCTGAAATATCGAGACCGCCTTCCGCCGCTGAGAAATTCCTGAGTTCGGACAGGATTTAGAAGATTAAGTTGCTGTTTTGGAGAGGAGTTCTCTCCGCAGCTTCCGAAGAATGGGTCGGAGGGGATTGAGAAAATCGTGGAAATGGTCGGCGACGGCTGGATCGATAATGGCCCGCGAAACTCGCGAAGTTTTCGAAAAATTAGCCGCCGCGTTCGAGAATGACGTGGCTCGGGGATCGGCATGCGGCGACAACGATGACGTCTGAATTTTGAACCACGGATTTCACGGAGGACGCGGATTAGGAAAATGCCACACAGGTGTCCGGTTATAAGTCCCACAGAGTCAATTGGTTAGAGTCTAAGGGAGTGAAAATCTGAAGTCGGATTCTGCAAGTAGTTCATGGAGAGGAGCTTTCTCAAACGGATGAACACTTAAAAGCTGCAAAGTTCTGTGGAGCGTTCCGGGTAGCTTGAGCTGTTTGTGAAGGATGGCAATCATCAGATAGACCGAGATGGCGATCCAGATTTGGGTTTTGACGGCGTTGGGACTCGTGCCGAAGTAGTGCTTGATGCGCAGGTGTCCCTTGATCCAGCGGAAGAAGAGTTCGATGCGCCAGTGCATCCGGTAGAGCTGAGCAATGGTGAGTGCTGGGACGTCGAGGTGGTTGGTCAGAAAGACCAGGTCACGACCAGTTTCCGAGTCGAAGTATCGCACTTTGCGCAGCAGACCGGGGTAGACTGCCCGGGCGGCGGGAAGCTTGGGCTTTCCGATCTGGTCGCTTCGCAGTCCGGTGCTTTGGTCCACGGGAAGGGAGCGTTGACGCGCGAAGCGCAGATTATTCTTGGCCCGGGTCACGAAGAATGCTCCCGCCGAGACGATGCGATGAGACGTGCGAAGTCCATATATTCTCGGTCCATCACGTAGAAGGCACCGGGCTCGAAAATCAATTCGTCGAGCCAGAGAACGTCGTGACCGCGGGCTGCCGTGATGTGAATGCAGGTGGGAATCGGTCCTCGGAGATCGATCTGGGTGTGCAGCTTGATCCCGGCCTTGGTCTTACGGAAGTCCGCCCATGGAAAAAGCGTCAGCGAGAGGTCGATGGTGCTGGAGTCCAACGCGTAGACGGTGTTGTCGAGTTCGAGACCGAGATCTTCCTCGGCATAGAGCAATCTGGCTTTGCGGATGAGGCCCTTGGCAAGATCCTCCCACAGCCTCCAATCCCTCGCTTCGTTGGCATCTGCCAGAGTCGACTTCGCCACCGGCCCCCGGAAGCCAAGATGGTAAAGCGCCTCGGGCCGTGCATTGAGGCAGGTTTCGATGTCGCGCAGCCCTTCGCGCCACGTCAATTGCGCGAAAGCCATGCAGATCAACTGCTGTCGACAGCCAAAATGCCGAACTTTCGCCTCGGCATCGTAACGCTCAACATAGCGATCCAGCGTCTGGCGGTGAACCAAATCGAGGACTTGCGTGAGAATGTAGCGACCAGAATTCATGGCCGCTGACCATGTCCGAACGCATTTTAGAATTCAAATGCGTCACATCCATTTTTCCACGCAACCCACTCGGATTGTGCCACTAACAGACGTGAAATCTCCTCTCAACCGGACACCCGTGAAAATGCCTGTAAAAGCGGGGCGTTTCGTTCATGCGCAAAAGACGGGAATTCTCTTAAAGGGGTGTCCGCAGATTAAATAGCGTGACGCAGATTTTTTCTGAGTGACTGGGCCGTGAGCACCGGAGCCGTGGGGCGGCTTCCGCGAAGGCGGGACCGAAGGGCGACACGCTCGGGTGAGTGGGAGGCAACAGGCGCAAGAAGCGCGAAAATGAGGTGGTGGTTGGGCGAAGGGTGAGATGGATCAGACTCGGCCCATTCAAGGTGCCTGCATTTCCCGTTTTGTGCCTTATGCGCCTCTTTGCGGCTGCATCATTCATCGTGTTCCCGGTTGGCGCGCGGATACGGGTTTGTCCGCAGATTAAGCAGAATGACGCAGATTTTTTGGGTGACTGGGGCGTAAAAATGGACGCTCAAGGGTTCTCGGTCTTTGGTGGTTTGACTCTCGGATGCTCGTGCGTCCCGATCGTCGAGTTGACGGGTCGTCGAACGAGATCTATATGTCGGTAGTGAAATCTACGTATACCGTTTCCCAAGCGCAGGCGGGGCTTCCTCGCATCTTAAAGGAAGCCGAGGACGGTCTCGTTGCGGTCACCCGGCGGGACGAGACGGTGGCATTCGTCGTATCTCGGAGCCGTATGGAAGGGTTGCTCGAAACGATGGAGATCCTAGCCAATCCGGCGGCCATGCGTCAGATCGAGGCTTTCGAGGCGGGAACTCTGACGTTCCGCGATCTGTCGGTCCTCGACGATCTCGACGAATGATCTGTCTTTCGCAGCAGGTGGAGGAGTTCATTCGGTGCCTGGCACCGGTTCCTCGGCGGCGACTCAGGTTGGCAATTCGGGATATTGGCACGAACTCGGCGGACGTGAAAGGTCTGGAGGACCGCCTGACCGGCTTCCAGCGGCTGCGGTGCGGCAGCTACCGGGTGGTGTTCGCAACACGATTGGTCGAAGGGAACCCCGTGCACCACTGCCTCTTCGCGGAGCATCGCTCGATCATTTACGAGGCTTTCGAGCGGACGTTGGGGGAGGGTCCGGCATTTGGTGACTTTTGAATTCCTGAGGGGCTTTCCGAAGATTAAGCAGAGTGAAAAGTTTTTTTTCTGAGTGATTGGCGGCAAGGAGGGGTGAATGGTGGCTGGTGGGATTTTTCGCAATTGTGACTTTCGAGGTTGTGACTTCCCGACCTTGGAGTCCGATCCCGACCCCGAGCTCTTTCCCCCCGGTTTTGTGCCTTTTGCGGCTCTTTGCGGCTGGACTTCGATCGTTATTCCTCACCCTTCCGTTGGCACGAGGAGGGTAAAATCGGGCCAACGTTTCGTGAGGCGGGCGTCGCGCGTGGCGAGTCGACAACCGGCTTCTGCCGCAATCTGGACGAGATGGTTGTCCTGAATCTCGCGGTGTCGCGTAGCAGAGACCATGAAGTCCTCGCTGGGTGGACTGGAGGGAACGTATCCGGGGGCAAGAACTGCGACGAATTTCGATAGCATTTCCCACCCTTGGGACGCGGTGAGCGGGGCTTGATTCATGACGCCCGGATTCATCGAAAGCCGCAGGTAAGCGAGTCGGACTTCCGAGCAAGTTGCGAGACCATGTTGGCGGTGACTGGCCACCCACGCTCGAAACGCGCGGTGATGCGGGTGGGCCTCGGTCATCGTCCCGAGAACGACGTTGGCATCGAGCAAATACCTCACGGGATATCGTCCTCGTCCAGGGCCTGGTCAATCGATCGGTGGTCGATGTTTTCTCTGCGGTGAGTTCGCCGTACGATTGGGAAATCACCAACCCGATCGAGGATCCGGTCGGAAGGACGGGGCGTCTCGCCGAATTTGGCGCGCACGGCTTCGGCCACCAAGAGCGAAAGCGGCGCGCGTCCCCGGCCACCCCGCCCGGCGGATTCCTGCCGCAGAGTGATGCCGACATCATCTGGAAGATCCAAGGTTGTCCTCATTTTTATGGTTTTATGCTTTCGGTGCGTTGGTGTCAGATCGAGCGCCATAGTCTCAGTGGGTCGTCGTCGATTCTTTGGTGTGGTCGAGAGTCAGGAGTCGAATAGTTTACGCCAAATTTAATCCGCGTGCACCTGGGCAAATCCTGATGTCAGTAAGAGGCCCCGATCATGACGACCAGAGCGACGATCGATACCGAAAAGCGATCTCGCGGGCTAACCAATAACCAATAACCAATAACCAATACCCAGCATCGAGTTTGTCGGCGGGAGAGTTTTTGCTCTCCCGCCGTTTTTCGTGGCCAGGTGATGCAACCCGCCGCCGCTGCGGTTGGTGTGGTGAACGTCTCCGCGACCTTACGCGACGAGCTCGCGGAGGACGAAGGGGAGGATGCCGCCGTGGCGGTAGTAGTCGACCTCGATGTCGGTGTCGATGCGGAGCTTGACCGTGAGGTCTTCGCTTTCACCACTCGCCCGGGTCACGCGGAGCGTGAGGTCCTGCCGGGGCTTGATGTCTTCGGTAAGCCCGAGGACGTCGAAGGTCTCCGTGCCGTCGAGGCCGAGGGTCGAGGCGCTGGTGCCTTCGGCAAATTGGAGGGGGAGAACGCCCATGCCGACGAGGTTGGAGCGGTGGATGCGCTCGTAGCTGCTGGCGATGACGGCTTTGACGCCGAGGAGGCGGGTGCCTTTGGCCGCCCAGTCGCGGGACGAGCCGGTGCCGTATTCCTGACCGGCGATGACGACGAGCGGGGTGTCCGCTGCCTGGTAGTGCATCGAGGCGTCGAAGATGGACATGTCCTTGCCTTCCGGCATGAGCTTGGTGACGCCGCCTTCGGTGCCGGGGCACATAAGGTTCTTGATGCGGACGTTGGCGAAGGTGCCGCGGGTCATCACGCGGTCGTTGCCGCGGCGGGAGCCGTAGCTGTTGAAGTCGACCTGCTCGATGCCGTTCTCCTGGAGGTAACGACCGGCGGGTGAGCTGGGTTTGATGGCTCCGGCGGGGGAGATGTGATCGGTGGTGACGGAGTCGCCGAAGATGCCGAGCGGGCGGGCGCCGTGGATCTCGGCGATGGTGCCGGGGCTCATTGAGAAGTTGTCGAAGAACGGTGGCTCCTGAATGTAGGTGCTGTCGGCGTCCCACGCGTAGACTTCGCCCGGGGTGGACGGGATTTCGTTCCACTTCGGATTTTGCTCGGCGAAGTCGGTGTAGAGTTTGCGGAAGACCTCGGGTTTGAGGGCGGCGAGCATCTCGTCCTTGATCTCTTGAAGCGTCGGCCAGAGTTCGCGGAGGTAAACGTCTTTTCCGTCAACGTCTTTTCCGAGGGCGTCGGTGGTGAGGTCGATGTCGACGCGGCCGGCGAGCGCGAAGGCGACGACGAGGGGGGGCGACATCAGGAAGTTCGCCTTGATGTTCTGGTGGATGCGGGCTTCGAAGTTGCGGTTGCCGGAGAGAACGGACGCGGTGATGAGATCATTCTCGAGAATCGCGTTCTCGATGTCGGGGTCGAGTGGTCCCGAGTTGCCGATGCAGGTCGTGCAGCCGTAACCCACGATCTGGAATCCGAGCTTGTCCAGGTATCGCTGGAGGTCCGCTTTCTGCAGGTAGTCCTGCACGACGCGGGAACCGGGGGCGAGGGAAGTTTTCACGGCGGGGTCGACGGTGAGTCCGCGTTCGACGGCCTTCTTGGCGAGGAGTCCGGCACCGAGCATCACGCTGGGGTTCGACGTGTTCGTGCAGCTGGTGATCGCGGCGATGAGCACGGAGCCGTTGCCGATGGAGGTGGGAGTACGATCGCCGGTGGTCGCCGGGACGGTGTCCGGCGTGGGGCGGTTGCCGATCATCTCTTCGGCGTCGCGCGCTTCGCCGGGGGTGCCTTCGGGGAGTGATTCCGTCTGGTTGGCGGAGCTTCCGAAATCAACGTCGAAACGAGCGATGGTGTCGGCGTCCGGTTGACCGTAGCCGCCGTCGGGAACGGAAAGTGCGAGGAGGTCTTTGAATTTTCCGCCGAGGGCTGGCAGGTCGATGCGATCCTGCGGGCGCTTGGGTCCGGCCACGCTGGGCTGCACGTCGGAGAGGTCGAGATCGACGTCGACCGAGTATTCGATTTCGCCCTTCCTGGGCATGCCGAAGAGGCCCTGGGCCTTGAAGTAGGCTTCGAAGGCCGCGCATTGATCTTCGGTGCGTCCGGTCGCGCCGAGGTAGGAGACGGATTCCTCGTCGACCGGGAAGAAGCCCATGGTGGCTCCGTATTCCGGTGCCATGTTGGCGATGGTGGCCCGGTCGGGGAGCGGGAGGGTGGCGGCACCTTCGCCGTAGAACTCGACGAACTTGCCGACGACCTTGGTCTTGCGGAGCAGCTCGGTGACGTGGAGGGCGAGGTCGGTAGCGGTGACGCCTTCGCTGAGGCGTCCGGTGAGATTCACGCCGACGACTTCCGGGGTGAGGAAATAGACGGGTTGGCCGAGCATGCCGGCTTCGGCCTCGATGCCGCCCACGCCCCAGCCGACAACGCCAATGCCATTGATCATGGTCGTGTGGCTGTCGGTGCCGACGAGGGTGTCGGGGTAGTAGATTTTCGATTTTCGATTTTCGATTTCCGATTCGGCGGAGAGGACGCCTTTGGCGAGGTATTCGAGATTGACCTGATGGACGATGCCGATGCCGGGGGGGACGACGCCGAAGGTATCGAAGGCTTGCTGGCCCCACTTGAGGAATTCGTAGCGTTCGCGGTTGCGCTTGAATTCCATGTCGAGATTCTGCGCGAGCGCCTGTGCGGTGCCGAAGAAATCGACCTGGACCGAGTGATCGACGACGAGGTCGACGGGGACGAGGGGCTCGATGATGGCGGGCTTTTTGCCCAGTCGTTCGACGGCGCTGCGCATGGCGGCGAGGTCGACGAGCAGCGGGACACCGGTGAAATCTTGGAGGACGATGCGGGCGACGACGAAGGGGATTTCCTCCTGCGCCGGGGCTTTTGCTTTCCAGTTGGCGAGGGTGCGGACGTCTTCGGGGTTGACCTTCTTGCCGTCACAGTTGCGGAGAACGGACTCGAGGACGATCCGGATGCTGACGGGGAGCTTGGACACGGGGCCGATCCCCTGCTCTTCGAGCGCAGGCAGGGAATGGAGGAAACCCTTCTTTCCGGGTGAAATTTCGAACTCACGGAGCGTCTGGAATGCGTCGGACATGGCACGGAATATCGCAGAGTTCGCGCGCGCGGCGCAAGACGGGAACGGGGGAGTTGTCAGGGTCGGGGTTGGCTGGCGTCTGAATTGGTCGGTACGGAGGTCGGTGGGGCTCGGTTTTTGGTTTCGATCTTCGGGTGCCATTCCGGCACGGTCATGGGATCAAGCCCCACCGATGAAGCACGCTGGCACGAGAAAGAAATTGGCGCCCCGGGACCGCGAAGCGTTGCTGGAAGTTCTGCGCGAACGATTTGAGCGGAGCGGGTCCCGTCATCCGGGTCTCGGGTGGGACGAAGTGCGGGCCAGATTGGAAGCGGACGCGGGGAAAATGTGGTCGCTCCGCGAGATGGAACGCACGGGAGGTGAGCCGGACGTGGTCGGGTCTGACAAGAAGACGGGTGAAATCCTGTTCTTCGACTGTTCACCGGAGAGCCCCAAGCTCCGCTTCTCGCTGTGCTACGACCGGGAAGGCTTGGAATCGCGGAAGGCGCACAAGCCGAAGAATACGGCCGTTGATCTCGCGATGGAAATGGGGACCGCGCTCTTGACGGAAGAACAGTATTTCGAGCTTCAGCAGCTCGGTGATTTCGACACGAAGACGTCGAGTTGGATCGAAACTCCGGATGGGATCCGGGACTTGGGCGGCGCGCTCTACGGAGATCGTCGCTATGGCCGGGTTTTCATCGGCTGCAACGGCGCGCAATCCTATTACAGTGGGCGGGGGTTCCGCAGCTCGTTGAGGGTTTGATGGACCGCAGAGAGCGCTGATATCGCAGAGGTAAAAATCCTTTGGAAATCCGCTGCGTTTCTTCGCAAGGAAACTGTGTCTGCATTCTCCTTCGCGCTTTTGGCGGCTTCGCGTGAGAATTCAGATAGTTTCGAGACCTGGTCCGAGAGTGTCGAGGTCGTTGGATTCAGGGCTCGAAGGAGGGGAGGTCGGGGTCGATTTCCCGGGGAGTTTCGGAGTGGCTGGGGTTGTCGGCGGCGGAGATCGAAGCGACCCGGAGATCGCACCTGCCGTCTTTCCGAAACTCGACTTCCAACGCGCAAATGATCCGGTCCTCTTCGGGGAAGAGGGCGGCGGTGCGCGCGACGAGGGTGTCAAAGATGATGATCGCGTCGTTTGTCCCGAGAAATTCGGAAAAATTCTCGAGCAGTTCCCTGCGGTTCTCTTCCTTGGAGACGGCGACGTTCCACGCGAGTGCGGCGAAATAAAGTGCCGCCTTTCGCGCCTCCTGGCTTGGTGCCTCGTCGGCGAGCGGAGCGGCGACCTCGGCGAGCCGATCGGAAAGCGGGGGCCGGTCTGGCGGTGTCATCTGGAACAAACTTTCCGGTCGCTTGGCTTGCAGCCGTCGCGCCATGTCGTCGAGCGCGGAACCCATCTGGACGGATGGGCTGGTGAGAGTTGACGAATCGAGTTCTTCGAAGTCGTCCGAGTCGTCCGAGTCGTCGAAGTCGTCGGCGACCTCGAATCCGAATTTGTCGGGTCCGCAGTGGGATGCGAGCACTCGGTGGATGGCGGCGCGGCGCGAAGGCGAGTCGTTCGGGCCGGCGATGAAGAACGGGCGACCCTCGTGACCGAAGACAAATTGTTCGTCACACTCCGCCGTGGAAATGCCGCCGAAGACGCGGCTGGCCTTTTTGTAGTCGGCGGCGGGGCCAAGCCCGAAGGTGCGGGCGTAGGCGGCGGCACCCTCGACGAGCTTGCGCCCGGCGGCGGGGGTCATCGTGACGATTTCGTGTTGGCGGAACAGGGGGCGAAGAAGCTCTTCTTCGAATTCGTCGCGGTCGCTGAAACGGTTGTATCCCGCGTCCTTGACTCCGAGACAGAAGACGTCGAGGAGGAAGAAGCCGGCTTCGGCGCGCCCATCCGCTTTGTAGCGACTGACGACCACGTAACCGATCCCGGTCTCGAACAGATCGGAATTTCGGAAGGCTTCGGGAGGTGCTTTGAGCATTGGGAATGCCTGCCGGATTCGGGTGCGCGGGGGCAAGGATTTTCGGGGGATTCCGGGGGAGGATTCTCGCGCAGAGGCGCAGAGGCGCAGAGGCGCAGAGTATTTTTTAGATGGAATGCAGCGCGTCTGCGCGTCTGCGTGGGAGATGGCTAGTCGAACGATTTTAGTAGGTCGGGCAGCTCGGAGAGGGCGGTGATGGTGGCGTCGGGTTGGACGTCGGCGGGTTCTTCGGAGCCGGGGACCTTGATCCAGACGTTGCGGATGCCGGCGTTGCGGGCGCCGGCGATGTCGCGCTCGAGGCTGTTGCCGATCATGACGGCTTCATCGGGGGCTACGTCGAGTTCGGCGAGGAGTTTGTGGAAGATCTCGGGCTTGGGTTTGCCGATGTCGTGTTCGCCGGAGATGGCGATGGCGTCGAAGAAATTGGCGAGGCCGCTGGAGGCGATTTTTTCGCGTTGGAGGTCGGGTGCTCCGTTGGTGAGGAGGCCGATCCGGTAGTTGGCGGCGAGGCGGGTGAGGGTTTCCCGGGCGTCGGGCATGAGCCGCTGGAGGCGGCGGCGTTGCTCCTCGAAGGTGGTTGCGAGAATCTCCGCGAATTCGGTGCCATCGAGCTGTTGGTCGCGGAGGGCGGCGTCGAAGACGCTGCGGCGGAAGGGGTGCGCCCAGTCGTGAAGCGCGCGGAAGTCGGGCGTGTCGGTGGTAAATTCGCCCCAGAGACATTCGAAGGGAGAGATGCCGATGCGTTTGCAGAAGGGCCGGACGGGGGCGGGCTCGGCGAGGCGGTGGGCGTGGGTGTGGACGGAGCGGCGGAAGGTGGCCTCGTCGGCGCCAAGTTGCTTGAACGCGAGCTTGGCGGTGCCGGCGATGGCTTCCTGAGAAACGGCTTCGTCAACGACGAGGGTGTCGTCGAGATCAAAGAGAAGAACGGATGTCATTTTGGATTTTGGATGTTGGATTGAATGCGGGGGGTCTGTTCAAAACCGAGGTGAGGGATTTTTCGAGTCAAAAGGGTTGAATTTACGGATTGCGCGGGGCGGGGGGACGGAGCATCGTCCGCGCATGATTGCACTCGGTATTCTCATTGGGCTGGTCGTGATTGCAGCGTTGATCGGTCTTTTTTTCATCGGTCAATACAACGCGCTGGTCAGTCTGCGGAATCGCTTCAAGAACGCGTTTGCGCAGATCGACGTGCAGCTGAAGCGGCGGAACGATCTGATCCCGAATCTGGTCGAGACCGCGAAGGGTTATCTTTCGCACGAGCGGGAGACCCTCGAAGCGGTGACGGCGGCGCGGACGGCGTCGATGAGTGCGCAATCGAAGGCGGCGGCGAATCCGGGTGACCCGGGTGCGATGAAGGAATTGGCTGCGGCGGAGAGTGGGATGAGCGGGGCACTGGGTCGATTGATGGTGGTGGCGGAGGCTTACCCGGACCTGAAGGCGAACCAGAACATGATGGCGCTGCAGGAAGAATTGACGTCGACGGAGAACAAGGTGGCGTTTGCCCGGCAGAGTTACAACGACTCGGTGATGGCCTACAACACGAAGCGGGAGAGCTTCCCGACGAATGTCGTGGCGGGGATGTTCAACTTTGGACCGGCGGAGTTGTTCCAGATCGAAGACGAGGCGGAGCGCGAAGTTCCTCAAGGTCAGTTTTTAGTCGGGAGTCGGTAGTTGAAGGTTGAGTGAGTGGGCGGTGGTTGATTTGTTGTCGGCTGCCATGAGGCCCACGTTTTCGCCGTCCCTTCACGAGTTTCTCCGCCTGTCCGTCGACCACAACGTGGTGACGGTGTGGTGTGAGTTGGTCGCTGACCTGGAAACTCCGGTGTCGGCCTACCGGAAGCTGGGGGCGGAGGCTCCGAGTTACCTCTTCGAATCGGCGGAGCAGGGTGATCACGTCGGGCGGTATTCATTTTTGGGAACGGGGGCGCGGTGGACAATGACGGCGCATGGTCGCTCGATGCGGGTCGTCGAGGGCGCTGAGGTGTCGGAATACGAGACGGCGACGGACCCGCTGGAAGAATTGGAGCGTCGGATGGCGGGCTATCGCATCGCGCCGCAGGAGGGGTTGCCGCAGTTTCGCGGTGGGGCGGTCGGGTATTTGGCCTACGATGCGGTGCGTTGGGTGGAGTCGTCGATTGACGCGCCGCCGAAAGACGAGTTGGGGGTGCCGGATTTATTTTACCTGATGCCGGAGACGATGGTGGCGTTCGATCACCGGATGCGTCGGATGAAGGTGATGGCGAGCGCGTTCGTCGAGGGGGACGACCGGGAGGCGAATTACGCGGACGCGGTGTCGCGGATTCTTGCGGTGTTGCGCAAACTGAACGAGCCGCTGGTGGTGGAGCCGATGTTCACCGGGGCCGGAGCTTCGCCGTCGCCGAAGGTAGGTGGCGAGGAGGCGGCCGAGGTGCGGTGCAACACGACGAGGGAGCAGTATTTCGACATGGTCGAGCGGGCGAAGGAATACATTCGGGCGGGGGACATTTTTCAAATGGTGCCCTCGCAGCGGTTCGAAACGGAGTTCGCGGGGGACCCGATCGACTTGTATCGCTCGCTGCGTTTCGTGAATCCTTCGCCGTATTTGTTTTGCCTGCGGGTGGAGGAGGGATTTTCGATCATCGGGAGTTCGCCGGAGGTTCACGTGAAGGTGACGGATGGGCTGATCGAGATCCGGCCGCTGGCCGGGACGCGGAAACGGGGGGAGACCGAGGCGGAAGATCTGGCGCTCGAGGCAGAGCTGCTGGCGGATCCGAAGGAGCGGGCGGAACATTTGATGTTGGTCGATCTGGCGCGGAACGACGTGGGGCGGATCGCGGAATTTGGCAGCGTGCGGGTGGATGATTTCATGACGGTGGAGCGCTACAGCCACGTGATGCACATCGTCTCGCACGTGTCGGGGCAGTTGGCCGGGGAGCGGTCGGGGTTTGACGCGATGCGGGCGACGTTTCCGGCCGGGACGGTGTCGGGTTCGCCCAAGGTGCGGGCGATGCAGATCATCAACGAACTGGAGCAGAGTAAGCGGTGCGTTTACGCGGGGGCGGTCGGGTATTTCGGCTTCGATGGAAATCTGGATTCCTGCATCGCGCTGCGGACGATCGTGCTGAAGGACGGGGTGGCTTACGTGCAGGCGGGGGGCGGTTTGGTCGCGGATTCGACCGCAAAAGGCGAGTATGACGAGAGCGTCAATAAAGCCACCGCGGCCATCAAAGCTCTTTGCAGAGCCAAGGAAATTTGAATTTTCGATTTTTGATTTTCGATTTCCGATTGGGGCTGATGGGAGTCGCATGACCGAGCGCGAGTTCAAGGACCGGACGAAGCGATTTGGGGTTCGGGTGATTCGGATGGTCGGAACGTTTTCGCGGGGAGTCGCATCCGACGTTTTGGCGAAACAAATCATTCGGTCAGCGACTTCGGTTGGGGCGAATTATCGAGCCGCTTGTCGCGCCCGGTCCACGGCGGAGATGATTTCCAAGTTGTCGATCGTCGAAGAAGAAGCGGATGAGACGGCTTTTTGGATAGAAATGCTCATCGAGGCGGACATAGTTCCCATTTCTCAGGTGGAGGAATTACTGGGAGAGGCGAACGAACTTGTGTCGATGATCGTCGCATCGAAGAAAACGCTGAAATCCCACAAAATCGAAAATCGAAAATCGGAAATCTAAAATGCTCTTGGTTATCGATAATTACGACTCGTTCACCTACAACCTCGTGCAGTATTTCGGGGAGCTGGGCGCGGGCCCGGTCGTACGGCGGAATGACGAGATTACCATCGAGAAAATCGCGGAGTTGGGGCCGGAGCGGATTTGCATCTCGCCGGGTCCGTGCACACCGAAGGAAGCGGGGATCAGTAGCGACGTGATTCGCGAGTTTGCGGGGAAGGTTCCAATTCTGGGCGTTTGTCTGGGGCACCAGTGCATGGGCGATGTCTATGGTGGCGAGGTGGTGCGGGCTGAGCGGTTGATGCACGGGAAGACGTCGCCGATCCAGCACGGTGGACAGGGGATTTTTGCGGGTCTGCCGAATCCTTTCGAGGCGACGCGGTATCATTCGCTGATCGTGCGGCGGGAGACGTTTCCGGATTGCCTCGAGATCACGGCGGAGACGGCGGAGGGCGAGATCATGGGACTGCGGCACCGGGATCTGCCGGTGCACGGGGTGCAGTTTCACCCGGAATCGATCCTGACGAGCGAGGGGAAGCGGTTGCTCGGGAATTTTCTGGCGATGTGAACTTGGAAGTGTCCCGCTGCGCGGGTTGGGTCGCTGGCGTTGGGCTGGAAGCCCAACGCGGCGGGCAGGATGCCCGCGCTCCCCGTGCTTTCAGCTTCGGAGGGTGAGGAGGGGGAGTTCGGCGGGGCAGTCGATGCGGAGGGGGGGAAGACGCAGCCGGTGCCGGCGGTGACGTAGCCGCTGGTGTGGGGTCCTCGGACGAGGCCTTGCCGATATTTTTGACCGTATTGGGAGGGGACGATGGGGCTACCGACGAGGGGGAAATGGACCTGGCCGCCGTGGGTGTGTCCGGCGAAGACGAAACTGACGGCTCCGGCGTCGAGGCGCTCGAGGATGTCGGGGTTGTGACAGAGGAGGAGGGTGCAGTCTTCGGGGGTGGTGCCGGCGAGGGCGAGATCGAGATTGGGCGTGCCTTCTTCGAGGTCGTCGAGGCCGGCGAGGTGAATGCGGGTGCCGTCGCGTTCGACGGTGACGTTGCGGTTGGTGAGCTCGGGGATGTCGTGGCGGGCGAGAGCGGCGGACGTGAGGCTGCGGTCGAGTTCGATGTCGTGGTTGCCGAGGACGGCGAAGGTGCCGAGTGAGGATTTGATCGTGGAGAGGATCGCGATGGAGGGTTCGAGGTAGCGGCGGTCGCGGTAGGCGTAGTCGCCGAGCAGGAGGACGAGGTCGGGTTGGAGATCGGTGGCTTGGCGGGCGATGGCCTCAACGGTTTCGAGTGAGAAAAATACGCCGTGGTGGACGTCGGAGATCAGGGCGACGCGGAGGTGGTCGAAGGCGGCCGGAAGGCGGGGGGTGACGACGGGAAGCTCGGGGAAGGTCAGGGCGTGAGCGGAGACGAAGGGGTAGCCGACTGCGGCGACGCCGACGGTGGCGAGGGTGCCCTTTTTTAAAAAATCTCGGCGTGTCATCGCGATTCCGGTGAAGCAGTCTACGTCGGAAATGGGAGTGCCACAATCCGCGAGCGAGCCGGGTCCGGGAGACGGGGCGGCGGAGGGGCGGCGGCAATATCTGAAGGAGCTGTTCGCGAATCAGGTGTGGCAGGGGGCGAATTTCGTGGCGAAGGCGGCGTTTTTGGTGGCGCTGACGCCGCTGATGCTGTCGCGCTGGGGGGCGGAGCAGTACGGACTCTTTGCGCTGGCGTCGTCGCTGCTCGTGTCGATGGCGTTGCTGGATGGAGGGGTGCGAAATTTGACGCGATTGCGGATGGTGGAGGCGCTGCGGGCGGGGGACGAGGAGGGGTATCGGCGGAGCTTTGCGGAGGGAGTTTTTACCTTTGGTGCGGTGGTGGCGCTGGCGGTGGTGGGCTTGGCCGGTCTGGGGGCGGCGGGTTTGTTGGAGCGTTCGCCATTCGTTGGGAGATCGAGCCGGAGGTGCCGCCGGTCCGGGTTTTGCGGACGGAAGCGGGGGAGCTTCTGGTCGGCGGGCGGGATGGGTCGGTGCGATTGGTGGATGCGGAAAGCGGGGAAGCGAAGATGTTCGCGGAGGCTCCGAATGGGGCGGGCCGGCTGGTCGATCTGCTGGAGGGGGAGGCGGGTTGGGTTTTTCGCCTTTTCCGAGGGGGTTCGTTGGATTGCGTGGCTGGGGGTGGGAGCGGGGCGATGGTGGAGCCGGTGAGTTTGAATCTGAGTGGCGGTGGTTTTTTGCGGCGGGGTCCGGACGGGGGGGCGATTGGGGTCGTGGGCGGCGGAGCGGAGCCGATCTTGGTGCCGTCGGAGTCAATGGAGCTGTCCGGAGGCGAGGTGAGGTGGTCAGGAGCGCCGGGCGAGTTGCCGATGCCGGTGGCGGTCGGTGGAACGCGGATCTTCTGGACCAACGGGAATGCGATCAAGCTGCGCGAAGTCGGCGGCGGGGGCGCGCGGGTGATTGTGGAATTCGCTTCGCGTCCGATGGCGATGGCCGCGACGGAAGGCGGTGACCTTCTGGCGGTCGTGACTGCGGATGAACTTGCGGTGGTGGACGGGTCTGGGGAGATGCGGTGGCGGGGACGAAATTCGCTACCGGTGCCTGAGATGATGGGCGAGTGGATACTGGAGTGGGGGGGCGATGGGGCGTGGTGTGCGGTGGCAGCGGCAACGTCGGAACCATCGCGGCTGGGATTGATCGACCTGGAGGGTGGAGAATTGCGGGAGCGGGAAATGCCGGGAGGGGTGGGGCCGTTGGTTTCGGACGGCTCGACGTTGTGGGTGGTGGATCAAGCGGGGGGCGTTGTGGAACTGAATGCGCCGAGTCTTGAGAGCGGGCGAAAATTTTTGGTCGAGACCGGTGCGTCGCCCCCGAGCGGATTGCCGCGGCGGGCGGTGATTTCGCCGGACGGACGGGAGATGATGCTCGGAACGTTTGGTGGCCACCTAACTCGGCTGGACTTGGACAGTGGGGAATCGACGCAGGTCGGTGAAAACGGGCCGGTCGCGCATCTCCAGTTTGCGACCGATGGTGGAAGTTGCCTCGTGCTGAACGATCTCGGGATCGGGCGGATCTATCGGTTGGGGTTGGGGGACGGGAGGGAGTTTTTTCTCGAGCGGGAATTTCGAATTTTTCCGGATGCGGCGGGGATGGGGCTGCTCTGGGCCGGAGCGCTCGCGGATGATCTGATGGTGACGGTCGATCGGTTCGAGGGGGTTCGCGGGTGGGATTGGCAGGGGCGGGAGTTGGCGACCCGGGGGCCGCGGAGTTCGGGCGATCCGGAGGCTGGAATCATCGCGGCTGCCGGTGGCTCGGGTGGGTGGGCGTGGACCGTCATGATCCGACCGGACGGCGTGGTTACCCGGGTCGCGAGGGTGTTGCCGGAATCGGAGGATCTGACGGGGTTGGCGCGTGAACTGACCGGCCGGGAAATGACGATTGGCGGCGAGGTGGTTCCGGCGGAGTAGGCGACAATGAGGGTGCGGATGAGTGAATCCGCAGACTTGCGTGGGCGGCGGGAAAATCCGAAAAGTGGGGATGGTAATTTCTCCCAAGATTCGCGGTTTCATTTGCACGACATCTCATCCGGACGGGTGTGCGGCGCACGTGCAGGAGCAGATTGATTACGTGAAGGCGCAGCCGGCACTGGAGAACGCTCCGAAGCGCGTTTTGGTCGTAGGGGCGTCGACGGGATACGGGTTGTCGTCGCGGATCGTGGCGGCGTTTGGCGGGGGAGCGAAGACGGTGGGCGTATTCTTCGAGAAGGAGCCGACGGAGAAAAAGACGGCTTCGGCGGGTTGGTATAACACGGCGGCTTTCGAGGCGGCTGCGGGTGAGGCTGGGCTCTACGCGAAGAGTTTCAACGGGGACGCGTTTTCGAATGAGATGAAGTCGAGCGTGATCGAGACGATCAAGGCGGATCTGGGTCAGGTGGACATGGTGGTTTACAGCCTGGCCTCGCCACGGCGGGTGGATCCGGAGACGGGAGAAGTTTATAAATCGGTGTTGAAGCCAACGGGCGACACCTACACCAACAAGAATCTCAACACGGACAAGAAGGAGATCGAGACGGTGACGATCGAGTCGGCGAGCGAGGACGAGATTTCGCAGACGGTGAAGGTGATGGGCGGCGAGGATTGGAGGTTGTGGATCGACGCGATGGCGGACGCCGGCGTGCTGGCGGATGGATTTCGGACGGTTGCCTACAACTACATCGGGCCGGAAATCACGTGGGCGATCTACACGGACGGAACGATCGGTCGGGCGAAGCAGGATTTGGAGCGGACGGCGAAGGAAATGAGTGAGCGGTGGGGCGAGGGGACGGCGTTGGTTTCGGTGAACAAGGCCCTGGTGACGCAGGCAAGTTCGGCGATCCCGGTGGTGCCGCTTTACATTTCGATCCTGTTCAAAGTGATGAAGGCGAAAGGGATTCATGAAGGGTGTGTCGAGCAGATTCAACGGCTGTTTGCGGACCATTATTGCTCTGCCGATGGGCCGACGCTGGACGACGCGGGGCGGATCCGGATCGACGACTGGGAAATGCGGCACGACGTGCAGGCGGAGATCGAGGGCGTGTGGCACACCGTCACGACGGAGTCGATTGATGACGTGGCGGATTTCGCCGGGTATCAGAAGGATTTCTACAAGTTGTTCGGATTCGGAATCGACGGGGTGGATTACGAGGCCGAGAGCGAGCCGATGCGGGGGATTCCAAGTTTGGGGTGAGGAACTAAACAGGATTGACGGGATTCTCAGGATTGACTGGATTCTGATGAACTCGAGCGTCCGCGTGGGGAGCGACTCGACGTGGATCGCGGAGCTGCGGTGGAGTGATGGGTTTCAATCCGCGCTCCCGCGTGGGGAGCGACGCGGAGGCTACTTGGGCGCGGGATCGTCGAGACGTTTCAATCCGCGCTCCCGCGTGGGGAGCGACTGGCGCCGCGTTCAGGGAGCGTGGTGCCGGATTGGTTTCGATCCGCGCTCCCGCGTGGGGAGCGACGCGGAGGCTACTTGGGCGCGGGATCGTCGAGACGTTTCAATCCGCGCTCCCGCGTGGGGAGCGACTGGCGCCGCGTTCAGGGAGCGTGGTGCCGGATTGGTTTCAATCCGCGCTCCCGCGTGGGGAGCGACCTGGAGGCAGGCTACGACATGCGCACCGTTCAAGTTTCAATCCGCGCTCCCGCGTGGGGAGCGACCGTCGTCGGCAGCAAGTCCGCCGAATCTTGCGGAGTTTCAATCCGCGCTCCCGCGTGGGGAGCGACAACGCCTGCCGAGGTGGCGCAAGAAGGGGCGCAAGTTTCAATCCGCGCTCCCGCGTGGGGAGCGACGCGGCGGGATCGGCGGCTACTCATGTCCCGACACGTTTCAATCCGCGCTCCCGCGTGGGGAGCGACCGTTCAGATGACCGTGCCACTTGGCCTTTTTGGCGTTTCAATCCGCGCTCCCGCGTGGGGAGCGACGTGATGGCCATGGATTCCGAGCTTCAATTTTTTGTTTCAATCCGCGCTCCCGCGTGGGGAGCGACCGGCGGTCGCGGCGCTTGCCGCCACGGTCGCGACGTTTCAATCCGCGCTCCCGCGTGGGGAGCGACCATCTACTCGCGCGCCGAGGTGGAGGACGCCGAGTTTCAATCCGCGCTCCCGCGTGGGGAGCGACGATGCTCCGCGAAGCACCCTGTAACGCGCTAGTAGTTTCAATCCGCGCTCCCGCGTGGGGAGCGACACTGGCCGGAAGTCATCCGCCGTGTTTCACGGAGATTTCATCCGCGCTCCCGCGTGGGGAGCGACCGAGCGCTGGTTGGAATCTTCAATCGAAGGTCGGGTTTCAATCCGCGCTCCCGCGTGGGGAGCGACCACATCGGGGGTCGCGAATTCGATGCCGTGTTTGTCGTTTCAATCCGCGCTCCCGCGTGGGGAGCGACCGCTTCCAAGAGCCCCAACAAGGCGCTTGAGGAGGTTTCAATCCGCGCTCCCGCGTGGGGAGCGACCGCCTCCATCAACAGCTCCGCCTCAGAGTCGAGCGTTTCAATCCGCGCTCCCGCGTGGGGAGCGACTCACCAGCTGCTCATCATTCAGATCGCGCACGTCGTTTCAATCCGCGCTCCCGCGTGGGGAGCGACACGGTCGTTCGCTCGACAACGGACCAACCGTTCATGTTTCAATCCGCGCTCCCGCGTGGGGAGCGACCTCGAGCGCGACGGATTGACGCCGGGGAGGACAGGAAGTTTCAATCCGCGCTCCCGCGTGGGGAGCGACCGTGCTCGGCCAAAACCGTCATGTCGTTCCCGCTGTTTCAATCCGCGCTCCCGCGTGGGGAGCGACCGGTTGCCTGGAGCGCCTTGTTAGACCTGTATTATGTTTCAATCCGCGCTCCCGCGTGGGGAGCGACCTCAGCCGCCAACCCCTAGCAGACGACGACCATGTTTCAATCCGCGCTCCCGCGTGGGGAGCGACTGTTGTCGGCGGAAACGTGGCTCGCTTCAAAATGTTTGAATCCGCGCTCCCGCGTGGGGAGCGACAGTCTGGGGGTAACGTGTTGATTGTCAAATAGCACGCGACTTCGTTGCGCGAAGGTCGTGGTGAGGGCCCTCCGTCGCGCTTGGGGGAAGTATTCGAATTTCAAAGAGCTTTGCGAAAGAACGGTTTATGGCTTTCGCGAGTGTCTCGAGTAACCGGTGAGTGCTGGGGGTTCGCGCTATTAAATAACCAGCGAACCCGTGGGGTCGAAGCTGGGTTTTGAGCCGTGGTGTTCGACGTTTCGGTCCCAGTCTTTCCCCAGTTTATAAAAGCGGAGGGAGTCGTGGTCGAGGTCAACAATTTCCAGTAGACGGGCTCGGAATTCGACGAGTTGGGCGGTGTTGATTTCGCATTCGAAGACCGAATTTTGCACGCGTTGGCCGTAGTCTAGGCAGACATTTGCCACGCGACGGAGACGCCGGGCTCCGCCGTCGGTGGAGGTGGCGACATCGTAGGTGAGGAGAAGTTGCAAATTAGTTGTTGGTTATTGGTTGTCAGTCATTGGTAGTGGATTAGCGCCAGAGGAAGGCGGGGTAGGAGTCGAGGTCGCCGCGGAGGTGGCGGGAAAGGAGGCGGGCTTGGAGGAAGGGGAGAAGGCCGATGGTGACTTTTTCGTCGAGGTAGGGATGGAGGATCTCGTCGCGTTTGCGCTCCTGCCAGGTGGTGAGGGCGAGCTTGCGGGCGTCATCGGTGAGTTCGACGGCACCGGTCTCGTGGGTTTTGAAGTCTTTTTTGGTAACTTGCTTTCGGTTGAGAAGGGTGAGGGTGGCTCGGTCGGCGAGGATGGGGCGGAATTCTTCCATGAGATCGAGGGCGAGGGAGGGGCGTCCGGGGCGATCGCGGTGGAGGAAGCCGACGGCGGCGTCGAGACCGACGGATTCCAGGGCGGAGCGGCAGTCGTGGGCGAGGAGACTGTAGAAGAAGGAGAGCAGGGCGTTGACGGGGTCGGTGGGGGGGCGACGGGCGCGACCGGGAAAGGTGAGGTCGTCGGCTTTGAGGAGCTGGGGGAAGGCGGCGAAGTAGTGGGCGGCGGCGTCGCCTTCGATGCCGCGAAGGGCGTCGGGATCGGTGGCGTGGAGGGCGTTGGTGGCGCTGCGGGCGAGGGTGCGGGTGGCGAGTTCGAGTTCGGGGGATTGGCCGTGGTCGCGGAGGGCTCGCTGGAGGACGGTGCGGGAGTTGGCGAGCTTGGCGGCGACCATGGGGCGGGCGATGGCGATGTGGTGGTGGGTCGTCTGAGGCTCGGTATTGCTGGCGGCGGAGGAGGACGTTGCCGGGGGTGAAGCCGAGACGGCGGCGAGGAAGCGGCCGTTTGGGGTGCAGAAGGAGAGGGTGACCCGGCGTGGCGCAGGCGGCCATGAGGGGGACGCTGGCACCGATCTCGTAGCCGAGGGCGACGATGCCGTCGAGGTTGTGGAGGGGGACGCGGAGGAGCGGTTTGCCGGATTGCCGGACGTCGACGGCGGCGCCGTCCTTGGCGAGGTAGACGTCTTCGCGGGTGACGAAGAGGGTGTTGAGGTGGGTCTTCATGGGTTGAGGTGACGTTCGAGCCAACTAAACGGGATTGACTGGATTGGCAGGATTAACGGGATTGGTGAGGGCGGTGGTGAGGTTTTTTTCGAACCATTTGGACGCTTGGGGACGTTGGGTGAGTCGGGGGAGGCAGTCGTCGATGAGGGAACAGGCGGAGCATTTTTTCTTTTCGTAAATGGCGGGCGGGGTCTCGCGGTCGGCGATCATGGTGTGGAGGCGGCGGGCGAGGGATTCGGTGAGGGTGCGGAGATCTGGGTCGAGGGCGACGGTGGTGCGGCGGCGGGTCTTGCCGTAGTAGAGGTGGCCTTCGGGGATGGTGACGGTGAGCATTTCCTCGAGGCAGAGGGCCTGGGCGCAGAGTTGGACTTCGTCGGCGCGGTGGGACTTGGGTTTGCCGCGTTTGTATTCGATGGGGATGACGCGACCGTCGCGGTGGAACTCGATGACGTCGGATTGGCCGTGGAGGGCGAGGCGGTCGCAGCGGAGATCGAGCCCGCGGGCGACGGAGGCCGGGGCGGGACTCGGTGGGGCCATCGTGGGCGCGGTCGTGCATGACGCGGCCTTCGGCGGTGAAGACGTTCTCGGTCCAGAGTCGCTCGACGTGGATGAGGGCGCATTGGCGCTCGCAGTAAAGGAGGTGCTGGAGGGCGGAGATGGGAAGGGATTCGGCCATGAGAATGAGGTTTAACCGCAGATCTCGCAGATTTACGCGGATTGGGAATGCGGGGGGATTGCTTTTAATCGACGGTGTAGGGATCGGGTGGCCAGCCGGTGGGAGGCGGTCGTAGACGGCGGTGTAGGCGCGGACGGTGGCGGGCGGCTCGGCGGCGCGGGCGGTGCGTTGGGCCGCGAGGGTGTCGCGGTCGAGGTCGGCGCGAAGTCGGGCGGTTTCTTCGCGCCGTTTCCGGCGATCTTCCTCGCGCTGGAGTGCCGCCGAGGGGTCGTAGTCGGAGGCGTCCTGGTCTTCCGGTCGATCACCGAAATCGATGATGTGGAGGCGGGGGAAGGCGTATTGCCAATCGGCTCCGAGGGATTGGAGTCGCCGGAAGATGAAGGTGTAGGCCGGCGTGAGATCGGCACGACCACTGATGAAGGCAGTGCCCATGTAGAAGCGAAGGTAGTCGGAGCGATCCGGGAAGGACCACAGGTCGTTGGGGTCGGCGGGAGGCGGAGGGGTCGGGCCGGACTCGAGGAAATCTGCGAGGAATCCGCCGCTGCCCCGAAAGGAACCGAGGGAGACGATGCGGCCGTCGGCGGCGATGACGTCGTGGTTGTCGGAGAAAACGTCCCAGAGGCATTGGCCGAGCAGGTCGGCGAATTCGTCTTCGTCGGTTGTTGGGGGGGCTGGCGTCGCGGGTTTCGCAAGTTGGTCGGCCTCTTCATCGCAGATGAATTTCTCGAAGGAGGGGATGGGGGCTTCGGGTTCGGCGGGTGCCAATTTGGAGCGGAAACCTCGCATCCGCTCGGCGAGCTGGACGTGCTCGTCGTAGCGTTGCTCGGCGGTGGGATGAAAGCTGCGGTGGAGCGGAGAGGCGGACCAGCCGTCGGGGCAGAGTTCGGCGAGGAGCGCGGGGTGCGGAGTCCGGCGGGGAAGAGGCGGGCGAAGATGGCAAGGGCTTCGTCGTTGGATAGCTCTTCCATGATGCGGGGCGGGTGGACGAGTCAGTCGAGGGTGAACGGCTCGGGGTTGGGTGGTTGGCGATTGGGCGTTGTGAGCGGCGAGGAGTAGCGGGCGTTGTAGAGGTAGAGCAGTGCGGCCCATCCGCTTGGCATCATGCACGGCGCATGATCGAGTTCGCGAGCGGCTTGGATGGCGAGTTCCAGCATGGCTCGGGCGTGGAAGAAGGCTTCGAGAATCGGGCGGGTCTCGGCCAGCCAGTTCTCGTTGGATTTCATGGTGAACTCGTGACCGGTGCCTTCCGTGATGATTTGTTGAAACCAGGGATTGAGATCGCCTTCGGGATTGAAGGTGCGGAGCAACGAGACGATTTGTTCGGTGCTACGCTGGAGGCCGAAGACTTTCCAGCTCTGATGATAGAAGCGGTAGAAGCCGTCTGGAAACTGCCAGTGGCCGTTGACTTCATCGAGGAGTTCCTCGAGGTCGGGAAGGCGATCTCTCAACCGCTGAAGGAGCGGCTCGGATTCTTCGTCGATGCGCTTGTCGAGGTCCATGGCGGTTCGTCAGATTCGGCGGATGAGGGTGATGCCGTCGGGGATGGCGGATTCGTCGATGTTGACGTCGTAGTCGCTGAAGGATCTCGCGGTCGGGACATCGGGTTTGCGCTCGACCTTGACGGTGTCGAAGAGGGTGTGGCTGGGTGCTTTGCCAAGTTGGTTTTCGTGTTTGAAGACGAGCAGGGCGCGGACGGCCATGCTGCCGGCGGGGCGGGCGGCGGATTGGTCGAATTGGAAGGCGTTTTCGATCGCGGTGAAGAGAAGGTCGAGATCTTCGTCGGTGAAGCCGGTCTGGCTGGCGAGGAAGGGATTTACAAATCCGTGGGCGCGGTAGAGTCCGTAGGGGATGGTGAATTTGCGGCCCATGGTGCGGCCTTTGTCGATGTCCTTTTCGTTGGTGACGGAGGTGCGGGTGATGGCGTGTTCGCTTGAGATGATCGGGTCGATGGACCGGGCGAAGGAGATCTGCACGGGGCCGCGGACCTGACCGCAATTGACCTCGGTGGACATGACGGCTCCGAAGGTGCGGACGTCGTAGAAGTTTTTGCACATCCAATCCTTGGCCCGGGTGTGCTCGGCGGCTTTGGCCTTTTTCGGGTCGAGTTCGAGGCTCTCGTAGGCCTCTTTATGCTGAAGGTTATGGACCGCGCCTTCGGTGAAGTAGATGCGTTGGTCGGATTCGGCGGTTGGACGAAGTTGGAATTTTGCGTTTGAGGCGACGTCAGTGACGAGGCCGTGGCCGGATTTCGTCGATGCGGGGGAGGTTCGCGTCGGGGTCGCCGTTGGGGTTGGCGTTGGACGTCGAAGAGGAGGATGAAGTCGTAGCGGTTGTTCATTTTGGATGGGTGGGTTGGTTAGACGGTGGCGGGTTGTTCTTTCTTGGTGAAGAGGTCTTTGCGTTGGTGGTAGTAGCCGAGGATGAAGAGGCCTTGTTCTTCCAGGTTGTGGGTTTTGCGGCTTTTTTCTTCCGGGGCCTGCGGCCATTTGATCTCACCGATGAGTCGGTCGAATTGAGACTTGCGGCCGGGATTGAGGTGACGCCGGTGGTGGGTGGAAAGCTGCTCGATGCGCGGGAAGACGGCGGCGGGGGTGGCGCAGGCTGAGGAGAAGTAGGTCTCGCGGATGGTTTTCTCGAGGCGGCGACCGGTTTGTTCGAAGTGGCCTTCTTCCTGAATCTTTTCGAGGACCGCGAAGAGGCGACCGAGGAGGTAGGCGGGGGTGGTGTGGTGGGATCGAGCATGGGTCGTGGTGAGGTGGTGGTTGCGGGTGAGGACGGCCTTGATGGCGGAGGCGCGGAGGGTGTTCACTTCGCGATCCAGGTGGATGCGCTGGAGGAGGTGGTGAGGGCGCGGGATAGGGATGCCTTCGCGGGTGGCGCAGAGGGCGGCGCCGGTGGTGCGGGCGGGAATGGAGTTCGGAATGCAGATGAACGGACTGGAGGTGGCGGAGGTGAGTCGGGGACGTGGGCTCGGGAGTTGCAGCTACCCGTGTTGGTGATTCACGGAACCGAGGATGAGTTGATTCCGGTGGAGCAGGGGCGCGCGATCTATGGCGCAATTCCGGGGGAGCGGAAGGCGTGGATGGAGGTGGCGACGGGTCGGCACGGGAACGTGCTCGTGACGCCGGACTTGGTTTACGCGCGGATGGCGGCGTGGTTTTTGGAAAACCGCGAATGGACGCGAAGGAACGCGAATTGATGAAGGGGGCTGGTCGGGAAAGCCGGATCCGTCGGTCATTGCCCGGACTCCGGCGGAGTCGCGGCACGTGGTGTTGGTTCACGAGCCAGATCCGTTTGACGAGCTAACGGACCCGAGAGTTCGCCTTCAGGTGTCGGGGCATACGCACGGGGGCAGGCGCGTTTACCGCTGATCGGAGCGCTGCGGCTGCCGAGTTGGGGCCGGAACTACGATGATGGGTCTGTCCCGGCGAAGACGAGCGACCTGCGATTGCGTCAACCGGCGGCCTGGGCATGGAGTCGATCCCGGCGAGTGAGCGGTAGACGCGGGGAAAATCGATGTCGACGCCAGCTTCGACGATCTGAGTGGAAACGAGGCGGACGGGTTGGCTGGTGTCGAGTCGTCGCCGGACGGCGACGAGGATTTCCCGGCGATGAACGGGGCACATGAGGGCGGAGAGGTGGAAATTTTCCGGACTTTCGGGGAGCCGTTGGAACAGCGCCTGAGCGTGTCCCCGGGTGTTGACGATGGTGAGGCATTGGCGCTCTCCGGCCATCTCGGCGGCGAGTGTCGCATCCGGGAGGGGACCGCGGTCGACGACGGTCACGCGCTCGAGATCGACGTAGAGTCGAAGTGGGTCGGGAATGATCTCACGAACGCCTTCGAGACCGATGGGAAACGTGTCCGTTCGGCGGATTGCGGGCTGTGTCGCCGTGCAAAGGACGACGGTGGCCCGTAGGCGTTGGATAGCTCGCGGAGGGTGTCGAGACACGCGCGAAGATAGTCGACGGGGAGGCTCTGCGCTTCATCGAGAATGATGATGGAATTCGCGATGTTGTGCAGTTTGCGGCAGCGCCGAGGTGCGGTTGGCGTGGAGGGATTCGTAAAATTGGACGGCCGTCGTGACGACGAGCGGGGCGTCCCAGTTTTCGGTGGCCAGTCGTGATCGGACGGTCTCTTTTTCCGGCGAGAGATTCGAGTGGTGCTCGAGGACGATGGGATTGTCGCGGTTTTCGGCGAGCGGGGCGAAAACCCGCGAGAAGACGGCGGCGTTTTGCTCGATGATCGACGTGAATGGGATGACGTAGATGACGCGGCGCTGTCCGTGCTTGATCGCGTGGCAAAGGGCGAAGGCCAGCGACGATAGAGTCTTGCCGCCGCCGGTCGGGACCGTCAGCGAGAAGAGGCCCGGGCTGGATTCCGCCGCAGTCTGGCATTGGGTGTGAACGTTCGCACGCGCGTGATCGACGACTGTGGTTGGCGATTTGAAATTGCCAATGTGTTCGGCTAGCAGATCGTGCATTGCTGCGAGCGGTTCGCCGTCCGCCACGGGGCGGGCACGAGATTTGTCCAGGCGACATGAACGCTTCCGTGGCGAGGAAATCGGCGTCGACCAGGCAGGAAAACAGCATCCGGGTGAAGCTCGCGGTGGAGTGCGGGCTGAGGGCGGCTGAAAGGAATGGAGGGAGCGCGGGGATGGGAGCGTCGAGCAGCGTCGCCGGTGCGTGGCTGTCGATCGAGTCGATCTCCTTCATCAGGCGGTTCGCGAGGCAGGCAGTGTCGGAGATCGCGTCCGGCAACCCGGAGTGGTGACCGGAGATGGCGTAGGCGAGGAGGTGTCCCAACATCGGATGTCGACGGATGGCGTGCTGGGCTCCGGCGGTCGAGTGGTCGACGGTGCCGGTCGTCTCGGCGCGATGGGGATCGGCTTTCGAGGCGAGGTAGGTCTGCCACCGGGGCGCGAATTTGCCGAGGTCGTGCCAGAGGCCGGTGAGGGTGCCCCATTGGCGGGCGGATTCCCGGTCGGGGCCGGGGGGGAACATTTCTGCGGCGAATTTGGCGGTCCACCAGGCGACTTTGTTGAGGTGGCCGTGGTCGGGGGCGAGGGATTCGCAGGCTTTGCAGGACTCTCGCTGGCATTCGTCCGGGCCGTCGCCGAAGGGGGTGAAGAGGGGCTCCCAGTTTTCAGGTGGCTCGTTTTCGAGCGTGTGGGCGTAGAATGGCATGGTCGCCGGGGGGATTATTGCTAATCGCTTCGCTTGAGCTGCGCTGTTGGCGGCTGGAAGCCGCCACTCCGGGGTTTCCATCAAGTACTAACCAACTACCACATCAACCGGGACCGGGGGTCATTTTGTGCCAGTCGGTGCTTTGCTCGTAGGCGTGGGCGATTTGGAGGAGGCGGGTTTCGTCGAAGGGTTTGCCGAGGAGCTGGAGTCCAACGGGGAGATCGCGGCCTTCGGCCTGGCCAAAGCCGCAGGGGATGCTGATGCCGCAGATGCCGGCGAGGTTGGCGGCGATGGTGAAGATGTCGGCCAAATACATTTTGAGCGGGTCGTCGCTGCGCTCGCCAATGCGGAAGGCGAGGTCGGGACTGGTCGGGCAGATGAGGGCGTCACATTGCGCGAAGGCGTTGGTGAAATCCTGCCGGATGAGGGTGCGGACTTTTTGCGCGCGGAGGTAGTAGGCGTCGTAGTAGCCGCTGCTGAGAACGTAGGTGCCGAGGATGATGCGGCGTTTGACCTCGGGGCCGAATCCTTGCTCTCGGGTTTTTTTGTAATGGTCGATCAGGTCGGTCGGATTCTCGGCGCGGTTGCCGTAGCGGACGCCGTCGAAGCGGGCGAGATTTGCGGAGGCCTCGGCGGTGGCGATGATGTAATAAACCGCGACGGCGTATTCGGTGTGGGGGAGGGAGACTTCGACGAGGTCGGCACCGAGGCTTTCGTATTGCTTGATGGCGCTCTCGACGGCGATGCGGACCTGCTCGTCCATGCCGTCGATGAAGTATTCCTTGGGGATGCCGAGCTTCACGCCTTTGAGGTCCTGGCCGAGTCGGCTGGTGTAGTCGTCGACGGGCTGGTCGAGGCAGGTGGAGTCCATCGGGTCGGGACCGGCGATGGCGTTGAGGATGCGGGCGGAGTCTTCGACGGTTTGCGTGAAGGGGCCGATCTGGTCGAGCGATGAGGCGAAGGCGATGAGGCCGTAGCGGGAGACGCGACCGTAGGTGGGCTTGAGGCCGACGCAGCCGCAGAGGGCGGCGGGCTGGCGGATGGACCCGCCGGTGTCGGAGCCGAGGGTGGCGTAGGCTTCGCGGGCGGCGACGGCGGCGGCACTGCCACCGGAGGAGCCGCCGGGGATGCGGGAGTGATCCCAGGGGTTGCGGCTGGCCTCGAACGCGGAATTCTCCGTGGAGGATCCCATGGCGAATTCGTCGAGATTGAGGCGGCCGAACGGGATGGCTCCGGCGGCTTTGAGCTTGCGGATGACGGTGGCGTCGTAGGGAGCGCGGTAATTTTCGAGGATCTTCGATGCGGCGGTGCAGGGGGCACCGGTGACGTTGATGACGTCTTTGATGCCGATGGGGATGCCGCCGAGCGGGAGGGAAACGTCGGCGTCGGCCGCGAGGGTGCGGGCGGCGTCGAGGTCGCGGCTGAGGTAGGCGTGGATGTGGGGATCGACCTCGGCGATGCGGGCGTCGAGGGATTCGAGCGCTTCGGTGGGGGAGAGTTCGCGGGCGCGGAGGCGGGATTGGAGGTCGGTGAGAGTTTCCATGAGGAAAATTAGAAATTAGAAATGCTGAATGAGAAATGGAGAGGCGCTTCGCGCTTGGCTTATATATTAGAGCACCGGAGCCTGGGAAGGCTCGGGGCAGCCTGCGCCGGCTCTGCGGTGCAGCCCGAAGGGCGAGACGAGTGGGAACGAGCGAGGCAAATGCGGAATGAGAAATGAAGAGGCGCTTCGCGCGAGGTTTTTAGTCGAGGACTTTGGTGACCATGACGAGGCCGTTGGCCTGGTGGGGGGCGTTGGCTAGGGCGGCGTTCTTGTCGAGGCTGGGCCGGGGTTCGTCGGCGCGGAAGACGTTGTCGACGGCGTTGGCGTGGGCGGTGGGGTCGACGCCGGAGACGTCGAGCTGACTGAGCTGGTCAACGTATTCAAGGATCTGACCGAGCTGGGAGGTGAATTGGGTTTCTTCCTCCGGCGTGAGGTCGATGCGGGCGAGGTGGGCGATGTGGTGAATGTCGAGGTCGGTGGGCATCGTGGTAAAGTTGATGGTTGATGGTTGTTGGTCAATTCAGCTTGGCGAATTCTTCGAGGCAGTAGCGATCGGTCATGCCGGAGAGGTAGTCGGCGACGGTGCGGGGGAGGCCGTGGGTCTTGATACGACCGGCGGCTTTGGTGCCGAGGAGGGTGGGCTTGTCCATGAGGCGGTGGAAAAATCCTTCGAGAACGCCGCAGCCGCGGGCGTTGGCGGACGCGACGGCGGGGTTGTAGTAGAAGTTTTGGTAGAGGAATTTTCGGAGCGCGGCGTTGCCACGCCGGGTTTCGATGCTGAAGCGGGCGAGGCGCCTGGGTTGGGTGCGGACATCGTTGACGGTGGAGATTCTGGATTTCTCGATGGCGCGGGCCGTGGTGATCACGAGGTCTTCGACTTCGCGATTGACGATGCAGCGGATGAGGTAGCCGCGATGACGAAGCGGGTGAAATTTTTTCCCGAACTCACGCTCGGCGAGGACCCGGGCGTCGGACCAGATGACGAGTTCGTCGAGGTCGGCGGGGTCGAGGAGTCCGGCGTCGAGCCCGTCGTCGAGGTCGTGGCTGTAGTAGGTGATCTCGTCGGCGAGGTCGGCGATCTGGCCTTCGAGCGAGGGCCAGCGGGTGCGGGTGCCGTCGGGGAGGGTCTGGGAATCGTTGTGTTTGCCGAGGCCTTCGAGGACTTCGTAGGAGAGGTTGAGGCCGGGGTGGCGGGGGTATTTCTCGGCGAGAGTCTCGACGACGCGGAGGGATTGGACGTTGTGGTCGAAGCCGCCGTCCCGCCGCATGAGGCGGTCGAGGGATTTCTCGCCCGAGTGGCCGAACGGGGAGTGGCCGAGGTCGTGGGCGAGGGCGATGGACTCGGCGAGGTCTTCGTTGAGGCCGAGGGCTCGGGCGATGGTGCGGGTGATCGAGGCGACTTCGATCGTGTGGGTCAGGCGGGTGCGGTAGTGGTCGCCGGTGCCGTTGAGGAAGACCTGGGTCTTGCCGTCGAGGCGACGGAAGGCGGCGGAGTGGATGATGCGGGCGCGATCGCGTTGGAAGACGGTGCGGTAGGGGTGCTGGCTCTCGGGGTGTCGCCGACCGAGCGTGTCGGCGGCGAAGACAGCGTGGGGCGCGAGGAGGGTGCGCTCGTCGGATTCAATCTGTTCGCGGGTTTTGAACATTACTTCTGCTTGAGGTCGTCGACGGCCCGGCGTCGATCGGCGCGGTGGCGCCGGATGACGACGAGAAGGTCGTAGATCGAGAGAAGCATGGCGGAGATCGTGAGCCACGCACAAACGAGCCAATAGATCGCGAAGAAGAGCGGGTGATCGGTGAAGGTCTGCCAGAGCAGGGTCGCGCCGACGAAAAGCATGACGAGCGCGGCGAGCGTGATCGCGAACATGGCCTGGCGGCGGGTGCGCTGGTCGAAGGCGATGCCGGTGGTGACGGAGATGAGCAGGTTGATCGGGTCTTTCACGGCTTTCGTGGATTTTGGAACTTTCGAAATCGATTGAGAATGCTACGTATACGGTCGTGAGGATGGTGATTCGAGGATTTGCGTTGTTGGTATTGGTCATCACGGTGGCCATCTGGGCGACGATGGGCGCTTCCGTCGGGTGGACCAAGACGTCGGTCGAAGTGCGGGAGCTGGATCCGGTGACGGGGATCGAGGGTGTCAGCTACGCGGATCAATTTGTTCCCGGAGTGGAATTTTTGGCGGTGGGAGCTCTGGCAGCCGGGTTGATTTTCGCTTTCACACTTTTCGTTCCAATCACCAAGAAACCCCAAACCGAAACCAAATCATGAAAACATCGATTCTCACGGCCATCGTTGCCATTTCCGTTGTGTCGGGCCTCCGGGCTGAAACGAAGACTTTTGACTTCAAGGATCCCAAGGGGGTGAACAACGTGTCCTTCACCCTCGATGCTCCGCTGGAGTCGATCAGCGGGACGGCGAGCGACGTCTCCGGGACGCTGACGCTCGACCCGGAGAATCCCGGGAAGGTGGAAGGCAAGATCGTGGTCGCGTCCGAGTCGCTGCACGTTCCGAATCCGATGATGAAGAGTCACCTCCACGGTGATGGGTGGTTGAATGTCACGGAGCACGAAACGATTGAGTTTGAAGTGAAGGAAGTGAAGATCATCGAGCGCGACGGGGATTCTGGCACTGCGGACGTGAGCGGGACGTTCACTCTGCACGGCGTGTCGAAAGACATCACGGTGCCGGCGAAGGTGACTTACCTGCCGGGTCGACTCGGAGACCGCATTCCGGACGCGAAGGGGGATCTCCTGGTGATTCGTGCTGATTGGACGATTAAGCGGAGCGAGCACGGGATCAAGCCGGGCGAGGCCGAGGACAAGGTGGCGGACGAGGTCCAGTTGTCGATGGCGATTGCCGGGGCGGCGGCGGAGTGAGCGAGGTCGCGGCGAAGCGGTTTTCCTTGCGTTCGAGAAGGTTCGGGAGGAATGATCATGGACTATGATCGAGCTTGAGGTATACGCCGCTGGTGTCCGCAACGCGGACAAGATGATGGGTCTCGCCTTGGAGCTGGATACGCTGTCGGGCCTTCGCTACAAGGTCGATACCAACCACGACATCGTCTACATGGAGTTTGACGATAAGGCCCCGACGGTGTCGTCGCTCCGCTCGCTCTTCAATAAGGCGGGCTTGGATGCCAAGTTCGTCGGCGCGCTGCCGGAGGGGATCACGGCCAAGAAGAAGACGCAGCGACTCAACGTGTGACGTCGGGCGGGGGCACGCGCACCGGATCGACGGGCGGTGGAAGCGAAAAACACTGACCCGAATGGGTGGGGAGGAAGCGGGATGATTTCTTTTGCAGCGAACGCCTGGCTGGGGTTTTGCGCGTATCTGGGGCAGGTCGCGCAGTTGGCGTGGGAGACGCTTGGGTCGGTCCTGCGAGGGCGGATCAGGATCATGCTGACGCTGCGGCAGATCAGTCAGATCGGATTTGGTACGCAGATGGTGGTGATCGTGACCGGGGCGTTCACGGGGGCGGTCTTCACGGCGCAGACGTTTTTTCAGTTTGCCACGCTGAACATGGAAACGGCGGTCGGGCCGGTGATCTCGGTATCGATGTGCCGCGAGCTCGGACCCGTGTTGGCCGGGCTGATGGTGGCGGGGCGGACCGGGGCGGCGATCAGCGCCGAGCTGGGGACGATGAAAGTGACTCAGCAGATCGACGCGCTGCGGGCGCTCGCCGTGAATCCCGTCGACTATCTGGTGGTGCCGCGGGCGATAGGGATGCTGATCGCGCTGCCGCTGCTGGTGGCAGAGTGCATCTTTTTTGGCATTGCGGCTGGATACCTGATGGCCACTCAAGTGCTCGGCGTTAGCTCGCCATATTACCTCTTGAACATGTGGAAGTGGACCGAGATGGAGGACATCGTGATGGGGGTCTCGAAGGGGGTGGTGTTTGCCGTGATCATTGTCTTCGTCGCCTGCCGCGAGGGTCTCTATGCTCATAACGGCGCGGTCGGGGTCGGGCGGGCGACGACTCAGGCGGTCGTCGTCGGCTCGCTGGCGGTTCTGATTTCCAATTTCTTTCTGACGATGGCGTTGAACATCATTTTTCCCGCCGGATGAGCCAGGCGACGGGGGAGCCGTTGATCGAGGTGCGCGATCTGGTGCAGCGGATTGGCGATCAGGAGATTTTGCGCGGGTTCAGCCTGCCCATTTATCGGGGGGAGACGTTGGTGTTGCTGGGGCGGAGCGGTGGGGGGAAGAGCGTCTTTCTGAGGCATTTGATCGGGTTGATGCGACCGATCTCGGGTGAAATTCTCGTGGAAGGGGTGGACATCGTGGGATTTGACGAGCGGGAGTTTGAGCCGATCCGGCGGAAGATCGGGATGGTGTTTCAGGATGGGGCGTTGTTTGACTCGATGACGGTTTTCGGCAACCTGGCATTTCCGCTGCGGGAGCGGGGCGAGCGGGACGAGGGCGTGATCCGGCGGAAGGTGGCGGAGACTCTGGCGATGGTGAACATGGCGGGGAGTGAGGAGAAAATGCCGGTCAATCTCAGCGGAGGCATGCGCAAACGCGTGGCGCTGGCGAGGGCGGTGATCTCGCCACCGGACGTGATCCTTTATGACGAACCCACGGCTGGGCTGGATCCGATCGTTTCGGACAGCATCAATAAATTGATCCGGCGGCTGCAGCGGCAGATGGAGGCGACGTCGATCGTGGTGACGCACGACATGACGAGCTGCTATCACATCGCGGACCGCGTGGCCTTGCTTTATGAGGGGCGCGTGTATTTTTACGGCACGACTGAGGAGTTGCGGGCAAGCCGGGATCCGGTGATTGCTGACTTCGTGGAAGGCCGCTCGCAAGAGAGTGATTAACGGAGAGAACGATTTTTTATGACGAAAGCGGATCAGGTGACGCAGGTGAGGGTGGGGGTTTTTGTGCTGCTGGGGTTGACCGTGATCTGCGCGATGGTGGTTTACTTCGGGCGGTTCGGTGATGGGTTGAAGGAATATTATTCGATTCGGGTCGAGTATCCGAACGCGAGCGGGCTGTTCGTGGGCGCGGACGTGCTGTTGGCGGGCGCGCGGATCGGGAGCGTGGACGAGGGCCCCTTCGTGCTGAAGGACATGCAGGGCGTCTACGTGATGCTGAAGCTTTTCGAGGGCGTGCAGATTCCCGTGGGGTCGAACTTCACGATTGGGAGTTCGGGATTGTTGGGGGACAGTTTTGTCGACATCACGATGCCGCCGATGCTGGACGTGGAGAATTTCAAGGCCATCGCGCCGGGCTCCGTGGTGAAGGGAAAGCGTGAATCCGGGCTGGGGGACCTGGCGAGCGGGGGGGCGAATTTATTGGAGAGCGTCGAAGCGGCGGTCAAAAATATCGACACGGTCGTGACTCGGATCAACGCCGAAATTCTGAGCGAGGAGAGCGTGAAATCGATTCAGGAAACGATGAAGAATCTTGAAAAAACCAGCGCCGAATTCGCGGAGGCCTCGGAAGGCTTCGACGCGGTGCTGGTGGATGCATCGAAGGCGGTCAACGACGTGTCGGCTTCGGTCGATCGAGTCACGCTGACCGTCGACGAGACGGTGACGCAGAGCCAGGAGACGGTGCGGGCTGCGACGGAGGCGGCGGAAGCGTTCACGCAAACGATGAACGAGTTGCGGGCGGTGATCGCCGATGCGAAGACCGGCAAGGGGCCGCTCGGGACCCTGCTGACGGATCAGTCGATCTCGGACAATCTGCGGGCGCTGGTCTACAACATCCGAAAATACGGAATTCTTTTCTACAAGGATCGGGCGGTCACGGACCGGCTGAAATACGAGGAGCGCTTGAAGAAAGCGGAGGATGAGGAGTAGTAGTGAAGCGAAAATGAGGTTGTCGCGGTCAGGG